>CAVXKP010000010.1:0-246970 GCA_963762375.1 uncultured Acidobacteriaceae bacterium
AGAACTCCTCTTCGCGCGGGATCGCCTCGACGACCGGCAGCGCAATGGGCTCCGCGCCGCATCCGAATGTGCCCGGACCAGATGCGTCCGGACCACGCGCGCGCGCGTCTCCATCCGGCGCGGGCGTTCCGCCGACCGCCGCGTCGAGCACCGACACAGCCAGGTCGCGCCCGCGGATGTAGCGCTCGATCACGACCTTGCGGTCGTAGGAAAGCGCCCCCACGATCGCCGCCGGCAGCTCCTCGGCGGAGCGCGCGCGAACTTGACGCCCAGCGCCGAGCCCTGGCTGGCCGGCTTGGCGACGAGCGGAAAGCCGATGCTCCGCTCCAGGCTCGGCAGCGCCGCGGCGACGCCGAGCTCTTTGATCGCGCTCTCCTTGAACGCCACGAACTCGGGTGTGGGGATCCCCGCCTCGCGCATCAGGTATTTCGCCAACGCCTTGTCCGTGCAGCGCATGCAAGCCGCCGGACCGGAGCCGGTGTCCAGGATGCCGATCGCCTCGAGCAGTCCCTGCACGGTCCCGTCCTCGCCGTCGCTGCCGTGCAGCGCGATGAAAGCCGCGTCGGGTTGGGTCTCCAGCAGCTGCGCCACCAGATCGGGCCCAACGTCGATCGCGACGACCTCGTGGCCGAGCTGGCGCAGGGCGCTCTGCGCCCGCGCGCCCGAGCGTAGTGAGACGGTTCGCTCGAGCGAACCGCCGCCCTTGAGGACCGCGACCTTCTTCGGCCCGGCGCTCATCGATCCTGGCTGCGGCGTGCCGAGTCGGGCGTCGAGCGGCGCGGCAGTTCGAGCACCTCCGCGAGCGCTGCGTCTTTTCCCGGCGGCGTCGGACCCCGTGGCGGCGGTCTCGGCTCCCTCGTCGCTTGGCTTCGTCGCGGGCAAGGAACCGTAGAACGCCCCCATCAGCCTCGCCGTGTCCGGACCCACGATCGCGCTGATCCAGAGTTTCATGTCGGGACGCGCGGCACCGTAGTACTGCCAATCCATGCGAAGGTGAGGATCTTTGAAATCGTCAACAAACTCCGCCGGAAACGGGATTTCCGTGGCCAGGACAGGATCGCTTACATCGCGTGTTTTCGGCAACGCAGGCCAACCGTCTTCCGTCCAAATAATCGGCTCAATGAGTGTAAACCGGCCCAAGGTGTGAAATCCTGCCTTGTAGGCGTGATAGACCACATACCATCGGCCTTCGGGAGTATCGAATATCGTTCCATGACCGCGCGACCACCACGGTTCCTCGCTCGATCGGGTATGGACGATGGGATTGGCAGGACAATTTTCCCAAGGGCCCTCTAGCGACTTGGAACGGGACACCACCAGCATGTGACTGGTGGGCGGACCGGCGGTGCCATTTTCCGCCGAAACAAAATAGTAGTAGTCGCCACGACGAAAAAACTTGGGGCCCTCCAAACATTGGCCTTCTCCCACAAATCGATTCGGGTCCCACGGAACCGGCCAGCCTTCATAAATCCGGCGAGGTTGACCGACGACCGACAGCCCATCATCGGCCAACTGGACCAGATAACCCTTGGAAAGTCCCAGATAACGCTTTCCGTCCGGCCCGACTACATGACCGGGATCGGTCCAGCGATGGGATAATTGAAGATCGACCGGTCGAGTCCATGGGCCCCTGGGATTTTTGGAGGTAATCACGTGAATACCTCCATCACTGGGATAATAAATATAAAAGGTGTCTCCCACCTTGCTAAGGTCGGGCGCCCAAACGCGTGCCGTCGGGATCATTTAAGGCGTAGCCCATTGCCTTCCAATGAATAAGGTCCGACGAATGCCAGATTAGCAGCGATGGATTATAGGTGTTGGTCGAATGCGTCATATAATAATCACGACCGTCCCGCAAAATCGTTGGATCGGCATAATTACCCGCCAAAATAATGCGGATATTCAGCCAGTCTCTACCCGAGGCTTCAGTCAAAGCATCTCGTTCTTGCCGAGCATTCGCCATCTGGCCATTGCCCATTAGCAGACAACCCACCAACGGGGCCTTAAGAAGAGAAGCCAGAAGCTGTCTCCTGGTCACTTTGGAGGGACAATCGTTCGAATTCATGGGCGAGCATGAGGCCTGCAAGGGCATCACCATTTATTCTAAGCGGAGACAGTCCTATTCAAAGAAGGAAAGCTCATCTTTCGTGTGAATATTTCACGAATTACTTTCATTCCTGGTTGACATCTAAAACCGATCACTTTTTCAAAACCACTCCATTTTCTTAAGAAGGAAAATGCCCATTGCCATGCCTCGATGAATGACTAAAATAAATCGGTGACTTTCTTCCTTCCTCTTCGGTTTTTTCGCCTGTCTATCCTGCACGTCTTGGTCTTTCTTGTTTATGCCATTTCCGCCTTTGACTCCTTAAACGCGAATGAGACATTTAGCTATCAAAACCCCTTGCCCTTCGCTTATACCGAAGGGCAACCTCGTCCAACGAGCGAGGTGAGAGATCCGGTCATTATTCGTGAAGGGGACACCTATTATCTAATCTTCACCATGGCGCCATTTGCCAATCGGGAAGACAAGCGCATGAATCTTCCGGATAATGGATCATCTCCCGGTATCGCGATCTATTCTTCTCCAGATCTAAAGACTTGGAAATTTGATAACTGGCTCGTTAAATCATCTGATTTGCCTGAGAGTTCACCCTATAAAAATCGCTTTTGGGCCCCTGAAATTCACAAGTTTAACGGAAAGTTTTATCTCATCTTCACGGCGGATAACTGGATCAAACCTGAATATAATCCTGCAGGCCGATGGGGCACCGCCGGATGGGCATTTGTCGGAGTGGCCGACCGTATCACCGGTCCTTATCGGCATATCACTTATATAAAGGGAGCCGGATGCGATACGACGCTCTTCGAGGACACCGATGGTAAAACTTACGCTATCATGCCCCGCTATAATATCGACATTCAGCAGATTGACCTGACGGGCCTGGAGCAAGACAAAGTCGAACTTGTGGGTCAACCCAAGACAATTATTCAAGCTAGAAATGATGATATTGGAGCCCCTACAAGTCCTCGCTATCTAGAGGGGCCGTGGCTGGAAAACATGAACGGCATTTATACCTTGATTTATGCGGAACCCTACCCAGTCGACGCTCCCGCAGATTGGAAAGGGTACTGGGTGGGTGTGGCTTATGCGACCAACGTAACAGGTCCTTATCAAAAGGATCCTCGCGGGAAGCTTTTTCTAGGCGGTCACGCCGCCATCTTTACCGGCCCGGACGGGGGAAAATGGATTTCATACCGTTGCGAAGTCCCTCGCAGTCCGGCCGCCGGCAGGTTATCGATTGAACCGTTCCGTCTCGATGCTTCAGGGAAGGTGCAACCCATCGCGGCAACGACCGATCTGCAAAGCGTGCCTCTTCTCCCCGTTACTGGAATCAATCCCTAAGCGTGTCTGCCTTCCCCTGATTAATAATGAGCCCTTTATTCTTTTCTTTTTCGTCAACGCATCGTCTCGCGCTGTTTTTTTGCTGTATTTGCCTCTTTTCCATTTCAATGGTGTATGTTTGGGGCGATCAATCAGCTCATGGAGGAGATGCTCTCCCGTCAGGCCATTCTTCCTCGGTCAGCATTACCCAGTTCCTAAGCACATCATCGACGGACAACCAGGATGCAACGTATGCGGTCAGAAAGGCTTTAGTTTACTGCAAAAACAACGGAATTCCAAAACTCGTTTTCCCCAAGGGGATCTATCGCTTTCAACGTGATCGCGCATTGGAAAGCATGGTCTTCATCTCCAATAACGATTCAGGCCTCAAACGGATTGCGTTTCTGCTGAATGGATTCAAGAATTTTGAAATTGATGGAGGCGGATCACTCTTTCTTTTTCACGGCTTACTCTTCCGTTCGTTGTTGAAGACTCACAGCACATCGCGCTCCGTAACTTCAAGGTCGATTTCGATCGCACCTTCCATAGCGAAGGACAAATCCTGGCAGTGGGCAAGGACTCGGTCGATGTCGCCTTCAGTCCCGAGTACCCCTATAAGATACAGGCCGGGTTACTGACGTTTATTGGAACTTCCGGAGACGAAAAGACGCTCTATCCCTTCAGCTCTCTTCTGGAATTCGATGCTTCCAAGCGTGAGACCGCCTTCATGGTTCACGATTATTTCACAGGCCCAAATCTGGCTGCCTCTGAAATAGCACCGCGCCAAGTCCGTCTTCAGGTAAAGGGATTTCGGGGTACACCAGGAAATATCCTCGTCTTTGGGGCAGCCGACAGGCAAGTGCCGGGCATTGTGATCGCCGACAGTACCGGAGTCGATTTATCCGATCTGATTATCTACCACGCCGGCGGCATGGGCATTATTGGCGAGCGCTCGAGCGATCTTTTGGTGGATAGAGTCAAGGTGACGCCGTCCGGCGATCGAATGATCAGCACCAGCGCCGATGCCACCCATTTTGTGAATTGTTCCGGGAAGCTCTCCATGATTGATTGCGTTTTCGAGAATCAGATGGATGACGCCACCAACATCCACGGTATCTACCTTAAGATCACCGACAAACTTTCCCCTAATTCACTGGAGGTTCGCTTAATGCATCCGCAGCAATACGGATTCGACTTTCTTCGGGCTGGCATGAAAATCGAGTTGGTTCATGCGAACAGCCTCGTGACCTACGGTGAACTCACCGTCCAATCCGTCGAACGGCTGAATAGCGAATTAAATCGCGTAATCTTCGATTCTAACTTGCCGCAGGACGTGCAGATCAACGACATCATTGACGACACCGCCGACAAGCCCAACGTTTTGATCCAAGGATGCACCATCCGTGACAACCGCGCACGAGGTCTTTTGCTGGGATCACGTGGTCCTATTTTAGTGCAGGGAAACACCTTTCACACAGCTGGCTCCGCGATTTTGATGGAAGGAGACGGGCGCTTTTGGTTCGAGCAGGCGGGCGTGCGAAGCTTAACCATCCGGCGAAACGTGTTCGATAATTGCAATTATGGAGTCTGGGGCAAAGGAGTCATCGCAGTCGGCGCCGGTATTGAACCGTCACAACAAGCATCGAGTCGTTACAATCGGAATATCGTGATCGAGGATAATCTTTTTCGGGTCTTCGACCACACTCCACTTTTTTACGGATACTCCATCGACGGTCTTGTCTTTAAGGACAATCGCGTGGAAGAAACCCACGCCTATCCCGACCAACGCTCTGTCGGCCCGTTTTTTCACATCACCGACTCGGACCATATTTCTATTCAACAACCGACAATCATCGGCAAGTAGATGGAAACAAAGCCCACGTAACCTTAGCTTCATCGAGGACTTGATTAGACGTATCCTTCATTCGACGTTTTCGATTGTCTTTCTTTTGTAAAAAATATAACGCCCCGACTTTTCATGTTTTGTTGTTTTTACCGCTCTCTGGTTCAGTCTTTGTTTTGGATTGTATTTTGTTTGCTGGGCTCTGCGGCTTGGGCACTCTCCCAAACGGTTACCGTTGGCGATCCACAGCATCCGGCAGGTTTGCCCGGTGCGCTTGAGCAAGCTTACAACCAAGGCGCCCGGGATTTGACGATTGCTCCCGGCATCTATGATTTTCCCGTGACGCCGCCCTCCAATACCGGAGAGTCGATCCTGCTTGATCATTGGAGCGGCACGGTCATACACGCCACGGATGTGACCCTTATTTTCGAGGACGTGAATCGACGTCCCATTCATTTACGACATTGCGCCAACGTGACGTGGGGCGGAGGAACTTTTCTCTTCGTACATCCGTCTTTTACCCAGGGACGGATCACAGCTATTGGCACGGACGACAAAGGCGAGACCTGCGACTGGCAAATAGACGCGGGATACCCTACGAATATAGATCCTGTTAAATCAACTTATGACGTCGTGGACCAACAAACGCGTCTTTTGAAGGTGGATACGGGAGATTGGGCCCCCGAAAGCGCCGAACTCGTCGGACCGGGCCTCTATCGCTTTCATTATTCCCTGGGCAGGGCAGCGAAATTCGCTGTCGGCGATTGGCTCGTAACCCGCGCACCGGGTGGCTCCTCAGTCTTCCATCTCGACGATTGCCAGGCCTGCACCTTGGAAAAAGTCACGCTTCAAAACGCAGGCTTCGCCGCCTTTTCGAAACTGGAGGGGCCGGTGCCAACCGTTATTTAGGCTGCAAACTTCAACCTGGGCCACGTCCTGCGGGAGCGACGGAAGACGAGTTGGTGGGCTGCGGCGCGGACGGTTTTCATTCCGTCGGAACGTCCACTGGGCCCGATATAGAGGACTGCGTTTTCACCGGGGTTTTTTTGGATGATTGTATCGCCATTCATGGAAGTTTTGATCGGGTAGTGGCGGCGAATAAAACCGAAATTACCCTGGCTTCCGCGCGGCCCCTTCCGGTAGTGGGCGATTCCCTGCTGATCGCGGATATGAATGGCTTCTTTGCGCAGGCGGTTTGCGCAGCAGTCAGCCCCCAATCCGACGGAACGGTGCAAATCACGCTCGATCATAATTTGGACGTGCCCATCGACGTCTCGGAGAAGTCCGACAAGCGCAAAGGCACAAAGGCAAGCGACCCCGCTAATTGTGGGCGCGGTTATAAGATTCTTCGCTGCCGCTTGGGCGACACCCGTTCCAGAGGAATTCTGGTGAAGGCCGACGATGGACTCATCCAAGGCTGCACCATCTCGGGCTGTGGAATGTCTGGGGTCAGCATCGGGCCGGAGTTCTGGTGGAACGAGGCGGGCTACTGCTGGAACGTAACGGTTTCTGGCAACACCTTCATTCAGTGCAATAAGAACAATGGGCCACAAGCGGCCGTCTTGGTCCACGGGGACGGCGCCATCGGTAACCGAAATATTACCATCACTCATAACAGCTTCGATACCTGTTACGGTCTTTCCATCATTCGCGCGGAATGGGCGGATGGCGTTCAGATCATCGACAATAAGATCAGCAAACCGTTTCAAATTCAATCGACGGGCCCAGGAAACATCATCTCAATTAACCAAAGTAAAGATGTTAAGTTGCTAGGAAATATCGTCACCGATCCCGGTCCTTTCGCGGGTGAACTCGTCGGATTGGATCGGAGCGTGAGTCCCGCCGACATCCAAAATAACGATCCCACGGGTATTCGGGTCGCCACTGGTTCGAATTACGCTCCTCTAAATCCCTCTCAATAATTTTCGGACTTCTATCTCGAAAGTCGACCTTCTCAGGTCATAAGGCGCGGATTGATCGCCCTTTCTTTTGCTAGTGGGGCTGTGGTGGAAAAATGGCGTCAATCTGCGACTGAATGGCATCGGCCCAAATTTCGTAGCCCTTCGGCGAAGGGTGCAAGAAGTCGGGCATGATATCCGGAGAGAGCGTTCCATCCGGTTGAAGAAATTTGTCGCCGAAATCAATATAGATCACCTTCTTGCCATCACCATAGTGGGAGATGATGTCGTTCACCTGTTTGACCAGAATTCGCGGAAGATCGGTCGGTTTCGGACTACGTGGAAAAATTGCCTGCAGCAGGATGGTAGCCTCCGGGCATCGCTTTTGGTACTCGTCGATGATAGCCTTGACCCCATCGGCAATTTGTTGTGGGGTACGTGCTCCGATGTTGTTGGTACCGATCATCAACAACACCAATTTGGGACGTAGGTTGTCAACCTGTCCTTGGTCCAGCCTCCAAAGAAGGTTTTCGGTCCGGTCTCCGGCAATTCCAAAATCGAATGCATTCAATTTACCGTACCGCTCCTGCCAAACAGCTCTGCCGTTGCCCTGCCAAAAATCGGTGATGGAGTCCCCATCGAAGATGAGGTCGATCTGAGGCATTTTGCGTGAATTATCCAAATTTTGTTGAAACTTTGAAAACCACTCCATCCGTGGGGCAGGAATCACCGCTGGATTGGCGCCCGGTGGAGGAGTTGGTTCCGGCCATGTGATCGTTCCTCCCGCAAAGCTTGGCGTGGTGATGAGAATCCAGGAGAGAAGGTTAATGACGAATCGGGACATATCATCCATTTAGCCGGATCACACAAGTATTTGTCAATAGCAGTCACCCTATGATAACTTAAGGTAATTTCAAATGAACCATCGGCTAAAATCTCGCGAATACCATTTGAGTTATTGCTTAAGTATTTCATAATCAGCATTTTGAGTTTTCTTTCTTCTCCAAGCCCGTGTCACCTAAAAGAGGAAAATTGAACTTTCATAAAATCCCATTTGGCCGGGCCAAGCCCCTTGTCTTAACGATTGGCTGGAGTATGGCCATGGCAGTCCTCTGCCCCGCATTGGCAACCATGACATTAGGTCCGCTCTTCTCCGACCACATGGTCCTTCAACGAGGGGTTGCGGTTCCGGTGTGGGGTGAGGCGGATCCTGGAGAACGACTTACGATTTCGATTGGCAATCAAAGCCACCTGGTCCAAGCCGATACGGCGGGAAACTGGTCGGTCAAACTTGATCCCCTCCAAGTCGGCCCTCCCCTCATCCTGACCGTGCAGGGCAGCCAAATCATCGTCGTCCACGACATACTGGTGGGCGAAGTCTGGCTGGCGTCCGGCCAGTCCAACATGGATTACGCCCTTGCCTGGGACAAAGCTTATAACGGCGCCGATATCGCCACATCGGCCGATCCTGATCTGCGCATCCTGACAGTGCCCCATCACGGAAGCCTTCAGCCGCAACGTAACTTCGACCACCCGGCGGGGTGGCTTTCGGCCAATCCAGCCCATGCGCCGGGGTTTAGCGCGGTCGCTTATTATTACGCCCGCAATCTGCGCGAAGCACTCAAGGTACCGGTGGGCATCATCGTTTCCTCCTACGGCGGTACACGAGCCGAGGCGTGGGTTAGCCTCCCTGTTCTGGAGGCAGACCCCGAATTTCAATCCGCCGCGGCGGCGGATGTCGCGGCGATGGAGGCTTTCCCCCAGGCGAGCCAAGCTTTTGACCCCGCGCTCAATCAATGGATCACCGCTCATTTGGAAGAGGATGCGGGAAATCAGGGAGAGAGCCTAGGATGGGCGAGGGCCGATTTTGACGATGCCTCCTGGCAAACGGTACGAGTGCGGAGCGCCTTGGCGCAAAACGGGCTGAAAGGAGGAGCCGTCGTCTGGTGGCGCAAAGCGGTTGTTCTCCCCGAAGCCAAAGCCTTCTTCATCGATACCGACTGGACGAGCGGCGACCTGACGGTCTATTTCAATGGCACCAAGTTGAAGGAAGTGGATACTGCGCCTCGCTTCGCACACGCGCAGCGGCGCTTTGAGGTGCCGGCCGACTTTATTCGGGCCGGCCAGCCAAACGTGATGGCCATTCGGCAATACGCGCTCTCGCCCCGGGACGGCTTTTATCAAGTCACCTCGGCGATGGGGCTTCCTGTCCCCGATCCCAAGGCCCTCGACAACGATTGGAAATTCCATGTGGAGCAGGCCTTTCCTCCACTCGACGCAGAGGCGTTGCAGAGGCTGCCAGCCTATCCGGAAGCGACGCTGCAAAACACCCCGGCCGGGCTTTTCAACGCCATGATCAATCCCCTGCTTCCTTATGCCATCCGGGGAGCAATCTGGTATCAAGGTGAAAGCAACGCACCGAATTCCGCCCACTACGCCGATCTCCTCACCCTGCTGATCCGGGACTGGCGCCAGCGCTGGGGAGAAAATGATTTCCCCTTCTACATTGAGCAGCTCGCCAACTACGGCACGCCCCCCGTCCAGCCGGAATGGAGCCCCCAGGCCGAAGTGCGAGAGGCGCAGCTCAAAGTCAGCCAGACGGTCCCTCATTCTGGATTGGCGGTGGCCATCGACATCGGCGAGGAAACTATCCACCCCCGCAACAAGCGCGAGGTGGGGCGTCGTCTTTCCCTTATCGCCCTGGATCACGTTTATGGCCAGCAGCAGTCCTATTCCGGTCCTATCTATACGAGCATGGCCGTGGAAGGTGCCAAAATCCGGCTCCACTTCAAGGAATTGAACGGCGGACTGGTGGCCAAAGGCGGCCCGCTTCGGCAATTCGCCATCGCCGGCGCGGATCAGAAATTCGTCTGGGCCGACGCTGCCATTGAGGGGGAAACGGTCGTCGTTTCCAGTCCCAGCGTGCCTGCCCCCGTGGCCGTTCGCTACGCCTGGGCGGGCAATCCTGCCGGATGCAACCTCTACAGCGCCGACGGCCTCCCCGCGTCACCTTTCCGCACCGATTCCTGGGAGCAGTAAAATTTCAGACGCGAGGCGCCGTTGGTCGTGAACGAAGAGACGCTCTAAATCCGCTTACCGAAACGCCTAGGGCCGGAGCAGGCGGCAGGTTCCCTCGGACGCGTCGATTTGGACGGTCGCGAAGTCGGCGGGCAGGGTGGTGGGGCTTTTGCGATAATCGGAGGCGTTGCAGGCGGTCACGCTCCAATAGAAGGTGCCGGCGGTTCCGCTATCTGAGGTGGCGGTAAGAGGAAGGCTGGTTGACCCGTCGGGATGAAAAACCACTGCCATATAGGTCGGAACGGGGCCTACCGCTGGGGGAAGAGTCGGAGGGACCGGCGCGGAAGGCGTGGACGAAGTGGAGGAGCCGTTGACATTCAGGGTCGGGTTGAGGATTGTCGAAAAATTATCGTTCAGGACGATGCGCGATCCCAAAGCTGAAAACCGGGTGACGGGCTGAGTGGCCACCAGCGACCCTGTGCCGGTACTGCTGAGATTCAACTGCCACGCCTGAACCCCGGAATAGGTGGCGGCCGAGTTACTATCGGGCGATGTGTACTTAAAGAAATAGACCGCTACGTTATGATTGTAGGTGATGGCATCTTGCCGGGCCAGGGTGAGGGTGCCGAGGACCTGGTTACATCCGGCGGTCAGGGCGACGGAAGACAGTACCGAACTAAAGGCTGGAAGAGTCACCACCAGCAGGATGCTCGCAATGACCATGACCGTGAGAAGCTCGATCAGGGTGAAGGCGCGCCGCAGGCGGGCCGAGTGGCCCGGGATGGGCAAAAGTGGGCTCATGGGGCGAACTTCTTGTTATAGACGATACGGAACTTATAGAGATCGTTCAAGGTCGGTCCACTGGTACCGGAATTGGTGCCGCTGGCGTAATCAACCAGGTTAGGATCCGCGGGGTCGATATAGCGCTCGATGAGGGAAGAGCCGCGATACTCGCCCGTCACCGTGTCGGTGCCTTCTGTCCATTGAGTTATCGCCTCGTTGCGATTCTGCTTCAACGATTGCACGCGCATGTGGACGAGGAAGGTGTTGGATTTTGTGGTCAGCCGCCCGTATAGATCGGTATAGGGCCTTTCGCGGTCGTTGTCGCCCGTGGCCTGGTAGCTGCCCGCTTTGCGGTCCCAGAAGGTTTCCCCATCCGGGCCGGCCGCCCAGTTCGCACCGCCGTTGGTCCAGCTGAGTCCCTTTGGTACCAGATAGATGTCACAGATTTCCGAGGGCGACCGGAAGATATCGCCCGCATTGAATCGAGCCTTGAACTGGCGGAATGTGCCGCCCACCTCTCCGACCGGATCGACCCCGGTGGAGGTCCAGGTCATATCTCCGCAGTTGATGTCGGAGCGGAACGAGAAGTTGGTAAATTGGTTTAGGTTCGCCGTGCTCTTGTAAAAGGTGGGAACTGCCTGTCCCGAAGCAACGACTGTGGCAAGGGTTTTGGTGTTTGGAACGAAGAAGAGCTTCTCGCCGGAAGCCGCTTTGGTGGTGCCGTTCGTACCGCCATGGATGAGCGCATAAAGCGCCGTGTTCCTCGTGATGTAGGTGAAGGGCACAATCTGGTAATTCATGTTGATCTTGCCCGCGGTCGAGAAGCAATCGCTGATGGCGTAGGGTTCCACCTGCGGCATCCAGAACAGATCCATATAGAGATGGTCGGGCGGCCAATGGCTAGCGTTGCCGTTGATGTCATAGTCGGATTCCGGATGGGTGCGGTCCGGTCGGAAGAGCAGGGTTTGCCACGGCTTGCCGCTCGCCACGCCGGTCGGCAGCGAGCCGAACATTCCCGGAGAAGGAATTATCCGGTTCGGCGTGACGTAGTTGGCCAGCAAATTATTGCCCGAGTTGATTGTGGAATTGGTGGCATTGCCGCTCCCGGTATCGAAATAGGGAACATAATTGACATTATTGATCGTGGAATCGCCCTCGTCGGGTTTGTTGATGAAGGAGCCGGGAGGCGCCTCGTTACCGGGTATATTGTCCCAATCGCCTGTTGTCATGGGTGTATTAGCCGCTGTGAAGACAGTCGGAACGTCGGCGGTAAAGGTGCTTTGCGACGAACTTCCGGTATAATTGATCAGCCTTCCACTGGTCCATTGATAGGCAGAGTTTGCGACCACAGGGCCGGAGGCGGGGGTGGCGCCGCCGCCTAGAAAATTGGGGAAAAAGCATGAAAAAGGAGCGGAACTGGAGTAGCTCCACGGCGAATCGGACCGCGGTATGAACATCGATCCACTCGAATCATTGAGAGTTCGAGAACCCGCAATAAGGCGGACGTCGCCATTGGCTGCCGAAATGGAAACCAAGACATCGTTGGGATTGTAGAGTGAATTACGCCAGGTTGTGCCGTAGGAACTCACGGGTCCCTGATTCACTCCTGGCAAGCGATTGAAGCCCCAATCCGCGGCATAACGGTAAACCTTCTGGGTTCCCCCGGTGGGTACGACCCCCGCATCATCCAGGGGGCCATTTGTGGAAGGGCTTGCGGCGGTGGTGACCGGTGCGCCGACATCCAAAGAAGGAGCGGGCAAGTTCCCCGCAGGGAAATGGAGGTTCAAGGTCTGGATCAGGGAGGTCGCCGAAGGCGCCGAGGTGGGAGCGGAATGTCCGCTCGCCTCGTAGAGATTGACGGTAAAATTTCCGCCACTAAAGGCGAGGGGCGCGGAGCCATTGCTAACGGTGAAGGGCACACTAATAAAAAAATAAGACGGAGTCGGGAGAGTTGACGGCGAATTATAGTAACGGGTCGGGTCGTAGAAACAATTCGCAGGGGACCAGTTGGTACCGTTGAACATCGTTCGCGGGTCCGTAATTTGGCCGGGACCCTCATAGCCTGCGCCATTGCCGCTGAACGAGGAGAATTTCACGACATTGCTGAGCGAATCAACATTCGTGAATGGATTGGAGACGGATGCTCCGGCAAAGGAGAAGCTTTTGATGCCGGTACATTGGAGAAAAAGATCCGCATCCGGATAGGCGTTACCCGGCGACACACATTGGACCCGAAAGAAAATGGCAGCTTGATATCTCTTCTGCCCGGCGGTCAGGGGTACGCCATTGAGCATCAGGTTGTCGGTCGGGTCATTTCCGTCCCAATTGTTGGGGTTATTAGCCGATTGTACCGACGGTGAGCCGGTGAGGTAGGGAGCGGGAAAATGAGCGGCGTTCGGAGTGACACTTGCATCGCCGCAGCAAACGAGTTGGATTCCAACTTCCCGAACGGTGAAGGTACGGCCGAAGCCCATGGTGCCGTTGGATGAATTGTAGATAGGCTTAATCCACTGGGTGCTCGTCGTCGTGAAATTGGCATGATTGCCAATATACTGGTTGCCAATGGCAAGACTGGCGTCGTTTGGATTGGTGCAACGGATATAGTCGAAGGTTTCGGTCAGAAGCTGGTTAAGGTCGGTCGCTCCGCCGCTTCCGGTGCCGGAATATTTGGTGGAGAATGATTGTCCCCCGAATCCCGGAATCGACAGCGACGTGAGATACTGCAGGTAGGAATAAAGCGTCTGGTTGCGCGCGATCGAATCCCAATCATAGTTGGTTTCCGAACCGTCATTGACCCGGCTGCGCTGAAAGTAGTAGGGCTCGGGGGTGGTTCCGCCCTGTTTGAGCGATGAGCAGAAGGCGATCAGTCGGTCGTAGCCGGAGGTATAGACGCTGGTGCCGCCGGGCGTCAGGCTGCTGTCAATGGGCCAGCACGCGATGCGCGGCAGGTTGAACATGTTGACCTCCGGCGCCCGGCTGTCGGCGGTTAGGAAGAACTTGGCTGCCTCCAAGCTCGCCTTGGTGATGGAGGCTCCCGTAGCGCCATCTGTGGTGGGGCGGGCCTTGGTATAGTACCTGAAATCGGTCGCCTCGCGGGTGGAACCACTCATGAGGTTGGAAAAGAAAAACTCGTCCAACGAGGCATAGAGAGCTTTTCGGGCCGCATTCGCATAATTGATCACCGCAGGGGCCGGGTTATAAGGCACCGTGCCCAGTTGCGAACCGCCCAGGCTGCTCAGGCGCGGGGTGGGGGGAAAAGTCGGAAAAAGCCCAGAGGGCCCCGGGTACAGGGCGCTATTGTAAATGGAGGTGGCAAAGCCGGGTCCAAGAATGGGGCTGAGGGCGACCATGGCGGGATGCCCGGGATAACGCTGCAGTTCGTGGGTGGCGGGTTGAAAGAACGAGTAAAACGATTCCACATCGTTATTCTGGCCGATATCGTTGGCCGTCGAGGAAGGAGGACTCGTTGGGGTCGTTGTGCTCGTAAGGTTGGCGGTCGCGCGGGGAGTGTCCCAATAGAGTCCTTCGCCTGCGGTGTTGATGTTCACCTTGCAGGTTTCGTCGTCAGTCCAGAAGGCCATTCGTCCCACGATCGGATTCGGTGCCGTGCCGGTATAATTGGGATCCTGCTGCACCGTGACGCTCGAGCCGCTACCGGCCGTGGCGGCGGTCACGAAGCCGTTCTGGCGGACATAGAGCCATTTCACCGGCATGGGAATCGGGTTCTGGAATTTGCTACTGGTGGAAGTTCCGGTGGGCGCGTTATTGACGGCGAATCCCAGAATGTAGGGGGCCTGCGCACCGGCATAGGTCGAAAGGCCGGACGGATCCAGGATGGGATAATTGAGCGCGCCAGTGGAATCCTGCACGGGCGCATTGAGGTCGGTGAAGATCCCGGGGGCGCTGTACCAGTTCGCCGTGCTGTCGGCGGTGGGCCCGTTGGCGGGCAGGTCGCTCTCGTACGTTTTTCCATCGACCACCATCTGGTCCGAGGAGTAGAGCTTATAGCACTTGTCCGGATTTTGCGTGGGATCCGCGCTGTTGTTGTTGTAGGTGCGGATCATGCCCGGCTGCGAGGCCCAGGCATACTGGCGGCCGCTATTGCTGGTCGATCCCTCGCTGGTTCCGTCACGAATCTGCGCCATCACCAGTTGCGTGGCGTCGGCCGCCAGGGAGCTGGTCTGCGAATTAGCGGCGGAGGAGCTGGAGGTGGCCAGCTCGGAGTTGATGGAGAGCAGCAGGGCGATCACCAAGAGGGCGATCAGCGCGAGGCTGGACAGCACGATCAGGAGGGCCACCCCGCGGCGGTTTGCGCGGTAGGGCAGGCGGGCGGTGGGACGGTCTTTCCCGTGGGGGTTCAATTGTTGGGATCGGTGCTCCATCGGGCTCCTGTGATACGAATGTTTGAGGTAAAGACACGGTAGGAAACGGGGACGTTGAGATGGATGGCCGGGGACCGGCCGCCCACGACGCTTTGCTGCAGATTCGCCTCCAACTGGGAAAGATCGTTGTTGTAGTCGTTAAGCGTGCTGATAGTGGTGAAGAGCCCCGTGGTGAGCGGGGGAGCGGTGCCCACGCCATACTGGTTTTGCAAGAGCAGGGCGGAGGATTCGTCGATAGCGACCATGGTGACTTGGAGGACAGGGGGTAGTTGATTCAGGGTCGTCTGGCCGCCCGGCGTGAGACCGAGCGAAGTCGCCTTGCTCGAATCGTAGGTGTATTGGCTGGGGACCAGCGATCCCGCGTTACCGCCGTATTGCGTTTCCTGCTCCGGCGAGAGCCGGGGGAGGATGATCAGCGCCACAATGTTGTCCGCCAGGACATGGGTGTAGCCCGGATTGCTGGCGGCCGTCGGCAGGCCGTCGGTGAACCAGGTGGTGGCGGTGTAGGGGGGCGCGCTGGTGTACTTGTAGATGTCCACCATTTCCGAAGGTTCGATCATCTCCATCAGCCGAAAGCGCCAGCGAGCGGCGGTGGAGGTCGGGAAAAAGCTGGGCGAATCGCCCAGGTTGGCGTCGGAGTTGAATTCGATATAGTAGCCGCAGACATTCAGGAGCTGTTCCATTCCCTGGTCGCTGGTCAGCGTGGTGTTATAGGGACTCAGGCCCCGTGCGTTTCCGAGGGGGGCGCAGAAAAAAACAGCATGGGTGGGGTGGGTGGCCGAGCCGGTAACGAGCGTGGCGCCCGGGCCGCTGATGAAACGTAATTCCGACTGGCGGGTGTATTGATAAGGGGTGCCGTTGTAAGCGGACGATGTGGGTGGGTTAAGATTGTTATCAACCAAGTCGATGTACGAATTCAGCGTTGCCTGGCTGAGGTTCCGGGACATCGCCTCGAAACCCAACCGCGCATCGCGATACTGTTCGATTTTGTTCGTCGTGCGCTTGTAAATCCGCTGGGTCATGTCGATCTGGCTGGCCACCAGAAGGCAGATAAGGCCAAGGATGGCCGTGGCCACCAGGATTTCGACGAGGCTGAATCCTTCCCTTTTTGAGCGGCGTTGTGTCATCGAAAGCGCTTAATCATGCGCGACGAACGCGGTGTAGGTCGTGGTTCCCGGCGCAGTGGCGGGGTTGGGCACGCCCACTCGGCTAATTTGAATTTGAAACTGGATCAGCGAAGGCGAGCCGGCGTTGCCATTTTCCGGGGAAGCCGGTCCGCCGGCCGTGGTCAACGGGGTCACCGTGGCCTGGTAAATGGGGCTCGCTGTGCTGGAGGTTCCCGTCAGCAGATTGCCATATTCGTCGTACAGCGAAGTTTGCGGCGTGGCGCTGGTTCCCACCCATGTCGTGCTGGCAGTCGCGTTGGGAATGCCAAAATATTGTTGCAGGACGCCACTCCACCCCGCCTGCTCGATGTCGCTTACGATCTGTTCATCAATTTTTCCGCTGATCGTGAGTTCTTGAGAGGTGTTGAAGGTTGTCAACCCCACGCCAAGAAGCCCCACCATTACGATGCAGCAACCTGCCACAATCGATAGGGCCATAACCACTTCCACGAGGCTGAAACCAAGCGGATAGCGTCGGCGTGGTTTCATTTGCGCAGGGCCGAAGTCGGCATTCGAACTTTCAGCAGGAAAGAGATTCATAGTTAAAAATGGCCATACATAGTATCTACAGGATCACTGCTATTGTCAAATACTTGTGCAGTGGAGGATTTCCGCAATTTTAGAGGGCTAAATTGCCGTTGACCGAATGCAGCCAGCTAAATGTAAGGATAGGTCCAGAATTCTGGGGTTCCGAGGGACAGCATCGGGTGTCAGAGGGTGATATCATTCACCCGGATGCCGTCGGACCCCGGGCTATAGATCATGTTGCCGTCGATGATGACGTTTTGGATCAACGCCTGCGAGGAAGGCGAGCTGAGGCCGGGAAAAACCTGGATCGCGGGCTGGCCCCAGCTTCCGTCCTCGTGGCTGCTGTTATTGCGGATGAGGATGTTGTCGGGCCAACGGCCTTCCTCCCAGTACTGCGCGCTCTGCGGGAAGATGGCGACGCCGAAGTTACCGGCGAACAAATTGTCCTCCACCACGACCTGCTTCGCGCCTTGGATCAGGAGTGCCTGCGCGAACCATTGCTTCATCCCAATAACGATGCGGGACTAAAGCGGATCGTTTTTTCCTCGATCACCTCTCCAACATCACGGTGCAGGGCAACGGCGCGCAATTCGTTTTTCATGGCTTCGTTTGCTCGTTTGGGTTTGTCTGTTGTTCCTGGAGTCAAAAGGGCGCCTCCTGTCGTTCCCACATCGTTAGGTTTATACCGAGGATCGTTTGAAGTGATAACCGGACTAAAATCACTCATATGATTGTTGTCCAGTGTAGGTTCTGGAAATGCGAGGACAGCTATATCACAATAGAATCCCAGAGCATTAACCCAATGTCCCCACGTTTGAGGAGCCGAAGAAATGGGAGGAGTAACAAAATTCTGCGTAGGTTATCGTGGTCTCGTCCAATACACGCCTGCGTTCCAATTCCCAAGCAAATCAAAAATAGCCAACAAACAAAGGCGAAACATTGACGTGGCATTGCGATCTCCATCTCACAGGCTTTTGAGTGGTCAAAAATTGTCCCTATCGCAAAAGTATGGTGGTCCCTTCTCTTGAGCCGTTATTGATAGAGTTATCCCGATGACTCAAGGTGAGTTCAGATCAACGAAGCCGAGATCGAAATATGCCAGCTTCTGGGTGTTTTGTCCTTCAACGGCCAGCAGATTCGTTCCGATTTGAAGTAGATTAGGCTTGTCGAGCGGAACGCTCCGATAGGTCTCGGAGGCCGAGCTAATATCCGCTGCCAAGTCGCCGTTGAGGTAGATTTTTATGGGACCGCTGTTGCGCAGATAAAAAGCCGGATGGTTTAAAGGCGTCGCAGGTGCTTCGAATTTCGTGCGCATCCAGATGTTCGTGATGCCCGGCAGCGAGGTGTTCACGACTGTGAGATCTCCCGACTTCATGATGGCGGGGTCGCCGAAGCCAGATTGTCCTTTCATCCAGGAATCGTCGTTAAAGCTGCTTTTTAGCCAATCCGCACCTGCAGGATTCTTCGTGGTAAACGACCAAATTGCCGGAGGCACCAAAATCTTGGGCTTCAAATTATCGTCTTTGTCGATGGTGACGGGGAGAATGCCCGGCTTACAACCCCAAGGCGCGAAAGAGTCCGTGCCAAAGAAGGTGGACCACCAATTGCCATCGGCATCTTGGAAAAGCGAATCATGGCCAGCGAAAGGAATGGCGCGGACCAACGGGGAATAGGGGCCGTAAATCGAGTCAGCAACGGCAGCGTTGACGTCGTAGCTGTTCGGGAGAGTGCGGTTGTCATTCTTCGGAACACCGGCGTTGGTGAAGAGATATTTGCCGTTGATTTTATAGAGATGGCTTCCTTCGCCCCATTTATTGGTGGGAAATTGCAGTTCTCTCGGGGCTTCGGCCAAATCGCTCATGTCAGGCTTCATCAAGGCGATTCGGTGTGCGGCCCAGAGATAGTAAACTTTCCCGTCGTCATCTTGAAAAATAGTCGCATCGATGTCAGGCGTCATGGGGCTCCCGGGCTTAACATCGACGTAGGGGCCCTCGGGCTTCCCCGAGGTGCTCTTGAGCAGCCCCGTTTCATAATAATTCATGGAGTAGGGAATCCAGTAGGTTCCCTTCATGTAGTGGATTCCCGGGGCCCACACGGCGCGGCGCCAGTTGGGATCACCGGGAATCTGTTTCCATTCTTTGGCCCAGGTTGCGTCTTTATCGAGGCTCCAGACCAGTCCCAAGGATTCCCAGTGCACCAGGTCGGTTGATTTCCAGAGATAAATTCCGTCGTTATAAGTCCAGGCGTCAACCTTGGCCCCCGGCGCGTTGGTCGTGCCGGTAAAATAGAAAATGCCATCCGGTCCGCGCATGATCATCGGGTCGCGCATCCAAAGATCGAAAAGCATTCGAACAGGCAGCCCGGAAGGGGAGTTGATGTCGCGTCCCGCAGGCACGATAACGTCGGCCACTTTGGGTGGAGCTGGCGGAATCGGCATGAAGTCGGCACGGATCGGGGTTAAAAATCCGCCGCTTTCCAGCGCAAAAGCGCAAAACAAGAAGAGATATTTCATGAGGTGGGATCGGTAGGGACGATCAAGGCGAACATCCGCATACGAATCGCTGTGTCGGACCCGAGAGAGCTAGTTAGAACTTTCAGTCTCGGGGACATCGTCCAGCGTGATATTGACGGCGGCCTGAAGTCCGCTTTTGACATGGGCGGCGATGACAACCGTGCCACCGGGTTTCAGGAGAGCGAGGCCTTCCGGATAAATGGCCGACGGTTCAGGATCGCCGTGACGGGAGATGGTTCCGGCCCGCTGGCCATTGACATAGATTTCGCCATCGCAGTTGCCGTTCACGACCCATTTCAAGTTGGGAGGAAGTTCGTCCGGCAAAGTCACCTGGGTTCGCATCCACACTTCGGGGATTTTGGGCAGGGTCTTGGGATCGCTCTTGGGTGGACGCGGAGGAATCCAGGCGTCGTAGGGGCCTTTCAGCCATGCTGAATCGTCGAAACTTTCGCTGTTCCAGTCAGCGGCGGGTTTTGTCGTTGTATAATTCCAGGTAAACGACCGCTGAGGAGGAACCGGCAGGACGGGGGTGAGCGTGGGCAGCGGAGGCAGGGGTGCCCAAGGGCCTGCCGGAAGATTTCCCGCCGCGGCCCATTTTTGCCAAATGGGCTTGTCCGTGAGCATCTTGATGAAGACGCCGCCCACGACGGGACGGGCGTGCATGCCCAGGCTGTGAATGTCCGTTGTCTGATAGGTATCCACCAGGGGAAAGCGGGCGGAAGTCGTGTCGAGGTAGTGATAAAAAGGGTCGATGAAGAAATTAAAATCATCGTTATTGTCGGCCAGGGTGGCGGTGAAGAAGACATGATCCACATCGCCGATTTTCGTGCGTGAATCCAAGGGAATGCCATAGGGCCCCATCTGGGTCTTGTAATAGGCGATTTCCTTGGCGGCCACTTCCGGTGGAAAAATATGGAGGCTTAAGACCTTGTCCCAAACCAGATTGTACTTTTGGCTCCAGGTGTTCGGCTTGTCGAATGCGAGTCGATAATGGTCGCCGTCATCGGCAGCCTTCATCCAGTGGTCGGCGTCCGCCTTCGCCATGGCGGTATATTTGTCGGCATTGGCGCTGTCCCCCTTCATTCGGCAAAGATCGCCGTAAGCCGCGAGGCCCAGGATGGCCTTGATCGACAAGTTGGAATTATGGGCCAGATGACCCATGAAATCGTCGGTGCAAAGCTGGTCTTCGGGATCGGTGCCGTACTGTTCGAGATAGTGGGCCCATTGGCTTAATTTCTCCCAGTACGGAGTGACGAACGTGGTATTTCCGTCATCTTGAGATATCGCGTCGCAGAGCATAAGCATGTTGCCGCTTTCCTCCACGGGCATGGCCTCACCGGGATCACCGGTGGCAGAGGCGACGGGGTAAGATCCAAGATCGTGAGGAGCGTTGGGGAATTTCCAACGATCCGAATTGGCATAAACGAGCACGGGGGCGACGGAGGCCTTCGCCAGCGTGGGGCTAAGAAAAATGAAGAGGGGATCCATGGGGAAAATCACATCAACGGTGGCAATGTCGCCGTTGCTGGTGTTTTCCTTGGTGAAGAGCATGGGTTGCTTGTTGGAGTCGGCGGCAATTCCCGTGGCGGCGAGGCACTGGCGGTAGGCGAGGGCACAAATTTGGGCATAATGGGCTCCGCCCACCTTCGTCATGTCAGCCATCAAATTTTGATCGAAGGCCTGACACTTTTTCATGAGCGCGGGATAATCTGCTTCCACTTTTTGCAAAAGTTGAGGCATGGTGGCGCCATCACGCTTCCAAAAGGGAAGGAGCTTTTCGCCGGAAAATTTGACCTCGTAAAGTTCGTCATAGGCCACGATGACATGCCGGGAAACCGGGGCGTTGCCCACGGTTCCCAGATCGAAAACGAAAGCCATGACCGGCTCGTTGTCCTTCGCCGCTCGGGGAGGGGCTTCGTCCGCGGCCGGAAGCGTGCCGTTGGAAGTAAAACCCTGCAGCAGCGTCTCGTTGCCTCCGATACATGCCTGGGATTGGCCGGTCGGAGCGGCCGCGTAGGCGTAGCCCCAGTTGATTCGCGTATCGTCGCCGCGGGGATCGAAGAGGGTCTGTAGTTCCGCGCCGGTTTTGAGCGCGGTCAGGGAGCCCGCTGTCTCCCGCTGCCAAGTTACCGCATTCTCGGGAACGTTCACCGCCAGGGCAGAACTCGTGCTGTCATAGATCGAAATCGTGTGGGCTTGGCCGTCCACCGATTTCACGTCCCAAGTCAGATAGGTGGCGGGTCGGGTCAAGACGTCGATATTATCCGGCAAGACCGGCGTCATGAAGGTCAGCGTCACGTGAACGTGCCCGTCAGCGAATTCATAGATGCTCCGGGTCGGCAGGACGGTCAGCCCCGTTTGCGGCAGGGCGGGTACATTCTTGGGGTCATTGCCCATCAGGCGGTACGCCGACCCATCAATACGGATCAGGCTCACCAGCGGATTCGGATGGCCGGTCCAGTGTCTGGTGACGTCATCCGTGAGACGATCGGCTTCTGACCAAATACTTAAATAAGGATCGTTGGCAACGAGCGGAACTGCCGGAGGTCGGAAGGTAGAGGGCGTGTCGGCCGAGAGGAGGGATGGAACAGCAAGCAGGCTGAGAGTCAAAAGGACAAGGCGGCGTGTGGAACTATTCATATAATAAAAATGGAGAAAAAGATTAAAGAATTTCGGGTTTGCATTTATTTTGAAACCCCAGAAAACGTGCACGGGCGCCCAGGTCACGTTCGATGCGAAGGACCTCGTTCCACTTAACCATTCGTTCGCTGCGCGAAAAGGAGCCAACTTTGAGCTGGCCGGCATTGGTGGCAACGGCGAGATGGGAGATGAAGGCATCCTCCGTCTCCCCAGACCGCGCGGAAACGATGGGTTGCCAGCCTGCTTCCTGGGTCATGCGGATCGCTTCCAGGGTTTCGGTCACTGTGCCGATTTGATTGAGTTTGATCAGGACCGCGTTGGAGACTTTCTTTTCGATTCCCGTGCGAATGCGTGCTGTATTCGTGGTGAAAAGATCATCACCTACCAGTTGGACGTTGCGGCCCAAATCGTTCGTAATTGTTCGCCAGCCATCCCAATCCGTATCGGCTAAAGGATCTTCCAGTGAAATAATGGGAAAGCGACGGCACCAATCCGACATCAACCCGATAAACTCATCGGAGTCGAATTCCCGCTGATCCAAACGAAAGCGATAGCGTGCGGATTTTTCGTCATAAAGATCGCTCGCAGCAAGATCGAGCGCAATGCTGGCTTCCTTGCCCGGTTGATAACCGGCCTGTTCGATCGCTTCAACTAAAAGCTCGAGTGCGTCTTCGTTTTTTTTGAATTCCGGCCAAAAGCCGCCTTCGTCCGCCACGCCGAAATATGTGTTTCGCCGTCGGAAAATGTCTCCCGCTGCGTGGTAAACATTATGCGTGATCTCCATGACTTCCTGGAAATTCTGCGCTCCAGTGGCAATGAGCAGGTAATCCTGCACATCAGTACGCCAATTGGCATGGGCACCCCCGCCGATGATTTGAATTTCGGGAAGGGGCAAAAGCGTGCCGCTTCCCTGGCCAAGATAGGCGTACAAGGGTTGCTGGCGGCAGGTACTGGCGGCGTTGGCGACAGCCATGGATACCGGCAAGATCGCGTTCGCCCCCAGCCGGCTTTTGTTCGCGGTTCCGTCGAGTTCGATGAGCTTGCGATCCAGCGCGGCTTGTTGAAAGACATCTGCGCCGATCAACGCGGGGGCGATTTCGTCATGAATATGGGCGATCGCCTTGAAAACTGATTTGCCACGGAAACGGTTGAAATCGCCGTCGCGCAATTCCAACGCTTCAAATTGACCGGTGGAAGCGCCGGAAGGGGCGATGCCTCGGCCACGAACGCCGTTGGATAATGTTAATTCGACCTCAACAGTCGGGATCCCGCGCGAGTCGTAAATTTGTGCCGCCGTAATGGACTCAATTTTCATGCTTTACCGTCGCGGCTTCTATTTTGCGAAGACCAGCCAGCCAGGCGTGCACAAAGGGTGCGAGCTTTGATCCGCCATGCTGAAGTTGTTTGTACACAAATCTCCGCACGAATTCCTGTCGAGTGTCGTCCAGATATTCCAAGGGGGCCTTTCCATCCACCCGCGCCAGCATCAGCAGGGGCAGCAACTGGACAAGGCGCGGTTCAATGACAGCTTCCCTTTTTCCGCTTGCCGCCAGATAGTGCCGCCAAAATCCATTAATCATCAGGGATGTTTCGGAATCATGTGGCGCACGCACCAGGCATTTCATGAACAGATGGTTTAACAGGAAGGCGACATCAAAAATGGGGTCGCCATACCATGCCGCTTCTCCATCTAACAGAACCATACGGTCCCCTCGCACGAGGATATTTTTTGGGCTGAAGTCTCCATGGACGAGGGCTTCCCGGGTGACCAGAAGTCGTTCCGCCTCAGCAGTGAAAAATTCGCGCAATTCCGGGTGTCGAGCGCCGGTGGTTATCAAGTAGGGCTCGATGCGAAGCTGCCTGAAATTTTCCGTGGTATCGAATTGCTCGCGGAGCTCCTCATTGTTGCGGGTGCGAAAGTGGATTTCGCCCATGATTATTCCCGCCCGCTCCGCATATTCCAACCGGGCGGTGCCAGCCAGCAAGCGCTGTTTCCAATTCGAAAATTTGCCGCCGAGATATTCCATTCCGAAACAGCCGGCGCTGGCATCGACGAAACGCACATGGGGTACGACGCCTGGCAGAAGGCGACCGATGCATTGAAGGTAAAGTGCCTCATAGCGGTTGCGGCTGACGTCGGCGAACCACGAGTCTTTTACGTTGAGTTGCGGCAGGGCTCGCTTCACAACGAATTTCTCCGTGCCGTCTTCCACCAAATAAATTTCACTCGAAATTCCTCCGGTCAGCGGTGTCAGTACCGCGTGCGGGTCACGAAGGTGGCCCGTGCGGTACAGCGTGTCGATAAAGGGCTCGGTCGCGGTCATTAGTTTAATGGGCGTGCGATGGTTTGAGAACGTTGGTAATCGTGAAAGGTCTCCGGGCTGTTGACGCCTCCGCCGAGGCCGCTCAAGTTGACGCCGCCATACGGAAGTCCGTAAGCGAAGACGTTGTGAGCGTTGATCCAACTGTTTCCAGCGACCATCTGCTCGGCGACCCGATTGGCGCGTTTGATATCTGTGCTCCAGACACTGTTGGCCAGGCCGTAATTGAGCTGATTGACTTGGGCGACCGCGCCCTCCTCATTCTTGAATTTCAGGAGATAGGCGCAGGGTCCGAAAATTTCCTCGGTGCAGCATATATTGTCGTCAGGGCCCTCCAGTAGAGTTGGTTCGATATAGAAACCATTCTCTGCTCCGGCGGGAGACATCTGGCGTCCGTCGAGCACCGCCCGGGCGCCGGTGGATTTGCCTCGTTCGAGATAGCCGAGAACGCGCTTGCGCTGAGTCTCGCTGACCAGCGGCCCCATCTGGGTGGTGGAATCCATGCCGGGGCCGATTTTTGTCTGTTTTAAAACATCGGACACTTTGCTCACGAACCCGTCGTAGATGTTTTCATGAATAATCCAGCGCGTGGCAGTGCAGCAGACTTGCCCGGTATTGAGCGTAATGG
The DNA here is from genome assembly GCA_963762375.1 of uncultured Acidobacteriaceae bacterium. Classification (GTDB taxonomy): domain Bacteria; phylum Acidobacteriota; class Terriglobia; order Terriglobales; family Acidobacteriaceae; genus Granulicella. The sequence continues at coordinate 25,105 of CAVXKP010000010.1, forward strand.
CTCCGGCCAGTTGGGTTGCGGCGGAATCGAGGTCCACATCGTCGAAGACAATGGCCGCACCCTTGCCCCCCAGTTCGAGTTTGCACGGGACGAGATTGCGGCCGCAGACTTCGCCCACTTTTTTCCCCACCGCCGGCGATCCAGTGAAGGACATGCGCTTGATGCGGGGATGGGAGGTTAGGGAGGCGCCCACATTGATCCCGTCGCCCATAACGACGTTAAAGACGCCACGGGGCAGGCCGACTTCTGCGGCGATGCGTGCAGCGAAGAGCGTGGAGAGTGGCGTTTCCTCGGAAGGTTTCACCACCACGGTGTTGCCCGCGGCCAAGGCAGGCGCGATTCCCCAGCACAAGAGCGTGAAGGGAAAATTCCAAGGGAAAATAAAGCCGCAGACCCCATGAGGCACGCGCCAAATGCGGGCTTCGATGTTCCGCAGAGCCAGCGGCACGCTGGACGGCACTTGCATGGATAGGTCCGCAAAATAGCGAAGGCATTGAATTCCAAAGGGCACATCAAATCCTGCGGCGGCCGCAATGGCTTTTCCGACATCGAGCGATTCAAGCTGGGCGATCTCGGCGGCGTGCCTTTCCAGGCCATCGGCAAAGCGGTGCAGCCAAGCGGCCCGTTCGTTGGCCTTTAGTCTCGACCACGGAGTGAAGGCTGTCTCCGCTACCGCCACCGCCTTATTGATTTCCTCCGGGCCCCCCATCGATACTTCGGCCAGGATCGATCCGTCCGAGGGATTGATAACCGCTCGGGAGGAAGTGAGGTAAGACTTGCCGCCGATGGAATGTGGCAGCGGCTTTGCCAGAAAGCTCTGCACGGAGGCATGAAGAGTGGTTTTCATTTTTCAGATTTCAACGTGACCGTCCGTAATGGGCGACGGTTGAGGTGGGCTTTGAATCAAGGGCGAGAGACCGCCTCGGCGACAGGTTTTGGCGCTTTAACTCGGCGTGATAAACCTTTACTGCTTCGGTCGGCTTGACCTGGCCTTCGACAATTCGCCGCATACCGGCAATGAACGCGAGAGGATCTTCGGCATCCTTAATCTTGCGGCCAAACAGGGCCACGCGGGCGCCGTACTTTTGCGCATCCGCCAGGAGTTGAAAGGCGTCCAAGGTCGTTCCGCTGCTTCCGCCCATGATCCCGATGATCATCGAAGGATCGTAGGCAACGAGTTCCTCGAGCGCCTCCGGACCAAAGTAGGGTACTTTTAAAAACAGAGGACGATCGTCGAGAGATACGCCCGCAAGGGTGCGGCAAATATGATCGTTGACGAAGGAGGGAACTTCTTCCGGCGCGACGGCGTCGCTGAGATTGGGGGCGAACACCTCCAGGAAATATTGGAAGCCACAACGCCGCGCCGCCGCCCGAAATTCCTTGAACCGCAAGAGAGCCTCCCGATCGATCGCGGGGTTATTATTGAAAGTAATGGAATAGAGGCCAAGGTTGACGGCTGGCCTCTTGGCCGGTTTGGAGACAAGGCTCCCGACTTGGGCTTCCTCCAGATAGGAGGACGAAAAGGCCAGGGAGGGATGCTCGCGATATTTTCCGCCACGTGGACACCAGACATCGCTGGTGTCGTTGGCGCGAATCGCCGGCGTGACCTTCGATTTTTCGAATAGTCGCTCGCGATGTGCCAGCCGGCTCATTGTCGAGACGGAACCGAGCATGATATCGACAAGATCCTGCCGGACAATATCCCGAATTTGCTGATGAAATTCCGGCATAGTCCGGAAACGTTTTGATTTTCCTTCTCCTACTTCCCCTGGACTGGGCACTCCCCAACACAGGTCGGCATCCTTGGCATCGGCGATGATAAAATCACCGCAATGGGGATCGGCCTGAAGTTTCTTCAGCTTCTGCTCAAGGCGTTTCATGAAAATCTTTGTGCAAATGATTCCTAAGTTCTGGAGAAAGCGCGGAAAGGTCGGCGTGTCGGATCGAGGCACGGGTGGGAAGATTGGAACGACCCCCTAGTTTAAGGGCGACTTGGGAGGCGACCCACGCGGCGAATTCCATCCTTGGAGCCAAGGGCAGCCCCTCCAGAAGTGCGGACGCGTAGGCGGCATGATAGGCGTCACCACAACCGGTCGTATCAACGACATCCACCCTAAAAGAGGGCTGATGCAAAATGCCCATTGGAGTGAAAGCCCAACTCCCGTTCACTCCATCGGTAATGAGAACCTGGCCCGGAGTCCATCCGCTAAGGGTTTTCAATGCGGTCACGACGTCGGATTCGCCGCTTAAGCGCAATGCCGCTTGCAACGGAAGAATAATATCGGTGCCCAGTTCGATTAGCTGGCGCAAGAAGGGGGAATCTCCCGTCTCAATATCGAGAACCGAGCGACAATCGGTGCCGTGGGCGGCGCGAAGCATCGCCAAGGCGGCGTCGATCTCATATCCGTCGATCAATATCAATTTCGCCTGCTTCACGTCCTCGACGGGGATGTCGGCGGCCTTTAGCGAGCGGTACCCTTTGAGGGTGTAGAAGACCGTCCGGTCTCCCGTCTGAGTGTCGATTTTCACTACGGCCAGCCCCGGGCGGGAGTCGGTGTCGGCGATGAAATGATTTTCGAGCACGCCGTGACATGTCAGTTCGTTTCGGGCGATCAGGCTCAGGGTGTCATTGCCCATGCGTGCAATGAACGCGGTGCGCCAGCCGAGCGACGCCAGCAGGCTGGCGGCATTTCCCGCCGGGGCGCCGCCTTGGATAAGGATATCCCGCACTTCATGCTTTTCGCCGGCCATGGCCTTTTCGGGCATCCGTAAAAGAACATCCACGATGTTCAAGCCGGTCACGAGGACCTCAGCCTGGGACGCGGTGCTCATGGACGACTCAGCCCCCACGGTTCGTCCTCGCCATCGATGGCTATTTCCTGGATTCCCAGCCAATGGTGGAGCATGGCCAGGTCCTGCTTCCAATGACCGAATCCGAGACTCCAATGATGATCCAGTCCCCGGCTCATGATCGTGTTGATGATCTGGCCGGCGGAATAAGGGGGTTGAGGCTGGAACTCTCCGTAATTGCCGCGGAAGACCAGAGGGGTGTCTAGAAGATGCCCCTCAAACGACAGCGATTCGGCGACGGCGGGTGACCGATAGCGCAAGACTGTCGCGGGCCCAAGGGCAAGGAGGAATTCCATCATCAGTCCCACGGCCTCTTCCTCGTTGGCATTTTCCAAAATGGAATGCCTGCGCGCTTCGAAGGTGGAACCTGTCTTGAGCCACCGGGTGGGAGAAGCTCCGCAATGCCAGACGCCAATTCGGTTTCGATCGAGATCGAGTTGAGAAAGGTCCATCAGCGTGGAGACTGATTCGCCTTCGCTCAGAAAGTTCATGGCCAGCGAGGAAAGTACGCCGCTCATTTCCCCTTCCTCGGCAGTGCATAGACCAAAATCGTTGAGCATTGAAACGCTTCCGTCCGTGGTGCATCCGTATTGATCAATCAGTTCCGGCCAGCTCTTGACGATGCATCCGCTGTACTGTTTGTCCGCCGCAAGATCGAGGGCGGCCAAGCCGATGCGAAGCGTCTGGAAAATCTGCTGGTCCGGCACGTCGTTGCGGGCGCAGTGGGGTGACTTCACAATCGCATCTCGCAATCGCGCCAGATCGGTGTCCTGGAATTTCCTGGCATGATCGAAGGCCGCCTGCAGATCGATGCGGTCGAAGCGGAGGCCAAAGCGGCGCATCACCGCAAGTTCATCCACTTCGCCGTCGTAAAAAGCCGTCACTCGCGAGCCGCCAATGTGGAGGACGCGTGCGTGCAAAAAGCGCGCGCGCGCGCGGACTGTGCGGCCAAACCGGGAGAGGATGGGATGCGCCTCCGGGCCGGCAGGAGAATTCAACCAGACATACTTGATCCCCATTCGGTGGAGCATGTTGAGAAGGAAATTTTGACAACACAGGCTGTTGCTCTCCAACCGTCCACTGGTGGTGATTGGCTCGGGAATCGACCAGCTCAACAAGGGTACTTGGTGATCGTTGAGCCATCGGCCGAGGTGGGACCCTATTTCACCCGCCGTGTAGGTGGCATGAAACAGCACCAAGCCATCAACTCCCTCGGAAAGTTGTCCGTCCAAAAATCGGATAACCTCATCGGGATCCTCCATCGGCACCGAGGGCGCAACCAGCGTGTAATGTTGGGGGTTGAACACGGTTTGCATCTCACAAACCGCGTCATGAAAGGCCTGGCAGGCGCGATCCCACGGGAAATGGATTTTTACGCCGCAACCGATGATCACGATTCGCGTCGGCTTCGGTGAAGGAAGAGGAGGCACCAGCTCGGAAAGAAGTTCGGTCGTCACGCCCTTCGAGGGTAGGGAGGAAGGTTGATCCACTGGGGGGCCGGAATGAAATTTGGGCCTGACGGCGGGTCGGGAAGGGGCGGTGAGAGAGGTGGTCATTGGAGGGGGCAAGGTCGCCCGTAATCGACGAGCTTATGTTCAATTTGCTCCAGGGTTTTGCCCTTGGTTTCCGGAAGCTTGAAGTAGAGGAAAAGGAAGCCGGCCAGGCAGATGGCGGCATAAATCCAGAAACAATGCGCCAACCCAAACTGCACAAACATGACGGGAAACGTCTGGGAGAGGACGAAGTTCCCCAGCCACAGGGCGACCACCGAGATCGACATGGCCGCGCCGCGGATCCGATTAGGAAAAATCTCGGAAAGTATGACCCAGGTGATCGGAGCGAGTGAGTAGCAATAGCAGGCAATCGCCGCAACCACGAGGATAACCGGCAGGACGCCTGTGATATGGGCGGCATAGACCCAGCCGGTGACGAAATAGATCAGGGCCAATCCTGCTGCACCGCTTAACATCAGGACGCGGCGTCCCCAGCGGTCCACTGTGGCAATGGCCACGAACGTCATCAGCACGCCCACGACACCGGTGATGACGATGCTGAAGAGAATGCCGGAGACGGCGAATCCAGCTTCCGCGAAAATGCGGGATCCATATTGAAAAATCACATTGATGCCGCACCATTGCTGGAACACCGCAAGGACGACACCGAGGGAAATAATTTTGATCATCTTCGGCGTCAGGAGTTCGTCCAAGTGCACCTTGTCGTCTTCCGCGACCAGCGTGAGCTTGATTTCCTCGAGGAGTCGGGTGGCGTAGGCTGCCCCGCCGATCCTGGTCAACACTTGTAGCGACTGGCTGAATCTTCCCTTTTTGGCGAGCCATCGCGGGCTTTCCGGCACGAAAAACATGGTGATAAAAAACACGACTGCCGGGACCATCGTCACCCCAAACATCCACCGCCAGGCGGACTGCACATTCCACGAGTCCAGCGGGAGTTGAGTAACCGCGAGCCCGGCGGGAGTGGGCCGCGCAATGATCCAGTTGACGACCTGTGCCAGCACGACTCCCAGTGCAATCGTGAGTTGATTGACCGAAACCAACCGCCCACGCAGGTGGGCAGGGGCAACTTCTGCGATATAAAGCGGCGACAAATTGGAGGCCATGCCAATAGCCGCGCCGCCCAAAAGGCGGTTCACGACAAAGAGGAAAAAGCTGGGCGCCAACGCAGTGCCGAGAGAGGTCACCACGAAAAGAAGGCCCGAAGCAATCGAGGAGAGGCTTGCGTCCGAATTTATCGCTCAACGTGCCCGCGACCAACGCACCGAACAAAGCACCAATGAGGGCGCTGCTCATGGCCCATCCGATTTCCGCCGGGCTGGAGAGATGGAAATATTTCTCGTAGAAAATTTCCGCTCCCCGATCACCACCCAATCGTAGCCGAACATCAACCCTCCAAGCGCGGCGGTCAGCGACACGACAAAAATATAAAGATGGTTAAATTTTGATGAGAGTGCCCGAGTAGTCTCACGGGGCGCGATGACAGGAATCATGGGAAAATCTCGTGGTTCTCGGCTATCGTCAGCTGTCAAAAGATTCGAGCTCCTGCATCCGGTACCGGGCCTAAGCAACCTTGATGAGGTTTGCTCATGAAGCGAGTCTTGCAATGGCGGTGATTTCCGTCTCCTGATTCGTTGATTAAAGCTGATACTATCTTTGCATTATATCTTGTGACTTAGGAGCGAATAGCTAACTTTATTTTGTGCGCCCCATTATTGAGCACATCGCGAGGCCACCGGGGCAGACTTTTGCCCGTCTCTCCTACGTGGGGAGTTATTTTGACTGTCCCTACCACGCGCACCCAGAAATCGAGATCATGTACATCGTCCGGAGCAGTGGCCGATTTCTAGTGGGGACGAAGTCGGGCTCCTTCGAACCGGGGAGACTTATTTATTTTTGGCTCCAACCTGCCGCATCTGTTTCAAAATTATCCGCAAAAGAAAAAATGTTCGACTTGGGCCAAGTCCCAGTACATCCAATTTCTTCCCGATTGTCTGGGACCTCATTTTTTTGAAATCAGGGAGATGGCGGCCGTGCGACGACTCCTGGTCGCGTCCTCCCGCGGAATTGTCTTTTATGCGAAGAGCAGCAAGAAGCTGGCGGAGAGCTTCAAAAGAGCCTGCGATACGGGAGGCGCCGCAGGGATTTCCCATCTGGTGGGTTTGCTCGATGAGATGTCCATGAAAGGGGGCACCTACATTTGCGAGTCAGGGCACGAATTTTTAGCCAAAAATGCCCAACGATTGGGGAGGGCAGTTGATGCGATTCATCAACGATTCCGTGAAGAACTTAGCTTGGCCGAACTCTCGGAATTGGCGTCCATTCATCCCGCTTCTTTCAGTCGTGCCTTTAGAAAAGCATTCGGGTTGCGACTGCAGGATTATCTGATTTCGCTGCGCCTTAATGAAAGTTGCCGGTTGCTGGTCGAAACCGATGCGACCATTGCCGAGACGGCCTTTGCTTCCGGCTTTCGTAATTTGTCCAACTTTAACCGGCACTTTCAAAAGAAATTAAAATGTCCGCCTCACCAATACCAAGCCGAGATGAAAGATCTTTGCCGAGCTAAGCTGGAGAAGAGGCGAGCTAACGCGCTTATTCTCACCGAGCAGACCGGAGTAGGGTTTTCGACCGATGCCCGAAGCCGCGTGTTTCGACATGCCTGAAGCTTCGAGCGAAGCGAACCCTTCCGCACCGAGGGAAGCTAAGGGGAAACGTTGTCTTCCTGGATTTGAGATTTAGAGAGATTGGCGTTGTCCTGAATGACAACATGGTCGGAGTCCTTGACGATGAGCTTCGGAAAGCCGGCAGGAACGGTGGAAGCGGCTTGCCCAAAGTCATTATGGCGGATGACGACGTCTTTCGCGTTCTGTACGCGGATGGCATCGCCAATCGGATAATACTTGGCGAAAACGCTTGGAAGCGCTCCGTAATTCTCGAAGCGATTGCCCTCGATGAGGACATCAATCGTATCGCGTGACGGCGCCGGGTTGGGGGAACCTGTGGCCCCAATTTCGATATTGCTGTGGTTGCAGGTCTGGAACGTATTATCGCGAATGACCAAGTGCCGGACGGTTGGGCCTTCCTCGAAATACCACTCCGGGGCTGCCGAGATGGCAGGCTGGTAGCTGCCGTAAAAATGGCAGCCTTCGACCAGGCAGTTGTTGGCTTTCAGGTTGAGACATTTGGCGCGAAAGACCTGGAAATTGCAGTTTCGGATTACCGTCTGCTCGCTCATATCGTCGAGATCGACCACCCGGTCGATTCCATCGACGGCAGCGACACTGCCAAAGGGCTTTCCGTCTCCGGCCCCGACGCGCTCGGTCTTGACGTTGCGATCCAGCGTGACGTTAATCGTCCGGTCTTGGTTGGTGCTGACTCGCTGTACGATGGCTTCGGAGCGGCTGGCCTTAGTGTCCCAGTCCCAGAGTTGGATATGGTCGCCGGTTTGAATCCCGGCGGAGGATTGCAGTTGAAGGGTGTGCGGATCAACTTGGCTGACCACGCGGGTCCAGTTTCCAAGGATATCCAGCCCGTCGTCGTCGATCCTGGAAAAGTCACAATCTTCGAAAAGAAGTTTGCCGCGAATGTGGCTGATCTGTCCGCCGCCGCATTCGGCAAACAAGCGCCCGGAACCCAAGGGCACACCGATGACAAAATGGTGGAAGGCGATGGTCCCCGACAAGTCGCTGAGATAGAGCCCGGCGCTTCCTCCGCCGCAGTAGTGAATGTCCTCGAAGAGGGCATTCTTTAGACCGCTGGCTTCGATGCAATGGCCGTGACCTCCGACCCAGAAAACGAACTTTTTTCCCAGCCACTGGTCTTGCGGCGGCGGATCCTTGAAAAAGATTTTCCAGTGGGAGTCACCCAGCGAGGTCGCGGAAACAAACGGCGAGGGATACCGATCGAGCTGATAGGTACCACTCTCCGGATAGACAAAAGGACTGAACGTTCCCCCGTGGGCGAACTGGGGCGCGTCGAATCCGTCATATCCAGGATCCAACGTCACGTCGCAAGTTTTTCCGGCGACATCGACCGCATCGATGGTGCCTTGAGTCAGGGGTAGCGGCCACCGGTCAAAACTCATCTGACGAACCGTCAGGTCCTGACAGTTGCGAATTTCGAGCATGGCGTCCGCCGCGTTGTTCATGACCACGCGTGTCGTGGCCTCGCCCTGAAGGGTGAGCCCCTTGGCGCCGAAGATATCGATGGAATGGGTGATTTTGTAAGTCCCGGCGGGGAAAAATAGCTCTTCCCCGGGGCCTGCCGCCATCGCCTTGGCGATGGCGGCGGCGATGGCGGCACTATCGTCCGTCGCCCCGTCCCCGCGCGCGCCTAAATCGCGGACGTTAAACGCTGTAGTCGGCTGAGCAACGGAAGGCGTAACCACCGTGAACGCCAATACGAATCCCAGTATTAAGATCAGACGTCGTAGCCGAGACCGATTCGACTGACTTAAGTATTCAACAAATATTTGCATCAGCGTTAAATTATCAAATGTTACTAAGCGTCAACATCTTATATGTTTATAACAGGAGGCGGCTAAAGGAAACGCGAGAGGCCTGAAATTATCGTGGAACAGTAACTTACGCGAGCCATTAGGACGATAGCATAGGCGTGATTGTAATTCATTGACAATTGAAATCAAAGACGTAGAGTTCAATTATTTGATTAAATGTAAGTGTCTTATTATAAGTATATAACATCGCGCAATAAAGGCTTCCTTCCTCGTCGATTTAGCGCTTCCAAGGTGGTTCTGATCACCAGAACTGCCTTTTGAGCATCCGCTCGATTACTCACTTGCCCATTCCATCACCCTTCTCCATGAGCCTATCCACCAGAGACCGCCTTTCGTTAGTTATTTTCTGCGTTGCTCTGATCGACGTCAGTTCGCAAGCGGTGGCTAATGTAACCATGCCTGCGATATTTGGAGACCACATGGTTCTTCAACAAGGCTCTAAGCTTCCGGTCTGGGGCTGGGCTTCGCCCGCGGAAAAGGTGACGGTGACATTGGGGCATCAGAAAGCCATGGCAGTGGCGGGCATTGATGGTGCCTGGCGAGTGGACCTCCCGCCTGTCTCCCTAACCGCCTCCAAGGCGTGGCATCGAAGACGAACTGCGCGTAGTCATGGAACTTGGCCAGATTCTTAACCAAGTAATGATTGGCCAGGAGGACCGAGGAGCCTGCGGTATAGATGGCGAAGTCGGAGGGAGTTGTCGCGTCGAAGCTCTCGAAGATGGTGTGGAGGGTGAACGGTGCAATGAGGACGTCCTGGGTGAGGGAACCGGCGGAGCTCGCGCCGTGGACGAACAGCCGGTTGGGGATGGTGGAACCGGGCACGGAAGAGAACCAGCGATCGCAGACAGCATACTCGGTGGCGAGCGTCGATAGGATGGGAAGGGTCGCGGGCGTGAAGCACTTCATGATGCAGGCGGCATGGGCTGCATTCTTGCAATTGGTGAAGTAATCGCGGACGAACCCTTTCATGTCAGGATTGCCGACCGGATCGCCGGTGGAGGATACCTGGTTGGTGACGTGGGCGAACTCGTGGTTGGGGTCCGGGTCGAGATCCTGGACATCGCCGGCATCGTTGCTGACAACGACATGCTGTGCGCCGGCGATAGCGGGGTAGTTCCACTCCGTGCCGGTGAGGCCGTTGATGGCGGGGTTGGTTTGCTTGAGGAAGCCCAGCATATGGTCGAAGGAGCGATTCTCCAGCATGAGAACCACAAGACGTTGGATTGGCGTTGGCATGGGGTTGTACCTCGCGGTAATACCAGCTTCGTACGTTGAAGCGAGCGAATTGAATCATCGTGCCACTACAGGTTCGTGGGGCGGTCGATCGCCTTTATAGGAACGTCATAGCCGCTGAAGCCAATGCAGGTAGCGCAGCAACGACCAGGCCAAGAGGCCAAGCCAATGGACGAGGGCATGCGCCAACTGCGGAACCGCTAAGAGAGCGAGGGACCAGAGAGCGACGATCAGACGTACCGCCCCCACGATCAAGGACACAGCGATTGCCAGCACGACCCAAACCAGCACCGGCAGAAGAACAAAGAGATCGAAGATCGTGAACAGCCATGTGAGGACAAAGCGATCGACGAAGCGAAACAGGATGCCATGGGGAGGGCGGCTCTTCGGCTCGAAGCGGTAATACTGCGTTCCGTCCGCGCAGAATGGTGGCGGGTCGTCCTCAGCGTCGAACGAGCTCTGCCCGTGAGACGTTTCCGGGTTTGTAGGTGGAGCCTTGCGCGTCCATTAAGCGAGCAACACTTTCATGCACCAGCGACCCGGGAGGCAGTTGGCGAAGACGGACGCCGAGCGGGATGCGCCGCCGCTCCGAGCGATCGTCCTTGTCGTAGTAGCGATGGGGAAGGATCTCGAGAAGCCACCACTTCCAGGTCAGCGACTTGTGAGGATTGGAATCTTTGGGTGGGATGTAGAGCAACTCCGCGTCGACGATCGGATCGGGCATCGAGCCAAGCACGAGGTCGAGATGAGACTTGTTGAGCCGGATGCCGGGCTTGTCGGGATAGGTTCCATCGGCCTGCGGAGGAAGGCCGACCTCGCCGAGCATCCAATGCAGCGTGATGTAGGAGAGCCCGGAGGTGGGCTGGGCATAGCTTCCACCAACGTCCGAATGCACGCCGGCAAACCACGCCTGCACGAGATCCTGGCCTGCGACCGGGTGGCCCCAGAGGTTGTCCTGAAAGAAGCAGCGGTGTTCATCGATGCTGATGGCGTGCCGCCCACGCAGGATGGTGTCATTCTCCGCGAGGTTGAAGAGGCGAAGCGGTGAGGAGATCCATCCGACCGAAGAGACCGTATCCCACACACCCACGAAATGGATCTTGAAGTTCTTGTGCGAGAAGGTCTGTTTGAACGCTACGTCTGGCTCAACGTGGTGCTTGTTGCGATCGTCGTGCTGGGCTACATACATGCGCCACGCGTAAGGGATGTGGCCTTCATTGCCCCTGCACAACAATCCATAGCCATGCAGAAAGCCGGCGAGCGCGCGGGCGGTATAGGCGCCGCGTGAGAAGCCGAAGATGTAGACCTCATCCTGGTTTCCATCGCCGCCATTATCGTTGTAGACCTCCATCAGGTAGCGATAGGCGTCCAGCACGTTATCGCGAAAACCTGCTCCGAACGCGAGTCCTTTGATCTTCGACCACTCGCGCGACCACCAGTGCGTCGCTGTGGGCGCGCCCATGGTGCCGACGCCGGGGTGATAGTAGCCAACCTGATCGTTGTCGATCTGTAGCGTGGTGTAGAGCTTCACCACGTTGGAGTTCTGGCCGGAGTTCCTGTCGGTGGGGGAAGGATTGGGCGCGCCAAACTCGTTGCCCGTACCATCGCAGCAGAGGACAATCTTCTTCCTGCGCGCTGGAGTGGTCGGAGAAACAGGCACTGTCGCCATGGCTTGCTCCATAGAGTCGCTTTGAACTGGACGTCGATGAGTTGCGCAATTCTAGCAAATGCAGCATGAGAGTCAATTGGAAACTGATTTATTTCCAATCTCTTAGGAGCGAGTGCGAGGCTATTTCTTTGCCTTAGCAGCCGGCGCGGGCGACTGGGGCGACGTGGATTGGGTCAACAGGTTCTTGACGGCGCTGGCGCTGAAGCCGAGACCGATGATGGCGACGGCTGCCGGAACGATGTCCAACTTCTGCAGTTGCTCGAGGGCTCCGGAGAGCAGTCCCGCCAGGGCGACACCGAAGGCGATCGCGAACTGCAGGAGCCCGGCCCAGAAGAGCGATCGCTGCGGGCTGGCGAGACTCTCAACCGTAATCGTCTTCTTGAGAGGCGGCGCTGGCACTTCGCGTCCCTCATCCGGCCGCTGGCCACGAATGGTCGCATAGATGTCCAGGTCGCGCTTTACCGGGGACGTCGCAAGCCGGAAGGATTCGACCGGCCCTCTTGGCTTCGAAGGCGTCGCCGGTTTGGGTGGCAAGCTCTCACGAATCTCAGGCGGTGGAATGGTGTCCTTCTCGTGGCCAGAGAAGTAGTGGCAGACGTTCCAGGTAAACTCCTCGAGGCTGTCCGGGAAGGTCCAATGACAGATGAGGCGCTGCAGCGCGGCGGCGTTGTTGAATCGCTCATCTTTAAACTTGATACAGAAGAAGACGGGCCGGAAGGGCCGTGCGCGCTGCGTGTCGAAGGTGATCTCCGCCTGACGATCCTTGCTGATCTCCCGGAGAACATCCTCTTCGTAGAGGTCTTCCCGCATCTCCTGCAGCAGCAGCGCGGCGTCGCGAAGGGCGCGCCAGGAGAGCGTGCCGAGCAGTTCAATGAACACGCATTGGCGCTTGAGCAAGCGCTCGCGAGCTTTCTCCCCAAGGTGACTGCATTCCACGACCTTCACCCCTGGAACAGCCGGAGCCGCGTTCCGTGGCAAGGCCAGGGAGGGATCGACGCCGGGCGCAGCATTCACTCCAGCCGCAGCATTCGCTCCAGCCGCAGGCGGGGAAATCGCATCGGCGTGGCCATGCCTGGAGTGCAGTACCGGAATACTGGCGCGCACCATCGCGTAATCCAGTACAAGTTGAATTGCGGCTGCCCCATGGTCGATGGCGAACAGCATGGGACGCACAATATTCTTCGGGTCGTTGTAACCACGGCTGGGGTCCGCGATGAGAAAGACTCCGGGCAGCGCGGCCTTGAGATCCTGGAAGTAATTCGGTGGAAATTTCGCGAGGCGTGTCATGACGACGGAGACATTGCCGGCGATTTGTCTCGACAAGGCATCGGTGTCGTTCAGCAGGTCGAGCGCCGCCTGTGCCTTTGCGAAGGAGGTATTCGCGGCGGCGAGATCGACGTCGGAGAGGGCAGTGGAGTGAAGCTGCTCAGCGGCGGCCTGCAGGCTGGCGTCGATACCGTCGGTGACGGAAGGCGGAGCGATGCCGGCGATCTGAGCGTGCTTGCGCCGCAGGTCATCGAGCCGTTCCGCCGCAGCGAGCCGCTTGCTCAGCGTGCTGATGGAGGAAGACGCGATGACCAGCGGGTCGGCGGACGGGGCGACCCACGCCGGCGCGTCGTCGATGAGATTCGCTGCGCGGCTGCGCTCGAGGCGGAGAAGGACCCTGAGGTAGGAATCGATGCGGGTGCTAACCAGGCTGGTACGGTTGGCAAGGTCCTGCAGCTGCGACCGGAGCTCCCCCTTCTTCTGCATGTTGGGCAGCAAGGCGCTTCCAAGGAAGGAGAGCAGACCCCCAATCAGGAGAAGAAGGACAACATACAGGTAGGAAAAGAGGGTCGACAAAAATGGCGAACTCGGTTGCATCACCAGCCAGACCGGTACAGGCTTCGCCGGTAGAAGTCCCGCTGGCAGGCCGGGTACGATAAGCGAAACCAGAAGAAGACCTTTCTTCCGGGAAGGCTGGATGCGATCGAAGAAGGAGAACGATGCATCGCTCGGCGTGATCGGGATGCGGGCGCTTCCGCCCGGCGGCATATCGAGGTCACCGGAGGATTGAATCTGATTGTCGATTTGAAAGGACCAATGGAGGCGGTATGGCTCCGGGTCGCCGTTCTTTAGCGCAAGCGAGACGGATCCGCCACGGCGGTACGCCAGGGGAGTCGCGGCACTGCCGTCTCCGTCGATGGTCAGGCCAAGCGGGGCGTCGCTGGCGAACTCTTCGAGCGTGCCCAGCTGGGATCCCGCATTGAAGATAGGGAACTCGGCTGTGCTCACTCCGGAGAGGCCAGCCACGCTCGCGATCAACCAGACGGTCTGGCCGGGTGCGATGCTGGCTGGAAGGGAGGGCGCCCCAAGGACCGGGGTGAGGCTGACCGTAGCATTTTTGACGATGGTGTGAGTTGTTCCGTCGAGGATTGGACCGCAGGTGAGGACCAGGGGGATCGGTGCCGTGGCTTTCGCATTCTGGTTGATCAAACTGAATGTAACGGCTCCGGAACCGGCGTGAAGTGCAACGGGATTGGGGGCTTGCAGCTGAAGCTGAGCCTGCGCTGGCAGCGTACCTGCGGCCAGCAAGAGCACAACGCACAATACGCTGATTCGCATAGATCGCCTCCTTGATGTCCAAGGTGGAATTGCGATCGGCAGCCGGAGGGGATGCCGGCTCGTCAACCGGGTGGGAAGGGAGAATTCTATACTTCAGTTGCGGCCGTAGCGACACTTCGTGCGAGGAAGATTCAATGTCCGATAACACATATTCTGTATAGTCGCGATGTCGATTGCCTGCTCCGCCTCACGCGCCTCGTATCCCTCGCTCCCGCACGCCTCCGCTCCCCGGGTGGTAGTCTTCCCCATAGTGAGGTTTGGCCGTGAAGGTCGTGATTGCTTCGGGGCGACAGGCACATTATCGCTTGCCCGCTAACGCGCTGGTGCGGCGAGGCTGCGACGTTTGTCTTTACACCACGACCCCACGCAGCCGTATGCGCGGCTTTGAGCCGGCCGTGCGCAACCGGTGGATTCCTGCTCCTGTCATCGCATTCAGCGCTATGACCCACGGCCGGACACCCCTCCTGCTGGACGAGTTGGATTGCGTGCTCTTTGACCGCTGGGCTGCGGCTGTATTGGAGGACTGCCACATGTTCCTGGGGGCGTCCACGTCCAGCCTGGCAACCGGTCGCGCCGCGCAGCGTATGGGGGCTGCCTTTGTATTGGACCGCGCCTGCCCCGATATACGGGTTCAGCAGCAGATGATGGTTGAAGAGGCCCGGAAGGTCGGAGGCAGGTTCCGGACGAATTCGCCGTGGTTTGTCGATCGCCAGGTGGAAGAGTATGAAACGGCAGATGTTATCCTCGCGCCGTCGGAGTACAGCCGACGCAGCTATCCGGAGCATCTGCGCAAAAAGGTGGTGCTGGCACCGCTCTATGGCCGCTCCGAAGTCGCCGCGCGGATGCCCAAGCCAGCTGGAACGCCGTTTGTCCTGGGGATCGTTGGCGGAGGGCCGTTGCGCAAAGGCTCTCTGTATCTTCTGCAGGCCTGGAAGGAACTGGCTCTGCCGCATGCGCAGCTCAAGATTCGAACCAGCGCCGAAATCTACACCTATCCCCTGCTGAAACGACTCATTGCCGAGCAGTCGAACGTTCACGTTATCAGCTACATCCAGGATATTGCGAAGTTTTACGCGGAGTGTGATGCGTTCATTCTGCCCAGCGTGGACGACGGCTTTGGTATGGCTTTATTCGAGGCCATGGCCAACGGTGTGCCATCGATCGCTTCCCGGAATTGCGGAGCGTCGGAGCTGCTGGTTCCAGAGCGGGATTGCCTGTTGATCGATGCGTTTAGCGTGGAGCAGATCAAAGAAGCCGTCCTGCGGCTGTATGAATCACGGGAGCTGCGGCAGCGGCTGGAAGTGGCCGGTCCGATCGCGGTGGCTGCCCTCCAGCAGGACGGGATGGCAAAGCCCTACGAAGAAGGCATGGCCCAGCTTCTGCTGGCAGTGAAAGCTGCAACCTCCATCCACTCTGCGGCGTAGGCGATTAGATGCAAGTACTACCGCCACCCACAAAGTGGACAATCTCGAGACGGTCGCCATCGGCGATATCCGCTTGAGTCCACTGAGTGCGAGGGACGATCTCCCCATTATGTTCGACGGCGACGCGGTCGGCCTTGAGACCGAGGGTGATGATCACGCTGGCGAGATTCGCCGGGGAGGAGAGCTCTTCGAAGGTCCTGGGTTGGCCGTTGAGATGAATGGATAGGGCTCGAGACATACTCTTCAAGGGTAGCAGGTAGCGCGTTTCCGCGAGGAACAGCTGGGTTTGTTAGACTCGACCGAGCCTGCATCGGCTCGGAGTCGAGTTCCCTTCATGCGCATTGTTCAGACAGTCTTCGGCGTCTTTCACCACTTCAATCTGGCGCGGGAACTGGAGCGGCGAGGCCATCTGGAAAGAGTTTATTCCACATGGCCTTGGAAGCGGCTGAAACGAGAGGGTTTAGATCATCGGATGGTGGAGACGTTTCCGTGGCTGCATATGGCGGAGTATGCGGCGGGACGAAGCCCGGTGGATCTGCGCTGGTTGAGCGATCACCTGGGGTATGCCAATGCCCTGGCCTTCGACCGGTGGTCCGAGAAGCGTCTCAAGTCATTGACAACACGGCCAGATGCGCTGATTGGCATCTCGGGATCGAGCTTGTCGACGGGAGCGTGGTTGCAGAAGGAGGGGGGAATCTTCATCTGCGATCGGGGGTCGACGCATCAGCGGTTTCAGCAGCAGATTGTGGAGGAGGAGTACGCGCTGTGGGGAGAAACCCGGCCGGTTTCGGATGAGCGCGACACCGTGCGGGAGGAGGCTATCTATCGGCAAGCAAACGCGATAACCGTTCCATCCAGCATTGTGCAGAGGTCGTTTGTGGAGATGGGGGTTCCGGCGGAGAAGGTGTTTCGGATTCCGTATGGGGTGCGGCTGGATAACTTTCGGCCCGTAGCGGAGCCGGTGGCGGGTGAGTTTCATGTGCTGTTTGCGGGGGCTCCGGGGCTGCGCAAGGGAGTTCCCTACTTACTGCAAGCCTTTGCGAATCTGCGGCATCCCCGGAAGACCTTGTGGATTGCAGGATATGTCCAGGAGAATCTTAAAGCGGCGCTGAAGCGGTTGCCGCTGGAGCGGGTTGAGTTCCTGGGGCCGATCCCGCAGGCGGAGATGGTGGAGCGGATGAGCCGGGCGCATGTGCTGGTGTTGCCCTCGATTGAGGAGGGGTTGGCGCTGGTGCAGGCGGAGGCGATGGCGTGTGGGTGCCCGGTGATCGGCTCAACCAACTCTGGAGGGGATGACCTCTATACGGATGGTGTAGAAGGGTTTATTGTTCCTATACGCGATGCCAAGGCGATCGAGCATCGGTTGCAGTTGCTGGCCGATGATCCCGATCTGCGGCGGGAGATGGGGGCGGCGGCGCTGCGGCGGGTGCATTCGATGGGGGGATGGGCGGAGTATGGGGACCGGTGGGAGCAGCTTTTGTTGCAACTCACGGCGGGACGCTGATTTCACGATAAATGGGCGGTTTTTGGGTGTTTCAGGTAAGCCTCTGCCCCGTTTCGCGTTGCAAATCGACGTGTTTATCCGCGTTTTCGAGCAGGTGGTTTGGGAGGTGAGCGGCGAAAACGTCAAGTGACCTTGACAGCGACCGTCAGGAGAGGTGCCAGGAGAGGTTGAGGGGGCCCTTGCCGTGGCCGAGGTTGGGAGCGTGGCGGATGGCTTCGGTGACGAAGTGCTTGGCTCCGCGGACGGCTTCGACGGGCGTGTCGCGGAGGACGAGGAGGCAGAGGAGCGCGGAGGAGAAGGCGCAGCCGGTGCCGTGGGTGGAGGTGGAGTCGATGTGCTCGCCGGTGAACCTGTGGAAAACTCCCGAGGGCAGGCGGAGGAGATCGATGGGTTGGGCGCGATCGCCGGCGGTGGCGACGATGTGGAGGTGGGGGTGTCGCTCGCCGAGAGACCTGGCAGGCGGCTTCGGCCTGCGCAAGGGTTTCGACGGGCTGAGCGGTGAGCGCGGAGAGCTCCGGCCAGTTGGGTGTGATCCAGGTGACGTGGGGGATGAGTTGCTGGTGGAGGGTCTCGATTGCGTCGGGTGGGAGCAGATGGGCTCCAGAGCTGGCGCGGAGGACGGGGTCGAGGACGACAGGGACGGCGGAGGGGGGCTGATTCCCTGCCGGCTGCTTCCCTTCTGTGGGGTGGATGGAGGCGAGAAAACCCGCGACAGCCGCGGCGATTTCGCTCGAGCCGAGCATGCCGATCTTGATGCCGGCGGGCGGGAGGTCGGCGGCGAGGTGGTCTAGAGCCCGGCGCAGGAAGGCTGGGTCGGCGGGCTGGATCTCGGCGACACCGAGGGTGGACTGGACGGTGAGAGCCGTGATGGCGGAGGTGCCGAAGAGGCGATGGGCGGCGAAGGTCTGAAGGTCGGCGGTGATGCCGGCGCCGCTGGAGGGATCGTGGCCTGCGATGGTGAGGAGGGTACGGACGCTGGGGGCAGAACTGGGGGAAATCGCAGGCACGGAGGGCAACCCTGTAAAGCCAAAACCCTATCATACCTAAGGTGAATTTGCAAGCCAAAATAGACAATAAGTACCTTTGATTTGTTTGACTTAGGGTACTCCAGAGGCGACAATACATAGATGAGTGAACCTATGATGAATGGCACGGAAGAGCTGCAGGAGAAGAAAGGCCGCCAACGGACTCGCTTTGGCGTGCTGGCCGTAACCCTGGGATTGACAGCCTCCCTTGCTGCAAGTCCTACGGTGAAACGAGAGAACGCAGCGGTTCCGAACAATGCAACGTCGGGCAAGACCATTGCGAAACGTCACTGGTTTCAGATTGGTAAAGCGTCCTGGTATGGAGGCAAGTTCAACGGGCGGAAGACGGCAGACGGGGAGACGTACGATATGTACGCCCTGACCTGTGCGCACCGCACGCTCCCGCTGGGCAGTTGGGTTCGGGTAACGAACCTCAAAAACAAGAAGTCCACCCTGCTTCGGGTAAACGATCGCGGCCCTGTGCCGCTGAACCGGATTGTAGATCTCTCTTACGCAGCGGCACAGAAGCTGGGTATGGTGGGATTGGCCAAGGTTCGGGTCGAAGAGGTGAATCCCTCGGACCCGGAACTGGCCGAGCAGATGGTGGCTCAGTTGCGGATGGAGGACCCGGTGACGGTGCAGCCGGTGGATGAGCCGCCGACGGTGGGCGCGCTGACGCCCGGGCTGCTGGCCGTCGACCTGGAGCGCTAAGGCGCCGGACTCCGTACAGACAACGAAGGAACTGAGAGCCCTGCAACTTCCCTATGGGGGTTGCGGGGCTTTTGGCGTCTGGGAGAGGCGGTAAATGCTAGCTTCTAGCTTTTAGATTCTAGATTCTTGCTGCTTGCTGGAGCAGAAGGCGGCGGCGGGTGCTGGTGTGAGACGGGGCCGGGCTGGAACCGCGCGGCGTTCGCTGGGCCGCGGCCGTGGGAGGGTCTGGGGGAATGTCGGCGCAGGCAGAGGAGGGTTGGACACGCAAACAAGGACGCACCGAGGACTAAGGCGAGGGTGGGCGGCTCGGGCACTGCGCTGATGTTTGCGGTTGCGGTAAACGGCTCAAGATAATCCGCATAGAGGCTGCATCCGCCCGATCCAGAGCAGATGAGGTCGGCTGTGTCGGTGCCTGTGCCCGTAAAGGTCGCACTGCCCAGGGGATTGTCACTGGGTCCGCAGGACGAAACGCTCTCGTATTCAGATGGCAAACAGAAACTGAAGTTGCCGGACACCGTTCCGGGCACGTCGAGGCTCATCGTCGAACTGGGATCGTTGGGAACGACCAGGTTAAATTGCCATTGGATCGAGCCGTTTCCAGCGATCGACGTGCCGTTATAGAGACCGTTGAACGTCTCACTGTCGAAGGTATACGAAAGTGAATAACTTTGACCCGGGACTAAACCAAAATCGGAGGGACCAAAGTCATTCGTCACGTCGATGAAGAGTCCTGGCCCGGTGAGACTGAAGCCGGCGGACTGCTGCACGTCATAGGCGTTACCAGCGACATCCATGGTGAGGGTGTCTGCTGAGGCCGGAAGATTCAAGAACAGCAGCCATCCCAGAACGATGGCAAGTATCGCTGGGCGCATACGGACGCTCCTCGGATGGCGGGATGAATTGCTTTCCGTACTGGCCACTATACACTCCGGCTGCCACGGTCGCGAGCTGTTTGCGGGGCGTGCACGGCCAGGGAGCGGGGGGCGCGATCGACGTTGGCTCCGAGGGAGCGTGGAGGCGATTGACTGCCTGATGGCTCGGCGGTCGGGACTCACGGGCCGGCTCCGGGTCCGGGGACGGGAGGGCGACGGGCGATTAGAGTTTGGGGAGGATTGCGGTGGCCAGGGTTTGCTCGGCGGATTCGTTCTGGGCCTTGGTGAAGTTGACGCCATCGACGGTGACGAGCAGGAGCTGCTTGCCTTTGAGGACGTAGAGGGCGGCGGAGTTGCCGGCGCTGGAGATGTAGAAGGCGTCGCCGCCGAGGCCGGGGACCGGGACCAGGCGGCCGGTGGCGAGCATGGAGTCGCGGAAGGATTTGTATCCGATGCCGGGCTCTTTGAGCGAGAGGTAGACGCGGGTTGTGCCCTTGCTGTCGGTCCAGGTGCAGTCGGTGGTGCCGTCCTCGGGCGAGCCGGATTTGCCGTCGAGCAGGGGCGTGTCGAGGACGGTCTTGATCTGGGTGGGAGAGAGCAGAGCGCACGGGAGTATGGGCGGCGCGGCGTGCACGGGGCGGGGGCTGATGATGGCGGCGAAGACGATGGCTGCGAAGAGGGTGTGGGGACGAGGCGTGCGAAGGGGCATGGGATGGGCGCTCTGAGGGGTTAGATGCAGAGCGGCGATCCATGCAAGGGACGGAGGCCGGCGATTCCCTGCTGCGGTCAGGGTGCGGCGTCGGGGATGGGCTTGAGACGGTGGGCGAAGAGGCCGGTGGCGAGGGTGAGGTCGAGGTCGGCGAGGAGGAGGCCTTCGAGGCCGTAGGGTTGCCAGGCGAGGGCGGTGCCGTCGGGGCGGAGGATGGCCGAGGTGGTGGTGGCGTTGGCGAAGGCGTAGTTGACGCTGGCGAAGTAGCAGGTGTTCTCGGCGGCGCGGGTGAGCATGGTCTGCTCGCGGAGGTTGGTGGGAGCGGCGAAGGTGGTGGGGAGGGGGGCGTTGGGTTCGGGCGGGTGGAAGAAGGGGTGAAAGACGACCTGGGCGCCGTTGCGGACGGCCCAGCGAACGGTCTCGGGATAGCGCCAGCCTTCGTGGCAGATGGCGATGCCGAAGGTGAGGTCTCCGGAGCGGAAGACCTGGCGGGTGAGGCCGGGGGTGTAGGTGGACTCCTCCTGGGGGGCGAGCTGGACCTTGTCCTGGAAGCCGAGGAGGGTGCCGTCGCGGTCGATGACCAGGGCGGTGGCGAGGGGAAGGCCATCGACGGCGCTCGCCGGGTTTGCAAGACGCTCGGTGCCGAGGAGGACGGCGAGGTGGGCGCGGGCGGCTGCGGCGGCGAGGGCGCGGTGGGCGCGGTCGAGGAAGGCGGGGTCGGCCGGAGGGACGGGCCGGTCGGGGGCGCGGTAGCCGGGGACGAAGCACTCGGGAAAGCAGAGGATGTCGGCGCGGGCGTCGGCTGCGGCGAGGATGGCGGATTCGGCGAGGGCGAGGGAGTCGTCGGGGGAGGATGGGAAGCGGAGGCTGGCGAGGGCGACGCGGGTCATGGTGTGGACAGGGTAGCGCAAAGGGCCCAACGCGCAAGGCCCGAGGGGATGCTCGGGCCTTGCGCGGAATGGGATGGTTGGTTGGGTTAGGAGACGGGCAGGAGCCCGAGGCGGCTGTGGGTTACGGGGAGGTCGCTGAGGCGGAGGGCGAGGGACTTGGCGCCGCCGCCACCTTTGATGAACTCCGAGAGCTCGAGCTGGACGACGTCGAAGCCGGCGTCGAAGAGGCGGGCGGCAAGCTCGCGGGTGATCTCACCGGTGAAGACGGTGCGGCCGAGGTTGAGCGCGCAGCAGGCCATGTGGGTGGCGTCGAGCTCGGAGACGGCGATGCGGCGATTGGCTGGGTAGGCGAGCTCGATGGCCTGGTTGGAGGCGGCGTCGAAGGCAGCCGGGATAGTAGAGGAGATAGCCTCCCGCGAGTGGAGTGAAGCAGGTGTCGAGGTGATAGAAGCGGGGGTCGGAGAGGTGGAGCGAGGTGACGGGGACGTGCCAGGCGTCGGCTACATGACGATGCGCGGCGCGGCAGGTGCGAACGCCGTGAGCGGCCCAGAGAGCGGTGCCTTCGTCGTTGAAGGCTACGTCGCCTTCGCCTTCGAAGGGGGTCTCGCGGGGCGTCTCCCAGAGCAGGAAGCCCTGGCTGATGAGCCAGCGGCGGAGGTAGGCGGTCTCGGCGCGGCGCTGCTGCGGATTGAAGCTGGAGATGGCGGCGACGCCATGTTGGACGAGGGCGCCGTGGCCGAGGAAGACCATGTCGGGGCATCCGGGTTCGGGATGCAGGAGGCGAACGTCGGCGACGCTGCGCAGGACGTTGTGCATGCTCTTCCACTGAGCGAAGGCGAGATCCCGCGAGGAACGATGGACGTTTCCGGCCATCCAGGGATTGAGGACATAATCGACGCCATACCATTCAGGCGGACACATCAGGAAGGTGGGTCGGGTGAATTGGGGCGTGGAGGCGAAGACGTTTGGAGCGGCGGTTGAAACGGCGGTGCTTGTAGCCATGATGATGAATTTCCTAGTACCGTGAAGGAGTGTCCTCCCCTCAAGGGACAGTCGTCAAGTGGGAAAGGTTACTCCGGGGGATACTTTGTCCCATAGTCGAACAGAGAGTAAGACGCCGCCAAACGGGAAAAGGTCCGCCGGGTGGGCGAACCTTTTATGGAGCTGTAAAGTTTGAAAAAATGGGCTGCAGGCTGCTAACTTTTCGTGCAATGGCTTGACCTGAAAGCGGGTGGTTAGAGCTTCTCGAAGAAGTCGCAGGCCGAGCAGGAGATATAGACTCCGCCGGGGACGCCGCGCTCGCGGTCCTTGACGCGCTTGACGATGCGGGTGGGCTTGGAGCACTTGGGACAGTCGGTGCTCTTCTGTGTATCCATGACCTTCTTGCGGTCGCCGGTCTTGGCAATCTTTGCCATCGTGATGATCTCCCTGGTGCGAATGTTTGGCTTGCCCGGCATGCGGCGACGAAGGCTGTGCGCGCGGCGACCTGGCTTGATCCGTGATGGGCTGGGCTGGTGGGCTGGCCGAACAGGAGGGTCGCGAGGGCGCTGAGCCGGATAAAGCTCTGCTAGAAGTTTACACGATTGTGGGCGGGGTGGGGGCGGAGGGCGAAAGGCGCTTTTAGCTTCTAGCTCCGAGCTTTTCGAGGCTAGCGGCTGATGGCTCCGGCTAGGAGGGTTCGTCTCGCGGTTGAGGTGCTGCTCGATGACGGGGTTGGTGGAGGCGGCGGTGGGGGTGGCGCCGAGGATCTGGACGAGGGAGGGGGCGCGGCTGCGGCGGCGTTCTCCATGGCGGAGTGGGCGGCGGGTGGGGCGACGTCCATGGGATAGCCGCCGGGGGTGGGAGGGGTGTAGGTGTACTCCCAGGCGTAGTGGCGGGTGATGCGGAGGAGGACGAAGATGGCGATGATCAGGACCATGGCGGTGAAGAAGGCGGCTTCGGGACCGTAGGGGCCTCCGGTGAGCCATTCGGGGCCGGTGACGGAGGTGAAGAGGAGGTTGTTATAGCCGGCGTCGCCTGCGATGGGCAGGCCGAAGAGGAGGGTGGCGATGGCGTTCCAGGCAAAGTGAATGCCCCAGCCGATCCAGAGGGCGCGGGTGCGGAGGTAGGCGATGCAGAAGAGGACGGCGAAGAGGAAGGTGTCGAGGATGCTGA
The DNA here is from genome assembly GCA_963762375.1 of uncultured Acidobacteriaceae bacterium. GTDB lineage: Bacteria > Acidobacteriota > Terriglobia > Terriglobales > Acidobacteriaceae > Granulicella. The sequence continues at coordinate 48,777 of CAVXKP010000010.1, forward strand.
GGACGGTGGCGTCGGGACGGAAGCTGGAGAGGGTGGCGTAGAGGAAGGAGAGGAAGAGGGTGGCGAAGACGGGGCCGGTGGCCTCGATGAACTGGGTGAAGAGGAAGCCGCGGAAGGCGACTTCGAGCGCGAGGGTGGCGACGGCGATGGTGAGCAGCGAGAGGAGGGCGTAGCCGAGGTTGGCGAAGCTGAGGTTGAACTCGGGATGGAGGGCGCCGCGCAGCATCATGGGGAGGATGGCGGCGAGGACCAGCGCCCAGCCGAGGGCAGCGCCGCGCAGCCACTCTTCGCGGGTGGTGGCGCGGGCGGGGAGAGCGTTGGTGGCGCGGATGCCGTGGAGGCGGGTGAAGGCGTCGGGGGTGGCGTTATGGGTGGCGATCCAGCGGATCACCGCGAAGCCGACGAGCAGGAGGAAGAGGAAGAACGCCTGCTGGGCGAGGTCGTAGAAGGTGGAGAGGTTGAAGCGGATGGTGAGACCACGGGCGGCGCGGGTGGCGAGGCCCTGGGCGGCGACGATCCAGAGGCCTGCAGCCGAAGAAGAGCAGCAGGTGGAAGGGGCGCGGAAGAGAGGATGTGCGGGAATTTTGCAACGTGATCAAGACTCCTCTAGGTCAGACGCTCCTGAACAGGATTTGGACATCGTGGGGACGGATGTCTCGTGCGAACGCTTGTTCCCTGCTGACCTATGTCTCCTGTGACACCCATGTCTCAGATGCGAGACATGGGGCACCCGTATTGTCGCCGCTCCGGCTCAGGCGGTGGTGTAGAACTGGGCGATGTTGCGGAACTTCTCGTAGCGCGCGGCCAGCAGGGCGTCGAGCGAGAGGCCCTGGAGGTATTCGAGGTGATCGGCGAGGCGATCGTCGACGATGCTCATGGCGAGGGCGGGGTCGTTATGGGTTCCGCCTTCGGGCTCGCGGATGACCTCGTCGACGCAGCCTAACATTTTGACGTCGGTGGCGGTGTAACGGAGGGCGGTGGCGGCGTCCTGCTTGCGGGAGGAGTCCTTCCACATGATCGAAGCACAGCCTTCGGGGGAGATGACGGAGTAGATGGCGTTCTCGAGCATGAGGACGCGGTCGGCGACGGCAAGAGCGAGGGCGCCGCCGGACCCGCCTTCTCCGGTGATGGTCGCGATGGTGGGGACGCGGAGGCGGGACATCTCGAGCAGGTTGCGGGCGATGGCTTCGGCCTGGCCGCGCTCCTCGGCACCGAGGCCGGGGTTGGCGCCGGCGCAGTCGATGAAGGTGAAGACGGGGCGGTTGAACTTCTCCGCGATCTTCATGGCGCGGAGGGCCTTGCGGTAGCCCTCGGGGTCGGGCGAGCCGAACTTGCGGGCGACGCGCTCCTTGACGGTGCGGCCCTTGAGGTTGGCGACGACCATGACGGGCTGGCCGTGGAAGCGGGCCATGCCGGCAGTCATGGCGGGATCGTCCGCAAACTGACGATCGCCGTGAATCTCGCTGAAGTCGGTGAAGAGAGCCTGGATGAAGTCCATCGGATAAGGACGCTGCGGATGCCGGGCAAGTTCGGTCTTAACCCACGCTTCGGGAACGGGGGTTGGGGACGCTGGGGTGTGCTTCTGGGATGTGTTCTCTGCCATCTCGTTGACCTAGATGATTGTACGGGAAGAAGAGGAAGTAGGAAGTAGCGACAGGAAGAAGGAGGTGCGGGGCGACGCGGGCGTCCTGTGAACCCATGTCTCAAATGCGAGACATGGGGCACCCGGGTTATCGGCTGGGGCGGGCGAAGACGTTGGGCCAGGAGAGGTCGTAGCGGTGGCGGGCGAAGAGCAGGATGGCGAGGACCAGGCCGTACTGAAGCTGGCTGCCGGCGACGTTCCAGTCCTGCTTGAGGCCGATGCCGAACATCAGGACGAACATTAAGCAGGAGGGCGACGGTGAGGGCGGCGCGGGTGAAGAGGCCGAGGAGTAAGAGGATGCCGATGAGGAGTTCGACGCAGGGGACGACGTAGCCGGTGGCGAGAGCGAGCGACGGCGGCAGCGGCGTGGAGGCCATGGACTTGACCATGCCGTTGGCGAAGCCGGAGAGATGCGTGCCGGTGAAGATGCGGGCGAAGCCGTGCATGAAGAAGTCGAGGCCGGTGAGGAGGCGGAGGAGGAGGTAGGCGTGGCGGTGCTCAGGGTTTGGGGAGAGCGTTGCTTCGTTCATGGGGATTGGATGCGGCGAGAGCGCGCCCGGATGATTCGGTGGAGAGGAGGGAGACGCGATCACTGGATGACCTGCACGGCGCCGCGGCCGACGAGGGATTCGACTTGCTCGATGAAGGCGACGTCGGCGGCGACGGTGAGGCCGCGGGGTTCGAGGTCGACGGCGAACTGGTTGGGCTCTTCGAGGCGGAGCATGAGCTTGCCCGAGCCGGGGGCGGACCGGAAGAGGGCGTCGAGTTTGGTGAGGAGATCGGCGTCGGGGTTGTGCAGGGGGACGCGGATGCGGAGGGCGTCGGGGAGCTTGATCTTGACGTCTTCGAGGGCGGTGATGCCGGAGATGGCGAGCTTGGGGGCGGCGTCTTCGTCGCCGCGCAGGACGCCGCGCACGATCACGGGGACGTCGATCTTGAGTTTCTCGGCGAGCTTTTCGTAGGCGGAGGAGAAGGCGATGAGCTCGATCTTGCCGACCGTGTCTTCGAGCGCGGCCTGGGCGTACATCTCGCCGGAGCGCTTGGACTTGGCGACCTTGAGGCCGGTGATGACGCCGGCGATCTGGATCTCGTTGCCGCTCTCTTCGCGGCGGCCGCGGTTGAAGACGGTGGGCTCGGGCTTCATCTCGCAGGCGGTGGCGGTGTCGACGACCTTGAGGTTGCGGAGCTTGTCGCGGTACTTGTCGAGGGGATGGCCGGAGACGAAGAAGCCGAGGACTTCTTTTTCATTTTGGAGGCGGAGTGTGCTCGTCCCAGTCGGGCGCGGGAGGGAGGGCGTCTTCGTTGTTGCCGGATGAGGCGGCGGGGCCGGGGTCGTCGAACATGCCGAAGAGGCCGTGCTGGCCGGAGGCGGCGTCCTTCTGGGATTTCTGGGCGCGCTCGATGGCCTTGTCGAGGGCGGCGAAGACGCGGGCGCGGGGGCCGAAGGAGTCGAGCGCGCCGGCCTTGCAGAGGCTTTCGAGGACGCGCTTGTTCATGAGGCGGAGGTCGACTTTTTCGCAGAACTCCCAGAGCGAAGCGAAGCCCTGCTTCCCTTCTGCCTGGAGGGCGGCGCGGGCGGTGATGATGGAGTCGATGGCGTTGTGGCCGACGTTCTTGATGGCGGCGAGGCCGAAGAGGATGGAGTCGCCGGTGGGGGTGAAGTTGGCGGCGGAGACTTGCACGTCGGGAGGGACGACGGCGATGCCGAGCTCCTTGCACTCGCCGATGTACTTGACGACATTTTCGGGCTTCGAGGTTTCGGAGGTGAGCAGCGCGGCCATGAACTCGACCGGGTAGTGGGTCTTGAGCCAGGCGGTGTGATAGGCGAGCAGCGAGTAGGCGGCGGAGTGCGACTTGTTGAAGCCGTAGCCGGCGAACTTGGCCATCTGGTCGAAGATCTCTCCGGCCTGGGCTTTGGGGAACTTGCGCTCGGCGGCACCGGCGAGGAAGATGGCGCGCTGCTTCTCCATCTCGGCGGCATCTTTTTTACCCATGGCGCGGCGGAGGAGGTCGGCGCCACCGAGGGAGTAGCCGCCGATGACGTTGGAGATCTGCATGACCTGCTCCTGGTAGACCATGACGCCGAGGGTCTCCTTGAGCAGGGGTTCGAGTTCGGGGAGGGTGTATTCGACCGGCGCTGCGTCCCCACTTGCGCTCGATGAAGTCGTCGATCATGGACATGGGGCCGGGGCGGTAGAGGGCGTTGAGCGCGGTGAGGTGCTCGATGGTGTTGGGCTTGTAGCGGCGGAGGACGTCGCGCATGCCGCCGGATTCAAACTGGAAGACGCCGGAGGTGAGGGCGCGATGGAAGACGCGCTCGAAGGTGGCGGCGTCTTCGAGATCGATGGTGGAGAGGTCGACGATCCTCGCCGCGATTGGACTTGATGAGCTTGAGGCAGTCGTCGATGACGGTGAGGGTGGTGAGGCCGAGGAAGTCCATCTTCAGCAGGCCCATCTTTTCGACGGCCTTCATGTCGTAGCTGGTGACGATGGCTTCGTCTTTGGTGCGGGTGACGGGGACGAGCTCGGTGAGTGGTTGGGGCGCGATGACGACGCCGGCGGCGTGGACACCGGCTCCGCGCACGAGGCCTTCGAGGCGGAGCGCGGTGTCGATGAGTTCTTTGATCTTTGGATCTTCGATAGGCGGTGGCGAGCAGCGGATTTTCTTCGAGGGCCTTCTCGATGGTGATGCCGATGGTGGGAGGGATGAGTTTGGCGATGCGATCGACTTCGCCGTAGGGCATGTCGAGGGCGCGGCCTACGTCCTTGATGGCGGCTTTGGCGGCCATGGTGTTGAAGGTGATGATCTGCGCGACCTGGTCGTTGCCGTACTTCTGGCGGACGTACTCGATGACCTCGCCGCGACGGTTCATGTCGAAGTCGATGTCGATATCGGGCATGGAGATGCGTTCGGGGTTGAGGAAGCGCTCGAAGAGGAGATCGTTCTGGAGCGGATCGATGTCGGTGATCTCCATGACGTAGGCGACCAAGCGAACCGGCGGCCGAACCACGGCCGGGGCCGACGGGGATTCCCTGCTCGCGGGCGTAGCGGATGAAGTCCCAGACGATCATGAAGTAGCCGGGGAACTTCATCTGCTTGATGGTGTCGATTTCGCGGTTGAGGCGGGCTTCGTAGTCGGCGATGGATTTGCGGAGCTTGCCGGTGTCTTCGAGATGCTTGACGGCGGTTTCGCGGCGCTTGCGCCAGCCTGCGCGGCAGACTTCTTCGAAGTAGTCGTCGAGCGGAATGGCGTTGGGTGTATCGAAATGTGGGAACGGATTTTTGACTTTGGTGAGCTCGAGCTGGCAGCGCTCGGGAAACTGCATGGTGCGGGTGCAGACTTCGGGAGCGTGGGCGAAGAGGCGGTGCATCTCTTCGGCGGACTTGATGTAGAACTCCTGGGTGTCGAACTTGAAGCGCTTGGGGTCGTTCATGCTGCCGGCGGTCTGGACGCAGAGGAGGACTTCGTGGGCGCGGGAGTCCTGGTCTTCGATGTAGTGCGAGTCGTTGGTGGCGATGAGCGGGATGTCGAGATCTTTTTCGAGGCGGAACATGGCCTCGGTGACGGCCTTGTCGGGCTCGAGGTGGTGGTCCTGGATCTCGAGAAAGAAGTTGCCGCGGCCGAACATGGTTTCGTAGTCGCCGGCGGACTTTTTGGCGAGGTCGTAGTTCCCTTGCCATGATGTGCTGCGAGACTTCTCCGGCGAGGCAGCCGGAGAAGCCGATGAGGCCTTCGGTGTGTTTGGCGAGGAAGGATTTGCTGACGCGGGGCTTCTTGTAGAAGCCGTGCAGGGCGGCCTCGGAGGTGAGGCGGACGAGGTTGCGATAGCCGGCTTCGTTTTCGGCGAGGACGAGCAGGTGGTTGTACTTGGAGTCCGGGTCGGCGTGCTCGCGGAGGTGGGACTCTTCTTTGCAGACGTAGAGCTCGCAGCCGAGGATGGGCTTGAGGTTCTTCTTCTTCATGGCGTCGAAGAAGTGGACGGCGCCGTAGATGTTGCCGTGGTCGGTGATGGCGGCGGAGGTCTGGCCGATTTTGGTGAGGTGCTTGGCGAGCTTGTCGACGTCGCAGGCGCCGTCGAGGAGAGAGTAGTCGGTGTGGAGATGGAGGTGCGTGAACTCAGCGGCCATAGAGGTAGTTTACGGCTTGGGCCATGGAGGAAAACGGGGAGGGCGGTTCGGCTGCGGGAGAGCGGGGGTGGGCGAGGTCGCCGGCCAGCGAAGGCTTCTGTGGGCGGCGTTAGGTCGCTTCGCGACTGGTGTAGGTGGCGCGTCAAACTTCGGGCGCGACTGTCAGAATTTGGTCACGGAACAGGGTTCGAAGGGAGATGTGGAGGCGCTGGAAGCCAAGCATTTCAGTGATTTATTGCAGATCGTGCGGGACGGGGCGTTTGGTCCCTGTCATGCCTCCTGAAGGACGCGTCATCGAGACGATGAGCAGGTGTCCTGCGGCGCAGTGTCCGTTGCATTGAGTTCAACCCGTCAACCCGCAACTCGGAATTTCTGAAAGTGAGGATTCATCATGTCGAACCCCAAACCGTTTACCCATGCCACCGGCGCACCGGTAGCGGACAACACGAATATTGCGACCGCGGGGCGGCGAGGCCCTGCCCTGCTCCAGGACATCTGGCTGATCGAGAAGCTCGCGCACTTCGACCGCGAGGTGATTCCGGAGCGCAGGATGCACGCCAAGGGTTGGGGAGCGTATGGCACGTTCACGACCACGCACGACATCACGAAGTACACCAAGGCGGCGATTTTTTCGAAGGTCGGCAAGCAGACGCCGATGTTCGTTCGCTTCTCGACGGTGGCCGGCGAACGCGGTGCGGCGGATGCCGAGCGCGATATCCGCGGGACGGCGCTGAAGTTCTACACCGAGGAGGGCAACTGGGATCTGGTGGGGAATAATACGCCGGTGTTTTTCTTTCGCGATCCGCTGCGCTTCTCGGATTTGAATCATGCGATCAAGCGCGATCCCCGGACCGGGCTGCGCAGCGCGCAGAATAACTGGGACTTCTGGTCGCTGCTGCCGGAGGCGCTGCACCAGGTCACGGTGGTGATGTCCGACCGCGGGATTCCGAAGTCGTTTCGGCATATGCATCTGTTTGGAAGCCACACGTTTTCACTGATCAACGCGGAGAATCAGCGGGTGTGGGTGAAGTTCCACTTCCGCACGCAGCAAGGCATTGAGAATCTGAGCGACGAAGCGGCGGCGGCGGTGGTGGCCAACGATCGCGAGAGCCACGGACGCGATCTGCTGGAGGCGATCGAGCGGAAAGACTTTCCGCGCTGGACGCTCTTCATCCAGGTGATGACCGAGGAGCAGGCGAAGACGCACAAGCACAATCCTTTCGACCTGACGAAGGTCTGGCCCAAGGCCGACTACCCGTTGATCGAGGTGGGCGTGATGGAGCTGAATCGTTATCCGGATAACTTCTTCGCCGAGGTGGAACAGGCTGCGTTCTCGCCGGCGAACGTGGTTCCGGGCATCAGCTTCTCTCCGGACAAGATGCTGCAGGGGCGGCTGTTCTCGTATGGAGATACGCAGCGCTACCGGCTCGGGGTGAACTTCAATCACATTCCGGTGAACGCGCCGAAGTGCCCGTTCCAGTCGTACCACCGCGACGGAGCGATGCGCACCGACGGAAACCTTGGAGCGACGACGACGTATAACCCGAACAGCCAGGGATTGTGGGACGATCAGCCGCAGTATGCGGAGCCGCCCCTGGCGCTCGAAGGCGATGCGGATCGCTATGACCACCGCTTGGAGGATGATCACTGGGAGCAGCCGGGCAACCTGTTTCGGCTGATGAGCGCGGAGCAGAAGCAGCTGCTGTTCGACAACACGGCGCGCGCGATGGCTGGCGCGAATCTAGAGGTGCTGGAGCGGCATGTGGCGAACTGCAAGCGTGCCGATCCGGCGTACGGCGAGGGTGTGGCAAAGGCGTTGAAGCTGAAGGTGTAGTGACTGGCGGATGGCGTGGGGCTTCTTTTCTCGACGTGCAGGCTGCGTTGCGGAGAGGAGCTCCAGGCTGCCTACTGATCGAGTCCAAGGTGCAGGCTCAGCGACGCCTCGACCAACTGAAGCGTATGCGCATCGATGCTTCCTATGGTCTGGTCGAACTTGGCCAGAGAGGAGGTCTGGATCATATCCACCATAATCTCCGATGGCAGACGGAGACCGTTCTGGGCATTCGGCTCCACCGGGACGCGTATGTCTGGCACGCGAAGCAGATGGCTGGTGATGGGCAGATAGGTGAGGTATCCGCTCGGACTCGCGGAGTCTGACTGAATGATGAGCGCGGGGCGTGGCTTTCCGAATTCACCGGATGGCGCGACGAGCACGACGTCGCCACGTTTCAAACCCAGCCCTCATGCGACTGAGCCGCTTCCCAGAACTGCATCTCTTCGTGCTGCTGCCGGGATGCGGCGGCGAGGATGGTTCGTTGCCGCTTGTATTCCTCGGCTACGGTGGGATTGCGCAGGTTCGGAACTTCGCGAGTGATTGTGCGCAGGGGAGGTTCGGAGTGCTTTGCTTCGCGATGGGACGTCGAAGTCGGCATGGACGTAGTATAGCTCCCGTGATGGCGCGGCGATTGCGCGGCGATTGCGCGGCCTAGTGCAGGGCGGCGGTTTCGGCGGGGGTTAGGGGGATGCCGTTGAGCTGCTTGAGGCGGCTGATGAGGTTCTGGTTGAGGGCGGTGACGCGGTGCTCGCCGGACTGGTGGTAGAAGCCGAAGTGGGGGTCGGTGATGGTCCAGAGGATGACGGTGCTGCCGGGTCGGTGAGGGTGACGGAGGTGCCGTTGGCTTCGTCGTCGTGGAAGTGGAAGAGGACGTCGGCGGCGGTGGGCGGAGTCCACGAGGCGGTAGTGGCCCCAGGTGGTGAGGGCGGCGACGAAGCCGTTGGCGTAGCGGCTGCGGGCCGGGGCGTCGTTGACGACGTAGACGTTTTTGGCGTGGAGGAGCTGTGGTGGGATGGGGCCGGTGGACTGGATGAGGGACTCGAAGGAGGGGCGGAAGGCGTCGCGGCTGAGAAGCTTGCCGGAGCTGGACTGACGGGGGACGGCGACCAGGGTGCCGATCTGGTAGGTGAGGACCTCGATGGACTGGGCGAAGGCGATCTCGCCTTTGGGGATGTCGGTGCCGCGGCCGGCGAGGACGGTGAGGGTGTCGATGGGGCTGGGCGCGTGGGGGTGCGTGGGGATCCAGGATGGTGAGCTCGAGCTTGGGGGCGTGCTGCTTGGCGATGGGGTGCTCGGAGAGGGGGTTCTCGAGGGTGGGAAGGAGCTCGGTGCCGCGGATCTGGAAGATGAGGTCGGCGTGGGCGGGCGAGTCGACGAGCTGGAAGTAGCCCCACTGCTGGAGGGCGGCGTAGAGCTCGTTGTAGCTGACGTTGGGGCCGCCGGGGATCTCGTAGGCGAAGGAGTCGTTGGCGCCGGCGTTGGAGAGGAAGATGGTTTTGGCGGCGGTGACGCGGGCGACGACGGTCGGCGGGTGGGGGCTGCGGGGAGGGTGGAGAGGTCTCGCGGGCGCAGGCGAGCGGGAGGAGCGCGAGGAGGAGGCAGGCGGAGGAGATTTCTGCGGCAGGCGAAGGGATAGGCTGCGAGGCGGACTGGGATTGGGGAGCTCTTCAATGGATCACCTCCGGGACGAAGGACTGGGCGGGTGGTTTTAACCAACGATACATGAACCTCCGCAGAACTGATAGGTGAGATGCGGCGAGCGGAGTTTGGCGCGACGACGCGGATGAGGTTTCCGCGGGGTGAAAGGATGCCAGAGGGGGCGATTGTCAGCTAGAATCCTTGGCAAGAGGGACTAATCCTTGGGCATGAGGGACTCGATCCTGTTGGGGTGGATCTTCCGGTACGTTCGACGGCGGGGCCGGGAGCGCGATCTGCAGGCTGCTGCAGGATGGCCGACGGCGACGGCCAAGCTGCTGGCCGGCAACGTGGTGCCGCGCGATGAGCTGGCCGAGGGAACGCTGGCGCAGACCAGCCAGATTGAGTTTCAGTACTACTTTGCGCTGGGGGACGACTTCTTCGGCGGATATCTGCGCAGTGCGGCGTGCTCGGACTCGGAGGGCCGGCGGTGGCTGCGCGAGGTGGCCGAGGGAACGCCGGTGACGGTGCGGTATGACCCGCAGGATCCGGACAAGACGCATGCGCTGGCCGGGGATAATGCGGGGGAGCTGCCGTTTACGGTTTGGGAGATGTAGGGGGCGACGAAGTGCTTGCCGGGATCCTGCGAACCCAGGTCTCAGAAGCGAGACCTGGGGCACCCATTACGGTGGGAGACGTAAGTGGGAGACGAAGGGTGAGAGCTATTTTGCGGTGGTGAGGGCGGCGGGGAGTTTTTCGTAGATGTTGCCGAAGCCTCCGTTGGAGAGGATGGCGACGACGTCGTTGGGGCGCAGGCGCGGGGCGATGTTGGCGACGATGGCGTCGGCGTCGGCGCAGAGGACGGCGGGGATGTTGCGGGTGGTGAGCGCGGAGAGGACGTGCTCGGGGTCGAGGCGTTCGAGGGCGGGGATGGCTTCGCTCTTGAAGACCGCGGCGAGGACGACTTCGTCGGCGAGGGCCAGGGAGTCGACTAGCTCGCGCTCGAAGACGTTGCGGCGGAGGGTGTTGGAGCGGGGCTCGAGGACGGCCCAGAGGCGGCGGCCGGGGTAGGCGGCGCGGAGGGCGCGGAGGGTCTCGCGGATGGCGGTGGGGTGGTGGGCGAAGTCGTCGATGATGGTGATGCCGGCGATCTCGGCGCGGACTTCGAGGCGGCGCTTGACGCACTGGAAGGTGGCGAGGGCTTCGGTGATGGCTTCGACGGGGATTCCCTGCCCGGCGGCGAGCGCGGCGGCGGCGGTGGCGTTGAGGGCGTTGTGTTCGCCGGCCATGGGGAGGGTGAGGCGGGCGAACTCTTCGCCGCCGCGGAGGAGGGTCCAGGTGGTGGTGCTTCCCTGCTGCTGGAGGTGGGTGGCGTGCCAGTAGGAGTCGGGCAGGAGGCCGTAGCGTTCGACGTTGCAGAAGGCCTTGGCGCAGCACTCGGTGACGTTGGGGTTGGCGTCGTAGGCGATGAGGCGGCCGCGGCGGGGGATGAGGTTGACCATGCGCTTGAAGGCGGTCTTGACGGCGGCGAGGTCGGCGTAGATGTCGGCGTGGTCGAACTCGACGTGGGTGAGGATGGCGGCGTCGGGAAAGTAGTGGAGGAACTTGGGGCCCTTGTCGAAGAAGGCGGTGTCGTACTCGTCGCCTTCGAGGATGAAGGTGCGGGATCGGAGGCCGGGTGGACGCGGAAGCTGGTGCCGAAGTTTTCGGCGACGCCACCGATGAGGAAGGATGGGGTGAAGGCGGGGTTGGGGCGGCCGGCGACCTCGTAGATCCAGGCGAGCATGCTGGTGGTGGTGGTCTTGCCGTGGGTGCCGCAGACGACCAGGCGCTCGCGGTTGGCGAGGAACTCGTCGTGGATGAGGGCGGCCATGGAGGTCAAGGGGATGCGCCGATGGCGGGTGCGGTCGAGGACGAATTCGAGCTCGGGGTTGCCGCGGGAGATGGCGTTGCCGACGACGACGAGGTCGGGCGCGGGCGAGAGGTTGGCGGCGCTGTAGGGCTCGAGGATGGGGATGCCCATGGCGCGGAGCTGGTCGGACATGGGTGGGTAGGCGGCGGTGTCGGAGCCGGTGACGCGGTGGCCCTGGGCGCGGAGCATGCCGGCGAGCGAGGCCATGGCCGTGCCGCAGATGCCGATGAGATGGATGTGTTTGCTCATGAGATTCGTAGGTGCGAGATGCTGAGATACGAGATGCGAGATGCGAGTGCGAGATACGAGGTTCGGGGTGCTAGGTGCTGGGGTCGGAGAACTGGACTTCGATCTCGCATCTCAGCACTCGCTGTCAGCATCCATTGTTACCCATGTGCCGAGTGGGATGGAACGGTTGTGGGAGTGCATGTGGCCGGATTGGAGGCCGATGGCGATGGGGCCGGTGAAGTCGTGGAGGGCGTGAAGGCAGGCGGCTTCGAGGAGGGGGAGCTCGCGGGGCTGGATGTTGGCGGTGGGGTCTCCGAAGACGATGCCGCGAACGTGGTCGAGCTGGCCGGCGAGGCGGAGGTGGTTGAGCATGCGGTCCCACTGGTAGGGCTTGGTGTTGATGTCTTCGAGGAAGAGGATGGTGGGCTCGGTGAGGTGGAGGGCGTAGGGGGTGCCGAGGGATTCGGCGAGGATGGAGAGGCAGCCGCCGAGGAGACGGCCTTCGGCGCGGCCGGGCTGGAGGAGTGCGGAGGCCGTCGGAGGCGTTGACGGACCAGGGGCTGTCGGCGTGGAGAGCAGCGCGCCAGGTGCGGTGGTGGACGCCGTCGGGGTTGGACCAGTCGGCTGCGGCCATGGGGGCGTAGAAGGTGGGGAGATGGCAGAGGTTCCAGAGGTAGACGTGGAGCGAGGTGTGGTCGCTGTAGCCGGCGAAGACTTTGGGGTTGGCGCGGAGGAGCGCGGCGTCGAGGAGGGGGAGGAGTTCGGCGGAGCCCCAGCCGCCGCGGGTGCAGAGGATGCCGTCGATGGTGGGGTCGGCGAAGGCGGCGTGGAGGTCGGCGACGCGGTGGGCGGCGGTGCCGGCGTAGTAGAGCGGGCCGCGGTCGAGGGCGTGGGGCATGACGATGGGGTGGTAGCCGTAGGCTTCGAGCGCGGCGCGGCCTTGCTCGACAAGCTCTGGCTTGGCCGCGGAGGCTGGGGAGACGAGGGCGATGCGGCTTCCCTGCTGGAGGCGGGGTCTCGGAGCGGGGCGCGTGGGACGAGTTCAGGCAAAGTCGACCTCGCCGGTGCAGATGATCTCGGCGGGGCCGGTGAGGAGCATCTCGCTGGAGTTGGTGGGCCAGACGACTTGCTGGGCTCCTCCTTCGGCGATGGCGGTGAGCTCGCGGGCGGTGTTGTGCAAGAACCATGGCGGCAGTTGACGCGGCGCAGGTTCCGGTGCCGCTCGAGGTGGTGGGGCCGCAGCCGCGCTCGTAGATGCGGAAGGCAATTTCTGTCGGGCGAGAGGATGCGGACGAACTCGACGTTGGTGCCGTGGGGGAAGAGTGGGTCGACGGCGATCTTTGCGCCGAGCTCCTGCCAGGAGAGGCCGTGGGTGCTGAAGTCTTCGCTCTCCGGGAAGAGAACGAAGTGGGGGTTGCCCATGTTGACCATGGCGCCGGGAATGGGGCCGTCCACGCCGGGGATTTCGATGGTGCGGGGCATGACGCGGGGGACGCCCATGTTGCTTTCGATCCAGTAGTCGACGCCGTCGCGGCGGATGAGGCGGCAGGTGCGGACGCCGCCGTGGGTGCCGAGCGCGACCTCGTGGAGGCCTTCGCTGGCGGCGAGCCAGGCGGCGACGCAGCGCGTGCCGTTGCCGCTGAGCTCGGCCTCGGAGCCGTCGGCGTTGAAGAGGCGGAGGAACAACTGGCCGTTCGGGGCTTGTCGATCGAGAAACTCGATGCCGTCGGCGCCGATGCCGGTGTTGCGGCTGCAGAGCTTGCGCGCGAGGGCGGCGTGTCTTCCCTGGGCGAGGCTTTCTTCGATGATCAGAAAGTCGTTGCCGCAGGCGTGGGCTTTGACGAAGGGGATGCGGCTCATTCTTCCTCTGTGTCGTTGAACACGACGACCTGGTCGGTGGCGTCGTCGGCCTGCAGCTCGTGGAAGAGGCGGGCGTGGATTTTGCGGGTGGTGGTGACGGTGAAGGAGACGCGCTCGATGCCGGCGATGTTGTCGCGGTCCTGCACGGTGAGGCGCTGGCCGACGGAGTCGAGCACTTTGAGGATCGCAAGCTGCATGCGGTGGTTGGCGGCGGAGACTTCCTCGGCGAGGGCTTCGGCGCGGTCGGCGCCCACGACTGCTCTGGGGCAGCATCGCGCCGATGTCGGCGCGGACCTCGTAGATCATGGGATAGCGCTTCCAGCCGAGGTGGGTTTCGAAGACGCCGATGATCTGGAGCGCGATGAGGACGAGCAGCGTGGCGAGAGCGGCGACGAGGTAGAGGCCGGCTCCGCAGGTCATGCCGATGGCCGCGACCACCCAGACGGTGGCGGCGCTGGTGAGGCCGAGGACGCGGTTCTTGGTGTGCAGGATGAGGCCGGCGCCGAGGAAGCCGATGCCCTGCACGATGTTGGAGGCGATCTGGCCGCGGTTGGGAGAGCCGTCGCCGGCGATGACGATGCTCATGATGGTGAACAGCGCCGAGCCCATGCAGATGAGGATGTTGGTGCGCAGGCCGGAGTCCTTGTGCCGCCACTCGCGCTCCAGGCCGACGGCGCCTCCCATGGCGCAGGCCATGAGGAGACGCTTGACCGAGGAGCCGGAGAGGAGCAGCTGCTCGAGCGTGGTGAAGTGCATGTGGCCGGGATCCACCATCGAGCCAGAATACTACTCGCGGACGTGGAGGAGTGGACGAGCGAGGTGGAATCGGTGTGGATACGTCGGGAGCAAAGAAACGCCCGCGTGGGATGAGGCACGCGGGCGATGTCCGAGACGTTGCGAGGCGAGGTGCGAGCAGCTACGCGACCGGTGCGGCGACGTTGATCTGCTGCGAGAGGCGGGTGAGCAGCTCGTCGGCGCGCTTCCTCTTCGCCCAGCGTCTTGTCGAGCAGCTGGGCATCCTGCTGCAGGCCGAGGATCTCGGCCCAGGTGCGCAGGGTTCCGTAGACGGCGATCTCGTGATGCTCGACCTGGTTGCCGGCGGCGATCAGGATGACGTCGCGGATGCTGTCGTTGGCAGCGTCGCCGATCTCCGATTCGGCGGAGCTGATGAGCGCGCGGTGACCTTGCACTTGGAGTCGCTCGACCTCGCCTTTGGCCGCATCGAGAATGCGTTCGAGGCGGACTGACATGCTGTTTGGATTCGGCGAGATGGTTGCGGAAGGCTTCGGCGAGTTCGGGGCTGGTGGACTTCTCGATCATGGCGGGAAGGCCCTTGTCGACGATCTGTTTTTCGCTGCTGAGCGCGTGCTGCAGCATGTTGATGTAGAGTTCGCGAAGATTGTTTACATCCGGTGTAAAGATTCCCATGGCCCTATTCTCCTGTGTGATTTTTGCAGGCACACGTTCGCGGACTCGTGCGAGCGAGTGTGCGTTGTGAAGTCGTGAACTTTTCGTGCGTTGTCCGGCGGAGCGTTCTCACCGGGTCGTCGTGTACCGCTATGCGTACAGCCAGTAGCTGTGATGCGGGTTGCGGCGTGCGCGTTACTCTGCGCGGGGATGGATTGGCCGGAGCGGGAATTATTTTGCGGAGGCCGGCGTCCAGAGCAGCGACTGGTAGACGTGGGCGCAGGGCTGGCCGGTGGTGCAGACGACTTCGATCTCGCCCAGGCCCTGGGGATGTGCGGCGACGGCTTTGGCCACCGGGTCGCCGACGATGGCGATGACGTAGGCGGCGTGCAGTGCGGGGTCCTTGAGGGCGATCTGCCAGTCCTGGTCGTCGTTCTCGCTGACCATGCTGCGCAGGCTGCGGCCGGCGGCCTGCACGGCGCCGACGTGGTTGGTGAGCGACATCATCACCGGGAACGTTCTGCGGCATCTCTTCGAGCGCGGTGGCGATGCTGGTCTCGAGCGAGACGCGGGTGGTGGCGTTGACGATTCCCTCTTTGAGCACCAGCGGGATGAAGTACATCATGGCGATGCAGTTGGCGACGCAGAGGAGCATGGCGGCGGGCTGCCAGAGGCGCGCGGCGATGCGAGCCCAGTTGGCGGTCCGGCTCTTGAACCAGGTCTCGAGCTGCTCGGCGGAGAGGGCGGCGAAGACGGCGAGCGCGGGCAGCAGTCTCCATGCCGTAGCGGGCGTTGTAGTAGGCGTGCGGCCAGAGCTGCGGGATGAAGATGGGCACCGAACCGTAGGCGACCGAGTAGATGTAGAACGGGAGCGGGATCCAGAGCAGCCAGGCGTAGGACTCGGCGCGGGCAGCGGACGGCGGCGGCGGCGCGGCGTTTCCACGAGAGCCACAGGCCATACAAAGCCGCGGCCATGAGGGCGAAGCCGGTCTCCCACGCGGCGGCGTCGACCTGCGCGGTGCGGGTGTAGAAGAGAGCGGCCCAGCCGAGGTTGTGCCAGCCGCGGTAGTGCTGGCCGGGAGGCGCGGTGCGGCGCTCGATCTGCTTGGCGGAGTAGGGGCCGCGCAGGAAGTCGAGCCAGTCGTGCTCGAAGTGGGCGTTGTACCAGAACCAGAGCAGCGGGCCGGCGGCGACGAAGATCGTGAAGAGGACGAACCAGGGACGCATGCGGCGGCGGAGTTTGGCGTCGGAGGTCCAGATGGCCCAGGCGAAGCAGAGCCAGATGATGGCGCCGTTGATCCAGCCGTCGTAGCGGGTGAAGACCTGGCCGATGATGAGGAAGGCGGCCAGCATCATGCGGGCGCGGGCGGTGACGGCGTCGTTGGCGCGCAGCGCAGCGATCGACTCGCTGGTGGCGACGACACTCCAGACCAGGAGCGCGAGGAAGAGCGCCTCGGTCATGGCGGTGGTGGAGAGGAAGAGCAGGTTGGCGTTGAGCGCGAAGAAGGTGGTGGCGACGAGCGCCCAGCGGAGCCGCATCATGCGCCGCGCGAGACGCCAGATGCCGGCGACGCTGGCCGCGTAGCTGAGCATCGACATGGGCGCGCGCGGCCAGGCCGGTCTGCCACATGCGCATGTTCATGATGAACGGCAGCATGAGGATGTGCGGTAGCGGCAGCCAGACGCCGCCGAGCTGCGCGAGGCCGGGCCACTTCGCGTCGAGGATGCGCCGGGAGATGGCTAGATGGGCGACGGCGTCTCCGTAGAGCAGCAGATAGCCGTGGTGGAAGCAGACGAAGAGCGCGGCGAAGGCGAGGAGAACGCCGGCGACGAAGAGCGGGTAGGTCTCGCCGGGGACGACCGGGCGCACGGCCTCGGGATCGCCCGGAACCCAGATGGGCGATTCGCGCAGGGAGCCGCGGCGGGGGCGTGTTGCGGCCGAGGATGACTTTGCCGATCTGGACTCGCCAGGCTTCCTGGCTCCGGCTCGGTCTCGCCCAGCTTGGCCATGCGTCGTTCTGATCGTGATCTCGCCATGGGTACACCTACAGGTGAGAGATCTCCTTGAGATGTTCGAAGCGCTGTCGATCTCGTCGCGGGTGGTGCGCTGCAGGCGGTCGGTGCCGAAGGCTTCGACGGAGAGCGAGCCGAGCACGCAGCCGTAGAACATGGCCTTGCGGAAGACCTCGGGGGTGAGCTTGCCTCCCGTCTCTGCGCCCCTGGAGGCGATGTAGCCGTAGAAGCCTCCGGCGAAGGAGTCGCCTGCGCCGGTGGGGTCGACGACCTCTTCCTGCGGGGTGGCGGGGGCGCGGAAGTGGTTGCGCTCGAAGCCGTCTTGTTTGCCTCGGAGGCTTCGCGAAGCTGTGCGGGGAGAAGTAGGCGGCCGAACCGTGCTCGGCGTACTTGACGACGAGGGACTTGGGGCCGAGGGCGAGGACACCTTTGGCGGCGCGGATGTTGTTGGTCTCGCCGCTGAGCATGCGGGCTTCGTTGTCGTTGATGACCAGGATGTCGAGCTCGCGCAGGACCTTGAGCAGGTTGTCGCGGTGCGCGGAGATCCAGTAGTTCATGGTGTCGCCGGCGACCAGCTTGGCGTTCGGCAGTTCGGCGCGGACGCGGGCTTGCAGGACGGGATCGATGTTGGCGAGGAAGAGGTAGTCGGTGTCGCGATAGCTGGCGGGAATCTTGGGCTCGAAGTTGGCGAAGACGTTGAGGTCGGTGGCGAGGGTCTCGGCGGCGTCGAGGTCCTTGACGTAGCTGCCGGTCCAGTGGAAGCTCTTGCCGGGGACGTGCTCGATGCCGGTGGTGTCGATGCCGCGGGAGGTGAGGACGGCTTCGTGCTCGGGGAGGAAGTCGTCGCCGACGACGCCGACGACGCGGACCTTGGTGAAGAAGCTGGCGGCGAGGGCGAAGTGCGTGGCGGCGCCGCCGAGCACGCGCTCGCGCTTGCCGCTGGGGGTTTCGAGGGTGTCGAAGGCTACCGAACCTACTACGAGAATGGACAAGGTTACTCCTGAGTATTAAGACGTTCTGGCATGGGCGTGCGAGATTGGGGATGCAGGGGCTCTCCACTGCGCTGCGCTCCGGTCGAGAGGACGGCATGATGTGGCTACCAGTATTTGCCGTAGAGCAGATCGAGCTTCGCTTTGGTCTCGGCGGGGATGGCGGCGCGGTCGGTCATGATGGCGAACTTTGCGGCGGTCTGCGCGGGGCTGGCGCTGAGGTCTGCGGGCATGAGGCGGACGGCGGCTTTGACGACCTTCTGCGCGTTGCCGGAGTTCTGATGCATGACGGCGATGACCTGCTCGATCGTGACCGCAGTCGTGGCCCTCGAACCAGCAGTCGTAGTCGGTGACCATGGCGAGGGTGGCGTAGCTGATCTCGGCCTCGCGGGCGAGCTTGGCCTCCTGCAGGTTGGTCATGCCGATGACGTCGGCGCCCCAGCTGCGGTAGAGGTTGGACTCGGCGCGGGTGGAGAACTGCGGGCCTTCCATGCAGATGTAGGTGCCTCCGCGCTTGCCGACGACGCCGACCTCGGCGCAGGCTTGGGCGAAGACGTCGGAGACGATGGGGCAGACGGGGTCGCCGAACGCGATGTGGCCGACGACGCCTTCGCCGAAGAAGGTGGCGGTGCGGGAGAAGGTACGGTCGATGAACTGGTCGGGGATGACGAAGTCGGTGGGCTTGTGCTCTTCCTTCAGGCTGCCGACGGCGCTGACCGAGAGGATGCTCGTGACGCCGAGGGACTTCATCGCGTAGATGTTGGCCTTGAAGTTCAGCTCCGAGGGAAGGATGCGGTGGCCCTTGCCGTGGCGGGCGAGGAAGGCGACCTTGCGGCCTTCGAGCGTGCCCAGGGCGAAGACCTCGCTGGGTGCGCCGAAGGGGGTTTCGATGCTTGACTTCCGTGACGTCGGTGAGGCCGTCCATGTTGTACAGCCCGCTGCCGCCGATGATGCCAATCTCTGCCTTCGCCAAACCTGTCTCCTGTGAACGCGTTGCGTTTAATGCGCCCTGTGCAGTATATCGTTCGCGGCGAAGGCGCGGAGGCAGAGGCACGCAGGCAGAAGAGGAGAGGCGCCCCTCGAAGGTGAGCCTCTCCTTCCTGGTTCAGGCTAGACGATCTCTCCGAGACAGGTGGGGCGCTGGGAGCCGTTGTGGCGCTTGTAACAGAAGAAGCCGGCGAGCAGCAGCGTGCCTGTGGACAGGAGGCAGATCGAGGCTGGTTCCGGGGTGACGGTTGCCGCGGGGGGCGGTCCCGCCTGCGCATACGCGAGGATGTCGAGGCCGTTTCCTCCGCTATCGGTGGCGTCGCCGTTGGTCGAGAGATCGGAGAACGTCGTCAGCCCGCTGTTATCCGAATACGCGTAGGAGAGCAGGTAGGTGTCGCCCACGGTCGTGGAGACGAACTGGTCGATCGTGTCATACGCCTGGATGGAGCCGTCGGACCAGCAGGTGGCTAAGCCTCCGCCGCAGTTGTCGGACGACACCGCCGCTCACAGAGGCCCCGTCGCCGTTCGCGAAGGTCCAGCCGGTCGCGTCGTCGCCGGTGCCGGAGGCGAAGTCTCCGTTGACGATGAGGTTGGTCGAGCTGCCGGTGGTGAGGTTGGTGAGGGAGACGTCACTGAAGGAGATATAGGCGGGGTCGTCCCGGAAGGCGAACAGGATGTCGGTGTTGGCGAGGGCGGCGGTGAAGTGCACGGATTCGGTTGCGGCGGCTCCGTGATCGATGGTCTGTCCGGCGAGATCGAGGAGGGCACCGGACGGGCGGCGGATTGTTGTTGCCTTGAGCGACCGCGTGGGAGGCGCACAGAGCCGCGCTCACCAGGAGCACAGCCAGGGTTTGTTTGCGGAACAACGGACTACCTGATCTCATCGACAACCTCATGGACTCGCGAGGGTGGCCTGATTTTCGCGATACCAATCAGTAGGCAATTCGGCTGCCAGAGTAACTACCCTGCAATCAGCACGTTCGGCGCGACGCACGCGGGTCGTGTGCAATGTTTTGCATACCTTTCCGCGCCATGCATCGACTTTTGCAGGATTTAACTCGGATATGGATATAGTCCTGTTGCGAGATGTATGCGATAAGTGACTGATCGTGGGACACTTATCATGTGTCCCACGA
Organism: uncultured Acidobacteriaceae bacterium; assembly: GCA_963762375.1. Taxonomy (GTDB): domain Bacteria; phylum Acidobacteriota; class Terriglobia; order Terriglobales; family Acidobacteriaceae; genus Granulicella. The sequence goes on from CAVXKP010000010.1 coordinate 68,549, forward strand.
TCGGACAAAGTCGCTCCACGCGCGCTAAAACCCGAGGTCTTTGCAGATCGCGTCGACCCTGGATTTGATCTCCTCGGGCATGGTGAGCATGGGAGGCCAGGGGCGATGGAAGCCCTCGGCGGGCCACTTCCGGGTGGCGTCGATGCCCATCTTGCTGCCGAAGTTGGGCAGCCGCGAGGCGTGGTCGAGGGAGTCGACGGGGCCGAGGGTGAACTGGATGTCGCGCTCGGGGTCAATGTTATTGGTGACGCGCAGGGTGACTTCGGCTAGGTCCTGGACGTCGCAGTCTTCGTCGAGCACGAGGATGCACTTGGTGAACATGGCCTGGCCCATGGCCCAGATGCCGTTCATGACCTTGCGGGCGTGGCCGGCGTAGCTCTTGCGGATGCTCACGATCATGAGGTTGTGGAAGACGCCCTCGGCGGGGAGGTTGATGTCGACGATCTCGGGGAGGGTGAGCTTCATCAGGGGTAAGAAGATTCGCTCGACGGCTTTGCCCATCCACGCGTCTTCCATCGGTGGCTTGCCGACGATGGTGGCGGCGTAGATGGGGTTTCTGCGGTGGGTCACGCAGGTGATGTGGAAGACGGGGTAGTCGTCCTGCATGGTGTAGAAGCCGGTGTGGTCGCCGAAGGGGCCCTCGGTGCGGAGCTCGCCGAGCTCGACGTAGCCTTCGAGGATGATCTCGGCGTGGGCCGGGACTTCGAGGTCGACGGTCTCGCACTTGACCAGCTCGACGGCCTCCTGGCGGAGGAAGCCGGCGATGAGGTACTCCTCGACCTCCGGGGGCGCGGGGACGATGGCGGCGAAGGTGGTGGCGGGGTCGGTGCCGATGGCGACGGCGACTTCCATGCGCTCGCCGAGGATCTTGGTAGCGACGATCTGGGGGACGGCGTTGGGAGCGGCGGCGGCGGTGCCTCCGGCGGTCAGGGCCATGAGCTCCACCTGGCCGGCCTTGTCGGCGGCGGTGGCCCGCATGCGGTCGCGGGCATGCTCGGCGGCGTTCTTCTGGCGCTGCCAGTGCATGCCGGTGGTCTGGCCATCGTAGACCTGCATGCGATACATGCCGAGGTTGCGCTTGCCGGTCTTGGGATCGCGGGTGGTGACGCAGGGGAGGGTGATGAAACGGCCGCCATCCTGGGGCCAGGTCTGCAGGATGGGAAACTTCAGGATGTCGATCTCGTCGCCGCGGCGGATCACCTCTTTGCAGTGGGCCTTGCGCGCGTCGATGACCCGGGGGAAGAAGCCGCCGACCTGGGCGATCATGGGGAGCAGCTTCAGCTTGTCGATCATGCTGGTGGGAGCGACGGGGTGGAGGAGGGTTTCGATGCGTTTGGCGATGTCGTCGAGCGAGTCGACCTCGAGCGCCATACGCATGCGGCGCTCGCTGCCGAACTGGTTCATCAGGACCTGCGCGCCCTTGTAGCCTTTGATGTTCTCGAAGAGCAGGGCGGGGCCGCCGGCGCGGTCGGTTCCCTTCCCGGATTTGGCGGCGCGATCGGCGATCTCGGCCATCTCGAGAATGGGCGAAACTTCCTCCCGGATGCGCTTGAGCTCGCCAGCTTTTCCGAGCGCGGTCAACCAGTCGCGCAGACTTTCATATGCCACAGTGTTTCCTCTTTTGAATCGATCTCACTAATTTTGTTCCTGGAGCACGCAGGCCCGGTGTGTTCCGAATCACGGTGCCTCTTCCTATTGTGATACGGCGCGGGATTTCGTGCCAAAGTGGGAAAGGTTGCGATCAGATCTTGAGGAAGATCTTGCGGCGCCAGAGGAACCAGTTGGGCAGGAAGCAGATCAGCACGATGCTGATGGCGAAGGCGCGGGAGGGTCGAAGATGACGATCGCGCCACTCATGCCGCGTGCGGAGGGATCCTTAGACGAAGATGGCTTCGTCCACCGGGTAGCCGGCGTCCTTCCAACCCTGCAGGCCGCCACGCAGCGGGCGGACGCGCTTGATGCCCAGGCGGTGGAGCTCGAGGGCGACCTTCGCGCTGGTCTCTTCGCTCGGACAGGTGCAGTAGAGCACGATGTCGCGGTCGGTGGGGATGATCTCGCGGCGCTGCTTGAGCTCGTCGGGACCGATGCGCAGGGCGCCGGGGAGGACGAGCGGGTCGGTCATGACGTCGAGCGGATGGCGCAGGTCGACGATGAAGGGGCGATCGAGGCCGGCGCGCTCCGCGTCGGCGATCATGGCCATGAGCTGCTGGGGTTCCAGACGCAGCCCGCGGAGCTGATTGAGGAACTGGCGGCGCTTGTTGAGCCGGTAGACCACCAGGACGATGACCATCAGCAGGACCAGGGCGATGCCGAAGTGGCCGAGCAGGGCGAAGAAGTCGGCGCTGCGCTTGGCGAGATCGCCGAAGAAGCGGCCGGCAAAGAGCCAGGCTCCGGCCCACAGGAGCGACCCGGCCATGTCGTAGATCACGAAGGTGCCGTAGGGGATGCCGAGCTGACCGGCGATGGGCGCGGCCACGGTGTTGAGGCCGGGAACGAACTTCGAAAAGAGCAGGGTGAAGGCTCCGCGCTTGCCGACGGTGCCGTGGGTGCGCTCGACGCAGGTTGCGGCCTCGAGCGAGAAGCGGCAGAGGACGTTCAGCACCCGGCCGCCAAAGCTCTTGCCCAGGAAGTACCAGGCGCTGTCGGACAGGAAACACGCAAACAGGATCAGGGGGATCGCGTACGCCAGGTGGAGCTTGTGCGCGGCGCTCATGGTGCCGGCCGCCAGCATGATGGGAACGCTGGGGATCGGCATACCTCCCTGCTCGATCAACACCCAGCCAAACAACAGCGAGTAGGTGTGGTGCGCCAGTAAACCAAGGACGGAATGCATCGTGCTCATCCTTTCCGCGAATAGGGAGACTGTTCTCTACACAGTAGATGATCCTTGGACAGAGTTGGTTCAGAAAGGTTGCATGGGCACAAAAACGGCCCGGCCGGAGCCGGACCGCGGAGAGGAGATGCCGTCAGGAGAACGGCGGCTGGATGTGTCAGCGCGCGATGGTCAGGGGCATCTCCACCAGGTGGTTGCCGATGAACCAGGACTCCAGCTCGTTGGTGCGCAGGACGTCCGAGACGACCAGGTCGTTGGTGCCGTCGTCGCCGGCCTTGTCGGCGGCTTCGGCGATCTCGTGGCACTCCTGCATGATGAGCTTGTGCGCTTCGAGGAGGCGGGAGATCTGCACCGGAACTTCCTCGCGGCCGCGCGGGGGACGGGGGATCTTGGTGACTTCGGCGACATCGCCGCCCATGGCGATGGTGACGCCGCCGAGAAGCTGAATACGCTCGGCGATGGTGTCGACGATCTCGACCTGCTCGTCGAAGTGCTTATCGAAGAGCAGATGGAGCTGGTAGAAGGTGGGTCCGGCAACCTGCCAGTGGTGCTTCTTGTACATGTCGCGGAGGGCGATGGAGTCAGCCAGCAGCTGATTGAGCTTCTTGCACATGTGCGAGCGGGTGTCGGCATCCAGGCGGTGGGGAAGATCCTTGACGACGTCGCCGTACTTCTGGATCTCCTTGCCGTGCTGCTTCCAGTGCTCCGTGACGAAGTCCTTGTCTTTGGGGGAGTGGCCGTTCTTGGTTGCGACAGACATAGTTCACCTCATCGCAGTTTGGATGCGATCGTCGTCGACCCGGTTTTCTGAATATCCAATGAATCCGGAGCGTTGCCCGGGAAAAAGAAAGGGCAGGCAGCCGAAGCCGCCTGCCCTTTCAGGCATGATTTGCGGAACGAAAGGATTACTCCTTGACGCGGACCTTGGGCTCCACCGACATGCCGATGCGCAGCGCGTAGTCCTTGTTTTCCTGGTCGAGGTTGGTGAAGTTGATGCGCACCGGGATGCGCTGCACCACCTTCACGTAGTTCCCCGTGGCGTTCTCGGGCGGGAAGAGCGAGAGCGAGCTGCCGGTGGCGCCGCCGATCTCCTGGACGACTCCGGTGAACTTGCGGCCGCCGAGGGCATCGACCTCGATCTCCACCTTCTGTCCGGGCCGCATCTCCTTGAGCTGGGTCTCCTTGAAGTTGGCCGTGACCCAGAGGTCGGTGAGGGGGACGATGGTCATGAGCGACTGGCCGACGCTGAGGTTCTCGCCGACGGCCACGCTCTTGTTGCTGACGATGCCGGTGATGGGCGCGACGATCCGGGTGTAGCCGAGGTTGAGCTGCGCCTGATCGACCTTGGCCTGGGCTTCCTTGATGGCGGCCAGGGCGGCGGCGGCGTGGGCCTGCTGCACGGCTACCTGCTTGGGACCATTGCGCTCGCTCTGCACCTGGTTGGACCTGCGACTGGGCCAGGCGTTCGGACATCAGGCGGACGGTGTCCTCCTGGGCCTTGACGTCGCGCTGGGCGGCCTCGAGGGCGCCCTGGTCGGCGGCGGCCTGGGCGACGGCGGCGTCAAACTGCTGCTTGGAGATGACGTCCTTGGCGACCAGCGGGGTGTAGCGCTGGACGTCGAGCTGCGGACTTCTGGGCCTGCGCCGCGGCGGAGGCGACCTTGGCCTTGTCCACCTGGACCTGGGCTTCGGCCTGCTCGACCGAGGCCTGGCTGGCGAGCACGTCCGAGCTCGAGGTCTGGATGCTGGTGTTGGTCTGGACGCTGGTGATGGGGACGTTCACCAGGGCCTGCTGGTACTCGGCCTGGGCGTTGGCGAGGTTGGCCTCGGCCTGCTCCAGCGCGACCTGGTAGTCCTTGGGGTCGATCTCGGCGATGGGATCGCCGGCGTGAACGAACTGCTCCTCTTCCACGTCGACATGGATGACCTGGCCGGAGACGCGCGAGCTGACCTGGTAGAGGTTGCCGTCTACCTGGGCGTCGTCGGTGTCTTCCGAGTAGGTGGAGCGCCAGTAGAACAGGGCGGCACCGATCACCAGCACAGCGACCACGACGATGCCGATGAGCTTCTTCCGGGAGTTGTCCTTCGGCGGAGCTTCCGGCTTCTCCGGTTGTTGCGAATGTGCGTTCTGGTCGGCCACGCTTACTTTCCTCCGAGATACTCTTTGTAGTTCGTCGACGCTACACCCAGCGCCCGCGCCAACGAGAGCTTGGCGACGTTGTGCTGGTAGAGCGCGCTGATGTATTGGTCTTCAGCCTGGCGGTCGGTTGCCAGAGCCTGGGAGACGGACAGGCTGGAATCGACGCCCGCCTTGAATCGTTGCTGCGCTTCGCTGAGCGCCTCGCGGGCGAGCTCCACGTTGCTCTGGGTCGCGTCCACCAGCTTGGCAGCGGTCTGAATGTCGAGGATGGCGTCGCGAACGTCGGCGTTGACCTGCTGGACCTGGTCCGAGAGCTTGGCCTTGGCCTGATCGAGCTCGGCGCCGGCCGTCTCTTCCTCGCCGCGCGTCTTGGCGATCTGCAGGATGGGCGCGGAGATCTGGCCCTCCGCCGTATACGTTCCGTGGGAGTGGCCGACGGTCTCGCCCTCATCGCCGAAGTTGCCGCTGACGGCGAGCGTCGGCAGCTGGTCGTAGACGGCGGCCTTGCGAGTGGCTTCGGCCGCCTTGGTCTGCTCGGCCGCGGCGGCAAGATCTCGGCGCTGCTTGAGCGCCTGCTGGAAGGCGTCGTCGGGATTCGGGGTGTCGAGCGCCTGGAAGGGTTCGGTGATCGGCGAGCTCGAACTTCTGGTCGAGCGGAAGGCCGATGGCGCGGGCCAGGGCGAGCTTGTCCTTGGCCAGCTGGTTGGTCGTGGAGATCAGGCGTCTGCTGCTCGCTCTGGTAGTCCACCTGGGCGCGGAGCACGTCGAGACGCGGGCTGGTGCCGGCCTCGTGCGCGTCGGTGGCCTGGTCGAAGGAGAGCTTGGAGCTGGCCAGCTCGGCATCCACGGCCTTGATCCGGGCTTCATCGGCGATGCAGAGCAGATACGCGTTGCCGACGGTGAGGACGACCAGGTCGCGAGCGTCCTGCGCGGTGAGCTTGGCCGCCTCGAAGTTGTGCTTGGAGGCCATGTAGGTCTCAAAGGCGTTCAGGTTGACCAGGTTCTGCGTCAGGTAGGCGCGGAAATCCTCTACTTGAAAGGGTCCGATGATCGGATTGATTCCGGGGAACTTAAGTCCGTAGGCGGCGAGGTCGATCTGCTGCACGGTGATCGACGCGCTGCCGGTCACGGTGGGCAGCAGCGCCTGCAGGCTCTGGAGGCGCTGGCCGCCGGCCTGGCGCTCGCTCGAGCTCTGGAGGATCAGGCCCAAGGTTGTTCTGCAGGCCGCGCTGGATCGCGTCGTCGATGCTCAGCGGAAGGACGTCGGCTGTCGCCTTGCCGCGCACCAGGCTTCCGTGGAAGCTGGGGTCGATGCCATTCTGCGACGTGCTGGTCGTCGGGTTGAGCGCGGGCCCGGGCGCGGCAAGCTGCTGCTGCGTCTGGATCGCCACGCCAAGCTCCGAGGAACCTCCGTTGGACGTCGTGCTGCTGCTTCCGTGTTTGCGCCTGTGCCACGGCCACCTGAGCAGCCGCTGCCAGGATCAACAGCGCAATCGCACCCCTCATCGCGCCACTCGACGCGTGTCGATGAAATGGAATCATAAGTGTCATGCTAAATCGTCGGCTGAACCCGGCGGTCATTTGGATGGGTTTGGCCTGTCAATAAACAGATGCGGATGGGCGGGGGATGTATGCAAAACTTCCGTCGAATATCCACAGGAGGGCTTTTCCCGCCCTAGAGCATGCCCTGGACAGGCTTGAATTCCCTTCTGCCGGCGCTCTGCAAGTTGCGAATTAAATCGCTTCAACACAAGATCCCCCGCACGCTTTACACTTTTGGATGCAACCAGACCGCAGCTTTGAAGGAGACTCATGTTTCTCGGCATTGATGTTGGCACAGGTGGTACCCGCGCGCTTCTGATCGACCGCACCGGCAAGGTCCTGGCGTCGCACGCGGCGGAACATGCAGCGATCCGCTCGGAGCAAGTGGGCTGGGCGGAACAGGATCCCGAAGACTGGTGGCGCGCCGCGCAGGAGGCGATCGCCGGGGCTCTGAAGGCTGCCGCGGCCGCGGGACACACCGCCGCGGTCGAGGCCGTGGGGCTTACCGGCCAGATGCATGGCTGCGTGATGCTCGACGCCGCCGGCGAGGTGCTGCGGCCGGCGCTGATCTGGTGCGACCAGCGCACACAGCCGCAGTGCGACTGGCTGACCGAGACCATCGGCTACGAGCGGCTGATCGAGCTGACGGCGAACCCCGCGCTGCCGAACTTTACCCTCACCAAATTGCTATGGGTGCGTGAACATCAGCCGGAGATCTTCGCCAAGATTGCGCATGTGCTCTGCCCGAAGGACTTTGTCCGGCTGCGGCTGACGGGCACGTATGCGATGGACATGCAGGAGGCGTCGGGGACGCTGCTGCTGGACGTGGTGCATCGGCGCTGGTCGAAGGAGATGGCGGAGCTGACCGGGATTCCGATGAGCTGGCTGCCGCCGCTCTTCGAAGGGCCGGAGATCTGTGCGCGGATCTCAGCCGCGGGCGCCGCGGCTACCGGACTCCAGCGAGAGACTCCGGTGGCGGCGGGAGCCGGCGACCAGGGGGCGGGCGCGGTCGGGATGGGCATCCTTGCACCGGGTTCGGTCTCGGCGACGATTGGGACCTCGGGCGTGGTCTTTGCGGCGACGGCGCAGCCAACGCTCGATCCGAAGGGACGGCTGCATACCTTCTGCCACGCGGCGCCGGGTGTGTGGCACGTGATGGGCGTGACCAACGGCGCAGGGCTGAGCTTTCGCTATCTGCGCGACACCTTCTTCCCTGCCCGCTCCTACGACGAGCTGACCGCGCTCGCCGCGCAGGTTGCTCCGGGGAGCGATGGGTTGCTGTGGGCTCCTTATTTATTCGGTGAGCGGACGCCGCACCTCGATCCCAACGCCCGCGCAGCGTTTGTGGGCATCACGGCGTCGACCACCGGCGCGCACTTTGTACGCGCGGTGCTGGAGGGCGTTGCCTTCTCGCTGCAGGACACCTTCACCCTCTTCGCCGAGCTGGGCATTCCGGTGGAGAGGATCCGTCTGGGCGGCGGCGGCGCTCGCGGACCGCTGTGGCGGCAGATCCAGGCCGACGTCTATCACCATGCCGTAGAACTGCTGGAAGCGGAAGAGGGTGGAGCGTTTGGCGCTGCCCTGCTGGCCGGAACCGGCGTGGGCGCATGGCCGTCGGTGGAGGCAGCCTGCGCGGCGACGGTGCGGGCGGCGGAGCTGATTGAGCCCAGGCATGCGGAGGTGATGGCGGAGGCGTATGCGAGGTATCGTCGCATGTACCCTGCGCTGCGAACGATTGGTTAAACGAATCCTGGCCGCCAATCGTCGTAGGATTATGGCTATGAGCATCCTGCCGACGCGCCCACACGCCCTTGCGCTTGTTGCCGCCATGCTGTGCATGGTCCCCCCGGCGACCATGCATGCCCAGGCTGACACCCAGAATCCCGCGATCGTGCCAGCGGACCGGCTCAACGTGGACTGGTGGGCGGCGCGGCACAAGGCGATCGTCTCCGAGCTGTCGCAACACAGCGACGCGCAACTGCTGCTGATCGGCGATTCGATCACCAACAACTACGACAAGGCAGAGCCGCCGAATCAGGACTTTCAGCCGATCTGGCAGCAGTATTACGCTCCGCGCAAGGCATTGAACCTGGGCTTCAGCGGCGACACCACCGCCAACGTGCTGTGGCGGCTGGACCATGGCGAGGTGCAGGGACTGCATCCCAAGCTCGCGGTGGTGCTGATCGGCACCAACAATACCGGCTACTTTGGCCAGACCGCGGAGCAGACCGAGGAAGGCATCGACGCGGTGGTGAAGGATATCGAGCATCGCCTGCCGGAGACCAAGATTCTGCTGATGGGCTTGCTGCCGACCCGGCTGCCGTCCAAAGAGGAGAACTTCGATGTGAACGCCTACCTGGGCGCGCACTACGCGGGCGGCGAGGATCCGCGCGTCTCCTACATCGATATCAGCGTGGTCTTCTACACCCACGGGGAGCTGGATCTCAGCCTGTTCTACGATCCGACGCTCTCGCCGCCCAAGCCAGCGCTGCATCCGAACACGGTGGGCCAGCGCCTGATGGCGTCGGCGATTGAGCCGGCGGTGGCGCGGCTGATGGGCGATACACCGGTGAAGCCGCTGCAGACGCCAGCCCGCACCGTCGCCCAGCGCTGAAACAGCACGGGTTTGCGGCCGCGCGGCAAAGCCGTTGTACGATTAACCGATGTCCTTACCGATCCGCACCGCCGTTCTGGGTTATGGTTTCGCCGGCCGCATCTTTCACTCTCCTTTTGTGCACACGGTTCCGGGGTTGGAGCTCAGTGCCATCGTGCAGCGTCATGGCGACACCGCGGCCGCCGACTATCCGGCAACGCGGATTCTGCGCTCGGTCGACGAAGCCTTTGCCGACCCGGCGATCGATCTGATCGTGGTCGCCACGCCGAACGATTCTCACGTCGAGCTGGCGACGCGCGCGCTCGAGGCCGGCAAGCACGTGGTCATCGACAAGCCGATTGCGGGACGATCCGCGGAGGTCCTCGAGCTGATTGCGCTGGCGAAGAAGCAGGGGAAGGTGCTCGCTCCCTTCCACAGCCGCCGCTTTGATGGAGACTTTCTCACGGTCCGCAAGCTGATCACCGAGGGCACGCTCGGCCGGATCACGCTGGTGGACTCCCACTTCGACCGCTTCCGGACCTTCCAGCGGAAGAATAGCTGGAAGGAAGCTGGCGGCGCGTTCAACGGCCTGCTCTATGACCTGGGACCGCATCTGCTCGACCAGGCGCTGGCGTTGTTCGGCACGCCGAAGTCGATCACGGCCAGCGTTCGCCAGGAGCGCGACGTCACGGCGATTGAAGACGCGTTCGATATCGTGCTGGAGTTTGTTCCGCCTCCGGCCGAAGGTCAGCAGCACGCGGGATCCGCTACGAGTGCCACGCGACCATGATCGCGGCCGAACCGGCTCCGCGCTTCCGGGTAAATGGAACGCTGGGGAGCTATGTGAAGTTCGGGCTCGATCCGCAGGAGGCGGCGCTGCTGGGCGGGGCGCGGCCGGAGGATGCTGGGCTCGCCGACGGCCATGGCTGCCCGAGGCGGAGTCGGCCTGGGGCGCGCGTCACGCTGGCGACGCAGACGACCGACCCGGTGAAGCTGGAGCGCAGCAAGGTGCCCAGCGAGGTGGGGGACTATCGCAATTTTTATGCCAATGTGCGCGACGCGATTCGAGGCGAGGCGCCGCTGGTGGTTTCGCCCGAGGATGGCTATCGCACGATTCGCCTACTCGAGCTGGCGTTGCTGGCGAGTGACCAGAATCACACCCTCCCTGTGGAGTTTGAAGCGTAAAATAGAGCCAGCAGGACAAGGGAACTATCAGAAGCATGGCTAAGCAAAAACCCAATTCGATCGCCAAGTTCATCGTCGCAGGAGCCATCGTGGTCGCAGCCGTGGTGTGGCTCGCGGTCTCCGCCTCCGGTAATGCCAAGAGCTACTACGTCACCATCGCGGAGCTGCAGGGAATGGGCAACAAGGCCTACAAGGTCAACCTGCGCGTAGCCGGCAACGTGAAGCCGGGCAGCATCACGCGCTTCGGGCCGAATGCCAACTTCACCCTGGTGGAGCGGGACAAGACCCTGCGCGTGCAGTACGACGGCGCGGAGCCTCCACCGGACGAGTTCAAGGACGACGCGCAGACGCTGGCGATTGGCACCTATGGTCGCGACGGCACCTTCCATGCCACGCAGCTGCAGGCCAAGTGCGCCAGCAAGTACGCCCCAGCCAAGCCGGGAGCGGCGCCCACCGGGGAATCGTGCCGCCCACGTAGCGTCGTTAGGACCTGAGCTGCGCCGGTTCCCAAGGCTTAGTCCGGTTCGCGCTACTTGGTCAGAGCCTTCAGATACAAGTAGAAGAACTCCACACTGTTGTAGTACGACTCGACGCCCAGGCGCTCGTCGCGGCCGTGCATGCGGTTGCCGCCGTACTCGATGGCCGCGCCGCCGATGCCGTAGCTGGGAAGACCCTCCATCATCGTGTAGATGGAATCGCTGGCGCCCACCGACATGCTGGGAATGACGAGCATGCCCGGCCACATCGCTTCCGTGACCTGGTGCAGCGGGCCAAAGACGTCGGCGCGCAGAGGCGGAGGTGGCTGGCTCTCGCGGTCGGGCGCGGTGGGCGAGAGCGTGCCGTCATCGGCCATGTACTCCACCGTAAGCTTGGGATCGTCGAAGATGCCGATCAGCGTCTTGCGAATCTCCTCCTGCGAATGGCCGGGGAAGATGCGGCAGTTCACGTTCGCCGAAGCCTCGGCCGGCAGCGCGTTCGGTGCTCGTCCCCCTTGCAGCATCGTCGCAACGCAGGTCGTCCGCAGCGTCGAGTTGTCCTCGGGGTTCTTGGAGAAGTCCGCGACGGCGGCAGGATCGGGCGGCGTCTTGAGAATGCCCCGAATGTCGGCCGCGCGCTGCGGCGGACTGACCTTGGCGCTCTCCTCCAGCTGCGCGCGAGTGACGGCATTCAGCTCGACCGGAAACGGGGACGCTTCCAGCTTGAGCAGCGCGTGCATGAGCTCATAGATCGCGTTGTCCGGGCGCGGCTCCGAGCTGTGGCCGCCGCGATTGGTGGCCGTGATGCGGTAGTCCGCGTAGGTCTTCTGCGTGGCCTCGACGTCGAGCTCGGTGGCCTTGCCATCGTGCAGCGTGGGGCCTTCGCCGTCGGGATTGATGACGAAGTCCGCGGTCATCAGCTCGGGACGGTTCTTCAGCAGCCAGCTCACGCCGTTCGACTTGCCACCCTCTTCGTCGGCCGTCAGCGCCAGCGTGATGTCGCGGTCCGGGACGTAGCCTTCGCGCTTCATGCGGATGAAGCTCTCGACGACATCGGCATCGGCGTCCTTCATGTCCTGCGTGCCGCGGCCGTAGAAGTAGCCATCCTTCTCGATGAAGCTGTAAGGGATCGGTGGTCCAGTCGGCGCGGCGAGCCTCGACGACGTCTACGTGCCCGATGATCAGGATCGGCTTGAGCTTGGAACCGGGCGCGCCGTGATAGCGCACGACCAGGTTCTGCTTGCGATCGTTCGGCCCCGCGAGGATGAGGTCGCCGGGAGCGAAGCCCGCCTTCAGCAGCTCCTTGCGCGCGGCGATGCAGACGGCGGTGACGCTGCCGTCGGAGTCCTCCGAGTTGGTCTCGACGAACTCCTTGAAGATCTGCCGCGCGAGCACGCGGTCCTGCTCAGGCAGTTGCGGGGTCTTCGTACTTGCGCGAAGGACGAGCCGCATACGAACGCGGCCAGGGCGACGACACCACAAACTTTCATGCACTCTCCAGCAAGCGGTTGACACACAAAGAATCTTGAAGTCGATTCCCTATCCTAAACCGCCGGCCGCTCCAGCGCCTTGCGATCCCATTTCGCAAGATCGGCTGCGGCATCATACGTGCTTTGCAGGAAGGCGAGCAGCGTGTCCTCGGGCGACGGCAGAGTTGCGAAGGTCGTCGTAGAGCAGAATGAACTCGCCGAGACCGCGATCCCAGAAGGCCTGCGCAGGGTGGATCGTCGCCGTGTCCAGACCGGCGGGCGACGGCGCGGCATAGCAGTAAAACGCCGCCTTGCCATAGCCTCCGTTGCCCGGCCAGAAACCCGCGCTGATGACCTCCTGCGAGTAAGCCTCGCGGGTGATGGCATCGGCACCCTCGCGCGGCGGAGCAGGACGTCCGGAGAAACGCGTGACCGCGAGATCGAAGCTGCCCCAGAAGAAATGCACCGGGCTCACCTTGCCGATGAAGTGCGAGGAAAATCTCTGGAAAACCTGATCGGTCTGGATGAGGATTCGCCAGAAGCGGTGTGCGGCGACGGGATCATAGGCGGCATGCTCCGTGTCCTCGGCGAACGGGATGGGATGTGCGAGCTCGACCGGCGTGCCGTAGAGTCGAGACGTGCACGCCCAGATCGGCCAGCGTCTTCTGAAACTCGGTGTAGAAATCGGCGACCGACTGTGCGCGCAGCGGCATGTATGCGCTCAGGCCGGTGCTGGTGCGGAAGAGCAGTTGATGATTCACGAAGTCGAACTCAATCTCGAGAAGCTCGCCTCCATAGGGCATCGCATCGGTGCTGAGACCGCGCGCGCTCACGTATAGCGTCACATTCCACCAGTGTGCCTGCAGCGGGCAAAGGGCGAGCCGCACCTTGCCGACGATCTGCGTCCACAGATGCAGCGTGTCGGCCGTTGCCGACCAGTCTTCCCAACGCAACTCCGGCCAAAGGTCGGATGCAAGCGGCTTGGTTTCCATGGCGGACCTCGAAGGATGTTATACCGCAGGATCGTAGTTGAGGTTTGGCCCCAGCCAGCGCTCGACCTCGGCGACGCTCATCTGCTTGCGTGCGGCGTAATCGGCAACCTGGTCGCGATCGATCTTGCCCAGGCTGAAGTAGCGCGCCTGCGGATGCGCAAAGTATAGACCGCTCACGCTCGAGCCTGGCCACATCGCGAAGGACTCGGTGATCTTCATGCCGGTGTTGGCCTCGACGTCGAGCAACTCCCAGATCGGGCCTTTCTCGGTGTGGTCCGGGCACGCGGGATAGCCGGGCGCGGGGCGGATGCCGCGATACTTTTCCTGGATGAGTTCTGCGGGGCTGAGGTTTTCTTCGCGGCCGTAACCCCACTCGTCGCGCACGCGCTTGTGCAGGCACTCGGCGAAGGCTTCGGCGAGGCGATCGGCGATGGCCTCTGCCATGATCGCGTTGTAGTCGTCTTGGTTGGCGCGAAAGCTGTCGCAGAGTTCCTTCAGACCGATGCCGCTGGTAACCGCGAACGCGCCGATGTGGTCGGGCAGACCGGTTTCCTTCGGGGCGATGAAGTCGGCGAGCGAGCGGCAGGGTTCGCTGCCTTCGCGGTTGGCTTGCTGGCGAAGGTGATGGAACTTTGTGAGCACGGTGGAGCGCGTTGCGTCGGTGTAGAGCTCGACGTCGTCGCCCACGGCGTTAGCTGGGAAGAGGCCATAGACGCCGCGCGCGGTGATGAGGTTCTCGGCGACGATGCGATCGAGCAGCACGTTGGCGTCGGCGAAGATCTTGCGCGCTTCAGTGCCCTGCTCCTCACGGTCCCCCTCTGATTCAGGATGCGCGGATAGATGCCCTTCATCCCCCACGTGTGGAAGAACGGCGTCCAGTCGATGTACTCGCGCAGCGTCGCCAGCGGGAAGTTGTCGAGCACCTGCACGCCGAGCCTCTCCGGGCGTAGGAAGATCGTCGCTGCGCCACTGCGACGGGCGTGCGCCGCTCCCGTGCGACTTCGATCGAGACGACCTGCTGGCGTGGCGCGGCGTGCGACTTGCGCAGGGCTTCGTATTCGGCGCGATACTTCACGACGAACTCTTCCTTGCCGTCGTCGCTGAGCAGGCTGGTGGTGACGGGAACGGCGCGGCTGGCATCGAGCACATGCACCACCGGCTCACTGTAGTGCGGCGCGATCTTCACGGCTGTGTGCGCGCGGCTGGTGGTGGCGCCGCCGATGAGCAGCGGCACCTTGAATCCCTGGCGCTCCATCTCTTTCGCGACGTGCACCATCTCATCGAGCGAGGGCGTGATGAGGCCGCTGAGGCCGATCATGTCTGCCTTCTCCACCTTCGCGCGCTCCAGGATCTTCTCGCACGAGACCATCACGCCGAGGTCGATCACGTCATAGTTATTGCACGCGAGCACCACGCCGACGATGTTCTTGCCGATATCATGCACATCGCCCTTCACCGTCGCGAGAATGATCTTGCCCTGCGCCTTCACGATCTCGCCGGCCGCCTCCGCCGCTGCCTTCTCGGCCTCCATGTAGGGCGTGAGATGGGCGACAGCCTTCTTCATCACGCGCGCGGACTTCACTACCTGCGGGAGGAACATCTTGCCTGCACCGAAGAGGTCGCCGACCACGCTCATCCCGTCCATCAGCGGACCTTCAATCACCAGCAGAGGACGGCCGAACTTTACGCGTGCCTCTTCCGTGTCGATTTCGATGTAGGTGTCGATTCCCTTCACCAGCGCGTGCGAAAGCCGTTCTTCCACGCTGCCCGCACGCCACTCCTCGGCCTTCTTCTCGCTGACGGCCGTGCCCGCACCCTTGAGCGTTTCGCCGTATTCGACGAGGCGTTCGGTCGCGTCCGGACGCCGATTGAGCAGCACGTCTTCAACCAGAACTTTCAGCTCTGGCTCGATCTCTTCGTAGACCTCGAGCATGCCGGCGTTGACGATGCCCATGTCCATGCCCGCCGCAATCGCGTGGTAAAGAAACGCCGAGTGCATGGCCTCGCGCACCTTGTTGTTGCCGCGAAAGCTGAAGGAGATATTCGAGACGCCGCCGCTCACTTTCGCGTGCGGAAGGTTGGCCTTGATCCAGCGCGTGGCGTTGATGAAGTCGACGGCGTAGTTGTTGTGCTCCTCCATGCCGGTGGCGACGGTGAGGATGTTGGGGTCGAAGATGATGTCCTCGGGCGGGAAGCCGACTTCGATCGACGAGAATCTCGTAGGCCCGTTTACAGATGCGGATCTTCTCGTCGTAGGTGGCGGCCTGGCCCTGCTCGTCGAAGGCCATCACGACGACGGCGGCGCCGTACTTCAGCACCGTTGCGGCGTTCTGGCGAAACTTCGCCTCGCCCTCCTTGAGCGAGATGGAGTTGACGATGCCCTTGCCCTGCAGGCACTTCAGGCCGGCCTCGATGACCTCCCACTTGGAGGAGTCGATCATGAACGGAACCTTCGCGACCTCGGGCTCGATGGCGAGCAACTGCAGATAACGCGTCATGGCGGAGGCGCCGTCGATCATGCCCTCGTCCATGCAGATGTCGATGACGTTGGCGCCGTTCTCGACCTGCTGCCGGGCGACACTGACGGCCTCTTCGAACTTGCCTTCCTTGACCAGGCGGGCGAACTTCGGCGAGCCGGCGACGTTGGTGCGCTCGCCGATCATGATGTACACGCCGGCCTGCTGCGTGAAGGGCTGGCTTCCGGAGAGGCGCAGCGGCTTGTCGCTGCGTGTCCCCGCTCAAGCTGCCACCTCGCGCTGTGCGAGCTCGCGCGGATGCATGCCGTCGAGCGCCTTCGCGATCGCGGCAATGTGCTCGGGCGTGTTGCCGCAGCAGCCTCCAGCGATGTTGACCAGGCCAGCGCGCGCGAAGTCGCCAAGAAAGCGCGCCATGTCCGCAGGACCGAGATCGAAGCCGGTCTCCGACAGCGGATTGGGCAGGCCGGCGTTCGGATAGCAGGAGATCGCCACGTCCGCCTTCTCCGACAGCTCGCTCAGGAACGGATACATCAGGTCGGGGCCGAGCGAGCAGTTCAGCCCCACCGACAGCGGCTTCACATGCTTCACCGCATTCCAGAAAGCTTCGGTCGTCTGCGCCGAGATCAGCGTCTCTCCGCCGCGGCCGACCGCCGCTGAAATCATCACAGGCAGCTCTTTACCCGACGCCGCCAGGCCATCCTCGTCGAAGACCTCGCGAATTGCGACCAGCGCGGCCTTCGCGTTCAGCGAGTCGAAGATCGTCTCCACCAGCAGCAGGTCGACGCCGCCCGCGATCAGCGCGCGGACCTGGTGCGCGTACGCGGCCTTCACCTGGTCGAACGTGACAACGCGAAACCCTGCATCGTCGGCGTCGGGTGAGTTCGACAGAGAGACGGTGAGCGGCCCAATCGCTCCGGCGACGAAACGCGGACGGCCGTCGTTGTTGGCGATGCGGTCGCCCCACTCGCGGCACTGTTGCGCCGAGGTCTGGTTGATATCCCAGGCGAGATCGTTGAGCGAAGCATCCTCGATGATCTTCTGGTAGAACGCGGGATCCTTGCGGCCGCCGTGCTCGCGTGGATCGTCCACGAAAAACTCGCTCTGGGTGATGCTCGTCGCCCCGAACGTGTTGGTCTCGAGGATGTCCGCGCCGGCCTCCAGGAAGCGGCGGTGAATGTCGCCGATCATCTTCGGCTGGGTGAGCGAGAAGAGGTCGCCGTTGTTCAGCAGGTCCTTGGTGGCGTGCTTGAAGCGGTCTCCGCGGATGTCGGCCTCGGTCATGCCGTAGGTGCGAATGGTCGTGCCCATGGCGCCATCGATGATGGCAATTCGATTCTCGAGGATCGTCTCCAGAGGGTGGCGTTGAGTTTGTTTCATGTCTTCCCCAATCCAGGCGCGGGCATCCGGCGCCTATCGCAAGACGGCGAGCCGTAGTGGCTCGCCGCATATGCTGAACGAAAGCTTTAAGTCCTACGCGAGCACTTCAACCTCTTCTTTAGCAGAGTTCGGAAGACCCGTCGCCACCGGCACCAGCAGGTCTTCCTTGCGCATGACCATGGTGGTGGCGTTCAGGCTGGCCAGCTCGAAGCCGTGGCCGTGGGTGATCGCGTCGGTGGGGCAGGCCTCCACGCAATATCCGCAGAAGATGCAGCGGTTGTAGTCAATGTTGTAAACCTTGGCGTAGCGGTCGGCCGAAGAGATACGCTTCTCTTCGGTATTGTCCGCGGCCTCAATGTAAATGCAGTTGGCCGGGCAGGCGGCCGCGCACAAAAAGCAGGCAACGCACTTCTCCAGCCCGTTTTCATCGCGCTGCAGCTGGTGCTTCCCGCGAAAACGCTCCTCGAACTGCGCCCCGCGCATGGGGCCCTTGCCGTCCGGATAGTTCTCAACCTGGCTGGGCTGAAAGCCTTCCCGCAGCGTGATACTCATTCCCTTGGCGATGGCGGCGACATTGCGAATGATCGACATAGATACCCAGTATACGTTGGTTTCAAAAACCTATATACGCCCCCCGCTCCGGGAGTTACCCTTTGGAACATGAAGATCTCCACCGCCGCTGCCCTGTTGCTCACTTTTTCGCCCCTCCTGCTGCGCGCTCAGACCGACGCCATGCCTCCCCAGGCCAACGCTCCCGCGCAGGCTGGCGGACAGATGAGCGAGCCGGCCAAACCGCCCGTGCCTCCTTCGCGGTCGGTCAACGTGGCCTTCGAGGGGAAGAACACGGTGGTCTCCGTCGACGACCTGCTGGCCATGCCGCAGGTCACGGTGCAGGTCCACAATGCGCATCGCGGAGGGATCGCCGAGACCTACAGCGGGCCGCTGCTCTCGGATGTGCTGGAGAGGATCGGCCTGAAGGCCACGCACGAGACCCAGCCCATGATCCTGCATAGCGTGATCGTTGCGACCGGGATGGACCACTACTACGTGCTGTACTCCCTAGCCGAGGTGGAACCGTCGCTCTCCAACGGCAAGGTGATTGTGGCCGTGATGAAGAACGGTTTACCGGATTCGGACGGCGGCAACATTCAGCTGATCAACACCGACGGAGCCAAGCCGGCTCGCTGGGTCCAGGGGCTGATGGGGCTCTCGGTGATGTCGCTGGCGGCGCAAAACTAAACTTTCTGCACCAACGGGCCGTCTCACGTCCAGGGACGAGGTCATGAAGAGAGTAGCGCTTGCCGGACTCTGCCTGCTGTGTTTCCTCGGAGTGGGCGGTTGCATGCGATCCACGGCCCGGCTGGATGCTCTCTCCGCCGCCGGCGCCATCGAGCAGGACGCACCCGTCAAGGCGCACGTCCAGGTGCAGATCTCCGCACCGCCGGCCAGGGTCTGGGGGTTGCTGGTGGATGCGGCGGCGTGGCCCAACTGGTATCCGGATATTGAGAGCGTGGAGGCGCCCGCCTCTCTGTCCATGGGCGCACGCTTCACCTGGAAGTCCGGCAGCACCAGCATCCACTCGGTGGTGCATCTCTTCGAGCCGCAGCGTCGCCTTAGCTGGACAGGAACAGCCTTCCCGGCCCGGGCCGTCCACGTCTGGGAGCTGGAACCAATCCCCGGCGGAGGCACGCTCGTGACCGTGGACGAGTCCATGGAAGGCCCTCTGCTGAACTGGCTCTACCCCTCCGCCAAACTGGCCGACGCCGACGCCGACTGGCTCGCCGCGCTCAAACGCGCCGCCGAACAGAAGCCGTAGCAGGCGCCGCAAATATCCCGGCCGCCTGCACCGGAGCTAGCGCAGCACGGCCTTCAGGGTCCCGAACTGGCTGACGGTATCCACCAGGCCTCCGACCAGGTCATGCTCCGGATGCAGCGTACGCGCCTGCATCACCGGACCCGCGCCCAGCGGAGAGTTGGCCTGCTCCACCTCGTCGCGCAGCTTGCGGGCCAGCGCCAGGTCAAAGCCCTCGCTCACCCAGACGGTATTGTCCTTCAGGGTAAGCAGCACGTCGCCCTCGCTGGTCGAGTAGACGCGCTCGGTCGCTTCCACCTCGTCCTTCTGATCCTCATCGGCCTCGCGGCGCTTCAGGCCGTCGTACTGGCGCGGCAGCTCCTGCTCGAAGATCTCGAAGAAGCTGCGCGCCGAGTCTTTGTTCTTCCACTGCGAGCTGTAGAGCAGAGCGAGCGACGCCGTGGTGTCCTTCTGGGCGGCTGTCGCGTTCTTGCGCTGCGCGGCATAGTAGACGCCGCCCGCCCACTCCGGAGCCAGCGCCTTGGCCAGCGGCTCGCCGCCAAAGAGCTCAGCCGTCATCCGCACATCCAGCTCGCCCATCACGCCGACGTCATACGGCACGTAGCCGGCCTTCTTCAGCAGCGGATGAATGTCCGGCAGCTTCAGCAGCGGCACGGGCTGATCGCGCAGGTAGGCGTCCGGCGTCAGGATCTGGAAGCTGGTGTTGGGCGGAGCATCGAGCACCCCGGCAAAGGCGCGATCGGTGCCCTTCTTCATCAGGATCTGCTGCTCGAACGCCAGTCCGGAGGTATACGGAAACAGCAGCGACTCCTGCAGCACGAGCGGAGCGCGGGCCAGCACGGGCGAGTCGGACATATCGCCGGCGTTGGACTCCAGCTGCTGCGCGAGCTGCGGGGCGTCCTTGAGGGTCTTGTCCGGGTGGCCGGCGTCGGCCAGCATGTAGTCGGCGAAGCTCACCATGGCCTGGCCTTCGAGCACAGCCTCGCGCGCGGTGTCGGTATCGTCGTTGGCGATGTGGTGGTTGTCCTGCTTCGCGTTCTTCGCTACGCCCTCGACCTCCTGGCTCCCCCACTTCTGGAGGCCGACTCTCTGGTCCTGCAGCGCGTGGGTGAGCTCGTGCGCCATCACCGGCTTCTGCTCGTCGATGGGCACCCAGTCGAGCAGGTTCATCTGCTTGGTCTTGTCGTCGTAGAAGCCGGCAATCTGCTCGGTGAGCAGGCTCAGAAGGAAGGGACGCATCTGGAAGCTCTGATCGAGCAGGCCAAACTTCTTCAGCACCAGCTCGCTGCGCTCCATGCGCTTGGCGCCCTTGTCCTGGTCGAACTTCTTGCGCAGCTCGGCGTTGACCGCCTCGCGCGAGATGAACCGGCACTTCACCGGATCCTTGATCGCCAGGTGCGTGTCCTTGCTGACGAAGTGAAGAATCTGATCCTCATCCTCCAGCAGCGTCTTCTCCTGGTCCGGCGTAAGGACGGTGTCGGCCGTGACCGTCGAGTTGCCCGATATCAGGACCGGCGGCGTGACCTTGCCGTCTCCGGAATTCGCCTGTGCCCGCGCCGTACCCACGCCGAAACCACCCGCGCTCCATCCCACCGCTAACCAGACTGCCAACACTCTCTGCCAGGTCAAACTGCCTCCAGACACAATTACTGTAAGACTTAGTGTACGCAGTGGATGTCACCCTGCGGAACCCCGATGGAACGCCAGCCCGCCAAACAGCATCCCAGGGTCTCCCGGAGCATCCAAGTAGTCTGGGGTGCTGGGGTTTGCAGAGCCGCCAGGGATATCCTTGAACGGGAAGCGAATGAGGAGCCTCACACACCAGATGCCGAAACCTGAACCCAATGAGCTGACCGTCGTACTCGAGGCCGCAGGATATGCTCCGATCACCGACCGCGCCTTCCTGCGCGTGACCGGATCGGACGCCGCACGCTGGCTGAATGGCATGGTCAGCAACTCCATCCAGGCCCTCGAGCCCGGCCAGGGCAACTACAACTTTCTGCTCAACGCGCAGGGCCGCATCCAGGGCGATGCCACGGTGTATCGCGAGACCGCGGAGCCGGCCGAATTTCTGCTGGCCACCACCGCCGCGCAGGTGGAGACGATTCAGAAGCATCTCGACCACTTCATCATCATGGACGACGTCGAGCTCACGCCGCTCGAAGGCCTGTCCGGCATCCTCGTCGCAGGTCCCCAGGCGCCCTCCATCGTGATGGCGCTTGGCACCGCCAATCAGCGGGCAGCCGCCTGTTCCTCCCCGGCAGAAGCCCCGCCGCCGCAGGCCATCCTGCTCAAGCAAACGACCTACGCCGGCGCCCCCGTACGGCTGATGCGGATCCCGGGCCCGCTCGTTCCGCGTTTTGAGATCTGGTCCGACCCGTCCACCATCGCCAGCATCCTGGCAGAGCTCGCAGACAGCGATGCCCGTCCCGTCTCCGCCACCGAGCTGGAGTGGCTCCGCATCCTCGAAGCCCGGCCGAAGTTCGGCGTCGACATCCGCGACCGCGACCTCCCGCAGGAGACCGCGCAGGCCCACGCGCTGCACTTCGCCAAAGGCTGCTACCTGGGCCAGGAGATCGTCGAGCGCATCCGCTCGCGCGGCCAGGTGCATCGCCGCTTCATGGCGTTCCGGCTTACCGGCGAGCTGCCCGCCAGCCTGCCCGCGCCGCTCGAGGCCGCGGGCAAGCCGGCCGGTGAGCTCACCAGCGCCGCGGTCGTGCCGCTGGCTGCGGGTCCGGCCCTCCTGGCGCTGGGCTATGCCCGCCAGGAAGCGATCGATTCCAAGTTGGATCTGACCTACCCCGGGGGCGTTGCCGTTCCACAGCGTGACCCTTATCCGGCGGGTTAGCATCAAAAGGAATAGAGAAACCGAAATAGAGAGCTGGACTGAACATGGCAGATATCAAAGAGTTCGTCGTCAACGACCGTCGCAAATTTACCGCGGAGGGCGACATCCGCCCCGACGCACCTCCGTCGGAGCCGAAGCCGCCGCGGCCGGAGACCCTGCAGAGGCCCGAAGACGGCGACTCCGCGCGCCTGGTAGACCACAAACCTGAGCACAAGGGACCGCAGCCCGTTCCCGCGCCAGCGGCCGCAGCCGGCGACGCGCCAGCGGCTGCAGCCGACCACGCCCCGGCGTCCGAGATCGAAGACGATCAGGCTCCTCCCGCCCCCACGGCCGAGCAGGCCGAGCAGGCCAAGCGCGCCTTCGACGCCACCGTCGACCGCCTCGACACCGCCATCCGCGCCACCAATCCCGGCATGGAGCACGCTCCGCCCATCACCTTCGAGCGCGTCATCCAGTCGCTCTACATGCAGGCCCTGCTGCAGCTCGGCGGCGCCGCTGCCCCCGGCCAGCAGCCCGCAGGTCGACATCCTCGGCGCCCGGCAGACCATCGACATGCTCGCCATTCTCGCCGAAAAGACCAAGGGCAACCGCACCCCAGCCGAGACCACGCTGCTCGACACCGCGCTCTTCGAGCTGCGCATGGGCTTCCTCGAGGTCACCCAGGCGCTCTCCCGCCAGGCAGCCTGCGCGCCAGCCCGGCGCAGGCATTCCCCCGCCTCCGGGCGGCCCCAGCATCGTCCGTTACGCCGCTCCAGCACCCGCGACGCATGGAAGCAACCCTCACCTTTCTCGGAAGCGGCACCTCGATGGGCGTCCCCACGCTGGGCTGCGGCTGCGCGGTCTGCGCCTCCGCGCTTCACCCCGGCTCCCCCAACCGCCGCACGCGCCCGTCCGTGCTGCATCGCGTACGACGGCCACAACGTCCTCATCGACACCGGCCAGGACTTCCACGCCCAGGCCATCCGCGAGAACCTGCGCTCCGTCGACGCCGTGCTCTACACCCACGGCCACGCCGACCACGTCCTCGGCATGGACGACCTCCGCCCGCTCAGCTTCGCGCACCCCGGCGGCCTTCCCCTCTACGCCGACGACGCCACCGCCGACATCCATCGAGCGCATCTTCGCCTACACCTTCAGCCCGACCGACCGCTACCCCACCAGCGCCCGCGTCACCCTGCACCGCCTTCCCGCCGAGGCAGGCGTCGAGATTCACCTCTTCGGCGCGACGTTCATGCGCATCCCCGTCACCCACGGCCGCGAGACCATCGCCGGCTACCGCTTCGGCGACGCCGCCTATCTCACCGACATGAGCGACATTCCCGAACGAGAGCTTCCCGCTGCTGCAAGGACCTCGACATCCTGGTCCTCGACGCCCTGCGCCGCGAGCCGCACCCCAGCCACTCGCACCTCGCGAACTCGATCGAGCTGGTGGAAAAGATTGCACCGCGCCGCGCCTTCTTCACCCACATCAGCCACGACCTCGACCACGAGTCCACCAACGCCGCGCTGCCGCCACACATCCGCCTCGCCACGATGGCCTCAAACTCGACATTCAACATCGCTGACAAGACATCTGATAAGCCAGCACCCCTGATGCAGATCGCACGCTCTCTCGCTGAACTCGGCTCCACCCACGCCCTCGGTCGTCACCATCGGCAACTTCGATGGCGTCCACTGCGGCCACGCATGGTCATCGCCGCGGTCATCGAGCGCGCCCGCGCCCTGAACGCCGCGCGCCATCGCCGTCACCTTCGATCCGCATCCCGCGCACGTCCTGCACACCGCCTCGCGCCTGCCCCTGATCACGCCGCTCGAAGAAAAGCTGAAGCTGCTCGCCGCCACCGGCCTCGACCAGGCGCTGGTGCTTCCCTTCACCGACGAGCTGCGCCACTGGACCGCCCGCCACTTCGCCGAGCAGCGTCCTGCGCGACGCTCTCCACGCCGTCGAGGTGCACGAGGGCGAGACCTTCCGCTTCGGCTACCAGGCCGAGGCCGACATCGCCGGGCTCTCCGACCTCGGCCGCGAGCTGGGCTTCGGCGTGCGCGCCTACGTCCCCTGCATCCGCGCGGCGCGCCCATCTCCTCCAGCCGCATCCGCACGCTCATCGCCGCCGGCAACCTGCGAGGCCCGCGCCCTCCTGGGCCGCCCCTTCTCCATCCTCAGCACGCCCGCCTCCGGCCGCGGCTACGGCACGCGCTACGCCGTTCCCACCATCAACCTCGCTCCCTACGCCGAGCTGCTGCCGGCCCACGGCGTCTACATCACCACCCTGCGCATCGGCGCCGAGCCGAGTCTTCCGCGGCGTCACCAACGTCGGCAATCGCCCCACCTTCGGCGCCGACTCCTTTGCCGTCGAGTCCCACCTGCTCAACTTCGAACCCATCGACCTCACCGAGACCACGCCCCTCGAGCTCACCTTCCTGCGCCGCCTTCGCGCCGAGCGCCGCTTCGAGTCCACCGAGGCCCTGCGCGACCAGATCCGCCTCGACGTGCAGCAGGCCCTGCGCTTCTTCGCCCTCTCCGAGCCCTCAGGATTCGTCCTGCGTCGCTGGCATCCTAGCCCGCCGGAGGAGCACTCGCCGCGGGATGCTTCTTCGGCGGAACGGCCTTCGGCCGGGCGGTTAACCTCGCCGCTGATCGCTTCGGCGACACCCGCACAATCGGCGCCGGCGAGCTGCTGGCGCGGCGGCATGGGGATCCCTGGCACATCGTTCGGAAGCCGCAGCTCTCCCGGCTCGAGCACAGCCGGTTCGGGAGCCTTCTCATGCTCGCGGCTCGGTATCCGTGTCGGGTGCAGCGGTGGGCGCCGGAGCCGCCTCGGTCGCCGTATCCACTGGAACCTGGATCTGCTTCTTCGGCGCATTCGGCGTCGAGAACGCCTCGTTCGGCTTGTTCGCCACCGCCGCCTTCATGAAGTCGCATCCAGATCGGCAGCGCCGCCCGCGCGCCCGTCTCCTTGTCGCCCAGCGACTGCCGGTTGTCGAACCCGATCCACGTCCCGCAGGTCACCGACGGCGAGAAGCCGACGAACCACGCGTCGGTGAAGTTATTCGTCGTTCCCGTCTTGCCGCCCAGCGCATGGTTCAACTGCGACGCCGCGCGCCGCCCGTGCCGTGCTGCATCACGGCCTCCAGCAGCACCATCATCTCGCGCGCGGTGTCGACCGAGATCACCTCGTTCACCTGCGGTGCGCGGCTGCTGCAGCGGCATGGCCATCCGCCTGCGTCACCCGCCGAATGTAGTGCGGCGCAATGCGGATCCCGTCGTTCGGAAAGACGCTGTACGCTCCCACCTGCTCGGCCAGCGTGATGTCCGCCGCGCCGATCGCCACCGGCAGAAACGCCGGAATGTCGCTGGTCACGCCAAAGCGGTGCGCCGACCGCGATCACCTTGCTTGATCCCCACCTTGTCCGCCAGCCTCAGCGCCGGAATATTGCGCGACTCCGCAAAGGCATTCGACCAGCGTCATCGGCCCTATGATAGTCGGCCTCGTAGTCATGCGGCGTATACGGCCCACCCGGCGTGTGAAGAACGTCGTCGGCGCATCCAGCACCGATGTCATACGGCTTCATTCCCGCCTCCATCGCCGCCGTATACACATACGGCTTGAACGACGATCCCACCTGCCGCTCCGCCTGCGTCGCGCGGTTGAACTGCGAGAGCTGCGAAGTCGCGCCCGCCCACCATCGCCAGCACCTCGCCATTCGCGTTGTCCACCGCCATCAGCGCCGCCTGCGCGCCCGAGTCCTGCTCCAGCGATCACGTGCGGCGTCGCCGTCGCTCGGCGCCGCTCACCACCTTCACGTAGACCATGTCGCCCACCTGCGCAAGGTCTGTGCGCCTTCGCGATGCTGCGTCCACACCCAGTCCGCCGGCGTCAGCGTCGCGCTCGCCGTCCCCGAGCTTCACCGTCATGCGCGCCGGCGACACCTCGTCACCAGCGCGTGGAAGTAGCCATTCGTCGGTCAGCGGCTGCGTCCAGTCCGGATGCTTGTACGTCGTCCAGTCGGCGTCCCGTCCCGCAGCACATTCTGCAGATGGCCCTTCCATCCATGCCGCCGCTCGTAGGCTGCCGTGCCATCCAGCACGGCCTTGGTCGGCCGCCCGCTGCAGATTCAGATCGAGCGTCGTGTAGACCCGCAGCCCCGCGCCATGCACCTCGTCCACGCCGTACTCGCTCTCCAGCTGCCGCCGCACCTCCTCCACAAAGTACGGCGCCTCGCTGTTCGGCGGCGCCTCCAGGTGCAGTCCCAGCGGCGCAGCCTTGGCCGCATCCGCCTGCTGCTGCGTAATCTTGTGGTCGTTCAGCATCTCCTGGAGCACCAGGTTGCGGCGGCGCAGCGCCCGCTCCGGGTAGCGCACCGGCGAGTAGTACTCCGGCCCCTTCGGCAGCGCCGCCAGCAGCGCCGCCTCCGGCAGCGTCAGGTCGCGCGCATGCTTGCTGAAGTAGTACTCCGACGCCCGCCTCAAAGCCGTACGTCCCTCCGCCCAGGTAGATCTGGTTCGCATACAGCGTGAAGATCTGCGTCCTTGGTAAAGCGCCGCTCGATCTCCAGCGCCAGAAAGATCTCCTGCAGCTTGCGCCCGTACGTCTTCTCCGACGAGAGAAACAGGTTCCGCGCCAACTGCATCGTCAGCGTCGACGCACCCTGCACCTTGCCATGCGTGTGCACGTCCTCGTACGCCGCCTCCGCCACGCGCAACAGGTTGATGCCCCCGTTGTGCTCGAAGTCCTTGTCTTCGATCGAGAGGATCGCCTCGCCGCAGCACCGGCGGAAACTCCGAGTACGGCACCACGATGCGCCGCTCCTGCGCGAACGAGCCGAAGACCCTCCCGTGAATGTCGTAGAGGTCGGTCGTCGTGCTCGGGCCGGTAACGCTCCAGATCCGTCATCTGCGGCAGGTTGATGGAGTACACCAGCATCAGCCCCAGCATCACCCCAAACACCGCCGACGCCGCCAGCAGCGCCAGCGCCCCCGCCCGCGCCGCGAGCGACCGGTTGCGGACGTCGCCGAACGGAAAGCGTCGCACGGCGCGCCACAGCATCGACCGCCTTCGCCGGAGTCGCCTTGTCCTGTGTCTTCAGTGGAGTAGGCACGGTAAAACCCACCTTACCATGCTGACCCCTGAGATTAAGCCGTCTTGGCCTTCAGCATGTCCAGCGCCTTGTTGAGCTGATCGTCCGTGGGAGGCGGCGTCTTCTTGATCGGCTTGTTGAGCGAGGCCGTGGGAGCGTCGGGTGAGGTTGGCGCAACCGCCCCGTCCCCGGCATCATCATCGTCCAACAACTCCTTGTTGGAGGCGACAATCGTTCCCGGCGTCACCGCATCGTCTTCAAACTGCTTGCCCGAGGGCGACGCGTACTTCGCAATCGACAGGATCATCGCTCCGCCATCCGGCAGGTCGAAGGTCTTCTGCATCGAGCCCTCGCCGAACGTCTTCTCGCCCACCAACTGGCCGCGGCTGTCGTCCTGCAGCGCACCGGCCACCAGCTCCGCCGGCCCGGACGTTCCATGGTTCACCAGCACCACCAGCGGCGCGGTGGTGTTCATCGCCTTCGACGGCCTCCGCCGAGAACGTCTGCTTGGGGAACTTCTGCCCCTCCAGCGTCGCAATCGTTCCCGTGCTCACGAAGAAGTTCGCCAGCCGGACGGCCTCGTTCATGTCGCCCGCCGCCACGTCGCGCAGGTCCAGCAGGATCTTCTTGTTGCCCGCCTTGTTCATCGCCTTCAGCTGCGCCTCGATCTCCTGCACATGCTCGTGGTCGATGATCATCGGCTTCAGATACAGAATGCGACGTGCCGTCATACAGCGTCTCCTCCACCGGCGGCTCCACCACCACCACGCGAGTCAGCGTCATCTTCTCCGGCTTGGCGCTGTGCGGCCCAATCACGGCCATCTGCAGCTCGGCTTCCCGGAGCTCCTTCCAGCATCAGTTGAATCATCGCCAGCGAGAGATTGCGCGTGTCCTCGCGTGCCAATCGCCTCGATAATGTCGCCGTCGCTGAGGCCCGCCTTGTCCGCCGGGCGACCCGGCACCACCGAGACCACCGTCGCATAGCCATAGCGCTTGGAGACGTTGATGCCCGACCTGCGCCTTGCCGCCATGGTCGTCCTTATAGGCCTTGTAGTCGTCCGGCGTCAGGTAGCTCGAGTCCGCGTCCAGCGACTCCAGCAGCCCGCGCAGCGCGCCGTTGGTCACCTTGGGAATGTTCGGCACCTCACGTAGTCCGACTGAATGTGCTGCAGCACCTCGCCATAGACATTGATCTGGTTATAAGCGTCCTGCGGCGCCGGATCGCCGGCCGCGGCCACGCCATGCGTATTCACGCCGACAAAGATGCACAGGATCAGGGCAACCGATACGGCGAGCAAGGAAATTTTGAGGCTCTTGGGCATAGTGCGGTGACGGGCTCCGGAATCGGTATTGGACATCAGCAACAGGCGCTGTGGTTTAGACGCAACGCTCTAGCGGAATGATACTCTCTACTGCAGAAGTTTCGAACCGGTCCGGGCAGGATGCCCAGGACGATTGGTGGCGGTGAGTGGAATCGAACCACTGACCTACGGGTTATGAGTCCGTCGCTCTAACCATCTGAGCTACACCGCCGGGTGGGAGACTACGTCCAGCGGCCACACCAGCCCGGCCGCGACGACAGCCGCTCTTCCATCATAAGTTTCGACACTTCGCAGGTCAAACGTGACGAGCCCCTCAACATCCCGCATCGCTCCGCGCCGATGGATTTCCCCGCTGCTGGCGCTGGGATTCGCCACCACG
This sequence comes from uncultured Acidobacteriaceae bacterium, assembly GCA_963762375.1. Taxonomy (GTDB): domain Bacteria; phylum Acidobacteriota; class Terriglobia; order Terriglobales; family Acidobacteriaceae; genus Granulicella. Next base: position 97,074 of record CAVXKP010000010.1, read on the forward strand.
CAGAGCCGCCGCGCCCACGCCGCCAACCTCTCCTCTACCCCCGACTGCAGCGCCTCGGGCGGCGGCTGGAGCTGTTATCTTCCCGGGATCCTCCACGTTCTGTCGGTCATCGCGATCATCCTGGGGCTCATCCTGGTGATGGTCATCGCCCTGGCCATCAAGAGCTATCGCAAATCCAAAGATCAAGAGAAACTGGACGGATGAGCAGCACGCCTCCCCGCACCGTCGGCGTCATTCCAGCACGCCTCGCCTCCACCCGCCTGCCCCGCAAAGTTCTGCGCGACATCGCCGGCCAGCCCATGCTCGCCTGGGTCTACGCCGCCGCCAGGGCCTGCCCGCAGCTCGACGACGTCATCGTCGCCACCGACTCCGCCGAAGTCGAGCAGCTCTGCAACGAGCGCGGCTGGCGCTGCCTGCTCACCTCGCCCGACCTGCCCAGCGGCACCGACCGCCTCTACGCCGTCTCCCGCGTCGTCGACGCCGACATCTACGTCAACATCCAGGGCGACGAACCCCTGCTTCTCCCCGACCACATCTCCGCCATCCTCGCGCTCTTCACCTCGCCCGCCATCGACGTGACCACGCCCAAGGTCCGCTGCACGCCCGAAGACATCACCAATCCCAACGCCGTGAAGGTCGTCACCGCGCTCGACGGCCGCGCCCTCTACTTCTCCCGCTCCACCATCCCCTTCGACCGCGACGGCCAGGGCAACGCCGCCTACTGGAAGCACCTCGGCCTCTACGCCTACCGCCGCTCCGCGCTCGAGCGCTTCGCCGCGCTGCCCCCCAGCCAGCTCGAACTCTCCGAGCGCCTGGAGCAGCTGCGCCTCCTCGAAAACGGCATCTCCATCTACGTGGCCGAGACCGCGCACGACACCATCGGCGTCGACACCGAAGAGGACCGGCAGCGCGTGGAAGCCATCCTGCTCAACCGCAGCGCCGCGCCAACCAGCTAAATCGTCTGGAGGCTCAGCGTCAAACCCTGGGCCCCAACCTTCGCGCTGACATCTTCCAGCGACCGCACGATCCAGCTCGCTCCCGCCGCGCGCAGCTCCGCCTCGTTGTGCGTCCCCAGCACGCCCAGCACGCGGCATCCCGCGGCGACGCCCGCACCCACACCGCTCGGCGCGTCTTCTACCACCAGGCAGTCCGACGGCGCCGAGTGAATCAGCTCCGCTCCGCGCCGGTACGGCTCCGGATCGGGCTTGCCGCGCTCCACCATATCGCCGCTGATGAACAGCTCCGGCACCGGCAGCTCCGCCGCCTTCAGCCGTCCCAGCAGCAGCCGGTTGCGTCGCCGAGGTCACAATCGCCCAGCGCTCCGGCGGCAGGCTCTCCAGCAGCGCCCGCGCCCCCGGCAGCACCTTCAGGTCGGCGACGTCATCCATCTCCATGTCCTCGATCAGCTGCAGCCCCTCGGCCAGATCGAGCTCCGGCTTCAACTTCACGATCATGTCCACCGCCCGCGTCCCATGCGCAATCTGAAAGGTCTCCGCATTCGGCACACCATAGTGCTCCGCCCACTTCCGCCAGCTCCGATTCACGCTGCCAATCGAGCTGACCAGCACGCCATCCATGTCGAACAGAATCCCTGCGAACTCCACCATCACCAACCCGCTCACGCCGCATCTCCACCGCAGCACAAACGCTCTTCGCCGCCTCCAGCACCTGCTGCACACTCTCCGTGCTGCAGCTCTCGCAGTACACCCGCAGCAGCGGCTCGGTCCCGCTCGCGCGCAGCAGCAGCCAGGTCTCCGCCGCATTTGGCTTGCCCGCGCACGCTGGATTTTCGAGGAAGAACTTGATCCCATCCAGCGTCTCGACGCGCAGCACCTTCAGCCCGGCAATCTCCGCTCACGCCCGCGCCCGCCCGCCGAATCGCCGACTGCTTCAGCTCCTCGCTGATATGCATATCGATGCGCCCATACTGATGCTCGCCATACTCCTCCTGCAGCGCCGCCACCAGCTCGCCCAGCGTCTTGTGCTCATCGGCCATCACATTCGCAATCAGCAGGCTGTTCAGCAGCCCATCGCGCTCCGGCAGATGCTTGCGGATGCCAATCCCACCCGACTCCTCCCCGCCAATCAGAATCTCGCGCTCCAGCATCAGGTCGACCACGTACTTGAACCCGATCCCATGCTCATGCAGCTTGCGCCCATGCTTCGCCGCAATGCGGTCCAGCATCTTCGTCGTGTTGAACGCCCGCGTCACATCGCCCGGCCACTGCTTGCGCTCCAGCAGCCACTGCAGCAGCACCGCAAAGATCTTGTGCGCGTCGACAACATTCCCATGCTCGTCCACCGCGCCAATGCGATCCGCATCGCCATCCGTGATCAGCCCCGCATCGCAATGCTCCGCCACCACCGCCTTCTGCGTCGCTGCGATATGCGGCAGAATCGGCTCCGGATTGATCCCCGGAAACGCCGGGTTGATCTCGCTGCGAAACTCCACAAACGGAATCCCCGCCCGCGCAAAGATCCCCGCAACATATCCCTTGCCCGCGCCATACATCGTGTCGATCAGAAACCGATAGCCCGAAGCCTTGATCGCCTTGCAGATCGACAAACGCCTCCAGCGCCGCAATATACGGCGGCTGAAAAATCGACCTCCTCAATCGCCGCCGGCGTCGCCGCGTCCGGCAGCGGCTTCTCCAGATAGCTCTCAATCGACGCAATGATCGCCGGACTGCCCGACCCGCCATAGCTCGCCTTGTACTTCACGCCGTTCCACTCCGCCGGATTATGGCTCGACGTAATCATCACGCCGCCCGCGGCCTTGCGCCCGCGCACCGCAAACGACAGCTCCGGCGTCGGCGTCACCTTGCTCGCCAGCGCCACCGGAATCCCCGCCCCCGCCAGCACCTCCGCCACCACCCTCGCAAACGACCGCGACCCAAACCGCGTGTCATACCCAATACACACGCCCGCCTTCGCATCCTCGTGCTCCAGCACATAATGCGCAATCGCCCGCGCCGCCACGCGCACGTTCTCATACGTGAAGTCGTCGGCAATGATGCCGCGCCAGCCATCCGTCCCAAACTTAACCACAGTCGCTCCGCCATCCCAATCCCATCCCTAACTAATCCAGTCAATCTTCCCGCCCAGCGTTCTTCAGTTCCTTCACCACCTTGCCCACATCCTGCGACCCTGCCCGCGTCGTAATCAGCAGCGCATCCTCCGTCTCCACGACCACAAGATCCTCCACGCCCACCAGCGCCACCATCTTGCTCGGCGCATACACATAGTTGCCCGTGGAGTCGAACTGCACATTATTCTCGGCCTCCACCACATTCAGGTTCTTGCAGTCGCGCGTCTCCGCCTGGTGCTCATGCAGCGCCGCCCACGAGCCAAGATCGTTCCACCCAAAGTCCGCCGGCAGGCAGTACAGCTCCGACGCAGCCTCACCCTTCGCCGACCGCGGCTCCAGCACCGCATAGTCAATCGAGATGATCTCGCACTGCGGATACAGCCTCCGCAAACACCCTCTCAAACTCCGGCGTCTTCCATACGCCGCAGCAATCTTCTCCAGCAGCGGCACCATCTCCGGCGAGTGTTCGCGAATCGCATCGCACAGCGTCCTCGCACTCCACAAAAACATGCCGCTGTTCCACGCATAATTTCCCGACGCGCAGAAACGCCTCTCGCCCGTCGCGCGGTCCGGCTTCTCAGTAAACCGCCGCACCCTGCGCACCGGAATCGCCTCTCCGCCCACCGTCGTCGGCGTCACCGCCGCACCCAGCTCAATGTAGCCGTAGCCCGTCTCGTCGCGCGTCGGCGGAACTCCCAGCACCACGATCTTCTGGCCCGACACCGCCAGCTTAATCCCCGCGCGCAGGATCATGTGGAAAGCGCGCCACGTTGCCAATCGTGTGGTCGGAAGGAAAGATGCCGATGACCGTCTCCGGGTCCTCGCGCTCCAGCAGAAACGCCGCCAGCGCACACGCCGGCGCCGTATTGCGCGACTCCGGCTCACACAGCAGGTGCTCGCGCGGCAACGTCCGGCAGCTGGTCCGCAATCGTCGTCATGCAAGCAGGTCGTTGGTGATCACCCACACGCCGTAGTTCTGCATCACGTCGTCCAGGCGCGCGACCGTCTGCTGAATCATGGTGCGCTCGCCGTCGAGTGGCAGCACCTGCTTGGCCCGCGCCTTGCGGCTGCGCGGCCAGAACCGCGTCCCACTACCGCCCGCGAGCATCACCGCCGCAAACGGATGGCTGGTCTTCGTCGTTCCTGTGGACATACATCTCCATCTCGAACTGCAAAGGCCGCCCCGCGCTCGGGACGGCCTTCACTAACTTCCGCTTAGCCCAGCTTCGAAAGATACTCGCGCATCCGCTGCACGCCCTTGTCGATCACGTCGCCCGACACCGCGTACGACAGCCGGATGTGCGCATCGGTTCCGAACGCCTCGCCCGGCACCACCACCACATGCGCCTCGCTCAGCAGCTTCGCCGCCAGGTCAGACGCAGACTTGATGCCGCCCTTGCCGATGAACGCGCTCACATTCGGATACACATAGAACGCTCCCTGCGGCACCGTGCACGTCAGTCCCGGAATCGTCTTGAAGCCCTTCGAGCACCCGGTCGCGCAGCTTGATGTAGTCCGCCCGCATCTCCGACACGCACTCCTGCGACTGCCGTCAGCGCCGCAATCGACGCCCGCTGCACCATGCTCGCCGTGTTCGACGTGCTCTGCGACTGCAGCTTGCTCATCGCCGAGATAATCTGCTTCGGTCCCAGCGCAAAACCCGCGCGCCAGCCCGTCATCGCGTACGTCTTCGAGAGCGACCCGAGCACGATCACATGCTCCTTGCACTCCGTGCACGACGCGCCCGAGACAATCTCGCCGGCAAACGTCAGGTACACATAGCACTCGTCGAGCAGCACATAGATTCCCCTGCTCATGCGCCAGCCGCACAATCGCGTACAGGTCCTCGGCCGCCATCACCGCGCCCGAAGGATTCGACGGCGTGTTCAAAATAATCGCCTTCGTCTTGTCCGTGATCGCGGCCTCGATCATCTCCGCGGTCACGCGGAAGTTCTCCGCCTCGCTGGTCTCGAGGAACACCGGCTTGCCGCCCGCGAACTCGATGATGTCCTTGTACGAGACCCAGAACGGCACCGGCACAATCACCTCATCGCCGTGCTCGATCAGCACCTCGACGGCGTTGAAGATCGCCAGCTTGCCGCCCGCCGTAAACACGCACTCGTCGATCGCATAGTTGGTGCCAAAGTCCGCTGCGTGGCGGTCGACAATCGCCTTCCGCACCTCGGGCGTTCCGGCCACCGCCGTGTAGCGCGTAACGTTCTGCTGGATCGCCTCGATCGCCGCGTCCTTGATGTGCTGCGGCGTCGAGAAGTGGGGCTCGCCCGCGCCAAAGTCCGCCAGATCAATGCCCTGCGCCTTCAACTTCAGCGCCTCGGCGGTGATGGCCATGGTGGCCGAAACTTCGATCCGGTTGATCCGGTCGGACAAGACTTTCGTGGCTGTCGCTGTACTCATGCCTAATAGTCTTTCAGATTTCCGTGTGGAGTGAAAGGGTTGCACCCGGCTAACGGCTTTCGGTCCGCTTCCGCACCACCCACGTCGTCATGCAGCGGTAATCCTGCACGATCGTCGTCTTCAGCGGGTCGACCAGCACGCCCATTCATCTGCTCGGTCATCCGCAGCAGCACCGCCTCGTCCACCAGGAACCACTCGGACCCGTCGCCAATGCGGTAGACATGCTCCCGCACGCGCTCGAACTCCATGCCAATCCGCGACCCCAGCCGGCAGAACAGCATCCCACCCGGCCGCAGCACCCTCCACAGCTCCTCCACCATCGCCAGAAAGTGCTGCTCGTCCCGCGCAAAGTGCAGCACCGAGTTGCAGATCACCACATCGGCAAACCCATCGGGAAAGTCCATCGCCTCAATCGCCCCCACGCGAAAGTTCTCCGCCGGCAGCTGCGGCGCGAGCTCCGCGGGCCAGCGCGCGCACATGCGCTACGCCGGCCTCGCTGCGCATCCAGCGCAAAGACCTCGCAGCCCTCGCGCAGCAGGTACACCAGGTTCCGCCCATAGCCGCACCCGGCATCGAGCACCCTCATCTCCGCGCGTAATATTCCCGCGCAGAATCTGGTCGAACACATAGATATCGATCTGCCCGAACTGCTCCTGAATCGTCATGGCGCCGCAGCGCCGCCCGCTGCGACGGCTCCGTCACTGGCTCTTCCCCATCGACTTGCGCTTCAGCCGCTCAATCACATTCGGCGGCACCATGCTGGTCACATCGCCGCCCAGCACAAACACGCCCTTCACCAGCCGCGAGCTCACATACGTATAGCGTCTCCGCCGGGAATCATGAACAGCGTCTCGATCTCCGGATCGAGCTTGCGATTCATCATCGCCATCTGCAGCTCATACTCGTAGTCGGACACGGCCCGGATCCCGCGCAGCACCGCCTTCGCACCCTGCTGCCTTGGCAAAGTCCACCAGCAGCCCATCGAAGGTCGTCACCCACACATTGGGAATCTCGGCCGTCGCCTCGCGCAGCATCTGCTCCCGCTCCAGAAACGTAAACAGCGGCTTGCCCTTGTCCGAGCTGCCCTGCTCCGAGTTGCGGTGCACCGCAACCACCAGCTCGTCCACAATCTTCGACGCGCGCGCAATCAAATCCAGGTGCCCGTTCGTCAGTGGATCGAACGTCCCCGGATAGATCACCTTGGTCTTCTTTGTTCTTTGCATAGCCCAGTCAGAATACCCTGTTCAGGCAGCGCGCCCGGGTAAAAACTTACCCCTCGCGCAGCAGGTAGTATCCCTGGATATACTCGCGCACACCGTCTTCCAGGCTGGTAAACGGCTTCGTATATCCGGCCGCGCGCAGCTTCCGCGTCGTTGGCCTGGGTAAAGTACTGGTACTTCCCCTGCAGCTGTTCCGGCATCTCGATGAACTCAATCTTCGGCGCCAATCCCATCGCGTCGAACACCGCCGTCGCCAGGTCCACCCAGGTGCGCGCCTTGCCGGTCCCGCAGTTGAACAACCCTCCTGGAGCATCGGCCCCCTGCAGCGCGAAGTGCAGCGTCACGTCCACCGCGTCCTTCACGAAGATGAAGTCGCGCATCTGCTCGCCGTCCTTGTACTCCGGCCGGTAGCTCTTGAAGAGCTTCACCTCGCCGGTCCCGCGAATCTGTTCGTAGCTCTTCGACACCACCGAGCGCATATCGCCCTTGTGATCCTCATACGGCCCATAGACGTTGAAGTATTTCAGCCCCACGATATTCGCGCCCTCGGTATCGTGCGATCTGTCCGGAGCCGGATTGAACAGGCGATGCTTCAGCGCCCACAGGTCGAACATCTGCTTCGAGTAGCCATACATGTTCAGCGGCTTCAGCGTCGGCGTCACCGCATCGGCGTCGTCGTAACCCTCGGCGCCATCCCCGTAGGTCGCCGCGCTCGACGCATACACAAACCGGATCTCGTGGGAGAGCGCCCAGTTGCACAGCACGCGCGTGTACTGGTAGTTGTTGCGCAGCAGGAAGCCCGGCATCCTTCTCGGTCGTCGCGCTGCACGCTCCCAGGTGGATCACCGACCGCGCGTTGGCATACACTCCATCTTCGATCAGGCCCAGAAACTCCTCGGGCGAAACAATATCCTCATAGCGCAGACCCACCAGGTCCTTCCACTTTTCGTCCTTGCCCAGCTCATCGACGAGAATGATCTCGTCCTCACCGCGCGCGTTCAGCTCGGCGACCGTATTGCGCCCAATGAATCCCGCTGCTCCCGTAACAATAATCGGCCTTGCCATCGAAAGAATCTCTCCCCGCACCTGCGCCTGCGTCGCAGCGCACCTGCGTCTCCGTCTGCTTCGATACTACCTACACGGCACCGCATAGCCCAACCCGCATAGCCCTCACCGCATCACCCAGCCCGCTTGCGGTATAGTGCGGAAGACACACCATCCTCTTAAGAGTATCGGCATAAAGGAGCATTTCATGAAGATGCATCGCAAACTCGCAGCACTCTGTGGCCTGGCCGCTGCCATCGCCATGCCCGCCCTCGGCCAGAACAGTGGCGCCGACACCTACAAGACCAAGTGTCAGATGTGCCACGGTCCTGACGGCACCGGCAACACGCCGGCCGGAAAGGCCATGAAATCCGGATCCTTCAAAGATCCAATGCTGGTCAAGGCTTCGGACGCCGACCTGATCGCCGCCGTCAAAAGCGGCAAAGGCAAGATGCCCGCCTATGCCGGCAAGCTGACCGACGATCAGATCAAGGCAACCGTGGCGTATATCCGCACACTGCAACGGTCCTAGATCCCACCGCACCAGGCCAAAGGAGCGTCATGCAACGCCAGGTCGGAACATGATCATCCCCGGCAAGATCCTCACCGGCCGCGCGTCGCTGCAGGATCTCGCTCGCACCCTCTTCACCTCCACACTGGCCGAGTGCAGCGTCGACCAGGCCTTCACCCGCGCCGTCCGTCTCGTCACCGAACCGGACGGCGCCCCCACCCTCTTTCTCGGCGACGACCCCGTCCCCCTCTCCGCCATCCGCCACCTCCGCCTCCTCGCCATCGGCAAGGTCGCCGGCCCCATGCTCGCGGCCGTCCTTCCCCTGCTCGCCTCGCTCTCCGCCGTCGACCTCCAGGGCATCCTCATCGCGCCTTCGCCGCCCGCCTCTCTCCCCGAAGGCTTCCAGTGCTTCGCCGGAGGCCATCCGCTTCCCAACGAAGCATCCTTCGCGGGAGCCCGCGCCGTCCTCGACCTACTCGCCGCCATCCCTCCAAGCCCAACGCCCGACACCCTCTGCCTCTTCCTCATCAGCGGAGGAGCCTCGGCCATGATGGAGCTTCCCCTCGACCCCAGCCTCTCCCTCGACGACACCCTCGCCTTCCACCGCGCCCTGGTCCACAGCGGCGCCTCCATCGCCGAGATCAACTGCGTCCGCAAGCACTTCTCCGCCGTCAAAGGCGGCCGCCTCGCCACCGCGGCCCACGCCGCCCTCTGCGTCTCGCTCTTCGTCTCCGACGTCCCCCGCGGCCTCCTCGACACCATCGCCTCCGGCCCCACCGTTCCCGACACCACCACCCTCGACGACTGCCGCGCCATCCTCGCGCGCTACCACCTCCTCAAACGCTTCCCCTCCTCCGTCCAGAGCTTCTTCCACGACCCCAGCCTCCCCGAGACGCCCAAGCCCACCAGCTCTCCGCCCGCACCTGCATCCTCCTCGACTCCTGACGACCTGGCCGCCGCAGCCCGCCGCCACGCCGAGCCGCTCGGCTTCCACGTCGTCCTCGACAACACCTGCGACGACTGGGACTGTCGCGCCGCCGCCGACTACCTCCTCGCCCGCCTGCGCGTCCTGCGCCGCATCCATCGCCGCGTCTGCCTCATCTCGGTCGGCGAGGTCACCGTCTCGTCCCGCAACGACCGCCTCATCGCCTCCGGCACCGGCGGCCGCAACCAGCACTTCGCCCTCTACGCCGCCACCCGCCTCGATCCCTCCGAGGCCCACATCGCCGTCCTCTCGGCCGGCACCGACGGCATCGACGGCAACAGCAGCGCAGCCGGTGCCGTCGTGCATGAGACACACCCTCCCCACGCTCGCCCTGCGCGCCGAGGCCCAGACCGCTCTCCACGCCTTCCAGTCCGGCACCTTCCTGCAACGTCTCGGCGCCACCATCACCACCGGCCCCACGGGCAACAACCTCCGCGACCTCCGCGTCCTCTTAGCCGACTAGCCGCAGCCGGCCCTACAAGTGCCCGTACTTCTCCAGGGCCTTCAGCAGCGGCATCCCCGCGATAATATCCGCGCGCGATCCCGACTCGATCCGCGACCACTCGATCACCTTCGCCGTCACCTCGTCGAGCAGATCGTGCGGAATCACAATCACCCCGTCGGAGTCTCCCACCACGATGTCCCCGGGGCTCACGCACAGCCACTCGTCCAGCGCTCCCCGCACCCACACCTTCACCTGCGACCCCGTCACCCGCCAGCGCCCCACGCCCTGCACCGGCGTCCGGTAGCGAGCCACCACCGGCATCCCAAACTCCGCCAGGTACGCCGTATCCCGCACCCCGCCGTCGACCACCGCAGCCACGCAGCCACGCGCCCGCATCGCGCTCGCCAGCAGATCGCCAAAACAGCACACGCTCTTGGCACACCGGCTCGCCCACACCGCCACCACGCCCTCCGGCATGTGGTCGATCGCCTCCAGCTTCGCCCGGTCGCCGCCCGTATACCGCACCGACTCGCCCGTCACCGTATACGCCGGCCCCGCAAACACGGCCGCCGGCCCAATCGGCCGCAGGCAGTTGTCCAGCACCGGCGGCGTCCGGTGCAGGCTGTCGAATACATCGGCAATCACCGCGGTTCCAGCGGTCTTCAACGCTTCCAGGATGTTCTGCATCTTGCTGGCTTCCATACCACACCTCCATCAAAAATCTCTCGCACCATCCTAAGCCGCTCCACCCCGCGACCGCACCATGCCAACCTCCCGCTTCGCCCTGTACATTAACATGGACCGAAACATGGACCGGGCCGTCGCCTCGGAACCAGGCACTCGCATCAACACCCACCCCGCTGGAGGAAGCAACTTGGATCTGTTCAAACTCGATGGAAAGCGTGCCGTGATTACCGGCGCAGCCAGTGGAATCGGTCTCGCAACCGCACGCGCCTTCGCCGCAGCCGGCGCCCACGTCACCATCCTCGATCTCGCCGGCCCCCAGGCCGTCGAAGCCGCCGGCACGCTCTCCCTCCCCGGCATCGGCATCGCCTGCGATGTCACCGACCCCGCCAGCGTCGAGCGCGCCTTTACGGAAGCCGGCCCCATCGATCTCCTGGTCAACAGCGCCGGCATCGCCCACATCGGCACCCTGCTCACCACCACGCCCGAAGACCTCGACCGCCTCTTCCGCGTCAACATCCTCGGCACCTTCCTCTGCATGCAGGCCGCCGTCCGCCGGATGCAGCAGAGCGGCGGCGGCGCCATCGTCAACCTCGCCTCCATCGCCGCCACCGCCGGCATTCCCGACCGCTTCGCCTACTCCATGACCAAGGGCGCCGTCCTGTCCATGACCCTCTCGGTCGCCCGCGACTTCCTGGCCGACAAGATTCGCTGCAACTGCATCTCCCCCGCCCGCGTGCACACTCCCTTCGTCGACGGCTTCGTCGCCCGCACCTACCCGGGCCGCGAAGAGGAGATGCTGCAGAAGCTCGCAGCCTCCCAACCCATCGGCCGCATGGCGCGCCCCGACGAGATCGGCTGGCTCGCCCTCTATCTCTGCTCCGACGCCGCCAGCTTCATCACCGGCACCGACTACCCGATCGACGGCGGATTCTTCAACCTCCGCTACATCCAGAAGCCCATCCAACTCCCCGCTCGCCCCATTCTGCAGGAATCTTCCCCTCGCCTTCGCGAGGAAGATTCCCCTCCCTCACTCTGCAAGAAAGTGCAACCTCCTCGAGAAATCCACAGCGAACCCAGCAGAAATGCAGGGGTTTCGCCACCGAACGTTTGGCACGCGATTTGCTCGGACTTCCCGTACAGGACAGATTGCGCAGATCGCATGCGGGCCCAGCTTCCTCCCGACGGAGCCATTCCGCTCCCGAGGCATGCGATCTTCCGGGGGTGCCGTGCTGGGCTCCTGCCGCAAATCTCAACGACGCGACAACCATCACGGGAACACTCTCCTGGAAGGACACTACAGCCAGGCAAGGTTCACTGGATGGCAAACCTTTTTGTACCCGTGATCCCTCTCCCTGCAGTTGCTTTCTCTGCAGATCCGACGTAATCCAAGGGCGCCCCAGCAGCAATCAAGATCAAGATCAGCAGCAACCGGCAGACACCAACCTCAGCCAACCTCGGGCACCCTGCGGTGTTCTGCCCCATGCACATGGAAAGCACTTCGCACCTCCAAGGAGAATTCAGAGATGAAATTGTTCCGTTGTCTATTCGCCCTCACACTGGTCTGCGCCCTGAGCGGTATGGCCAAGGCCGACCCCATCGACTTCCACATGGTCGTTGTCGACCCTCCCGGGTTCGGCGTGACCGACCTCACCACCTTGACCGCAACTGTCGGCTTCAGCGCCTGCGACCCAGGACAGCTGCCCTCCGGCATCGTCGGCTCCTATGTCGGCTGCGAAACCTTTGAGAATCTCACCGGCGCTCCCCTGACCAGCCTCCAACTGGCCTTTCCCGACATTGGCGCTCTCGTCGGTCAGGTCGCCAGCTGCACGCCCGACGCAGGCCCCGTCAATTTCTTTACCTCCGCTACCTGTAGCATCGTCGACGGCTTCTTCGTCCTCGACTACTCCGGCGGCAGTATCCCTGAGGGCTTCCCCGGCGGGGTCTTCACCATCGCCGAAGATGGAGTCGACCCATCCCTCTTCCCCGACGGCACCCTGACGGCCAGCATCGCCCCCGAGCCCAGCTCCATCTGGCTGCTGTCCACCGGGACCCTGCTGCTGGGCGCGTTCTTCTACTCCAGGCGCCGCAACGGCCTCGGCTCCATGGGCCTCTAAGTTCCACCCGCAGCCATCTCTGAATCACCGATCACCTGAAAGGAGAGGTCTTACCCCTGCGGGTAAGCGCCTCTCCTTTTTATTTGCTGCGGCAATTCTCCTTGCTTCACGCTACAATTTGTCACCGGTGAGTCGCTGACAATCCATGATCCACTTCGTCCGAGGAGTGCCTTTCCTCGTGAACGAACCTGCAGCAAACGGGCCCCCCGTACTCCGCAACATTGGCATGGAAACAGGAAAGAGACTGTATGCGTCGTGTAGGTCTGCTGTGCTTGATCTTGTCGTGGATTGTGCTGCCGTGCGCCTTCTCGCAGACACCGCCAGCGCCCCCAGCCGCGACCTCGCCTGCAGGCGCCTTCAGCGTGAACCTGGGCGAGTCCTCCGTCGCTCTCAACGGCCCCTGGAAGTTTCATACCGGCGACGACATGAGCTGGTCGCAGGCCACCTTCGACGACGCCACCTGGCCCAGCATGGACCTCACCCCTCCCCCTGGCCCGGCCGACGCCAACATCGGCGAAAGCGACGACATTCCCGGCTGGACCTCCACCGGCTACCCCGGCTACTCCGGCTATGCCTGGTACCGCCTCAAGGTCAACGTGCAGGGCGCCAGCCGCCGCCTCGCCCTCAAGATGCCCGAGGATGCGGACGATGCCTACCAGGTCTTCGTCAATGGGAAGGAGATCGGTTCCTTCGGAACCTTCACCGGCCGTCGCGTGACCGCCTACAGCTCGCTGCCAGAACAGTTCCGCCTGCCTAAAGGCGTCCGCAACGGAACCATCACCATCGCCATCCGCACCTGGATGGACAGCGCCACACGCTTCAACAGTCCCGATGCCGGCGGCCTGCACGGACCTCCCATCCTTGGATATGCGTCGCTCATCGGAGCGCTCACCCAACTGGACTACGACGAATTGGCCCGTCAGTTCGCCAGCTCCTACATCGAGTGGCTCATCCTCTTCATGGCCATGATCATGGCGCTGGCCCTCTTCTGGCTGGACCGCGAGGAAAACGCCTACCTCTGGCTGGCCCTGGTCTGCCTGGTGACGCTTCTGAGCGATAGCGTCCTGATCTCGGTAAACTTCTCCGCCTGGATCGGCCAGACCACGGCGGTCTTTCTCCGGGACGTCCTTCTCTCCCCCGTGCGCATCGGTCTCTGGGTGCTCTTCTGGGGATACTGGTTCCGCATCTGGAGAATCGCCCGGCTCCATCAGATCGTATGGTCGCTGGTGGGCATCCTGATGATCGGAAGCGCGATGGTGCAGCGGCCGCTCTATGGCGAGCTGGTTCCGGTGCACTTCGGAGCCGTCGTCAACCCCTTGCTGCTGCTGGCGAAGCTTGCCCTCGGCGCCCTTCTCTTCTTCGTCACCTACCGCGGTCTTCGCCGCGAGAAGACCGAAGGCTGGATGGCCATTACTGCCGTTCTGCTGGTCTTCGTCGCAAACTATCAGCGGGAGATGCGTCTCATCCATATCCGCATCAGCTATCCCATCCTGGGCTTCGATGTGGCGCTGGGCACCATTGCTACGGTGGTCTCGCTCCTGATCATCACCGTCATGCTGCTCAAGCGCTTCTTCCTGTCCCAGCGTCAGAAGGAGATCTGGAAGCTCGAGATCCAGCAGGCCCAGCAGGTCCAGCAGATCCTGATCCCCAACAAGCTTCCCGAAATTCCCGGCTTCACCATCGACAGCGAGTATCGCCCCGCCCGCGAGGTTGGCGGCGACTTCTTCCAGGTCCTGCCCGGCGACCTCCCCGGCTCCGTCCTCATCGTCGTAGGCGATGTCACCGGCAAGGGCATGCAGGCCGGCATGCTCGTCGCCGTCATCGTGGGAGCCCTCCGCGCCGCTGCCCTGCACAGCTCCGACCCCGTCCAGATCCTGCACGAGGTCAACGTCCAGCTATGCGAGCGCCAGCACGCCAGCGCCACCTGCCAGATCCTTTACATCGACGCCAATGGCAACGCCACCCTCGCCAACGCCGGCCAGCTTCCTCCCTACCTCAACGGCAAGGAGATGGAGATGGACGGAGCTCTCCCCCTCGGCACCATTCCCGACGCCGACCACTCCGTCACCACCTTTATCCTGCATCCCGGCGACTCTCTCCTGCTCATGTCCGACGGCATCGTGGAGGCCCAGAACGCGCGCGGCGACCTCTTCGGCTTCGATCGGATCAGCCAGCTCCTGCAGAAAAAAACAACTGCCGCGGACATCGCCACGGCAGCTCAGAACTTCGGTCAGGAAGATGACATTCTTGTGCTTCAGGTGCAGCGCAACGCAGCCTGATCGAACACCCGCCGCGTTGCGCCGCCCGTCAATCCAGCCTCTTACGCAAACGCCGCCACGGCCGCAGCCTCATCGTCCTTGACATCGAACACAGTGACCAGCTTCGTAATCACCAGCAGATCCCGCACCTTGCTGGTCAGGTTCAACAGCTTCAGCTCGCCGCCGGCATTCTTCACCGCCGTGTACGCGCTCACCAGCTCGCCCAGCCCCGAGCTGTCGATGTAATTGACCTCGCCCAGGTTCAGCACAATCTTCTTCTGTCCCGCAGCCAGCAGCTTCCGCACCTCATCGCGCAGCGTCAGCCCGCCCTCACCCAGGGTGATCTTCCCACTCAAATCCACGATGGTTACCCCGCTCACTTCCCGGGTCGTCAACTTCATGCTCATGCCTGCAACTCCTTCTTCACTCGATGTTTGATCATCTCAATCTCGGTTCCGGGGCTCAACTGGTGAAAGTGTACCTCATCCATGATCGCCCGCATGGTTCAACTCAAGGCTCATCCTGCAAGATTTTCCTTTCCTGGCCTGCTGGTACTGCTACTCTACTCTGGCAGATGGGCCAAAGTATCTTCTCACGCCAGGAAACGCGAGGCGGTGAGGGAGGATGGCGTTGAGCGATAGAGCAACCAGCGGCGGGGAGAAGCCGAACCGCCGCAAGTCCGACAAACTCACCAGCAGCAGCATCGAGCTGCGTCTTCCCTCGCGCCTCGGCTACGAGAAGGTGGCCATGAACACCGCGGCCAGCGTCGCCCGCCTCATGGGCTTCAGCGACGAGCGCGTCGACGACCTCAAGACCGCCGTCGCCGAGGCCTGCATCAACGCCATGGAGCACGGCAACAAGCTCGACGAGTCGCTCTCCGTCGGCGTCGTCCTCTCCATGGACGCCAACTCCCTCGAGGTCAAGGTCTCCGACAACGGCGAAGGCCCCCAGACCAAGACCGACGCCCCCAACATCGACAAGAAGATGCACGGCGAGGAAGACGCCCGCGGCATGGGCATGTTCCTCATCCAGGCCCTGGTCGACGAAGCCGAGTGGGTCAGCTCTCCTCCCTCCGGCAGCTACGCCCGCATGGTCATTCACCTGGCCAACCCGCACGTCTAGCTGGTGCCTTAGAATGATCTGGACATCGGAGAAACCATGCCGGAACCCGTTACCCGCGTCACCGTCGAAGAACTCCCCAGCTCCACCGGAGACCCCATCACCGTGCTGCGCTTCTCGGGCGACATCACCAGCGCCTCGCAGCCGGCCGTCATGGGCACCTACGAAGGCCTGCCCGACTCCGCCAAGCGCATCCTCTTAGACTTCTCCAAGGTCGAGTACCTCAACTCCAGCGGCATCGCGCTCGTGATTCAGATGATGATCGCCGCCAGCAAGCGCGGACAGGCCATCCGCACCTTCGGCCTCAGCCCCCACTTCCAGAAGGTCTTCACCATGGTCGGCATCACCAAGTACACCTCCCTCCACCCCGACGAACCCTCCGCCGCCCAGGCCTTCAGCTAGCGCACGCCCCCCAGTACGCCCCCCACAAACCAGCCGAGCCTGATCACTTGATCAGGCTCGTCCAGTCCAGCACCACCTTGCCCGTCTGCCCGGACATCATCGCCTCGAACCCCTTCTGGAAGTCGCTGTACGCATACCGGTGCGTAATCACCGGCTCAATATCCACGCCGCTCTCCAGCATCACCGACATCTTGTACCAGGTCTCGTACATCTCCCGCCCATAGATGCCCTTGATCGTGAGCATGTTGAAGATCACCTCGCGCCAGCTCATCGGAGCCTCCTTCGCCGGAATCCCCAGGATCGCAATCTTGCCTCCATGCGCCATGTTCGCAATCATGTCGCGCAGCGCCTGCGGGTTCCCCGACATCTCGAGCCCCACATCGAAGCCCTCCTGCATCCCCAGCTGCTTCTGCACCGCGGGCAGCGAAATCTCCGCAGGACTCACCGCCAGCGTCGCTCCCATCTTCCGCGCCAGCTCCAGCCGGTACGGATTCATATCCGTAATCACGATGTGCCGCGCACCCGCATGTTTCGCCACCGGAATCGCCATGATCCCGATCGGCCCCGCGCCCGTAATCAACACGTCTTCGCCCAGCAGCGGGAACGACAGCGCCGTATGCACGGCATTGCCAAACGGATCGAAGATCGCCGCAACCTCTTGGTTGATCTTCGGATCATGCCGCCAGATATTGGTCATCGGCAGCGAGATAAACTCCGCAAACGCTCCCGGCCGATTCACCCCGACGCCCAGCGTATGCGCGCACAGATGCCGCCGCCCCGCCAGGCAGTTCCGGCAGCGCCCGCACGTCACATGGCCCTCGCCGCTCACAATGTCGCCGGGATAAAAATCATTCACATTCGATCCCACCGCCACAATCTCGCCGACAAACTCATGCCCAATCGCCATCGGCACCGGAATGGTCTTCTGCGCCCACTCGTCCCACTGGTAGATATGCACATCGGTGCCGCAGATCCCCGTATACCGCACGCGAATCAGCACATCGTTGATCCCGATCTCCGGCTCCGCAACATCCTCCAGCCAAAGCCCCTGCTCCGCGCGACTCTTTACCAATGCCTTCATCCCGAAAACGTCCGCCTTCCCTGCTCATCTGCGTGGCCTCTCACCAACAGCCCTCGCGACGTCCATGATATCGTGCGCCCTTGTGAGATTCCCTCGATTGCTCCGATCCGCTCAATCGCCTACACTGGAACTCACGCCGAAAGTGGGCGGATAGCTCAGTTGGTTAGAGCGCCTGCCTTACAAGCAGGATGTCGGGGGTTCGAGTCCCTCTCTGCCCACCACTTTTATCGGCACCACCCCCTTCCGCACCACGAACCCCAGCATCCCCTTCCTCCCTCGATTCTCCTCCCGGGTTGCGGTACCCTTTAGCTCTCACCATGCCCCCGCGCCTCATCCTCAACGCAGACGACTTCGGCCTCACCCCCGGCATCAACCGCGCCATCGCCGAGCTGCACTCCGCCGGCGCCCTCACCTCCGCCACCCTCATGGCCAACGGCCCCGCCTTCCCCGACGCCATCCGCATCGCCCGCGCCCAACCCTCCCTCGGCATCGGCTGCCACATCGTCCTCACCGACGGCGTCCCCCTCTCGCCCCCCTCCGCCATCCCCACCCTCCTCGGCCCCGATCGCCGCTCCTTCCGCTCCTCCGTCACCGACTTCTTCCTCGCCGTCCTCACCGGCCGCGTCTCCGCCGACGACATCTTCCGCGAAGCCCACGCCCAGGTCGCCCGCATCCAGCAGCAAGGCATCCCCCTCACTCACCTCGACACCCACAAGCACACCCACCTCCTCCCCCAGGTCGCCCGTCCCCTGCTCGCCGTCGCCGAGCGCTTCGCCATCCCCGCCATCCGCAACCCCTTCGAGCCCCGCTGGAGCATCGCCCTCGGCAAAAGCCCCCTCCTCCGCCGCCTGCAGCTCCGCAGCCTCCGCCACCTCCAGCCCCGCTTCCTCGCGCTTCCCCGCATCCGCAGCGGCCGCATCCTCACCACGACCGGCACCCTCGGCATCTCCGCCACCGGCCACCTCAACCCCTCCACCCTCCGCGCCACCCTCCACGCCATGCCCCCCGGCACCTGGGAGCTCGTCTGCCACCCCGGCTACAACGACCGCGACCTCGACGCCATCACCACCCGCCTCCGCAACACCCGCGAGATCGAACGCAGAACCCTCCTCGACGCCTTCTCCCCCATCCACACCCACCCTTCCGATTCTCAGATTGAGAATCCCCCGCTCCCCGAACTCATCAACTACAAGGAGCTCGGAATTCGTACTCCGAATCCCTGTTCCCTAATCCCTAATCCCTGCGAGCGAAGCGAGCCATGAAGATCGGCATCACCTGCTATCCAACCTACGGAGGCTCGGGCGTCGTCGCCACCGAGCTTGGCATCGAGCTCGCCGCCCGCGGCCACGAGATCCACTTCATCACCTACTCGCAACCCTTCCGCCTCGCCGGCCGCGACACCAACATCCGCTACCACGAGGTCCCGGTCTCCAACTACCCGCTCTTCGAGTACCCTCCCTACGACCTCGCCCTCGCCACCCGCATGGCCGAAGTCGCCGAGCTCCACTCGCTCGACCTCCTGCACGTCCACTACGCCATCCCCCACTCGGTCAGCGCCCTCCTCGCCCGCCAGATGCTCGCCACCCGCGGCCGCCACCTGCCCTTCATCACCACCCTCCACGGCACCGACATCACCCTCGTCGGCCTCGACCGCTCCTATCTCCCCATCACCCGCTTCGGCATCGACGAGTCCGACGGCGTCACCGCCATCTCCTCCCACCTCCGCGAGCGCACCCGCGAAAACCTTGGCATCACCCGCGAGATCGAAGTCATCCGCAACTTCGTCAACTGCGACTTCTACGTCCGCGACCCCGAGCTCGTCGCCCAGCAGCGTCCCCGCTTCGCCAAACCCGACGAGAAACTGCTCGTCCATCTCTCCAACTTCCGCCCCGTCAAGCGCATCCTCGACGTCGTCGAGACCTTCGCCCGCGTCGCCCGCGCCCTGCCCGCCCGCCTGCTCCTGATCGGCGACGGCCCCGACCGCTCCGCAGCCGAGTTCCTCGCCCTCCGCCTCGGCATCGGCGACCGCGTCGACTTCGTCGGCAAGCAGGAGAACGTCAACGAGCTCCTCGCCCTCTCCGACCTCATGCTCATGCCCTCCGAGATGGAGTCCTTCGGCCTCGCCGCCCTCGAAGCCATGGCCTGCCGCGTCCCCGCCGTCGCCACCCGCGTCGGCGGCGTCCCCGAGCTCATCGAAGACGGCGTCAACGGCCTCCTCTACAACGTCGGCGACGTCGACGGCATGGCCGCCGGCGCCATCTCCATCCTCTCCGACCCCGCCCTCCTCGAGCGCATGTCCGACGCCGCCCGCCGCACCGCCCAGGACCACTTCTGCGCCTCCCGCATCATCCCCCTCTACGAGCGCTACTACGAACGCATCCTCGCCCAAAACAGGAGCGAGCACACCGCCTTTTCATCGCGTTAGCCGAAGATCACCGCTCCGTACCCACCCGCCGTGTTACCTATTAACTACCGGGTTAACCGCTGGGATGCGTTGCCCCAAGATCCTCACCACATCCTCCGCCCGGCGTCTACTCTTTTAGACAGGTGCATCCGCATCGTTTTGAATCGGTGCATCTGCACCGCAGCTCTCTCAGGAGACGATCCTCCATGAAGACGAGGTTGAAGTTGAAGCTCTCCCTCCCGCTCCTCGCCGCCACGCTGTTGCTCAGCGCCGCGCCGCTCCTTGCCCAGATGACCGGAACCTCGCACCCCGAGGACCTCGACGACACCCAGCAGCTTCCCGCCGACGCCCAGTCCTCGCACTACGTTCCGCCCTCGCACGCCGCCCCCTCCGCGACCGTGACCGCGCCCGCGCCCTCCACGCCGACGCTCTACCAGCGCGTTCCGCAATACGCCCAGGCCCCCACGCAGACCGCCGCAGTGAATCCCGCCGGCGCCCCCAACGATCCTGACGGCGACATCGTCACCTCCGTCCCCATCGGCCCCAACGAGCTCCCCATCGGCGCCAAGCTCGACGCCACCCTGCAGCAGCCCATCTCCACCCAGACCACGCTGCAAGGCAGCCGCTTCACCGCCACCCTCTCCGCCGACGTCAGCCGGAACGGCGTCGTCCTGCTTCCCGCCGGCACCATCGTCTACGGCCGCGTCTCCCACATCCACGGCGGCCGCCGCATCTCGGGCCCCTCCGCCATCCGCCTCCAGCCCGAGTCCCTCAGCCTCCCCGACGGCACCGTCTATCCCATCCGCGCCGAGGTCACCGACCTCGACCACTACGCCGACTCCCACGTCAACGAGGAAGGCACCATCGTCGGCAACACCCATCCCGGCCAGACCGTCGCCGCCGTCGGCCTCACCACCACCGCCGCGGTCGTCGCCGGAGCCGTCATCGCCGGTCCCGTCGGAGCCGGCGTCGGCCTCGGCGTCGGAGCCGGCGCCGCCACCATCTGGTGGCTCAAGCACGACCGCCAGCAGGAGCTGCCCACCGGCACCCAGATCGTCTTCACCCTCAACACCCCTCTGCAACTGGCCCCAACCGCACACTGACCCTCCCCCTTCCACCTCAAACCTGAAGGCCCTCGAACAATCGAGGGCCTTTGCCTTTCCGCCTCAACTTAAGCGCTCTCTGCAAGCGCGGCGGTATGCGCCCGTGCCTTCCTGCGCAGAACCGCGGCCGAGATCAGCGTAATGAGCAGACCCACCGGAAACGGCTCGATGAACGTGTAGAGCGAGTTGACCAGCGGGTTCTGGTAGGAGATCTGGGTTTGCCGAATGGCCGCGACCTTGGCCTGGATCGCTGCAGCGCTCCCCGGCGAGGATTGGACTCGCTGGATCTGCGCAGCGAAGTAGTTGTCCATGAAGTGGGGCAGGAAGTTGAAGTACACAATCTCCCACGTGACGACATAAAACACGCACGAGATCAGCGTAATGCCGATCCCGATCGTAAACGCCCGCCCAAACGTCATCGCTCCGCCCGCCAGGTTGTCCCGGTACGACCGTATCCCGAAGAACACCAGAAGGAACGACAGCACGATGGCGGTGTAGCCGATGAGCAGGCCTTTGTCGCCGTGCTCGGAGTCGCGGAGGAAAGGAATCGTGGCGCACATCAGCACCGAGGAAATAACGCCGGAGATGAGGCCGAAGGTAAGAATCGTCTTCTTCATGGGAGGCTCCTGGGGAATGGACTGGAGACACTCTGCGGGTCGGAGGCGCTGCTTGTCGTCATGCTTTCGGATGATTTTGCCAACCAACGGCACAAATCATCCTTTGGGGTGGTGGTCTCAGGGTAGGATACCCAGTTGTTTGCCCATCTGCACCGCCTGCGTCCGTCGCCGCGCTCCCAGCTTGTCAAACGCCCGGCTGCAGTGCGTCTTCACCGTGTTCTCGCTCACGAACAGCCGCTCGGCGATCTCACGATTGCTCAGCCCCTGCGCGACCAGCGAGAGAATCTCGAGCTCCCGCGGCGTGATCCCCAGCGTGTCGACCTGCGCCTGGTTCAGCGTGAAGCTGGCCGGCGCCTCCACCGGCACCCGCACCTCCTGAACCACAATCGTCTCCCGCGGCTTGGTCAGCTTGATCCCCAGCCATATCCCACAGCCGGCAAACAGGACCGCCACCAGCGCCCCATAGATCTCAAACGAGTTCTGAATCACCAGGAACTGATACTCGGACCACCGCAGAACGGCGATCAGCACGCCGCCGACCAGACCCAGAATCAGAACGTGGCGGAGGACAGGTCGCTTCATGGCAGTTGCGTGGATTCTACTGCACGCACCATCTCCTCACCACTAATCACTCACCACTGCCCTTACCCCATCACCTGCGACAGCAGCCTCTTCCAGTTCTTCTGATTCCGCTTGAAGCTCTTCTTCAGGTCTTCAAGAATCCGCTGAAAGTCAGGATTTTCGACCATCCCCCGCCACGCCGGATTGATGCTGAACCACGGATAGTTTTCGTTCCCCAGATAAATCGCGCGCCGCAGCCAATGCAGCGCCTCCGACGAATCGCCTTCCACCGCAAAGTACGTTGCCAGCCGATACGCCATCTCGCTGTCCGCCTCGGCAGCGGCGAGCGTCTCTTCCAGCACAAACTCCGCCGCCCGCTTGCGATCGCCCAGCTGCACGTAGCACATCGCAATCGTCGGGAACACAATCCGCAGCGTCGAGTCGTCGCGCGTCACCTGCTCCAGCGTCTCGATGGCCTTCTCCAGCTGCCCCTCGCGCATCTGCTGATAGCCCTTCGAGATGCGCAGCAACGGCTGCCGCGGCTCCAGCGTCAGGCCCTTCTCAATCTCATCGCCCGCCAGCTCCAGCTGGTTCTGGTACTGATACACCCGCGCGCGATGGTTATAGATCATCGCCGCATTCGCCGGGTTCAGCCGCAGCGACGTATTGAACTGGTTCAGCGCCTCCTCATACAGGCCATCGATGCGCAGCGTCAGCCCCGCCACCAGGTGCACATTCCAGTCGTTGGGAGCCTGTTGCAGCAGCCGCTCGATCCCATGCCGCGCGCTCTCCTTCTCACCGCGGCTCAGCAGCATGTACACGCGGTATAAGTTCGCCTCCACCGAGGTCGGATCCCGCTCCAGCGCCCGGTCGAACGACCGCCGCGCTTCCAGCACATGCATCTGCCCGCCCAGCCCATGCCGCGCATACTGTATCTGCGTCACACCCAGCCCCGACCACCCCGGCGCATAATCCGGGTCGCGCTTCACCACGCGTTCAAACAGGTCCCGCGCTCGATCCAGCTCATCCCGGCTCCCCGTCCGCGACATGAACGAGCTCAGCAGCGCCCTCGCCTGCAGGTACTCCTCCGACACCGCGGCTCCCAGGAACGCCACGCTCGCCGGCCCCGGCGACCGCATCTGCAGACCGCCAAACCCATGCAGCTCGGCAAATACCTCATCGCAGATCTCCGTCTGCACCGCGATCAAATCGAAGCTGCCGACACTGATCGCTCCGCCCGTCCGCACGCTCTGCCCGCCTACATCCAGCAGCTGCCAGTTCAGGTCGAAGCCCTTCTCCGAGCGCAGAAAGCTTCCCGCCAGCACAAAGTCCACCATCAGCTTCCGCCCAACGCTCAGCGGATCCAGCTGCCGCGTCGGCACATCCATCAGCGCGCTCGACGGCCGCACAATCAAGCGACGGCACCTTGGCCAGCCGTGCCGCCAACGCATCCGCCAGCGCATAGCCATAAAACTGCCGCGAGTCATTCGACTCCACCAGGCCCGAGCCCAGGTTCACAAACGGCAGCACCACAATATTCGGTCCCTTCGACGCCGTCGTCGCCGTGCTATCCCGAAACCGCTCCGCCAGCATCGACAGAATTCCCGTAGTCCGCTTCTCCTCTTCCGGCCGCTCCATATCCAGCCGCTGCTGCGCCGCCATGTTGATCGCACCCTCGCCCGGCATCAGCATGGTGTCCAGCTGCAGCGACTTCACAATCGTCTTCAGCCCCTCGCGCAGCTCCGCCGCCGACCCATACCGCTCCGACGGCTGCTTGGCCAGGCAGCGCAGGATCACGCTCTCCAGCTCCACCGGCAGGTCCGGAACGATCTCCCGCAGCGCCGGAGGCTCCGCATACTGGATCGCCCGAATGCTCTGCAGCTCCTGCGCGTCCGGCCGATGAAACGGATGCCGCCCGCTCACCATCTCGTACAGAATCAGTCCCAGCGCGAAGATGTCGCTCTGCACACTCGACTGCCCGGTCACAAACTGCTCCGGCGCCATGTACGCGATCGTCCCTCCGCGCGCCGTATAGGTCGCCCCGGCAAACGCCGGCGTCACCGGCTGCGTGGTCATCGACGGATCAAAGTCCACGTTGTCCCGCTTCAACTGCCGCGCCAGGCCAAAGTCCAGAATCTTGATCAGCCCGCCATCGGTCAGCATGACGTTGGCCGGCTTCAGATCGCGGTGGAAGATCCCCAGCGTATGCGCCGCCGACAGACCATCGGCCATCTGCATCCCGCTCGACAGCACCAGCTGCACGCTCGCCGGCCCCTCCGCAATCACCTTGTCCAGGCTCTTGCCCGGAACATACTGCATCACAATGTAGGCTTCCGAGTCCCCCGCACCCAGCTCCTCTTCGCCCACCTCATAGATCGCGCAGACATTCGGGTGATCGATCGCCGACGCCAGCCGCGCCTCGCGCAGCTGCGTCGCCCGCATCTGCTCCGGCGTCTGCGACCCCCGCTTGAGCAGCTTCAGCACCACCGGCCGCTGCAGCAGCGTGTCATTGGCAAGAAACACCACGCCGCTCCCGCCTGAGCCGATCTTACGCAGGAACTCATACTGTTTGATCACCCGGCGAGCCATAGCGCCATTATCTCAGCTACGCCCCTCGCCGCCTCTGTGAAGAAATCTCTCCGTCCACTCCGCCATTTCCTCCGCCCGGCAGCCACGTATCTCCTTGATTACTCCCCTTGAATCGCTTCGGGCAGCCTTTTCCGACCAACCTGCATCACAATCTCGTTGTACCGACCACAGGCCGTTCATCAGCGGCAAAGGCTGAAGACGATAGACGCTCCATCATACCCGGACACCAAGGCCTTAGGAACCACATGCCACATACCCTGCTTCTCATCGACGACAACGCCATCCAGGCCGCCACCCGTCAGACCATCCTCAAGCGAGCCGGCTACTTCGTCTTCGCCGTTCTCAGCCCCGAGCGCGCCCTCGAACAGCTTCGCAACCACGATTATCCCGACCCCATCGACCTCGTCATCACCGACCACATCATGCCCGGCATGAACGGCGCGGAGTTTGTCGCCCGCCTCCGCGCAGTTCGCTCCCGACCTCCCCGTCCTCGTCATCAGCGGTCTCGCCGAAGCCGAGGACGAGTACGCCGCCCTGGACGTCCACTTCCGCATGAAGCCCCTGCCTCCCCGAGAACTCTGCTCTCCACCGTCCATGCACTGATCTGAAGCCCACGCCTCCGCAAGCATCTGAATCCACCCCCGTCCCCCGTTTGTGACCCCAGTCACGAGGATTCCTTCGGTACGCCCCTATCCTGTCTCTGGAACTGTGTACGCCCTGCACCTGCTACGCGCGCGCCCCAGTTCTGAGAGAATAGTCATCGAAGGAAGTGCCCATCCATGCCCCACCCTATGCCGTTCTTTGGCAGCGTCTCCCTCCTCCTGGCGCTAGGGCTGTCTGTCTATACGCTCCTGGCAGGCACGCTTTCTCGCTCTGGGCGATCGCACAAGGCCGTGCCCTGGCCGTCGCCCCCGAACGCATCCGTGAGACCGCCCGCCGCGCCGGCATCGCCAGCTTCATCGCCGTCTCCTGCGCCGCCTTCGCCCTCATCTGGGCCTTCTTCACCAACGACTTCTCGGTCGACTACGTCCTCCACCACAGCAGCATCGCCCTCCCCGGCTTCTACAAGTTCTCGTCCATCTGGGCCGGGCAGGAGGGCTCCCTGCTCCTCTGGGCATGGCTGCTCGCCGGCTACGGCTTCGTCCTTCGCCTGCGCCACAAGACCGACATCACCCTCCACGCCTACGCCTCCACCATCCTCGCCGGCGTCCAGATCTTCTTCCTCCTGCTGATCGTCTTCGTCGCCCTGCCCTTCGCCATCGTTCCCGGCGGCGTCGCCCCCGCGGACGGCTTCGGCCTCAATCCCCTCCTCCAATACGCCGAGATGGTCATCCATCCGCCGATGCTCTACCTCGGCTACGTCGGCTTCGCCGTCCCCTTCGCCTTCGCTCTCGGCGCCCTCATGATGCGCTACCCCGGCGAGAAGTGGATCCACATCACCCGCCGCTGGACCATGGTCACCTGGCTCTTCCTCACCTGCGGCATCATCCTCGGCATGCACTGGGCCTACGCCGTGCTCGGCTGGGGAGGCTACTGGGGCTGGGACCCCGTCGAGAACGCCTCGCTCATGCCCTGGCTCACCGGCACCGCCTTCCTGCACTCCGTCATGATGCAGGAGAAGCGCGGCATGATGAAGGGCTGGAACGTCTGGCTCATCTTCACCACCTTCATGCTCACCATCCTCGGCACGCTGCTCACCCGCTCCGGCCTGGTCAGCTCCGTGCACGCCTTCGCCGAATAGCGACATCGGCACCTGGTTCGTCTGGTTCCTCGTGCATCGTCCTCGCCGTCTGCCTCTTCACCTTCCTCTACAACCGCGACCACCTGCAGCAACGAGAACCATCTCGAGTCCCTGGTCTCCCGCGAGAGCTCGCTTCCTCTTCAACAACCTCGTCCTGCTCGCCGCCTGCTTCACCGTCCTCTGGGGAACGCTCTTCCCCGTCCTCTCGGAGTTTGTGCAGGGCTCCAAGGTCACCATGGGCGCGCCCTTCTACAACCGCGTCGCCGTCCCCATCGGCATCTTCCTGCTCTTCCTCACCGGCGTCGGCCCGCTGCTCGCCTGGCGTTCCACCTCGCTGCGCGCCATCCGCCGCAACTTCGTCCTTCCCTGCATCGCGATCATCGTCACCGCCCTCGTGCTCATCATCGCCGGCGTCCGTCCCTGGTCCGCGGATGATCAGGCCGACGGCGACGTCGGCTCCAGCATCTACGCCCTGGTCTGCATCTCCCTCGGCGTCGGCGTCATCACCGCCATCGCCGCCGAGTTCCTCCGCGGCGCCAACGTCGTCCACACCCAGACCGGCAAGAACCTCCTCGAGTCCGCCATCCTGCTCACCCGCCGCAACACCCGCCGCTACGGCGGCTACCTCATCCACTTCGGCGTCGTCATCATGTTCATCGGTCTGGCCGGCTCCGCCTTCAACCAGTCCAAGGAATCCGAGATGGGCTTCGGCGACTCCATCAACCTCGGCGGCTACAAGGTCGTCTGCCAGAGCTACTCCGAAGACTCCAACCCCAACTACGACTCGCAGTTTGCCCTGCTCGACGTCTTCCACAACGGCAAGAAGATCACGCGCCTCGCCCCCGAGCGCCGCGTCTACTTCGTCAACACCGACCACGCCCAGCCCTCCACCGTCGTCGCCATCCACTCCACCCTCGAGAACGACCTCTACGTCGTCTTCGAAGGCACCAACCCCGACAACGACAAGCCCATCATCAAGTTCTTCATCAATCCGCTGGTCAACTGGATCTGGGTCGGCGTGGTCATCGTCGATCTTCGGCACCTTCATCGCCCTGGTTCCACCGCTCAAGCCCGCCACGCGCCGCGTCGAAGTCCCTGCCCCCTCCATCCCCGATGCTGCCCTCGGCGGCAGCCTCGCCCGCGGCCCCGTTCCTCTGAGCGCGCCCGAAGGTCCCCATGTATAAGCGCGCCCTCCAGCTCGTCCTCATCGTCTTCGTCGCCTTCACCATGCTGGGCGCCAGCGATCCCTCCGGCTCGCTTCAACCGCCTCGGCCACGAGCTGATGTGCACCTGCGGCTGCGGCCAGATCCTGCTCGAGTGCAACCACGTCGGCTGCCCCAACTCCACCGGCGAGATCGCCGACCTCCACGCCCAGCTCGACTCCGGCGCCTCCGATGCCCAGGTCTTCAAGTTCTTCACCGCCAAGTACGGCCCCATCGTCCTCGCCGAACCCGTGCGCGGCGGCTTTGACGACGTCGCCTGGATCGGCCCCTTCGCCTTCCTCCTGCTCGGCATCGTCTTGATCCTGCTCGCTGCTCCGCCTCTGGCGCGCCCGCCACGCCCGCCTCGTGCCCGAGCCCCTTGAGGCCCTCACGCCGGACGCCGACGCCCTCCGCGACCGCATCCGCGACGAAACCAACTACGGCGCAGTAACTGCGGCGGTAACTGACGGCGAGTAACTTCGCCGCGCACGAACGTCGTAGCAGGCATCTATCTTTCCATCGAGCCTGCTACGCTCGTAAACACTATGACCCGCCTCGAACTACTCACGATCGTTGTTGGCCGCGCGCGCGGCAACGGCTTTGAGTTCCGTCGCTGGTACACCGGCCGCCTGGGCCTTCCCTGGATCAGCGCCGAGGCTGCCCTCAAGCTCCTCGACCAGCAGCGCCGCTACTACGCTCTGCTCTTCTCCCACGAGTTCGCCAGCGCCTTCTGGAAGGCCGGCGAAGAGATCACCTTCAGCGTTCCCTCCCAGACCTTCCAGCGCCCCATGCCCGACGGCTCGATCAAGACCGTCCAGCGCAAAGGCTTCATCCGCCGCTCCGCCCGCCGCGACGCCTGGAAGTATCACCTCAGGAGATGGCCCTCGCCGAAGAGCCCCTCCGCTACCTGCGCAAGTATCTCAACGTGGAAGAAGACCTCACCGAAGACCTCGCCCTCGCCACCGCCGAAGACGGCCCACCGCTCCGCACCCGCCGCTCCAGGCCCGCAGCCAAGCCCGAAAAGCACAGCCGCACCAAGCCGCTCCCCCGCCCGCTGCCCACCGGCACCCCCGCCTTCCTCACCCGCCCCTTCAAATAGCCGGCGCCCCGCGCCACCCTTAAATTTCCCGCTGCCCATGGATGGTGCAATTTTTCTACGCAGTCAGACTGCCATAAGTCTGATCCTAACCTCAGCCCCGCAGGAATACCTTTAGGTCTAAAAGTACCCCACCCCCGGGGGAGGGGGTAGCGCGTCCGTCGTCGTTCACCACCCGCCACGCACCGCTGTTCTCAACTTCCCGAGGTCATCTCTTTCAGCGCCTTCTCCGCGGCCTTCTTCGTCTTCGGCACCGGATCCAGCGCCAGGCACTTCTTGTAGTGCGTCTCCGCCTCATCCAGCTTGCCCAGCCGCCGAGCCGCCTCCGCCAGCGCCAGGTGCGCATCCGCATCATCCGCCGCCAGCGACACCGCATCGCTCGCCCGCTCGTACGCTCCCCTGTAGTCGCCATCGCTGAAGTAGAACGCCGCCACCTTCAGGTCCTCGGTCTCCCGCTGGTCCGACGTCTGGTGGAACACAATCCCCTGCCTCTGCCGCGCCGCTCTGCGCGCCTCCGCAGCCTTCGCCGCCGGATCCGTATCGCCATCGCCCAGCGGCCCCGCCGACGGATCGCGGTCCCTCGGATCACTACTCGAGCTGCTGCTCGAGCTGCTGCTCGGGGCATTCCCCGAGCTCCCCGCATCCTTCAGCGGCCCGCTGCTCGAACTCCCGCTCGACGCATCGTCCGCCCGGGAAACGGAAACCGCGAAGCCGCAGGCGCCGCCGTCGATCCCGGACCCCGCACGTTCCCTGCTGCGTCTGCCCAGCCTGCTGCGTCTGCCCAGCTGGCGGCGCTGCCGGCGTATCGCCCGGGAACGGGAAGCTCTTCGCCGGGCTCGTCCCCGGAGCCGGCGCAGTCGCCTGCCCATTCGCCGGAGGCGCCGTCGCATTCCCCTTGCTATCCGGAGTCTTGGTGTCCGTGGGCGGCTGGCAGTTCGGCCAGAACACCGTCTTGCCATTGTCATCCGTAAACGTGCATCCACCCTGCGCACGCGCCACCTGCGCCGCCAGCATCACGCCCAGCCCGGCGCTCACCAACCCCAATCTTCCCAGCACACGCGTCCACTGCATACCTCTATTAGACGACACCCGCCCCGCCGCGGTAGTCCCCACTGCGTTACTTTCTGCACTCCTCAGCGCTCTTGCTATACTCCACCCCATGCCGCGTCGCGCCCCCACCTCTCCCCGCCTCCTCGATCCGCTCCTCGTCCATCCACGCCGCCGGCTGCTACACCCTGGACCCCATCCCCCGCGGCCGCCGCGTCCTCGAGTACGACGGCCCCCGCATCCCCAAGGAGCTCGCCGACGAGCGCTACGCCGACCGCCCCGTCACCTACCTCTTCGGCTTCGGCGACAAGGGCGACGTCATCGACGGCTTCGGCACCGCCATGTTCCTCAACCACTCCTGCGACCCCAACTGCCGCACCGAGGAGCACAAGGGCCGCATCTACATCCGCGCCATCCGCGACATCGCCGCCAACGAGGAGCTCGTCTACGAGTACAACCTCTACGACTCCGACGACGACACCGCCGACTGCTACTGCAACGCTCCCCAATGCCGCGGCACCATGTTCTCCGACGAGGAAGTCAAGCGCCAGGCCCGCAAGAAGGCCCGCAAGCAGGCACGAGCCTCACGCTAACCGGCAGTCCGGATCCCGCAAACAAACGACCCAACCCGAGTCTCCTCGCGTTGGGTCGTTTACATTCCTCAGGCCTTCCGCTGCGAAGCCTCGTCAAATCTAGCGGTAGCGGCAATGACGATGATGATGCCTCCACCAGCAATGGCGATGATGATGGATGGTCCACCGTGACCACGACCTGCGCGCCCGCTGCTGGAACCAGCGGCACGAGAAACGTAAGAGCGAGAACTCCAAGCGCAAGCTTCTTCATACTCATGGGATGCGACCTCTTTCTCCTTCTCAACTGCGATTGCGTAACTGCGTTATTCACGATTCCTGCTCCAAGAAAGCAACCCAACTCAAGTTGCCTTGAATTGGGCCAATGCAACAAGCAGCCTTCATCAGGCCAACCGCCGACTAGCGGCAATGACGATGATGATGGCTGTACCAGCAATGCCGATGATGCTGGTGTCCGACCTGCAACAACAACCTGGGCGCTCGCTGCAGGTACCAGCGGAACGAGGAACATAAGGGCGAGAAATCCAAGCATAAGTTTCTTCATAGCCCTTCGGATGCCCAGCCCCCTTCCGGGTTGTGGCAGATCTCATCAATTCACTGCATGTGTGCAAAACAGATCATCGAAAATGGCACCCCGGCGGGCAACCCCTGTCTCCCGCCTTCGCAGACCACTGCACCCGCTCCACACCCTCGGGCGCTACAATCAACCTCGTCGATGGCCTATCAAGTTCTAGCCCGCAAGTACCGCCCCCAGCTCTTCTCCGACGTCATCGGGCAGGACCACGTCACCCGCACCCTGCTCAACGCGCTCGCCCAGAACCGCATCGCCCACGGCTACATCTTCTCCGGCCATCGCGGCATCGGCAAGACCACCATCGCGCGCATCCTCGCCGCCGCGTTGAACTGCAGCACGCCCGTCGGCTCTCCGGAGCGCCCCACCGAAGAGCCCTGCCGCATCTGCGTCAACTGCCGCGAGATCTCTTCCGCCTCGCGCCAGGAAAACTCCATCTTCGAGGAGTCGCACTCCTTCGACGTCGAAGAGATTGACGCCGCCACCAATCGCGGCATCGACGACGCCCGCCTGCTCACCTCCAAGATTCAAACCCGCCCCACCAACAAGAGCAAGTACAAGATCATCATCCTCGACGAGGCGCACCAGATCACCGATGCCGCCTGGAATGCCCTCCTCAAGACCCTCGAAGAGCCGCCCGACTGGGCCATCTTCATGTTTGCGACCACCCAGCCCGAGGACATTCCCCAGACCATCCGCTCGCGCTGCCAGCACTTCAGCTTTCACGCCGTCAAGCTCGACGACATCGTCGGCCAGCTTCGCTCCATCGCCACCAAGGAAGAGCTCGACGTCGACGACGCCACCCTCACCCTGCTCGCCGAAGCCGGCGACGGCTCCATGCGCGATGCCCTCTCCATCATGGATCAGGCCATCGCCTCCGCGCCGTTGGTCAACGGTCACCCGCACCTCGAGCTCACCCAGGTGCGCGAGCTCATGGGCTCGGTCTCCAACGTCGTCTACGAGCAGATCCTCGCAGGCCGTCCACGCCAACAACTCCGCCGACGTCCTCTCCATCGTCGGCCGCCTGCTCGACGCCGGCAACGGAGCCCCGCAGCTCGCCCGCCAGTTCGTCCGCTACCTGCGCAACACCATCGTCGCCAAGGTCACGAACCTCTCACCCGACGCGGACGCCACCGGCATCGCCGCCGACCTCCTCCAGATCTCCCCCGAAGAGCGCAACCGCGCTGCCCGTTCCGCCGCCCTCTTCACCGAAGAAGACCTCTCCCGCTTCCTCGCCATCATGCTCCGCACCTTCGACGAGCTGGGCTACCGCCAGGAGCAGCGCTTCCATCTCGAACTCGGCCTGCTCAAGCTGGTCCACGTCCAGCGCCTCATCCCCATCGAAGACCTGCTGAGCCAGCTCGGGACCAAGCCCGCCTCCCGCCCCAACACCACCCCAACCGGCTTGGGCACCCCTGCCTCACGGCCTTCTTCGATGGGCACGCCATCGGCGACTGCGTCGCCATCGCCGAGAGTGGGCCAGCACTGCAGCGCGACGTTGCCCCCTGCCTCCTCTCCGCGTCCGACCCCGTCCGCCATCCCCCTTCGAGTCCGATCGCTCCCGCAAGGTTCCCACCGCAAGCCTCAACGTCAGCCGGAGCCCGTCCGTTCCGAGCCGACGCCCACGGCCGGCTCCATGGCCCTCGCTCCCGCTCCCGTCGCAGAAGCCCCCGCCAACGAGACACAGGCCGGCCCGCAGCTCGTGGTTGCGCCGGTCGCCGTGGCGTCCGCTCCTGCGGTGACCGCCGAGCCATCGCCCGCAGCCGATCTTGACCTGGAGTCGCTTCAGGCGGCTCTCGTCTCAGCCCTGGCTGCCGTCAAAGGCCAGCAGTCTGCCTCCGAGCAGATCGAAGACTCAACCCTCAAGCTCAACGGCAACACCCTCGAGATCCACACCACGCTCTCGAAGACGATGCTCCCGGTCGTCGTCAACGCCGACGCCGAGCGTACCCTCAAGGCCGCCCTCCGCGAAGCCAACGCCGGCTCTCTCACCCTCAAGCTCATTCCGGGCGCGCCGGCGGCGGCGGCCGGACCGAAGAAAGCCTCGCGCTGCGGCGAGTGGGTCGGTCGGCGGAGATGGCGGAAAAACATCCGCTGGTGCAGGAGGCGCGGCGGCTGTTTTCGGCGGAGATTAGTAACGTGATCGATCTTCGGGAAAAGTAGGTCCGAGAAGAGGGCTTATGCGATGGGTTTGCAACGCGAACGCGGGTTGAGGCTGTCTCAAACGCAACGGAGTGCACATGGAATTTGACATGAACAAGATGCAGGAGATGCTTGAAAAAGCCCAGGAAATGCAGCAAACAATCGACTTGCGCCTGGCCGAGACGGTCGTGGAAGCCGATGCCGGCGGAGGCGCCGTCAAGGCTCGCATGAACGGCAAGAAAGAGCTGCTAAGTCTAACCATTGCACCATCTGCAGTCACCGCGGCTGCCGGCGATCTGACCCTGCTCGAAGACCTGATCGTGGCCGCCGTCAATGCCGCCTGCCCGCAAGGCGGAGGATGCCAGCAAGTCCAATACTGCCAGCATGTTAGGAGGCCTTGGCCTCCCTGGATTTTAGCCTGTGGCGACGCGTTTTGCCGAGCCGATGGAGCGGCTCATCGAGGAGCTTCGGAAGCTTCCGGGAGTCGGCACAAAGTCGGCGCAACGCTTTGCTTTTCATATACTTAGATCGTCCTCAGCGGACGCGACATGCGCTTTCGGCGGCGATTCTGCGCCTGCGCGAACAGCTGCGTTTGTGCTCTAAGTGCAATAACATCACAGACATAGACCCCTGCAGCTACTGCGCGAATCCGGCTCGGAATGCGCGTATTTTGTGCGTCGTGGAAGAGCCGACGAACATCAATGCCATCGAGAAGACACGCAGTTTCAGCGGCTTATATCATGTTCTCCATGGAACACTTTCACCGGTGAACGGTATAGGGCCGGAGCAATTGAGGTTAGCGAACCTTTGGCCTCGTTTGGAGGGGGCGGAGGAGCTGATTTTGGCGACTTCACCCACGGTGGAGGGTGAGGCGACGGCGCGGTACGTTGCCGACGAGGCGCATCTGCGGTATAACTCCTTGCGCATCAGCAGGATTGCGACAGGAGTTCCAGCAGGAAGTGATATCGAATATGCCGATGAAGTGACCATGACCCGGGCCCTGGAAGGTCGCCGGGAGGTGTGAGTTTCAGGTAAGCCTCTGCCCCGTTTCGGGTTACGCGAGTGGCAGCCTCAGCTGGGTTCTCGGACTACCTCTGAGATCGCACCCACCTATCTGCCAGATAGGTGGGTGCAATGCCCAGGGGGCCACGGACATCCTGGAAACGCAATCTCAGAAGCGAGATGTGAGGCACCCGGGTCTTGCGCGTCTCAGGCTATGTGGGAGCCGGGATGCGGAGGTCGCCTCCGGTCATCTGCTTGGGGAGCTCGAGGTTGAGCAGGCCGAGGATGGTGGGGGAGATGTCGCGGAGCGAGCCTCCGGCGTGGACGCCGATCTTGTTGCCCTGGTCGGTGACCAGGAGGAAGGGGACGGGGTTGGTGGTGTGGGCGGTGTGGGGGCCTCCGGAGACGGGGTCGATGAGGAGCTCGGCGTTGCCGTGGTCGGCGGTGATGATCCAGTTGGCGTTGTGCTGCTTGACGGCGGCGTAGATGCGGCCTAGCTGGGCGTCGACGGTTTCGACGGCCTGGACGGTGGGTTCGATCTTGCCGGAGTGGCCGACCATGTCGGCGTTGGCGAAGTTGACGATGATGACGTCGAAGGCGGTGTCGGTGATGGATTTGATGACGACGTCGGCGATGCCCTCGGCGGACATCTCGGGGGCGAGGTCGTAGGTGGCTACTTTTTTGGATTGGACCAGCTCGCGCTCTTCGCCGGGGAAGGGCTTCTCGATGCCGCCGTTGAAGAAGTAGGTGACGTGGGCGTACTTCTCGGTCTCGGCTACGCGGAGGTTGCGGAGGTTGGCGACGGCCATGACGTTGGCGAGGAGGTTGTCCATGCTCTCCGGCGGGATGACCATGGGGAGGGTGAACTTGGGGTCGTACTGGGTCATCATGACGTAGTGCAGGTTGGCGGGGACGGTGTGGAGGGGGATCTCGTCGTTGAGCTCGGCGGCTTTGGGGAGGGCCATGCCGCCGTCGGCGGTGAGGCCGGAGCGGCGGGTGAGGACGCGGGTGATCTGGCGGACGCGGTCGGCGCGGTAGTTGAAGCAGATGACGGCGTCGCCTTCGGCGATGAGGCCGATGGGTTGGTTGTTGGCGTCGACGCAGGTGAAGGGCTCGACGAACTCGTCGGTGATGTTGTTGTTGTAGCTCTCGAGGATGCGGGCGTGGGGGTCCTGGTACTTCCCTGCTTCGGGGTCGCCGGTGACCATGGCGCGGAAGGCTTTGTGCTCCTTCTCCCAGCGGTAGTCGCGGTCCATGGCGAAGTAGCGGCCGGAGACGCTGGCTAGCTGGCCGACGCCGTACTCCTTGAATTTTTGCTGGAGCTCTGGCGATGTAGCCGGCGCCGCTGGTGGGGAGGGTGTCGCGGCCGTCGAGGAAGGCGTGGACGTAGACGCGGGCGACGTTGTGCTGGGCGGCGAGGCGGAGGAGGGCGTAGAGGTGGCGCTGCTGGGAGTGGACGCCACCGTCGGATACGAGGCCGATGAGGTGGAGGGCGTGGCCGCTGTTGGCGACGTGCACGGCTTTGAGGAGGGTGGGGTCGGAGAAGAACTCGCCGGTGTCGATGGCGTGGTCGATGCGGGTGATGTCCATGCGGACGATGCGGCCGGCGCCGAGGTTGAGGTGGCCGACTTCGCTGTTGCCCATCTGGCCGTCGGGCAGGCCGACGTAGTGGTTGCTGGCGTGGATGAGGGTGTTGGGGTACTCGCGGAGGAGGCGGTCGTAGGTGGGCTTGCGGGCGAGGGCGATGGCGTTGCCGTGGGTTTCGGCGCGGTAGCCCCAGCCGTCGAGAATGGTGAGGATGACCGGAGGTGTGGTTCTCATGGATACAAGTTTACTTGGTTCGTGGGGGTGGTTCTGTGAAGGGGAGCACAGGCGGGTGAGGGGAGGGTTGTTCGTTCTCAGTTGTCAGTTCTCAGTTGTCGGTTCTCAGTTGTCCGTTGTCGGGCAGTTCATCAGGGGCAAGCGTTTGAGCGAGCGGACGAACGGGATGTTCGTCGGTTACACGGGATCCGGGGAGTTGAGCACGTTCTTCGCCAGGAGGTACGAGGCGGAGACGCGGGCTGCAACCACGCAGAGCGGTAACAGGAACGGAACAAAGATCCGGACCTCGGTGACCATCCCCACGGTAAACCAGACGGGCAGATAGATCGCCGATGCGGCGACGATGAGCTTCTCGACGGAGGTAAGATGGATACGCCGTCGCAGGACGAGGACGGCCATCCAGATGAAGGGAGCGAGACAGAGAGCCAACAGGCTGAGCGCGGTTGGATTGAGATTGAAGTGGAGGACGATGGCGTGCTCGGCACCATAGTGCGCGTTGGGGAACGGACCCATTTTAGATAGGCCTGGATTCCTCCGGAGATCAGGGTGACGCCGGCGCCGCGAAGCAGATTCATGGAGCTGGGGCCAAGGTCTTCCAACGCACCGGGAATCAGGCTGAGGAGGATGGTGGCGATGCCGACGATGAAGGGGACGTCGGCGCGGAAGAAGGACTGCGCGGCGGCCGCGGCGAAGAGCAGGGCGATCCAGAGAGAGCCTTTGCTGCCCGGGTGCTTGCCTTTCGAGAGGCAGAGAAGGGCGACGGCGATGAAGAGGAGAGTTGGAAGAGTTTCGGCGCGGTCCTGGTAGTAGATAAAGCCGATGGGAAACTGGATGAAGGCGAGAAAGAGGCCGAGGGTGGCGATGCGGGCGGCAACGGATTCGCGGAGCGTGCTCAAGCCGTCGACGGCGAGAGAACAGAGGATGGCGAGCGCCACGAAGGTGGAGACAAAGTCGATCATGGCGGTGGCGATCGTCGCATCTTTGAAGTGGAACAGGAGGTTGATCCAGCGAGTGACGGTGTTGATGCCGACACGGTAGACATCCGGCGCCCAGGGCGATTCCGGAGGGTACAGCACGACTGGGCAGGGGCCGCCGCAATAGAGGACGGATCCATGGCGCACGGTGCGCGCAATGGTGAACGCGAGGATCAGCAGAAAGATTCCTGCAAAGGAACTTTCTCGTTTGAGATACGGGTCCGGGATAATCATTCTCCTTCGAGTGGCTGTCACCATCGTACCGTTGACGAAACCTGGAGTGTTCAGACACCTAGGCGCCTGGCAGCAGAAAAACGCCCAGGTGAGCGGGATGGCTAGACGGCGCGGTTGATGCTGGCGCGGCCGAGGTAGCGGGCGGTCTGGCCTAGCTCTTCTTCGATGCGGAGGAGCTGGTTGTACTTGGCGATGCGGTCGGTGCGGGAGGCGGAGCCGGTCTTGATCTGGCCGGCGCCGGTGGCTACGGCGAGGTCGGCGATGAAGGTGTCTTCGGTCTCGCCGGAGCGGTGCGAGATGATGCGAGGTGTAGCCGTTGCGGCGGGCCAGCTCGATGGCGTCGAGGGTCTCGGAGACGGTGCCGATCTGGTTGAGCTTGATGAGGATGGAGTTGGCGATGCCTTCCTCGATGCCGCGCTGGAGGATCTCGGTGTTGGTGACGAAGAGGTCGTCGCCGACCAGCTGGAGCTTGTCGCCGAGCTTGTCGGTGAGGTACTTCCAGCCGTCCCAGTCGTTTTCGTCGAGGCCGTCTTCGAGGGAGACGATGGGATATTGGCGGGCCCAGTCGGCCCAGAAGTCGGCCATCTGCTCGGAGGTCTTTTCGCTCTTGTCGGACTTCTTGAAGACGTACTTGCCGGACTGCTTGTTGAAGAACTCGCTGGCGGCGGGGTCGAGGGCGATGGCGATGTCTTCGCCGGGTTTGTAGCCGGCTAGAGTAATGGCTTCGAGGATGACGTCGATGGCTTCGACGTTGGATTTGAGGGAGGGGGCGAAGCCGCCTTCGTCGCCGACGGCGGTGTTGTAGCCCTTCTTCTTGAGGACGCCCTTGAGGGTGTGGAAGACTTCGGCGCCCCAGCGGAGGGCGTCGGCGAAGGTTTCGGCGCCGACGGGCATGACCATGAACTCCTGGAAGTCGACGTTGTTGTCGGCGTGGGCGCCACCGTTGAGGATGTTCATCATGGGGGTGGGGAGGATGGTGGCGTTGACGCCGCCGAGGTAGCGGTAGAGGGGCAGGCCGAGGGCTTCGGCGGAGGCGCGGGCGCAGGCCATGGAGACGGCGAGGATGGCGTTGGCGCCGAGGTTGCCCTTGTTGGCCGTGCCGTCGAGGGCGATCATGGTGGCGTCGATGAGCTTCTGGTTGCTGGCGTCCATGCCGGTGAGCTCGGGGGCGATGGCGGACTCGATGTTGTCGACGGCCTTGAGGACGCCCTTGCCGAGGTAGTGGCTCTTGTCGTCATCGCGGAGCTCGACGGCCTCGTGCTCGCCGGTGGAGGCTCCGGAGGGAACGGCCGCGCGGCCGCGGATGCCGTCGGAGAGGATGACGTCGGCTTCGACGGTGGGGTTGCCGCGGCTGTCGAGAATTTCACGGGCGTGAGATGGAGACAATTTCGGTCATTGCTTTCCTCGGTGTTGCTTGCTTGGAGCGGCGGTTGCGGCTGGTTGAGTTCGAGATGCGGTGTTGGAGACGGTCGTTGAGGGCGGGCCGGCGGTCGACGGCGATGGGGGCGCCGGAGGCGCCGGAGATGGTGTGAATCAGGTTCAGTCATTGCGGCGTCCCACCGGCCTCATTTTAGCAAAGCGCTGGCGCTGGACCTCGATGGCGTTGAGCGATTGCCGCACAGTTTCGGCGAGGAGGTTGAGGAGCTCGTCGCCTTCTTCGCGGGTGGCGAGGGGCATGCGGAGGGAGACGCGGGTGCCGCGGCCGGGGCGGCTGACGATGTCGACGTGGGCTTCGTCGCCGTAGAGGACCTGGATGCGCTCGCGGACGTTGCGCATGCCGATGCCGGAGCCTTCGCGGAGGAGGCCGGAGACGGGAGCGGTGGTGGGGCCGCCGGGCTCGATGCCGACGCCGTCGTCTTCGATCTCGAGGAGGAGACGTTCGTCGGCGATGCGGGAGCGGAGGGTGACGGTGCCGCCGGAGATGCGGGGCTCGAGGCCGTGCTTGATGGAGTTTTCGATGAGGGGCTGGAGGAGCATGGAGGGGACGATGATGTCGAGGGTGTCGGGGGAGATTTCCTTGACGACGCGCAGCTTTTCGCCGAAGCGCACGACTTCGATGTCGAGGTAGTCGTCGGTGAAGTCGAGCTCTTCGCGGAGAGGGACGAAGGCGTCGCGGTCGCGGAGCAGGACGCGCAGGATGTGCGAGAGCTTGACGATCATCTCGCGGGCGAGGTCGGGCTTGGAGCGGATGAGCGAGGCGATGGAGTTGAGGGTGTTGAAGAGGAAGTGGGGATTGATCTGGCGCTGCAGGGCGTCGAGGCGGGCTTCGAGCAGGAGGCGGGACTGCTCTTCGAGCTTGTGCTCGATGCGGACGGCGTTCCAGATCTTGAGGGGGATGCCGACGACGACCGGAGCGCAGGCGCAGATGGCGAGCTCCATGAGCCAGGAGCTGGAGTAGAGCTCGAAGTAGCGGCGGGGATAGAAATGGGAGAAGAGGCTGGTGGCGAACTGCGTCGCCATGATGAGGACCAGGAGAAACATCTGGCGGTCGAGGAAGGGCCAGGTGACGGTGCGGCGGATCCAGCGGTAGAGGCTGAGGTCGATGAGCGGGGAGAAGGACCAGATGTTCTCTTCGCCGGCGACGCGGCGGTAGGCTCCGAAGATGGCGGCGATGATGAGGTTGACGGGGAGGGTGAACCATTCGTGATGGCCGAGCGCGGGGAGCGAGAGAGCGGCGGCGCCGACCATGGCGGGCCAGGGGCCGAGGAGGAGGCCGAGGATGGCGATGGCTTCGAAGGAGAGGTCGGCGGCGAGGAAGTTGCGGACCTTGACGCGGACGAGCACGCCGAGCATGAGGGGGACGCAGATCCAGGCGAGCAGGTGGAGGGTCTCGCGGGTGTTGCGGTGTTTGAGCAGGAGAAGACGCTTGAAGGCGATGGAGCGGGCGAGCGAGCTGGCCACGGCCGCGGCGACGCCGAGCTCGACCAGGAGCGTGATCCAGATGAGGTTGGACTCTTTCGCGTACACGGTTTGAGTTTACGCGTTTGGGGGTGATGCAGCTTCTAGCTTCGAGCTCCTGGCTTTTGGTTTGTTGTGCAGAGCATCCCTCGCCAGAGAGTCGCAAGCCGCCAGGAGGGCGAAACAGCATGCGCACAGCGGCATCCGGTGGCGCAGCGGCAGCTAGGCCACGAGCGGCGGCCCAACATATTGCATCTCGAACCGCGCAAATACTTCCGCGTCCATCTTCGGCCCATTCGGCACCGCCACGTAGCGGAAGAACTCCTCCATCTTCCCCGCGGGAGTAAACGCAATCAACATGTGCGCCGGGTTTTCGCCCACCCCGCAGAAGGCATGCGGTATCCCGCGCGGCCCCAGCAGCGATTCGCCTGCGCGCAACGTCGACCGGCTGTCGCCCACCTCAAACAGCACCTCGCCTTCCATCACGTAGAACCACTCGTCCTGCTGCAGATGGACGTGCTTTGGAGGGCCACCCTTCCTCAGGTTTTTGTGCTCGATCATGAGCAGGCCGCCATGGGTCTCGCCTGGCACCGCCTTGAACAGAATCGTGCTGAAGCCCAGCGAGTGCGTCTCCCCAAACCGGTCTTGTCCCGCTTCCACTGGATGGATCCCGCCAGATGGCGGAGCCGCGGCACGCTGGCCGAGAGCAAACGCCTCGAACCGTGCCGCTGGAAGGCCTGCAGATGGAACAGCGATCGCTGCGTTCTTGAGAAAATCACGACGCTTCACTGGCAATCTCCTTCGCTTGAACGGTGCATGCATCAACCGCGGGCGAGATTCCATCGCTACAGCCCGGAAACCTGCCTGGCGTGGAAGGCGCCCAAGTATAGAACGGTTTCGTTTTGAACCCCAGGAAAATCGCGGGTCGTGTGGCTTTTCCGCGCCCCTGTCGCCGATTGGACGTGCGGGCGGTGGGCGATCGCGTGACGCTGCGCCGAGGTCCGGCATGGCTCATGGCCATCCCGATAAACGCTGGTCCGGAAGCAATGCCATCCCACGCTTGCCGCGAGGAAGCCGCATCGCGAATGGGTACTCGTTTACGATGTCTCACAGCGGCCGTCATCCGTTTTCCTTGGAGGAGCTGCTGGATTTCGCGCAGGAAGACTACGAGATGCGTAAAGGCTTTACCCGAAGACCACAAGACGACTCGCCGGCAGTGAACGTCAAGAACTACATTACGCCGGGTGGACTGGAGCGCCTGAAAGAGGAGCACCGGTTTCTGCTCGTCAAGGACCGCCCGGCGGTGGCGGAGGTCGTCGCGTGGGCTGCCGGCAATGGCGATCGCAGTGAAAACGCGGATTATCAGTATGCCAAACGCCGGCTGCGGCAGATCGATGGGCGGATTCGCTTTCTCTCCAAGCGGATCGAAGCCGCAGAAGTCGTGGATCCGGAGGCTCCGCGATCGGGCCTGCGGGCGACCAAGGCCTATTTCGGTGCCACGGTGCTCTATGCCAATGCCGCGGGCGTGGAGCGAGAGGTGAGCATCGTCGGCGCCGACGAGGTCGACCTCGACCGCAACCATGTCAGTTGGGTGTCGCCTTTGGGCCGCGCGTTGATGCAATCCGCTGAGGGGGACAGCGTTGTTCTCGAAGCGCCCGGCGGCAAAGAACGCCTGACGGTATTGGAGGTGCGTTACGAGCGCATCGCCGTGGAACCCTTTCGGGAACCTCCCGGATCGTATGCTGCGGCCAAACCGTCCTAGAGCGCAATCGATGCCTGGCGTGGTTCACGAAGCGAAATGCGTCCTCATCAACGCCGATGGCAGATGTTTTCGCGCGAGGGCGGGGGGTGAATCCTGGTGCGGGGATTCGGAATCTATAATGAGGTATGCCCTACAGCAGTGTTCGCAAGGTCGCCGGTGCAGAGTTCCCTACGCGGTGGGGACACTTCCGCATTCTTGGGTTTGAGGGAGTGGCGGAGCCGGGGAGCGCTTCGCTCAAGCGCGTGGACAATGCAGTCGCGCTGACGATGGGCGATCTGTCGGCGGCGGCGCCGCTGGTGAGGATTCACTCGATGTGCCTGACGGGCGATGTGTTTCACTCGCTGCGCTGCGATTGCCATGACCAGCTGCACCTGGCGCTGGGGATGATTGCCAAGGAGGGCGCGGGGATTCTGCTCTATGAGGAGCAGGAGGGCCGCGGGATCGGGCTGATGGCCAAGCTGCGCGCGTATGAGCTGCAGGACAAGGGGCGGGATACGATCGAGGCAAACCTGGAGCTGGGATTCCGCGTGGACTATCGGGAGTTCGAGCTGCCGGCGGAGATTCTGAAGGCGCTGCATATTCCGGCGGTGCGGTTGATCACGAATAATCCGGAGAAGGTGG
Source organism: uncultured Acidobacteriaceae bacterium (assembly GCA_963762375.1). Classification (GTDB taxonomy): domain Bacteria; phylum Acidobacteriota; class Terriglobia; order Terriglobales; family Acidobacteriaceae; genus Granulicella. Next base: position 139,418 of record CAVXKP010000010.1, read on the forward strand.
CGGCGCTCGAGGCAGCGGGGATCCGCGTGGTGGAGCGGGTGCCGGCGACGATTCCTGCGGAGCCTACGTTCGAGCGCTATCTCGAGACCAAGCGGGAGAAGATGGGGCACCTCGCGGGTTGAGGCGAGATGCGGAGATGCGGAGAGGCGAGGTTCGAGATTCGGAGAGGCGAGATTCGAAGAGGCTAAAGGGCCAATTGCCTGGGGCACTGTGTTCGGGGGAGGGTGTTAAGGCGCGAAGCGAAGAGGCTGCGGGAACGGTCCCCCTGGAGTGCTAGCCCTGGGACCTCGGACCTTCGCCTCTCGTCTCTCGCATCTCGAATCTCGTCTCTCGAATCTCGTCTCTCGAATCTCGTCTCTCGCCGCTCGCATCCAACGTCGCAGGAGAGAGTATGCCCATTGATCTGGATGAAGTGAAGGCTGGACCCGCGGAGACCGGGGTTCTCGATATCATTTTGAAGCGCTGGAGCCCGCGGTCGTATGCCGATAAGCCGGTGCCGAGTGCGGATCTGACGAAGATCTTTACGGCGGCGGCGTGGGCGGCGTCGAGCTATAACGAACAGCCCTGGCGGTTCCTGGTCGGCAAGAAGGGCGACGAGACGTACGCGAAGATCCTGGAGTCGCTGGTGGAGTTCAACCAGGCGTGGGCGAAGACGGCTCCGGTGCTGATTCTGTCGGCGGGCAAGAAGATTTTTACGCAGAATGCGTATCCGAATCCGTATGGGCTGCATGATACGGGGGCTGCGTCGGCGAACATGAGCCTGCAGGCCACGGCGCTGGGGCTGCATACGCATGGCATGGGCGGCGTGGATAAGGAGAAGGCGCGCAAGCTGTTCGAGATTCCCGAGGAGTTCGAGGTGGGAGCGGCGTGGGCGCTGGGGTATCTGGGCGATCCGGAGGCGCTGCCGGCTGCCTACCAGGAGCTGGAGAAGGCGGCGCGGACGCGGAAGACGCTGCATGAGTTTGTGTTCAGCGCGTGGGAGAAGCCGGCGGCGCTGTAGGTCCTGCGCGGATGGCTGAAGGCTTCGGGTGGTTGGCGCCGGTCAGAGGGGATCCTCCGACCGGCGTGTTTGTTTCGCGCTAGGACGGGGAGAGGCATTTGGCGGTGGTGACGAACTGGCCGGTGTGGCGCTGGGTGTGGTCGGCGCAGTGGACGAGCAGGCCGCCGACGGTGGTGGGGAGCTGCTTGCGGCCGACGCCGACCGCGTGGGCGAAGCGGTCGGGGGAGAGGGCGCGGATGCGGACGGCGGCGGCGGTAAGGGCGGCGCGGAACTCGGCGCGGGCGGCAGAGGCGGTGGCGGGTTCGTCTTCGGGGGAGCCGAGCTCGGTTTTGAGGGCGGAGAGCTGGTCGGCGGTGAGCTGGTGGCCTTCGGCGTAGGTGAGCAGGCGGTCGAGCGAGCGGGCGATGTGGCGGAGGTGGAAGGCGATGGGGGCGAGGCCGTGGGGGCGGGCGAGGAGCTGGGCGTCGGTGAGGGGGTCGAGCCAGCGGGCGGCGTCTTCGGCGGAGAGCTCGAGGGCGTGGAGGACGGCGCGGCGGATGGGGTCGATGTCGGTGAGGGTGCCGCGGAGCCAGGGCTCGGGGGCAGTGGCGGGGAGAGGTTGCGGGGTGGTTGCCTGCGTGGTGGGGGCGGGGGCTTCGGTCATGGGGTGTCGGCTTCCCTTCTACATTCGTTCGACGCGGAAGTCGAAGCAGCCGGCTTCGCGGTCGCGGACTCGTATGTAGCTTACTGCTTCGGTGGAGAGGAGGTCGTGGAGGAGGGCGGGGTGGTTGGCATCGGTGGCGCGGCGCTGGGCGAGGAGGTGCTGGTGGGCGTCGGCAAGGGCAACGGCAACATCAAGCAAGGCAACGGCAACGCAACTGCAACTACAGGGGTCGTTCACTGCGTTCAGGATGACGGTATTTTGGGGCTGGGGCGTTTGGGTGGGGTGGTTCGGGGTTAGAGGCTATGGTGGAGGCGGAAGTCGCGGACGACGTCGGCGGGGTCGCGGTGCTGGGCGTCTACGGCTAGATTCATGGCCCGCATGTCGTCGGCGGTGACTTTGCCGGCGAGGCGGTTGAGGGCTACCGCGATCTGGGGCCAGCGGCGGAGGGAGTCTTCGCGGACCAGGGGGACGGCTTCGTAGGGGGGAAAGTAGTGGAGGTTGTCGTCGAGGGCGGTGAAGTTGAATTCGTTGATGGCGCCGTCGGTGGAGTTGCCGGCGACGATGTCGACCTGGTGGTCGGAGAGGGAGCGGTAGAGGAGGCCTAGCTCCATGGTGCGGGGGTCGCCGGCGAAGTGGAGGTGGTAGGCGGCGGAGAGGCCGCGGAGGCCGTCGGGGCGCTCGGCGAACTCGTAGCCTACGCCGAGACGCCAGTGGGGGGCGTAGGGGATGATGTCGGAGATGGTGCGGAGGTGGTCGGCGCGGGCGACGGAGCCGGGGATGACCATGGCGAAGGTGTCCTGGAAGCCGAGGCTGGGGAAGACGCGGATGTGGTAGCGCTGGGCGTAGAGGCGGGTGATGGTGGCGTCGACCTTGGTTGGGTCGCGGTCTGAGAGGCTGCTTGAGGATGGCGGTGAGGGCGGTGCCGGTGTATTCGACGTAGGCGTCGATGCGGTTGGAGAGGAGGGCCTGCTGGCAGAGGTAGGAGCCGGCGAGCCAGAAGCGGCGCTCGACGGGGCCGCCGCCGGAGGCTTCGATCTCCTGGGCGAGGAGCTCGCCGAGGAGGACTTGCTCGGTGAAGTTTTTGGCGCCGATGACGATGTGGGAGGAGCGGGGCGGGGCGCAGGCGGTGAGCAGAAGGAGAGATGCGAGGGAGAGGCGAGAGGCGAGATACGAGAGGCGAGAGGCGACAGGCGAGGGGCGGTGTGGGGGCGGAGGCTGGAGGGGGTGGGGGGAAGAAGGAGCGCTCGTTGCGCGAGCGAGAAGCGGGTTCCTCTCTGCGCTCGGAATGCGAGCCGAGAGCCAAGCCAACGGCAAGGGTAACTGCAGGGGCAGGCAAGGGCAACAGGGGTCCTTCACTGCGCTCAGGATGACGGAGTGTGGGACGCGGGGAGTCATGCCTGGCGGACCTGGAGGCGTCTCTCGAGCAGGCCGAGAGCGCCGTCGGCGAGGAGGGCGAGGAGGGCGGCGGGGATGGCTCCGGCGAGGACGAGGGAGTTGTCGACCGAGGCGACGCCGCGGAAGATGAGCTCGCCGAGGCCTCCGGCGCCGATGGCTGCGGCGATGGTGGCGACGCCGACACAGGTGACGGTTGCGGTGCGCAGGCCGGCGAGGATGACCGAGGCGGCCATGGGGAGCTCGAGCTTGGTGAGGCGCTGGCGGGAGGTCATGCCGAGGGCGTTGGCGACGTCGATCAGCGCGGGGTCGACGGAGCGGATGCCGGCGTAGGTGTTGCGCAGGATGGGGAGCAGCGCGTAGCCGGTGAGGGCGACGATGGCGAGGCGGGCGGCGCGGTCGCCGAGGAATGGGACGGGGAGCAGGAGGCCGAAGAGGGCCAGGCTGGGGATGGTTTGCAGGATGTTGGCGAGGCCGAGGATGGGGCGGGCGAAGGCTTCGTGGCGGGTGAGGAAGATGCCGATGGGGAGGGCGATGGCGGTGGCGAAGAGCATGGCGGAGGCGGTGAGCCAGAGGTGCTCGAAGGTGAGGCGGGCGATCTGCGGGCCGTATTGGTGGAGGAAGCGGGGGGATGGGGGTCATCGGAGCTCCCACCAGTTCTGGTGCGGGGTTTCGGGCGGGTTCGGGGGCTCGGCGGTGGGGGCTGGGGCGCGGTGGGTGGCGGCGACGTAGGCCTGGACGGCGGGGTTGGTGGAGGTGCGGACGGCGGTGGAGGGGAGGTCGGCGACGAGGTGGCCGGCGTCGAGAAGGACGACGCGGTCGGCGAGGTAGAGGGCTTCTTCGAGGTCGTGGGTGACGATGAGGGTGGTCTTGCCGGTGCGCTGGAGGAGGTCGCGGAGCATGGTCTGCATCTCGGCGCGGGTGAGGGGGTCGAGGGCGCCGAAGGGTTCGTCCATGAGCAGGACGGAGGGCTGGTTGGCGAGGGCGCGGGCCAGGCCGACGCGCTGGCGCTGGCCTCCGCTGAGCTGCCAGGGGTGGCGGGGGAGGAGGTCTGGCGGGGAGGCCGACGAGGGCGAGCATTTCGGCGGCGCGGCGCGGCGATCTCGGGGCGGGACGGCCCTGCGAGTTCGAGGGCCATGCCGATGTTGCGGGCGATGGTCATGCGGGGGAAGAGGCCGGTCTCCTGGATGACGTAGCCGATGGAGCGGCGGAGGCGGATGGGGTCGGTGGTCTGCGACGTCTTCGTCGTTGACGAGGACGCGGCCGGAGGTGGGGCGGACGAGGGCGTTGACGGTGCGGAGGAGGGTGGTTTTGCCGGAGCCGCTGCGGCCGAGGAGGGCGGTGGTGGTGTTGGGGGCGAGCGAGAGGTTGATGTCGTGGAGGAGCTGTCGGGGGGCGTGGCTGCCGGAGACCGGGACGGAGACGTTGAGGGATTCGAACTCGACGCCTTGGGTGGACATTGCGGGGTCTCCGTGGAGGGATTGTGCCTGTCTAGTGTACGGGGTGGGGCTGGGACTCATTTAGGAGTAAGCTGGGACCTGATCTAGGACGGAAACGCGGCAGGGAGAGCGAATTTTGTGCTTGCGCAGCGCAGCTCCAATCGCATAGGCTTGCAACCCTGCAAGCACTGTTCGGCCTCATGGGAGGATCACCGTGCGTCCTTTTGCTACCCTTGCCATCACTACCCTTCTGGCTGCCGCGACTTCGATCGCGAGCGCGTCTTCCTTTAGCTCTGTCGTCGTGTATGGCGACAGCCTCTCCGACAATGGCAACCTGTTCGCGGCGACTGGCGGCCTGGTGCCCGCGGCGCCTTACGTCGGCGGCGAATTTTCGAACGGTCCGGTGGCGGCGCAACAGCTGGCGACGCTGTTGGGTGCGCCGCTGGCGGACTTTGCGTTTGGAGGCGCAACCACGGGGGTCGGCAACATCATCGACGGCGGGACGCCTACCAGTTTTGGAGCCTTGCACCTGCCGGGGATGCAGACGGAGTTCGCCGCCAGTGCGGGGATTGTGCCAGCGGCGAGCATCCCGAGTTCCCTGTTCATCGTGTGGGGTGGGGCGGACGATTTCGAGTCGCTCACGAGCCCGACGGTGGCGCAGAGCGAGACGCTCGCGGCGTCCGCGGTGACGAACGTCGACGGGATTGTGGCGGCGCTCGAGGCGGAGGGAGCGACCAACATCCTGGTGCCGAACTTGCCCGACCTGGGGCTGACGCCGGAGTTCAGCGGGGATTCCGCGGCGATCGCGTACAGCAGCACCTTCGATACAGCGCTCGCGGCGACGCTGCCGTCGGGGGCGACGCTGTTCGATACCAATGCGCTGCTCGAGGACATTGTGGCCAGCCCGAACGCCTACGGTTTCACGAACACGACGACGCCGTGCATCGCGGCGTCGGCAAACCCGGCGTGCACGGGCTATCTATTCTTTGACGATATCCATCCCACGACGGCGGCGGATACGATCCTGGCGGAGGACTTTGCGGCAGCGGTGGACGCCGACGCCGGAGCCCTCGTCGGTGCTGCTGCTGGGCACGGCGCTGGCGGCGGGATGGCATGGATGCGGCGGCGCAGCTGGCGGCGCTGAGCGAGGCCAGGGGGCAGCTAGGTTGGCCACGCCACGCTGAAGACTTCTAGCGCTGTGAGAAGCTAACCTTCGACGGCGGCTCGGGGGAGGATTCGGTGTGGGACTTCGGGTTCGGCTACGGTGTCGGCGGTGGGGGCGGCGCCTTTGACGCGGACGACGGTGATCTTGTCGAAGCCCTCTTTGAAGGCGGGCGGGCGGAGACGCTCGGCCATCTTGTGCATGACGTCGTCGGTGACCTGGCGGTCGCGCTTGGAGTTGCGCTCGAGGCAGACGGCTAGCGGGACGTCGAAGAAGACGGCCTGGACCTCGTAGCCGAAGGACTTCGCCATCTTGATCCACTGGCGGCGCTCGTGGGGGCTGAGGTTGGTGGCGTCGACGTAGTTCCAGGGCATCTTGGCGATGAGGCGGGCGCGGAGGAGGCTGCGCAGGGTGCTGAAGACCAGGCCCTGGTAGCGCTGCTCGGTGATGTCGTCGAAGAGGATGTTGCGCAGCATGTCGCTGGAGAGCGGGGTGACGCCGCGGCGCTTGTACCAGGTGGTCTTGCCGGAGCCGGGGAGCCCGATGGTGAGGACGACGTAGCCGCGGGGGCTCTTGGTGGGGACGGCCTCGGGGCCGGCGGGAGGGGTGGCGAGGGATTCGGGCTGGGTCTCGTGGACGAGCTTGGGCTCGGAGCTGGGCTCAGCGGCCGGTTCGGCGACGAGCTGGACGGCGTCGTGGACTGGCGCGTGGGGCTCGGCGGGCGCGGGAGCTTCAGCCTGATGGCTGGGTTCGGCCGCGACCGGGGCCTTGGCTTCGGGCGGTGCGGGGGCGGCGGGCAGGGGCTCGGGATACGAGGGCCGCAGGGGTGCGGGTTGGTTCGCAGGTATCTCCTGCCCAATCTTGCCCGTGGACTCCGATTCGTTCGGACCACGCTTAGAACGTCTTCTCATGAGTGTCTCGCGCAACCATTCGCGCATAGGTGGTTTGTAACACAAGGCTACTCTTGCCGCAAAACTGGTGCAGGAATGTGGGGGTTTGTTCGGGGGGCTGCAGGGACGCAGGTCTCAGAGGCGAGACCCTTCGACGGGCGAGGGGCAGGCTCCGGGGCACCGGTGCTGTGCGGAATTCTCTGGAAACCCAGGTCTCAGAAGCGAGCCCTGGGGGACCCGGAGTTGTGGCGGTACGTTCGGTGTTCGGCGAGGGGTTTGCGGTGACCGGGGGGCTTTGGTAGCCTCAAACAAAAGTGTACGGACACGGAGAGAAACGAGGCAACATGGCAGTTAAGGTAGGAATCAACGGCTTTGGACGGATCGGACGGAACGTATTTCGCACAGCATTGGGCAATCCGGAGATTGAATTCGTAGCGGTCAACGATTTGACGACGCCGGCGACGCTGGCCCACCTGCTGAAGTATGACTCGATTCTGGGGAATCTGAAGAACGAGATCTCGGCGACCGAGGATTCCATTGTTGTCGACGGGAAGGCGATCAAGGTATTTGCGGAGCGCGACCCGGGCAAGCTGGATTGGGCGTCGGTGGGCGCGGAGATTGTGGTGGAGTCGACGGGATTTTTCACCGATGCGGAGAAGGCCAAGGCGCATCTGGGTTCCGAAGGCTCGGGCAGCACGGTGAAGAAGGTGATCATCTCGGCTCCGGCGACGCATGAGGATCTGACGGTGGTGCTGGGCGTGAACGACGACAAGTACGATGCGTCGAAGCACCATGTGATCTCCAACGCGAGCTGCACGACGAATTGCCTGGCGCCGGTCGTGAAGGTGATCAACGATGCGTTCGGGATTACGTCGGGGATCATGACGACGATTCACAGCTATACGAACGACCAGGTGATCCTGGACACGCCGCACAAGGATCTGCGGCGGGCGCGGGCGGCGGCGCTGAGCATGATTCCGAGCTCGACGGGCGCGGCCAAGGCGCTGAAGCTGGTGATCCCGGAGATGGACGGGAAGCTGGACGGGTTTGCGATCCGGGTGCCGACGCCGAATGTGTCGGTGGTGGATCTGACGTTTGTCTCGGAGAAGCCGATCGATGCGAAGAGCGTGAATGCGGCGACTGAAGGCGGCCAGCGAAGGCGCGCTGAAGGGGATCCTGGGGTACACGGAGGAGGAGCTGGTGTCGACCGACTTCCGCGGCAACTCGCTCTCGAGCATTGTGGATAGCAAGCTGACAAAGGTGATACGGAACACAGGCAAGGTGATCAGCTGGTACGACAATGAGTGGGGTTACTCCAGCCGGGTCAAGGACTTGATTTTGTTCCTGGTGGAGAAGGGTTTGTAGCGCTGGACAGTCTCGATCATCGTCGATGGTCCGGGTGTCGTGTTGGACTGATTGCCCGGGTCATCTTCGATGAGGTGACACAGTGAAGCTGAGATCCATATCACTGGTTGGACTGGTGTTGTTCGTGGTGGGCGCGGCGGGATTTGGACAGGTGCCTGTATCCGGGCCTGGGCCGGCGGTAGGGGCGGTGGCAGGGCCGGCGGTAGGGGCGGTAGAGGCTCCGGTCGATATCTATGCCAACTTTGTAGGGACGTGGGTGGGGACTTCGCGCGTTCTGCAGCACGGTGTGGAAGTCACACAGCCCTTGCGGGTCGAGGTGACAGAGGACGCGAAGAAGCAGCATCTGCGTTTTTTCTATGCCTATGGCTGGGACGCGCGGGAGGGCTTCGAGTACGTGACGCGGGTGGTGACGCTCGATCCCTCCAAGGGGCAGATGACCTGGGTGGAGACGGATAATCCCAGGGCGCCCGATGCCGTGCAGCACACGGCGGGACTGGATGCGTTTGCGAAGACGGGGTTTGGGGTCTTCAATGCGGGGTATGAGTTCGGCGACCAGGGCCACCAGGTGGCGAACCGCTGCATGTATGTGCTGAACTCGGACCTGTTCAGCTACGTGTGGTACGAGAGTGTCGATGGCAAGCCGTTCGCGCTGTATTCGGTGACGCAGTTGACGCGCGAGCATGCGGCGAGGGCGAGCGTTTCGAAGCCGTAGGAGAGTTGTGAGTGTCAGTTCTCAGTTGTCAGTTCTCAGTTCTCAGTGGATGGTCGGCCTTTCCTGACAACTGAGAACTGACACTGAGAACGGACAACGTTCCTTCTAGATGACGGCGAGGTATTTGAAGGGGCGGATGCCGGCGGACTTCCAGAAGTAGGCGAGGATGATGATGCTGGCGATGGCGGCGTAGGCGCACCAGAGCGAGGTGAAGGCGTAGCGCTTTACGGCCATGACGGTGAGCAGGATGATGAGGTTGGCGGCGCCGAAGAGGACCATGTCCTTGACCTTGGAGAAGAAGAGCGAGCCGCAGGTGGCGATGACGTAGAGGATGGCGAGGGTGGTGTTGTTGGTGGCGTCGTTGATGTAGACGATGCTGTTGCCCTTGACGGAGATCTGGATGGGGTAAGCGATCAGCGCCCAGAGCATGTAGAGGGTGGTGCCGATGCCGATGATGAGGAAGGGCCACATGCGGTTGCGGTTTTTGGCGGTGGCTTCGAAGAGCATGACGCTGAGGGGGATGAGGAACGGGAGGAGTCCCTGGGCGTAGAGCATGAAGGCGGCTCCCATGTTGTGCATGGTGGTGGGCGAGACGTAGCCGTCGATGCCGAGCCAGACGAAGCCTTCGATGAACTGGTGGAAGGCGAAGAGGGTGGGGAGCGAGGCGAAGAGGAGCTCGCGGCGGTGCTTGACCTTGGTGAGGGTGACGACACCGACGGCGGCGAGGACGCCACTGCCGACAAAGTTCGCGGTTGCGGAGAAGCACATGCTGGGGCCTCGCGGTTGTGCCGATGATAGCGCAGGCGGGGTGAGGGTGGTGAGTTGGTGACGGCGCGGGGTGTTGTATTCACGTAAAATAGCGGTGTAAGCCCATGGACAAGAGCATTCGCAAGGTTACGGATTTCGGGGAGAAGCGGGCGGAGACCTACCGCTACTGGGAGAGCCGTTCCCCTGCGGCGAACGGTTTGAGGCGACCTGGGAGTTGAGCGCGATCTGTACCGAGACTTCTACCGGCAGAAAGGTGTTGTGTCGAATGGAGAAGGATCAGCGAGATCTCTTGACGCGAGTTCAACGCACGCGGGGTTAGGTACCTGGTGGTAGGGGGATACGCGTTCTCTTATCACGCGGAGCCTCGTGACGACAAAGGATCTGGATGTGTTCGTCGAAGACAGCGCCGAAAATGCAGAGCGCGTTTATTGCTGCACTCGCGCAGTTTGGCGCTCCACTGACAGGGGTCTTCGGCGAAGGATTTTCAGCGATCCTGCGACTCTGTGTTTCAGGATCGGTGTGCCGCCCAGTCTGCATTGACATTCTGCAGACGGATCGAGGCAATCGACTTCCCTGCGGCGTGGGAGGCGAGCGAGTTGGAGGACTGATTGGCGACGATATTCCTGTCGCGCTATCTTTCCTTTGACCACCTGGTGCGGCAACAAGCTGGCGTCGGTCGATGACTGCAGGATCTGGCGGATGTTGAGGAGCTGCGGCGATCGGCGAAGGCGGCGAGACTGAAGGGAAAGAGGACAAGCGATGAAGCGGACGAATATTGCGGGGACGTCGCCGTATGAGGCGGTGATTGGGTTTTCACGGGCGGTACGGATCGGGAACGTGGTGCATGTGTCGGGGACGGGGCCGGTGGGGGCGGAGGCGTTGAGCGCCGCGGAACAGACGCGGGTGGTGCTGGGGTTGATTGAGAAGGCGCTGACGCAGGCGGGGGCGCGGTTCGAGGACGTGGTGCGGACGAGGATGTTTCTGGCGCATGCGGAGGATTGGGAAGAGGTGGGGCGGGCGCATGGCGAGGTGTTCGGGGAGATTCGGCCGGCGGCGACGATGGTGGTGGCGGCGCTGCTGAATCCACAGTGGCGGGTGGAGATGGAGGCGGAGGCCGTGGTGGGGTCGTAGCGGGGTGGTGGAAACCCACATCTCAGAGGCGAGATGCGGGGCACTCGATATGAGGTGGTTCGGGGAGAGGACGTTGGGTGGGCGGCTGGGAGGCGAGGGAGCGGGACAGGGGTGGGGGTGCGGTGCTAGAGTTTTGGCGTTCGACAAACGGCGGCTGACGCTGAGGGTGAACCGGCGACGGCTGCTACCCAAGGAGCCACTCCCATGGCCACTGCCACTGCACCTGTCGTCGACTCCCGTTTGGGCGCCGCAGCCTCGGCTTTCGTAACCAGCAAGCACGCGATGTATATCGACGGAACGTTCACGGCCGCGTCGTCAGGCAAGACGTTTGCGGTCTATAACCCGGCGACGGGGGAGGAGATCTGCCAGGTTCCGGAGGGGGACCATGTGGACGTGGACCGCGCGGTGCGGGCGGCGCGGAGGGCGTTCGATGGAGGCGCGTGGCCGGCGATGTCGCCGTCGAAGCGCGGGCAGTTGTTGTATCGGCTGGCGGATTTACTGGAGCAGCATACGGAGGAGTTTGCCGAGCTGGAGTCGCTGGATAACGGCAAGCCGGTTTCGATTGCGCGGGTGGCGGATGTGCCGCTGGCGGTGGATTTATTTCGGTACATGTCGGGGTGGGCGACGAAGACGCTGGGGTCGACGATTCCGTTGTCGGCAGGCAATGATTTTTTGAGCTACACGGTGCGGGAACCGATTGGGGTTGTCGCGCAGATTATTCCGTGGAACTTTCCCCTGTTGATGGCGGCGTGGAAGCTGGGGCCGGCGCTGGCGGTGGGATGTACCGTCGTGTTGAAGCTGGCCGAGCAGACACCGCTGACGGGGTTGCGGCTGGCGCAGTTGATCGACGAGGCGGGCTTCCCTGCCGGCGTGGTGAATGTGCTGACGGGGTTCGGTGAGCCGTGCGGAGCTCCGCTGGCGGCGCATGATCTGGTGGACAAGGTGGCGTTCACCGGGTCGACCGAGGTGGGCAAGCTGATTGCGAAGGCGGCGACGGGGAATCTGAAGAAGGTGACGCTGGAGCTGGGCGGCAAGAGTCCGGCGATTATCTTTCCGGACGCGGATATGGACGCGGCGATTGCGGGAGCGGCTTCGGCCATCTTCTTCAACCAGGGACAGTGCTGCTGCGCGGGCTCGCGGCTGTTTGCGCACGAGAGCGTCTTCGAGCGCGTGGTGAGCGGCGTGAGCGAGATTGCCGGGAAGATCCGAGTGGGCGAGGGACTGGATCCGTCGACCGAGATGGGGCCGCTGGTGAGCGATGAACAGTTTGCGCGGGTAAACGGGTTCCTGAAGAGCGGACACGAGCAGGGCGCGAGGTTTGTGGCCGGAGGCAAGCAGCATGGCGGGCGCGGATATTTTGTCGAGCCTACGGTGATGGCGGATGTGCGGCCCGGGATGAAGGTGGTGGACGAGGAGATCTTTGGGCCGGTGGTGGTGGCGCAGAGCTTTGCTACGGATGCCGATCTGGATCGCTTGGCCGCGCAGGCGAATGACACGATTTACGGCTTGGCGGCGAGTGTGTGGACGAGGGATATTTCGGCGGCGCACAAGATGGCGCGGCGGATCAAGGCGGGAACGGTGTGGGTGAACTGTCACAACGTCTTTGACGCGGCGCTGCCGTTTGGAGGGTATAAGCAGTCGGGCTGGGGACGCGAGATGGGCGCCGAGGTGCTGAACAACTACACCGAGGTGAAGGCGGTCACGGTGAAGCTTTAGGCAATTTCTGGAAGTTCTGTTGACAGCCCCGTTCGATGTGCGAGTGGATCGCAGGTCGGATGGGGCTGTTTGCTGGCGGTCTGCTATCCATACACAGCCGGTTCATTTATCCTTCAGGCAATGTCAAAGCTTTCGATTCGTGACCTGGACCTAACTGGCAAGCGGGTGTTTATCCGCGTCGACTTCAATGTACCGCTCTCGAAAGAGGGCACCATTACGGATGACACGCGCATCCGCGAGACGATACCGACCATTGAATACGCTCTGCGGCGCAAGGCGAAGGTGGTGCTGGCGGCCCACCTGGGACGGCCGAAGGGCAAGAAGGTGGACTCGATGAGCCTGCGGCCGGTGGTGGCGCGGCTGCGCACGCTGCTGGACGGCGTGCTGGATGCCGATGAGAACGTGGCGTTCGCTCCGGACTGCGTTGGTCCGGTGGCCGAGGAGATGGCGGATAACCTGGAGCCGGGGCAGACGCTGCTGCTGGAGAATCTGCGCTTTCATGCGGCCGAAGAGGCGAACGATCCGGAGTTTGCGCAGCAGCTGGCGAAGCTGTGCGACGTGTATGTGAATGACGCGTTCGGCGCGGCGCACCGGGCGCATGCGTCGACCGAGGGGATCACGCACTTCGTGGCGCAGTCGGCGGCGGGACTGCTGATGGAGAAGGAGCTGAACTACCTGGGCAAGGCGGTGACGGAGCCGTTCCGGCCGTTTGTGGCGATCATCGGCGGGGCCAAGGTGTCGGACAAGATCGAGGTCATCAATGCGCTGCTGGACCGGGTGGACGCGCTGCTGATCGGCGGAGGGATGACGTACACGTTTCTGAACGCGAAGGGGCAGACGACGGGCAAGTCGCTGGTGGAGGTGGACAAGATCGACGTGGCGAAGGCGGCGATGGAAAAAGCTGAAGCGCGGGGCGTGAAGTTCCTGCTGCCGGTGGATCATTGCCTGGCTGACAAGTTTGCGGCCGATGCGAAGACGCAGTTGTTCGCGGGCGATGGTCCCTTCCCTGCCGAGTGGATGGCGCTGGATATCGGGCCGGCGACGGTGAAGCTGTTCGCGGAAGAGATTGCGGAGGCGGCGACGATTGTGTGGAACGGGCCGATGGGGGTGGCGGAGTTTCCAGCGTTTGCGAAGGGAACGAACGCGATTGCCAAGGCGCTGGCGAAGAACGAGGACGCGATCACGATTGTGGGCGGTGGCGACTCGGTGGCGGCGCTGCATAATTCCGGAGTCGCGGACAAGATCACGCACATCTCAACGGGTGGTGGTGCGAGCCTGGAGTTCCTCGAGGGGAAGACGTTACCGGGGGTTGCGGCACTGACGGAGAAGTAGTGTGCGATAGGCGTGCAGAGGATTTGCAAGTCATTGTCGCGCGCTTTTAGTCTCCTTTTACGTGAAGCAGGAGCAGGGATGCGCAAGCCGGTAATCGCTGGAAATTGGAAGATGTACAAGACGCCGAAGGAGTCGCTCGCCTTTCTGGACGCGTTTCTGCCCCTGGTGGAGGGGCATGAGCGGGATGAGATTCTGCTGTTTCCGACGATGAGCTCGCTGGCGTATGTGATCGAGGCTTCGATGGGAACCAACGTGCGGGCCGGGGCACAGAACATGCACTGGCTGAACGAGGGACCGTATACCGGGCAGACGTCGCCGACCATGCTGGTGTCGATCGGCTGCCGGCACGTGCTGCTGGGGCACTCCGAGCCGCGGCTGTACTTCAGCGAGACGTATGAGCGGGTGAATCTGAAGTTGAAGGCCGCGATCAATCATGGGATCACGCCGATTGTGTGCTTTGGCGAGATGCTGGCGGAGCGCGAGGACAAGCGGACCGAAGAGGTGCTGCGGACGCAGGTGCGGGCGGCGCTGCGGAATATTTCGGCGAGCGAGGCGCGGCGGCTGGTGATTGCGTATGAGCCGATCTGGGCGATCGGGACGGGGTCGACGGCGAGCCCGGATGTGGCCTGCGAGGCGCATGGGATTATCCGGCAGGAGCTGGGGCATTGCTGCGGGGCGCAGACGGCGGAGAATACGCGGATTCTGTATGGAGGGTCGGTGAAGCCGGAGAATATCGGGCCGCTGATGGCGCAGCCGGAGATTGATGGGGCGCTGGTGGGCGGGGCGAGCCTGGTGCCGACGACGTTCGCGAATATTGTGCAGTACGCGTGAGAAGGTGAGAAGTGCGTAGTGATAAGCTGGGTAAGTGCGTCACTGAGTAAGGACTCGAGCCGAGGAGCACTTATCACTTATCGACCGAGGAGCACTTATCACTTCCTCACTTTCGTTAGTGGACGACGCCGAGCTGGTCCATGGGCCAGTAGACGAAGGCTGCCTTGCCGTAGATGAGGGGGCGGGGGACGGGGCCGAAGTCGCGGCTGTCGCTGGAGATGCTGCGGTGGTCGCCCATGACCCAGAAGTCGCCGGGGGGAATGATGCGCTCGGGCTCGGAGCGGTCGTCGCGGAAACGCATGGGGACGTAGGGCTCGTTGAGGCGGGCGTCGTTGACGTACACCGTTCCGTGGTCGATGCGGAGGCGGTCGCCGGGGAGAGCGATGACGCGCTTGATGTAGCTCTTGGTGTGGTCGCCGGGATAGAGGAAGACGACGACGTCGCCGCGGTGGATGGCCTCGAAGCGATAGGCGAACTTGTTGATGAAGAGGCGGTCCTGATCCTGCAGGCGCGGCAGCATGCTGGTGCCTTCGACGCGCACGGGCTGGTAGAGGAAGAGGATGATGAAGAGCGAGATGGCGACGGAGACGAGCATGTCGCGCGACCAGGAGCGCCAGCCGGTGGGAGCGACGAGGGTGGTCTCGGCGGCGTGAGGATGCGACCGGGTCGGGGTCTCGCGGAGGGGCAGGGGCGCCGGAGGAGGTGGGGGCCGGGAGTTCCTGTGGTTCGGGTTCGTGTTGCGGGTCGATCACCGTGAGCAGCCTCGATGGCAGGGGGAGTGGGAGGTACGCGCCGGGCTGGTCTCCAGGACCGCCCTGAACCGCGTCTCCTAGATTAGACGAGATGATGGACCAATGGTGTCAATCAGGGCGTTTGCGGGGC
Source organism: uncultured Acidobacteriaceae bacterium (assembly GCA_963762375.1). GTDB lineage: Bacteria > Acidobacteriota > Terriglobia > Terriglobales > Acidobacteriaceae > Granulicella. The sequence continues at coordinate 154,681 of CAVXKP010000010.1, forward strand.
GGGGAGAGAGGGAGACGCGGGCAGGCCGAGGCCGGGAACGAGGTTCTTGCCGTCGAGGCCGGCGGGGCTCCAGGTGTTGACGATGAGCTTGGCGAGTTTGGCGATGGAGACCTCGGCTTCGTTGTCGACGGTCCAGCCGTGGTCGCGATTGTCGTAGGTGAAGATGGAGAGGACCATGGGGCCGGACTTGCCCATGACGATGGCGACGTCGTTGCGGACGGCGTCGAGCGAGCCGGTTTTGCTGGCGATGGCGGTGCCGTTCTCGGTGTTGTCCTGGGCCTCGAGGTAGCGCGGGATGGTCTCGCGGTAGAACTGGTTCTTGAGCATCTTGAGGGCGACGGAGCAGACGGCGCGGTCGGCGTCATCGACGGGGGGAAAGCGGGCGGCGCCGGGGGTGGTGGCGGTTCCCTGCTGGTGGAGGTGGCAGAGGCCGATGGTTTCGATGAGGGTGGCCATCTCGCGCGGGGTGGTCTTGCCGAGGCCGAATTTGGGCTGGTCGGCGGGCATGGGGCCGGTGGCCGGGACCATGACTTTCTTGTAGAGGTGGGTGTTTTCGAGGCCGAGGGCCTGGACGCGGGCGTTGACGGGGTCGATGCCGAAGCGGTCGATGGCGAGGTTGGTGGCGGTGTTGTCGCTCACGATGACCATCATCGTGAGGACGTCCTTGAGGGTGAGGGTGATGGGGGTGTCGAGGAAGGTGAGGAGGCCGGAGCCGGCGACGGCTTCGTGGGGGTGGAGGGTGATGGGCTCGTCCCAGCGGGCTTTGCCGTCGCGGATCTGGACCATGGCGTGGTAGAGGATGGCGAGCTTGATGACGGAGGCGGTCTGGACGGGAGTGTCGGGGTCGATGCCGACGCTGCTGCCGGTGTTGAGTTGAGGGCGTAGAGGGCGGTGTGGCCGAGGCCGGCGGAGGCTCGGGCGGAGGTGAGGTGGTCGAGCTGCTGCTGAAGGACGGAGGCGCCGGGAAGGGCTGCCGGGGCTTGCGCGGGAAGGGCGGAGGCGGAGAGGAGGATGGCAGCCGGTAACAGAACGCGGCGGATGGCGAGCAGAGGGGATGGTACTCATTCTTGGATCGGGCCCTCGTCCCATGATGATACGCGGGGCCCCTGGCGTGGCTGCGGGGGCACCCGTGGTCGACGCGGAGGCTGTTCGGGGGTAGACTCTGCAGATGCCGGGGGGAGCCTTCGGTGATACGTGCGTACGACGCATCATAACGCTATGCAGTAGAATGAAGGTAGTGACCTATTTGCCATGTCGACCTTGACTATGTCCTCATCTCCGCTTGAACAGCCACTGGCGCGCGCTGTCTCCGATCTCGAAAATCTACCGACCGAGCGGCCCAACGAGGCTTCCGAGGGGCTGGATACGAAGTCCGCGATTGAAATTGCGCGGATTATCAATCACGAAGACGCCAAGATTGCGGCCGCGGTGAAGAAGGCGCTGCCGGAGATTGCGATGGTGATCGATACGGTGGCGCGGTCGCTGCGGGATGGCGGGCGGCTGATTTACGTGGGCGCGGGGTCGTCGGGGAGGATCTCGGCGCTGGACGCGAGCGAGTGTCCGCCGACGTTCTCGACCGCTCCGCAGCAGGTGCAGTACATCATGGCGGGCGGGCCGAAGGCGCTGGCCAGCGCGAGCGATGTGAACGAGGATTCGCCGGAGCTGGGGCAGAGGGATATTGCCCGGCGGCGGCCGACGCGCAAGGACATTGTGATTGGCGTATCGGCGTCCGGGCGGACGCCGTACGTGGTGGGAGCGACCGAGTATGCGCGGGCGTGCGGAGCGAAGACGGCCGCGATTACGTGCAATGCGAACTCGGATCTGTCGCAGGTGGTGGATATTACGATCCTGGCGGAGGTAGGGCCGGAGATCGTGTCGGGTTCGACGCGCATGAAGGCGTCGACCGCGCAGAAGATGATCCTGAACATGATTACCACGGGGGCGATGACGCGGCTGGGCTACGTCTACGACAACCTGATGGTGAACGTGCACATGAAGAATGCCAAGCTGGTGGAGCGCGGGATTCGGGTGCTGATGAAGGTGTGCGACATCGACCGGGATACGGCGATTCGGACGATCAAGTCGGCGGGCAAGTCGATACCGATTGCGGTGGTGATGCTGAAGGCCAACGTGGACAAGATGGAGGCCGTGCGGCGACTGCAGAAGTCGGACGGGAATGTGCGGCTGGCCATTGAGGACTCGCGGCTGGAGCTGTAGGGGCTGGGGTCTGGAAGCAAGTTGTCCCAGGGGCTAAAGCCCTCGTTCGCAGTGGGTAGAAGTTGCCGGGACTGAAGGCCCGGCCTATCTGAGAGGTAGCGGCAAGGGCAACGGTGAGTCTCTCCACCGCGCCGCGCAGGTACACGCGGCTTCGGTCGAGAGGACGGATGATGGTGGGGGTGTTGAAGAGAGCGGTCGTTTGCTACGTAAACGATGCCACCTTAGGCGCGATGAAACTGCGCCGAAGATGGGGCACCCGGGCTGTCGAGGATGGGGCACCCGGTGTTTCGGCAGGGCCTGAGATGGTGCATGCGGGGATACTCCTGGGCGGGCGTGAACTTTTCCTCGGGGCGCCGCATCTACACTGGGAAGATGGATAAGTTTGTTATTCGCGGGGGCAATCCCCTGCTTGGGACGATCAAGATTTCGGGAGCCAAGAACTCTGCGCTGCCGTGCATGGCTGCGGCGATTCTGACTGAGGACGAGGTCATCCTCGAGAACATTCCGCAGGTGCGGGATATCGAGACCGAGCGCAGGCTGCTGGAGTCGATGGGCGCGGAGGTGGAGCTGGGGTATGGGCGCGCGCAGCATCGGACGTCGATCAAGTGCGCGGTGCTGAGCGATCCGGTGGCGAAGTACGAGATAGTGAAGACCATGCGGGCGAGCTCGCTGGTGCTGGGGCCGCTGATTGCGCGGACCGGCATGGCGCGGGTGGCGATGCCGGGTGGATGCGCGATTGGAGGACGGCCGATCGATCTGCACATCAAGGGCCTGGAGTCGATGGGCGCGACGATTACGCAGGAGCATGGCTACCTGGAGGCTCGGGCGGAGCGGCTCAAGGGAGCGCATATTGTCTTCGACAAGATTACGGTGACGGGCACGGAAGATCTGCTGATGGCGGCGGCGCTGGCCGAGGGCGAGTCGCTGTTCGAGAACTGCGCGCGGGAGCCCGAGGTGACGGACCTGGCGGCGCTGCTGAATGCGATGGGCGCGAAGATCGAGGGTGCGGGAACGTCGACGATTCGCGTACAGGGAGTCGCCAAGTTACACGGCGCGCGGCATCGGATCAATCCGGATCGCATTGAGGCGGGAACGTATTTGATGGCGGGAGCGATTACGGGCGGCGATCTGAATGTGGACTGCTGCAATCCGGAGCACCTGGGCGCGCTGATTGGAAAGCTGGAAGAGTGCGGTGTGAAGCTCGAGGTCGGCAAGGAGAATGTGCGGGTGCACTCGGGCGGAAGTTTGAAGGCCGCCGATATTACGACCGAAGAGTATCCGGGCTTCCCTACCGATATGCAGGCGCAGTATATGGCGCTGATGACGCAGGCCGAGGGGACGTCGATTGTGACGGAGAACATCTTCGAGAACCGCTTCATGCATGTGGGCGAGCTGAGCCGGATGGGCGCGAATATCTCGGTGCAGGGGCGGTCGGCGACGGTGCGCGGAGGGACGAAGCTGCAGTCGGCCGCGGTGATGTGCTCGGATCTGCGGGCGAGCGCGGCGCTGGTGCTGGCGGCGCTGGTGGCCGATGGCGAGAGCATCCTCGACCGGGTGTATCACATGGATCGCGGGTATGAGCGGCTGGAGGAGAAGCTGCGCGGCGTGGGGGCGCAGATTCGCCGGATGGGCGAGGTATTCGGGAAGCGCTGAAGTCCTGCGCGGACGGCGAGAGTTAAGCTTCTCGCTGGGACGGCACGCTGGCCGGCGCAATGAACGTAGGCGAACGACAATCGCTGCGTGTCCTGGTTGGGGCGCGCAGCGATTGGCTTTTCTGGGCTTCGCGGGTCGTCTGGGAGGGTTCTCTGCGTGGTTGGCGAAGGTCGGTGCGCTGGCTAGACGGAGACCGGCGACTCGGTGCGGGTGTTGACCTGCAGGAGCTCGTCGAAGAGGGCGCGGTAGTGGAGCATGGCGGTGCGCATGTCTTCGGTGGTGATCTCGGTGCTGGTGGGGCGCTGCGCGATGGCGTGGGCGGAGCGGTAGTTTTCGACGACGCGGGGATGGTTGACCGAGACGTCGGCGGCGCGCTGCTCGAAGTCGACGACGGGATAGCCGCGGGCGTGCATGAGGGAGGCGACGAGCTCGTCGGCCTCGATGACGGAGCCGCGGGGGTGGTCGACGAAGCGGGACTGGACGAGCTGCCACTCGTTGAGGAAGCGCTCGCGTTCGGCGGGGGCGAGGTCGTGGATGTGGAGGCTGTTGACGCGCTCTTCGCGGGCTGCGAGGGCGGCCTGGGCGTTGCGCTCGGAGCCGCGTTCGAGGACCGTGCGCTCGTACTCGGTGCCGAAGCGAGCGCGCAGATGCTCGGTCTTCTTGCGGCGCTGTGGACGAGGATGGCAACGACCACTGCGATGATCACGACCAGAGCGACGATGCCAATGATGAGTCTTGGATCGGATGGATTGAGTTGCATAGGTGGAATCTCCTGCGAGGAGATCGATGCCGTCTCCTGCAAGCAAATAGGATGCGACGGAGGGGCGGGAAGGTGATGCGGAGGGTAATCGTTGCAGCACGAAAGGATGCAGCGAGAATTGGTTGCCTGAGCGTATCGCCGCGAAGACGGGGGGCGGCAGGGGCGTCCGCGGGCGACCGCCTATAATGGCGATGATGCGGTTGCCTGACGAAGTCCTTCGCCCTGTTCCTCGCTCTTGTGGCGGTCTTCGCCTGTAGCTGTGCTGCCGTTGCCCAGGCGCCCGACCATGTTACGGGGACGGCGGGAGGGGATACCGGCGGGCGGGTGGTGCTGGTGCTTCCCTTCGACAACCATTCGGGGAATGCGTCGCTGAACTGGATTGGCGACTCGTTTCCGGACACGCTGAACAAGCGGCTGACGTCGGCGGGCTTTCTGACGATCTCGCATGACGACCGCCAGTTTGCGTATGACCACCTGGGGCTGCCGGCGGACTTTCGGCCGACGCGGGCGACGACGATCCGCATTGCGCAGCAGCTGGACGCGAACTATGTGGTGATCGGCAGCTACAACGTGGTGCCGGGATCGGGCGGAGGAACGTCGCGAACAGCCGGATTACGATCCAGGCGAAGGTGTTGTCGATCGATGCGCTGCGGCTGTCGCCGGCGGTGGAGGATTCCGCGGAGCTGATGCGGCTGTTCGATGCGGAGAATGCGATTGCGTGGAAGGTGGCGGGGGTGATCGATCCGCACTTTTCGGCGTCGGAGCAGACGTTCCTGGGAGCGTCCGGGGCGGTGCCGCTGCCGGCGTTTGAGGACTACATTCGCGGGATCAATGCGACGACCGATGCGGAGCGGCTGAAGCGGCTGAAGAACGCCGTGGCGCAGGTGCCGAACTATCCGGCCGCGCTGCTGGAGCTGGGCAAAGAGCAGTATGCGCAGAGGGACTTCGATGGGGCCGCGGCGACGCTGGCGAAGGTTCCGAAGAGCGACCGGCTGGCGCTGGAGGCGAACTTCTACCTGGGACTGGCGGATTTCAACTCGGCGAACTATGCGGGGGCGCAGGCGGCGTTTGCGTTTGTGGCCGAGCCGGCTGCCGCTGCCGGAGGTGGTGAACAACGAGGCGGTGGCGGTGAGCCGGCAGGGCAAGGACAGCGTGGAGCTGTTCCAGAGGGCGTCCGACGGCGGATCCGTCCGATGAGGATTACCACTACAACCTGGCGATTGCGATGTTCCGGCGGGGCGACACGGCGGGCGCGGCGCGCGAGGCGGAGGCGGCGCTGAAGTTGAAGCCGGGGGACAATGAGGCGGTCGAGTTGCGGGCGCAGTTGAAGCAGGTGGCGCCGGGAACGAAGCTGAATCGCGGATGCGGACAGCGGATTCAGCCCGCTGGAGCGGATTCGGCAGGAACTACTCGGAGACCGGGTTCCGGCAGGCGGCGTTCCAGCTGGACCAGATGCGGGCGATGCGGCTGGCGATGCTGCCTCCGGACAGCGGGCGACGGAGTATACGCAGCTGGGGCGGGAGTATCTGTCGGAGGGATTGCTGCCGGAGGCGGAGACGCAGTTCCAGGATGCGCTGACAGGCGAACCCGAACTCGGCGGACGCGCATGCGGGGATGGCGGAGCTGCGCGAGGCGAGCGGCGATCCGGCGAAGGCCAGGGATGAGGCGAAGCAGTCGCTGATCATGAAGCCGAATGTGGCGGCGCTGCTGGTGCTGGCGCGGCTGGACCTGGCGGACAAGCAGCTGGCGGCGTGCGCGCAGGATATCTCGCAGGCGCTGCAGCTCGATCCGAAGAACGCCGAGGCGATTGCGCTGAAGCTGGTGGTGCAGCAGCGCGGGCAGACGGTGCCGTAGGATGGCGGGACAGCTTTCGCGGCTGTCGCATCTTTCTCCGGACGCTGCGCTGCTGGTGCTGACGCTGGGGCTGTTGCTGATCTATGTGGAGCTGAACCGGCCGGGATGGATTGTGAGCGGGGCGGTGGGGCTGCTGGCTGTGCTGTTTGCGGTGGCGTCGCTGGCGCGGGCGGGGTGAATCCAGCGGCGGTAGCGCTGGTGGGGACGGCGGTGGCGCTGCTGGGGCTGGGCTTGCGGCGGCGGACGCCGGTGGTGGTCGACGCAGCGGCGACGCTGGCGCTGGTGCTGGGGTTTGCGCGGCTGGTGCGGGCGGCCAGGGGCGGGGATGCATGGGGCGACGGCGGTGGGGTGCGGCGTGGTGCTGGGGGGATGTACCTCGATACTTACGCGGATTGCACGGCGCGCCCGCACCAACAAAGGTTTAGACTAAGGGGGAGCGCATTTTCGCGCCCGGAGCCTTCTAGACTTGATCCGCAAAGCCTTTCCCCTTCTTGCCGTCCTTCCTTTTTGCAGGCACTGTTTTGCAGGCATCGCCGTGCACACGCCCAGACCGAAGCGCCACCGACTCCGTTGCAGAAGCAGCTCGAGAAGCTCGATCTGTCGATCCAGGGTACGGGCATTTACAACAGTAAAGTGTCGGGCACGGTGGTATCCGGTATTGGCGCCGACAACCAGGGCGAGCCGATGACGCAGTTCGGCTCGAACACGCTGGGCGCGCTGGTATCGATCCACTACCCGGCGAAGCCTTATTTCGGTCTGGAGTTCAACTACAGCTTCGCTCGCTATACGGAGAACTACGAGGGTACCGGCGATTTCGACCTTCCTGCCGAATGGCATCACCGACTTCCAGGTGCAGACGAAGGTGAATGAGTATACGTTCGGGTACCTGATTACACCGCCGTACACGATCTTCGGTCTGCGGCCCTTTGCCTCGGCGGGCGCCGGGCCGATGGCGTTCAAGCCGACACCGGGCGGCGGCCAGGAGGAGCCGGAGAAGGCGCGCATGACCTACTACTACTCCCTCGGATTTACCAAGGACCTCAGCCCGCACTTCGGATTGCGCGCCGGTTTCCGCGAGCTGTTCTTCCTGGATCCGGACTTTGGGCAGAACTATCTGACCATCCTGAAGCACGCGACCACGCTGGAGCCGACGGCTGGTTTCTACATCCGCTACTAACGGTGTTCCCTGCGGGCGGAGCGCTTGCAGTGGACGATTCCCCGCTTGCATAGTCCTACTACTCAGGTATAGAGCCTGTCGCGATGAACCCTTTGCTGGATGACGACGATGACGACCTGGAGCGGACGGAGCGCGAGCTGACGCTGAGCACCGGCATGATTCTGGGAATCTTCCTGGTGCTGGTGCTGTTGTGCGGGGCGTTCTTCGGCTTCGGATACAAGATGGGCAGCCATAAGGCGACGCTGCCGGTCGCGGCAACGGATACACCGGCGCGCGCAGCCGAGCGGGGACACGTTCAGCGGCTTCAAGCCGGCGGCTGGTTCTCCTGCGGGAGGAGCTTCTGCGGCAGCCGAACCGGCGGAGACCGACGGCGGTTCGGGAGAGGCTCCGGGGGCAGCGGCGGCGGCAGAGAGTCCAGCTCCGGCAGCGCCGGTGCACGCTGCGGCACCCGTGGTGACGACGCCTGCAGCCGACCGGTGGCGACGGGAAGTTTCGTGGTGCAGGTGGCGGCCGTATCGCATGAAGAAGACGCCCAGCTACTGGTGAACGCGTTGCGGGCCAAGGGCTACCCGGTGAGTGCGCACGTCGAGCAGGGGGACAAGTTCTTTCATATCCAGGTGGGGCCGTTCAACAATATGAAGGATGCTACGGCGGCCAAGCAGCGGCTGGTGGCGGATGGATATCAGCCGATTATCAAGTAGCAGGATGTAACAGTGCGGCTAGTGGCTCAGCCTTCGGCGAGCGCGGCTTCCATTTCGAGGCGGACGGTTTCCATGAGGGCTTCGCGGGTGGCGAAGTCGCTGGGGTGGAGTGCGGGGAGGAAACGCACGGTGGCCGTGCCGGGAAAGACCTTCTGGCTTCCCTTGCGCATCATCTGCGCGGTTCCCTTGATGACGATCGGCACCATGGGGGCGTTGGTGTCGGCGGCGAGGAAGAAGGCTCCCTTCTTGAAGGGCAGAAGGTTGCCGTCGACCGAGCGGGTGCCTTCGGGGAAGATGAAGATGTGCATGCCGCTGCGCAGAGCATCCGCAGCGATGGCTACGCTCTGTTCGGCTTCCTGGCGGGAGTGGCCGCGCGATACGGGAACGTACTTGGCCATGCGCATGGCGATGCCGACCAGGGGAATCTTCATCAGCGACTTCTTGAGGAAGACGCTGCACATGCCGGGGATGGCGGGCAGGAGGATGGGCGGGTCCAGGTTTGAGACGTGATTGCTGAGGAAGATGCAGGACTCGCCGCGGGGGATGTTCTCGGCGCCCTGGATGACGACGCGAATGCCGCCGGCGCGGATGCCGAGACGCATGGTGAACATGGCCCAGCCGTACATGGTGCGAATGTTGCCGCGCAGCAGCGAATACGGGATGCCTACGATGGCGGCGGGCATGCCAAAGAGGGTGAAGACAAAGAGCATGCGGAGTGCGGAGAACATGGCGAGTCGGGATCCGGGTGGAGCGGTTTGCCGGTGAGGTTAGCCGAGCAGGCTATTGGCGAGTTTGACGTAGAGGTCGACGCACTCCAGCAGCTCGGACTTGCGGATGTGCTCGTCGGGGGTGTGGGCGACGAGGATGCTGCCGGGGCCGAGGAGGAAGGGCTCGCCCCAGTTGGTGAGCGAGGGAATGTCGGTGGTGAACTTGGCGACCATGGTGTCGAAGCCAGGGATCGCGCGCATGTGCATGTAGGGGAGCTTGAGGGTGAAGTTGACCTCGCAGCGGCCGGCGGCGGCCTGGAGGATGGCCTGCTGGAGCTCTTCGGGAGGGCCGACGAGGCGGATGAGGATGTGGGCCTCGGCCTTGTCGGGGATGACGTTGGGGGCGACGCCGCCGCGGATGACGCCGATGTTGAGGGTGCAGTCGCCGATGCCCTCGACGACGGGTAACGGGAGGGCCTGGATGTCGTGGAGGGCGGCGAGGAGCTTGGTGATGGCGGAGTCGCCGAGCTCGGGATAGGCCGAGTGGGCCATGGTGCCGTGGGCGCGGAGTTCGACGCGCAGGCAGCCTTTGGAGGCGAGGGCGAGGCGGTTGTCCGTGGGCTCGCCGTTGATGATGAAGCGCGAGCCCTTGGGGGATTGGTTGGCGATGAGGGCGCCGGCCGAGTCACGCTCTTCGCCGACGACGTAGAGCAGCGCGATGCGCTTGCCGGCGGCGCGGAGTTTTTCAGCGGCGGCGATCTGGGCGGCGATGATGCCCTTGGCGTCGCAGGTGCCGCGGCCGTAGAGGAAGTCGGCGTCTTCGCGGCAGGGGCCGAGGAAGGGCGGAACGGTGTCCATGTGGGAGGAGAGGACGAGGTCGGGGGTGACGCCGGGGAGCGAGGCGTAGACGTTGAAGCGGGGGCCGGTGCCGGCGGCGGGATTCCTGGCGGGGTCGGGCTGGGGGACGGGCTGGCGCTCGATGACGTAGCCGAGGTCGGCGAGATAGCTGGCAAGGAACTCGCCGGCGGGAGCCTCGTGGTAGGTGGTGGATTCGAGGTCGACGAGCTGCCTGGTGAGCTGGATGGGATCGATCGGCATTAGAGCGATAAGGATAACCGAGGCGGGAAGGCAGCGAGTTGGCGGGTTAGCGGGTTGGGGTGCGATCTGGCTTAAACTGGGGTGGTGAGTGATTCTGGTTTGTTTCGATCGCATGTGAAGAGTGTGGAGGACCTGTACGGGCCGGCTGGACGGCTGGAAGCCGTGCTGAATACCGGCAAAGACGATGCGCTGTACGCGGCTGTGGTGGCGCATCCGCATCCGCCCAGTGGCGGGACCATGCATAACAAGGTGGTGTATCACGCGGCCAAGGCGTTCTCGAGCTTTGGGCTGCCGGTGCTGCGGTTCAACTTTCGCGGCACGGGGTTGAGCGAGGGCGTGCATGACAACGGGTATGGCGAGGTGGACGACGTGCGCGCGGCGGTGGACTGGATGGCGGCGACGTATGGTCTGCCGGTGCTGTTTGCGGGATTCTCGTTTGGCGCGAATGTGGGGCTGCGGGCGACCTGCGGCGATGCGCGGGTGCGCGGGATGGTGGGGCTGGGATTGCCGATTCGGGCGGATGCACCGGGACTATCGCTATGACTTTCTGCCGGCGTGCGGAAGCGTGCCGAAGCTGTTTGTGAGCGGCGATCACGATGAGTTCTGCCCGCAGGGAATGCTGGAGTCCGTGCTGGTAGCGGCTGGAGAGCCGAAGCAGATTGTGTGGGTAGAGGGCGCGGACCACTTCTTCGCGGGGACGGATCAGTCGCCGGATTCGAAGCTGGGCGTGATGAGCGGCGCGGTGCGGGCATGGCTGGGAGAGACGTTCGCGCTGTAGCGAATGGAGGGAGCGGGAAGCTCCTTTTGCAGCCAGGTGCGGACGTACTGCGGCGACGAGGTGGGGAGTCTCTTCGGCGGGGCGATGGCCGACCCCGGGGATGGTGATCAGCTCCGAGTGCAGGAGCCGGTTGCAGAGCTCCGGCGCGGAGTGAATGGGGACGGCGCGATCGCAGTCGCCCCAGAGGACGAGGCTGGGAGCAGCGAAGGGACGCTCGAGCGCGCGGCGCAGACCGGACATATCGTTATGCCAGGTTTGGAGCAGGCGAAGCAGATGCAGGATGGTTCCGGGGGTGCGGAGATTGTCGCGGTAGGGCTTGAGACGATCGGGCGTGTCCCAGCTCTGGGGGCCGGCCATGCGGCGCAGGCCGATCATCTGCAGCCACTCGGGCAGCCAGGGCATGAGGTGGGCGAAGAGCTGGCCGGGCTTGGAGAGATAGAAGCGGATCAGCGGATCGCCCTCGCGGAAGTAGGGATGCGCGGGCGCGAGCAGCACCAGCGAATGCACGGCATGACGGTGATGCGCGGCGAGGCTCATGGCCACGGCTCCGCCATGGGAGTGACCGAGAACGATGGGCTTGTGGAGGTTGAGCTCGGCGAGGAAGCGGCTGACTTGCTCGGCGGTGGCGGCCAGGCGGGGATCGATGTCCTCGCGGCGTTCGGACTGGCCGGCTCCGGGAAGGTCGAGTGCGATGACGTGGAGGTCGGGCTCGAGCTCCTCCATCAACGGAACGAAGGTGTCCGCGCAGCCCATCAGTCCATGGATAAGGACGAGCGATGGGCTGGTCCTTCGCTGCCTTTCCCCTTTCGAGGTACGAGAGGCGAAGGCCATCCATCAGAATCTGGCGGCGTTCCATCATGGGTCACTGAATCCACATCTCCGGACGAGGCAGGCCTGCGATGTGACTGCCGGACGTCGTCCGTTGCTTGCTTTGAATAGCGTTAGGACGCTGAGGGTCGTACGCTTCAGCGTCAGCATTATTAACAATACGTGAAATTTGATGCCGGGAAGAGGGCGGTGGATGAATTTTACAAGATGCGCGTGAGAGACAAGAAGCTGGTTCGATGGGATGCATGACCGAAAGGGGATGCATTTTTCGACGCCGTTGAATCGAGCCGGTGATTGATTTGTTCCGTCCAATGACACGACCGCACGGAACCAAGCTATTCTGAAATGCGTATGTGCCTATGGATTCGTGCATAACGCAGACCTGAAAGATTTCCTCAACCTCCTTCATTCTGTTGGATTATCGAGGTTTTGGATCGGCTATCGACCTTTGGCCGGTGATTTGCATGCGTGATATCCGAAAGATGGTACTTTCCCGTGAAGAGCGGTGCTCAAACTCGGCTGTTGGCGATCGTTCTGGCGGTGTTTACCCTGGCTGCGCTGGGGCTGGCGATTGCGAATTTCCTGCAGGAGAGTGACTATACTCCGGCGACCGACGGCGCGAGCTGGACCGAGGCGCCGGGTGGGTTGCGCGCCTATGTCGTTCCTCCCGATACGCCTGCGTATCGGGCCGGCGTGCGGCACAGGCGACATTCTCACGTCGGTGGATGGCGTGCCGACGCTCCGGCTGGCGTCGCTGGTGCGGCAGATCAATGCCAAGGGCGTCTGGTCGACGGTGAAGTATTCCCTGCTGCGCCAGACCAGCGGCAGCGCGAAGCCGGTGGCGATTCCGGCGGCGGTGGTACCTGCAGCCGACCGATCGAACCAACTGGCAGGTGCAGCGGCTGATTGCGCTGGTCTACCTGGCGATTGGGCTGTTTGTCCTGTTTCGACGCTGGACGGCGCCGAAGTCGACTCACTTTTTCGTCTTCTGCCTGGTCTCGTTCACGCTGTATGCGTTCCACTACACGGGGCTGCTGGACGGTCTGGATATTACGATCCTGACCGGCAATATTATTGCGACCGAGCTGCAGCCGGCACTGTTTCTGCACTTTGCGATCAGCTTCACGCAGGAAGACGCGCGGCGGCGGCGCAGGCTGCTGTATCCGCTGATCTATCTGCCGGGGCTGGTGCTGGGGATCCTGCACTACCTGTCGAATACGCTACTGGGAGTCGACCGGCGCCTGCAGCTGCGGCTGAACAAGTTCGACTACGCGTACCTGGCGATCTACTACGTTCTCGCGGCGATCGTGTTCTGGGTGCGCTATCACGACTGAGGAGCAGCCGCTGCAACGCCAGCAGCTGAAGTGGCTCTCGCGCGGCACGGTGCTCACGGTCGTTCCCTTCACCGCGCTGTACGTGATTCCCTACCTGTTCAACGCGTACACGCCGAGCATGCTGACCGGCATCGCGCTGCTGTCGCTGATCCTTCTGCCGCTGACGTTCAGCTGGGCGATTGTGCGCTACCGGCTGATGGACGTGGACCTGATCTTCAAGCGGGGCGCCTCGTATACGCTGGCGACCGCGGCGCTGGTGGGCATCTACTTTGGCGTTGTGGCGCTGAGCGCGGAGATGGTGCACACGCGGTTTCAGCACCTGGGCGAGTGGGGCCTGGTGGCCGCGGTCATCGTGACGGGGCTGGTCTTCGATCCGCTCAAGCGCATGATCCAGGGGCAGCTGGACCGGGTCTTCGATCAGAAGAGCATCGACTACCGCGAGACGCTGGTGGAGTTTGGCAGCGAGTTGAATGCGCAGACGGATCTGCGGGCGCTGATGAACTCGATTGTGGAGCGGCTGCCGGAGACGCTGCTGGTGACACGCGTGGCGGTCTTCCTGGCTCAGGAGGAGACGTCGGGCGAAGAGCAGGTTCTCGCTGGCTGCGTCGCATGGGCTTTCGCAGCAGGTGCTGTCGAATGCGGATTCGCTGGAGCTGGGGTTCCTGGACTTCGATAACCGCGACAGCAGCAGCCATCTGTTCTTCGAGACACCGCAACGCGATGCTGCGGCTGCCGGATGCGGAGCGGCAGACGGCGGCGGCTCTGGATCTGAACTATTACGTGCCGTGCCGGGCTGCGCGGCATGAGGGCACGGGCCGCAGCACGATTGCGGTGCTGGGACTGGGCCGCACGGGCGAGGGCGACTTTCTTTCGAGCGAAGACATGGAGCTGCTGGAGTCGCTGGCCGGGTACATCGGGATTGCGATTCAGAATGCGCAGCTCTATCGGCGGCTGGAGCAGAAGATCCAGGACTTCGAGCGGCTGAGGGACTTCAACGAAAACATCGTGGAGTCGATCAACATCGGCGTGTTCGCGGTCGATCTGGAAGACCGCGTGGAGAGCTGGAATGCGCAGATGGAGGTGATGTATGCGACGCCGCGCGGCGAGGCGCTGCGCCATCCGCTGCGCGAGGTCTTCCCTGCCGAGTTTCTGCAGGAGTTCGACCGGCTGCGCGGCGAGCAGGGCGTGAGCACGCTGTACAAGTTCCGCCTGCCGACGCCGACGGGCGAGGCGCGCATCGCGAACATCACGATCGCGCCGCTGCTGAATCGCGACTTCCAGGCGGTGGGGCGGATCGTGATCGTGGACGACATCACCGACCGGATCAACATGGAGACGCAGCTGACGCAGGCGGAGAAGCTTTCGTCGATTGGGCTGTTGGCGGCGGGCGTGGCGCACGAGGTGAATACGCCGCTGGCGGTGATCTCGAGCTACGCGCAGATGCTGGGCAAGCAGTTGCGGTCGGATGAGGCGACGCATGCGCGGCTGCAGCCGGTGCTGGAGAAGATTACGCAGCAGACCTTCCGCGCGTCGGAGATTGTGAACGGGCTGCTGAACTTTTCGCGCATGGGCAGCGTCGATTTTGGGCGCGTGGATGTGAACCTGATGGTGCGCGACACCGTACTGCTGCTGGAGCACCAGATGCGGTCGGCGGGAGTAGCGGTGGTGACGGAGTTGAGCGAGGACTTGCCGGTGGTGTCGGGCAATCGCGGCAAACTGCAGCAGGTGTTGGTGAACCTGGTGTTGAATGCGAAGGATGCGCTGCAGGAGAAAGGCAGCGGCAGCGTGCGCATTTCGACGGCGCGAACGTCCAAGGGAGTGGAGATTCGCGTAGAGGACAACGGCGTGGGGATGTCGCCGGAGGTGCTGCGCAAGATCTATGATCCCTTCTTTACGACCAAGAGCAATCCGAAGGAAGGTCAGCGCAAGGGCACGGGGCTGGGCCTGGCCGTGACCTATGGCATCGTCCAGGAACATGCTGGAACGATTGAAGTGAGCAGCACGCTTGGCGAAGGTACGGTCTTCAGGCTGGAGCTTCCGGCGGCCGATGCCGCGGGACAGCGCCTGCAGAAGACGCACTCTGGCGGCGAGCCAGCAAGCGCAGAGGGAAAGGTAGTCCATGTCTAAAGCAGCAGTGAGTGATTCAATCGACGAGCCGAGTGTAGCCATTCATCCTCTGGGGCAGAGGATTCTCATCATCGATGATGAGGCGGGGATTCGCGACTCGCTGGAGACGCTGCTGACGCTGGAGGGATTTCGCGTCGACCTGGCGGGCGATGGCATCACGGGGCTGGATCAGCTGACGCGCAACACGTATGACCTGCTGCTGCTGGACCTGGCGCTGCCGGGAGAGAGCGGCATCGATCTGCTGCCGCGGATTCGCGCGCTGGTGCCGGATCTTCCGGTGATCATGATTACGGCGTACGGCACGGTGGGCAACGTGGTGGACGCGATTCGCGCGGGCGCGTCGAACTTTGTGCAGAAGCCGTGGGACAACGAAAAGCTGCTGGCGGATATTCGCATAGCGATCGGCAAGAATCGCGCCGAGCAGGAGGTGGTGCACCTCAAGCGAACGCTGAAGCAGCGGGTGTCGTTCGAGAACATCGTGGGCAAGAGCGAGCCGATGCTGCGGCTGTTCGACCTGGTGGCGCAGGTGGCTCCGAGCCGCTCGACGGTGCTGATCCAGGGCGAGAGCGGAACGGGCAAGGAGCTGATCGCGAAGGCGATTCATGCGCACTCGCCGCGCCGCGACAAGCCGTTCATCCCGGTGAATACGGGAGCGGTGCCGTCGGACCTGCTGGAGTCGACGCTGTTTGGTCATGAGCGCGGCGCGTTTACTTCGGCGGTCGCGGCGAAGAAGGGCCTGTTCGAAGTTGCGGATGGAGGAACGCTGTTCCTCGATGAGATTGGCACGATGCGGATGGATATGCAGGCGAAGATTCTGCGCGTGCTGCAGGACCGCCGCTTCATGCATGTGGGCGGGACGCAGGAGATCCAGGTGGATATCCGGATCGTCGCTGCCACGAATGTGAACCTGCAGCAGGCGGTGCAGGAGGGCCGATTCCGCGAAGACCTTTTCTATCGGCTGAACGTGATCTCGCTGGAGCTGCCGCCGCTGCGCAATCGCAAGGAAGATATTCCGCTGCTGGCGAATCACTATCTGAAGTTCTACGCGGAAGAGAACGGCTTTCCTCCGCCGGAGCTGTCGTCGGAGGCGTTGCGGCTGATGATGGATTACGAGTGGCCGGGCAACGTGCGCGAGCTGGAGAATGCGATGGAGCGCGGCGTGGTGCTGTCCAATGGACCCACGCTGAGCCCCGGACCTGCTGCCGGCGCAGTTGCGCGGCAATACGTTTTCGACCGCTCTGCTGGAGCAGAAGCCGGACGCTTCCCTGTTCGATGTGATCGAGGATATCGAGCGGCGGATCATCGCGGACCGGCTGGAGCGCTGCAACTGGAATCAGACGGAGGCGTCGGAGTATTTCAGGATTCCGCTTTCGACGCTGAATCAAAAGATCAAGCGGCTCAACATCGTCCTGAAGAAGCGCGCTAAAGAGTAGCGGCGACTGATGATCCGTTCGCATATGTTTCCAAGGGCAAGCAGGAGCGGGTGGCTGCGTTGGGGAACGTGGGCCGCAGCGCTCATCCTGGGCGTGGCGTTGCAGCAATCCCTCTCGGCGCAGCAGGCGGTGCATCCGGTCGCGCCTGTCCACAACGGCGCGGCCCCTGCGAGCGATCTTCCGCAACTGGTGGACATCACGGCGAAGACCGGGATTCACTTCACGCATCTTTCGTCGCCGAACAAGAAGTACATTGTGGAGTCGATGAGCGGCGGGGTGGCGCTGATTGATTATGACCGCGATGGCTGGCCGGATATCTTCTTCACCAATGCGCCCGACGTGGACATGTCGCTGGCCGGCACGAAGGCGCGGAGCGCGCTCTACCATAACAACCATGACGGCACCTTTACGGATGTGACCGAGAAGGCCGGTGTGGGGCATCCGTGCTGGGCGATGGGCGCGACGGTGGGCGACTATAACAACGATGGCTGGCCGGACTCTGCTGGTCTCATGCTTCGGCGGCGTGGTGCTGTATCGGAACAATGGGGATGGGACGTTTACGGATGTGACCAAGGCGTCGGGCTTGAGCAGCGATGCGGGCTGGGCGATGGGCGCGGCCTTCGGAGACTATGACAATGATGGCTATGTGGATCTGTTTGTTCCGCACTATGTCGATCTCGATCTGAATGATCTGCCGACGCTGGGATCGAAGAAGACGTGCATGTACCACGAGATTCCAGTGCAGTGCGGACCGCGCGGGCTGGCGGGTTCGCCGGACAATCTTTATCACAACAACGGCGATGGCACGTTCACCGACGTTTCGAAGCAGGCGGGCGTGGACGATGCGCAGAAGTACTTCGGGCTGACGTCGGTGTGGTCGGATTTCAATGGCGACGGCAAGCTCGATTTGTTTGTCGCGAATGATGGCGAGCCGAATTATCTCTACCGGAATGATGGGAACGGAAAGTTTACGGACGTGGCGTATCCAGTCCGGCATTGCGGTAAACAAAGATGGCTATGAGCAGGCGAATATGGGCGTGGCGCTGGGAGATTATCTGCATGCGGGACGCTTCTCGGTTGCGATCACACACTTCAGCGAGGAGTACACGACGCTGTTCCGTAACGATGGCGATTTGAATTTCACGGATGTATCGGATCAGGCGGGACTGGTTACTGCGACGGCTCCTTATGTTGGCTGGGGTGACGCGTTTTTCGATCTGGATAATGAGTGGCTGGCCTGATTTGTTCCTGGTGAACGGGCATGTGTATCCGCAGGTGGACACGCAAGGATATTGGGACGAAGTATCGAGAGCCCAAGCTGCTGTTTCTCAATCAGCACAACGGATCGTTTCGCAATATCAGCAATCTTGTCGGTCCGGCGATTCAGATTCCGCAGGTGAGCCGCGGGCTGGCGGTGGGCGATCTCTTCAACGATGGACACCTGGAACTGGTGGTGGAGAATCTTGAGGGCAGCCCGATGATTCTGCGCACGGAGGGTGGCCCGAAGAATCACTGGATCAGCTTTGAGCTGGCAGGAACGAAGAGCAATCGGCTGGCGCTGAATGCGCGCGTGCGCGTGACGGCGGGCGACCTGGTGCAGGTGGCGAGGTGCTCAGCGGCGGCAGCTACCTGTCGCAGAATGATCTGCGGCTGCACTTCGGCCTGGGCGGCCACGACAAGGTGGATAGCGTGGAGATCACGTGGCCTTCCGGGTCAGAAGGAGACGCTGAAAGATCTGCGCGGCGGATCACTTCTACTCGGTGCTGGAAGGTCAGGGCGTGGTGACCGCCGAGAAGATACGTCCCGCAGCGGCGAAGCACTGACGCGTACATTCATGATGAGTCTAGTGCTGGCTCGGTGAACGGCTGATCGTCCGCGAGCTCCTTCTGCAGGCCGACGTTACCTGGTTCCAGCTTCACGGCGGCTTCCAGATGGGTGACCGCAGCCTTGGTGTTTCCCTGCGCCAAGCGTAGCCGGGCAAGATCGACATGCGCCTCGGCATCTGTGGGATCGAGCCGAATCGCGGTCTCGAGTTCATCGGCTGCGCCGGGAGATTTCATCGTCGCATAGGCTTCACCGAGCGCGCGGTGCACTTCTCCGACTCCTGGATTTGCCTTTTCGAGCGTCAACAGACGGGTGACTCCGCTGGCTGGGTCGCCTGTCTGAATGCAGCGATACCGCATAGGCATACTGGAGTTGCGGCGCTTCGCTTCGTGGTCTCCGTCGAGAGGCTCCAGCGTCTTGCGCGCTGCGGCATACTCCTTCACGGAAAACTGGCTCAGTCCCAACTCCGCGCGTATGTCCTTGTCTGTGGGATGTGGCCTGCAGATAGTGATCGAGGGGACCGACGGCTTGCGGCGAAGGCACCCGCTGCGAACGCCGCTCGTCCCCAGTTGATGTCGAGGCCCGGCAGTGCGGGATTCCACTCGGCGGCCTGTTCGAAGTACTGCAAGGCGGAACGGTAGTCGCTCTTGCTGCCGGCGATGGCGCCGAGATTGTTGTAGCTGTCGGCGATCGGCGGCGCGAAGTTCTTTTCGAGTTCATCCACCTGGTGGGCGGCGGCGGGATCTACGGTTCTGTCTTCGACGGTCATCGGCATCTCTGGCGCGATGGCTGACGCGGCCTGCGAGGCTCTGTTTGGTCTGCAGATAATCGGAGAGCTGGTTCTGGTCATGCCGCAGGTTCTGCTGCATCAGAGATTGCGAGGCGGCGATCTCCTTCTTGCCCTCGTCCACTTCGCCGGTCTGCATGAGCAGTCGACCCAGGAGGTAGTGCGCCTTCTGGACCTGATACGCGTTGCGCGAGACATCTTTGGTCAGCGCGATGGACTGGCGCAGGGCGGCTTCGGCCTCGGGAAGCTTGTGAGCGTCGGCGTAGAACTGTCCGAGATAGAGAAAGCCGTCGGGGCTTTGCGGATCGAGCTCCGTCGCGCGCTTCAGATCGTTCTCGGCTTCGGTTTGAGCGGCGGGATTGTCATGCTGCTGCGCCAGCAGATGGCCGAGAGCTGCATACGCCGCCGCGTTGGTGGGCGAGATCTCGATCTCTCGTCTTCAGCTCTCGTTCGGCCTCCGGCAACTTGGAGCTTCCGGAGGTGGAGAGATAGGCGGCGGCCAGGGAGTAGTGGACACCGGGGAGCCGGTCGTCTTTCGCGATCGCCTTTTGGAACTCGGCGACCGCGTCGTCCTGAAAATCCGAGCGGCCATAGGCTTGCCCAAAGTACATATGGATCGCGGCGGTATCGCCGAAGGAGGTCAACATCTCGGAGAAGATCTTTGCTGCACTCTTGCCGTCTCCGAGATCGAGATCGGCGACAGCGAGCTCATAACCGTTCTCAAAGGTTGGATCCAGACGCGACGGCGGCTTCGAATTGATCCTTGGCCTTTGCATCTTCGTTGGTCTTGAGCAGGACGCGGCCGAGAATCGCATGGGCATCGGCTGCGACCTTGGCGTTGTTCGGATAGTTTTGGATGCGCACTCGAGGCGAGCAGCTTGGCATGATCGAGATTGCCGCTGTCGAGCGCGACGCGGGCGTATTCAATCTGCATCGGTTGGAAAGTCCGGAACGAGGTTGAGCGCGGTATCGAAGTCGTTCGCTGCCTTGTCATACTCGCCGGCATGAGCACGGCCAAGCGCCAACTCTCCCAGCGCGTCGGCGATGAAGATCCGGTACTGCTGCGCGGCATGATCGAGGTCGTGCGCGGCCTGGTACTTCTGCGCGGCATCATAACGGCGCTGCAGGACGGATGTCGCCCTGGCCGGCCGCTGGCCGCCGGCGCCTGCTGGGCCGGCAAGGGAGACCCGCTCAGCGAGAACAACAGACTCCAGCCCAGGAGGCGTCGGCGAGTTCAGCTTGACGATGTTCATGGGTGAGTCCAATCCATGGCGGGAGTCGCATTGATCGAAAGGCAAAACGGTGCAGGTACAGTTGATGCATTGCTACGGCTAATTGCAGATCTTAAGCCATCTTACGCGACAAAAAAAAGGAAAGTGGCTGGGGAACGCCACCTTCCGTTATGGAGGCACTGAACCGACATTGGGTGCTTTGCTGGCCAGATCGTCCGGCCTGCACCTCTGAAAGCTTTGGCCGGGACGCTGGAGATGCGTCCCGGCCACAAGGTTAGGGATTAGAACGTGTACTTCACGTTGAGCTCGATGATGCGCTCGTAGGGAGTTCCGGTCTTCGAATCCATGAAGCCGAAGGTGCTCGACGTTCCGCCGTCACCTTTCGCATCGGTTCCTTTGTTGAGGGTGATGGTTTTGCTCGGGTAGTCGACCAGATACCGCAGGGTGACCTGGTTGGCCGAGCTGAAGTCCGGCAAGGCATGATTGAGCCAGTCGAACGCGGAAACGCGGAACTGAACGTTCTGCGAGCCGTGGATGTGGACGGTCCGGTAGAGGGCCAGGTCGTTATCGAAGTACGACCCCATGCTCATGTAGGGATATTTCTGACCGCCGAACTGGCCGATCTGGTCTACCCCGCCGATGCGCGGGAGCGGAGAAGCAATTCACGTTGAGGCGCTGGTACTTCGCAAGTCCCTTGTTTGGATTGCAGGTAAGCACCGGCTGAATGGCCAGGGCCGCATCCGTGCCGTAGTAGGTAGCCGTGCCGAGACCACTGGTGATGCCCAGCGTACGGTCGCGTTGGCGGGCAGATTGGTGTAGCTCTCCGACAGGCCGAAGTTCGGAACGTTGTTGCCGAGTTCGGACAGCAAGCTGCCGCCCGCCTGCCAGGTGGAGATACCAGAGATGGTCCATCCACTCAGAATCTGCCGAACGATGGCATCTCCGTGATGGAACTCTCCGACCGCGTAGGTGTAGGACGAGTTGAAGACGAAGGGGCGGTCGATCGGAGCCGCGCCGTAGTTACCGGCCCGGACGACGAACGGGTTCTCCTGCAAGACGGTTCCCAACGTCTTCGACCACGTGAAGTTGAAGTCGAAGGTCAGCTTGCCGGTCTCCTTGAGATAGGCGGCCTGCAGGCCGTTGTAGTTGGAGTACTGGTTGCTCTCCGCCTTGATGACCTGGTTGGTGCCGTACGCATAACCGAACGGATGGTAGTCCGCAGCGGAATTTCCGGTGGGAGTGCCATTGGTTTGCTTGGCCAGGTTCTCAGGATTATTCGAGGTTACGCCAGTCTTCGGATCTGGCTTGAAGAAGGCACCAATCGGGGTCTTGTTCTGATCCGCGAGGCTGGGGAAACCGCTGCCCTGAATCGTCTCGCCGTCATCCAGAATCTGGCTGCTGGTGTTGCCGACGTAGGCAACGTCCAGAAGCGTATTCCATTTGAAGCGGTGATCGATGGTGAGGTTCCAGGCATAGGTAATTGGCACGCCGTAATCGGACGCATCCAATCCGCTCTGCCCACCGGTGATACCGCATCCTTGAGCCGGATAGGATTCGAGGTGTAGAAGGTGGATATGGGGTTGTGCAGGCAGGTGCGGCAAGGGAGGAGATCTGCTTCAGCAAGACGCTCTTCTGTCCGGGCAGGCTGTAGGTGACGACGTGCTGCGCGGTGGTCAGAGCAGCGGCGTAGTCGTTGTACTGGCCAGCAAAGCGATACACGCCCCAGCCGCCGCGGACAACGGTCTTGCCATTCCCAAACGGATCGTAGGAGACACCGAATCGAGGCGAGACAAACGCCAGGCGATTCGGCTGTCCGCTCAGAGGGACTGAGGGATCAATGGCATGCCAGTAGAAGCCTGGATCGAATTTGCCAGAGTAGTAATCGGAGAAGACGCGGTCCGGGAAGAAGGCGGCCATACCGACGCCACTCCGGTCATACCAGTGACCGACATGCTCGATACGGGCACCCAGCTTCAACGTTCAGGCGCCTGTTGACCTTCCAGGAGTCATCTACGTAGACGGCCGTATTCTGATACGCCATATCGCTGACCGGAGCCGAGTTGCTCTCCGTGTAGCTCGGTGACGTTGCCGATCACGAAGTTCGCATCCGGATTTTGGGGTGAACCGGTGTTGATGCCGGTGATGATGTTGGGCTGTTGCCCGCTGAAGCTGTTGATGCACGCCGTTCGGGTTCACGCCGTCGTTGCCCTGCAGGTTGCCGGTGTTCTGGGTGTAGGCGCCGACCTTGATGGTGTGCGCGCCCCAGACCTTGGTGAAGTTATCCGTGAAGCTGGGAACTTCCTTGCGGACGAGGTAGTAGCCGTTGGGCTCAAACCAATCGCCTTGCGAGAAGTCGGGGAAGGTGAAGTTTCCAGCGCGAACTGTAGGCAGGAACATGCGTGGAAGCGTTGAAGATGGAACCGTAGGTATAGCCAAGCGTGCTCTTGGTCTCAGCATTCGGATTTGGAGGACCGAAGGGGAAGCTGCCAAAGCCCCAGGCTGCGATGAACTCGTTGGTGGTGGACGAGTTGAAGGTGTGAACAAAGTGACCGGAGATGGACTTGGTGAAGACCTGGCCGACCAATCCGCCGCCGGGAGCAGGGATCGAGTTGCCGGGCGTCCAGTAGATGTGAGCTCCATTGCCCTGTGCGAGCGTGGAGCTGTAGGCCTGCTGGTAGGAAATATAGAACTTATTGCTGTCGTTCAGGTTGTAGTCCATGCGGATGCGATAGACCCAGCCGTCGTTCGGAGCTTGAACGGGCGCCACGTAGTTGTAGCCGCCGGGCGTGGTGTTCGGGTTAGCGTTGGCTTTGGGCCAGAACGAGGCCAGTGCCTTAGCGCCTGGATCGATATACTGCGAAGGAATGATCGAGCCGGTCGTCCCTGCGTCCGGGAGTAATCGCGGTGCCATCCGGCAAGGATCGTCCCTGCCAGGTTGTTGCACCAGGTTGCCCTGGGCGGTGGATGAGAAGCCATTGGGGCACAGGACGTTGTTATCGGCGTTATCGGTGCTGAAGTCGCCCGTCAACATCTCAGGGGAGGGGATATACGACTGCAGTACGTTTCCGTTGCCGGGATTCTGGAGGAAGCGCTCATAGCCGCCCCAGATGAAGACCTTCTTGCGCGTGAAGGGAACGGGGCCGCCGATGTTGCCGCCAGGATAGTAATAGTGCGCGCCAGCCTTGGCAACTGCCCTGGTGATTCTGGTACCAGCCGTTGGCGTTCAGGATATCGTTACGAGCGTCGAAGTATCCTTCGCCATGGTAGTGGGATGTTCCCGACTTACTGATGGCGCTGACGACCACGGGGCCGTTCTGCACATAGGCGCCGAAGTTCGAGGTCTGCACGCTGACCTCGGCCGTCATTTCCGGGTTGATGATGCCGATAGAGCTTGCGTTATCGCCCGGGTCAAGGACGCTGACGCCGTCGGAGAGGAGTGCCGTACCGCCGCGGTTGGGGACGCCGTTGATGTTGATGCCGTTACCGATCGCGCTCTCGTTGGCCGAGATGCTGAGATCGTTGAAGGATCGGCTTGTTTTGGTGAGGCCGCCGGACACGGTGGTGGCGCCGGGAAGCACCTTGAGCAGTTCGGTTGTGTCGCGGCCTTCGAGGGCAAGGTTATCGATGTCTTTGGAGGAGAGAACGTCGGAACGTTCGCCGTTATCTTCCGGGATCATCTCGCCGGCCGCTTGAACGGTTACGGTCTGCGTCTCCGATCCGATCGGCGAGGGCAAACGCGGGAACCGCGCGCTCGTCGCCGGCGTGCAGGACAAGGCCGGTTAGGTTCTTGGGTTCGAAAGCCCTTTGCCGTGACCTTGATGGTGTACGAGGACGGCAGCAAGGCCGGGAAAGAGTAGAGCCCGTCGCCGTTTGACTTGACAACGCGCGTATCCTGCGTGGCCTCATTGACCAGGGTGACGGTGGCTCCCGGGATCACGGCTCCGGTGGTGTCGGTCACGAGGCCGGAAATCTGCGCTGTCGTCTGCGCGTGCAGCGCCGGCATTGCCAATAACAGGAGCATCATGGCGAGTCAGCCCTGCTCCGACGCTAAGCCACTTGTGGATATGAACGCTTGCCTTCGAGTTGCTGGCTGGAGCGTTCAGCACGTGGATCGTGCCTTGCCCCGCATTCCTTCGATTACTTTGCATACCACCTCCGAAATTCATACAACTTCTAACGCTCCACTATGTGAAAACTAGAACCGATCTCATTTGCACTGATTAATGCGATTTAATGCCGCCCTATTCTTTACAGACCCTGCAATAGAGTTGTCAATCTATTTTTGAGAAGCCTGTGAATCCCTTGATTGTGAGCGATTCGGGGCTCCACAAGGGGGTCTGCTCAGCGTGAAGAAGGCCGCGGAGGAGCGCGACAATTGCCTGATAGAAACCGATTTAGTAGATCGTCACGGCTTTCGTCGAACCCCATCGGGTCGATCCCGATTTTGGGCACGCTGCCGCCTAAGGGTCTCGACCGGCGGGAACCTTCTGCGCGACTCCCCTCAAGGTTGCTGCGCGACGATGGTCAGCTGCCAAATGAGAGAATCACTCCATCGGATCAACGATGACCGCCAGGACCCAGGAAGCCGAAACCACTCCCCGACAGGATGCGCGCCCAGGACTCTATGAACGAGATGCAATCGATCGAGGGAGTCTGTCGAGGAGAAGGTCGGAGCGGACGCGCAGAAGCGCTGGCTCTATCTGATGCCGGCGATCTTCATCACCTATAGCCTGGCGTACGTGGACCGCGCCAACTTCGGGTTCGGTGTTGCCGCGGGACTGGGAGCCACGCTGCACATCGGTGGCAAGGAATCGTCGCTGCTTGCCGGCCTATTCTTCCTCGGGTACTTCGCGTTCCAGATTCCGGGCGCCATGCTGGCGAGAAAGTATAGCGTCAGCAAGCGTGGTCTTTGCGACGCTGGTGGCCTGGGGCAACTTTGCTGCGCTCACCGGTGTGATTCGAACGTTCTGGCTGCTCGCGCTCGACCGATTTCTGCTCGGGGTTGCCGAGAGTCTGATCTTCCCGGTCATGCTGCACCTGCTCACGCGCTGGTTTACGCGCTCCGAGCGCGCGCGTGCCAACACGCTGCTGATGCTGGGCAATCCCGTCACCGTGCTTTGGATGTCGACGATTACGGGATACCTTATCGAACGGTTGGGCTGGCAGAGGACCTTCATCGTGGAGGGATTGCCAGCGATTCTTTGGGCGTTTGGGTGGATCGCGTTTGTGCGCGATCGGCCGTCGGAGGTGACGTGGCTTTCAGCGCGAGACGGCGTTGGCACTCGAACGCCGCATCGCTGAAGAACAGATCGTCAAAGAGCCTGTAGCGAGATTTGCGCAGCGTTTTATTCCGAGGCGACATCCTGCTGCTTTCGGCCCAGTACTTTTGCTGGAGCCTCGGCGTCTATGGGTTCGTTTGTGGTTGCCGACGATTGTGAAGCAAGGTGCAGCGGTGTCGATGACGAGCACCGGTTTGCTCTCAGCGATTCCCTACCTTGTCGCCATCCTCCTGATGTTCGTGGCAGGGCACGTCGCGGACAGGACGCATGCGGCGGCGATCGATCGTGTGGCCGTTCCTGCTGATCGCTGGCGTCGCACTCTTCGGCTCGTTTCTGTTCGCCGCAGCGAAGCTTCCTGCTCGCGTTCGTCTGCCTGGTGATTGCCGGCGGATGCATGTACGCCCCCTATGGACCATTTTTCGCGATGGTGCCGGATCGGGTGCCACGCCAGCGTGACAGCGGAAGTGATGGCGATGATCAACAGTTGCGGCGCGCTGGGTGGCTTCTTCGGCAGCTACCTCGTGGGCTTGCTCCAGACGATCACAGGGCAACGCGCAGGCGGGCTACCTGCTGATGTCGCTTGCGATTGATGCTGTCTGCGGGATTGACGTTGTTGGTGCGCGAGCACGCCGCGAGCACGCGATGCTACTCTTCACAGAGACATGGAAGCAGGCATGAGCAAACCGTCATTCACAACCGATCGCGGTGGCCGACGTGCTGGAGAGCGAGGCATCGGTCTTTCACGAGACGAAGACTCATGCGCGTGGTCCCGAGGGCGCACTTCCGATTACAGCGGAGATGCTGCTGACGCAGCCCTCCGGAAATCTATTCGGGCTGAGTCAGAATGCGGGGATGGGTTGGGAGACAGCGCGGATGCTGGATCCCGAGTTCCTGATCCTCAGCACGCATGGTGGACATGCGGGCGCAGGACGGGACGCCGATAGCGCTCGGGTTTCACACGGGCCACTGGGAGGTTGGGCTACTCGTTGCAGAGGCGGCGCGCGAACTTCGCAACCTGCACGCGGTGCCGTTTGCCGGTGCCTGCACGGACCCCTGCGATGGGCGCACGCAGGGTACGGTGGGCATGTTTGATTCTCTGCCCTACCGCAATGACGCGGCTATGGTTCTGCGCAGGTTGATGCGTTCCCTGCCGACGCGGAGGGGCGTGATCGGCATCGCGACGTGCGATAAGGGGCTGCCGGCGATGATGATGGCGCTTGCATCGTCCGGCACGCTGCCGAGCATCCTGGTTCCCGGCGGGGTGACGCTGCTTCCGGAAGACGGCGAAGACGCGGGCAAGGTGCAGACCATCGGCGCGCGCTTTGCGCAGTCGCAGATCACCTTGGACTACGCGGCTGAGGTTGGGTGTCGCGCGTGTGCAACGCCCGGAGGCGGGTGCCAGTTTCTGGGCACGGCGGCGACCTCGCAGGTGGTTGCGGAGGCGCTGGGACTGTCGCTGCCGCATGCCGCGCTGGCGCCGTCGGGTCAGCCGATCTGGCTGGACGCAGCGACCCGTTCGGCTCGTGCGATGCTGCGCATGATGCAGCTTGGCATTGGCACCAGGGATGTTGTGACCGACGCGGCGATACAGAACGCGATGGTGCTGCACGCGGCGTTTGGTGGGTCGACCAATCTGCTGCTGCATGTTCCGGCGATCGCCCATGCGGCTGGATTGCGGAGGCCGTCGGCTGCGGACTGGACCGCCGTCAATCGAGCGATTCCCCGCATCGTCGATGCCCTGCCGAATGGACCCAATCACTTCGCGACGGTGCAGGTCTTTCTCGCAGGCGGAGTTCCCGAGGTGATGCTGCACCTGCGCCGCGCGGGCCTTCTGGATTGCAGTGTGCGGACAGTGACGGGGGAGACACTGGACGAGAACCTGAACTGGTGGGAGCAGAGTGAACGGCGAACGGCGTTGCGTCGACAGCTCAAGGCGCTCGATGGAGTCGATGCGGACGAGGTGATCCTGTCACCCGATCGCGCACGTGCCCGAGGCTTGACGCCCACCGTCTGCTTCCCTGTCGGGAATCTTGCTCCGGAAGGCAGCGTCATCAAGAGCACGGCGATCGATCCTTCGCTGATCGATGACAACAATGTCTATCGTCATGTGGGGCCGGCGCGGGTATTCCTCACCGAAGAGACAGCGATCGCGGCGATCAAGAGAGGTGAGGTCTCTCATGGAGACGTGCTGGTTCTGATCTGCGGCGGTCCGGCTGGAGCGGGCATGCAGGAGATCTATCAGATCACTTCGGCGCTGAAGAGTCTTCCCTTCTGCAGGCACGTCGCGGTTCTCACCGATGCTCGCTTCAGCGGCGTCTCGACCGGCGCATGCATTGGGCATATCTCGCCGGAGGCGCTCGCCGGCGGCCCGATTGGCCGGGTGCGCGATGGAGACACCATCGAGATTGTGATTGATCGCGCTGCTTTGCATGGGAGTGTGAACCTGGTTGGCGAAGGGGTTGAGCGCTTCAGTCGTGAGGAAGGTACACGTCGTCTCGCGGAACGAGCTCCGAGGGGTGATCTGGCGCCGCATCCTTCCCTGCCGGATGACACACGGTTGTGGGCGGCATTGGTGCACGCCAGCGGCGGCGTGTGGGGCGGGTGCGTCTATGATGCGGACGCCGTGATCGCTCAACTAGCACGTGGAGCAGCCGGTGAGGCTCGATGCAAGAGATCCATTGGAAGAATCAACGAAAGGATGAGAACGTGAAACTCTATCGGACGTCACGCGGAGCATTTGTTGAGGAGCATGGAAAGTTCTACCTGGTCGAACTGGCGGATTGGGACGAGCTTCTGTCCAGCACCGATCTGCATGGGACGACGCGCGCTGCAGTGGATAAGGGTGTCGCCGCGAACTTCGATGCGGGGACGATACTCGCACCTGCCGTTAGCCAGGAGGTGTGGGCCGCAGGGGTGACGTATTACCGCAGCCGCAACGCGCGGATGGACGAGAGCAAGGACGCTGGTGGCGGCGACTTCTACGATCGCGTGTATGCGGCGGAGCGGCCGGAGCTGTTCTTCAAGGCAACCGGGCGCCGCGTGGTTGCGCATGGAGGCGCTGTGCGGATTCGGTCGGATGCGAAGTGGTCGGTGCCTGAGCCGGAGCTGACGCTGGTGATCGATCCGCAGGGGTCGATCGTTGGCTACACGATCGGCAACGATATGAGCTCACGCGATATTGAGGGAGAGAATCCTCTCTATCTTCCGCAGGCGAAGGTCTATGACGGCAGCTGCGCGTTGGGGCCCTGCATCCTGCTGGCAGAGGAGCCGCTGGGCTCCGCGACTGGCATCCATCTCGAGATCGAGCGTGACGGCAAGACCGCATTTGGCGCGAGCACAACGCTTGCCGGGCTCAAACGCGATCCCCGGCAACTGGTGGAATTTCTCTACCGCGATAACAGCTTTCCCCAGGGAGCGTTCCTGATGACGGGGACCGGTATCGTTCCGTCCGATGACTTTACGCTGGCTGCCGGCGACAGGATTCGCATTGCCATCGACGGCATTGGGACGTTAGAGAACTACGTTGCCTGAGCACGACAGGATGGCTTACGCGTTGTCGCTGTAGAAGGCCCTCTATTTTTGCGATGGAGTCGAAGGGTAGCCAATGAACGTATCGACCCACTGGATGAAATATTTCATGTTGGGCGCGTCGGTGTGGCCGCCATCGTCCTGACGCCACGCGAGTTGCCCGTCTAACAGGCCATCGTTGACCGGGGGCATCTTCGCGGTGTGATAGTCCTCCTGAACGCCGAGACCCTTCGCACCGAGCAGCCTGAAGGCCGGGCTTGCCGCGACGGTTGCCATGTAGCTTCCTCGCTGGTCGAGCCATTGCGCGTCGCCCTTCTCGGGGATGCCGTAGCTGATAAACGTGAGGCGAGGAGCGCACAGCGCAATGAGCTCATTGGAATCGACGGGGAGATCTCCTGGATTCTTGCTTCCGAATGTTGCATCGGAGGCAGCGTACTTCAGGAAGTTGCCGGCCATCCAGTGGTATTCTCCGTCCGATGCAAGGCTCTCGACGGCCTCGCCGAAGTTGCGGCGCAACGGCGTGGCGCCACCCTTGCCAGATGATCCGACGAGCACCATGGCGAATCGTTGGTCGAAGGCCATGGTGACGAGCGCGGCCTTGCCATAGCGGGAGACGCCCTCCATGCCAATATGTTTTGCATCGACGGCTGGATCGGTCATGAGGTAATCCAGGCCGCGGCCGGCGCCCCATGCCCAGGCGCGCAGCGAGCCCCACTGATCGGGAGTGCGCGGCTGCCCATGGTTGACGAGACCGATGATTCCCCGCGTGAGGCCGGCTCCGTTGTCGGCTTGAATGCTCTGCGGATCGATGCTGACAAAGCCCCAGCCTGCTGCGATGAGTTCCCAGGTGTTAGGCGGATCTCCGTCGGCGTTGAATTGGGGAAACTCAAACGGTGCGGGATGCTCGGGCTCCCACGCCGGGTGTTGCGCGAAGACTTCTTGCAGGGATGGGTCTTGTTGGATGAGCAGCGCCTTCTCGGCGGCGTTGATGCGCGCGAAGTCGTCAGCCGACGGCTCGTTGGGTGCCGGAAAACCGGCTCGGCCAAACATCATGAGGACGGGCACCGGGCCATGTGCATCGGCAGGAACGACCAGCGTCATGCGGATGTTGACGGAGATCTGTGGGTACGAGGAGTTGTCCACGTGGCCCACCAACTCCCTGGCAATCACGGGATGACCACCGAGGATCTCCTTGTCGGTTGCGACAAGCTCCCATTGAACCGGGGGTATGTGCTTTGGGGAGTCGGCCATACACATTTTCTTCAAAGGCGTTGACGATTTGGGGGCGGCGTACATCCCACCATTCTTTCGCAGTCGTGACGGGCTTGCCGTCGTTCAGCGTGAGCGCATCGGGAAGATCGGGGTACGGATTGGCCTTGGTCTCGTCATAGTTTGCGTGATCCGGTGCCTTTTCGTTGCCACTGGGTCCGGGCCGCAAAGCTTTGATGCCAAGCTGGGCCATCATGTTCTGGTGATCCTGCGCGGCGGTGAAGGTCACGGGTGCCGGTGAGGAAGGCTTGTCCTGCGCGCATGCGGAGCCAAAGGATAGGAAGCCAACCAGGAGAAAGGCTTCGTATCGACGCAAGGATTCTCTAGAAAGATGCATGTTTACTCCATAAAGCGCTTTAGTTCGGGATCCATAGTAAAGCCTGTGCAGGATAAAGGTATACGGCCCGCAAATGGGGCTGCCGCGCAGATCGTTTGCGAGCGCGAGATGCAATCATCATCCGGTTGTTTTCAATGGACTTGTGCCTGCGAATCTTTCGCTCTGCGAGCGCGGCGGGATTCTGCCATAGACTGAGAAGACCCAGGACCGCGGCGAGGTTTCGCCGTTGCTTTGGCAACGTATAGAAACGGAGTCTCGTTGGACGGTGGCGATAAGCGTACTTGATCTGTGCTCGTATCTTGGTTTGGCCGCTACGGGGTTTGCAACGTTGACTCTTTGGCTGGGATTGCTGATCTCGCTGCGCTATAGCCCACAAAGGTTCTGGCCGCATCGTCATGTGAATCTCTTTCAGCTTCACCAGTGGTCGGCCTACGCGACCGTTGTGTTCATGCTGACGCATCCGGTGGTGCTGCTGTTCCAGCACACTCCCCGATTCCGGGTGCTGGACCTGGTGTGGCCGCTGCACTCGCCGCTGCAGCCGAAGTTGAACTGCGCGGGCGCGGGCGCGCTGTACCTGCTGGTGGTGGTGCTGGGGTCTTCCCTGCTGCGCCATCGCATGGCCCGGCCCCTGTGGCGCAAGTTGCACACGCTGGCATTCCCTGCCGTGGTGTTGGTATTTCTGCACAGCATTCTTACCGATCCGAATCTGAAGGACGGCAAGCCGGACCTGCTCGATGGAGGCAAGGTGTTTGTGGAGATTGCCTGCCTGCTGAGCGTCATTGCGATTGTTGTCCGCGTCGTTCTGCGCGGCAAGGGCCTGCGTCCAGCAGCTGATCGCAGACCCTTGCAAAGTTAAGCCTTCGCTTCGGAGCTCCATGCACCGTTCCAGAGCCTGAGGATGCCGAGCGGGTTCGCGTTCTGCAGGGCTGGATGAAGCGCGGATTGCGGCAGGCCCTGGTAGGCCACGGGGCGCGCGAAGCGGAAGATGGCCTGGCTGCCAACGGAGGTGGAGCGGCCGTCGGAGGTTGCGGGATAGGGGCCGCCATGCACCATCGCGTGGCAGACTTCTACGCCGGTCGGAAAGCCGTTGAAGATCAGGCGGCCTACCTTCGATTCGAGAACGCGCAACAACTCATGGTTCTGCTCCAGGTCCTGCTCGGTCCCGATGACGGACGCCGTGAGATGGCCCTGCAGCTCATGGGCGGCGCGGAGCAGCTGCTCGGGCGTGCTGGTATGCACCAGGAGCGTGGTTGGTCCGAAGACCTCCTCCGCGAGCGATGGGTCGGAGAAGAATGTTTCTGCGGTGGTCTCGAGCAGGATGGGCTGCGCGGAGAAGCCAGCGCTCGCAGCTGCACCCACGGCGGTTTGCAGAGACTCGCGGTGAGCGACCTCGCGCTTGAAGTTGGAGGCGATGCCGCCGGTGAGAAGCGAGAAGGCCGGCCCGGCCTGCGTCGCTGTCCGTAGGCGTTCCGTGAAGGCGGTGGAATGCTGTGAGCCAGCGAAGACCACGCCGGGCTTGGTGCACATCTGGCCGCCGCCGAGGGTGAAGGATCCATGCAGGCCTTCGGCGATCTGCTCGCCACGTTCCTGCAGCGCTCCGGGAAGAATGAAGACAGGATTGGTGCTTCCCATCTCCGCGTAGACGGGAATAGGATCGGGGCGCGCGGCGGCGAGGTCCATGAGCGCGCGGCCTCCGCGGAGCGAGCCAGTGAAGCCCACGGCGCGGATGCCGGGATGTTGCACGAGCGCGGCGCCGACCTCGTATCCTCCATCGAAGAGCAGCGAGAA
Source organism: uncultured Acidobacteriaceae bacterium (assembly GCA_963762375.1). Taxonomy (GTDB): domain Bacteria; phylum Acidobacteriota; class Terriglobia; order Terriglobales; family Acidobacteriaceae; genus Granulicella. The sequence goes on from CAVXKP010000010.1 coordinate 187,392, forward strand.
GACACCGGCGGGAAGGCCGCTCGCCTGCACGGCCGACTGGACGATGCGGCCAACGAGTTCGCTGGTGCCGGGATGCGCGGGATGGGCTTTGACGACGACGGGATTGCCTGCGGCGAGGGCCGAGGCGGTGTCGCCGCCGGCAACAGAGAAGGCGAGCGGGAAGTTGCTGGCGCCGAAGACGGCGACCGGGCCGAGCGGCCGCAGCATGGAGCGGATGTCGGGTTTGGGAGGCGTGCGCGCGGGGTCCGCGGTGTCGATGCGCGCCATCACCCAGGAGCCTTCTTCGACGACGTTCGCGAAGAGCCGTAACTGGTTGCTGGTGCGAGCGACTTCGCCGGTCAGCCGAGGCAGCGGCAGCGCGGTTTCGAGGTGGGCCTGCGCAATGATCGCGGAGGAGGAGGCGTCGATGCCGTCCGCGATGCTGCGCAGAAGCAGGGCTCGCTCCTCGCCGGAGGTCGCGGCAAAGGAGAGAAAGGCGTCGGTGGCCGCGGAGACGGCGCGGTCGACATCCTCGCTGGTCGCGGAGAAGAAGAGTGGTTCGAGGGCGCGACCGTCTACGGGATGCCAGGCGTGGAATGTGTTGCCGCTGGCTTCGGCGAGCTTGCCCGCTACGATTGACCTTCCCGATAATTCTGGCTTTGCCGGTGCTTCGATGCTCATGATCTATGCCTCCAGTAACGAGCGAAACGGGGTGGAGTGAACGACTGGGCGGTTGGCGAGCGCGGTCTTCAGCACCTGCTGTGCTTCGGCGAGTTCCGCTCCGTGCAGCCCCAGACGCGGAGCACGCACGGTGGCAGAACCGGTTCCGGTCTCACCCTGCACCCACTTAATCAGTTGAACGAATTTCGGTACGGTGTCCATGCGCAGGAGTGGAAGGAACCAGCGGTAGAGCTCAAAGGCCTGCTGGTGACGGCCTGCGCGAGCCAGGTTGAAGAGCTCGACGGACTCGGCCGGGAAGGCGTTGACCAGGCCCGCGATCCAGCCTTTCGCTCCGGCGTTGACGCCTTCGACGAGCAGGTCGTCGACGCCGACAAAGATAGCGAGGCGATCGCCGAGCACCTCGCGAATCCCGCCACGCGGCGCACATCGGCGCTCGATTCCTTCACGGCCTGCAGGTTCTCGTGCTCGGCGGCGAGCTCTTTGATCTGCACGGGGAGGAAGTCGGTCTTGTAGGCGACGGGATTGTTGTAGAGCATGCAGGGCAGCTTGGTCGCAGCAATCACCGTGGCGACATGCTGCTTCATCTCGCGCCAATCGGAGCTGTAGACATAGGGCGGGAGGACCATCAGGCCATCGCAGCCGGCCTGCTCGGCTTCGCGCGCGAGCTCGACCGCATGGGCGGTAGAGAGCGCGGAGATGGCGGCGACCACCGGAGTCTTCTTCTTTGCCGAAGCCTGCACGGCCGTCTCGAGGATGGCGATCTTCTCGGCGTGCTCGAGGGTTGCACCTTCGCCCAGCGAGCCCAGCATGACGAGGCCGGTGCAGCCGTTATCCAGCAGCCAGGTGGCGTGCCGCGTGAGGAAGGCATGATCGACGGCGAGCTTGCGGTCGAAGGGCGTGGTGATGGCGGGCATGACTCCAAACCAGTTCATGGTGTCTCCTGATCGATGGACTTGTCTACTGCGGACGGAATGACGTTGGTGCCGAAGGCGCTGACCGGCATGGGAAAGATGGGTGGGCGGACGGAGGTGGGATGCCAGCCAAAGAGTGCGCGGACGGAGGGGCCGCAGACTCGTCCCTGGCAGGGCCCCATGCCGCACCGGGTTTGCAGTTTGGCTTCGGTCCACGAGGTGTGGCCGGCGAGTCGCGCGAAGGGGACGTCCTCGCAGCGGCAGACGATGGTGTCGGGGGCGCACAAGGCTCGCAGCTCGGGACGCAGCTGAAAGGCAGTGGTCATGCTCTGGGCGAAGGCTTGCTCTTTGGCGCGACGCTGGTGCAGCGCGGGGACCTCTTGCTGCTGGCCAGCCGCGACCAGACCGGCGATCTCGCCCTGCACCAGCGCTGCGTCGAGGCCGGCGATGCCGGTTGGCTCGCCGGCGCAGAAGATGTTGGGCACGGATGTCTGTTGCTGGTCGTTCACCTCAACCACGTCAACATTCAAAGCGCAGCCGAGCAGTTCGGCCAGCTCCGTGTTAGGGACCAGATGAAAGCCGCAGGCGAGCGCGTCGCAGGTCTCGGACAGGACTTGCGTTCCGTTGGTCAGTTGAACGGTCAGGCTGGAGCCATCTTTCTCGACGGCGAACGGCCACCAACCGATGCGGTAAGGGACGGACCCGAGGGCTGCGCGATAGCGGATTCCCTGCAGCAGCTTGGACGGATGCGATGCTAATCCGGCGGCAAAGGGGAGCAGCTGGCGGAGCGCTGCCTGTTCCGCAATGCATGAGATATGCGCGCCGGCGTGCTGAAGATAGGCGGCGACTGCCAGCAGGAGCGGTCCGGTGCCAGCGACCACGATGCGCTTGCCCGCGACAGAGTAGCCGCCTTTGACCAATGCCTGCAGGCCGCCGGCACCAAAGACTCCGGGCAACGTCCAGCCGGGGAACGGAAGGAAGCGTTCGCGCGCGCCGGTGGCAAGAATCAGGCGGTCCCAGGCGAAGGTCTCCTGCACCGCGCCGAGAGGCGTATCCAGGATGGTGGTGAAGAGGCCGGGCCGCGGCGCATGCACGACACGGCGGCCGGCGAGCAACTCTGCGCCCGAGTTGATGAACTCAGTGCGCGTCCTCGCTTTGACGGCATCTGTTTCAGTGCCACCGGACGCGGTCCCCTGACGCCAGATCTGACCGCCATCGCTGGGATTGTCGTCCAGCACGATGACCTTGCGGCCATGCGTCGCGGCCGCGGTGGCGGCGGAGATGCCGGCGGGCCCAGCGCCAACGACCAGTACCTCTGCGTGCCGATGCGCAGTCATCGCTCAGTCTCCACGCGCATACCTTCGCGGCACAATAGTTGGCATGTGCGCTGGTGGGCGATTCCATCCACGATGGCGCGGCACTCAAAGCAGATGCCCATGCCGCAGAGTGCGGTGCGCGGCTCTCCGGAGACGGAGGTTCTGCACGCTGCGCCGACGGCGAGCATGGCCGCGCTGACGACGGAACCTGCGCGCACCCTACAGGCCGTGCCGTTGATCCAGACGGTGACGAGGGCGTGCTCAGACATGCGCGGCCTCCATGGATGCCAAGCGCTCCGGCAGGTACGGCGAAGGATCGATCGCTGACGGGCGGCCGAGGAGGTGGTCCAGCAACAGGCGCGCAGCTGCCGGCGCATTGGTGATGCCGAGGCCTTCAAATCCAACCGCGAGCCATACGCTGGAGTCTGCGGTTGGGCCAATCAGCGGCAGCTTGTCCGGAGTGGAGGCGCGGAATCCGGTCCATGCACGAATGCCCGAGACGCCTCCCAGTGCCGGCATATACTCGCAGGCGCGGGCGAGCATGCGGCGAAGGATGCTGTCCTCGATCGCGGAGTCTTCGCTGCCAAACTGGCGCGAGGAGCCGATGAGGAGCTGTCCCGTCTGGCGGGGTTGAATGTTGAAGGCGACCGAATCTTCGGTGAGCGTATGCGCACTCCTGAGATAGCCAAGCTCGACCAACTGGTGGCGGATGAAGCCGGGATAGCGGTCGGTGATCAGGAGATGGCCCTTGCGCTTCTGAAGCTTGAACGAGGGGATCAGAGCAGCGTCCGCGCCGGTGGCCAACACGATCTTCGCCACACTGTACCGTTGTCCGTTGCCGAGAAGGACCGTTCCATTTCCTGCGCTGATTGCGGCGTGCCCCTGCAGCAGGACGGCTCCGGCGCGCCGGGCTTCGTCCAGAAAGAACGCGGCTGCGGAGGGCGGATAGATGACGGCATCGTCAGGAACCAGGAGACCTCCGGCGAGGCCAGGACGCAGATTCGGCTCAGCGCGCGAGAGATCGTGAGCGTCGAGCACGATGGACTCCACACCCGCGCTGGCATAGAGCTTGTTCTTGGTGTGGACCCCACTCATCTCCTCCGCGTCGGCTGCAACCCAAACTGTGCCGGCGGTTTCGTACTCGGTCGATGGAGGAAGCTGAGGCGCCAGCTCTTTCCAAAGGGAGCGCGAATAACTGGTGAGCGCAAGCTGCGCGGGAGAGTCGTCCAGGACGACGAGATGTCCCATGCCGGCGGCGGTGGCTCCCCCTGCGATGACGCTGGCTTCGACGATCGCGACCCGGAGTCCAGCCTGTGCGCACTCGCGGGCGCAGGCGCAGCCCACGATGCCTGCACCGAGGATCATCACGTCAAACGTGGGCGCGGCGCCTGGCATTAGAACGCGATTCCCTCCTGAAATGGGTCGGTCGGATCGAAGAGCAGCGTCGACTCCGCCGTGATCCAGGCACGGCCGGTAATGGTCGGGAGAACGGCCTTGCGATCGCGTGAGCTTTGCCCGTTGACCGCTGGTTCCACCGAGCCGACGAAGACCGTTCCGAGGATGCCTTCCTGGCGCCAGGACTGTGCGGGCAGCAGTTTGCCGTCAGCATATAAGCAAGCCATCTTCGCGCTGGTGCCGGTGCCGCAGGGCGAGCGGTCGAACGACGCTCCGGGGCAAAGAACAAAGTTGCGGCTGGAGTTCGCGGGGTCGGCCGGCGCTGAGAAGAGTTCGACATGGTCGATCCACGCGCCATCTTCTCCGGTGATGCCGCTAGCGGAAAGCGCGAAGCGGATCGCAGCGGTGACGGCGAGAAGTTGTGCCCGATTGCCGGGCACCAGATCGTAAGCGTGCTGCCCGACGAGAAAAAACCAGTTCCCGCTCCAGGCAATATCCCCTGTGAAACGACCGTACCCGGGGACATCGACCGGGACCGCCGCGCGATAGCGATAGCTGGGAATATTCTTCACCGAGACACTGCCGTCCGCGTGCAACTCCGTACGAACGATGCCGACCGGCGTTTCAATCACATGCTCACCCGGGCCGATGCGCCCCAGATGCGCCAGCGTGGTCACGACACCGATGGTCCCATGCCCACACATTCCAAGATAGCCAACGTCATTGAAGAAGAGGACGCCTGTGGCGTGAAGAGGATCAACAGGATCGCACAGCAGAGCACCGACGATGACCTCGGATCCGCGGGGTTCGGCGATTACCCGTGTGCGGAAGCTGTCGTGGCTCTCGCGGAGCCGCCGCAGTCGATGCTGAAGGTCACCCTCTCCGAGATCGGGCCCGCCATCGACGACAACGCGGGTTGGTTCTCCGGCAGTATGCGAATCAACGATCTGCAAGCGATGAAAAGCTGGGACTGGCGGGATCATATACATCATTGTAAACGATTGTGCATACATTCTCGCACCAACAAACCTGCGCCAGAGAGTTCACGAATGCGCTAAAGTGGGTGGGGAGGAAAGCATTGAAAACGAAGACGCAAGCCAATCCAGCGCAGGACAATCAGCTCAAGCGGCGCGCCCGCTCTTCGGCATCGGGCCACAAGCGCGACAAGGCAGAGCATGGGACGAGCCTGTTGACCGCGTTTCAGGAGATTCGCGAGCTCATCGTCCACGGAAAGATGTCTCCGGGAACATGGATCGTCGAAGCCGATCTGGCGGAGCGATTGAACATGAGCCGAACGCCTGTCCGCGGAGCCATTCACTGGCTGCAACGCGAGGGATATGTGCTGGAGCACCGGCAGGTCAGCAAGTCGCGGATGATCGTCGCCCCGCTCACGAAGGAAGATGCCAACGAGCTTTACCTGATCATTGGCCGCATCGAAGGGATCGCGGGACGCGGTGCGGCGCAGATGGAGGAGCCAAAACGCGTGGCCCTTGCCAGGGAACTCACCGCCATCAACGAGAGCCTGCGCAACATCGCCGAGGGCCGCGGCGGGCATGCCGGCGACATCTTCGATCTGGACCGGAACTTCCATCGCCTGGTCATCAAGGCCGGGGCCGGCGCACGGCTTTCAACGCTGCATAACGCGATCGAGCCCCAGACCGAGCGATACTGGCGCCTGTATGCGAGCTCGATCATCAAGGACCTGCATACTTCCGTGAAGGAGCACGAGGCCATCATCGAAGGCATCGTTGCCGGAGATGCCAATGCCGTCGAGCGCCGTCTGCAGACGAACTGGCAGAAGGGCTCCGAGCGCCTGGGCCATGTCATCGACATCTTTGGCGAGCGCGGAAGCTGGTAGCGCCAGCTGCCGAACGCGCAGTGGTCGACAAGCTATTCCCCCTGAAGAACGATGCCCGCATCTCCCTCCAGCGTGGCGTAATCAGTGACCCGCCTGTGCGTGTTCTCTCGTCCCTATTGGCGAACGGGGCGAGCTCTCCGCACGGTCTTGTCGTAGATCCAAAGCAGAGCGGCGGTTGCGAGGCCAACGGCCGTAACGCTCCACCAGATCCGCGCCGGCTGATGCACCACCTCTCCGAAGTGGTGAAGCAGCCTGCCCCCGAACCAGCCGCCGACCAGCGAACCGATTCCGATCGGCAGGAAGGCGAAGCCCATATACGTTCCCTGTTGTCCTGGAGGGGCGAGCTCCGAGATGTATTCGTAGTAGCGCGGCGCCTGAATGATCTCACCCAGCGCCATCACGAAGAGCGAGAGCACAGCGCTCCCAACCGTCGGATGAAATGCGAGAATCAGCCAGGCAACGGAGCTGATGACCGTGCCAAGAATGACGGCATGAAATGCGGGGATCTTCCGGGTCAGATAATTCATGACGAGGGTCAGGCAGATCACCGTCAGGCCTTCGGTGATCAGGACCATCTCAACGTCCGCGCCCGCGCTCACATAGCCGTGAAGGTAGACCGGGAGGCTGATGTACATCTGCCAGAAGACGATATAGTAGCCGCTGAAGAGCGCCAGGAACCACATGAAGCGGCTGAATCCAGCCATCATGAGGGCGAGGAGCCCGAGCCATAGCCACCAGGGCGCGTTGTAGCTGGGATAGATCCAGAGGCCGATGCGCAGCAACAACGCGACCAGGACTACGGGCAGCACCAGTTTGTAGTTGCCGAGCACGACACAGAAGTTTCTTGCCACGGTTGCGAGCGACGGTACTGGTTCGTTCCCCGCTTTGCGTGGTTCTTTGAAGAAGAGAAGTATCAGGAAGAACATCGCGAAGACACTGAGCGCGGCCACGCGATAGACATTCGCAATCCCGAGATGACGATGGCTCCAGGAGGCGAAATAAGGGCCCGCGGCTCCGCCAACGTTCACCATCGTGTAATAGATGGAGTAGCCGATGGAGCGAACATTCTCCTTGGAGGCTCGGGCCGTCGTTCCCACCACGCAGGGCTTTACCAGCGAGACTCCCAGTGCGGGAAGGATCAGGATGCAGCCGACAAATAGTCCCAGGGGCACCGACGTGGCGCACCGGCGCGAGCCACGAAGCCCCAATCGAACCCACCAGAAAATAGGCGGCGGTAAGAATGAGATACGCAATCGAAAGGGAGCGGCGGAAGCCGAGTCGATCGGCTGCGGCTCCCCCGAAGATGGCCATAAACCACACCATCCCGCCAAAGATACCCGTCAGCGTTCCGGTCTGCTCCGTAGAGAAATTGAGCTGTCCCTGGAGGTAGAGCGCGAGCGACGCGAACGCTGCATAGTATGCCAGACGTTCGAAGATCTCGCTGAGATTGGCGATCCAGAAGGGGCTCTCAAACCCGGTGCGGATCTCATGGAAGCGTTCGGAAGCGGTCAATGGGGCTCCTGCTATGAGGCTTAAACTTGCGTTACTTGTTCGCCGTGCTCATGCCGAAGAAGACTCTACCCCTTCGCGCATAGTCCATAGCGGTGCCGGATTGTCTTTCGGACAAAAGCATGAACTTTCATCATAAAGTGACAGCCATCCATCTGCACGCAAGCAGGGACGTTGCGTGAGCCTGGAATCAACGTCCGCTTGTTCAGAACGCAGCGAGCGCTGCGCGGCACTCGCTAAGCCACACCTTCATTGCGCACGTAGACGGAGTAACGCTCATCCATGATGAGGTTCAACGGTACCAGGGTATGGATGGGGCCATCTCCCTTGGAGCGGAACTGCAGCGGATAGCGCTTCGAGCCTTCGACACGCTCAAACCAGATCGCGGCATCTCCTGACGGCGCGGCAGCAGGGTGCAGCTTCACCGTCGGCATCGGATATCCCTGGTCGGGCTCCCATGGGCCGGGGCCGCTATAGATCATCGAGGTAGTAAGGCCCTCAGTCCCCTGCCGCACGGCGAGCACCAGCGGACCATACATCGCGGCCTGCACCTGCTTGTCATCCGGCGCCTGGTCGATATGCAGCGTCATCGGTAGGTCGACGGTGACCACATCGCCGGTCTTCCACTCGTGACTCACCACAAAGTAGGTTGAAGGCGCAGCCTCGCCGGCTCACAGGTTGACCATTGATCGCGACGGCCACGCCGCTAGTCGCCCAGTAGGGCACGCGTACCTTCAGCGAGGTCGGCTTCGACGGAATGGCATCCACCGTAAAGGTAACGCGCCCCTCGTTGGGATATTTCGTCGTCTGCGTCAGGCGTAACTCGCGCTCTTTCCAGTCGAGCTTCGAAGGGATGAAGAGATTCACATAGACCGAATCCACATCGTGGAAGTAGATCGAGTCATTGAGCTTGGCGTACTCCTCGGACCCTGTTCCCGTGCAGCACCAGAAGGCATCGAACTGCGTGCCAAACGTCTTATACAGCCCGGGCTTCAGGGATACGTAGTACATCAGCATGCCATTGCGATCCTGCGTTCCGTACCGTGCATTCAGCAGGACGCGCTCATAGTAGTCGAAGTGCTTCGCTTCCGGCTCCTGGCCGAAAAGATGGCGAGACAGCTTCATCATGTTGTACGAGCAGCAGCACTCCTCGGCCGCAGGACCGAGCTCCGTCGCGATGGCGTCCGCCCTGTGCCACATCTCGCCATTGCTGGTGCCACCCGTGCAGTAGGCATGATGCTCCGTAACGATGCGATGGAAATTCTGCGCGATGGCAAGATAGCGGGTATCGCCCGTCAACTCATAGCCGCGAATGGCGCCGATCACCTTGGGGATATTCGTATTGGCGTGGTTGCCGTCGAGTTGATCCTCGTTCGCCGCCAGTGGGTCAAAGATCTTCTTGTGCTCAAAGCGATAGCCGAGATCGCGATACTTCGGATCTCCCGTGATGGCGTAGAGGTTGAACGACGCTTCGTTCATGCCTCCATGCTCCGTGAGCAACACGCGCTGCCAGTCATCCTCCGAGATGGTGCGAGTGTAGTTGTCGGCCCAGTCGGCCATCTTGCGTGCGACGTCCAATGCCTGCTGGTTGCCGGTGTGCTCATGCATATCGATCATGCCGGCGAGAATCTTGTGGTACGTGTAGAACGGCGCCCAGACGCGCTGATAGGTGCGCAGCTTATCGTAAAACGTCGCAGGATAGGCACCGAGGTATCCGTCCTTCGCCTGGCACTCGGCAAGGATGGCGACGAGATCCTTGGCCTTCGCCGCGATCGGCTCATCGCCCGTGCTGGCGTGGAGCAGCGCACACGAGGAAAGATAGTGGCCGACATAATGGCCGCGCAACTCGCAGTCCGGCGCCTCCCATCCACCCAGCGGATCGGCATCCGTTGGAATGCCTGCCGTCACGCGAAAGTTATGCGCGAGCCGGTCATTCGGCAGCGAATAGAGATAGCTGCGATCCAGCTCCATCATGTCCTTCCAGAAGCTGGGCAGCAGACGAACTTCCGTCATCGCAAATGGCTCGGCCTTCCACTGCACCTTCGCGACCGAAGCATGGGTGAGCGTCGTGATCGCGGTATCGGCCTGATCCGCGGCTGCCTTGGCTTTGACGCCAGCCGCCATCGCGCTCGCGCCCGCCTGGACCGGCAGAAGAGCAACCGCACTTGCGGCAACGGCGCCACCGAGGAAATGTCTGCGTGTGGGTTTCCTGTTCATCTGCTGCACCTCTTGCAGGCTCTTACGATAGGAGTCAGAAACTTCGGTCCTGCAGGATCTTGCGCATACAATTTTGCAGCCATATAACGTTTACTCGGTGACTTGGACACTGTCAACCCCGCTGCCCGCGACACTACGAGCCCAGGCAACAAGCCACCACGGAACAGCACGGGCCGGCGATTGAACAGCCGGCCCGTGCGGTTGCCTTTATCGAGCAGAGATTTGCAGCATCACGACACCGTGCCGCGGCACCGTCGTCGTCAAGCTATCCCCCGTCATCGCTTCATCGGCGTGCTTCCACAGATCGCGCACGCGCAACTTCTTCCCATGGAAGCTCTCAGGAAGGCTGCTCCGTACAAACGTACCGGTGGACGCGTCCGCGCCGCGATTGAAGATCCCGACGGCGACCGATCCGTCGTGCAGCGGCCGCATCAGCACTTCAATCCCTGCGTCATGCGATACCTCCGTCACCGGCTGAAACTGCGGATCCTGATCGATCGCAATCACTTCGGTGTTCATCAGGATGCTCTTGGTCTCGTCGGTCATCGTGCGCAGATCGTTGCCGGCAATCAGCGGCGCCGCCAGCAGCGACCACAGGCTCATGTGCGTCCGATACTCATCGGCGGTCATGCCACCGTTGCCGATCTCGAGCATGTCGGGATCGTTCCAGTGCCCCGGCTTCACATAGCTCGCGATCTTGATCTGGCTGAACCCGATCTTGTCCATGGACTCCCACTTGTCCTCAATGTCGCCGGTGGTGCGCCATAGATTGCCGCCGCTCTTCTCGCCCCAACCCGTCCACACATTCCCGAGACCATACTCGCACAGGCTGTAGACGATCGGCCGATGCGTCGACTGCAGGGCATCGCCCATCTCCTGGTAGATCGCCTGCAAGGTCGGCGCATCATCCTTGTAGATATCGTGAGCACTGCAGAGGTCGTACTTCAGATAGTCGATACCCCAGCCGGCAAACGTCGCAGCATCCTGACGTACATGTCCAAAGCTACCCTCGTAGCCCGCGCAGGTCTTCGGTCCAGGCCCCGAGTAGATCCCCAGCTTCAGACCCTTGGCGTGCACGTAGTCCGCGAGCGCCTTCATGTCCGGAAACTTCTTGTTGGGAACAATGTTGCCCTGCGCATCCCGTCCCAGCTCCCACGTATCGTCGATGTTGATATAGACGTATCCAGCCTTGCTCATGCCGCTGGACACCATAGCGTCGGCCATCGCGCGCACCGATGCGTCATCCACCCTTCCCGCGAATTTATTCCAGCTATTCCATCCCATCGGCGGTGTGCGCACCAAACCGTTGTCGGGTAGATCTTGGAGTGCGGGCAGCGGCAGCGGCTTGGGCGGCTGCGTCGCTTCCTGCGTCACCCGCTGCGCAATCCCCTGCACGACGCCTCCGCGGAGTTGAATCGAGAGTGCCAGCTTCCCGTCCGCGAACGAGCCATCGAAGACCACTGGCTTCTGTTCCCTGCGGGGCGCGGATGCCGGTGGCTGGGTTGCAAAATGGACGTCGCCATGCTCAAGGGTGCCGGCGATGGGCAGTTGATTCCGCCAACGAATCAACTGCCCGTGAATCGCCGAACCATCCGTCTGCAGTTGAAAGTATGTATCCAGAAACGTTCCGTCCCCCGAGGGGTTGGGAACGCGAAGATCCCAGTAGCCATTGAGATCGGTCTGCGCCTCCGAGATCCGGCAGAGGCCACACAGCACGATGGAACAGAAGAGCACATAGATGAAGCCACTAGAACTTCTTGAAACTCGTTTCATGAAACCTCCGCAACGAACCAGCCAGATGAGCTTACTGCAAAGGGGGATGCAAGTTAAGGCCGATGGCAAGATCCACTGGCACGTGCTCGATCTGAGACCAGGATCGCCCCCACGCGAACCCGGCGTTGATGAAAGAGCTTTCGAGCCGTAAGAATCAGGATCTCAACGTGAACTGGAATGTTGCGCCCCGTCCCGGATTCGCACTCACCCACAGGCGCCCACCATGCGACTCGATAATCTTCCGGCTGATCGACAGTCCCATTCCAGTCCCTTGAGGTTTTGTGGTGAAGAACGCATCGAAGATCCGGTCGGCTCGTTCAGGAGTAATACCAACGCCCGAGTCGCCGACCGAGATCAGGAGTTGCCCCTCCGCGGTCTTCGACGAAGTGATCGTCAACTCCCCGCCCGTCTCCTGCATCGCTTCAATGCCATTCAGCATGAGGTTCATGAACACCTGCTGCAGCTGCACACGATCCGCAACCGTCGTTGCCAGCCCGGCGTTGTTCTCGGTGCGGATGGAGATCGAGCTCCGGTTGGCTTTGTCCTGCAACAGATCCGTCATCCCTCGAATGATTTCGTTCACGTCAATCAGCTCCCGCACGGCGTTCTCCCGGCTGTAGAGCGAGCGAACCCGGTTGAGAATATCGGCGGCGCGCGTCGTGTCGTTCACCATTCTGGAGGCAGCCTCGCACGCCTCCCCAATATTAGGGACATCACGTTGCAGCCACCGCGAGCAGGTCTTGGCATTGATGAGCGCAGAAGCCATCGGCTGCTTGACCTCGTGCGCCAGCGATGCCGCTAGTTCCCCCATCATGCTCACGCGATTGATGTGCGCAAGATCTGCCTCCATCTGGCGCATCCTCTCTCTCTCTCGTCCGCATACTTCATGTCCGTAATGTCGATATTGGAGCCAATATACCCCGCGAACTCTCCCGCTCCGGAATATCTCGGAATGCCGCTTTCGATCATCCATCGATACGTTCCATCTGCGCGCTTCAGGCGATACTCCATGCGGAACGGCGTTCGCGCGTGGAACGCGGGCAGGAAGCCATCGAAGCAACCCTGCACATCGTCCGGATGCACCCCTTCGATCCAGCCCGTGCCGACTTCCTGCTCCAGGGTGCGGCCAGTGAACTCGAGCCACGGTTTGTTGAAATAGTTGCAAAGACCATCGGTCCCCGTCATCCAGATCAGCACCGGCGCGGTATCGGCCATCTCCTGAAAGCGCGCCTCGGTCTCGCGCAGCCGTTCTTCCGCCTTCTTCTGCTCGGTGATATCCCGGTAGATCGCGTAGTTCGCGATCTGCTCACCAGCATCCGAAGTAATCGAAACAGCGAGGATGGAGACACACACCTCACTTCCATCCTTTCGCTTGCGGACGCTTTCGACCTCCACCCGGCCGCCCTGCTTCAGTTCCCTTACGTATGCGCGCGAGGTTTCCTTGAGCGCCTCTGGCACGATGAGGTCATCCACGGGACGCCCGAGAGCCTCCTCTTCCTCATATCCGAACATGCGCGTAAATTCCCTGTTGATGCCAACAATGCAGCCGTCCGTTCGCAGCACAACGGCTGCCTCCGGAGCCTGCGCAAAACACCTGTCCAGCACCGACATCCGCTGCAGCTCTGGCGCGGCTCGCCCTTGCTCCTCGATCCCGAGGCTGTCCGGACGTTCGTTGCCTGTTGGCTCCTGCACGTTCCGCTCTTCAGGCTGAGCAGGAGTTGGATCAACTCCGGACCGCAAGGGTCCCATAGGCCCCTCCCTGGATAATCGCGACGCCGAAAGAGTTGCGAACGAACCTCTGTGTATCCTGTCAAATAGTCCGTTGACCCCATCGCGGCGATGGGCGTATGCTACCGCAACAGCCGCCCCTTTTCAATCCGCCACGCATGCCACTGCAAGAGGCGCCCCGCAGCCCCACCTTTCTTCCCGAAGGAGGGATCCATGCTTAGCAGAGAAGAATGGTTGCCGCTCGCCCGTAAGCTGGACTGGGACTATACCTACGTGCGAGAGGACGAAGTCTTCCCTGAGATCATCAGCGGTCGCCCTTGGCTGCCTCATTCCGAGTGGAAGGACTGGGAAGAATCGTTCAAGACCTCCTATCGCGAATACGTCGACAACCAGTACGAAAAGGACATGGCCGTCTATGCCGTGCGGGATGCTGTTGGGCGCATAGAAAATATTCAGAAGCTGGCTGCGCCGTGGATGAACAGCCTGAAGGTGCACGCAGCCGCCCTGCCGCTCGCAGAGTTTACCGGCGTGATCGGCAATCTGCGCGGTGCACGGTTTGGCCGCGACAGCGCGTGGCGCACCATGGCGACCTTTGGAGCGCTCGATGAATATCGCCACACCCAAATCCCGCTGCTGCTCTTTCACCAGTTAGTGAAGTTCGATCCCCAGTTCGACTGGGCGCACAAGTTCTACCACACCAACAACTGGTTCGCGGTTGCGGCGCGCCACTTCTTTGATGAGCTCACCGTTGGCCAAAATGCGATCGAGTTCCACATCGCCACAAACTTCGTCTTCGAGACGGGCTTCACCAACTTGCAGTTCGTCGGCCTGGCATCCCTCGCCCGCGAATCGAATGACCATATGTTCGAGAGGATGGTCACCAGCATTCAAACCGATGAGGCCAGGCATGCCCAGATCGGTCACCCCGTGGTCACCACCGTGATGAAGCACGATCCCAAGTATGTGCAATATCTCGTGGACAAATGGTTCTGGCGAAACTGGCGCCTGTTCTCTATCCTGACCGGCCTCTCCACCGATTATTTGACCGCAGCTCGATCAGCGCCCCTACTCCTTCAAGGAGTTCATGGAGGAGTGGATCATCGATCAATTCCTCCGCACGCTGGACGAGTTCGGTCTGGAGAAGCCGTGGTACTGGGATACCGTCATGGACGAACTCGACATCTACCCGCACATGATCTATGCCAGCGCGTACAGCTATCGCGCAACGCTGTGGTTCAACTTCGTGATCCCCGGGCCGGCAGAGAGAAAGTGGCTGCGCGAAAAATATCCCAAGTACTGGGACGAGATGGATGCCGTCTGGGAGCAAATCAGCGAACGCTGGAAGACGGTCGGCCCCGGCGCCTCGAATGAGTTGGCCGTGCACGGAACGGTGATGCCGACGTTTTGCGATCTCTGTCAGTTGCCCCTGAGCGCAGGCACGCCGCGCAAAAACTCTGCGCGCGTTCTCTCCTACGAGGGGCGCAAATACATCTTCTGCTCCGCACCCTGCGAGTGGATCTTTCTGCAGGAGCCGGAGCGCTATGCCAATCATCAGGACGTCGTCAAACGCGTCCTGTCCGGAGAAGCTCCCGCCGAACTTCCCGCGCTGCTGACAGAGTACTTCCATCTCACTCCTGAAACCTGGGGTAAAGACGCCTACAGCGGGAACTATGATTGGCTCCGCGCGCACACCGTCCAGACAAATGGTTCGCACTGACGTTCAGGAGAGACACGTATGCCCGTTCCTCTTTATGGTTTCCTGCAAGGCGACACGGTCGGTCTTCTCATTCTCGGCGGAGGAAGAGGAAACCCTCCAATCGCTCGCGCAGAAGCTGCAGGACGGGGCCAGCCTGCGCGTCGCACCCAAGGACCATGTGCGGGTGGTGTACAACGACAAGCTCATGGACTCGACCATCACCATCGCTCAGGCCGGATTCCAGGCGTTGGATCGGTTTGACGTGATTGGAGGATAGCCGGAATGGGCTTTGAACGCGTTGCAAAAGTAGAAGACCTGTGGAGTGGTGAAATGGTGGGACTCGAGGTACACGGAAGACAAGTTCTCCTGGTCAACATCGACAGCCGCATCTACGCCCACCTGGATGTTTGTCCGCACCAGAGCAGCCGATTGAGTGAAGGCACCTTGACCGGCACGGTGGTTCGCTGCGGCAGGCATCATTGGGAGTTCGATGCCTGCAGCGGATGTGGCGTGAACCCTCAGAGCGCCCGTTTGACGCCGCTTCCCGTCAGGATCGACGGAGAAGACATTCTCGTCGACGTCGACACGATCGGAGCCCTTGGGATCTGCCGCACAAGGAGAACGAGCCCGATGACCGACGACGCAGCGGGAGTCTACGACCGGGTCGGCCCCGTCCTTCAGGCCGGATCCGTCGCCAATGCCATCATCGCGGCCATCAAGGAGCTGAACCAGGATGTCCTGGTCGTCGACCGCGGCGCCTATGTGCGCGTGATGGTCCCGCAGACCTGCGTCGTCACCCGGGTGGCCATCGAAAAGCACCTGGGACGCCCGTTTCGCTTCCCTGGCGAGTTGGAGATGGTGATGTCGGCGTTCAAAGGCTCCCTGGAGTTGAACCAGGACGACGCTGCCTGGCGATTCGCGCGCGCTCGCAATTCCAGCTAGATCGAAGCCCGCAATTTTCCGGAGGAGGCGATGGCCCCACAAAAGACATACTGGCATCTGCTGGAACAGCGCCGCATGCCAACCGAGTACGAGATCGTTACCTCAAAGCTTCTCTGCTACACCGGCGAAGGCTTCACCGGAAAACGCTTTGAACTCGACGTTCCGCTCAAGGACTGGTACCGCCGCTACCAGGAAGAATCTCCTCTGGCCTGCAGCTCCTGGGAGAAATTTCGCGACCCACGAGAGACGACCTATACCAAGTACACGGAGCTACAGAGAGACAAGGAGATCTTCGTCGACGGGATTCTGGAAGAGATCGAGCGCACCGGATACGATACCGCCCTCCGCCCCGCATGGCTGCACCTCTTCGAGAAGTTGGTGGCCCCCTTGCGTTATCCGGGCCACGGCTTTCAGATGATCGCCTCGTACTTCGGCCAGATGGCTCCCAGCGGACGCATCACCATCGCAGCGGCGCTGCAATCGGCCGACGAGATGCGCCGCATTCAACGCATCGCTTACCGCATCCGCCAGCTTCAACAGATCTACCCCGGCTTTGCGGCCGACAGCCTCACGCTCTGGCAGACCGACCCGCTCTGGCAGCCGCTGCGCGAAGTGGTTGAGCGATTACTCGTCGCCTATGATTGGGCAGAATCGTTCGTTGGATTGAATCTGGTGCTCAAGCCGCTGGTCGACGAATTATTCATGAAACATCTGAGCGATCTCGCGCTCCGCGAGGAAGACTACCTGCTCGGCCAGATCTTCTACTCGCTCAACGAGGACTGTCAGTGGCAGCGCCAGTGGACCGAGTGCCTGGTTCGCATGACGATCGACGACAATCCTCGCAACAGAGACACCATCCAGGATTGGATCAATCGATGGTATCCACTTGCGGCCCGCGCGGTGGAGAGAATTTCAATGCTCTTCGAGAGCTCCTTAACTCAGACCGCCGCCCCGCCGCCCCAACCGGTCCGCGACTCGCTGCATCGCTACTATGAGGAGCACCTTCGCTCCATGCAACTGGAAGTTCCATGGCTCCCCATGACGCCCGCCGATGCGTGAGCCAGCGTGCAGGCTTCCCCCATTGCGATGAGCCTCTCCCCGGGCGGTCAAGGCGTGCCGAGGAAGGATGATGAGGTCGCCGCACGCTTGGAATCGATGCCTCGGTGGGCATCGTCCGTAAGCCCTGGTACTTGCCGCGAACGGATATCCAGGGAATCGACCGTGAGCCGCCCAATGTGCAGGTCGCTGACCCTCGCTTGGAGCAAGCTCAGCTTCCTTATCTGCATCGCCCCAATCGCAAGGAATCCGATCGCTCCAGCGCCGACGGCGACCGCCCCCAACGCAACCGCACCGGCCGCCAGTGCACCCAGCGCCGTCCTCCCGGCTGCAACACCACGATCGTCCTTCCCCTTGCACATAGGTCCTCCCGTTCGACAAGGAATGCGACTGCCGGATCGCTCCACCCTTCGGCAAGTCGTACCTGGCTCGAGATCCCGCGTCTCCGACGCCGCAATCACCGAAACTTCTGGCTGGATGGTGCCCCTCGCGCCTGGCGGTCGCTGCCGTGCTCATCCCTTGATCGGTGACAGCGAACCTCGCACAGGAGGTCGTATGCGCCGAGGGTTGCTGAGCACGCGAGACGTGGCATGCGTCCGGATCGTCCCGTTCTACGCGTCCGTCTCGTAGGTCATCACGGGCACGGTCGAGGAGCGGATGACATGGGCCGCGACATTGTCAGACGTGAGCGATGAAAGCCGGAATCCCCACCTCAAGGGCATCAGGATGAAAGGGCTGTCGATCTCCCTCGCCCGCGCACGGATCACGGCCTCTGGAGAGCCGCAGTAGAGAGACCATTGCGCTGCCACACCATCATCGCGCAGCGATTCGGCCAACTCCTCACACTGCTGTTCAAGTTCCTTTATCCCGGCGATTCGCATGTTTTCCGAGACGTGCATCAGTTCGAGACTCACCCCAAAGCGTTTAGCGATCTTTTCGGCGCCTTGCAGTTGCTCCTGCGTGCACGGAAGAGAAATAGGGACAAGCACTGTTCCCCCCTGGACGTCTGGATCGAGGGCTGCGCGCACCTCAGGACCGTAGGTCAGGACAGGACAGGGCACGGCGCGCAACAGATATTCCGCCGTGGATCCGAGTGTTTCTCGATCCTGCAACCCGAAGCCGTAGGCCCCAAGCATCAGGAGGTCGGCGTCCTCATCGCAGCAGATACCGAATACGGTGTCTCCCACCATCCCACCATGCACAACCCCTCGGCAGCTCAAGCCCCTCAAGGCGAGACGAGCGCTCACCGCCGCCACGTCGCCGCCCCCTTCCGCTCGTTCGTCATGCCACTCCGCAACACTGTTCGAGGGCTCCTGATCCGGAGGTCTGGCCTGTGCCAGTACAATCTCGGAGTGAAAGTATCGCCCGATCGTGGCGGCGTCCTTGAGCGCACGTTCCGCCGAAGGGGATGCGTCATAGGCAACCACGATCTTCCGCAGATTGCATTGATCTCCTGCTTGCCGGGGACTCTCTAAGACGAGGGATGATGCCATCTCCGTGCCTCCTGTCGATAAGATGCTCACGACTAGACGTTCAAAGGAGGGATGCCAGGCTCTGATCCCGAGAGAAACATCCTCTCCATGCTGCGAACATAGTCATGGTCCCGGCGCGCCGCAGTGATCTACATCACCAGACCAAGGCCCCAGACTACGCAAGGTCCACGGTGCGTGCACTTTAGCTTCAGCGGCGCGCCCCCTCTGGTGCGCGGTTTGCGTCGAGGAACGACACGAGCTCGTCCTTTCGCCATCCGCTCAGCGACCGCTGCGTGATGTGATCCAGATCACGGTTTTCAGCAAGAGGGAAAGCTACAGTGTGCTCGTTGAGAGGGCTCCTAGCATGCTCGATCGATGCGTCAACCCACAATGTCAATCGACGTCCAGCCCATTAGCCGATGGGAAGCTGTATTCCCTGGATCGCCGCGCGCGCAACGCGGAGTTCTTCTGGTTGTGCGGGGAGTGCTCCAAGTCGCTGCTTCCCTCACTGGATAGCAAAGGGCAGATCTGCGTAGTCCATCGAGGCGATCGTCCGCCAAGAATACCGCCCCACGTGGAGTACGACCTGCGAGTGGTAGCGCACCTTGGGGATCATACGCGCTGGCAGTTTCACCACGAGCCGCAACGAGCCGGCCAGTATGCCCGCGCCCTGGGGGCAACGGCCCGTCGAGCCAGCTAGGAGCCTCTTACCGTTGAGGCCTTCCGGTTCACAAGCCTTGACCCGACCACGATGAGCATCCAGCGTTCCCATTCGCCACAAGGAGGTGACCCATGCCGGTCATTCAGGAATCCATCGCTCTATCGATACGAACCATCTTGCTCGCAACCGACTTCTCCGCCACCTCCCAGCGCGCGGAGCTTTATGCGAAAGCCCTGGCACGCCGGTTCGGCTCGACCGTAGAGATCACCCATGTCTTCAATCCCTCCGTTGTCACCTCCTATGAGGAAGCGATGGTTGGCGTGACGCGCTCGATGCGGGAGCGCAACTGTGAAGAGAGGTTGCGACTCTCCCAGGCATCCTTTGCCCGGTCAGGCATCGCGACGAAGACCCTCATCTCCGAGGGCCACTCCCCCGCCAAGGAGCTCTTGAAGATCGCTCAGGAATCCACCATTGACCTCATCCTTGCCGGAACGGAATCAAGAACCGGGATCGACAGATGGCTTCTCGGCTCCACCGCAGAACAACTGATCCGATTCGCGCCCTGTCCGGTGATGACCGTCGGACCCCATGTCGCGCTGCCCGACGATGGACCCCTGACCTTCAACCAGATCCTGTGTGCAACCGACTATTCTCCCGAAAGCGCCAAGGCGGCTACCTTTGCGCTGTCCTTTGCCGAGGACACCGGGGCCAGGCTGACCTGCTGCTATATCGAGGACATCCACGACGACGGCACGCCTCCGCGCATGGTTGCCGACAAGCAATTCACGCAGGCCCTCAAACGCCTTATCCCCGCCGGCTATGACGATTGGTGCGTGCCCGAATATTTCTTTGAACACAGCAGGTCGGACGAGTCGCTCCTCGCTCTCGCAGCGCAGATCCGTGCCGATCTCATTGTCCTCGGTGCCCGCAAATCGTCGTTCTGGCTGGACCACATCGATAGAGGATTGATGCGGTCGCTCCTGGCCAAAGCCCCCTGCCCGATCCTCACGGTACCTCCGGCCCCCTAACCCGCAATTCAAACCGTCAGCCGATTGGAGGCAGGCCATGTCGACTTCGATTCTCTATCCAACCTCCCTGTATCCACACCACGCCGCCACACCTCGCGCGGCGGGGCACCGCTTCCGCGTGAGCGAGCAGATCGTCTTCACCGCGCTGATGTTCATGATCCGGTTCGCGGTCTTCGCGTCCATCCTGCTTTGGCCCTGGGAGACGGCAGAATGACAGCACCCACGATCGACACCACGACCGCAACCCGAGCACGGTTGTCTCAGGCAGCCAGCTCCGCGAGTCTCTGGGGCATAAGAATCTGCACCGATGCCCCATGAATCTGGATCAGCTTGTCCTTCTGAAATCTTCCCAGGGTGCGCGTCACCGTCTCCCGGGACGTGGAGGTGAACTCGGCCAGGTCGTCGTGGGTAAGAGAAAGATTGAACCTTAAGGATTGGGTTCCCTCGGTTGAACACTCTGCAAGATCCAGCAGCAATCGTGCGACACGACCCGCGACCGAGCCAGACAACGCCAGGTTGCGAGCGCCGGTGAGCGCTGTCTTGTACTCCGCGGCGAGCGAATGCGTGGCGTTCCAGCACGCCTCTGAATGGCTCTGCAGGAAACGCAGAAACTCGTCTCGCTGAACCACTTTGACAACGCTCGGCGTCAAAGTCTCCGCGGTCAACTCATAGTGGCTGCCTGCGATGGCCGCACCCAGGCCGAGCACCTCGCCGGGCTTTGCAATCTTCAAATTCAGCGTTCTGCCATCCTTTGAAGAACAGGGGAGTTTAATCTGCCCCGTGCAAACGACATAGATCTGATCACACGGATACCCTTCGCGCATCAACACCGCGCTCGCGGAAAGCGAAATCAATCTGCCGATCGCGCTGAAGTCTACCAATGTCTTTGGAAAGAAGTTGCAAAACATCCCGATGCCCCGTCTCTCGCAATCGGTGCAATCCACAGGAGATACCCTCTTCAGCGTGTTGGGCATGGCATCCTCGATTCCTGACGACACAGTCATCTCGAGAGGACGATCGTCACAGTTCATTCGCCCGCACGGGATAGCCCACAGGTGCTCAGCTAGGATCGGGCCACAGAATTTCGCCTTAGCGCTCATCGTAGCGCTGGGATCTCCCTCTGTCTGTCAGGTAGGAGACATAGCGCGTCCCTGTCAACCGCGCATCCAACCGTATATCGTCCTCTTCGGATTGCGTCGGGCGACCCCGCCCCCTGTGTGATCAACATCACGGGCAGTCGAGTGAATCCTGCATAGAGTGAGCATGCGGGGGCAGGCACGGCGCGCTCCCACTTCTGGCGACGCGTTTTTCGCGGCCCTAGGAAGCAACAAGGAGGTTTGTATGCTCATTCAGGAGATGGTTCAAGAGGAATGCGAAGACCTGCTCCGGCTGGCTCGCTTCTGGCGGCTCGCCTGTACGCGGGATAACCAGCCCTATATCATCCCGCTTCACCTTGCCTTTGCACCCGGGGCGCTCTATGGATTCGCCACCATGGGCCAGAAGGTCGACTGGATGCGTCTGAACCCCCAGGTGTGTGTCGAAACAGATGACGTCCGCAGTCAAACCGACTGGGCGAGCGTCGTGATCCAGGGACGGTACGAAGAGTTTCCCGACACTGTCCAATATGCCGGACAGAGGCAGCAGGCTCAGGCGATGCTCGAAAAGACGACCCCTCTGTGGTGGCAGGTCGGACTCGAAGCCGCTCAAACGCGTCAGCGATTTGATCGGGATCACGCCATCTTCTTCTGCATCCATATCGATCAGATCACGGGCCGCAAGGCAGTCCCCGACCCAGCGTGATGCCGCGCTCGATCAAAATGGCTTGCCCTTGAAGAGGAACACCAGTTCAACAATCAGAATGACGACCACCGTCAATTCGAGCAGGAAGGCGCGGCTCTGGTTGAATTGATCGACCATGAAACGGTAGAGCTCTTCGGCCGTCCGAACCTTCTGCGTTACCAGGTCCTTGTAATCCGGCACACCGACCTTCGCGGCAGCCAGCTTGTACAGCCGCGCGGAGAACATGTCGCTCAAGAACTTGATGGCATTGTCCGCGTGTTCGGTCAGTTCGGCCACCTCAATCAGCGTGGTGTGCAGCCGGGTTGCAGACCGCGCCAACCGCCACCGCGCCAGCGTTCCCGTTCCCTCGTCCAAACGCGTGTAGACGTTGTCCAGCTCCCTCGTCAGCAGCTCGTCGTAATGGCGAAACTCCAGCAGCTGCGAGTTGGCATACTCCAGCAGTTGAATCGCCGTCTCCGCTCCGGCAGTCGTGTCATACAAGAACGCGGCATTCCATCCGATGACCGTTAGATCCGTCGTGTAATACGAGATGCGCGACTGCATCACCTCGGCCACCTCGCTCTCCGCGAGCTCGATCACATCGCCGCGCACCACCTGGGCAATGCGTCCGCCATACTCCACTACCGCCTGCTTCGCTGTCGGCGCTCCGGATATCTCCCGCACGTGGAAGATGAGGTAATCTTCGCTCAGATACTCGGTATACGGCTTGGTCATCGCGGCGGCTGCGCGCTTCATCTTTTCCCGCACAATGCGTTCGCCATAGGCAGCAAAATCGACATCCCATACCCAACGGCTGGCCAATCCCACCAGACGTTGCCAGTCGCCCGAAAACGGGAGCTGAAAGACAACGCTCAGAACGCCGTAGTCGTAATACTTGATTTCGCCGCTCAGCCTCTCCCCGCTGGGCAAACTGCAACTCTTCAATCGCCTCGACCACGGGCGGCCGCTCGTACCGAACATAACCCGGCGCGGGATGTTTCAAACTCGGCTGCGCCACCGTGCGCGCCCCGAGAATCGCGCGCAACCGATCCAACTGAATCTCTTCACAGACATCGAACTGCACCAGGGCCAGCACCGCGCCTGCGAGCAACGGTCCCTCCAATACACCCACTGGATCGGACTCTTGTAGATTCATAGGCAAAGTCTATTGGAACGGCCAGGGCTTGCGCTTGTGGGAACCGGCGTCATTGCACTGGCATTCGCGGCGAGTCCTTCATGCCTTCTCGCGACGATCGTCCGTGGACGAAACTCCGTTCTCTACGCGCAAACGCTCTCGAACACCACGCGCAGCGTGCAGAGCAAAGGGGCGAGGCTCCCTTGATGGCTAGAGGGCCGCTGACGACAGAATATCCTGATTGGACATTCTGCAGGGAGTTGAATTGGATCGGTAACGGAACGTCGCGCGAGGTCTCGCACGTCAGTGAATCTTGGCGTTTTCCTTCGCGTGTTTCTGTCCCGTTGCCCAACGCCTGCTGACGGCTGCTCGATTTCATCTATCTGGAGCGGCCGCCGTACTCATGAATACGTAGTGCTTTCATCCCATGTACTCTTGTGCTGACTGCGGGTATCCAGGAACGAAGCGAGGGATCTTCGCAAGCCCGGAATACGTTGCGGCGCGCGGTAATCCGGGCACTCCGGACGAACTCCTAACGCACACCTGCATAGGCCATGAAACCTGGAAGTTGACTCGAGGTTCGAAGGTTGCAGTTCCCAATATATTGTTCAGAGTTGTGGTCAGCGATCCGATCTCCTTACCCATAATCATGTTTCTGTTGTTGACATCGCCATGCGCCTCTCCATCATTGCCCAACATTCACCGGGCACCCATAGCCAGGCTTAGAAAATCTGCAGTTCCACCTGCGTATTCCTCCCATGAAAACCGAGCGCGGGTCTTTGGAAACTAAGAATCCTCGTGCATCTTCACCTGGAGCGCACGCGGTATGGCTGCCCATCTTCCATTCAACAGGATCGCTTCTGAGCTGCTTCCGCGGAGATTCATCCCTTGTTCGGCTCGGGTGCTCGTCCGTCCAGGTCAACGACCATGAGCACGACCCTTGGCACCACCCGCCGTCACTTTCTCAAGATCTCCCTTGCCACCGCCGGAACCGCCGCCTTGCGGCTCGAACGCCGAAACACTCAATAATATTTGCGGTTGTACTCGTGCAGTTCGAGCCTGCCATCGCTTCCGCGCTCAGGGGCGCCGATATAGCGGGTGACGCCGCAGTTGACCGGCTTTTCGTGGTTGTCCAAGTGGAGGAACTGTTCCGGGCTGAGTCTCTCGAAGTTCGCGCGAGTCGCCAGGATGGTCAGGTGATGCGTGATCGCCATGACCCGCTTGCCGGAAAACTCTCGTGTGAGCGTAGCGATCCATGACAAATTCCTCTGGCGCACGTCGGGGATGTTCTCCCCATTGGGAAAGCGGTAGTCATACTCCCCGAGCAGTTGGCGGAGTTCTCCCTGTTCAGGATGCATCACCTCGCAGATTGTCCAATCGTTGTACAGCAGCGCCAAGCCATGATCCTTCTCCCGAATCCGCTCTTCGCGAAATACCTTCGCTGAGTGGAGATCGGGCCACTCCTCCTGAAGCAGGAGCAGCGTTTGCTCGGTCCGAAGAAAGGGTGAGACGAAGATGATCTCCGGACAACGTACTCCGGACTCCCGCATCCTCCGGCCCGTAACACGTGCCTGCTCTTGTCCCGTTGGGGTTATCGGTGTGTCGCGGTCACTACAGCCGAGCGCATGGCGCTTTTGAAGTGTGGAAGCCAGTTGACGAATCTCGGGATTCGACCGGTCGGTCTCAACCATCTGGCGGAACCGCAGGTACTCGGGATCAGCATCCTTGGTGCGCTTGAGTATGTTGTAGGCCGACTCTGCGTGTCGGATCAGCAGCAATTCCGCTGGCCATTTCATCGTGATGTGGCTTTCCTTAATTCTGCAGTCGGAGTTTCATGGGTTGGCGCTGAGTTCGTGCGTTAGAGCGTGTAATCGCGCCACCACCGACGAACCGCAGGACACAGGATCATTGTTTAGGTGGTGTCTTTCGTTAGATGGTCTTCGCAGGCTTTGACAGTGAACCATAGGCGGTACGTGCCATGCCATATGATACGTGGATATGGCAAAGCGAGACGAAACCGGCTGGCTGGATCCAGGGAAAGGCCTAGATAAGGCAACGGCCGCCAGGTTTAGGAGGCGCGTGGCTAAAGAACTGAAGGAGAGGGGAATAGATCTCAATAAGATCGGACCGCCACATCTAATCCAAGGCGACGAAAGCAATGCGCTGGTGGCGGCTTTCAATGACGCGATGGACAAGAAGCGCCGACGGTCGATCAACTAACTCGCCGCCCTTGGTCTGCCAAATATGTTATTACCGTTGCTTGCGTTGGAAAGGACGGAGAGGACACGGGAGATAGCGGCCACGAAGGAGATTCGGATGAGTACCGAGATACGCAGTTGTCGTCAGTGATCGAGTGGACTCCCTCCGTCAACGCGAAATCGCCAATTCGTTCAGCGAGAAAACTAGATCCAGAGGAGTCCATCCCAAATCACCTGGAGCGCCGGGTGCCCCATGTCCCTCGCACATTGGGACATGGGTTTCCAGAGAAACCATCCGGCAAACTCTACACCATCGCAATCCTTCGAGTTTGTCGAAGATCTCGACAAGCCTGTCTCGCCGGACAGGCCCACTGCGCGTGGCCCTCCCGTTGGTCGGCAATAAGATTCATCTCGCGACCATCGGGAGCGCCCAGCCGAAGGCCTCCGCCCGCAACGAAGTTGCCGCTCCGCGCGTAGCGGGCCCGTCCGGCAGGACAGTATCTAAACCCGCTCTTCGCGCCCTTTGCGTCAAGCCTTTTGCCGTTGCCTGCTGAAACCAAACCCTCCCCCATGAGACGATAATCACCGTATGGAACTCTCATCCTTCGGAATCGCCATCATGGCCGCCGGCAAAGGCACGCGGCTCAAGTCCCGCCGACCCAAGGTCCTTCACGAGATCGGCGGCCAGGCCCTCCTGCTCCACGTCATCGCCGCCGCCAGGACCATCGTCCCCGCCGACCGGATCTTCTGCATCATCGGCCACGAAGCCGAACAGCGTCCGCGCCGCCGTAGCCCCACCGGCGTCAAGTTCGTCCTCCAGGCCGAGCAGCGCGGCACCGGCCACGCCCTCCAGATGCTCAAGGCCCACTTCGCCGCTCTCCGGCCAGACCCCTCCCCGAGCACCTCCTCGTCCTCTCCGGCGACGTCCCCCTCATCCGCCCCGAGACCATCCAGCGACCTCTGCGCCTTCCACCTGCGCCGAGCACGCGGCCATGACCATCCTCACCGCCGTCCCACCCGACCCCACCGGCTACGGCCGCGTCCTCCGCAGCCTCTGCCGGCCTCTCCCGACGTCACCGCCATCGTCGAGCAGAAATCCCTCACGCCCGACCAGCTCGCCGCACCCGAGATCAACTCCGGCATCTACTGCTTCCGCACCTCCGCCCTCTTCGCCCACCTCGACTCCCTCTCCACCAACAACGCCCACGGCGAGTTCTACCTCACCGACGTCGCCGCCATGCTCGTCGCCGACCGCGAACGCGTCGTCGCCATCCAAGCCGCCGGCTCCGTCGACGAGGTCCTCGGCGCCAACACCATCGCCGAGATGATGCACCTCGACGCCGCCATGCGCCTCGCCACCGCCCGCCGCCTCATGGCCCAGGGCGTCACCATCTTCCGCCCCGAAACCTGCGTCATCGACGCCGAGGTCGAGGTCGGCCCCGACACCGTCATCGAGCCCTACGTCCAGCTCCTCGGCGCCACGAAGGTCGGCTCCGACTGCCGCATCCGCTCCTATCCGTCGTCTCAGAACGCCCACATCGGCGACAACGTCCTCCTCCGCAACGGCTGCATCGTCTCCGACTCCACCATCGGCAGACGGCGCCAAGCTCGGCCCCTACGCCCACCTCCGCCCCGGCAGCGACATCGGCCAGGAAGCCCACATCGGCAACTTCGTCGAGACCAAGAAGGTCACCCTCGGCAAAGGCTCCAAGGCCAACCACCTCGCCTATCTCGGCGATGCAATCATCGGCGCCGGCGTCAACATCGGCGCCGGCGCCATCACCTGCAACTACGACGGCATCCACAAGCACCCCACCACCATCGGCGACAACGTCTTCGTCGGCTCCGACTCCACCCTCGTCGCCCCCCTCACCATCGGCGACGGCGCCTACATCGCCGCCGGCTCCTGCATCACCGAAGATGTCCCCGCCGGCGCCCTCGCCCTGGGACGCAGCCGCCAGACCACCAAGCCCGGATGGGTCTCCGCGCGGAAACGAGGCCAATGTGACTAAGACACTCGACGACTCCCAAATCCAGACCGCCCTCGCCAGTCTCCCCCAATGGAAGCTCGACCACGGCGAACTGGTCCAGACCGCCACCTTCGCCGACTTCCAGCAGGCCATGCGCTTCGTCAACCACGTCGCCGAACTGGCTGAAAACGCTGGCCACCATCCCGACATCGACATCCGCTACAACAAGGTCCGCCTCGCCCTCGTGACCCATGATGCCGGCGGCATTACCCAGAACGACATTCGCCTCGCCCAGGCCATCGACAAAAAGAACCAGAAATAGTGGAGCAAGGGCTGGACATCCCCGAGCCCCCATGTGCTATATTCTTTTTAGCGTAGATTTCTCCCAAAGAGCATATCTCGCGAAAGTTTTCTCGGGTAGCTGCCAAACACCCGAGAGCAAGTTGCGTCACTGGCCTCCCGGCACGGACAAATCACCGTTCGTGCCGCCTTTTTTTTTGCGGAGCAGCCTTTAGAATCAGCTAACTGCCACCAGCACACCAACTTACCCACTTCGCCCACCCCTTCCTCCCTGCCCAGCAACCCACCTCCCGCAAGCCCACCGGCCAGCATTCCACCCCGCAAGGACGCCAGGATCTCCACCCAACCGTACGTCGTCATCGGACCCTCTACGCAATCACATAGGCACCGAACCTTCCCCTTCAGATTTCATAGGGCTTACAACGCGCCTGCCGCGAAGAGCTGCACCGACAGCCTTTCCGGCTGGCCGGCCCTGCGATGCTCGCCCCACAACCAACCTGGCGCTACCCAAAAATAAATCCCTCAAAAACAGCCCGGAATTCGCATGTCAAGCCCCCAGCGCTCGACCAACTCCTCAAAACCCGCGTCCATCAAGGCGATCGGCAGGAACCGGGTTTGGCATAGTTCCCCTCGCCACCAACTACAATAGAGTTAGGCCCCCAAAATAGAGTTCGGCCCAAAACATCCGCGGCACGATCCTCCAAGCCTGATCTTGCACCCCTAACTCCTTTAGAAGAGGGTACTTTCACCCCTAACCCACGTGGCTGGAAGACTTTAGCGCAAAACAGGTAAGACTGCACGCCTTAACTGCCTTCCGTTGAACGACTTAGAGGACTTTTAGCGAACAGGGGGGGGAGGGGGTACCCCTCAGGCGTATACTGGTGAAAGTTCTTTGAGTACCCCAACGCAATGTTGGTGCCAGCCTCACAAATGGGGGCGTCACGGCTTCGACGG
Source organism: uncultured Acidobacteriaceae bacterium (assembly GCA_963762375.1). Classification (GTDB taxonomy): domain Bacteria; phylum Acidobacteriota; class Terriglobia; order Terriglobales; family Acidobacteriaceae; genus Granulicella. Next base: position 215,950 of record CAVXKP010000010.1, read on the forward strand.
GATTGCTTGCGGCAGAGAGGCATGTCGGGGTGTGAACACCCGTAATCGCTCACAAAACTATAAGTGCCGAACCTCAATTCGCGCTTGCTGCTTAATAATTAAGTAGCCGATCGCTCAGGCTTCGCCTACGGGCTTGTACCGATCGTCGCACAGTAGGCTGGTCCGCGGGGTTCCGCCTGTACGCCAAGGACGAGATCAATCAGGCTGGTGGTGAATGCGTCTTCGTCCGTTGCAAGCATTCACTACGAGACAAATGCGAACGGAAAAAGCATGAACGCTCTCTGTTGAAGGTTTTTTCGGACGCGGGTTCGACTCCCGCCGCCTCCACCATTTCTATCGTATTCATCATCAGCTCACCCACACCACTTGAACTGGGGCACCGCGTCCTTCACGGGACGATAGGCCCGAACGGCAAGGGTGAGGCTGCATCCGGACCCCAGGCGGTTACTCGTGTTGATAGACCAGGTAATCGCCCACCCTGCCGCGGACTCGCCAGTTCTCGGCCAGATTCTGCGCGAACCGCAAGCCGATGGTATAGACCGGCCGCCTCGTTCGGTACGGAAACTGAATCCCGAGCGCGTACTTCAAATCTTCCGGCCGCTCGACCCGTCCGAATGACCACCAGACCGGAATCAGAGCCCACTTGGATTCATTGAACTCCTGGATCAGGCGATCCTCAGCGGCGTACAAGAGATTGAAGTGAAATTGTAAAAGGATGGCGTATATTGCCCCGACGCTCGAAGAGATTCTTCGACCTGCAATGGTATCTCGGCTGGAGTTGCCACGGGATCATGCCCCACGATCGCCTGCAGACGTTGCAGATTGAATCCACCATCATCCTGTTGCACGCCGGCAGGGCGTCGCCCTTCCACGAGGTCGTGGAACGAGGCCGCTTCCGCGCGCAGCACAGGCTTCATTTCAAACCAGTTCACGCGCCGGTTGATATTGCACATCCATAGAATCACAAAGGCAAGGCAACCGCCCCAGGCGATCTGCTGCCATCGGGGCCGGGACGAGATCGCCACGGCCGACAATAGCAATACCGAAAGGCCGTTCCAAAATACGTGCGCCGGATCTGCCCTTCCAAAGGCCGCAGGAAGCAGCGCCAGCGACATAAGGTAAAGCGCTGCCAACATCGGCGCCTCTGCTCGTTGCTGGCGGAAAAAGCGCGCCAGACATACCGGCACCAGCCATACCAGGGCGAATAAAAAACGAGGATGAACGGCAGCGGCTCAACAGGGAAGCTATAGAGCCCGTGGGCCGAAACCCGCCTAGTCGATTCAAATACGGCCAGCCCTCAATGAGCAGGAATGCGCATCGCCGACACGATCGGAGCGGCCGCGGACCCACGCCCACGACCGTCCTTTCGTGAAACAAGCAGTAGAGCGCAAATGTGAAGCTACCCAACAGGAAAGCAAATCCAATCTCTGGAGATAGCCCAAGACACACTACTTCGCCTGTGAAGATCCAAATTGCCGCGGCCCATCCTCGTTTTGACCTCCAAGCCAGCATCAGAAAGACCAGTTGTGGGGCGAAACGGATGTAGCGTATAGTTTGGCCCCATGTTCGTCACCAACATGCCAGCCGAAAGGAGAAGAAAAATTACCGATCTCCATTGCTTCGACATCGGAATATGGTCGATCAGATAGGCCAGTAGCAAAAGCCCGCCCATGACCTCCAGCACGAACGTCAGTAAATACGCAACTGCCGTCGACACATGCAGTGGGCTCAGCATCGACCTCATCAGATGGGGAGGTCCACGAGCAAAGGGCCATAGGCAAACTCCATCTGGGAATAGAGCGCGCGGCCATAGTCCGCATGCACAATGATCCGGTTCAGGAAGTAGCCCCAATCGTACTCGTAACGGAACCCCGACCGAATGATCTGCGCTCCGAACAGAAGCACGGCGCATCCCCATAACAAAACCACGCCGCCCACCACGAGACGCGGCATCCGGCCGTAGTCCTCAAGCGCTGCTACTTCTTCCGCAGCCGATCCCACGCGGTCTATCCCAAGGATCTCCGGCCATCTTAAAGCGAGGAGGAAAACCAGCATTCCTAAACTCGCCGCGGCCACTGCAGCAACTTCATTGTTGAACCCCGCCAGGTTCGAAGCAGATACTCCCTGGAAATAGGTAGGAGGCAGCAGGAACGGCAAGACGAACACGCCCAGGCATGTGGCCAACCCTAGCGTCAACCGAACCAACCATGCCCTCCGACTTGTTCGCATGGTAAAAATTGTAGCGCGGCCCGCTAAGCCCATCCGCACAATTGCTATCCTGAAAGCTCGACGACAAACAGAGGGTTCGCTCCGTTGCCTCGGTCGCAACCGCGCCGACCGTCTGTCAAGGGGGTCTATTGCAACTCGTTCGCCGCTTCCGTGTTACAGCCCTCTGCTGCGCTTTCGCTGTCCTGCTCTGCGAACTGATCAGCCGACCCTATGCCGATACAGGCATCTGCGACGACGGGCCTTACATCCTTGTCGCCAAGACGCTTGCGAACACCGGCCATGTTGTCTTCAACGGATGGTCGGCAGCCATGCTGATCTGGCAGCTTTATCTTGGAGCAGCCTTCATCAAGCTCTTTGGCTTCTCGTTCACCACCGTTCGCATGAGTACCTTGCTGGTGTCTGTGGTCCTGGCTTTCTTCCTGCAACGTACCCTGGTTCGGGCGGGAATCAGTGAGCGCAATGCCAGCATCGGAACCCTGGCACTGGTTCTGTCTCCGCTCTATCTCGAGCTCTCGGCCACCTTCATGAGCGACATTCACGGCCTCTTCGGCATCGTCCTCTGTTTGTATGGGTGCCTGCGCGCCTTGCAGTCACCTACTCCACGAGCTGCGATTGGCTGCCTGTGTTTTGCCATTGCGGCGAGCGCAATTTGCGGCACCTCTCGTCAACTCGCATGGCTCGGCGTCCTGGTGATGGTTCCATCCACGCTCTGGCTGCTGCGCTCCCGGCGTTCTGTTCTGATCGGGGGGATTGCTGGCACACTCGCGGGCTTCCTGTTCATCCTCGGCTGCATGCTTTGGCTCAAGCACCAACCCTACACACTGCCAGAACATTTTGTGTTCTCTACCCGTCGGGGGAGATACATCGTCGATCAGTTCATTCGTTTCTTTTTCGATATTCCATTCCTCCTGCTTCCCATCGTTGCGATATTCGTCACGCAGATCCGCAGGAGCCGCCCCCGCGTCATCACGGCGGTCTCCGTCGTCGCTTTGGGCTACGCCCTTCTTGTGATCAGGCAGATACACCTCCATCGCGAGGTCATGGTGGAACCGGCCATTGGCGATTGGATCACCTCCTTCGGAGGCTACGGATGGATCATCGGGCGGCAGCCGATCTTCCTGCCTCTGAGTGTGCGCCTGTTGCTGAGCGCTGCTTCGCTCGGAGGCGTGCTCGGAGTGATCGCGTTGCTGATCGGTTCCGATAGAAAGGCCCCTCTCCATGAGACCTCTTCGGGGGTCTCATGGAGAGAGTTGGGCGCAGTTCTCATGCCCTTCACCCTCGTCTACATCTTTCTTCTTGTCTCCCGCGCGATCGCCATCGCGAATCTCTTCAACACCGTCGTACTCGATCGTTACGCGTTGGGTCTCCTCGTCGTCCTGCTGATATGCCTTGTTCGTTGCTATCAGGAGCGCGTCCATCGGCAACTGCCCTTCGCAAGCATGGTGCTGGTTGGCATGATGGCCATCTACGGGATCGCCGTCACCCATAACACGTTTGCCTTTTATCGCGCTCGCGTCGTGATGGCAGCTGAACTTCGAGATGCCGGTGTTCCCGAAATCGCCGTCGACAACGGCTGGGACTACAACCTTCTGGTCGAACTCCAACACGCCCCCTACATCAACGACTCAGAGATTGAGAACCCGGCAGGAGCTTACGTTCCCACTCCTGCGCCAGCGGCTGGCGACTGCCACACATTCTGGTATGACAAGACCCCCCACATCAAGGCTGTCTACGGCGTCTCTTTTGATCCCAGCCAGTGCGACGGCCCGGCACCCTTCGCCGCGGTGCACTACTCCCGCTGGCTCGCGCGAACGCCTGGCACGCTCTACGTCGTTCGATACCTGCCTCCGTCGAAGCCCTAAGCTTTCGCGAGCGTGTCCTGGCTGGGCTGTCGTCGGCTACGCAACGAATGACGCCAAGGGATGGATTACGTTCGATGAGAAGGCACCGCTACCCCCGATTGATCGCAGACACGGCATATTGACCACCCAATGGAACGCCCCCAAGATATCGCTCAAGAACTCTTAATCCCGAGAGCTGACGCGGAAAGAACAGATGGAACCGAACCTCGGGAGCGTACCAGCCGCTCTTACGATAGTGCTCGATCAGTTGTTTCGGCCGGATGAGATGGGCGTTCTCGTCAAACGGGCAAGTGTTTACGGCGCGCACCGTCAGCGGATTGAGAGGATTGTGCTCGAAGATGGTGAGCATCCCACCGACACGCGTGACCCGGCGCAGCTCACCGAGCCAATAGACGTGCTCGTCATGAGGAATATGGTGGAAGACGCACGCGGAAAAGCTCATGTCGAACGAGTGATCGGGAAAGGGTAGGCGGTCGTCCTGAATCTGCAAGACTGTCGCTGCTTCCGGAAAGCGCTCTTCCGCGATCTCCAGGCTGCGCTGCGAGACATCGGCTCCAGCCAATTGAGCGCTGGGAAAATATCGACGAAAGTAAGGGGTTGAATTGCCTACCCCTGAGCCAAAATCCAGGATCGTTTCCGGGTGGAACTTTCGTTCCCGTGCCAATCGGGCAAGTTCCCGGATCTTGTATTCGTGAAAGAATTCAGGGCCTTCGCCGGTGACGGCCACGGCTTGCCGTAACAACTGGTCGTACTCGCGCGCGAAGCGGTCAAATTCCGCAGAATCCATGGAATTCCCTTCTATCTTGTTTGGAGCATAGCAGATATGAATTCACAAATTGCCGTAATGTATCGTCATGGCTATGCCCCTGACGCTGCGGTCCCATCGTGTCGCTGTTACCGGATCTACAGGTTTTATCGGAATGCATTTGTTGCGCGGCCTGCACGCAGCCGGAGCGGAAATTGTAGCGATCGCCGCTGCGGACAGACACATCGAGCGCTTGGATCGACTTCCCTTTCCAGTGGAACGGATCATCGTGGACGATAGGTGCAACGTTGGCGACGCGATTCGACGGGCAAAGCCTGAATACGTGATTCATCTGAGTGCTTTTGTCTCGACTGTGCGTAGTTTCGATGCGCTCGAAAAAACTCTTCGAGAGAATCTTTTCCTGACGGTCTCACTTTTGAGTGCGGCGGCCGAGACAAAGGTTGCTCGCGTCATCCTCATGGGCTCCTGCGAAGAGTACAGTCAACGATCCACACCCTTTGATACGGCGCTCGCGACGGATCCTTCTTCGCCCTATGGAGCCAGCAAGGCAGCGGCGACCGCCTACGCGCGCATGTTCAGCAACTCCTTCGGATTGTCGACCGTGGTCCTGCGTCCTTCTGTGGTGTACGGTCCGGGGCAGTCGGACCGGATGCTCATCTCCCAGGTGATGAAGGCGATCGCAGAGAACCGCTCGGTCGAAGTCACCGCAGGAGAGCAAACCCGGGACTTCATCTATGTCGAGGATGTTGTGGACGCGATCATCCGTTCTCTGACGGTACCCAGAGAGGAGGGCGAGGTGTGGAACATCGGCTCTGGCGAAGTTGTGACGGTGCGCGACTGCCTGGAACGCATCGAACACATTACGGGTAGAACGGGGTTGATCGAATACGGCAAGCGCCCTTATAACGAGAGCGAGATTTTTCAATATGAACTCAAGTTGCAAGAGACCTACGCGGCCTTCGATTGGAAACCGTCCGTGATCCTCGACGAGGGCCTCCGCAGAACCTGGGAATTCTTTCGCAACAAGGTGTAGGACTTACCTTCAGCTAGGATGGCTTCATGGAGACATTGCCCCTCATCTCGATCGTGCTTCCGGCTTACAACGAGGAACCGAACATCCGGCCTCTTTTCGAGCGGCTCGATCCGATCCTCGCGCAGCTTGCCGACCGGTTCAGGTTCGAATTTGTTGTCACCGACAATCACAGCACGGATCGTACCTACGCGCTGTTGAAGGAGGTGGCAACCAGAGATCCGCGGGTGCGGGTGTTTCGGCTTTCGAGGAACTTCGGATTCCAGCGATCGATTCTTACCGGTTACATGCAGTGTCGCGGGGACGCAGCGATCCAACTCGACGTCGACCTGCAGGATCCGCCGGAGCTCATCCCTGTCTTCCTGGATCATTGGCAGACCGGTGCCGATGTTGTCTACGGTGTTCGCATCGAGCGATCGGAAGGCCGCGTCATCACCTTTGCCCGCAAGGCTGTTCTATCGACTCATCGATCTCCTCAGCGAAGATAAGCTCCCCGTGGATGCTGGGGACTTTCGCCTGATCAGCCGCCGTGTGATCGACATTGTCTGCGCATATCGCGATGCCAATCCTTATCTGCGCGGCACGATCGCCACGCTCGGCTTTCAGCAGGTTGGCGTGTCCTATGCTCGCGATGCGCGCAAGTTCGGCGAGAGCAAGTTCCCGTTCTCGAAACTACTATCTCTTGCTCTGGATGGTATCCTCAATCACTCAACCGTGCCTCTGCGCTTCGCGACCTACTTCGGCCTTGTCACTTCGGTGCTCACGGTCATTCTCATGCTGTGCTACGCCTTCGTTCGCGTCGTTCTGAGGGCGGAGTGGCCCGCGGGCTTTACGACCCTTGCCGCACTGATCCTTCTATCGATCAGCATCAATGCCATGCTGCTCGGCATCATCGGCGAATATCTCGGCCGAATGTACCGGCAGGTCCGCGAGGGGCCTGTCTCCATCATCGAATCGGTGATCGATCACTCTCTTTCCGCATCCAAGGGTTAGAGGCTTCGGCGAGGAGGTGAAACTCGATGCCAGCCGAAACTCCTCGCTTATAATCAGGTCATTCTCCTCTGTGGAATCAATAGAATGAAAGCTATCATCCTCGCAGGCGGCTACGGCACCAGAATCAGTGAAGAAACCTCGCTACGTCCCAAGCCAATGGTCGAGATCGGCGGCCTTCCCATCCTCTGGCACATTCTCAAGCTCTACTCCGTCCACGGCATCAACGACTTCATCATCTGCTGCGGATATAAGGGCTACGTCATCAAGGAGTATTTCGCAAACTACTTCCTCCACACCTCCGATGTGACCTTTGACATGTCCTCAAACACCATGACGGTGCACAACTCGGTCGCCGAACCGTGGCGGGTAACGCTCGTCGACACGGGCGAGAAGACCGGCACAGGTGGGCGTCTCAAGCGGATCGCCAAGTTTGTCGAAGGTGACGAGGCGTTCTGTATGACTTACGGCGATGGCGTCGCCGATGTTGACATCACCGCGTCCATCGCCTTCCACAAGGCCCACGGTAAGAGCGTGACGATGACAGGCATCCAGCCCACTGCACGCTTTGGAGCGCTCGGCCTCGAAGGCACAACCGTCTACTCCTTCCGCGAAAAGCCCATTGAAGAAGGAGGCTGGATCAACGGCGGCTTCTTCGTTCTCAAGCCTGAGATCTTCGCCGACATCCTCGACGACAGCCAGATGTTCGAACAGGAACCGATCAACGCACTGGTTGCCCGTGGAGAGGTTCAGGCCTTCTTTCATCGCGGCTTCTGGCATGCCATGGACACGCTCCGCGATCGTCAACGACTTGAGGAGCTCTGGAGTTCAGGAAAGGCGCCTTGGAAGACATGGTAGACCGCGCGAACCCTATCTCCGAACCGAACCCCGCACCCTTCTCCTGGCGGGGACGCAAGGTCTTTCTCACGGGCCACACCGGCTTCAAAGGCGGGTGGCTGGCCCTGTGGCTGTCGCAACGTGGAGCCACCGTACGCGGCTATGCCCTCGATCCCTCGACCGAGCCAAATCTTTTCACCGTCGCCCGCGTAGGCTCCGTCGTTGAAGACATTCGCGGCGACATCCGCGATGCAGCCACACTCGAACAGGCCATGCGGGAGTTCGCTCCCGAGGTGGTCTTCCATCTCGCCGCGCAGCCGCTCGTGCGTTACTCCTACGAAGATCCAATCTCTACCTTCGAAACCAATGTCATTGGAACCGCGCGCGTGCTCGACAGTGTGCGCCGCACCCCCAGCGTCGCGGCAGTCGTCTCCGTCACCACCGACAAGTGCTACGAGAATAAAGAGTGGCCGTGGCCGTATCGGGAGACGGACGCGCTTGGCGGCTATGACCCATACAGCAGCAGCAAGGCCTGTGCCGAGATTGTGAGCGCAGCTTTTCGCCAGTCGTACTTTCCGGTGGACGCGCTTGGGCAGCCTGGCGGCCATGGTGTTGCGGTGGCCACTGCGCGGGCAGGCAATGTGATCGGCGGCGGGGACTGGTCCAGCGATCGACTCATCCCCGATCTCGTCCGCGGCTTCCTCTCCGGCCAACCCGTCGGCATCCGCAGCCCCCACGCCATCCGCCCCTGGCAGCACGTCCTCGAGCCGCTCCATGGCTATATCCTTCTCGCCGAAAAACTCCTCACCCATAATCCCCGCTACGCCACCGCCTACAACTTCGGTCCCGCCCAGTCGGACGCCCGCCCAGTTTCCTGGATCGCCGAGCAGATGGCCGCCTTCTGGGGCAGCGGCGCGTCCTGGATCCTCGACAAAGCACCCACCCCCCACGAAGCCGGCTACCTCAAACTCGACTCCAGCCGCGCCCAGGCCGACCTCAACTGGTCTCCGCAGCTCACGCTGCCATGCGCCCTCGAGTTGCTCGTCGGCTGGTATCGCGCATGGCAATCCGGCGCGGATATGCACGACCTCACCCTCACCCAGATCGAGCAATACAGCGCCCTTCTCAAACACTAATCTCCCAGCTTCCCATCTTGTGACACCCTGTGCCTCAGTTAACACGTGCACGTTACAGATTTCAGGCTTCGGAAGACCAGTTCGGCTCCCGCCGCCTCCACCATGTCACCTTCTGTTAAATCCTTGCCCACCACTTAGTCGGCGGGCAAGACCGTTCCCCGGCATTCGCCCAGACTGAGCCGCGGATTCCCCTCCCGGTCACAGTAACCGCGAAGAATCACCTCGTCGCCATCCGCGAGAAACTCCCGAAGCTCGCCGGTGGGCAGGAGAAGCGGTTCAGCACCCCGCCTGGTCATCTCAAGCAGACAGCCTTCCGACCCGGCGGCCGGTCCGGAGATCGTACCGCTGGCCAGGATGTCCCCCGCGACCAGGTTGCAGCCGTTGCTGGTGTGATGCGCGACCATCTGCCCGAAGGACCAATAGAGGTCCCGCAAACTTCCGGAGCTCAGCCGTACAGGCGGCAGGTTCCTCTCGCGCATGTGCGCTGTGGACAGGAAGACGTCGAGCGTGATGTCGAATCCCGAGGGCCGGCTCAGCCTGTCTTCGTTCAGGTGCGCAAGAGGTTGCGGATCGGCAGGAGAGCGCGACGCGAGAGGCACCCGGTAGCTGGCGAGTGCCTCGATGGGGATAACCCAGGGAGCAACGCTCGTGGCAAAGCTTTTACCAAGGAACGGCCCCAGCGGTTGGTACTCCCAGGATTGAATGTCGCGCGCAGACCAGTCATTGAGCAGCGAAAGCCCGAACAGATGTTGTTCCGCCTCGCCAATCGGAATGCGCGTCCCCAGCGGGTTCCCACGCCCGACATACGCGGCAACTTCCAGCTCGTAGTCCAGCTGGCCGGTCGGCTCAAAGACAGGGCTTGATCGCGTCAGGAAATCTGATTTGCCCCCGAGGTCGGCGAACGGGCGTGCCGCTAATGACCAGCGAAGAAGCACGGCCATGATAGCCAATCGGGATCCATCGATAGTTCGGCAGCAGCGGAGCGTCCGGGCGGAAGAGCTTGCCGACGTTCGTGGCATGATGAATCGACGCATAGAAGTCCGTGAAGTTCTCCGTGCCAACCGGCATGTGAAACTCGGCGCGCCCCATCGGCAGCATCAACGACGCGACCAGCCGCTGTTGATCGGTGTTACGCTCGGCCCTCGGTTCGATCGTGATCAGCAGCTCGGTGAGCCGCCGGCGCAGCGCCGACCATGCCTGGGGCCCACAGCGCATCAGCGAATTCAGTTGCGCCGCCCTGCACGCAGTCTGCACCTCGCCAGGCAGCGCGTCGAGCAGGTGCGCGTCGGCCAGCTGATGCAGGTCGAGGATGAACGAGCCAATCCCCACGCCCAAGTGGGCCGTTGCCCAGGGAGTATCGTCAGGCACAAACGAGCAGTACGGTAGCGACTGCAGGGGGAATCCCCTCTCGCGATCGTTGGCCGTGCCGACCCAACTCGTGGCAATCCCCATGTCCATGAGTCTACGGCTTGCGACCGGTGAAGTTGCGCTTCAGTCCCTGCCAGCACTCGTAGTACTCATGCTGCAGGATCTTCTCTTCAAGCGCGTACCGCGTCGGGCGCACAACCATCCGCGTCTCGAACATGAAGGCAAGCGTGTCGGTAATGTGGTGAGGCTTGAGCTCAGCGGCCGACGCTCGCTCGAAGGTCTCTGCGTCAGGCCCATGACCGGACATACAGTTATGCAGGCTCGCGCCGCCGGGAAGAAATCCCTCCGCCTTTGCATCGTACTGGCCATAGATCAGCCCCATAAACTCGTTCATCATGTTGCGATGAAACCAGGGTGGCCGAAACGTGTGCTCCGCCACCAGCCAGCGAGGAGGAAAGATCGCAAAGTCGATGTTGGGCGTTCCATGAACCAGCGAGGGCGCGGTCAGTACCGTGAAAATCGACGGGTCCGGGTGATCGAAGCTCACCGTATTGATGACATTGAATCGCGCCATGTCATAGAGATAGGGCGCGTAGTTTCCATGCCACGCGACAACATCCAGCGGCGAGTGGTTATAGTGCGACGTCCAGAGCCTGCCAAGAAATTTGGAGATGACCTCGAAATCCCCGTCGATGTCTTCGAAGGCTGCGACCGGCGTAAGAAAGTCGCGCGGGTTGGCGAGTCCGTTCGCTCCGATCGGCCCCAGCTCCGGCAGCCGGAACGGCTGTCCATAGTTCTCGCAGAGGTAGCCGCGAGCCTTGTCGTTCAGCAACTCCACGCGCATCTTGATGCCGCGCGGTATCACGGCAAGCTGGCCCGGCCGCACCTCGAGCAGGCCACACTCCGTCGCCAGGCGCAGGGCGCCTTCCTGCGGAAGAATCAGCAACTCCCCGTCCGCATCGTAGAAAAAGCGATCGGTCATCGATGCGTTGGCCGCGTAGATGTGAATGCCACAGCCATCCTGCGCCGCGGGATCGCCGTTGCCGCCGATCGTCACGATCCCCTCGACAAAGTCTGTAGGCACGCTGGGAAATGGCAGCGGGTCCCAGCGCATCTGGTTCGGTGGGGTCGGCACCTCATCGAACGGCGCGCTGCGCAACAGCGTCTGCTCCTGGAACGGCTCATACGGCTCATGGACGACGGACGGTCGAATGCGATACATCCAGCTGCGACGGTTGAGGCCGCGCGGCGCTGCAAACGCTGACCCGCTCACCTGCTCCGTGTAGAGGCCGAGAGGGTGCTTTTGCGGTGAGTTCTGGCCAACAGGAAGGGCCCCCGTGTGCGCCTCGGTAGCAAACTCGTTTCCAAATCCAGACTGATAGACGAGATGGGAGAGTTCCGGCATGCATTCACTCCTGTAAACCCGCAAATCCCGGGCACCGAGAGTATCGCACGGTCGCGTCTCCTTTGGCGCTGGCCCAGGCTGCCCCACACGTATCGGCGTGGAGATTCGCCGCGGGTGGGCGTAGGATGTTCTGCTATCGATGATTGCCTCGAATGCGCAGTCATTGCAACAGCAACATGCATATTCCATGGCCACTCCTGACCCCATCTTCGCGCAGTTGCATGCCCAGCTGACGTCATCCCTGGTGGCCTGCCGGGTGCGTCCAGACCACAAGGCAGTCCATACCCTGCGCACAACGGTCCGCCGCATCGAAGCTCTGCTGCTTGCCCTCCAGAATCTCCATCCCCGCGCTGCTCCCTTGCAGCAAAGCCTCCAGCAGGCTTTGCAACCCCTGAAGCGGGTTCGCAGGGCAGCCGGGCCGGTTCGTGATCTGGACGTCCAGAGAGGCCTCGTCGAAACCATCACTCAACGCCACCAACACGCGACGACCAACGATCAATCGCAAAAGCTGCAAGCTGATTGCGCGGAACTGGACCGTCACCTTCACCGGCGGAGGAAGGAATTCGCAAAAGAGCTTGCGTCGACCGCAAGCAAACTTGAGCCTACCCTCGAGGAGGCATTCGAGAGCGCCGCGAGCCACTTGAAACAGCTCGATAGGACATTTCGCTGCTCGCGATAGCCAGGAATATAGCCGTTCACAGTGCTATGGATTTGAAAACGCACGGCCCCAACGATCTGAACGAGATCAAGCGTGGAAGCCTGCACAGCTTTCGGAAGCAGATCAAGGCTGCAAGATATCTGGCGGAGATGGACAACGCGTCCGCGCCCGCGAAGCGGCTGGCTCAGCAGCTGAAAAAGATGCTGAATTCGATCGGCCGTTGGCATGATTGGTTGCTGTTAGGTCAGGAAGCGACATCCGCGTTCGGAAAGCATTCCTTGCTGGCCAACGCCATTCGCGCTGAGCGGAACCGTGCCTGGACCCTGGCGATTCGGTCGGTGGAAAACCTTCGCAAGAGTTTGCTAAACGTCGGGTAGAGAGCAGTACTGCCGGTCCAACTTGTCGCATCATCCGCTCGGATCATGGTCAAGTGACGCGTGCAGGCGTCGCTACGAGTGCAGTACCCACATAAGAGCCGCACCTTCTACGAGAAGACAGGTCTGAACCCAGTTGGGATAGGTCGGCCAGATGCTGCGAAGCGAGCTCTGGGGGAAGCACAGTCGTAGCACCCCGGAGATCGTCAGGCCCCCGAACAGAATCCAGTAGTACCACCCGCCCCACCAGACACAGGGAATGGACAGCTCCAGCAACAGCGCTCCAAATAGCCGGATGCCGTTCCCCCTGCTAATCCAGCGCTCCGTCATCTGAGGCGCTGAGATGTGCCAGATGCCAGACAGAATCAGCACTACAACCACGACCGACAGATAGATTGTCTTGAACATGTTAGCCAGCGTAAGCGAAATTTTGCGGCCCAATCGCCGGTTAACACGAGTGCTAATAGCGTGGGCAGGACATTTTCAATTTGTTGCGCGAACAGTAACGGTCACGCAAAAATGCAGGAATTCGGGATATTTGGGCGTCCAGGAGAAGATCGTGCAGATTTCAGGCGGTACACAGGTCGAGTCGAATGGTTACCAAAGAGTGTGACTACTGGGATGTTCTGTGTTACCTACGTTACGCGAATTTGCGACACTTTAGAAGACAAAATGGTCCCATCTGCGCTTTTTTTTGAAGCGCGGACCCATTTTGGGAGACATATCGAAGGCTCCAGCGATACAACGCTGGTTACCAGCGGGGGTTACTGATTCACCCCGCTCGCCAGGAACCCACCGTCCACCACCAGGATCTCCCCGGTAACAAAGGTGCTCGCGTCCGACGCCAGGTAGATCGCTGCCCCGACTAACTCCTCGGTCTTGCCAAAGCGGTTCATCGGAGTCCGCATGCGGAGCTCCTTCCCGCGCTCACTCTCGTCCAGCAGCTTCTGGTTCAACGCCGTCCGAAATACCCCCGGAGCAATCGCGTTGACCGTCACCCCTTGAGCGCTCCACTCCACCGCGAGAGATCGCGTGAGCGCCCCAACGGCGGCCTTCGAACAAGCGTACGCCGTCACCTCCTTCAGGCTGACGAAGGTATTCAGCGAGGCAATATTGATGATCCTTCCATAGCCGCGCTTCAACATCTGCGCACCAAAGATCTGGCAGGAGCGCAGAGTCCCCGTCACGTTGGTGTCCATGATGGACTGCCATTCATCTTCAGGAAAGTCGAGCGTAGGTGCGCGCTTGATCTTGCCCGCACAGTTGATCAGAATATCGACCTTCCCGAACGCCTCCATGGTCGCGCCGCAGAGTCTCTCCAGACTCGCACGGTCGGCCACGTCTGAGACTTGTCGCAAGGTTCGACCGCCAGCCGCCTCGATGGCTGCCGCCGCGTGGTCCACCTGCTCCCCGCGCCGGCTGCTCGCAACCACGTCCGCACCTGCCTCCGCCAGACCAATGGCCATCGCCAGCCCAATGCCCGACGTCCCTCCCACCACTACCGCAGTCTTCCCTGCCAGATCGAACAGCTTCGACGCCATTGCTTCTCCCCCTTACCCCATAAGATGTTTCATGATTTCATCGACAACTTCTTCTGGCGAGCGATCGTTCACAACGCGCAGCGCATCCGACGGCGGCTCCAGCGTCGCAAACTGGCTATCCAGCAACCCGGGATTCATATAGTGATTCTTTCTCTCCGCCAAACGCCCGGCAATCAGATCCTTTGTCCCGTCGAGCCACACAAATGCGAATGCGCGGTGAGGTAATCCGCGAACCAGGGTCTTCCGATAGGCATCCTTCAGCGCCGAGCACGCCAGCACACCCCCCTTGCCTGCCTCGAACCAATCAAGCAGCAACGCGTTAAGGGTCTCCAGCCAGGGCTCCCGATCCTCATCATTCAACGCTTGTCCTGCCGCCATCTTTTCCTTGTTGGCGGCGGAGTGAAAGTCGTCGGCATCCGCAAACACCGTGTGCATCCGCTCGGATAGAAGCGTTCCGATGGTCGTCTTTCCCGATCCACTCACACCCATCAGCACAACGATCATCGCTACCATCCTAGCAACCGAGAAAGATCGGCCGTATGTGGCGCTCAAAAAGGTTGGCGGTTACGTTGCGGGCCACAATCTCCTCATTCGCTGCGAGTGCATCCAGATACCGATCGCCCATCCTTGCTGCCACCTTGAAACCAACATGAAGAAGCTGCCGCAAGCTCGGATGATAGAGCCCGTTGCCCTGATCGTGACGCAGCGCTGAGGTGAACTGCTCGCTCGTCCAGCCATTCACCTCCGCCGGCGCGGGAAGCTTCGCATAGTCAATGTCGATCACCGTGGCGTACGGCTTGCAGAGCTCCTCGGCGTGGGCGTAGGCCTCTCGATAAACCTCTTTGGCGATATCCAATCCATCTCCCGCCAGCCTCAGCCAAGCCAATGATCTCTTCCAGCCATGTCGTTCCTGCAGTCTTTACATGCACGCCTGCGTCGAACTTCACCAGCGCCTCATGCATCGGCTTGTAGATCGAAAACTTGTCCGACCCGGAATGCACGCTCAACTTCAGGTTTTCGGGGAGTCCGTAGCGCTTGATCGCGAAGTCGATGGCCGCCAGGTCTTCCTCAAACTCCTTGGCAAACTGCGAGACATCGCCGACGTAATCCACGCCCTTGTTGAATCGTCCCGTAAACTTGGGAGCAATCGTCTGGATGGGAATCCTTTCGTCGGCGATTGCAGCCAGAATGATCAACAGTTCTACCGGCGTCTGCGGCGCGTCCGTTTCGTCCATGGAAATCTCGGGCACAAACGCACCTTCCCCTTTGCGCTCCACCAGCAGGCGATAGATCTTGCCGGCATCCTTCACCGCAGCCAGAAATTGTATCGGCGACACCCCGCACCAACGCCACGTCGGTCTTGAACGGCTCGGCAATGCGCGGAATGCGAACCTCGCCGATCAACTCAGGATGCCGGCCAAGGAATGCATCCACCTCGGACGGTTCTGCAGCCTTGCCAATCTCTTCCGCTACATCGAGGGTGAAAAAATTGCATGGCTCAAGAAATCGCTCGACGGTCGTGAGCGTGATGTGATCTGCGTCCACAAAGTAAGCGGCTTTCCATCCCAGCGCCTCCACGGCGGCGTCCGCGGCTGCACGTGTCTGTCTGGGATCCGTCCCAATGATCGTGTGCTCGCGATTGCTCTTGTTCCACACCGGCACGACCTCGACGCCTGCTTCGGCCGCAAGCAGGCACGCCGCCAGTTGCGCCCTGGCCTGGTGTGCAAATCGATCCCCTACGCCTACAGAATATTTAGGTAAAACGATGCTCTTCGCCAACCCTGTCTCCTCGTCAACGGCTGCTGATTCCTGTTGACCTTCGATCCTGCTTGGCAACGTTGCCACACCCTGTCGATGCTAGCGATCCGTATGGATGCAAGTCAAGGCTGGCACCCCCATCGCAGTCTTTTTCCAGATCACTCTCCCGCCCACTTCAGGCTGTTACCATCGGTCATCATGAACGAGATCAAACGCCCGACGATCATCGATGTGGCGCGCACGGCGAAGGTAGGTTCGTCCACCGTCTCCCGCCACGTGCGCGGTGGCAAGTCCGTCAGTCCGGACGTCGCCAGGCGCATCGAGATCGCAATTGCCCAACTTGGCTATCAGCCGAATACCCTCGCACGCAGCCTGAGAGTCGGCCGCACCCAGACTCTCGGAGTGCTGTTTCCTCACGTCAATAACGTGTTCTTCGGCAATGCCATTCGCACGATTCAAACCGAGGCGCGCAACGCCGGCTTCACGGTGATGCTCTTGACCCATCAGGAGGATGCAAAGCTTCAGCAGGAACAACTGGCCTCGCTCAAGCGATCCCAGGTGGATGGCGTCATCCTCGTTCCAGCCGCGCAGACAAACCATGCGCAGGTACGCGCCCTCCTCGGCAACACGCCCGTGGTCGCGTTCGATCGACCTCTCGGAAGAGCTGTCGATTCCATCCTCCTGGACAATGACAAGGCCGGCCGGGACGCTACCGAGCACCTGCTTGGGCATCGCCACTCGCGTATCGTTGCCGTCTCCGCAGACTACACACTGCATCCTCTGCAACGTCGATTGAAAGGGTACCAGGACGCAATGCATGCCTCCGGAAAGAAGCCAGAGGTCATCCTTTGGCGCGATGCGGAGCAACTCAAGAAAGACCTCGGCCTCGCTCTACAACGCAAACGCAGCCCCGCGACGGCCATTCTTTCGATCAGCTATTCCGTAACCCTCGCAATTCTCTCCGCACTACAGGACAGCCATATTCCGCTGAGCGACGTAGGATTCGTCGGGATCGACGACCTGGAGTTCGCGGTCTTTCTCGATCCGCCCCTGACGACCGTGGCACAGCCAGCAGAAGAGTTCGCAAAGATCGCCGTCCATCAGCTTTTGCGCCGCATCTCTGGCGTAAACGAAAGGGTCACCCATGTCATCCTGCCGGGAACCCTGATGCTGCGAAGATCCTGCGGCTGCAAGCCCTCCGCACCAGCACGAAGATAAGCTGCCGACAACCCATCCTCGGGACTTTAGAATAGCCCCATGAGCTCCACTCCTTCGGCCGCACGCCTTACCGGCCAGACCTTACTGATCGACGCTGACGACACGCTCTGGGAAAACAACATCTACTTCGAGCGTGCGATCGCCTCCTTTATCTCCTTCCTCGACCACCAGGTCCACACCCCCGAGCAGGTTCGCGAGCACCTCAACGCCTGCGAGCGCGCGACCATCGCCGCGCACGGCTACGGTCTCCAGAGCTTCCGGCGATCGCTCATCGACTGCTTTGAACAACTCAGCGAATCTTCGATCACACCCGATCGTCACGCACAGATCGTCTCCTTCACGGACGCAATTGCGTCCAACGAGATCGAGCTTCTTCCCGGCGTGGGCACCGCTCTCCACGAACTCTCGCAGTGCCATCGTCTCATCCTGGTCACCAAGGGTAACCTCGTCGAGCAAACTGACAAGCTCGAACGCTCAGGCCTGCGCCCGTTCTTCACTCATATTGAAGTTCTCGGAGATTATGTTCCGTACCACGGACCAAGAAAATGCAATCATTTTCACAGGTGAATTGCACCGTTTCTTCAGAGATAGGTTGCGCGGTTTGTCGTTGGCGGGTGCGGGCGGACAGCCAGTCACTGGGGGTTTCGAGCATGTTGGGCTACAAACGCAGCCACCCAGCCGGGTCAAGGACGTGCGGCCGAGCGACCAGCCAGTTGAAAAATGCGTCTAAAGTCCAAGCTCAGGCTAAAAACATCCGGGGTCTGCTGTCGGAAAAAACCACTGGCGCTCGGCGTTCGGTTGGGCTACGTCTAAAAGTCTAAAGGGAAACGGGCCGCTTCGGATGGCCCTGTACGGCAGCAGGAGAAAAACTATGCAAGCCACGAAAAAACGCCGCTCCGGGAAAGCCAGAAGGCGCTGCATCTCACGACCTACGACCGGCTGGAGGCGTATCTCCGGCCTTCGCCCAGGGGCATTTCGGGCTGCTGATCCTCGTCGGCGCCGGCGGGCTGGCCAAGAGCCGCTCGGTGCGGGCGGCGCTCGACGGCAAGGCGTGCTGGATCGAGGGCAACGCCACGCCGTTCGGCATGTACGCCAAGCTCTACCGGCACCGCGACCAGTTCGTCGTCATCGACGACGTCGATGCCCTCTATGCCGACCGCAGCGGCGTCCGCCTGCTCAAGTGCCTGTGCCAGACCGAGGAGGAGAAAGCCGTGGCCTGGCATTCCGACGCCCGCAGCCTGGAGCGGCAGGGCATCCCGCGGGAGTTCACGACCAAGAGCCGGGTCGTCATCATCTCCAACGACTGGAAGACGCTCAACAAGAACGTGGCGGCGCTCCAGGACCGCGGGCATGTGCTGATGTTCCAGCCCGGCGCCGCCGAGGTGCACCGCAAGGCCGGGACGTGGTTCGACGACCCGGAGATCTATGAGTGGTTCGCCGCCAACCTGCACCGGGTGCGCGAGCCGTCGATGCGGCATTACGTGCGGGCCAGGGAGCTCAAGGCCGCCGGCATGGACTGGACCGAGGTCCTGGCGGCCGAGGACCGAGAACCCGCGGGCGCGGCTCGCCGCCGAGCTGCTGGCCAGCGCCGCCTACGCCAGCACCGGCCGAGCGGGTCAAGGCGTTCGTCGAGCAGGGGGAGGGTGCCGGGCGACGTTCTTCAATTACCGGCGGAAGCTGGGTGGCGGGGTGGGGTGAGCCTTATCTCCGGCCATACTCGCGGGCAAATGTTTCGACACTGTCGAAACAATCGCCTCACCGTACGCGGCCTGTTTGTCCTGGAGACCATCCTCCAGAATTCGCTAGCCCATGCTCCAGTATGCGAAGCTGGGAGTCAAGATTTTGCGGGATAGGTGTCGAGGACGACTTTAGTAAGTTCCTCGGATATTGGTTCGTTAAAGGCCTCATAGCCCTTTATGGGGTGCTTCAGAAGTTGCACACTCTTGTAACGCCTCCCGCATCTCGCCGTTTTTGATCCAGTCGCTTAGCCGGTCCTGCACGCAATTCCAGAAATCCGCGAATTTCTGCTGATATGCGTCGTCCATCTCGCTCGGTAGGACCGGCCAGTCGAAGGCATTTCCGTACTCGTTGGCATCGACGTAATCATGCAGGTCCGCGAATGATTCGACGGTTGTTGGCACTCTGCCGATTTTCACGTCCCGGACGATTTCGCCCTTAGCATTCGATATTGCCGCTTCCATCGGGTTGCTTGCCAGCGGCAGACCGAGGCCAGCCAGCCATTCGGCTGTGTGCTTGTCGAAGAGTTATCTTCCGTCCATGACGGGTCGCCTTTTGGGTGGCTAAACGTATTTTGGGTTCTGTTACGCCCTAAACGCCAACGACGCCTCGCGGCTCAACTCTTGCTCGACCAGCCGCTGATGGACCCCTCGCCTTAGAGCTTCGATCCTTTGCATGGGTTCACCTCGACGTTGGGGCTTGAACGGATACGGCCAGATCCGGAGCCTACCTGTCTATTCCGGTGACATCGTCAAATCGACAACCGGTGCCTCTTCAGACAGCATAATCAAATGGACGCCTGAGCACAATGGTGAAACGTTCAAAGCAGGATGATGGCCTTGACGGCGATGTCGATTCTGCAAGCACTGCCGCCGGCGTTGAGTGTTTTTGATGACAACTCGATCGCTTGGACGAAGTCAAGCCGGCCGTTGATCTCAAGAACAGGCTGCTGATCGCCGAAAAAAGGATTTGGCCAAATAGAGGCCGCAGCTTTCTGTAATAGTGGTGGCGAACCGATGGGTAAAAGGTCTTCCCGGCACAATCCGATTATTGCGGACGGAGATGCACCACGTGGAGAGCCCACGGGAGCGGGGGAAACAAGGTTCTTCGATCGTTTTAATTTCGATCTGGCGGGGGCCCTCGGCCAACAGCTTTTCGCGCACATGGAGGGGACCCTGGGATGATTCCCGAACCGCTGTCGGTGGAGGCCCTGGGCTCGCTGGAGCGGGAGGATTCGCAGGGTGTATACGAATTACTGCTGGACGGCCTCCCGGTCTACATCGGCCAGGCGGAAAAGCTTCGTAAGCGGCTGACGGAACATCGAAGGAAGCTGAGTAGGGCGCCGAAAACATCGATATTGAAAGGGTCACCTTCAAGTGCCTTTACATCGATCTGGCATGGATACAGATCCACCACAAAGGCGCTGATCAAGGTATTTCGCAAGCAAGGGAAATCGTGTGAGTGGAACGGTTCAGGCTTCGGCATCCATGATCCGGGGCGGAATAGTGAAACCACCAACAAGAAGCTCTACTGGGGATTCGATCGGATCTATCCGATTCGCGGCGACTGGCCGTGCGGCGGGATCGCCCGAGGGACGCATAACGCGAGAGATCTACTGATGGGCATTAAGGCGGAGTTGCCGTTTCTGTTCCGATACGAGGTTGACAATTCCAATAGTTGGCAAGCGGGGAGCGTGAAATACAACGAGTTGACGATTGACGTGCCGAAAGAAGGAATGGCAGCCGATGCATTGCTGCGGGAAATAGTCGATCATTTGCCAGGAGGTTGGCAATTCACCGCCTTTCCCAGTCACATGATTTTATTCAAATAGAGCGTGCCTGGCCGGCGTGCTCGCCTGCGATCCCTCGGTTCTCGTTCTCGACGAGCCGTCCGCCAACCTCGACCCCGCACGGCAGGCGACGGCTGATCGGGTTGATCCAGTCGCTGGCCTGCACCAGGTTGATCGCGACCCATGACCTCGAGATGGTGCTCGAGCTCTGTGCCCGCGAACGATCCTGCTCGACGCCGGCCGCATCGTCGCCGATGGGCCGAGCCGCATTATCCTCGGCGACGTCCCCCTCATCGAAGCCCACGGCCTCGAACTGCCGTTGAGCCTTCGCTACACCTCGCAGATTTCCCCATCATGATCGCCTCATCAGGCTTGATTCGGCTCCGCTGAGTCGATTGTTTGCCATTATTAGCTTTAATTTACTGATAATTCGGGCTCATCCGGCCGATGAGAGGAAGAAGTCGGCTTAAAGATGCCGACTGGACGGGGGGTATGGATCCGCGCGATTGATGTCGGCGACCGTCAGGGCGCGGCGTGGGTGCCGGTTTCTCGACCGGACGCGGTTGCCTGGCATGAGAGGACGGATGCCATGGGTGTGCGGGATCTCAAGAAACGGCTCTACCGGGTGGTCCACACGCTCGACGGCACAGGCTCTACCTTTCGACGCGTGGCAAGCTCATGTTCATGCCGCGTGGCGAGGCGGATTTCTGGGTTCAGGTCGCTCACAGCGTCCACGGGGTCATGCTCGACGAGATGGTCTACAGCCAGGATCTAAGGCTGTATGCGCACCGTTCGATCTTTCTGGAGCAGCTCGAGCCGTTTATCCGGGTGGTGTCGACGGCGACGGAGCGAACCGACGTTCCGGTCGACCGCGAAGCGTTCATCATCGGCGGGCTGCACGGTCGAGGTCGAGCAGGTGTTCCGGCCACGAAGTGACTACGGCAACAGCATTTTGATTATTTTTTGAGGCTCAGCGTTGAATGGCGAAATGATGTACTAGGCTCGACGTGGGGATCAACAGGAGGTGGAAACCATGCCCGTTCCCGCGACCGTGAACGACGATCTTGACTTTACCGGCGATGAGGCAGATCTGCGTGCCGTCTTGCACCGAGAGAGGACCGACCAGGTGGTGATCGGGCGGCTCGTCCGGCGCTCCGGCATCTGGATTCGCCCCACCATTTTCAGAATGTCGCCACGACGGTCCTGAGGACGTCGCTGGACGCCGGGGGCGGTGGCCTGGGTTCCGAGAGATCCGCGCGAGGCGACGGTTGTCAGCGGTCATGTGCCGGGCTTCACGGTGGATCGTTATCGATCGCTTTCGCCGGCTCCGGCGGGAGATTCGATTGCGGTGAGCGACTCTGGTGTCGCGGCGGATCTTGCGTCGATCGCCCCCGCGGTGCGCAGGTTTGCGTCTGCCGCGGGAGGGAACGCAGGGGGTGGCTCGTGGCGGTCAACCCCCGCGACGACCGCCGATCGGCGAGGCCGATCTCGAGCGGCTGGAATATGTCGCGTCGCTGATTGCCGCCCAGCTCGCGAACGCCCGCACGCCGATTGAAGGGTTTGCTGTTCGGGTGTCCCGGGCTGACCGCCGCCATCGACGCCAAGGATCCATATACCGGGCCACTCCGAGCGGGTCGCTCGCATCGCCGCGCGGCTGGGGGAAGAACTGGGAATGTCGCCTGCCGCGCGGAGCGACCTTTATCTGACAGGCCTCTTGCACGATATCGGCAAGATCGGCATCGACGACCAGGTCCTCAAGAAAAACGGGCCCCTTGACGGCCGAGGAGTATCGCCAGATTCAGTCACACGTCGAGATCGGCGTGACGATTCTCAAGGACCTGAAAAAGCTGAGCCATATTCTGCCGGGCGTCCGGCATCACCATGAGAGCCTGGACGGAACAGGATACCCCGACGGTCTCGCAGGCGACATGATCCCGTTGGAAGCTCGAATCCTGGCGGTTGCCGACGCGTTTGACGCCATGTCAAGCAATCGGCCGTACCGGAAGCGGCTTGGCCTGACGCAAATCGACAAGATTCTCCGGAGGGGCGCGACACCCAGTGGGACCCCAACGTCATCGACGCATTTTTCGCGTGCCGCAGCGACATCGAGGCAATCCGCCAAAAGGGACTGGGTGAAAGCTTGATCGGGGCGGTCAATGTGACGCTCGGCCAGAAACTGAAACCGTTGTCAGCCAGTACGTCATATTCTGAGCCGGTGTTACTTCATCTCGCTGTAGTCGGTCGGCTCCATGAAGACAGAGTCGACCTTGTTGACGAGCGCGCCGTTCTTGTGGCTTTCTTCGTAGACCTTTTGCCAGGCAGGGTCGTTGTGGAAATCGGCCCAGGTCTTCTTGGCAGCTTCGCGACTGGGGTAGGCGACCAGGTAGACGAGCTTGTCGCCCTTGCCGTCTTTTTCATCAAGCGGTGTCCAGAACCCGATCAGCTCTGCGCCGTGCTGCTTCAAGAGACGGCACGTGTGGTCGCGAAACCGCTTGTGCAAGTCGGTGAGCTTGCCTTCGTTGGTGTAGTAGGTTCGCAGCTCGAAGACGCGATGCGGGGCGCTTGAATCCTGGGTCGCGCGTTCCTTGGTTTCGTCACCGCCTCGAGCGGGGGCCAGGACCAATGGCGAAAGAGCAAAAGAGCGGTCAAGAAAGGCGCGATGTCATGGGAAGGTTCCTCGCGGGTTATCAGCGTTCCGGATCGGTACTTCGCTCTCGGTTATAACCCAGTCGTTCGAGCTGGCTCAACGACTCAACGGAATTCGCCGGCGGCCGCGCCTTTGCTCTTGTCGGCCGGCTGGGCGTATCGCTGCTGCAAGCGATCGATCTGCTTGATCGAATTCGCCGTGTTCTGCAACTTGCAAATTGGCGTCGAGGGCCTGTTCCGTGCGAAGCCGCTCGGCTCGGTTTGGCGCCGGCGATGCTGCCCCCAGAGCCGCCCCGGTCACTGTCTGCTTCCCGACGTAATTGGTGCCGCGGTAAAACGCATACTGCGATGGTCCCCTTGCGGCCGACGGCGGTGACCACGCCCTGCAGTCCCTCGGCGACGAAAACGCCCCGCAGGTCGGTCTCGCCCGAAATGAACTGGGTGCATCGCGGTACCGATCACCTTGACCTGGACTTTCGGTAGAAACTCTTTGGATCGAGCATCGCGGACGGTGATGCGCACTCGGCCGGCCGCCACCTCTTCGAGCACCTCCATTTCCATCGGCGTGACCAGCACGATGCCCGAGGCATACAGGTTGTCACCCCGGATCATGGTCAGGTAGGCTCCTTCGTTCGCCAGCGGCAGGTCGATCGACTTCGACCTGTCATCGTAGTCGGCGCCGTCGCCGAGCGCGACCGTCTTTTCGACCAGCGGGGTGACTCCGGCCAGGTCGATTCCGGCGATCCCGTTCAGGTTGCGCCTGGTCAGATAGAGCTGCATGAGATCGACCGGGTAAACCTTGACGTCGACCTGGCCGATGTTGCGGTAGTCGAGCCCGATACCGGGCCTGAGTCGGTCCGTCTCTGGCCCTGCGCCGCCGCCGTCGACCACGTCGATCACGCGGAATCCTCGCGGCGCGGGCTCGGCGGCCACGGCAGGCCGGTTCTCGGTGCGAATGACCGAGACCTCGGGCACCTTCAGTTCCTTGCGCGTGTACGACTGGATCGCGCCGGCAGCGTCGCTGAACCGATCGGCCACCTGGCGATAGTACTCGAGAGCCTTGCCGGGCTGGCGGCGGGCGTCGTGAATCTGGCCCAGAATATACAGAGCCTGCCACTTGTTGGGGCTGGGCTGGTCGACGCCCGGCGGCGTCTTTGTACGTCGCGCGCGGCGATTGTCTGCGCGACCTCGATCGCACGGTCGTACTGGCCCAGGTGAAAGTTGGCGAGTGCCTCGCTGTACTGGAAGCTGTCTTGATACGTGCTCTTGGGATAGACCCTGGCAAACCGGGCCGCCAGCCGTGTCGACGGCCTTGAAGTCTTCAAGATCGGTGAACGCGCCCGACAAGTGCCAGACTCGCCTCGTCGGCCACCGGGTTCTTGGGCGACTGTGACAGGAAAGACCTGGATCATGCGGATCGACTGGAGCAAGAGCTCGGACCGGGTGATGCCCGCGGCCGCCATCTCGCGGCGCAGGCCGGGGTTGGTAAACGCCTGCGACGCCGTCTGGGTCAACATCTGCGACAGGCCGAAAAAGTCGCTCTCGATCGAGGCCGTGTTGGGGTAGCTCCGCCAGAGCTCGATCAGATAGGCGATCGCCTCGAGCGTCTTGCCGCGCTGGCGCAAGAGCTCGCCGACGCGGGCGTCTTCCAGATAACTGGCCTCGATCAGGCCGCGCCAGACGATCGTGGCTCGCTCATATTCGTTGATGTCGCGATACGCCTTGCCGATCGCCAGCAACTGGTCAAAGCGTGAGCACCAGCTCGGGAGCCTTTTCCTTGACGACCTCGAAATACTGGACGATCTTTTGCGGCTGCTCGTGCGTGAATGTTGATCAAGAGGAGCATGCGGGCCGCGTCCTTGCCGACGTCGTCGCGGAGCGTGTAACCGGCAAAGAGTGGTTCAAGGGCCTGGGCCGCCGCCGATAACCGGCCGGCGTCGAAGTGGGCTTTGCCGCGGGCATATAGCTCGTCCGGGGTTGGCTTGTACGGGTCGGTGCTCGGCTCGCCGGCGGCCCGCACTTGCAGTTCGCTCGCCGGTCCCAGGTGGAAGCGGCCCGGCTCGTAGGCGCTTTGATCGATGGCGGGCAAGGCGCGATATTGGCCCGGCAGGTATCCGTGGACGTCGTAACTGATCACGCCCGGGTTCTGATTGGGGGCAAAGTAGAACGTCAGCACACCGTCGGCCAGGTCGATACGAAGTGGCGGTCGTCTGCACCGAGCCCTCGATCACGGTGGCGCCGGCCGGAACGATGCTCTTCGACGATCAGGAAATCGCGCTCCCATTCCGGCGTCGTATCGGGAATCGTCCGCCAGGCCGTGAGCGCGACGCGGGCTTTTCCTCCCAGCGCGACCTGGCTGGCCAGGTTTTCAAACGTCGGTGGCGTTGACGGCGACGCCAAACCCGACGGGCAGTACCTTGCCATCGAGCTCGGGTGCCGCGGGCAGATAGACGCGGCGATTGATCGTGGCGGCGCGGTTCGGCGGGTTCTGGTCGGGCCTGAAATCGCGCGTGAAGCCCGCCAGCGTGATGGCGTAGCCAAAACGGCCCCGACCCTCCATTTCGAAGCCGGACGCGGTTGGGCTGCCCGACCTTCAGCGCCTTGCGCGGCACGGCGATCGCCTGGCCCTCGGCCGACCCGGCGACGTTGAGTCTCGGCGACCTGGGTCTGGTTGACGGTGACGGTCAGCTTGTAGCGATCTTCGGCCCCCTGTGCCCGGCCGTAGTACGACGCCAGCGCGGCGAGCGCCGGCCCCTTGGCCTTGTGCGGTTGCCAGCCGATCGCCGGCGCGGTGAGCCAGAAGCCAGGCGACGGCCCCGTCGAGCTCGGGCGCCTGCGGCCGGACCCGCGCATAGGCCAGCGCGACCAGTGCCGTCGTTTCGGTGGCGCCCTCGGATCGCCTGCGACCGGCCGGAATTGTTCCAGTAGACGCGCGCGGGTCGACCGGGCGCGGTCGCCTCGGTCTTGGCCCGCGCCGCCAGGATACCGATCAACTCGTTGGCCAGCGTCACCCGATCGAGGTTGGCGAACGTGAGCGCCAGGTACGCCAGCGCAGGGTCGGAGAGCCCGTCGCGCATCCGGTTGATGCTGTTGGCTGCCTCGAAGCCGGCCGCGTGCCGCGTGCTCAGGGCGTGCAGCAGGGCCGCGCGCGTCTCGTGATCGTTGCCGCTGGTCTTGGCGAATTCCTGCCTGAGATAGGCCACGCCTGGTCGAGCACCTTGACGTCGGTCACGAGCCCCAGCGGCTCGGCGGTCGCCAGCGCCCAGACGACCGCGGCCGAGGTCAGCGCGGTCGCTCGGCGATCGCCTGCGTTCGGGGCCGACAGCGGGCGCAGGGACCGCCGCTGACCCACGGCCAGCCGCCATCCTCGTTTTGCGCGGCGATCAGCGACGACGCCAGGCCCTGAATTCGATTCGGTCAGTCGGTCGGCCTCCGGCGCGGCCGTCGCGCGGGCAGTCCGCAGGTATTGCAAGGGCCGCCGTCGCCGCCAGCAAGATCGGCAGCCCGATCGGCCGTCGTGTCGCACGGCGGCCAGATTCGCCGGGCCGCATTCGAGCTCAAGACATCGTCGGCCGCGGTACGACCGTCGTCGCCGAGCGCCAGCTCGATCAGCATGCGCTCGAGCGTCGGCGACAACGACGATCAGCATCTCGGGATTATCATACGTTCTGCCCGGCGGGAAGGCCGACGAAAATCGTGTTGCTATCGGTGCCGGTGCCCGATTCGGAGGCGACCACTTGCACGCCCCAGGGCCGGACCGGAACCTCGGCGACGAGCTCGTCGGTCGACTCGCCGATCGAGCCGCGTGAGCGTCAATCGAACCGAGTCGGTCTCGGGGATCTCGAACGGCTCGAACAACACCTCGTCGACACCGTCTTGCTTGAGGTCGATGGTCCTGGGAAACACCTCGTCACGTCCGCCCGCGTAGATGTTCAGCCGGAGCGCGAGCTTACCGACGACGTCGGTGTGGTGCACCCGCGCGATGAACCGCGGCTTGTCTCCCTGGGTGAGCGAGCTGGGGAGCTTGAGGTCGACGAAGAAGTTCTTGCGGACGGTCAATGACGCCGTCGTCTGGCCGGCGAGAGTGTCGGCGCCGGTGACGCCGCGGGCCATGATGCGGTAGGCCGAGAGAGCCGTCGGGGCCTTGAACGTGACGCGGGCCTTGCCGTCCTTGCCGGTGACGACGAGCGGGTTCCAGTAGGCGGTCTCGGCGAATCGTTCGCGGGGCTGAGCTCTCGACCGGCTTTGCGGCTGTCAGTCCGAACAGGCAAATCCCTTGCCTCGTCCGAGTAGCCTCGTCTGCCGGATTTCTTGCTCGTCTGCTCGCCGAGCATCCGCCCAGTTCGTCCGTTGCCGACGCGCTCGCCAGTCCGCCGCCCAGCGTTGTCCACCGTCCTTGCCCGCATCGTCGCCTCGACTGAAGAGCGTCCGTACTCCTCGGCCTGTGGCGAGGCCTCGGGATTCCGTCGCTGTCGATGACCGCGTTCCGCCGCCTTGTCGAAGCCGCTTCGCGTCGCCGCCGGACGCATTCTGCGCGTGCCAATGGCCGAGCGATCCTGCGCCTGATCCATGACGCTCGCTTGACGCTCGGCCTCGTTCGCGGCCACCGCGGCCGCTCGCTCGGCCTCGTCGACCACCGCCTGCGAGACGGGCACCGTCGCGGGTGCGTACCGAAACGTGTTGGTCGTCTCGGTCGCGAAGGCGCCGGTGCGGGTTTGGTTGTAGAAGAACGGGCCGATCGCCGGCAGCCGGTCGTGGAAGAGCCGCAACAGCGACTGATCGACCATCGCGATCGATAGCTCGGCCGCGACCGGCCGGCCAAGCTGGTCGACCGTGGTGACCTCGAGCTCGACCGCCTCGCCCGGGCCGACGATCGGCTTCGTCGGCGCGACCGTCACGCGCAGGTCGCGCTCGACCTGGATGTCGAGCCGGGCCTGGTCGCATTCGTTGCGCCACATTCGCGTCGACGTGAGCGTGAAATTGGGGAACTGCGGGCCGTCGATCGCCCACGCGACCGTGTTATCGCCCTCCTTGAGCGTGACGATCTTGTAGCTCAGGATCCGGTCGGCCTCCCAGGTGAGGAGCGCGGTGCCGGCGCGGTCGCGGCTGTGCAGGTTGACACTCGCCTCTTCGCCGACCTTGTACCGCTGGCGGTCGGCCAGCAGCCGGAGCTTGGTCTCGTCTTTCTTGCCCGAGATCGTCAGCACGCGATCGGCGACGATCGGATTGCCGAACCGGTCGGTGCCGGCGACGCGGAGGATGTACCGGCCCCCCTGCGTATCGTCGACCCGGAAACCGAGCGAGCCGCGGCCCGTCTTCGCGTCGGTCGTGAGCGGCTTGCGCTCGATTTCACGCTCGGTGACCCGGCCCCGCGCTCGTCACCAGCTTGACGACCGCCGCCGAAAGCGATTGGCCGGCCGGCTCGCCCAGCGGATCGGCCGTGACGACCTGGAGCGGAAACGACTCGCCGTCAAGGTAAACGTCGCGCGGCGTGCTCAGGCTGATCTCGAATCCGCGGATCGCGAGCATGACCCGGCGCGGCCGCCGCCACATTGTCTTGTGGCAAGCCGAGCGGCCAGCGCAGAGCCTTGCTCTTCGGCGAATCCCTCGGTGGCAAACTCGAAATGATACTTGCCGGCGGCGTCGGTCATGCCGTGGAGAATGCGGCCGTCGGGCAGGTTGACCTCGATCGGCCGATTCGCGACGGGCGCATCCATACTGGTAGCGGGCGATCAGGTCTGCCTCGACCTTCTCGCCGCGGTAATACACGGTCTTCTTCAAGTCGAAGGCCAGGTCGATGGGCTCGAGCTGGTACGAGTCGACCTCGAAACGTACCGGCGAAGTCGCTCTTGCCCGGCTGGTAAGACCCGGACGCGATAGTCCCCGACCGGCGCGGCCGAGTCGAGCTCCAGCGATTCGTGAAACGTGCCGAATTCCGAGAGCGTGACCGGCCGCGCGACGATCAGCCGCCCGCGGCTGTCGGCGACCTCGAAGCGGTAAACCGCACCGGGCACATTGGCGTACTGGCCGTTGGTGACCTCGCGGACCACGCCGCGGATCGAGACCTTCTGTCCGGGCCGATAGGCCGGCCGGTCGGTGTAGATATAGGCTCGCGGGCTGAGCCCCTGTGCGACCTGTGCGGGCACGCCCAGTCCCGAGCCGGCGACGTGCGGTCCGTCCAGGATCAGGTAGCTCAGGCGGCCGTTGCCGCCGCGCGCGGGCTTCCAGTCGTGCAGCAAGACGCCGTCGGCGCCGGTCACGCCCTCGAGCACGACCGAGCCGCCGTCGGCGACCAGCACGCGCGCCCCGGCCCGGCCCTTGCCCGTGTTCATGTCCTGGGCGAAGACCAAAATCTGGTCCTGCGAAGTCTTGACGATCGCATCCAGGTCGCTGCCGATCACGAGCGTCGTCGCCTGGAGCGTCTTTTCATCGGTCACCTTGACGACGTAGACGCCCGGCAGGTCGAGCTTCGCGAGCGCGATAATCGCTCTCGACCGGCTTGTATCGCGCGAAGCCAGGCACCGGGACCGTCCATGATGCATCGGGCGCGACCAGGCCAATATCGAGCGACTCGACGCGCTCGAGTGCGAATTTCTTGCGGAAATAGGCCTCGGCGCTCAGCTTGTAGGCAGCGAAGCTGAGGGTCTCGATGTTGCGCGTCGCGATCTTCAAGTGGGCGCCCTCGCCCGAGCGGAACGTCCGCGGCGTGATCACGACCAGCGACTTGGCCTCCATGACGGCGACACGCTGGCGAGCCTGCGCCGGCCCACGGCTCGACGGCGATCTTCTTGAACCGTTCGATCGCCTCGGCCGGGTTTCCTTTCTCGTTCTCGAAAATCGAGGCGGTCAGGAACTGGGCGTGAGCGGCCGGCTCGCTCGCCGGGAACTTGGAGACGAGCGGTTCCCAGGCGGCGATCGCCTGGTCGGGTTTCTTCTCGGTCACGAAGCTGTCGCCGATCTGAAAGAGGATCTGGGGCACCCGGGCATCGAGGGGGTTCTGGCTGACGAAGTCGGTCCAGGCGGCGCGGGCTTCGGGATGGCGACCGCGGCTGGCGTGATCGGCGGCGATCAAGAGCTGAGTGTCGAGGATGGCGCGCTGGGCGTCGGCGCTCTGGGGACCGTTGGGAAACCTCGCCAGATAGCCCTTCCAGGCCGCGATGGCCTCGGCGAATTTCTGCTGCCCCTGCAGGATCTCGCCGACGTGAAACGAAGCCGTCATGGCCAGCTCGGCCCAGTCGCGGCGGGCCGACGTCGGTCTCGACCTTGAAGCCGTCTTCCTTGAGGAACTGGTTGAACGCGTCAAGCGCCTCGGTGCTCTTGCCGCGGACGCGATACGATTCGCCGACATGAAAGGCCGCGCGCACCGCCTGCGGATGAGCCGGAAATGCCGCCAGGAATCGTCGCAGCGCCGCGACCCCCTGGCTCAGGCTGGCGTCGTCCGGCGGGTTGGGGATGCCGAACGTCGAGGCGATCTCATAAAGCGCGTTGGCGCGGAGGGCGAGCAGATCCTTGGAAAGCTCGGCCGGCTTCTTGCGTTCGAGATCGCGGGCCAGGTCGGTCCAGGTGATCCGGGCCGGCAGGAGCTGGTTGGCCGTGCGCTGGGCTTCGCCGAGCTGGAACCGGACGGCGAAGCGGTCGGCGCCGTCGCGATAGTCTCTGAGATAGTGCTCGAAGTTT
>CAVXKP010000011.1:0-375889 GCA_963762375.1 uncultured Acidobacteriaceae bacterium
GGCGATAATGCGCTCATAGTCTCCCAAGAGAAAGAAGGGCAGCGGCGTCATACTGAATCAATGACAGGACGAGAACTCTTTGTTTGGGAGAGCCATAGCGATCTCTACGGTTCACCCGTACCGATGGAAAGAATTGTCAATGAGCTGAAGCAGTTCAGCTGTCCGTCGGTTCTCCTTCTTTGTAGCTATATCTCTCTCCGCCTCCAGCTTGGTGGATGGGGCGACGGATTTGATGAGGCTGATTACATTGCGCTCTTGTCGAAGATGTTCCCTAAAGAAACCGCGCAAGTTCTCGCTGACCGACTCTCCTCGAAAACTCCGCGGAGGCGGGTCTTCCACCGTCGAGTCTTACTGCTCGCCGCGAAGCTCGCAATTATTCATTGCAGTTTTGATGGACGCGATGCCGCAAACCAGCCGGATGCCTTTGGACACATCTTCCTGGAGCTCAACGACCATTTCGATTTTCGGGCCATTGCGTCCCAGGCACAATCCATGAGCAGCGTGGATCAAATCTTATCTGTGCTTTTGCACACGCTGGGGATGAGGGAGTCTGCAAACGACCATTACGACCAGACCCTAGTCCGCAGCTGGCGCATGTGCGTTTCGATCCCTCCAACGCTCAAAGAACACCCGGATTTCATCGACATTGAGGAGATCTTTCGTCGTAACGTCGGGATCAACTACCAAACATTTGAGGCCCTCGCGGTTGGGACCTCAACGAAATACAAGAGGGCTTTCCGATCAGACGTGGCCGATTCACCTTTCACGGCCACGATGTTGGTTGATGGCTTCCTGACCGGAGGAGTCGTGCCGATCGAACAGGTGAGCGCTTTCCTCAACACGATTTCAGGAGATCTATCGGACCTGGAACGCGAGGCCAAGAAGTCGCCGGAACGGAACAATGATCTGTCGCTGTTCAGAAAATATCCGTTCGTGAACCTTCCCATCTCGATGCGAGAGATCAGGATATTGGACCGCTTACTACTCGATCAGGATCTCCTGTTCGAGAAGCTTGCAAGTAGCCCTTATTGGATCGGCGTGTCGCATGCGCCAAAGGCCTTTCCGAGATTCTGGGGCGCTATATTCGAGACGCATCTCGGCCAGGTGCTCGAGGAAAGCTGCCGTGGAGGTCCAGCGACTTATATTCACAGTCCGCGGCTTCCAGCAACACCCGGCGAAGAAGTATGTGACGGCATGATGGTTAGTGGGAATACGCTTGTGTTGCTCGAATACAAATCAAGCATCCTCACCGCGAAGGCGAAGTACAGTGGCGATCTAACGGAGTTGGGAAACGAGATCCATAAAAAGCTGGTGCGGAATGAGAGCGGAAGGCCAAAAGCCGCTGTTCAGCTGGCAAATGCGGCCAAGACCTTACTTGACACCGCAACGGACATCGAAAATCCGTCGTTTAACAAAGCCAAGATCGAGAGGTGCTATGCAGTAGTCGTCACGCTCGATGACGTCGGGGGCGCCGGAGGAATTTCTGCATTGCTAAATGTTGATTTCCAAGCCGAGCTTTCTGGGTGCCGGCTATGCTGTGAAATCAGGCCTCTGTTTTGCGTCGACGTCGAGTCTTTGGAGGTGTGGAGCAGTATTTTCAAGGAACAGACCTTCGCCGGCGTGCTCGAGCAGTGGTTCTTGCAGGATCCGGGCCTGATGCAGCCCTTATCAAGGTTTCGCTATACAGGCACGCTCGAGCGCCCTCGATGGCTCGACCGGGAGCTGCATGCTCTCGCGGTGCGTGTAGCCCGCGTCCTAATCGACCCAGCTCGACTCGCCTCGGATTCAGAGTTTCAAAAAACGATATCCGGCCTCGATGAAGTGATGAGCAAGCCAGCGGACGAACTCAGTTAGCAAGTAAAGCTAAACATTTACCTGTGTGCGTAGCGGATCTCCACTAGTGTTTAGCGGTCCCAAATGTCACTTACCGATAACAGGCCAAGGCACTCATTCACCAAGCCCCCCAATAACTCTCGGATCCTCAGTCCCCACAAACACCCTTTCGTTCGCCAACGACGAACGCCTCACTGCAACTCCCCCATCCGCAACCACACTCCTCCACGCCAACCCACCATCCCATCCCCGCCCCTCCCCCACCATTAACATCTTCCTCCCCTCCACAGTGCTCTAATATCTCCAGCGAGTCCCGCGCGCAACACGCCGCCGGCCTCGCCCAACAGGAGAGCATCTTCATGACCGACCGTATCGCCCCCTTGGCCTCCCGCCCCGCCTGGAAAGCCCTTCAGCAGCACGCCGAAACCCTTCGCCCCCAGCAGCTTCGCGACCTCTTCCAGACCGACCCTGCCCGCGGCACCCGCTTCACCGCCGAAGCCTCCGGCCTCTTCCTCGACTACTCCAAGAACCGCATCACCGACGAAACCCTCAAGCTCCTCTTCGAGCTCGCCAACCAGTCCGGCCTCCGCGACCACATCGAAGCCATGTTCACCGGCCAGAAGATCAACACCACCGAGAACCGCGCCGTCCTCCACGTCGCCCTCCGCGCCCCCAAGTCCGAATCCATCCTCGTCGACGGCGAAGACGTCGTCCCCGAAGTCCACGAGGTCCTCGACAAGATGTCTGCCTTCGCCGAACAGCGTCCGCTCCGGCGACTGGCTCGGCTTCACCGACAAGCCCATCAGGAACATCGTCAACATCGGCATCGGCGGCTCCGACCTCGGCCCCGTCATGGCCTACGAGGCCCTCCGCCACTACACCCAGCGCGACCTCACCTTCCGCTTCGTCTCCAACGTCGACGGCACCGACTTCGTCGAAGCCACCCGCGACCTCGACCCCGAAGAGACCTTCTTCCTCGTCGCCTCGCAAGACCTTCACCACCCTCGAGACCATGACCAACGCCCACTCCGCCCGTGCGTGGACCCTCGCCAAGCTCAAGCAGACCGAATCCATCGCCCGCCACTTCGTCGCCATCTCCACCAACGCCGATGCCGTCTCCAAGTTCGGCATCGACACCGCCAACATGTTCGGCTTCTGGGACTGGGTCGGCGGCCGCTACTCCATGGACTCCGCCATCGGCCTCTCCACCATGATCGCCATCGGCCCCGACAACTTCCGCGCCATGCTCGCCGGCTTCCACGAGATGGACGTCCACTTCCGCACCACGCCCTTCGAGAAGAACCTCCCCGCCCTCCTCGGCCTGCTCACCGTCTGGTACACCGACTTCTTCGACGCCCAGACCGTCGCCATCCTCCCCTACGAGCAGTACCTCAAGCGCTTCCCCGCCTACCTCCAGCAGCTCACCATGGAGTCCAACGGCAAGCACGTCACCCTCGACGGCACACACGTCGAGACCGAGACCGGCCCCATCTACTGGGGCGAGCCCGGCACCAACGGCCAGCACTCCTTCTACCAGCTCATCCACCAGGGCACCCGCCTCATCCCCTGCGACTTCATCGGCTTCTACAAGAGCCTCAACCCCCTCGGCCGCCATCACGACATGCTGATGGCCAACGTCTTCGCCCAGGCCGAAGCCCTCGCCTTCGGCAAAACCGCCGACGAAGTCCGCGCCGAAGGCGTCCCCGAACCCCTCGTCCCGCACAAGGTCTTCGAGGGCAACCGCCCCTCCAACACCCTCCTCGCCGAGAAGCTCACCCCCCACACCCTCGGCTCCCTCATCGCCCTCTACGAGCACTCCGTCTTCACCCAGGGCGTCATCTGGTCCATCGACTCCTTCGACCAGTGGGGCGTCGAGCTCGGCAAGGTCCTCGCCACCAAGATCCTCGGCGAACTCGAATCCCCCACCGAGCCCAAGCTCACCCACGACACCTCCACCACCAACCTGATCAACCTCTACCGCAGCCACAAATAACCGGGATTCCCCTTCGGCTTCGCCGTCCCCCCGAGGCGAAGCCGATCGCCCCCGCATGGGCTCTTGTTGCCCTTGCCCTTGCCCTTGCCCTTGCCCTTGCCCTTGCCCTTGCCCTTGCCCTTGCCGTTCTTTCTGTCATTCCCTCCGGGAATCTGCTTCTTCTTTCGCCCTTGCCTTTCTTCCTCCCCCGCCCCTGGCCGAAGGAGGAAGGAACAGCTCCCCGCGTGCGCAGCAAACCTCCGTTCCCGCCTTAGCTAGCAGCTAGAAGCTAGAAGCTACCCCCTCAACCCCAGTGTCGCAAATCGCCACACTCCGGCGATAACCGCACTACAATAGAAGATATCTACAGAGAAAGCGCACCGCGTGTGCGCCAACTCCTTGCACGATCTTCATTTGTGCGTTTACCGTAAATCCAGAGCGGCAATCGCCCGACGCTCCACTGCCCCATTTGCACCGACCTGAGGAGGCCCAGCTTGACACCGACCGCGACTCTCTCCGCTCCCCCCGCTCCCCCCGCCAAAGCCAAAGTCCTCCCCGGCGTCGCACTCGACGCCTACACCGGCGACCCCAACTTCATGGCCTCCCTCGCCCGCGGCCTGGTCGTCATCGAAGCCTTCACTCCCCAGACCCCCCAGATGACCATCTCGCAGCTCTCGCTCCGCACCGGCCTCTCCCGCGCCGCCGTCCGCCGCTGCCTCTATACCCTGGTCAAGCTCGGCTTCGCTGGCGCGGACGAGTCCCAGCGCTACTCGCTCCGCCCCAAGATGCTCTCGCTCGCCAACACCTACACCGCCTCCAGCACCCTCGCCAACGCCGCCCAGCCCATCCTCGAGCGCATGTCCAGCACCTACCACGAGAGCTTCTCCGTGGCCACCCTCGACGGCGAATCCATCGTCTATATCGCCCGCACCAGCGTCACCCGCGTCATGTCCGTCGACCTCCACATCGGCTCCCGCCTCCCCGCCTTCTGCACCAGCATGGGCCGCGTCCTGCTCGCCTATCTGCCCCAGGATCAGCTCGAGACCTTCCTCTCCCGCGTCATCCTCACCCAGTACACCCCCCGCACCATCAACTCCGTCGACAAGCTCCGCCTGGCCCTGCGCAACGTTCGCCGCAACGGCTACGCCCTCGTCGACCAGGAGTACGAGATCGGCCTCCGCTCCATCGCCGTCCCCGTCTACGCCGGCAACGGCCGCGTCGTCGCCGTCGTCAATCTCAGCGGCCACGCCCCCCGCATCCCCATGCTCGAGATGCAAACCCGTTTCCTTCCCCCACTTCGCGCCGCCGCCGCTGAGCTGAGCGTCTTCCTGCGCTAGCCCAAACGTCTCCCGGCCAGCCCCAGCGTCTTCCGGCGCTGACCCTCCGCGTCTTCCTGCCCTCTGCCGTGACACCTTTGGTTCACATTCACCGTCTATCTATGTAGACACCGTCGTGCGTTCACAGGCGACGCGCCGAACAGCCGAAACCTTCCCGACACGGCTCAACCATCACCACCGCGGAGTATTTATTCATCCGAACCAGCCCTCGGAGGGTAGTAGAATCGTCCGAATGTTCCTCACAACTAGGTGCCGCTCGATAGCCGTCATCTTCTGGCTATGCGCCTTCATCACGATCCCCCTCTGGAATCGCGTCGACCCGGCTGGCTACGACATCGCCATCTATCACCACGCCATCGTCTCCCTCCACGCCGGCCACGACCCCTACGTCGACGCCATGGCCATCCAGGATGCCTTCCACCGCACCCTGGCCCAGCATCCCAACGCCATCCCGCCCTACAGCTACGTCTACGCTCCCATCACCCTCCCGGTCCTGCGCCTCATGGGCGCCCTTCCCACCTGGTTCGCCTGCTCGCTCTACTGGTCCATCCTCATCGCCGGAGTCTTCTCCGTCCTCAGGATCACCACCCGCGCCGGCCAGTCCACGGAGAAGACCTTCCTCACCCTCATCGCCCCGCTCGCCGTCTTCTGTCCCGGCCTGCTCGCGCACGACACCATCCTGAGCGGCAACATCGCCTTTATCCTCTATGCTTTCGTCCTGCTGGGCGCATACATCGGCTGGACCCGCAACCTCTGGCGCTGGTGCTACCTCGCCATCCTCGTGGCCTCCTGCTTCAAGCCGCCCCTGCTCACCCTGCTCGCCATCCCCTTCTTCTCCGCCCGCCGCCAATGGGTCCCCTCCGGAGCCACCGCAGCCCTCGGCCTCGGCATCTTCGCCGCGCAGTCCCGCGCCGTGCCTGCCCTCTTCCTCCACTTCATGCAGGCCGTCCAGCTGCAGTTCACCTATAACAACGACTTCGGCTCCAGCCCCGCCGGCGTCTTCAGCGACATCCTGGTCCACCACAACGTGGCCTACTCGCCCGCCTCGCTGATCGTCTACGCCCTCTACGCCGCGGCCATCCTCAGCGTCCTCTTCGTCCTCTCCCGCCAGTATCTCGCCGGAGCCCTCACCCTCCAGCAGTGGATGCCCGTTCTCCTCACCGGTACCATCCTGCTCAACCCCCGCATCATGGAGTACGACGCCGCCCCCATCGCCATCCCCATGGCCCTGATCGCCTGGCGCTTCTTCACCCGCAACGGCATCACCACCCGCGCCGTCCTCACCTATCTCGGCTGCTTCTTAGCCGCCAACCTGGTCGCCTGCAACATCGCCGGCGCCTGGAAGCCCACCGAGTGCCTCCTCCTCGCCACCGTCTTCTCCACCGGCGCCTGGAGCCTCCTGCAGCACAACGAGGCCACCCTCCCCGCCACCGAAACCGCCGACGAAGTCGAAGCCGACGAAGAACTCGTCCCCGCCTAGACCTCCCCGTCCCCACCCACAACGGCCAGCGAATCCCCGATTCGCTGGCCGTCTCTCCTGCTGTTGCTCTTGTCGTTGCTGTTGCCCTTGCCTCTGCCTTTGCCTCTGCCTTTGCTGTTGCCTTTGCCTTTGCTGTTGCAGCTGCCTTTCTTTCTGTCATTCCCTCCGGGAATCTGCTTCTTCCGTTTGCCGTTGCTTGTTCCTCGCCGTCAGCCTGAAGACGAAGGAGAAAGATCCCGCCTCTGCCTTCTCCCCACCCAAGCCCTGTCCTCCTGAGCGCAGCCGAAGGACCCGCCATCCAACCTGCGCCGCCTCACCTGTCCGGCCCCTTTTCGCCACGATGGATTCCACAAGCAGCAAGAAAGGGGGGGAGTGGGCTACCCCCTCCCCCCTGTATCTCCCTCCGTCCGCCAGACCACGCGAAGCCTCTCGCCGTCCGCGCAGGACCGCAGGACCGCAGGACCCTAGTCGTCGTCGTCATCCTTCTTCTTCGGATGATGCACCAGCAGCTGCGCCGGCGGGGGAGTCTTCCCCATCGCATCCTGCCAAAGAATCAGGTTCAGCTTGTACGAATCCGCGCGATCCGCATGGCTGAAGTCCATCTTCATCGACGCAGCCGCGCCCGGAGCATTCGCCTTGTTCGCCTGATAGATCAGCCCGTTCACCCGGTTGCTCGCATCCGCCGTGAACGCCGGCTGGTCGCCCGGCCCCGTAAACAGCGTCGAGATCAGCGACGCAAACGCGTCGTTGTTATTCATCGGAGGAACCCCGAGCAGCGTCTCCATGGTCCGCAGCACGCTCACGGTGGAGTAGAACCGGCTGTCCACAAACGCTGCCTGCCCTTCCTTCGGATGCGGTGCATACTTGCTCACCACGATCGCCAGCGAACGGTGCGCGTCCACGTGGTCGGCGCCGTTCTGCGCGTCGTCCTCCAGGATGAAGAACGCCGTGTCGTTCCAGTACGCAGAGTGCGAGATCGCCTCCACCGCCCTCCCGATCGCCAGGTCGTTATCGGCCACCGAAGCCTCCGGCGTCGGCATCCCCGGCCGCGTTCCCGCCGTATGATCGTTCGGCAGCCGCAGCTGGATGAAGTTCGGCATCGTGTCATGCCCCGCCGCGCGGTCCTTCTCCCACTGCGCCAGGTGCCGCAGGAAGACGTTCACCCGGATCTGGTCCGGCACCGCCAGGTTGAAGTCCGGCGACTCCGGAGCAAAGTGCCCCACCAGCTCCGGCTTGGTCGCCACGTTATACGCCAGCCGCGGAATCGCCCACGGCCACAGGTTCTTGCCTCCGCCCCACTCGGCCGGAATATCTTCTCCCGGCTTGATCGACGGATTGGCACAAGCCGCTACGCTGCCCGACATCGCGCCCATCTGCGGATTCTGCTCCACCTTCCACGCCGTCTTTTCGCCGCAGAAGACCGAAGAGATGTACTCGGCAAAGTGATACACCGACCGTCCATGCGCGACCATGTCCGTCCAGATATAGCCACTCTGCGGCTCGTTCACATCGGGAATATGCTGCAGCAGCGGATATCCGTCCGCCACCACGCCTTCATAGTCATACGTGCGCTGCCGCCCGCGATAGTTCTGCTGCCACGTGTCTTCGAGATAGTCCGTCCCAATGGCCGCATTCGACCACACATGGCCATCGCCCGACACCTCGGCCGAGTCGTAGAAGTTATCCAGCACCCCGAACTGCAGCGCCAGCGCATGCTGGTTCGGCGTGATCGTCTCGCCATACATCGCCAGCGACGGATCGCCGTTGCCCACCTGCTTGCCGTCCTTCGACAGGTCGCCCAGCACCTGGTCGTACGTCCGGTTCTCCTTGATGATGTAGATCACGTGCTTGATGCGGCTCGTTGCCGCCATCGGCAAACTGGATCGTCTCCTTCGCCGCCTTCATCCGGTTGGACTCGAGCACCGTCTCGGTCGAAGCCTTCAGCTCCGGATCGATCGAGCTCTCCTCGATGGCCGCCAGCGACCCATACAGCAGCGTCCCAATGTAGCTCGACGAACCGTGCCGCTGCCGTCCCGTCGCATTCGCCGCAATCCGCTGCGGGAAGTTGTTCGGCCCCGTTCCCTTGCCCTTATCGGTGGTCACATACAGCTTGCCGCCCGTGGAAGCCAGCGCCAGCGGCATATACTCCGTCGGCACAAACCCCAGCGGCTCCACAAACCCCTTGGCCTTCTCCACGCCGCGCAGCTTGTGCGGAT
Source organism: uncultured Acidobacteriaceae bacterium (assembly GCA_963762375.1). Classification (GTDB taxonomy): domain Bacteria; phylum Acidobacteriota; class Terriglobia; order Terriglobales; family Acidobacteriaceae; genus Granulicella. Next base: position 8,839 of record CAVXKP010000011.1, read on the forward strand.
CGAGTACCGCCACCGCATCCGATCCCAGGTTCGCCGCATACAGCCGCGTCCCATCGGCGTTCATCGCCAGCGACACCGGCTCCGCGCCAAAGTAGCTCTGCCCCGGCAGCCGCGTATCGAAGTACCCTTTCACCGCCAGCTTCGGAGCCTGCTCGCTCCCGATCGTCACCGCCGCCACCGCATCCCGGTTCGACAGCGCCACATACATCACGCCCGCGCGCTCATCCAGCAGCAGCGCGCACGGATGCGTTCCCGGCGCAATGTCCGACCGCGGCTTCAGCAGCGCCAGCTTGCGCACCACCTTGCCGCTCCCCAGGTCCAGCTCCACCACCTCGCTGGCATTCCACAGCGCCACAAACGCCCGCTTGCCATCCTTGGTCACCGCCAGCGCAATCGGGTACGTCGAGGGCACATGCTCGCTCTCCCCCACGTCGAACGTCCGCTCGATCTCGCCCGTCGCAGCGTCCATCAGCACCACCGTGTCCGCCAGGTTCTCGGCCACCAGCAGCCGCTGCTTCTCTCCCGGCACCACCGCAATCGCCGCCGGATACGGAATCCCCATCTTCCCGCCATCGCCATCCTCGACCAGCGGGTAATCGGTGTGACGGCCATTCGCCAGCGCCACCAGCGGCAGCTTCAGGAACCCCTGCGGCGTCAGCGCCCCATCGGCAAACCCATACACCACAATGCCATTGCCCGTCTTCTTCCCCCCATCCCCCACCGGATCGCTGGACGACGCCATGCTCGCATACACCTTCGTCCCATCCGCGCTGAACGCCAGCCCCGAGAAGAACGTCTGCGTTGCGCTCGCGCCCACCCGCGCATCCGGGAAGTCCTTCACCGCTCCGCTCTGCGTGTCCATCACCGCCAGCGACTCCGCATAGTTGGACTCATACGTCCCATACCCCGCGTTCAGGCTCACCACCCACCGCCCATCCGGCGACACCGCCAGCGACATCGGCAGGCTGTTCAGCCTCTGCGCCCCGCCCGGAACCGGCAGCAGCAGCTGCTTGCTCGACGGCAGATCCACCCTCGTCTGCGCCCCCGCCGGGACGCCCAAACCCAACGCCATCAGCGCCACACAGCAAGCTCCTAACCAACCCCTGCAACCCATGGTTAACTCCCTCGGTAACCCCGAGAATCCTTCAACCGTTCCCGACTCTGCCATTACAAATGTCTTACACACGCGACTTCATCCTCCGAGTATCGTCAGCAATAGAGCTTGTAGTACACCGTACTCCCAAGGATCGAGCCTGCAAGATGAATACAACGTTACCCGAAGTCGAACAGAGCACCGCAGCCCCCGCCAATCCCCTCCTCGCCGTCCAGCAAGTCACCCAGAAGATCAAGCAGGACCTGCGCATGGGCCGCGAGCACCAGCAGGGCCGCATCAACTGGATCACCACCATCGCCATGGGGCTCTTCCACGTCGGAGCCATCGCCGCCCTCTTCTTCTTCTCCTGGACGAACCTGGCCGTCTTCTTCGTCATGTACTTCTTCGCCATCAACGTCGGCATCGGCATGGCCTATCACCGCCTGCTCACCCACCGCGGCTATAAGACCCCCAAGTGGGTCGAGTACTTCGTCACCATCTGCGGCTGCCTCGCCCTCGAGGGAGGTCCCATCTTCTGGGTCGCCACCCACCGCGTCCACCACCAGAACTCCGACCAGGAAGGCGACCCCCACACCCCCCACGACGGCACCTGGTGGGCCCACGCCGGCTGGATCCTCTCCGGCCGCGCCATGCACTCCGAGACCGCCCTCCTCGGCCGCTACGCTCCCGACCTCACCCGCGACCGCGTCCACGTCTGGCTCTCCAAGTACCACTACATTCCGCTCATCGTCACCGGCCTCGCACAGCTCGCCCTCGGCGCCGCTCTCGATCCCGCCCACCGCTTCGTCGGCGCCTTCGGCATGCTGCTCTGGGGAACCTTCCTCCGCGTCACCGTCGGCCTCCACGCCACCTGGCTGGTCAACTCCGCCACGCACCTCTGGGGCAAGCGCCGCTTCGAGACCAAGGACGACTCCCGCAACAACTGGTGGGTCGCCATCCTCACCGGCGGCGAAGGCTGGCACAACAACCACCACGCCCACCCCGTCAGCGCCCGCCACGGCCTCGCCTGGTACGAGTTCGACATCAACTACTACGGCATCTGGCTGCTCGAAAAGGTCGGCCTCGCCAAGAAAGTGCAGATCGCGAAGTTCGATCCCGCCGCCCCCAAGCCCGCCGGCGCTTACATGGACTAATCTCTCTGCCTCACCAACAACGGCCGTCTCTTCGGAGGCGGCCGTTGTTTTTTCTACCCTCTACGCTCTACCCTCTACACTCTTATTCATGAATCTCACACGCCGCCGCGGACCAGAGCGTTCTTCATCACGCTGGGCGTGTGTCTCACCGCCCTCGCCGTCGTCCTCAACATCACCTGGATCCACAACAACAGCCGCCGCCTCGCCATCGACCTCCTCGGCGTCGTCCTCTTCTCCATCCTCATCGCCGGCGTCGTCATCAACACCGTCTTCCTGGTCCGCGAGATCCGCCGCAACGAGCGCCAGGACTCCTTCCTCAAAGCCGTCACCCACGAGCTCAAGACCCCCATCGCCAGCATCCGCCTCTACCTCGAAACCCTCCAGCGTCATCCCGGCGACGAGCAGCAGCGCCAGCGCTTCTACGCCATCATGCGCGAAGACTCGCGACCGCCTCCTCGCCACCGTCGAAACCGTGCTCAAGGCCGGCGAGCTCGGCCAGCGCCAGCGCGTCCAGCAGCGTACCCGCGTCGAGCTCCATCCCCTGGTCGCCGACTGCATCGCCACCGTTACCCTCCGCCATCACCTCCCGCCCGATGCCATCGCCCTCGAAGACATCCCCGGCGGCGTCCGCCTCTTCGTCCTCGCCAACATCGAAGACCTCCGCACCGCCATCCTCAACCTCCTCGACAACGCCGTGAAGTACTCCCCCGAAGGCGTCGCCATCACCTGCCGCCTCGGCATCCAGCGCTACACCTGGGCCGTCCTCTCCATCACCGACACCGGCCTCGGCCTCCTCCCCCGCGAGCTCAAGCGCATCTTCAAGCGCTTCTACCGCGCTCCCGCCAACGACCAGGTCAAGATCAAAGGCACCGGCCTCGGCCTCTTCCTCGTCCGCACCATCGCCCTCCAGCACGGAGGCAGCGTCCACGCCTTCAGCGAGGGCCTCGGCCAGGGCGCCACCTTCCAGCTCAAGCTCCCTCTGCTCGTCGGCGATCCCGAACGCAAATCGCCTCCGCAATAGGCCGCGTCACCGCCCAACCCATCGCGCCGACGTACAATCACCTCTAGCAGCGACACCGCTGGAACACCTCTCGTCGGGGCAACCATGTATCTTGTCTGGAAATACTTCGCCCTCGGCTTCAGCGCGCTCGTTCCCCTGGTCAATCCCCTCGGCTCTGCGTTTGTCTTCCTCGGTCTGGTGGGGCTCGCTCCCATCGAGGTCTACCGCTCGCTCGCCCGCAAGATCGCCATCAACACCGTCATCTTCCTCGTCATCATCGCTCTCGTGGGCTCCTCCCTGCTCAGCTTCTTCGGCATCTCTCTGCCCATCATGCAGGTCTCCGGAGGCATCATCATCGCCATGATCGGCTGGTCGCTGCTCAACCAGCAGGACAGCAACCCCAGTCCCGAGAAGACCGCCGCAGCCCAGCCCGCCGTCACCGAACCAGAGATTCTCAGCCTCAAGAACAAGGCCTTCTACCCCTTCACCTTTCCCATCACCGCGGGCCCCGGCACCCTGGTCGTCATGCTCACGCTCAGCATCCACGCCAAGCAGCCCGTCATCACCCAGACGCTCCTTGCCTACGCCGGCCTCCTGATCGCGATCCTCCTGCTCAGCGCCAGCGTCTACCTCTGCTACGCCTACGCCCCCAAGATCGTGCGCTCCATCTCTCCCGCAACCGCTCACGGCATCCTTCGTGTCGTCGCCTTCATCCTGTTCTGCATCGGCATCCAGATCGCCTGGAACGGCCTCAGCGTCCTCCTTCCACCGCTGCTGCGACGATAGTCACCCTCCATGACCAAGCCCACCCTCATCGCCATCGTCGAAGACGAAGAACACCTCGCCCAGGGCCTCATCTTCAATCTTGAAGCGGAGAGCTACCGCACCCACCACGAAGCCGACGGCGATGCCGCCCTCGCCTGGCTGCTCGACGCCACCTCGCCCACATCCCAGGACCCGCCCGCCGCCATCCTCCTCGACGTCATGCTCCCCGGCCGCGACGGCTTCTCCATCGTCAGCGAGCTGCGCAAGGCCGGCCGCTATACGCCCGTCCTCCTGCTCACCGCCCGCGGCCGCGCCGAAGACATCGTCGAAGGCTTCGCCGCCGGCGCCGACGACTACCTCCCCAAGCCCTTCGACCTCGGCGTGCTCTTCGCCCGTCTCACCGCCCTCCTCCGCCGCATGCAATGGCAGACCCCGACCGAAACCCCCAGCACCCACCCCGCCGCCTCCACCCCCACACCCGCCTTCACCCTCGCCGGCCGCACCATCGATCTCGACGCCCTCGAGATCCGCCTCCGGATCCTGAACCTCAGCCCGACAAGACCGTCCATCTCACCCTCATGGAGGCCGACCTCCTCCGCTATCTCCTCGACCACCCCGGCAAGATCATTCCCCGCTCCGAGCTGCTGGAGAACGTCTGGCACGTAAAAGAGGACACCGACACCCGCGCCATCGACAACTTCATCGTCCGCCTGCGCCGCTATCTCGAGCCCGATCCCGCCAAGCCCGTCCACCTGCTCACCATCCGCGGCGTCGGCTACCGCTTCCTGCCCGAACCCTAGTCGCTCCCCCTCGCCACGGTGCTGCTGCGCCAGTACAAATCGCTGAATCCGCACAATCCACTCAATATGTGACAAACGTCACAGCCAACGCTCGTTGCAAAGGCAGACTGTTCCACCAAACGTGTCCGATGGTCCCCCGGATCGACGGACCCGTAGCGGAAAGCCAACCAACAGAGCGCGCAGCGCATTGCCACCAGCACCCACTGCTTTGTGCGCCGCGCAACCAACAGCCGGATCAGTAGTGAGGAGTCCACACCGATGAGCCAGAACGTCCCTGCATCTAGCACCCCCACGATCAAAACCGCCAATCCCGGTCCCCTCGGGCTCTTCGGCTTTGGTCTCACCACGCTGCTCCTGTCTTCCATCAACGCCGGCCTGCTGCCGCCTGAATCCGTCGCAGCCGTTGTGCCCCTTGCCTTCGCCTACGGCGGCCTCGCCCAGCTCATCGCCGGCATCCTGGAGTTTCGCCTCGGCAACACCTTCGGCGGCGTCGCCTTCACCTCCTACGCCATGTTCTGGTGGTGGTTCTCGCTGCTGCTTTGGACCCTCGGCGCCGGCTGGCTCAAAGCGCCCGCTGCCAGCGGCATGGCCACCGCTCTCCTGCTCTGGGGCATCTTCACCTTCATCCTCTGGATCGTGACCTTCCGCCTCAACAAGATTCTCTGGAGCATCTTTCTCCTCCTCACCGTCACGTTCTTCTGCCTCGCAGCCAAGGACTATGGCTTCGGCGCAATCTACGGCAAACTCGGCGGCTACCTCGGCCTGCTCACCGGCATCGATGCCGTCGCACTCGCCGGCATCGAACTCCTGAACGCCGTCGCCGGCTACGAAGTCATCCCCGTTGGCTCGCCCATCATCATGAACCCAGCGCTCACCGGACGCATCGGCGTAGCCGTCGTCTAGCACGCCAACGCTGCACCATCCAGGCCGTACATCCATGCGCCCGCGATCCACGACTCGCGGGCGCATCCTCATTTCAGCCGCCCGCCGCGATACACTCATAGCACCGCCTCCCGCGGCTCAACCGTGCGCATCTTCACTCGCTACATCCTCCGCGAAATCACCGGCTACGCTCTGCTCGGCGGCGTGCTCTTTACCTTCATTCTGTTCATGCGCTACCTGCTCCCGCTCATGGAGCTCACCGTGCGCGGCGTCGCCTAGCCCCTTCGACATCCTTCGCCTCATCGCCTACCTGCTGCCCGGCTTCTTCTCCTTCACCATCCCCATGGCCGTCCTGGTCGGCATCCTGCTCGGCCTCAGCCGCCTCGCCGCCGACAGCGAAATCACCGCCATGCGCGCCAGCGGCGTCGGCGTCCTCGGCTTCGTCCGCATCGTCAGCATCTTCGCCATCTGCTTCTGGATCGCCGGCCTGGCCAACTCCCTCTACGTCGCCCCGCGCGCCGCCCAGGCCCTCCTCCACTACGAAGACGCCTCCAAGACCAGCCAGGCCACCGTCGAGATTCAGCCCCGCGTCTTCTACGAAGACTTCAAGAACTACGTCCTCTACGCCCAGGACGTCATCCCCGGCGCCAACGGCACCGCCATCTGGCGTCACGTCTTCATCGCCGACCTCACCAAGCCCGCCTCGCCCCACATCATCACCGCCAACGAAGCCACCGTCCTCGCCGGTGGCGCCCAGACCCTCCGCCTCGAGCTCGCCAACGGCAGCCGCCACGACATCTCCACCTCCGACCCCGGCCAGTACGACATCTCCACCTTCCTCACCACCGAACTCCCCATGCAGACCGGCCAGCAGGATGAGGAAGACTCCCACCTCAGCCGCCGCGACACCCCCATGCATGCCCTCAGCCAGCGCGAGCTATGGCGCCTCGCTCATACCTCCGGCCCCGCCGCGCGCCCCTACCTCATCGAACTCAACAATCGCTTCGCCTTCCCCACCGCCTGCCTCGTCCTCATGCTCGTCGGCGTTCCTCTTGGTCTCTCCTCCAAGCGCGGCGGCAAAGGAGCAGGCTTCGTCGTCACCCTCGGCCTCGTCTTCATCTATTATTTCCTCTCCATCATCGGCATCGCCTTCGCTCGCCAGGGCAAGCTCTCACCCTTCCTCGGCGTCTGGGGAGCCAACCTCCTCTTCGCCCTCGCCGGCCTCGTTCTGCTGCAACAGATCTCCCGCGGCGGCGCGCTCATCGAGCTCTTCGCCAGCGTCGGGAGCGCCTTCACCCGGCTCTTCGATCGCATCCGCAGCGATCGCCACACCGGCGATCAGCCCCGCGCCCAACGCGCCGGCGACGGCGCCCTCATGCAGCGCCTGCGTCGCGCCCTGCGCATTCGCTTCCCCCTCATCCTCGACGAGTACGTCATGGGCAGCTTCCTCCGCAACTTCGCCCTCGTCCTCGTCTCGCTCGTCGTCCTCTTCATCATCTTCACCTTCTTCGAACTCATCGGCGACATCCTCCGCTATCGCACCCCTCTCTCCATCGTCGGCGATTACCTGCTCAACCTCATCCCCTTCATCCTCAATCAGGTCCTTCCGCTCGTCTCCCTCGTCGCCGTGCTCATCACCTTCGGCGCGCTCAATCGCAGCAGCGAGCTCACCGCCATGAAGGCCACCGGCATCAGCCTCTACCGCATCGTCGCTCCCATGCTGGTGGTCGCCACCGTGCTCTCGGCCCTGCTCTTTGCCTTCGACGAAACCTATCTCCCCGCCGCCAATCGCCGCCAGGAAGCGCTCCTCTCCGTCATCAAGGGCAAGCCCGCCCAGACCTTCCTTCGCCCCGACCGAAAATGGATGTCCGGCCAGACCAGCGGCAACAACGAGCCCACCCGCATCTTCTACTACCAGTTCTTCGACCCCGACCGGAACGTCTTCGCCAACCTCACCGTCTTCGAGTTCCAGCCCGGCACCTTCAACCTCACCCGCCGCATCTTCGCCCAGAGCGCCCGCTGGGACGACAAGCTCAACGAGTGGGTCTTTGAAGATGGCTGGCAGCGTACCTTCCAGGGCGAGTCCATCACCAGCTACCAGCCCTTCACCGTCTCCACCTTCCCCGAGATCCACGAGCAACCCGCCTACTTCAAAAAAGAAGACCGCCAATCCGAGCAGATGTCCTACACCGAGCTCGCCACCTACATCCAGGACCTCAAGCAGAGCGGCTTCGACACCATGCGTCTCCGCGTCCAGTTGAATAGCAAGCTGGCCTATCCCGTCATGACACTGGTCCTCGCGATCCTCGCCATCCCCTTCTCCCTCTTCGCCGGAAAGCGCGGCGGCATCGCGGGCATCGGCACCGCCATCGGCGTCGCTATCTGTTACTGGGTCATCGCCGGCATCTTCGAGAACCTCGGCGACGTCAACTCGCTCCCCGCCATCCTCGCCGCCTGGTCCCCCGACCTGCTCTTCGCCATCGCCGGCACCTACCTCCTCCTCCGCACCCCCACCTAGCCCGCCTGATTCCGGGTGAAACCGAAACCAAGCTAAACTAAGACCGACATGAAAACCCAAACCCTTGCGCCCCTCATCCTTGCTGTCGCTGCGCTTCCCCTCGGAGCCCAAACCGCCGCAACCCACCCCACCGTCCATCACACCGCCGAGCACCACACCGCCGCCACCTCCGGCTGCGTCCAGTCTGCCGCGAGCTCTCTCCCAAGATCCCCGCCCTGCCCGCCGGCCTGTCCTGCGCCCGCGCCCTCTACACCCTCACCCGCACCCCCGACGTCCATCTCGACTACGCCTCGCCGCTGCTCAGCCCTGAGCTCCGCGCCGAACTCTCCACCGAGAAGACCACCTACTCTCTCGACTACATGGATACCGACATCGGCACCGGCCCCCTCGCCCAGCCCGGCAAGTTCTACACCGTCCACTACACCGGCTACCTCGCCGACGGCACCAAGTTCGACTCCTCCGTCGACCGCGGCGAACCCATCACCTTCCCCTACGGCAAGCACCGCGTCATCGAAGGCTGGGACACCGGCTTCGAAGGCATGCACGTCGGCGGCAAGCGCCGCCTCTACATCCCCTACGAGCTCGGCTACGGCGACGCCGGCCGCCCTCCCGTCATCCCCGCCAAGGCTGAGCTCGTCTTCGACGTAGAGTTCATCGGCCAGAGCGACGAGCCACCCACTCCCAAGCTTCCAGCCGCTCGCCGCCCGGCCACGCCTCCCCCCGCGGCCAAGCCTCCCGTGACGCCGCCTGCTTCCACGACGCCGCCACCCGCCTCCAAGCCCCAGCAGTAATCCCATCCCAAGGGCGGCCGCGAGCATCTAACTCTCCGGCCGCCCTGTTCGTTTCCTATCCTCTACACCTACCCTGCCTCTATGCTCACCCGCCTCAGACCGCTCTTTCCCTACCTCCGCCGCTACTGGCGGAAGCTTCGCCCTCGGCGGTCTCGCCCTCATCGTCTACAACGCCGCCAAGGCCATGATCCCGCTGCTCATCGGCGGAGCCATGACCGACATCCAGCACGACCTCTCCGCCGCCCGGATCGAGCGCCTCGCCCTCCGGCTCCTCGCCGTCGCCAGCGTCGCCGCCGTCGCCCTCTACCTCACCCGCCAGATCATCATCGGCGCCTCCCGCGAGATCGAGTTCGACCTCCGCAACGACCTCTTCGCCCACCTCGAATCCCAGCCCCCCGAGTTCTTCCAGCGCCACCGCACCGGCGACATCATGGCCCGCAGCACCAACGACCTGAACGCCGTCCGCCAGCTCCTCGGCCCGGCCATCATGTACTCGGCCAACACCATCGTCTTCACCGCCGCCGCGCTGCCCTTCATGCTGCGCATCAGCCCCGGCTGACGATCTTCGCCTTCCTCCCGCTGCCCTTCGCCTCGGTCCTCGTCCAGTACTTCGGAGCCCGCATCCACACCCGCTTCGAGCGCATCCAGGCCATGTTCTCCGACATCTCCGCCCAGGCCGAGGAGAACTTCTCCGGCGCCCGCCTCATCCGCGCCTTCGCCCAGGAAGACGCCCAGATCGCCGCCTTCGAGGCCTCCAACCAGGAGTACATCCGCCGCAGCCTGCTGCTCGCCCGCCTCATGGCCATGCTCTGGCCCACGCTCGAGCTCGTCCTCGGCCTCTCGCTGGTCATCACCCTGCTCGTCGGCGGCCACGAGGTCGTCCTCCACCACATCACCGTCGGCCAGTTCACCACCTACAACGTCTTCATGGTCCAGCTCACCTGGCCCATGATCGCCATCGGCTGGGTCGTCAACCTCGTCCAGCGCGGCACCGCCTCCGTCGTCCGCATCAACGACCTGATGACCGAGAAGCCCACCATCGACCGACGCCCAGCCGACCCCTCGCTGTCAACCCGCCACGACACCGGGTGCCCCAGGTCTCGACTCTGACCTGGGCCGACCCCCCAATCGCCGGCCACATCACCTTCGACCACCTGAGCTTCACCTATCCCACCGGCCCCGAAGTCCTCCACGACATCACCCTCGACATCCCCGCCGGCTCCTCCCTCGCCATCGTCGGCCCCACCGGCTCGGGCAAATCCACCCTCGTCTCCCTCATCCCGCGCCTGTACGACGCCCGCACCCGACACCGTCCTGCTCGACGACCGCCCCCTCCGCGACTACCCGCTCCACACCCTTCGCTCCGCCATCGGCTTCGTCCCCCAGGAGACCTTCCTCTTCTCCACCACCATCGCCAACAACATCGCCTTCGGCGTTCCCGCAGCGGACACCGCAGCGACACAGGAGATCGAGGCCGCCGCCCGCACCGCCCACATCGCCGACGAGATCCTCGAGTTCCCCTGCGGCTTCCGCACCATCGTCGGCGAGCGCGGCGTCACCCTCTCCGGCGGCCAGAAGCAGCGCACCGCCATCGCCCGCGCCATCCTGCGCAATCCCCCCATCCTCATCCTCGACGATGCCCTCGCCAGCGTAGACACCTACACCGAAGAGCAGATCCTCGCCGGCCTCCGCGAGGCCATGCAGGGCCGCACCACCATCCTCATCGCCCACCGCGTCTCCACCGCCCGCAACGCCGACCGCATCGCCGTCCTCATCGACGGCCGCATCGCCGAGCTCGGCACCCACGACGAGCTCCTCGCCCGCGACGGCTACTACACCGACCTCTTCGAAAAACAGTCCCTCGAAGAAGAGATCCTCACCGCGCAGTAAGCAGCTTCGAGCATTCCAGCCATTGCTTCTCAGCCAATAGACTGTGCGGACCAGCTTCTCTCGTTTCGTCGCATCGGACTGCCGCATCTAACGTCCGCACCTAGAAGCCTCGCAGCTAGATGCTAGGAGTCTTGCAGTCTGAGAAGGCCCGGGCTCCAGCCCGGGGAAGCTGCGCAGCTGGAGCTTGAGCTAGAACGCTAGCAGCTAGCCTCACTCGTCCCTACCCCATCACCTTCACAATCACCCGCTTCGATCGCTGCCCATCGAACTCGGCATAGAACACCCTCTGCCACGTCCCCAGATCCAGCCGCCCATGCGTCACCGGCAGCGTCGTCTCATGGTGCAGCAGCAGCGCCTTCAAATGAGCGTCGGCGTTGTCCTCACCCGTCTGATGATGCTTGTACCCCGGCCACCGCGGCGCCAGCTTCTCCAGCCACACGGAGATGTCCTCGATCAACCCGTCTTCGTTGTCATTCACATAAATCGCGGCCGTAATATGCATCGGCGAGACAAAGCACAGCCCATCGTCGACGCCGCTCCTCCGCACAATCGCCTCCACCTGCGGCGTAATGTGCACCATCTCATACTGCTCCTCGGTCTTGAACGTCAGGTACTCGGTATGAACCTTCATGCTGCCGATCTTAAATCAATCGGGAGCCAGTCTCCAGCAACCTGGGGCTGCGGCGCTCTACGGCTGCGGCGCCGGCGGCGGCATCGGCGGCGTCCCCACCCTCATTGCTCCTCACCGGCACGTCCTTGCCATGCTCCGGATCATAATCGTGCCGCTGCATCCACAACTTGAAATCCGCTACCGGCTCCGAGTGCAATCCGTTCCTGCCCGCCGCATACGCAAAGTCCTTGACGTCGGTATGGAAGTGGCAGGTAAAGAACTGCCCGCTCTGCCCAAACACCGGCAGCAGCACCACCAGCTCCCTGCCCGGCTTCTTCCACCGCGCCGGGTAGGTCTCATAGCCAAACGACGGCCGCACCTTGTAGCCACAGGCATAGTTGAAGTCCACTCCATGAGCCTCCCCACCCTCATACAGGTCCGCGCGGCCATCGCCCTTCGCCTCCTCCGCGTCGCGATGCCAGTAGAACGTCGTCTGGCTGCGCCCAAAGATGTGCAGCCGCAGCGGATAGTCCGCCGGGTTCTTGCTCTCAGCCGACAGCATCGTCGACATCATCACCACAGGCACAAACAGACGCGGCAGCCATCAGCTTGGAAACACGCATCGAGAAGCTCCTTAAGCGTTCACAAATAGGTTGGAGATCACCACGTTGGACGATCTATCCTCGCATCCAGTCTCCGCTCCATCAGATTAAATTTCACCCGCCCCAGGCATCTGCAACCCAAATCGCCAACCGCTACTCAGCCGACCGCAGCTCCGAGAACTGACAACTGAGAACTGACAGCCGCGATACACTCACCCCATGCGCGCCCTCGTCCTTCTCGCCGCCCTCAGCGCAACCGCACCCCTCAGCCTCGCAATCCCGGCGCAAGCCCAGTGGACCATCCAGACCCCCACCACCGCCGACCTCCGCGGCATCGACAACGTCGGCACGGGCATCGCCTGGGCCTCGGGCACCAACGGCACCGTCCTCCGCACCGAAGACGCCGGCTACCTCTGGCAACGCTGCACGATTCCACCCGGCGCCGAGCACCTCGACTTCCGCGGCATCCAGGGCTTCGACGCCAACACCGCCATCGTCATGTCCTCCGGCCCCGGCGACCAATCCCGCCTCTACAAAACCACCGACGGCTGCCAAACCTGGACCCTCCTCTTCACCAACCCCGACAAAGACGGCTTCTGGGATGCGCTCAAATTTTCAGACAGAAATTTCGGCGTCTTACTCGGCGATCCCGTTGAAGGGAAGTTTTTCGCGCAGGAGACAGCAGATGGAGGACGTACGTGGCACCAATTCGTCGACGACGCAGCACTTACGACGGGCGGTCCCAACGCGGGTATCTTTGCGGCAAGTAACTCCAGCCTGTTTCTTCCGGAGAATCCGAACTACTTTTTCCTGATCGCGAATAGCCGAGGGGGCAGCGCTTTATTTGAAGCTAGCGTTGGGACAATACCGCTCTGCCGAAACTTAGGAACAAACTCATCACCATGCCCGAAGGATTATTTGTGGTCAAAGCTCAGCATGCTTCCATTAGGATCGATCTCATCTTCGAAAGGCGTGTTTTCTCTAGGGTTCGCTTCGAATTCCGACCAGGACATGACTTCTGCCGTTGTGGTCGGAGGCGATTATCTTCATCCTAATGACACGGCGGGAACCGCAGCATATTCGACAGACTCTCGGAGTTGGCAAGCCGCCACCACCCCACCCCACGGCTACCGCAGCGCGGTAGCCTACGACCCCAAGTCCAAAACCTGGATCACCGTAGGCCCCAACGGCACCGACATCTCCACCGACGACGGCCGCAACTGGCGCCCCCTCCACCCCCTCGCCAACGAAGACCCCGACGCCGACCAACACTGGAACGCCCTCTCCCTCCCCTACGCCGTCGGACCCCACGGCCGCGTCGGCATCCTCAACCCCTCCGCCCTCCAACCTCTTCCGACAAAACCCTAGCCACCCGAAGCGCCAACGGCGCGCCCTATACCAGCCTGGGGCATCGCCCCAGGACATCCGCCAAGGGCAAAGCACGTTTCCGCGCTGCCGCAGGCTGGAGCGGAGCCGCAGGCGCAACGACTGAATTGCCTTCCTTCCCACCCGCACCCATGTCCAATCCACGCCCGCCTATCTGCGGCAGGAACGACAGCGTCCCAACCCAAAGCCCTCACCGGCTGGCAATCTCCGTCCGCCTCCGCGCCACCCTCCGCACCCGCAGCCCCACACGCCGCCGGCACATTCGCCATCTGCTTCGCGAACACCCGAAACCCCGCCGTCCCCGGCTGCAGCGTCGCCCAGTAGCTCGTCCGCGACACCACCGGCTTCCCTTGCGTCACAATCTGGTTCTCCATAATCTTCACCCCGCAGCCGAGATTGTTCGCCGGCTCCAGAATCGTCCGCCCCGGATCCTTCACCGGCAGCATGCGATCCCTCTGCCAATCGAAGTCGCATCCATACCGCTCGGCATCCTCATACTTCAGCTGCAGCAGACCCTCCTGCCGCGCCGGCCGATGCGTTACCGGGTCGATCGTATTCACCTCCGGCTGCAGATGATGCACATCGCTGGTCGGATTCAGCCCGGCCTCCGCCGCCGCGATCGCCTGGAACATATACGCCCAGAACTCCCGCCGCTGCGGCTCCGTCTCCTCGGCAAATCGCGGACAATAAACCCTCACCGCCCGAGCCGCCTGCCCGCCCAACAGATCCGGCGGCAGCGCCTTCTCCACCACCGCATCCCACTCCGGATCCCACGTCGTTCCGCCCAGCTCTGCCTTCTTCACATCCAGCGGCGTCGGAGGAGCCAGCTTCACCACCGGCTGCACCGGCTTCTGCACCGGCGGTGATGTCCCCTTGCATCCCGCACCCGCCAACACGCCGCCCACGCAAACCACACACCAGAAACGAGCCATCTTCAGCGCACCTTTCCTCGACCGAGGGCGCACCGCTCTAGAACCTCTCGACTTGTCTGATGCCGGAATTTCCATTCGATGTAGCCTAAAACCATGATTCTCTATGCCGCCACCTCCAACCCCGGCAAGCTCGCCGAGTTCGCCACCTGCGCCAGCACCTCCGGCGGCGCCCGCGGCGAAAGCATCGACGTGCTCGCCCTCCCCAACCTCAACGCAAATCCCCGAGCCCGTCGAAGACGCCGCCACCTTCCAGGGCAACGCCGACCTCAAAGCCGTCGCCTACTCCCTCGCCGCCCCCGGCCTCCTCGTCTTCGCCGACGACTCCGGCCTCGAAGTCCCCGCCATCAACAACCAGCCCGGCGTCCGCTCCGCCCGTTTCGCCGACGACCTCGGCTTCGAGCTCAACTCCAGCCTCTACCAAAGACGAGCGCAACAACCGCTGCCTCCTCTCCCTCATGGAGCACCATCCCTCCCGCACCGCCCGCTTCGTCTGCAACCTCGCCCTCGCCCGCGACGGCCAGGTCCTGCTCCGCGCCGAAGGCATCGCCGCCGGCGAACTCCTCCACGCCCCAAGAGGAACCGACGGCTTCGGCTACGACCCCCTCTTCCTCCTCCCCTCCCTCAACCTCACCTTCGCGGAGCTGCCGCGCGAAGAAAAGTGGGAGCTCTCCCATCGCGGGAATGCGTTCCGCTCCCTGCTTGCGCAACTGGCCGCGACGTTCTAGCTAGATATCGCACACATGGAGCGATATTCGCCCGGCATTACTTGACTGCGACAATTGGCGGTAGCAATAATCAGTTCCGCCGGTTCGTCCACGACGCAAGCGCCGAAGCAGGGGCTAAGACGGTCACTTTGCAACGCGAAACTGGGCTGAGGAGTACTCCAACAATGGCAGTGGCTGCACCCTTCACCACCCCGCACCAACGTGCTCTTCCCTTCCGCGCTGACCCGATGCTTCACCACGACAAGACTGGGACAAATTCATGAGCACTGCAGAAGTTATCCCGCATCTTACTCATCCTGTTACGTTTTGGCAGTCCACCAACGGCAAGAAAGTCGTCATGGCCGTGACCGGTGTCATGATGTTCGGCTTCGTCGTCGGCCACATGCTCGGCAACCTTCAGATGTTTGAGGCGCCCGAGCACATCAACGCCTACGGCCACTTTCTGCATAATCTAGGCGAGCTGCTTTGGATCGAGCGCGGCGTCATGCTGCTCGCCATCGCCCTGCATATCACCGCAACCGTTCAACTTGCGCTGCGCAGCAAGGCCGCGCGGCCCGTCGGCTACTCGCGCCAGCGAGGCCATCAACTCCTCCTACGCCTCGCGCACCATGTACTGGAGCGGCCCGATCGTCCTGGCGTTCATCATCTTCCACCTCCTGCAGTTCACCGCCGGCTACATCCATCCGCAGGCCACCTTCGTCGCCGGCGATGTCTATCAAAACGTCGGTGTCCGGATTCCAGGTCTGGTGGGTTTCGGCCTGGTATATCTTCGCCATCTGCCTGCTCGGTCTTCATCTCAGTCACGGCCTGTGGAGCATGTTCCAATCGGTCGGCCTGGCACATCCGCGCCTCTCCCCCTATCTTCGGAGCGCTGCCCGCGCCGTCGCCGTTCTCATAGTTCTGGGATACATCTCCATCCCAATCAGTGTGTTGCTGGGGTTCATAAAATAAGATGAAACTTGACGCAAGAATTCCCTCTGGACCGATCGAAGAAGCATGGGCGAAAGCCTGCTTCGACATGAAGCTGGTCAATCCGGCAAACAAACGCAAGCACTCGCTCATCGTTGTAGGCTCGGGCCTGGCCGGAGGCGCTGCCGCCGCGTCGCTTGGCGAGCTTGGCTACAACGTCAAATGCTTCTGCTTCCAGGACTCTCCCCGGCGCGCGCACTCGATCGCGGCGCAGGGCGGCATCAACGCTGCGAAGAACTATCCCAACGACGGCGAGAGCGTCTTCCGCCTCTTCTATGACACCGTCAAGGGTGGCGACTTCCGCGCCCGCGAGGCCAACGTCTACCGGCTCGCGCAGATCAGCGGCAAGATCATCGACCAGTGCGTCGCCCAGGGCGTGCCCTTCGCCCGCGAGTACGGCGGGTCGCTGGCCAATCGGTCCTTCGGTGGCGCCCAGGTCTCGCGCACCTTCTACGCTCGCGGCCAAACCGGCCAACAACTTCTGCTCGGAGCCTACCAGGCGCTCGAGCGCCAGGTTCATGCCGGCACCGTCACCATGATTCCGCGCACCGAGATGCTCGACCTCATCGTCGTCGACGGACAGGCGCGCGGCATCGTCGCCCGCAACCTCATCACCGGCGAGTTCAGCGTGCATATCGCCGACGCCGTCATCCTCGCCAGCGGCGGTTACAGCAACGTCTACTACCTCTCCACCAACGCCAAGGGCTCGAACGTCACCGCCAGCTGGCGCGCCTACAAGCGCGGAGCTCTCTTCGCCAATCCCTGCTTCACGCAGATCCATCCCACCTGCATTCCGGTCTCGGGCGACTATCAGTCGAAGCTCACGCTGATGAGCGAGTCGCTGCGCAACGATGGCCGCATCTGGGTTCCAAAGAAGAAGGGCGACCCGCGGCCTCCCAATGAAATTCCGGAAGACGAGCGCGACTACTATCTCGAACGCCGCTATCCCAGCTTCGGCAATCTCGTTCCCCGCGACGTAGCCTCGCGCAACGCCAAAGCGATGTGCGATGAAGGCTACGGCGTCGGCAAGTCCGGCCTCGGCGTCTATCTCGACTTCTCGGAGTCGATCCATCGCCTGGGCGAGAAGACGGTTCGCGAACGCTACGGCAACCTCTTCGACATGTATCAGCGCATCACCGACGAGAATCCCTACAAGACCCCCATGCGCATCTACCCCGCCATCCACTACACCATGGGCGGCCTGTGGGTGGACTACCAGCTGCAGAGCAACATCCCCGGCCTGTTCGTGCTCGGCGAGGCCAACTTCTCCGACCACGGCGCCAATCGGCTCGGCGCCAGCGCCCTGATGCAGGGCCTCTCGGACGGCTACTTCATCATTCCCTACACCGTCGGAAACTATCTGGCGAGCAACAAATTCCCCAAGGTCGACGAGTCGAATCCCGCCGTCCAGGAAGCCGTCACCGCGGTGAAGACGAAGATCGACAAGCTGCTCTCGATCAAGGGCAATCGCACCGTCGATTCCTTCCATCGCGAACTCGGCAAGATTCTCTGGGACTATTGCGGCATGGCTCGCACCGCGGAAGGGCCTCGAGCTGGCCATCCAGAAGATCCGCGCATTGCGCGAAGACTACTGGAAGAACGTTACGGTGCCCGGAAGTGGCAACGATCTGAATGAAAGTCTGGAGAAGGCTGGCCGCGTGGCCGACTTCTTCGAGCTGGCCGAACTGATGTGCATCGACGCGCGCGATCGAAACGAATCCTGCGGCGGCCACTTCCGCGAGGAGTATCAGACTCCGGACGGCGAGGCGCAGCGCGACGATGATCACTACTCCTACGTTGCGGCATGGGGCTATAACGGCCCGGACGCTGCTCCCGAACTCATCAAGGAACCGCTCACATTCGAATACGTTCACCCCAGCCAGAGGAGTTACAAGTAAATGAAACTGACACTGAAGATCTGGCGGCAGAAGAACCGTAACGAAAAGGGCGCCTTCGTAAAGTACCCGGTGGACGACGTCGATCCCGAGATGTCGGTCCTCGAATGCCTCGATGTCTTGAACGAGTCGCTGATCCTGCGCGGAGAGATTCCCGTGGCGTTCGAGCATGACTGCCGCGAAGGCATCTGCGGCTCCTGCGGCTTCGTGATCAACGGCGTCGCGCATGGCCCGGAGCGCGGAACGACGGCCTGCCAGTTGACCATGCGTCACTTCAAGGATGGCGACGAGCTGACGCTTGAGCCCTGGCGGGCAAAGGCGTTTCCCCTGGTCAAGGACCTCGTGGTGAATCGGCGCGCCCTGGACCACATCATCGAGGCCGGCGGCTATGTCTCGGTCTCCACCGGACAGGCCCCCGAGGGCAACAACCTTCCCGGTCGGAAAAGAAGTCGCCGACCAGTCGATGGATGCGGCCGCCTGCATCGGCTGCGGAGCCTGCGTTGCCGCCTGCCCGAATGCATCGGCCGCGCTCTTCACAGGAGCCAAGATCACGCATCTCGGCGTCCTTCCCCAAGGCGAGCCGGAACGCGAGCGCCGCGCCCTCAGCATGGTCGCGCAGATGAATGCCGAAGCCTTCGGCAACTGCACCAGCATCGGCGAGTGCACCGGCGTTTGTCCCAAGGAGATTCCCCTGGAAGTGATCGCGAACATGAATCGTGATTATGTATGCGCGAGTTTCAAGCGGCGCGAAGATCTCCAAACGCCCGTCACTCCGGTCGTGCAGGCGAGATAACCAGCGTCGGAATCCAACCGGCACGCTGTCCACACCAGCCACCGAAACAGAAAAGCCTCGCGCCAAGCGAGGCTCTTTCTGTTATGGGCACAATGTAGCCCCAAGGGGATGAGATTGTAAAGTGGATTACTTTGTGAAAATCGAAGATCCGGGATTCTTGGTCTCATCCTCATGAATGCGGTTCTGGGCACGCTTGGCACTTTCCATCGCTTCGCGGTCGAGGCGTTCCTCTGGGGTACCCTTGGTTGCCTCTCCCCCGGTGCTCTCGATTGCCTCATGTGAAGGACGATCTGCGGTTTTCGTCGAATCAAGTCCATTTGCCATGATTCACCTCTGCATACTAAGAGTCGGATTGCCGTGAGAGCGTTGTATCCGGCGCCTTGCCGATCGGAAGATCCCAGCCAGGTTGTTACAATCAAAACTCGCCAGTACCGGGGAGTGACGACGCTCGTGACCACGAATGACCCTGCAAAGATCCATGCGAACGCCCTGATCGTCGATGGACATGCGGATACGCCACAAAGGTTTGTAGATGAGGGATGGAACTTCAGCGATCCCCTGCAGGGCGGAATGCTCAACCTGCAATCCGCCCAGGAGGGAAACCTCTCCGCTGGCTTCTTCGCCATCTGGGCTGAGCCGAAAGAATGGCAGGGACGATTTGCGCATCGGACCCTTCAGCTCATCGACGGAGTGTATGAGCAACTGCGCAGGCACCCGACATCGATGCGGTTGGGATTGACCCCGGCAGACATCCTCCAGGCTCACCGGGATCACGTGTTTTGCGTGCTGCTCGGGATCGAGGGTGGCCACTCCATCGAAGCAGACCTGGGTCTGCTGAGGATGTACCACCGCCTCGGTGTGAGGTACATGACGCTGACCTGGTCGAACACCAATGAATGGGCCGACAGCTCGGGCGATCTCGACGACACAACCGTACCCCACCATGGCGGCCTCACGGATTTCGGCCGCGGGGTGGTTCGCGAGATGAATCGTTTGGGCATGATGGTCGACGTCTCGCACGTAGCGGATACCACTTTCTGGGATGTTCTGCAGACCACGCACGCGCCGGTCATCGCATCGCACTCCAGCGCACGGGCTCTCACCGACGTGCCGCGAAACCTTACCGATGAGCAGCTGCGGGCCGTCGCGACCAATGACGGCATCGTGATGGTGAACTTCTATCCCGCATTCCTTGACGCTCGCTGGCGTTCCGGATGGGCGGCAACCCATGCGGAACGCGCACCTCTCTACGAAGAGGCCGCCTTGGCGCACAGAGAACGCGGAGAACCAGTACCGTACAACGTCTCGATGTCCGTCGACCGCGCATTTTATGCGGAGCGCATGAGACCACCCAGCCGCTCGCACCTTTGCGTGCGCTGATCGATCACATCGACCACGTGGCCCAGGTCGCGGGAATCGACCACGTCGGCCTGGGCTCGGACTTCGACGGATTTCCCATTCTGCCGGAGGGTTTGCACAGCGCGGCAGACCTGCCCAGGATTACGGCCGCGCTGGTGGAACGTGGCTATCGTGAGGAGCAGCTGCACAAACTCCTCGGAGGAAATCTGTTGCGCGTCTTCGACGAAGTGCAGGCAGAGGCCGGCAAAGAAATTTGAGCGGGTGGTACGGTTGCTATAGGCTCAAACTCACCGGATCGATCCCACCCCGATCGAGGCATGATCGGAAAGTTTAGGAACTTTATGCGCAAACTGCGTCTGCTTCTGCTTGCCTGCGGTCTGTCCGCCGCCAATTCCCTCTCCGCACAGTCCTGGGTGATTGGTCCGTTCGTGCGCCCGTCGGAAGCGCCTGTCATTGAGCCCAATACGTTCTATTACTTTACCGATCCCATCTCGCAGGAAAAGACCTTCTGGGACGCGCTGCATACCTTCAACCCAGCGGCAACGATCGCTCCGGATGGCAAGGTGGCCGTGGTCTTTCGCGCGGAAGACGACTCGGGCAAGAGTGCCATCGGAGCTCATACCTCCCGGCTCGGGTCTGGCCACCAGCTCGGACGGACTCTTCTTTACCGTCGCAGGCGCTCCCGTTCTCTACATGGCAAACGATGACCAGAAGGTGAACGAGTATCCGGGAGGTGTCGAAGATCCGCGCATCGTCATCGGCCCGGGTGGCACGTACGTGATGACCTACACCCAGTGGGCGCGAGACCGGGGACAGTACACCGTCGGCATCGCGACCTCGAAGAATCTCGAAGACTGGACGAAGTGGGGGCCGGCCTTCACTAACCCCGCCAACGGCGGCCGCTTCGACAAGCTGAACTACAAGTCAGCAGGAATTCTTACCGAGCTTCACAATGGACGTCGTGCAAGCCGTCAAGCTGCATGGCAAGTATTGGATGTACTGGGGCGAGATTCACATCCATCTGGCCACTTCGACCGACTTGATTCACTGGACGCCGGTCGTGGATCAGAAGACGGGTCTAGCCGCAAGTGGTGATGAGCGCGCGCGCCGGACATTTCGATAGCGGATTTCCGGAGGTTGGACCTCCTCCTCTGCTAACGAAGAAAGGCATCGTGCTGATCTATAACGGAAAGAACTCGTCCGCAGGCAGCCTCGATGCCAAGAACTCCCAGGTTACCGACGTAGCTGTCGCTTCGGCGGGGAACGCCAGCACCGCCAGCACCGCCGACGCTCCGCTCGCCGGAGACCCCACCATCCGTCCCGGAGCCTATTCGGCGGGCGAGGCGCTGTTCTCCTCGTCGGATCCCGCGAAGCTGCTGGATAGAACCCAGCACCCCATCCTCACACCCGTGTGGCCTTACGAACGGAACGGTCAATATGCCGCCGGCACCACCTTCGCAGAGGGCCTGGTGGCTTACCAGGGGCAATGGTTCTTGTACTACGGCGCAGCGGATTCGGTGGTCGGCGTGGCACGGGCGGAGATCCGCTGATCCGCTTCCATGACAACAATATTGTGCCTGGATGGCTTGGACGTTGCGGCGTGATGGAGTAGCCTTAAGCCTGGATGAAGACTCGGAATCGCTCGCTCCATCATTTCCTCAGCACGTTGGTGCTGGTGCTCTGCCCCGCCCTCGCGATCGCGCAATCGACCCCGCCCGCGACGCCAACGCCTGCGCCAGCAGCCTCCGCGCCTGCAACGCCAGCAACCTCCGCACCTGCAGCCGCCCAGGCTCCGGACGCTCTTCCCGATGCTCCCTCGACGATTGCCCATGATCTTCCCCCGGCTGTTCCCACCGGCCCCACCGTCGTCTTCGACACGACGATGGGGAGGCTCACCTGCAAGCTCTTCGATAAGGAAGCTCCCCTCACCGTAGCGAACTTCATTGGCCTGGCCACGGGATCCAAGGAATGGACCGACCCCGTCACCTTGAAGAAAGTCACCAACACACCCTTTTACGATGGAACGACCTTTCATCGTGTCATTCCCGGATTCATGATCCAGGGAGGCGACCGCCTGGGCACGGGCGAAGGCGATGCTGGCTATTACATCCCGGACGAGATCTCCCCCACGCTGCGCTTCGACGTGCCGGGACGATTGGCCATGGCGAACTCAGGGCCCGGGACAGATGGTAGCCAGTTCTTCATCACCGAAGATGTCCAACCGGTACTCGACGGGAAATATACAATCTTCGGACAGTGCGATCCGCACACCGTTCTCATGGTCAAGGGCATTGCCCTGGTCGACCGCAATGCGGAGGATAAGCCCTTGACGCCGGTGGTAATGAATAAAGTAACCATCGTTCCGGTAGGGCAGCCCCTTCCTCCCCTGCCGGCGAGCGCGGCGGCCCCCAGCCCTGCGGCCGCGACCGATGGACAGCATCCGGAACTCCAGGGACGGCCGCAGTAGTCCCCGTCCGGAACCAACACGTAGATGACGTGCTTGTCATGCACAATGATTTTCAGCGCAAAAAATTACGGACAACCCCGCCCATCGGCTATGATCTGTAAGATTTAAAAGACAATGTGGATATAGCAATCAGCTGGATGCTTCTTCCTTAAGAAGCCATTTCGACGCGGTTGAGCATCCAATGCTATGAAGACGAAGTCACGAGAAAAAGGAGATTCAATGCCTATTACTGCCACCTTCAAGACCTCTGAGGGTACGATTGTTTGCAAACTTTTTGAAGCGGATGCACCGCAGACGGTCGCCAACTTTATTGGACTGGCCGAGGGCACCAAGGAGTGGAGTTCCCGGTCCAAGAAGGGGCCGAAGCTGTACGACGGCACGATCTTTCACCGCGTCATCCCGGAGTTCATGATCCAGGGCGGCGATCCGGAAGGGTCCGGCATGGGTGGACCCGGATACAAGTTCGCTGACGAGACCAAGGGCAGCCCCCACGACTTCAAGAAGCCGGGCAAGCTGGCCATGGCCAACGCCGGTCCAAACACCAACGGCAGCCAGTTCTTCATCACCGTAACCGACACCAGCTGGCTTACCGGCAAACACACCATCTTCGGCGAAGTGATCGAAGGCTACGACGTCGTGGAAAAGATCAGCCGCGTTCCCCGCGGTGCGATGGATCAGCCAAAGACTCCCGTCGTTCTGGAGAGTGTGACCATCAACCGCAGCTAGAGCGGTTGTGCTTGTTCACAGATTTCAGCCCAAACAGAACAGGCCCGTTCAATGAACGGGCCTGTTCTCTTCTGTTCTTCTGCGGAGTAGCTCAGGCCACGCCGATGACGGTACAGAGTTCCTTCACGGCCGCCGCGCTCTTGTTGAGAGCCGTTTGCTCCTCAGGCGTGAGCTTGATCTCGATGATCTGCTCCAGACCCTTGGCGCCGAGCTTGCACGGCACGCCAACATACAGGCCGTTGATGCCATACTCGCCCTGCAAGGTACGCAGCGCACGGAAGGATCTTCTTCTTGTCCTTGAGGATCGCCTCCACCATCTCCGTGGCTGCGGCCGATGGCGCGTAGTACGCTGAGCCCGTCTTCAGGTGCTTGACGATCTCGGCACCGCCATTGGCGGTTCTCTCTTCAAGCGCCTTCAGCCTGGCCGGCTCGATCAGCTCCGTGATCGGAATGCCGGCGACGGTCGAGTAGCGCGAAAGCGGGACCATCGTGTCGCCGTGGCCCCCAGCACGAAGGCCGTGACGTTCTCCACCGAAACCTTGAGCTCCTCCGCGATGAACGTGCGGAAACGCGCAGAGTCCAGCACGCCAGCCATCCCAATGACCCGCTCCCGCGGCAGGCCGGCTTTCTTGAACGCCGTCTGCGCCATCGCATCCAGTGGATTGGAGACGATGATCAAGAATGGCGTTCGGACTGGCTGCGACGGCCTTACCCACCACGTCGCTCATGATGCCGAAGTTGGTATTCAGCAGATCGTCGCGGCTCATGCCCGGCTTGCGCGCAATGCCCGCCGTGATCACCACGATATCGGAGTTCGCCGTGTCCGCGTAATCGTTCGTCCCGAGAATGGAAACGTCGCGCTTCTCGATCGGCATCGCCTCCAGCAGATCCAGCGCCTTGCCCTGCGGAACACCTTCGATCACATCGATCAGAACGACATCCGCGAGTTCTTTCGCGGCGATCCAATGGGCCGCGGTTGCACCGACGTTGCCGGCACCTACAATCGTTACTTTCTTACGCATAGTACTGCTCTCCTTCGTGACTTCATTCCCGGCTGTGCGGCAGAATGGATCGCAAAACGATCATATTCCGCACGGATCACGGCACGCCATCCAACAATAGTGATAATCGCACTGAAAGTGCGGTGATCGGCATCACGGCGAGCGGCTCCATCTTTCGAGAGTGACCTTGGGCGCAATAAAGAAGGGCGCACCAGGATGACCTGGCGCGCCCCCTCAACGTTCAGCCAGCTTTAGAACTGACCCCAGAGCAGCTGGTTGTACACATCGTGATGGAACTGCACCTCGCTCGCCTTCACGATCGTGCCCAGAAGCCGCGGGCAGCGGTCCGCCGACGCCTGCTTCAGCTCGGCATACCGCTCCTTCACATCCGCTCCGAGCAGCTCGTCGATCCAGCTCGCCCCGCGGAAGTTCTCCAGCGCCGTGTAGATGTTGTCGGGAAGATACCGCTCCGCCTGGCGAAGGTTCTTGATCTTCGACGTCTGGCCGTGCAGCCCGGTCTTGAAGACCGAGTACAGCACCATGTACGGATTGGCGTCCGGTCCAACCGAGCGAACTTCGACGCGCGCCGACTTCGAGTTGCCGATCGGAATGCGGATCATCGAGCCGCGATCCACCGCCGAAGCCTTGATCTGGTTCGGCGCCTCAAAGTGCGGATCGAGACGGCGATACGCATTCACGCTGGCGTTCAGCAGCAGGCAGAGGTCGTTGCCGTGGGTCAGAATCTTGTCGACGAAGCTCCAGCCCAGCTTGGAGGTCTTCTCCTCGCCCTTCGGATCCCAGAACAGGTTCTTTCCGCCCTTGGAGATCGAGACGTTGGTGTGCATGCCGGAACCGTTCACGCCGGTCACCGGCTTGGGCAGGAAGCTCGCCGTCATGCCCATCTGCGTCGCCACCTGGCGGCAGATCAGCTTGTAGAGCTGGATCTGGTCGGCAGCCGCAACCACATCGCCATAGGAGTAGTTGATCTCGAACTGCGAGGGCGCAACCTCGGGATGGTCCTTCTCATTCTCGAAGCCCATCGCGCGCTGCACTTCAGCCGTGGTGTCGATGAACTCACGCAGCGGATCGCCCGGCAGCGAATGATAGTAGCCGCCCTGGTTGACGTACTCGAACTTGCCCGTCTGGTGGTAGGTGCGCTCGGCATCGATGCCATCGAAGAGGAAGCCCTCAATCTCATTCGCCGCGTTCAGCGTATAGCCGTTCTTGGCGATACTGCTGCGCGGCAAAGTCCTTCAGCACGCCGCGGATGTCGCCGGAGTAGTGGCCGCCGTTCTTGTCGATGACCTCGCCGAAGACCAGCACCTTGCCCGAGCCGAACACGTCCGCCGGCGTCCAGTAGAAGGCGCTCCAGTCCAGCGCCAGGCGCAGATCGCTCTCGCGCTGCGCCGTAAAGCCGCGGATCGAGGAGCCGTCGAACGTCAGGTTGTCGTAGCTCTTCACCAGGAACTTCTTGTCGTAGTCGAGCATGTGCAGCCGGCCTTCGAGGTCGGAGAAGAGCACCGTCACGGCCTTGATGCCCGGCGTGTCGGTGAGATACTTCAGCCGCTCTTCCTGGATGACATCGGCAGCCACGCGCTTCCTGCGCTGCTCCTTTGCCCTAAGGTTCAGCTCTTCCAGCTCCTCGTACGACAACTCCAGAAAGTTACGAAATTCGGTCGACATGGCACTCCTTCATTGGCAGTCATCTGCCGTGGTTAATTTAGTGGTGCTTTGAAACGAAAATGGTCGTTCCCGGGGCAAATCGATGGCTTGACGCAAACAGCTTCTGTCTTCACTTTAAAGTAGCAGACGCGGCCATTAAAAAATCATAAAGGCTGGAAAGGTGTGGATCGCCAAGCCGTCAAGCTCATGGCATCCGCATCGCTCGTGAGCCCCTGTCCGACCACGCTTGCCCGTGACGTGGGATAATTCCACTGAGTCACCGTGGCCCGATCGAGAATCACCGGAACATCCACGCAACGTCATCGACGGGAGGAGTCTCCGGCATTGGGAAAAAATATGGTTCCCACACGGCTGTTTTTCACCAAGGGCGTCGGCAAGCATAAGGAGCGGCTGACCTCGTTCGAGCTCGCGCTGCGCGATGCCGGCATTGCGGCTCAAAACCTGGTGCGCGTCTCTTCCATCTTCCCGCCAAACTGCAAGATGATCACCCGCAAAGAAGGCCTCAAGTATCTGAGCCCCGGCGAGGTCGTCTTTGCCGTGGTGGCGGAAAACTCCACGCGCGAACCGCACCGGCTCGTCGTCAGTTCGATCGGCGTGGCCATTCCGGCCGACAAGAACACCTACGGCTACCTCTCCGAACATCACAGCTTCGGCGAGACGGAGGACCAGGCGGGAGACTACGCCGAAGAGCTCGCCGCCGAGATGCTCGCGACCACTCTCGATGTGGACTTCGACCCGGATAAGAGCTGGGACGAGAAGAAGGAGATCTACCGCATCTCCAACAAGATCGTTCGAACCGCCAACGTCACCCAGTCCGCAGTCGGCGCAAAGAATGGAAATTGGACGACCACCATCGCCGCAGCAATTTTGCTCTTCGACGACAAGTAAATCGCAGATAAACAGCCGCTGGATCGCAGTACGACGATAAGAATCGCGATAAAATAAAAGCTGAGGTAATGTGGCGCTGGCTCATTCCAGCGCCTTTTGCTTGGGCAGAATCATCTGGCCCACAGGATCGAGGAGTTTTATGGCTACGACGCGCGTTGCGCTCATCCAGATGTCCTGCGAGGCTTCGACCGACGCGAATCTCGCGAAGGCCGTAGCGCGCGTGCGCGAAGCCGCCGAAGACGGCGCACGACTGGTCTGCCTGCCCGAACTGTTTCGCGCGCAATACTTCTGCCAGCGCGAGGATCACGCACTCTTCGCCACGGCAGAGTCGATTCCCGGGCCGTCGCACCGCGGCCCTCAGCGAAGTCGTGCGCGAGCATCAACCTCGTCGCTCGTCGCGAGCCTGTTCGAGCGCCGCGCCCCCGGTCTCTACCACAACACCGCCGCCATCCTCGACCACGCTTCCACCGCACCCGACAACATCGCGGCGATCTATCGCAAGATGCATATCCCCGACGACCCGCTCTACTACGAGAAGTTCTACTTCACCCCGGGAGACCTCGGCTTCCTGGCGCAGCACACCTCGGCCGGCCCCATCGGCACGCTCGTCTGCTGGGACCAGTGGTATCCGGAAGGCGCTCGCGTCACGGCGCTCAAGGGCGCCGAGACGCTCTTCTTCCCTACCGCCATCGGCTGGCATCCCAGCGAAAAGGCAGAGTTCGGCGAGCGGCAGTACGACGCCTGGCAGACCATCCAGCGCGCTCACGCCATCGCCAACGGCGTCTTTGTGTGCGCCGTGAATCGCGTGGGCCACGAATGGGGCGATGTCGAGCACGGCGGCAAGATGATGCGTGGGCCGGGCGATCACACCGCCGCGGACGGCATTGAGTTCTGGGGCGGAAGCTTCATCGCCGATCCGTTTGGCCGCATCCTCGCGAAGGCCTCGCATGACAAGGAAGAGATCCTGTACGCGGACCTCGACGCGAATGAAGTGGAGGTCACCCGGCAGCATTGGCCCTTCCTTCGTGATCGCCGCATCGACGCCTATGGCGGCATTACCAGCCGATTCCTGGACTAACGTCCAAGCAGAAAGGTGGACTCAACATGCTTCAAGCACTCCTACTCTTCGCGCTGATCGCCTCGCCGCAGGCGACGGACCCCACCCTCCCACCGCCCGACGCGCACGTCAAGGCCACGACCGTTGGGGTCGGCGTGCAGGTGTATCGCTGCGCCCCGCAAGATGGCGGCTATCAGTGGGTTCTCGAGATGCCCATTGCCACGCTCTTCGATCCGGCGACCCGGCAGAAGGTTGGAACCCACAGCGTGGGGCCCACCTGGACCTGGAACGACGGCAGCTCGATCACCGGCAAGCTCCTGCAGAAGCGCGCGTCCAGTGATCCCAAGGCCGTGCCGTGGCTACTGGTGCAGGCCCACTCCATCGGCGCTGCCACCGGCATGTTCTCGGATGTCACCCTGGTACGCCGCTCGGACACGCAGGCAGGCGTCCCTCCCATGGCCTGCGACGCCGTGCATCAGAACAACGAGGTGCGCGTTCCCTACCAGGCCACCTACACTTTCTATACAACGAGCAAATGACTGGGAATCGCATGAGTGCAGAAGGTACGTATCGAATGCCCGCGGAGTGGTCTCCGCATGCGGCCACCTGGATCGCGTGGCCCCATAACCCCGAGGATTGGCCCGAATAAATTCCAGCCCATCCCCTGGGTCTACTGCGAGATCGTTCGCCACCTCTCGCAGGTCGAGGACGTCCACATCCTCGTCAACGATGAAGACGATCAACGGCGCGCCCTCAACATGCTGCGCAGGCAAGGCGGCAATGCGCGCGCCTCCACTTCCACTGCTGGCGCACCGACCGCGTCTGGCTGCGCGACTCCGGCCCCATCTTCGTCAAGAATCCCGCAGGCGAAGTCGCCGCTCACCAACTGGAAGTTCAACGCCTGGGCCAAGTACGACAACTGGCGCAACGACGACCTCATTCCCAAGCACGTCGCGAAGCTCTACGGCATGAAGAGCTTCGAGCCCGAGCTGTGACGCTCTCGGAAGGCAAGACGCAGCGCCTGGTGCTCGAAGGCGGATCCATCGACACCAACGGCGAAGGCATCCTGCTCACCACCGAAGAGTGCCTGCTGAGCGATGTGCAGCAGCGCAACCCCGGCGTGAGCCGCGAGCAGTTGGAGCAGGCCTTCGCAGAGTATCTCGGCATCGAGAAGGTGATCTGGCTGAACCGCGGCTGCGCCGGCGACGACACCCACGGCCACGTCGACGACATCACCCGATTCGTCGGGGTCAATACCATCCTCACCGCCGTCGAACCCAATACCAAGGACGAGAACCATCTGCCTCTCGCCGAAAACCTCGAGCGCCTACGCGCTGCACGCAACCTGAAGGGCCGGCCGTTCACCATCAAAACCCTGCCCATGCCTGCGCCCGTCGTGTTCGAAGGCCAGCGCCTGCCAGCCAGCTACGCGAACTTTTACATCGCGAACAACCTGGTGCTGGTGCCCACCTTCAACGATCCCAACGACCGCATCGCCCTCAATACCCTGGCCGAATGTTTTCCCGAGCGCACCGTCACGGGCATCCACTGCACAGACTTCATCTGGGGCCTCGGCGCCCTTCATTGCATGACCCAGCAGGAGCCCGCATGACCTCTCCGTCCGCAGCGAACGCGTGGCCTCCGCCACCGGATCTTGAGTCGATTCGCGAGCTCGTGCGAGCAGCCGACCCCGAAGGACACATTGCGGCAGGCGCCCATGCGGACGAGTACGATCCCGAGGAAGAAGCGATTCTTGCCGCGATCGGGAACCTCCAAACCTCCGAGTTGGTCGCCGCTACGACCCTGCCGTTGATTCAGTCAGTCTGGCAGGCGAGCTTTGGCCTGGGCGATGCGGAGATGCAGCAGCGCCGGCCCGCGCTGCTCGGACTCGCGGAACAGATTGAGCGATTCTTCGGGCCAGAGGCAAAGCCTCAGGTTCGCTCGTAGCCGTAGGATCATGAACGATCGCACTTTAGGGAACCCGCCGGCCCGAGGCTTCGTATCCAATGATCATGACCAGACAGATCGCTTGCGCCGCCAGCCTCTTCCTGCTCGCCTTCGTCCCTGGCGGGCAGAACGCGCCTGCTCCATCCAATGACGCCCCCGCGTACAGCAGCGATGGCAACCTCATCGCGCCTGCGCACTACCGCGAATGGATCTATCTGACCTCCGGAATCGATATGTCCTACACAGCGTCCAATGCGGCGCCGGATCACTCCATGTTCGACAATGTCTTTGTCAATCCAACCTCCTACCAAAGCTTTGTAGCGACCGGCACCTGGCCCGACAAGACCACGCTGGTGCTCGAGGTGCGTGGCGCTGAGAATCCTGTTTCGATCAACAAGCGCGGGCATACCCAGAGCGCGGAGTTGATGGGCATGGAGATCCACGTCAAGGACCATGGCACGTGGAGCTTCTACGATCTGAGCGACGGCGGCCCCGTGGCCAAGCTGATTCCACGACCCGCCAGCTGCTATACCTGCCATGAGGCCCACGCTGCCGTCGACACCACGTTCGTGCAGTTCTATCCCACGCTGCTGCCGCTGGCCACGCGGAAGAAGACCCTGTCCGCGGCCTATCGGAAGGAGGTCCACGAAGCCCCTCCAGTCGCGCAGCCCTCGGCAAAGTAGTACAACTGTTCTCGATGCCCACGGATTCCCTCTCCACAGATCAAGAGTTGATGCTCGAAGCCATGGCCGAAGCCCGCGCTGCCGAGGCCGCTGGCGAGGTGCCCGTAGGCGCGATCATCGTAGCAGCTTCCGGCGAGGTGATTGCCCGCGGCTCCAATCGCGTGCTGCGCGATTCCGATCCAACCGCTCATGCAGAGATCGTTGCTCTGCGCGCCGCAGGAGCAGCGATCGGCAACTACCGGCTCTTAGGCTGCACGCTGTATTCCACCCTGGAACCGTGCTCCATGTGTGCCGGCGCCATTCTGCACGCGCGCATTCAGCGCCTCGTCTATGCGGCCGCCGACCCCAAGGCAGGCGCCTGCGGATCCGTGATCTCCGTCATGAATCATCCCGCGCTCAACCACCGCGTCGAGTTGGTGGAAGGCGTGCTGCGGGACGAATGCGGCAAGATGCTGACAGACTTCTTCCGCGCCAAACGAACGCAATGAGCCCAGTGTGCATCAGAGAATAGCGAGGAGCGAGATTCTCCATGCCCACCAAAACAGCCGCCAGCAAGCCCGCCAAGCGATCTGCCAACGAAACAGAAAACTCCCGCGACCCGGCGCTGGTCGGCGAAAGTGACGACCGACTCCACACATCCGGAAAAGGGATTGTTCCTCAAGAGTCCCAACACCATCGCACACGCTCTGGCAACGAAAAAGGTCTCGCCCAAGGGACCGGCCTCGGGCATGCGCATGTTGAACTTCTATATCAACCGCGCGGGCAAGAACCTGGGCAGGGATCGGCTTGCCGACCTCAAGCGCGCCAAGGAAATCCTCTCGGAAATCATCGCAAGCCATCAAACGGCCGCCAGACTCCGAGAAGGCCAATCCAAACGGAAGCCCTCCATAGCGAAGGCCCCAAAGAAGAAAGCAGCGTAGCGAAGGGAGTTTCCAATGGCAGGTCGTTTGGACGGAAAGACTGCGGTCGTTACCGGTTCGGGTTCGGGGATTGGACAGGCCATCGCCGAGCGCCTCGCGATGGAGGGAGCCGATCTGCGTCATCGACTACGTCGACCACGTGGAAGAGGCCGACCAGACCGCCGAGAAGATCCAAGCCGCGGGCGGAAAGGCCGTCCTGGTCCAGGCCGACGTCTCCGATCATCGCCGACTGCACGCGACCTGATCGAAAGCGCCTGGAGCGAGCTCGGCTCCTGCGACATCCTCGTCAACAACGCGGGCATTGAGAAGTCCGCGAACTTCGTCGACGTCACCGAGGCAGAGTACGACGCCGTCCTCGGCGTCAACCTGAAGGGTGCGTTCTTCCTCACCCAGGCCTTCGTCCGCAAGCTCATCGCCGCCAAAAAGCCCGGCCGCGTCATCAACATCTCCTCCGTCCATGAGGACATGGTCTTCCCGCACTTCTCCACCTACTGCGCCAGCAAAGGCGCCATGCGCATGCTCATGCGCGACCTCGCCGTCGAGCTCGGCCCCGCGGGAATCACCGTCAACAACATCGCGCCCGGAGCCATCAATACGCCGATCAACAAATCGCTGCTGGCCGACAAGCCGAAGCTCGATGCCCTGCTCGCCAACATCCCCCTCGGCCGCCTCGGCGAACCCGAGCGAGGTTGCCGGCGTCGCTGCCTTCCTCGCTTCCGACGATGGAGCCTACGTGACCGGCAGCACCTACTTCATCGACGGTGGCCTCATCCGCAACTACCACGAGCAGTAGCCTCCCGCGATACGCATGGCTGCGTCAATGCGCCACCACGGGAAGGCTGACGAAGCTTGCCTCTCCCGGAGCATGCCAGATTCTCTGCGTGGCCTTCTGATAATCCGCCGGCTTCGCGTCGAAGATATTCGGCACATACGTCTGCGGGTTGCGATCGTAGAGCGGAAACAGCGTCGACTGAATCTGCACCATCACCCGATGCCCCGGCAGAAACACGTGGTTCACCGTCGGCAAGCGCAAAGCGATACGTCAGCGGCTTCCCCGGCGCGATCGCCTCGGGATGCTCGAAGCTCGTGCGATAGCGGCCGCGGAAGATATCCAGCGAGATCGGCAGCTCGTACCCGCCCATCTCCGGCTCGTTCGGCGTCGTCGGCGGATACACATCGATCAGCTTCACCACCCAATCGCTATCGGTTCCCGTCGTGGACGCGACCAGGTTCGCGATCGGCGCTCCGCTCAGACGCAGCGGCTCCGTCAGCGGAGCTGTCTCGTAGCTGAGCACATCGGGCCGGCTGTCGACGAAGCGCTGGTCATGCACCAGCCACGTCATCCACGCCTCTCCATCGACCGCCATCACCGGCCGCGGAATATACGGCACAGGCTTGGCTGGATCGGAAACATACTCATCGAACTTCGACGAATCCGCGTCCGGCGCTGTGAACGAGAGCCCCATATCCGCCGTCAGGTAGAGCGGCTTCGACTCATCGGCACAACCTTTCTCGCAGCTCAGCGGCCACGACTTGAAGCGATCCCAATGGTTCTCGCCCGTGTTGTAGATCAGCACCGGCGGCGTATCCGCCTTGGGCGCGCCGTCCATCAGATACTGATTGAAGAATGGCAGCAGCACGTCGCGGCGAAACTGCTCAGCGGTATCGCCGTCCCAGCGCAGCGGGCCCAGCGAGTAGCCCTCGTAGTTCACCTGGCTGTGGCGCCACGGACCCATCACCAGGTAGTTCATGGTGTTGGTCGTGTCCTTCGGCTCCACCGCCTCATAGCTGTGGATCGCGCCCCACATATCTTCCTGGTCCCACAGACCCTGCAGCCACATCACCGGCACCTTCAGCGGAACCTTGGCCATCATCTTGTCGAGCGCCTGCCCCTGCCAGAAGCGCATCGTAGGCCGGATGCTCTTCGACCTTGCGCCAGAACGGCAGCTGCTCCAGCCCGCCGGAGCGCGCAAAGTCTCCGGCCGAGCCAAGCTTCAGATAGTTCGTATAGTCGTCGCGGCCCTCGCGAGGAATCATCGGCGCGCTCGCCGCGCACCTCCGTCTGCTCGGCGAAGTAGTCCAGGTTGATCTCGCGGAAGGCTCCGTAGTGAAACCAGTCGTCGCCCATCCATCCATCCACCATCGGACTCTCCGGACACGCCACCTTGAGCGCCGGATGCGGATCGAGGAGCGCCATCACCACCGTGAAGCCCTCATACGACGACCCGATCATCCCCACCTTCCCGTTGGACTCCGGAACGTTCTTCACCAGCCAGTCAATGGTGTCGTACGCGTCCGTCGTGTCGTTCGGCCCACTGGGATTCAGCGGCCCCAGCGGCGGCGGCGTCATCAGGTACTTCCCCTCGGAACCGTACTTGCCGCGAACATCCTGAAAGACCCGGATGTACCCGGCGTGGACAAAGACATCGTCTCCCTCGGGCAGCTCGTCGAGCATGTGAGGAGACTCTTCGCGGGCCGCTCTGCTCGCGGCGTCGTAGGGCGTCCGCGTCAGCAGGATGGGCGCATGCGTCGCACCCTTCGGAATCACGATCACGGTGTACAGCTTCACGCCGTCGCGCATCGGAATCATCACCACGCGCTTGACATAGTCGTAGCCATTATTCGGCGCGACGAAGGTAGCCGGAATATCCGGAGTGCCCACCGGTGTCTGCGCCCACACGGGCACGGCGATCGCAAGCAGAATTGTGGCAGGGAGAAGGCGCTTTCCGGCGTTCATGGCAATCCTTATGTCTTCGCAAAACTCCATCGCAGTATATCGCCTGCGGAAGATATTCGCAGGACAAGGCCGCGCAGCTTAGCGAACTTCGTGCGTCATCAGATGGTGAGCTCGCATGGCCAACACTTGATCGAGAATCCGCGAAGCAATCTCATCTTTGGAAGACTCCGTCAGATGCACCTCCGTCTCCTCGGTAAGAAAAACGGCGGCATTGCGTTCGGAGTCGAAACCGATCCCCGCGCGGCTGATGTCATTGAGCACGATCGCATCGGCGCCCTTGCGCAGAAGCTTCTCGCGCGCGCGCGCAATGTCCAGGCCCATCTCGGCAGCAAACGCGATCACCAGCGTTCCCGGAGACCTCTGCTCGACGACGCTTCGCGTGATGTCCTCGGTGGGTTCGAGCTCCAGAACCAACGGCGCCTCGCGATGCAGTTTGTCGGATGAGACCTGGCGCACCCGGAAGTCGGCAACCGCTGCCGCCTTGATCACCACCGTCGCCTCGGGCAGACGATACAGCACAGCCGCATGCATGTCCTCCGCTGTCTCCACCGGCAGGACCTCGCAGCGTGGCGGCGGCGCGAGCGCCGTCGGGGCCGAGACGAGAATGACGCGGGCTCCGCGACGTTCGGCCGCCGCCGCCAGCGCGTAGCCCATGCGGCCGCTCGAACGGTTGCCGATAAAACGCACCGGATCGATCGGCTCCCGCGTTCCTCCAGCCGTAATCAGAACGGTCTCGCCCGCCAGATCGCGCCGCGGCATCAAGCGCCTCGAAGACCTCGCGAACGATCGTCTCCGTATCCGCCAGACGGCCATCTCCCGTCATGCCGCACGCAAGATAGCCGCTCTCCGGCGCGATCACGCGATGGCCGACGCTCTCCAGCCCCGCAATGTTCGCGCGCGTTGCAGGATGATCCCACATATTCACATTCATCGCCGGCGCAAAGATAACGCGCGCCCTGGTGGCAAGGTAGCTCGCCGAAAGAAAGTCGTCCGCAAGCCCGTGATGGAGCCTGGCCAGCGTGTTCGCCGTCGCCGGAGCAATCAGCAACACATCCGCCCACTGCGCCTGCGCGATGTGCTCGATGACCGCCGCATCGGCAGGCGCGTCCCAAAGACTCGTGAAGACCTTGTGCCCCGTGAGCGAGGCGAACGTCAGCGGCTGCACAAACTCCTGCGCCGAGCGCGTCATGATCACCCGCACCGTCGCCCCTCGCCGCTGCAGCTCGCGAACCAGCTCGATGGACTTGTAGGCGGCAATCCCTCCGCACACGCCCAGCAACACATTGCAGGACTCAGGCATGCGTCGTCCTCCATCGAGCCCTGGTGAAGGTAGAGGATTTCGATCGGCAGATTCTCTGTGAGGATATTGTCAATCAGTCGCGTCGATCCCACCCATGCAGCAACGGCGATCAGCGCTCCCTGCGCGGTGTCCTCAACCGGCAGCAGCGTCGACGGGTCGACGACCGCAGCATAGTCCAGGCGAACATCCTCATCGGCAGCGAACGTCTCCAGCAACGCACTGCGCAAAACATCCGCCTTCGTCTCGCCAGCCTCCAGGAGCTCGCACGCAGCCTGCAGCGCTCGATGCAGGATCAGCGCGCGGCGGCGGTTCTCGCGGAGAGAGATTGCGATTGCGGGAACTCATCGCAAGTCCATCCGGCTCGCGAATAATCGGACACGCCACCAGCCGCACCGGAAAGTTAAGGTCGCGCACCATCGCGCGCAGTACGGCAATCTGCGCCGCATCCTTCTGGCCAAAGTACGCCCGATCCGGACCCGCAATGTGAAAGAGCTTCGCTACTACCGTCGCCACGCCGCGAAAATGACCAGGCCGCGACGCTCCGTCCAACCGATCGCCAACACCAGGCTACTTCGACAAACGTGGTCGCCCCCGACGGATACATCTCCTCTG
The DNA here is from genome assembly GCA_963762375.1 of uncultured Acidobacteriaceae bacterium. Lineage (GTDB taxonomy): Bacteria > Acidobacteriota > Terriglobia > Terriglobales > Acidobacteriaceae > Granulicella. The sequence goes on from CAVXKP010000011.1 coordinate 45,024, forward strand.
GAGTCGGTGCGAACAGCAAGCGTCGTGCCCGCGGCCTCTAACTTCGCGCAATCCTCATCGAAGGTGCGGGGATACGTCTCGTAATCTTCGCCCGGAGCGAACTGCGTCGGGTTCACAAAGATGGTCGCTGCCGCCGCGTCACACTCCGCCAGCGCGCGTCGCACCAGCGAGAGATGGCCATCGTGCAGCGCGCCCATCGTCGGAACCAGGCCCAGCGTGCTCGTGCGTCTCAGGTTGCGGCAGGCTTGTTGCATCTCGCGGACTGTGGTAAGAATCTGCATCGTCAGGCCCTTCCTGCGGGTTCAAGATTGGCCAACAGTTCCAGAGGATCCTTGTTCTCGCGCCTCAACAGCCTCGGACCTCGGCGTTTCCAGCTGCGTCCGCAACTTCGCGGGAAAGGTGATAGCTCTCCTCATCGCCTGGGAAAGTACGCGCCGTAACATCCTCGCGATACCGTTCCAGTGCGCTTCCGAAAAACGCAGCCCCATCGGCATAGCGGCGCACGAACTTTGCCGGCGACGAGAAGGTCAGATTGAAAAGATCGTGGAAGACCAGAATCTGGCCATCGCAATCAGGACCAGCGCCAATGCCAATCGTGGGCACCCCACAACGAGCCGTAATCTCCGCCGCAACCTCCCGCGGAATGCCTTCCAGCACAATCGCCACGGCGCCCGCAGCCTCGAGTGCAAGCGCATCCGCATACAGATTCTCGATCGCCTCCATCGAACGGCCCTGCACCCGGTACCCGGACATCCGATGAACGACTGCGGCGTGAGACCAATGTGCGCAACCACGGAGATCTCCGCCTCCGTCATCTGTCGCACAAGATCGGCACGACGCTGCGCCGCCTTCGATCTTCACCGCATGCGCGCCTGCTTCCTTGATAAACCGCGTGGCATTGCGCAGCGCCTCCTCCGAGGACGCGTGATACGAACCAAACGGCATGTCCGCAACCAGGAACGCTCGCTCCACACCGCGAGCCACCGCACGCGTATGGTGCAGCATCTCGTCCATCGTCACAGGCAGCGTGCTCTCATACCCAAGCACCGCCATGCCGACAGAGTCGCCGACCAGGATCAGATCAATGCCAGCCTGATCCACCAGCCGCGCTGTAGGGTAGTCGTACGCTGTCAATGCAGTGATTGCATGACCAGCTTGCTTCATCTCAAGGAGGGTTTGCGCTGTCACAGGACGGACAGGCTTGCTCGCTCCGCTCTCACGGAGTTGTGTAAGGCTCATGGTTCTCTCCAGTGCCGCTCCGCTCTGCTGCCGCGGATGAGGCCCGAACACCTTCAGTATACCCTTCCCTCCCCACGCCGCGCATCGGCGACAATAAGCCATGGAGCTTCTTGTCTATTCCGCCGACTGGTGCCGCGATTGCCGCGAGGCCAAGCGTTTCCTCAACCAGCACGCCATCCCCTACACCGAGATCAACATCGAGACCACCCCCGGCGCCGCGGCGCAGGTCATCGCCCACACCGGCAAGCGCGCCATCCCGCAGTTCGTCCTCAACGGCAAGTGGATCCAGCCCTACCGGCCAGGCGAAGGCTTCCTGCACGACGAGATGGCCGAGCTGCTCGGCGTTGCGCATCCCTGATCGAATGCGGCTGGCTAACGCCCGCTCTTCGTCCCAGCCGCTAATCCGCTTCGTCCAGCTCTTCCGGCGACGGCACATGGGTCACCGGTCCGCTGTGAGCCACCGCGGCCGCTGCACGCCGACTGGGGTCCGGGCTGAACGGCCAGCGCAACCGCAGAACGCGTTCGCGATCGCTCTCGCGATGCGCTTCCTCGCTGCGTCCCTTCAGCAGATCGCTGATCGTCATCACGCCCAGCAGCTTGCCGTCCGCGCTCACCACCGGATACGACGTCAGCTTCGACTCCGCCATCGACATCGCGCAGCGTCGCAGCGTCGTCACCGGCGAAACCGTCTTCGGATTGCGATTCGCGTCCTGCGCCAGCGGGACCGATAAATCCTCCTTGCGCGCAGCCGCGATCAGTTGCGCTCGGGTCAGCGTGCCGGTCATGCGTCCCTCACTATCCACCAGCGGAAACAGCCGCTGCCAGTGCGCCCAGGCCTCGCTGCCGCGTTCTTCCATCTTGCTGCAGCCAGTCCGCCGCATCCTTGCGCGTTGCGTTCTCCGGCAGAGCAAACACGCTCGTGTGCATCGCCTGCGACACCAGAATCGCCTCCAGCGGATCGGCGCCAAACTCGCGGCTCAGATGAAGTCCTCGACGGCTGAGGTTCTCGGTCAGCATCGACCGCGGCATCACCAGCACGCTGACCGCGTACGCAGCCACGCAAGACAACAGCACCGGCAGCATCAGGCCGCCGTTATGCGTCAGCTCCAGCGCCAGCATCGCCGACGTCAGCGGTGCGCCAATCGCCGCCGACAGCACAGCGCACATCCCCACCAGCACCCACGCTCCCGTGCTCATGATCGGCATCAGGTGGCCGAGCGCCGCGCCCAGCGCTCCTCCAATCATCAGCAACGGCGCCAGGATGCCGCCCGCCGTGTTCGACCCCAGCGAAAAAACCCAGCTGATGCTCTTGATGATCAGGATTCCCGCCAGCAGCTTCCATCCGGCATCGCCGGAGATCATCTGTTGAATCACGCTGTAGCCCACGCCCAGCGACTGCGGGAAAATATAGCCGCACAGCCCCACCACCACGCCCGCCGATCGCCGGCCACCACATCCAGTGAATGGGCAGGTGCTCGAACATCGTCTCAAAGAAGTGCACGGCCTTGCTCAGGCCAGCCGCCACAAACGCCGCGATGATCCCCAGCACCAGCGCACCCAGCATCGCCGAGTGATAGATCGGCGCGCCCGTCGGCACCATGTGGCAGAAGACTCTGCGGCCCCAGCAACAACCGCCGCACCGCTCCCGCCGTGACACACGCAATCGCCACCGGCACCAGCGAGCGCGGCTTCCACTCGAACAGCAGGATCTCCACCGCCAGCAGCGTCGCGCGACATCGGACAGTTGAACGTCGCCGCCATGCCCGCCGAAGCGCCTGCGACCATCAGCACCGTGCGCTCCGAGCCCGTCATCGGCAACAGCTGGCCCAGCACACTCCCCACCGCTCCGCCCGTGATGATCACCGGACCTTCCGCTCCGAACGGGCCACCGGAACCAATCGAAATCGCCGTCGCCACCGGCTTCAGGATCGCCACCCGCGGCTGCACCCGGCCAGCATTGAAGACGATCGTCTCAACCGCTTCCGGCATACCATGCCCACGCACCCGCGGAGACAGATACCGCGCAATCAAGCCAACAATCAGACCGCCGAGCACCGGCATCAGGATCAGCCACCAGTGCCTGCCCGCCTCCCACGGGATCCCTATCGATGAAACTCCACTTCTGGAAGTAGAAGAGGTTCGTGCACAGCGCGATCATCTCCAGCAGCGCCCACGCTAATACCGCACTCACCGCTCCCAGCCCCGCTGCCAGGGAACTGGTGTATAAAATCCGACTGTTCGCGGAGTAGTCGCGCAGCGCGCCCGTCGGTTCCGAAGTCTTCAACGTTCCCTACTCCTAAGGCAGTCGAGTGTTCGACTGCGCCCTGCAACTCGCGCAGCGCATGAATAAGATGGTCGCAAAGCGGCGCAAGTTCACGCAGATGCTCCGCTACCAGCCGCTCCAGAATTTCGTGGCCCTGTGGCGTCAGCTGCACCAGGGAGCGCCGCATGTCCTTTGGATCGCTCTCCCTGCGAACCAGACCCGGCCCGCTCCGCCCGGTCCACCAACTCCACCGTGCTGTTATGCCGCAGAATCATCCGCTCCGCCAGGTAGGTGATCGACGCCTGCTGCCCCTCCGGCATCGGCTGCAATCACCTGCATCAGTTGATACTGCTGCGCCGGAATTCCACACCTCTCCGATGCCGACTCACTGAAGTTCAGAAACTTCCGCATCTGAAAGCGGAACTCTGCCAGGCTCTTCAGTTTGGACTGCGTCTCATTCGCATTCGATTGGATGTGCCATAAGCGACTCTCCCTATTCTATCGCAAAACGATAGTTTCAGACAGCATGACACTGATCAAACGATCTGGTTACACTAACGCTAGTCGGTCGCAAACGTACTCTTCTGTGATCCCTGTCTCTTAACGTCGTAATACCACTTCCCGGAGCACCTCATGATCGCCCGTTACACCCGGCCAGCCATGGCCGCCATCTGGTCCGAACAACGCAAGTACGAGAACTGGCTGCGCGTCGAGATTGCTGCAACCACCGCTCTGGCCCGCGCCGGCGTCGTTCCGTCCTCAGCCGTCGAAGCTCTGCAACAGCGCGCCTCCTTCACCATCGAACGCATCCACCAGATCGAAGCCGAGACCGCCATGACGTCCTCGCCTTCACGACGGCCGTGGCCGAGTCCGTTGGAGCCGACTCGCGCTGGTTGCACTACGGCCTCACCTCCACCGATGTCGTCGACACGGCACAGGGTTTAGCCTTCGTGCAGGCATCTGCATTGATTCGTGAGGGTATTGTGCGGTTTCGCGACGTTCTGCGCAAGAGGGCTGTGGAATTCCAGCACACCCCCACCATCGGCCGCACCCACGGCGTCCACGCCGAACCCACCACCTTCGGCATGAAACTGCTCCTCTGGTACGCCGAAATGGGCCGCAACCTCAAGCGTTTCGACGCCGCAGCCGAAGATATGCGGGTCGGCAAGATCTCCGGCGCCGTCGGCGCCTTCGGCAAGCTCAAGCCCGAGCACGAAGCCGCCATCCTCGCCGAACTCGGCCTGAAACCCGCCCTCATCTCCACCCAGGTCCTGCAGCGCGACCGCCACGCCGCCTACATCACCACCCTCGCCGTCCTCGCCTCCACCCTCGACAAGATCGCCCTCGAGATCCGCCACCTGCAGCGCACCGAGGTCCGCGAGGCCGAGGAGTTCTTCTCCGCCGGCCAGAAGGGCTCCAGCGCCATGCCCCACAAGCGCAACCCCATCACCTGCGAGAACATCTGCGGCCTCGCCCGCGTCATGCGCGGCAACGCCCAGGTCGCCCTCGAAAACGTCGCCCTCTGGCATGAGCGCGACATCTCCCACTCCTCCGCCGAGCGCGTCATCCTCCCCGACACCACCATCCTCGCCGACTACCTGCTCGACCGCGTCCGCCACCCTGATCGAGCGGCTCCTGGTCTACCCCGCGCGCATGCTCAAGAACCTCGAGTCCACCAACGGCCTGGTCTTCAGCGGCCAGCTGCTGATCGATCTCGCCGCCGCCGGCATGAGCCGCGAAGACGCCTACCGCCTCGTCCAGGGCCACGCCATGAACGCCTGGACCAACGACCTCAACTTCCGCTCCCTGATCGAAGCCGACCCCGAGATCAACCAGCGGATGTCGCCCGAAAAGATCGCCGCAGCCTTCGACGTCCGCCGCCAACTCACCAACATCGACGAGGTCTTCGAGCGCGTCCTCGCGGAAGGCTAGCGACCTGATCCGACTCGCCAGGCTAGCCCGCACACCATGACGAACCTCTTCCCCATCCTCGATCCGGCGCTCGCCTCCACCACCGAGCGCTCCGGCCACTGGCTCGCCTGCCGGCCCGGCTGCCACCAGTGCTGCGTCGGCGTCTTCGCCATCTCGCAGCTGGACGCCGAGACCCTCCGCGAAGGCCTGGCCGCAGCGCCCGCCGACCTCGCCCAGCGCATCCGCACCCGCGCCGCGGAATCCCGCGCCCGCCTCCTCGCGGCAGCTTCCCCGGCGATCCCGCCACCGGCCTGCTCTTCACCCAGCCGCACCACGAAGAGGCCTTCGCCGACTTCGCCAACGACGAGCCCTGCCCCGTCCTCGATCCCGCCACCGGCACCTGCGACCTCTACGCCTTCCGCCCCGTCCAGTGCCGCACCTTCGGCCCTCCCGTCCGCGACGAGGACGATCACCTCACCGTCTGCGAGCTCTGCTTCGTCGACGCTCCACCAGACGAAGTAGCCCGCTGCGAGATGGACCAAAGCTGGCGCCCCCTGGAAGACGAGCTCATCGCCGCCGCCGAGCAGCGAACCGGCCTCGACGGCCAGACCATCATCGCCTTCGCGTTGGCGTCCCAGGAATCCTCTTCCTGAATTCGCTCAACCGTTTGGGAGATAATGGCCTTTATGGCCTTTGCGACCATCACGCGCACCGCGTCGGAGCGGCAAGGCGCCTCGTCCGAGCCCCACCCGCACCACCCTCGTCCTCGCCGTCACCGGAGCCAGCGGTTCCATCTTCGCGGTCGAGATGCTGCGCGCCCTCGAGCACGACCCTCGCGTCGGTCGCGTCCATCTGGTCGTCTCTCCCAGCGCCCTGCGCGTGCTTCGCGGAAGAGACCGGCATCGCCGCCCGCAACTCCCTCGTCGAGAAGCTGCTCGGCGCACCCTCCGAGAAAATTACGCTCCTGGCGCACGAGGATATCGGCGCCCCCATCGCCTCCGGCTCCTATCGCGTCGACGCGATGATCGTCCTCCCCTGCTCCATGGGAACCCTCGCCGGCATCGCCCACGGCATGGCCGGCAACCTCATCGAGCGCGCCGCCGACGTCTGCCTCAAGGAGCGCCGCCGCCTGGTTCTCTGCGTTCGCGAGACGCCGCTGAACCTCATCCAGATTCGCAACATGGCCGCGGCCACCGAAGCCGGAGCCACCATCTTTCCCGTCATCCCCACCTTCTATAACCACCCGCAGACCGTCGACGAGATCGCACGCAACTACGTGCATCGCGTCCTGCAGCACATCGGCCTGCCGCAGCCCGACGCCTATGTCTGGGGCGCGAGCTCAGGCTCCCGAAGACCTACCCTAGCGCGATCCGGCTGAGCGTGTACGTGCCGCCCGTCGGCGCTGGGTTCTCCATCAGGAAGTCCACCGTCACCGCCGCCGCACGGTCCGGACAGGTCTTCGGCGCCAGGTGCCCGCAGCCCTGCAAGAATATCCAGCTCCGAGCGTGGAACCAGCCCATGCATCTGCTGACCAACCGACAGCGGCAGCAGCTGGTCGTCGCTTCCCCACACAATCAGCAGCGGCTCGGTCAAGCCCGCCCAGCCGCGTGTCGAGCAGATCCTTCCCCGCCTCCATCGAGGCCATGCTGCTGTCGACCACCCACTGCCCCTCGCCCAGCGTGCGCAGCGCATCCCGCAGCACAAACTGCGGCATCGGCTTCGCATGCGGCTCCAGCAGGTCGGCCAGATGCTGCAGCTCCGGCCCGTTGGTCGGATGAAAGATCTCCGCGCCGCCTCCCACCTGGTGACGAATCCCGGCGCTGTCATAGATCACCACGCGATCCACCATCTCCGGGTGGTCCAGCGCCAGCTTCAACACAATCCACCCGCCCATCGACCAGCCTCCGACGTTCGGCTTCTGCAAGCCAATCGCCTGGATGAAGTCGGCCACAAACTGCTCCTGCGTCGAGATCGAGTAGTCACTGTCCGCAGGCTTCGGCGAGCGCCCATAGCCCAGCAGGTCCGGAGCATACACATGGAAGCCCGAGCGCTTCAACCGCTCCAGCATCGGCGCCCAGCTCTCATCCCGGTCGGCCAGGCCATGCACCAGCACCAGCGGAATGCCGCCGCCCGGAACCCGCGACTCCGCCTCGTAGTAGTGCACGCGGCCCTCGGGCATCATCACGTAGTTGCTCTGGACGCGGTGCAGAAACAGACTGAAGTGGGTTCCCTGCTGCAGCCACCCACAGCGGGCGTTCATAAAACACTACGCCGAAGGCCAACCCAACGAGCACAACCAGCAGCAACAACCGCCCCAGCGTCTTCATGCCAAGCCCTCATCCATAATCAAAGCGCTACGTATCACTGTACAGGCGCGCGCTGTCAAAGCGAAGTCCCCGCACTCCAGCACCCTCTGCACATCGGCCCAGGCAGCCTCGCTGGCATCGGTTCCTGCGCGCAGCTCTCCCTCGACCACGCGGCACAGAACATCCACCACCAGGTAGTGATACTGCACCCTGCCCTCGGCGTCGCGCTGGATGATGTCGACGGTCTCGATGTCACGCCAGCGGCTCCACCACGAGCCCGGTCTCTTCCAGCGTCTCGCGAACGCACGCCTCGCGCACCGTCTCTCCCACCTCGATCGCTCCACCCGGCAGGCTCCAGCCGCCCGCCATCGGCTCCGATCCCCGCCGAACCAGCAGCACCTCGGCGCGCCCGTCCACCCTGCGCAGAACCACCGCTCCCACCCCTGGGATCGGACGCTCCGGATACTCGCGCGACGATCTCATCGGCCTACTTCAGCGGTTTCCCATACTCTTCGCTGAAGACCGTGTGCGATGGGTCAAAGCGGCCGCCATCGAACTTGTCTCCACCCTTCAGATGCCCGATCGCCAGCAGCGACACCACCCAGTAGCTCATCGGCAGACGCAGCGTCTCGCACACCCCCTGCTGCTCAAAGCCCTCCATCATGGCGCTGTCGTAGCCCAGCACCTCGGCCATCCACATCATCGTGGTCGTCGCGATGGTCACCTGCTTGTTCAGCCAGCCTGCCATCTCGTCACGAGAGAAGCTCGAAAGATAGCTCGGGAACATTGGCCGCCGCCTGCGCCGCATAACTCTCCGGCATGCCTCCTGCGCGGCCCATGCGCAGCATCTCTTCGAGGTCCCGCCGCCAGCCATCGCGGTCGCCGCAGGCCACGATGACCGCCGACGCCTCCTCCACCTTTGCCTGGTTATAGCTCGCCGCCCGCAGCCGCCGCCGCTGCTCCGGATGCTGCACCACGATGAACCGCCACGGCTGCATGTTGTAGCTACTCGGCGCATGCAGCCCGGCATCGAGAATCTGCCACAGATCTCTCGGCGGAATGGGCTCTCCATCGAAACTGGGCGTCGAGCGCCGATCGCGGATTGCCTGTGCCAGGGACTTCTGTACGCTTGCCATGAACTCTTCTCCGAACGTCTCTTTCCTCGGTCAGTCGTTGCCCGCGAAACCATACGCAACGCGAAAATCCTGCCATCACACGATCGAAACCGCGGATCCGTCCGTAGGAGCCGATACCCATCACCCGCACTTCTGAAGAACTTCAACCATACTAGGGATCTTCGAGATCATACTAGGGGATCTTCGAGATCGTTTGTTCGGTCACCAGCGGCTCGTGCCCCGCGGAATCGGCAAACACCCAGACCCCGTGGAACGCCTGGCGCAACTCAATGTGTGCATCGAGCATAGCCTGCGCAGCCGCTTTGCTGCGCGCCGTCACCGCGGCCGCGATCGGTCAGATCGTCCGCGCGCACATGCAGAATCAGGTTCAGCTCCTTGCCGTCCTCCGAGCTGTCGGCGGAGATCCCGGTGAACCGATATTCGGTCGCCACCCCCTTGGCATCGGTCCCCTTCACCACCAGCGGGTTGCTCGCGCTTATCCCGCCAGCCAGCTCCGGAGGCGCCGCCGCTCGCCGCTCCGACCGCAGCCGGTCCAGGTTCGTGCTGGTCACAAAGTTCGCCGGGCGCAACAACTCGTCCGCCTCTCCATAGAAGATCCACGCCAGCCAAAGCTCATCCGCCTTCGCATACCCCCGCGCCGACTTCCAGTACCACACCCCATCCTGACCCGCCGCCGTCCGCGCCCGAGGATAAAACCCGGCCAGCTTCCACACCCCGTCATCCTCGCGCAGCAGGAAGGAGAGCAGCCATGGATGCTCCCCGGTCGCTTCGACCATCGCGAACCCATACAGCCCCGGCGGCAGCCCGGAGATGGCAAAGTCCGTCTCGGAAGTCGTTCCCGTGAGAGGGCAGCTGAAATCGGCATCGGACGTGTCGCCAGCCGCGCGCGAGCTGGCATCGAGCTCATAGATCTGCGTCACCTGCAGCACATCGTTTGCCACCCGCGACGAGGTCGACTGCACCAGCGCCAAGGTCGGCGCAAAGGCCGATCGCGCTGGCAAACTCCGCAATCGTCGTCGCCTGGACCTTCGCGCCATCGCCCTGCTGTACTGCCTGCGCAAGCTGCATCGCCGCATCGCTGAGACCGCTCCGGATATCGGAGGTCATCTTGGCCTGGGTCGTGCAGGTCTGCGCACCTACCAGAGAGGGGGTCCCCATCAGCAGCATGCCCAGCAGCGCGCCGATCAGCGTTCCCACTCGCACCCCTCTGCGGCTGACTCCTATCTCAGTGTGACTCAATCGCCAACTCCTGAGCAGATGCAACCTGCCTTGCCCAGCATACGGAGGCCGGGGTTACGAGTCCAGCGCAGTGCATCGCGCTCCCACTCCCTCATCAAGACCGCACGCCTCGATTTGACGCTATTCTGAAGCAGTGAAGCTACCCTCTCGCCGCCGCGCACGTCCCACCCAAACGATGCAGCGAACTCATGATCTACGCAGGAGAGCGCCCTTTGCAGGTGCGCTGTTTTTTGGAGCATTGTTCACCCTCATCGCCTCCGCCCCTGGGAGCGCACGGCCAGACCCTCCCGCCCACGCCGCCGACCACTCTGCCCGGCCAAACCACCCCGGCCAAACCACCCCAGCCCAGACCACCCCAGCCCAGACCACCCCAGGCACGCCCGCTGCCGTCACCCCGCCGCCCAACCCTCCGCATCGTGCCGAGGTCCTCTTCGCCCATGGCCAGCTCCAGGTCCGCGCCGACAACTCCAGCCTCAACCAGATCCTGCGCTCCATCGCTCACCTCACCGGCCTGAAGATTACCGGCGGCGTCCAGGAACAGCGCGTCTTCGGCAACTACGGTCCAGGCCCCCTCTCGACCGTGCTCGCCACCCTGATCGACGGCACCGGCGCCAATATCTTCCTGCTCGGGGGCAACGCCACCACCCCGCCCGAGCTCATCCTGACCTCCCGCAGCGGGGGAGCCGAGCCTCCCAGCCCCACCTCCCCGGCCTACGCCATGTACGACGACGCCAACGACCACAACGCGCCCGTTGCCCCGCCCGCTCCCCACAACGCCATCGCTCCCGTTCCGCCCCAACCCCCTGCAACCTCAGGCGCAACCGGCGTGTCGCCCTCGGCAAATCCTGGGAACGTTGCTCCTCCGGCGAGCACACCGGCTCCCCCGCCGCCAACCTCCGCCAGCCATCCCGCAGGAACCCTCACCCCCGAAATGGTCGAGCAGGAGCTCCTCCAGATGCAGGCTCAGCAGGATCGCAACCGGAAGCAGCTGGATGAAAAGCTCCGCCAGCAACAGATGGATCAGAACAGGCGATTGCAGAAACCAGCACCCCAGCCCCCACCGAACCAGCCCCCTGCCAGCTCAACGCCCCCGCAATAACCGAAAGCCCAAAACGTAAATTCCCAACCGAAATCTCAGCTACCGGCGCTCGACTCATGCGGGCCGTCTGGCTGCGCCGCGCAGTCGACTCCGCGTGCATCTGGAAGACCCGGAACATCGCGTGGCAGATGCCATACGCCAACAGCACTCCAAACGCTAACGATGCAAATACAGCTCCCACCAGCAATATCGACGAACTCATGCGAAAACTTCTCCTTCGGCCGCGCAGCCTGCCTCTATTCGGATGCCAGCAAGCAGAATCACGTTAGATTCACAGGCCAAAGATATTCTGGACGATTCCATGGAAACTTCCCCAGGAATCTTCGCGGTCGTAGTGTCTAATCATATTCCCTGTTTCTTCCTCAGCCTGTGGATCAGATCATGTCCCATCCCGATCCCACCGTCCGCGCCAGGTCGATACCGTCTCCGGCCCCGAACCTAGTAGACTAGTAACTTGGCCTCTTCGACCCAAACTCCGCGCAAGAACCTCACGCACATCGACGTTCGCGGCGCTCGTCAGCACAACCTGCAGCAACGTCTCCGTCTCCATTCCGCGCAATACCCTCACCGTCGTCACCGGCCTCTCCGGCTCCGGCAAGAGCTCGCTCGCCTTCGACACCATCTACGCCGAAGGCCAGCGCCGCTACGTCGAAACCCTCTCCGCCTACGCCCGCCAGTTCCTCGACCAGATGGAGCGCCCCGACGTCGACTCGATCGACGGCCTCTCCCCGGCCATCTCCATCGAGCAGAAGACCACCTCCCGCTCTCCCCGCTCCACCGTCGGCACCATCACCGAGATCTACGACTATCTCCGTCTCCTCTACGCCTCCGTCGGCCAGCCCCACTGCCCCAACTGCCATCGCCCCATCTCGCGCCAGACCGCCGAGCAGATCGTCGCCCAGATCGTCGAGCGCAATCGCGCCGACTCTCCCGGCGAGCGCATCACCGTCATGGCCCCCATCGTCCGCGGCCGCAAAGGCGAGTTCCGCGAAGAGATCGAAGCCCTCGACAAGAAGGGCTACCGCATCCGCATCGACGGCGAGATCACCGAAGTCGAAGAGGGCATGCGCCTGGAGAAGCGCAAGAACCACACCCTCGAAGCCGTCGTCGATCGCATCATCCTCAAGCCCCTTCCCCCAGCCGCCGATCCGGGTGCCCCACATCTCGACTCTGAGACGTCGGTTTCCACCGAAGTCCACTTCGACACCCGCCGCCTCCTCGCCGCCGTCACCACCGCCCTGCAGCTCGCCAACGGCCTCGTTCTCATCGGCCTGCAAACCCCCAACGGCAAGGCCACCGAGACCCTCTTCAGCTCCTCCATGGCCTGCCCCGAGTGCGGCATCAACGTCGCCAAACTCGAGCCCCGCAGCTTCAGCTTCAACTCCACCTACGGCGCCTGCCCGGAGTGCCACGGCCTCGGCTCCATCTACGACTTCGACCCTTCCAAGGTCATCACCGACTGGTCCAAGCCCCTGCTCGACGGAGCCATGGGCCCCGGCTCCTCCTCGCAGTACCTGCTCCGCCTCATCAAGCTCGCCGCCGAAAAATACAAGATCAACCTCAAGCAGCCCTTCTCCGCGCTCAGCAAGGATCAGCAGCAGTTGCTGCTCTACGGCCCTCCGCGCAACGAGGTCGGCCGCACCGGCTTCCACGGCATCCTCAACTGGCTCCGCGACACCCTCGAAGACACCAAGTCCGAAGGCTATCGCGAGTACATGATGCAGTACATGTCCGCGACCGAGTGCCCCCGCTGCCACGGCCGCCGCCTCCGTCCCGAGTCCCTCGCCGTCACCCTCCCCCTCGCCATCACCACAACTCTGGGTGCCCCAGGTCTCGCCTCTGAGACCTGGGTGGACGCGGCAACAACGCCAGCCGACGCACGCCGCGATGCCTCCATCGCCGACTTCACCGCCCTCTCGCTCGAACGCGCCCTCCTCGGCGCCCGCTCCATGAGCTTCAGCGGCCGCGATCGCCTCATCGCCGACCGCCTCCAGCGCGAGATCATCGAGCGCCTCGAGTTCCTCAACGCCGTCGGCCTCGGCTACCTCTCCCTCGACCGCTCGGCCGCCACCCTCTCCGGCGGCGAAGGCCAGCGCATCCGCCTCGCCACCCAAATCGGCTCTCGCCTCCGCGGCGTCCTCTACGTCCTCGACGAGCCCTCCATCGGCCTCCACCAGCGCGACAACCAGCGCCTCATCTCCGCTCTCACCGACCTGCGCAACCTCGGCAACACCATCCTCGTCGTCGAGCACGACGAAGACACCATGCGCGCCGCCGACTACCTCCTCGACCTCGGCCCCGGCGCCGGCAAAAACGGCGGCTTCATCATCGCCTCCGGCACTCCCGCCGAGGTCATGGCCAACCCCGGCAGCGTCACCGGCCAGTACCTCTCCGGCAAAATCGACATCGTCACCCGCCCCACCCCCGACCAGGCCCCGCGCCCCCTCGACGGCCGCTGGCTCTCCGTCCAGGACGCCACCTCGCACAACCTCCAGCGCGTCACCGCCCACTTCCCCCTCGGCGTCATGACCGTCGTCTCCGGCGTCAGCGGCTCCGGCAAAAGCACCCTGGTCAACGACATCCTCTACCGCTCCCTCGCCAAGGAACTCTACGGCTCCCGCGAAGAACCCGGCGCCCACAAGGCCATCCACGGCGCCGACCAGCTCGACAAGGTCATCCAGATCGACCAGTCCCCCATCGGCCGCACCCCGCGCTCCAACCCCGCCACCTACACCGGCGTCTTCACCGCCATCCGCGACCTCTTCGCCATGCTTCCCGAATCACGCGAGCGCGGCTACAAGCCCGGCCGCTTCTCCTTCAACGTCCAGGGCGGCCGCTGCGAAGCCTGCCAGGGCGAAGGCCAGCGCCGCATCGAGATGAACTTCCTGCCCGACGTCTACGTGCTCTGCGAGATCTGCAACGGCCGCCGCTACAACCAGGAGACCCTCAGCGTAAAGTTCAACGGCCACTCCATCGCCGACATCCTCGACCTCGCCATCGAAGACGCCCTCCCCGTCCTCAAAGACATCCCCGCCGTCAACCAGAAGCTCCAGACCCTCGTCGACGTCGGCCTCGGCTACATCCACCTCGGCCAATCCGCCACCACGCTCTCCGGCGGCGAAGCCCAGCGCATGAAGCTCGCCCGCGAGCTCTCCAAGCGCCAGACCGGCCGCACCCTCTACCTGCTCGACGAACCCACCACCGGCCTGCACTTCGACGACGTCCGCAAGCTGCTCGAAGTCCTCCACCGCCTCACCGACCTCGGCAACACCGTCATCATCATCGAGCACAACCTCGACATCATCCGCAACGCCGACTACCTCATCGACATGGGTCCCGAGGGCGGCGAAGGCGGCGGCCGCATCGTCGCCCAAGGGCCACCCGAGCTCGTCGCCCACACCCCCGGCTCCCACACCGGACACTTCCTCGCCCGTTACTACACCAGCGCCGGCACCCTGAACTCCAACGGACATCTGCCCCCCGTCGTTCTGCCCGACCTCGAAAAGAAAGCCCCCAGGCCAAAGTTCATCGCACCCGAGAAAAAGACCGGCGTCCCCACCGCCTCGAAGGTGAAGCCCGAACCCACCGCGCGCAAGTCCGCCCGAAATCCGCCCCGAAGAAGGCGGCGAAGAAAGCGGCAAAATCCACCGCAGCCAAGACGCCCGTGCGGCAAGCAAAGTAATCTGGATTCTGTCCTATGAGCAATCTTCCCGTACCCGAAGCCGTCGAGCCCAAGGCGCTCGACATCCAGCACGACACCGATCCGGCTCAGGACCATGGGCCCGCCAGGCGCATCCCCCACATCGGCCACGCGCTCTTGTTCTTTTCGCTGGCCTTCCTGCTGATCCTCCTCTGCCAGCTGGCCGTCTTCGCCCTCGCCCACGTTCGCCTGGATTCCGCCTTGCAGCATCCCGGCCTCGCGCTCACAGCCCAGGCCCTGGCGTATGTCCTCACCCTGGCAGCCTCCGCCTGGCTGTTCCCCCACCTCTGGGAACTCTCGTTTCTGCAGGGCATCCATTGGAACCTGCTCGCCGCGCGCCGCTACTGGTACTGGATCGTCGGCCGGCGGCGTTCTGCTCAGCGCCGCCGCCCAGGCATCCCTGCAGCTCCTCCCCGCTCCCAAAACCGACCCCTTCGATAGCCTCCTCACCACCCCCCATGCCGCCTGGCTGCTGATGGCCTTCGCCGTCCTGCTCGCTCCCCTCACCGAAGAGATCGCCTTTCGCGGCTTCCTCCTCCCCGCCCTCGCCACCGCCTACGACTGGCTCGCCCTGGAGCGTTCCCCGGCCGGCCTCGATCGCTGGCAGCGTAGCTCCCTCCACTCCGCCTCCGCTCTCGTCTTCGCCGCCATCTTCTCCAGCGTCCCCTTCGTCCTCTTGCACGCAGACCAGCTCTCCCACGCCTGGGGAGCGCTTGGAGTACTCTATGGAGTAAGCCTCGTTCTGAGCTTCGTGCGCATCCGGACGCACTCCTTCTCCTGCTCTGTCCTCATGCACGCCACGTACAACTTTTCCATCTTCGCCGGTCATCTTAATCAGCACGCGGTGGGTTTACGCACTTAGAGAAACTGGGCCATTAAGACTCCCCGCTCCGCACTCCACCCGAGTTCCTACGGAGAAAGATACCCAGATGGCACGCTCACACAATTGTCCCCGCTGCGGCTGCACCGATACCTTTCGTGTGCACCGCAAGCCCAAGGAATACGTTCTGCTTGGGTGCAGAGCGTTCTGCTGTGTAGATTGCAAGAGCCGATTACCTCATCTTCGAGCTCGGCAAACTACTGCAGTGGCGTTCTGCCTCGTAGCTGCCGCTTCACCCACCGACTCCTCCGCAAACAGGCCTCCGACTGCGCGCTATTCCTGCGCCCCGAAGTTCCTCTAAACTAAGAGGGACATGATTCCTACCCTCGAATGGACGCCCGCCGGCGTCAACTTCCTCGATCAGACCAAGCTCCCCCTCGAAGAGACCTACGTTCTCGCCACCGACTACCAGCAGGTCGCCACCGTCATCCGCGACATGATCGTCCGCGGAGCCCCGGCCATCGGTGTCTCCGCCGCCATGGGCGTCGCCATCGGCATCGAGCGCAGCCACGGCCTCCACCCTGCCCGACGCTCACCGCCGAAGTCGAGACCATCTGCAACACCCTCGCCGAAACCCGCCCCACCGCCGTCAACCTCTTCTGGGGCATCGCCCAGGTCCGCGACCTCTACAACCAGCTCGCCGCCGCCAACACCCCCATCCCCGCAGATCAAGACCGCCGTCGTCGCCCTCGCCAACCGCCTCTACGACGAAGACATCGCCCAGTGCAAGACCCTCGGCGCCAACGGCGCTGACCTTCTTCCCCAGGCAAGGCACCGTCCTCACCCACTGCAACGCCGGAGCCCTCGCCACCTGCGGCTACGGCACCGCCCTCGGCGTCATCCGCGCCGCCGTCGAGCGCGGCCACGCGATCGACGTCCTCGCCGACGAGACCCGCCCCTACCTCCAGGGCGCCCGCCTCACCGCCTGGGAGCTCATGAAGGATTCCATCCCCACCACCGTCCTCTGCGACAACATGGCCGGCCATCTCATGAGCAAGGGCCGCATCCAGGCCGTCATCGTCGGCGCCGACCGCATCGCCGCCAACGGCGACACCGCCAACAAGATCGGCACCTACTCCGTCTCCATCCTCGCCAAGGAGCACGGCATCCCCTTCTACGTCGCCGCCCCCTTCAACACCATCGACCTCGCCACCCCCACCGGCAGCGCCATTCCCATCGAACAGCGCAGCCCCCGCGAGGTCACCCACTCCAACGGCAAGCAGATGACCCCCGACGGCGTCGGCATCGAAAACCCCGCCTTCGACGTCACCCCCGCCAAGTACATCACCGCGATCATCACCGAGCGCGGCGTCCTGCGCGCCCCCTACACCGAATCCATCCGCGCCATGGCCCTGGAGTCGGAGCTGGCCGCCGTCTAGCCCAACTCCCTTGAACCTGTCCGGCCCTGCCGCCGTCTAATCCCACGTGTCCCGCGACATCCGGATCTGGAGACGAAGCATGCGCAGACCTCTCGCCCTGGCGCTGGCCGCCGCCCTCCTGCACGCCGCGGCCCACGCCCAGGCTGCCTCCCCGCCTCTGGTCGTCGACGTAGCAGTCGACGACCAGAGCGGCCATCCCCTCCACGGTCTCAAGCTCCAACAACTTCCGCCTCACCGACAACGGCGTCCCGCAAACCCTCACCCGCGTCGAAGAACACTACCGCCGCCATCCCCCGCCAGCCCCGCCCCCACCCTCGCCCCCCTTCCTCCCGGCACCTTCACCGACTACACGCCCCTCGCCCCCGGCAGCCACCCTCACCATCCTTCTTCTCGACGCCCTCAACACCCCCGCGAAGGATCGCGAAGTTCATCCGCTCCCAGCTGCGAGCAATATGCCGAGCACGCCAATCCGCAACCCCCGCATCGCCATCATCGGCCTCGCCAACCGCCCCATCCTTCTGCAAGCCTTCGCCTCCGACCCCGCAACCCTGCGCGATGTCGTCGAGCACAAGCTGATCCCGCGATCGACCGCGTCCCTCGAGATCCCCCAGCGCGACCACCCAGCCGTCCGCCATGGAGATCGCCGCCAACCTCCGCCAGTTCGAGTCCGCGACCGGCGCCATGGAGACCGCCCTCCGCCCGCAATACACCCTCGACGCCTTCAATACCCTCGCCCACTACCTCGCCGCCTTTCCCGGCCGCAAAAAACTTCTCTGGTTCTCCGGCTCCTTCCCCCTCAACCTCCTTCCCACCACCTCCCCAGCAGCCACCGACCAGGCCGAGCTCCACGAAACCCTCGATCTCCTCCTCCGCGCCCAGGTCGCCATCTACCCCATCGACGCCCGCGGCCTCATGCCTCCACCCCGCCCCGAACACGCAGCAACTCCCGACCACACAACTCCCGACCACGCAGCCGCGGAAGCCCTCGCCTCCGCCACCGGCGGCCTCGCCCTCTACCCCACCACCACGCTCGCCGACGCGGTCACCACCGCCCTCGCCGCCGCCTCCAGCTACTACACCCTCACCTACACTCCCACCACCTCCGTGAACGCCTACCATCCCCTGCACATCGAGCTCGCCGGTACCCATCCACCCCAGCCCCAACTCTCCTATCCCCGCGGCTACTACCCCGCCGATCCCGCCGCCGCCACCCCCCAGGACGGCCGAGCCGACGCCTACAAACAAGCCGCCATGAGCCGCGGAGCCCCTCCCCCCGCCGGCCTCCTCGTCAAAGTCCGCGCCCTCCCCGCCTCCCCCTCCACCGAGACCGCCGTCGCTCCCGACAATCAACTCTCCGCCTTCGTCCCCGCGAAGGGCCCGTTCCGCCGCTACACGATCGACTTCCTCGCTCCCGCCGCTCAGCTCGCCCTCATCCCCCAGCCCGACGGCCACCGCGCCGCAAAGGTCGAGTTCCTGGCCTTCGTCTACGACACCGAGGGCAGGCTGCTCAACGCCACCGGCACCGGCCTCGGCCTTGAACCCGTCACCACCGACGACGCCAGACTCGCCCGCAGCCTCGTCCGCTGCCATCTGGAGATCAGCGTCCCCGACCGTACCGAGACCTTCCTCCGCCTCGGCATGCGCGACCTCGCCACCAACAAGTTCGGCGTCATCGAACTCCCCACCTCCATCCTCAGCAACCTCCCGCCCGCCGCCGTCCGCCCCGCCCCTCCCCGCTAGACCAACACCCCCTCCGCGGGTCTAGAATGTAGCCCAGCGTCGACGTCCCACCCAACCGGCACGACGCCCCGCGCAGACGATCTCCCCGTCATGACCCCGGCCATCTTCAATCCGCGCACGCGCTCCCTGGTCCGTGGCAATCTCATCGTCTTCGCCAGCGTCGCGCTCGCCACCCTGCTCTCCCGCTTCCCCCACATCCGCGCCACCCCCTGGCTCATTCTCCCCTTCCTCGGCTGCCTGGCCGGCATGGCCGACACCCTCCGCTGCATCCAGAAGCGCTGGAACCTCTACCACGGCGGCGTCATGTTCTGCCTCTACATGGACCTCATGGCCATCATGCTGGTCCTCTTCTTCCTCGTCTACCCCTACCTCGTCTGGCTCGGCGAAGCCTGAGGTACGAGATACGAGAGGCGAGAGGCGAGATGCGAGATGCGAAGTGCAATATCGCCTCCCGCCTCCCGCCCCTCGCCCTCGCCTCTCTCTCGCCCTCACCCCTGCCTCCCGCCTCTCGCCCTTCGCCTCTCGCCTCTCTCGCATCTCTCGCCTCTCGCCTCTCGCATCTCGCATCTCGTCTCACCCTGTAAACTGACATTTGGATGTCAGACCAAACCTTCTACGTCACCACGCCGATCTACTACGTCAACGCGCGCCCCCACATCGGCCACGCCTACACCACCATCGTGGCCGACGTCCTCGCCCGCCGTCACCGCCTGCTCGGTGACGACACCTTCTTCCTCACCGGCACCGACGAGCACGGCCAGAAGATCGAGCGCTCCGCCGCCGCCGCCGGCATCCCTCCCCAGCAGTTCGCCGACCAGGTCTCCCAGTCCTTCGCAGACCTCTGGAAGCGCATGGGCATCACCAACAACGACTACATCCGCACCACCAGCCCCAAGCACAAGCAGGGCGTCCAGCACCTCTTCTCCGAGCTCTACAAGAACGGCTTCATCTACCTCGCCAGCTACACCGGCGCCTACTGCGTCTCCGACGAAGCCTTCGTCGACGCCCCCGTCGGCACCCCCTGTCCCGACTGCGGCCGCCTCCTCGAAGAGGTCACCGAAGAAAACTTCTTCTTCAAGCTCTCCGCCTTCCAGCAGCCCCTCCTCGACCTCATCGAGTCCAACACCCTCTCCATCACCCCCGAATCCCGCAGAACGAAGTCCTCAGCTTCCTCCGCGGCGGCCTCAAGGACCTCAGCATCTCGCGCAGCTCCTTCACCTGGGGCATCCCCGTCCCCGAGCCCGCCGCCAGCACCGCCAAACAAAGCACGTCATCTACGTCTGGCTCGACGCCCTCGCCAACTACATGACCGCCCTCGGCTACGGCGCTGTCAGCGAAGATGCTCCGGACGAAACCCTCTTCAAAAAATTCTGGCCCGCCAACCTCCACCTCGTCGGCAAAGAGATCATCCGTTTCCACTGCGTCTACTGGCCCGCCTTCCTGCTCGCCCTGAACCCTCAAGGAGCGCAAACTCCGGGTGCCCCAGGTCTCGCTTCTGAGACCTGGGTTTCCAGCCAAGCCCAGGGACCGCAACTCACCTTAGAACAGCACCAGGCCTGGGCCGAGAAGATGCTCCCCAAGGCCGTCACCGCCCACGGCTGGCTCCTCTTCGAAGACTCGAAGATGTCCAAGTCCAAGGGCAACATCGTCCGCACCGAAACCATCCTCGACGCCTTCGGCACCCTCTGCCCACCGAGCCCTGCCCCTCCCTCCACCGGCACGGTCATCCTGAGCAAAGCGCAGAGCGCGCAAGAAGATGCTGTCATCCTGAGCGAAGCAGCTGGCGGCTCTTCGCCAGCTGCGCAGTCGAAGGACCCCGATACCCTCAGCCCTGCCACATCCGCCGAGACCCTTCCAACCGAAAATCCCACCAAGGCCGACCGCGACCTCTTCGCCTCCGACGTCCTCCGCTACTTCCTCCTCCGCGAGATCCCCTTCGGCCAGGACGGCAGCTTCTCCTTCGACGCCCTCATCACCCGCTACAACGCCGACCTCGCCAACGGCTACGGCAACCTCGTCAGCCGCACGCTCTCAATGATCGATAGTACTCGCATCGGGATCGGATACCAGGCCGTGATCACAGAAATCACCGTCAACGTTCGCGCAACGATCGATCATTGCACTATCGGAAGCACCAAGAACCTTACGATCTGCCAGTACGCTCTCCCTCGTCTCAAAGGTCGATGTCAATGTACGTCGCAGCCTTCAGCAAAGCTATCAGTTCACGCCATCAGCTGTGGAGAGCCAGAACTCTGAGGCCCTTCGATTCTATCGAAGGCAACGAGAAAATCTCGTGATAACGCAATCATTTGGCTATCGACTCATTCACATATATCGCACAGCAAGCCTTGGAAGCTCGCGAAATCGAGCGATCAGAACTGGCAACTCGCCGCTGGCTGGGATTCTCTACACCGCCGCCGAATCCATCCGCATCATCACCGCCCTCCTCTACCCCATCCTCCCCTACGCCACCGCCCGCGTCTGGGCCCAGCTCGGCCTCGGCGACATCGAAGCCGCCGCACGCAACGGCGAACTCAACAACCTCACCTGGGGCGGCCTCAAACCCGGCACCCGACTCGGCCCCCTCGGCCCCATCTTCCCCCGCGCCGACAAAGGACTCGCACACATCATGACCGACATGGAAAATCCCACCCCCGTAGACACCGCCCCCACCGACCCCGCCGCCGTCGCCCACACCCCCACCACCGCGCCCGACGCCGCCCCCCGCACCACCACCCTCCCCGAGCCCGCCACCACCCTCCCCGTCGGCGGCAGCACCGCCCTCACCACCGGCCCCGCCCCCGCCACGCCCGCTCCCTCGCCTCTCGAATCTCCGTCTCTCGCATCTCCCCACATCACCATCGACGACTTCGCCAAGATCGAGCTCCGCGTCGCCCAGATCCTCGTCGCCGAGCGCATCCCCAAGGCCGACAAGCTCCTCCGCCTCGAAGTCGACCTCGGCCCCGACTTCCCCCGCCGCCAGATCCTCTCCGGCATCGCCGAGTGGTACGCCCCCGAAGACCTCATCGGCCGCCGCATCGTCGTCATCACCAACCTCGCCCCCCGCAAGATGCGCGGCCTCGAGTCCCACGGCATGCTCCTCGCCGCCTCCCACGGCGAAGGCGGCAAGCCCGTCCTCGCCACCTTCGGCGAAGACATCGCCCTCGGCTCCCGCCTCAAGTAGCTGCATCAGTCCGTCCAGCCACGGGCACTACATCTGCCCGTGGCTCACCGACACCACAAAATACAGCGCCGCCGTCTCCCCCACATTCTTCAGCCCGTGCATCTGGTTCGACGCCGTATAGATCACATCCCCCACCCCCACCGGCTCCGGCTTGCCATCGTTCAAAAACTCCAGCTTCCCCTCCCGGATCAGCACGAACTCCGTGTTGCGGTGCTTGTGCGGAGGATGCGGCATCTGTCCCGCCGGCAGCATCGTCTCGTGCACCTCCACGAACTCGCCCGTCGGCAGCGTGCCATGCATCACCGCCCGCCCCCACCCGCCATTCGCGTAGTGCGCGACATGCATCTCGTCAAAGTGAAACACCTTCGACACCCCCATCCCGGTCGTGTCCGCCGACCCACCTGCCCCCTCCTGCGCCCGCGCCAGCACCCCTCCCAGCGATGCCAACGCCGCCATCGCCACACACATATCTCTGCGATTGATCTCCATCACTTCTCCTTCGACGATTCGTTCCGTACCATCCGCAAAATATCCTACGCCCGCATCCATCCCACCGACTTCCCACAACCTTCACGCTCGCTCCCTTGTACTCTAGAAGAACGATGCAGCTGATCGACTCCCACTGCCATCTCGACGACTACGAGAACCTCCCGCAGATCCTCGCCAACGCCCGCGCCGCCGGCGTCCGGCAGCTCCTCGCCATCGGCATCGGCGACGGCCCCGACACCATGCACCGCGCCCTCGATCTCGCGCACGCACCCACCCCAACATCTTCGCCACCGCCGGCATCCATCCCCAGGAAGCCCACCAGCGCCACCCCCGAAGACCTCGCCAAACTTGCCACCCTCGCGCAAGACCCCCGCTGCCTCGCCATCGGCGAGATCGGCCTCGACTACTACCACCTCGACAACCCCGACATCCCCACCCAGCAGGCCGCCTTCATCGCCCAGATGAAGATCGCCGCCGCCGCCCGCAAGCCCATCACCATCCACTGCCGCACCTCCGAGCTCGCCATCCCCGCCGCCAAAGCCAAGTATCGAACCGGCCGACGCCTGGGAAGACCTCCTCGCCCTCATCGCCGAGCACTGGACCCCCACCGGCCTCCCCGGCATCATGCACTGCTTCTCCGGCAACCAGGACCAGGCCGCCCGCTCCCTCGCCGCCGGCTTCTATCTCTCCTTCGCCGGCAACGTCACCTACCCCAAATCCACCACCATCCAGGCCGTCGCCGCCACCGCCCCCGCCGACCGCATCCTGGTCGAAACCGACGCCCCCTTTCTCGCCCCCATCCCCCTCCGCGGCCAGACCAACGAGCCCGCCTACGTCACCCACACCGCCCGCTTCGTCGCCGATCTGCGCGGCATCTCCGCCGAGCAGCTGGCAGACCTTAACCACAGCGAACTTTGGACGCCCTGTTCCCATCGTCACTGTCCGATTCATCGCACATCTGACACAATGGAGAGCAATCACCCGCTCCACGGCATCTAAATTGCAAGAGGACCCACCATGGCAGCTGATAACAGCTTCGATATCGTGAGCAAGGTAGATATCCAGGAAGTCAAGAACGCGATCGACCAGGCAAGCAAAGAAGTTCACGCCCGCTTCGACCTCAAGAACTCCAAATCCACCATCGCCCTCGAGGGCGACGACGTCGTCCAGCTCGCCTCGCAGGACGAGTACACCCTCAAGGCCGTCATCGAAATCCTCGCCCAGAAGTTCGTCAAGCGCAACGTCTCGCTCAAGAACCTCGAGTACGAAAAGATCGAGCCCGCGGCCAACTCCTCCGTCCGCCAGAAGATCAAGCTCAAGCAGGGCATCTCCTCCGAACCCGCCAAAAAAATCGTCGCCCTCATTAAAGATTCCAAGCTCAAAGCACAAGCCAGCATCCAGGGCGACACCGTGCGCGTCACAAGTAAAGACCGCGATACCCTGCAGCAGATCATCGCTCTCCTCCGCGGCAAGGACCTCGGCATCGATCTTCAGTTCACGAATTTTCGCTCCAACTAGCATTCATCGCGCGCAATCCGCACCTCAACCGCCTCCCGTCACAACCTGTACAGACGTTCACCTGCTACTCTTAAATCAAGCATGAGCACGATCTCCATCGCGACCGCAGCCGAAGTCTTTGACCTCCTCAAGGACGATCTCGCCGCGATCGAAGTCGAGTTTTCCCGCCAGGCCGACTCCCCCGTCGCCGTCGTCACCGACATCGCCAACTACCTCATCGCCGGCGGCGGCAAACGCATTCGCCCGCTCCTGCTGCTGCTTTCGGCCAAGTCCCTGCACTGCGAGAGCGACGCCCGCATCCGCCTCGGCGCCGTCGTCGAGATGCTCCACACCGCCACCCTCGTCCACGACGACATCATCGACGAGGCCAACACCCGCCGCGGCCGCCCCTCCTCCAATACCACCTGGGGCAATGCCAAGTGCGTCCTCGCCGGCGACTGGCTCTACATGCAGGCCTTCCAGACCGCGCTGGCCGAACGCAACTTCCGCATCCTCGATCTCCTCATCTCGCTCACCCAGGAGATGGTCGAAGGCGAGCTCCTGCAGATGGAAAAGCTCGGCCACCTCATCAACGAGGAAGAGTACTTCGACCTCATCTATCGCAAGACCGCCTGCCTCTTCAAGGTCTCCATGCAGCTCGGCGCCGTCATCGCGAACCCCACCATCCGCGACGGCGAGCGCCCCTTCGAGGACACCCTCGGCGAGTACGGCCGCAACCTCGGCCTCGCCTTCCAGATCGTCGACGACGTCCTCGATCTCACCGCCAACGACGAAGTCCTCGGCAAGCCCGCCGCCTCCGACCTCCGCGAAGGCAAGGCCACCCTGGCCGTCATCCACGCCCTCGAACGCGGAACCGGTGCCGACCGCGAGGCCATCCGCACCGTCCTCGCCGACCGCAGCTTCGCCCGCGTCGCCCACGCCGACATCCTCGAGATCCTCCACCGCCACGGCTCCCTGTCCTACGCCATGGACACCGCCTGCGCCTACGCCGAGGCCGCCCGCCAATCCATCGCCGAACTCCCCGAGAGCGACTACAAGCGCGCCCTCCTCTGGGTCCCCGGCTTCGTCACCAGCCGCGACCGCTAGCCGCGAACCCCTCCGCCCTCAGCGATTACAGCCGCCCATCGTCCAGATCCTCATCTGGATCGAACTCCTCGTCGTCGCCCTCTTCCTCGGCCACCGCCACCGCCAGATCCTCCACCCGCGCCGGCCCACCCTCCTCCGGCTCCAGCAGCACCTGGATGCGGCTCTCCGCGCTCGCCAGCTGCGCCTTGCACGCATTCGACAGCTGCACCCCGCGCTCGAACAAACTGACATTCTCCTCCAGCGTCAGGTCGCCCCGCTCCAACCGGTCGACAACCTTCTCCAGCTCCGCCATCTGCTCCTCAAAGCTCGCCATCACTTCACCTCCGCATACAAGCCCAGCACCTCGGTGGTCAAGGCATACTTCCCGAACGGCGCACTCACCTGCACCCCCTGCACCGACCCGCGCACGCTCTCCAGCATCTCCCGCGCAATCGCCACGCCTTCCACCAGCGCCGCATCTTTATCCGGCGCCGCCGCCATCCGCGCCAATATCTCGTCCGGCATCGACACCCGCAGATCGTTCTTCATGAACTCCGCATTGCGCAGACTCGTCAGCGGCCAGATGCCCGCGACCACCGGAATCCGGAACCCCTCGATCCTCCGCAGAAACTCCTCCAGCAGCTTCAGATCGAACACCGGCTGCGTGATGCAGAACTCCGCGCCCGCCTCGACCTTGTACGCGAACCGCCGCACCTCGTGCTCGATATCGCTGCACCCCCGGATTCGCCGCCACCGAGATCGTGAATCCCGTCGATCCCCCAATCGGATTCCGCCCGATATCCAGCCCCTGGTTCAGCCCGTGGACAATATTCACCAGCCCAATCGCATCCACATCGAACACCGCCGTCGCATCCGGATAGTTCCCCATCTTCGGCGGATCGCCCGTCAGGCAAAGAATATTCTTCAGCCCAATCGAAGCCGCACCCAGCAAATCACTCTGAATGCTCAGCACATTCCGGTCGCGGCACGTGTAGTGCAGAATCGTCTCGATCCCCACCTTCTGCTGAATCTGCACGCACAGGCTCTGCGCGCTCATCCGCGCACTGGCCCGCGGCGAGTCCGGCACGTTGATCGCATCCACGCCATACCGCGCCAGCAGCGCCGCCCCCGCCAGCTCCTTCTCGCAATCGAATCCCTTCGGCGGAACAATCTCCACCATCGTCACAAACTTCCCCTCGGCAATGCACTCGCCCAATCTGCGACCGCTCGCGCAACGCCGGAGGCTCAATCCGCCGCCTCGCGCGCCCACCTCGCGCCCCACACTCGCCGTCGCCACGCTCGCCCGCGCCACCGCCGTCTCGCCCGCATCCTGCGCCTCCATCGCCCGCAGCGCGCTGCGCATCGCGCGAATGTGCGCCGGCGTCGTCCCGCAGCATCCTCCCACCCAGCTCGCTCCCGCGCGCACAAACTTCCGCGCAAAGCTGCCCATGTACTCCGGCGACGTCAGATAGATATTCCGCCCCTCCACATTGCGCGGCATGCCCGCATTCGGCATCGCCACAATCGGCAGCGTCGTCACCGCGCGCATCCGCTCCACCGCGCTCAGCACCGCGGCCGGCCCGGTGCTGCAGTTGCAGCCAACCGCATCCGCGCCCACCGCCGCCATCCGCTCCGCCGCCACCTCCGGGCTCGTGCCGTCCAGGCAATTCGACTCCTCATCCACCGTAAACAGCACCACCATCTTCAGCTGCGGTGCCACCTCCCGCGCCGCCAGCACCGCCTGCTCCGCCTCATCCACCGACATCATCGTCTCCAGCATCAGCAGGTCGACCCCACCCTCCGCCAGCGCCGCCACCTGCTCCGCAAACGCCGCCCGCGCCTCCTCCAGGCTCGTCTTGCCCAGCGGCTCCAGCCGCAATCCCAGCGGCCCCATCGCCCCCGCCACATACGCCTGCGTCCCCTGCTTCTCGCGAATCGCGTCCACGCACTGCCGCGCAATCGCCGCCCCGGCCCGGTTAAACTCGCCCACCTTGTCGCGCAGGCCAAACCTCTCCAGCCGGAAGCTGTTCGCCCCAAACGTATTGGTCTCAATGATCTCCGCCCCCGCCTGCAGATACTGCTCATGCACCGATCGCACCGTCTCCGCCTGCGTCACATTCAGTTCGTCATAGCAACGATTGATGAATACGCCGCAGCTGTACAGCATGGTGCCCATGGCGCCATCGCATAGTACCGTTCCCCCCTCGAAAAGCCTCTCGACTGCTGCTCGCCATCGATCTCCCTACCTGTGTAATCGTTTTGCAGTGCCTAATCGTCCATCGTATAACGTGGCCAGCCCTCACGCTGGCTCGCGCACGACCGAAACACAGGACAGATTGACAACTTTGCCCTGTTATACTTGCCTAAGATTTTGCAGACACCGCGCAATGGGCGGCTGACGTTTGGAGTGGTTCACGTTGAAGATTAGAAGTTTCTCTGCCCTGATTGCTTCAGGTATCCTCCTGGCCACGGCCACGCTGGCACTCTCTGGTTGCGGTGTTGTGGTGCTCTACAAAGCTCCGGAATACGGTTACGCCGGCCGCCCCGTCCCGCCCAGCGGGCTCCTTCAACGCGTTCTCGCGGCCTACTCCGGCACCGGCGCACCCAGCGGCTCCGGAGGTCTCGAGATCCTCGACGGCCTGCGCGATCTCCGCGGCAACGTGCAGAACACCACCAAGAGCTTCAGCATCTCCGGGTACTCCGAGCCAGAGCCCATCAGCATCATCAACTTTCCCGAAGAGACCTCGGGCTATGCGCTCGACTACACCAGCGGAACGCTGTCGAGCATCAACTACAGCAAGGAAACCTCCAGCGGAACGGTCGACAACTTCGGCTCGCAACCCCCCTCCGCCGCAGCCGCCCAGCTCGGGACCGCCTTCGCTGGCGCCGCCCAGCAGGCAGGTCAGCTCGTCTTCACCACCCTCGGCGTCACCTACGACCTCAATCTTCCCGGCGTCGACAAGGTCGTCATCGATCCCGGCTTCAGCGTCGTGCTGGCCATGGTGCAGAACTCCAACACCCTCTATCGCGTCGTCCGCCTGCCCGCTACCCCCAATCCCGTCCTGCCTCCCGGCTACGTCGACTGCGAGCCGCTCCTCCTGCCGCAATACTGCGTCGTCCCCGTCCCCGGCACCTACGATCGCCCCGTCAACGTCAACTTCTCGCTCGACGGAACCACCGCCTACGTCCTCAACTCCGGCCCGGAGAACGGTGGAACCACCGCCAGCGTCAGCTTCCTGAACATGTCGGATCTCAATATCAACACGGTGCCCACCCCCAGCGCCCCGTCGCCCAACCCCATGGAGACCCTGCCCGTCGCCAATCCCGTCCCCATCCCCGGCGGCGTCACCGCCTCTGTCTCCGACGGAACCTACCTCTACCTCGCCGGCCAGCAGCTGCAGACCACCGGGCCGTATAAGGGACTCTTCGGCGGCAACCTCACCACCCTCAATCTCAGCACCTACGCCGTCAGCGCCCCCGTCTCCATATCCGACGGAACCCACACCAAGCTGCTCTTCGCCGACAACAATACCCTCTGGGTCGCCGCCTCCAACTGCGCCAACGGCGTGCGCGCCGCAACCGCGGCAGCCGAGCTCGCCTCCCAGGGCTATACCGACCAGGCCGGCAACTACAACTGCCTCACCATGCTCACCACCGGCACGGCGACTCCGCCCGCCACCATCATCCCCGCGGTCGTCCAGTCCAATAACGGCTCCGTCGCTGCCGTCCCCGTGCCCTACCCCAATACCGATCAGAATCAGTATTACTACGGCAGCGCGACCGGCCTCTGCTGGGTCCAGACCTACTACAAGGTCTTTACCGCATACGGCGGCCAGATCCACGCCTTCTACACCGGCCTCAACCCCTCCCCGATTGTCGAAACCCAGCAGATCGACGCCAACGGAGGAGCTCCCGGCTCCGAGATCAACAACATCAACATGACCGTGCAAGGCACCGTCTTCGACGTAGCCTACATGGACGCCGAGACCGACACCGCCGACTAACCCCGGCCATCCACCCCAATGACCACGCCGCAGGCGTCACCATCGCCCCACCCAGGTCCGCTCGACATCCTTGCCATCGCCGCCCATCGCGATGACGTCGAGCAGACCTGCGGCGGCACCCTCCTCGTCCAGCAATCTCTCGGCTGGCGCACCGGCATCCTCGATCTCACCCGCGGAGAATCCGGCACCCGCGGCACCGCCGCCGAGCGAGCTGCCGAAGCCGAAGCCGCCGCCGCCATCCTCCGCGTCTCCCACCGCGAAGCCCTCGACCTGCCCGACGGCAACGTCCAGAACACCCAGGAAAACCGCCTCAAGATCGCCGCCGTCCTGCGCCGCCTTCGCCCCCGCGTCGTGATCCTTCCCTACTGGCAGGGCCGCCATCCCGACCACTACACCGCCTCCACCCTCGGCTACGAAGCCTGCTTCGCCTCCGGCCTCTCCCGCCTCGACCTCGACCCCGCGCACGGCGCCCCGCACCGCCCCTACAAGATCCTCTACGCCTCCCTCTACGCCGACGTCCGCCCCACCTTCGTCGTCGACATCAGCGCCCACATCGAGACCCGCCTGCAATCCCTCCTCGCCTACCGCTCCCAGTACGGCACCCAGCCCACCGGCGCCGGCCTCTTCGTCCCCGAAGACGACATCCGCGAGCGCACCTTCGCCACCGCCCGCCACTACGGCCTGCTCGCCGGCGTCCGCTACGCCGAGCCCTTCGTCCAGCGCGAAGTCGCCTCCGTCACCGACCTCATGACCCTCCCCGTCCAGAGCATCTAACCGCCACCTGGCGGGTGCCCCAGGTCTCGCGTCTGAGACCTGGGTTCGCAGAATCCCCGCGCCGCGAGGAGGTCTTAGCTTCGTCCCGCCACCGCCCGCACCCGCTCCCCCACAAACCCCGCCAGCTCCGCCGTGCAATACTCCGGCGCCACAAACTCGAATCGCCGCTTCCCCTCGATCATCCGCAGCGACACCCCTCCCCACCCCTC
Organism: uncultured Acidobacteriaceae bacterium; assembly: GCA_963762375.1. Taxonomy (GTDB): domain Bacteria; phylum Acidobacteriota; class Terriglobia; order Terriglobales; family Acidobacteriaceae; genus Granulicella. Next base: position 75,159 of record CAVXKP010000011.1, read on the forward strand.
CCGAAACACCGCACCCTTCGGCACCACCAGCGCATCCACCCGATCCAGATACCGCAGCGCCGACGCCTTGAAGTCCTCCACCCCCGGATCCAGCACACTCAGCGAAACATCCGGCTGCAAAAACCGCAGCACGCTATTCGACTCCACAATCGCATTCTCCGCCTCCGCCAGCAGCGCCCGCACCCTCGGCATCGCCTCACTCAACTGCCCCTGCCGCGTCCTCACCCAGAACGACCGCTCCGCCCCCGCCGCCAGATACCGTGACGAGTCGGTCCCACTCCCCCGCTCCCGCTCCTCACTCACCGCAATCGTATGATCGGCCGTCTCGCAATCGCACGGCTCCCCATTCGCCGAGCACACCCCATGCCCGAACTGCGTAATCTTGATCGCCGTCCACCGCCGCTCCGGCAGCGCCGCGAATCAGCCCAGCCACCACGCTGGTCTTCCCGATATTCCGCGTATGCCCGCCCACCACCACAATCGCCATAGCCTACTCACGACTCACTACTCACTACTCACTACTCACTACTCACTACTTCAGACGCCTCACCCGCGCAATCGTCTTCAGATAATCCTTCAGCGGCTCCGCCGGCACTCCCATGAACATCTGCCCCGGCCCCTCCAGATGCTTGCCCGGAAACACTCCCGCCGCCCCGCCCAGGATCACCCCCGGCCCAATGTGCACATGATCGCCCAGCCCCACCTGCCCCGCCAGCACCGCGCCATCCTCCACCACGCACGACCCCGAGATCCCCACCTGCGACGCCATCAGCACGTTCTTCCCAATCCTGCAGTTATGCCCGATGTGCACCTGGTCGTCGATCTTCGTCCCCCGCCCAATCCGCGTCTCCCCCAGCGCCCCGCGATCGATCGTCGTATTCGCGCCAATCTCCACATCGTCCTCGATCACCAGCCGCCCCTGCTGCGGAAACAGCAGGTGCTCGCCCGTCTGCGCATTGCGCGCATACCCAAACCCCGTCGCCCCCAGCACCGCCCCCGCCTGCACCACCACCCGGTTCCCAATCTCCACCCCGCGCAGAATCACCGCCCCCGCGGCAATCTCCACGTCGTCTCCCAAAATCACCTCCGCCTCCACCACCGCCCGCGCCCCGATCTTCACCCCTGCTCCCACCTTCGCCGTCGCATCCACCACCGCCGACGCATGCACCTCACTCTCCGTCCTCCGCCCCGCCAGCGCCTTCGCACACACCGCAAACGCATACCGGGGATCCCTCACCACCAGCACGCGCTCGTCGATATCCAGCCCCAGGTCCGTCGCCGACTTCCGCGCCGCCTCTCGAGTCAGGATCAACCCCGCCCCCGAACGCCATCGCCGCCGTCAGCGTCCGCTCATCCTCGGCAAACACCACCGCATCCGCCCCCGCACCCTCCAGCCCCGACACCCGCGAGACCTCCGCCGTCGCCGCTGTCTCCACGCCCAGCAGCTCCGCAATCTCCTCCGCCCTCAGCCTCTTCGCGCTCATCCGTACACCCGCTCCTCGCCCTCAGGCCGCGTCTTCCAGCGCCGATGCACCCACAGCCACTGCTCCGGATACCGCCGCACATACGCCTCGATCGTCCGTGTAAACAGCGCCGTATTGGCCAGAATGTCCGCCCCCGCATCGCCCGTCCGGATCAGCTCCAGCTCCTCGCCAAACCGCAGCACATACCTCTTCTCCGCCGCCTCCCACACCAGGAACCCCGGCAGCACCGCCGCTCCGGAGTGCAGCGCCACCCGCGCCAGTCCCGACGCCGTACACGCCTCCACGCCGAAGTACGGCACAAACACCCCCTGCGGCGGCGTCATGTTCGTGTCCATCAGGATGCCAACCGTCTCTCCGCGGTGCATCGAGCTCAGCAACCCCCGCGCAAAGTCGTCCTTATGGATCACCCGGTTGCCATGCAGGCACCGAATCCGGTTCACAAACTCGTCCACCAGCGGGTTATCCAGCCGCCGGATCACCAGCGACATCGGATACCCCATCAGCGAGTGATAAAAACTCGACAGCTCCCACGCCCCCAGGTGCCCCGTCAGCACCAGCACGCCCTTGCCCTTCGCGCGCGCCGCCAGATAATGCTCCAGCCCGTCATAACGGATAAACTTCGACGCCTGCTCCGCCGTGTATCCGCCCATCTTGCAGAACTCGCCCACCTGCCATCCCAGCGACCGAAACACGCCGCGCAGAATCGCCTCGCGCTCCGCCTCCGTCTTCTCCGGCATCGCCAGCTCAAGATTCCGCATCCCCACGCGCCGCAGCCGCCCCAGCAGCACCCACGCCGCCGCTCCCAGCCCCGCGCCCACAGCCCTCGCCCCGCTGCGCGGCAACGCCCCCACCGCCCCGGCCACCAGTCGCAGCGCCAGGTTCTCCACCCGCTCACGCAGGCTGATCTGCCGTACCGACACGTTCTGAATCGCAGTCGCCAACAACCATCAGTGTACGCAACTTCTCTGCAACTCCACGTGGAAAGCTACGCATCCTGAACACGAAAAGGGACGGCCGAAGCCGTCCCCTTTCCACCCTGTAACCCTTGCAGGTCGCCAGCGCTTACTGGTTGTCCTTCGACACCACGAAGTACCGCGCCACGGTATGCACGAAATGACGAGCATTCTCGGGCGTCGGCACCTGTCCATGCAGCACCTCGCCGAACGGAACATCATGGCCATACTCCTGGCGCGTGTAGTCCGTGTTCTGCGACAGTACCGTGCCATCCAGATCGATGCCGGCAAACAGGCCCTTGCTGCGCGAGTACGTCAGGAACTCGGCATTCAGCTTCCAGTCCGTTCCCGCCTGCGCGTTGCGCCCAACCGGGCCGGCCGAAGCCGCAGCGTCCGCACCCAGCTTGACCTTGTTCTTCAACATGTCTTCCAGACCGTTATGATTCATCGCCACCAGGATCAAATCCGTCGCCTGCCCGCCAATCTGGAATCCGAAGCTGCCGCCCGCCAGCTGCACAAACACCGGCGCGCTCCAGCCCCGCGGCGTGCGGCACGTCGCCACACCCTGCCCGTACTGCGCTCCAACGCCGAACGCTGCCTTCTTGAACGACGGAATCACCACCACGCAGTGCGCGCCCGCCAGGATCCCCTGCGGAATCGCCTTGTCCGGTACCGACATCACCTGGTCAATCACATCCGTGGCTGCGGTGAGCCGGTCCGTCAGCTTGCTGTCATCTTGCGCCCGGGCAGAGACGACACCCACGCACATCGCCATGCCACACAGAACTCCAATAATCTTTTTCATTTCAACCTTTCGTGCATAACCAGTTTTCACTCTGTTCGGTGACGGACACGTACTGCTTGTCCAGTCACATCTGATGGACGGCCCACCCCGCAGGTTGTACCTGCAAAAAAAGTGGGTTGCGAAAGCGCGCTATAAGCAGCAGCCTCTCGCAACCCTATTCTCCCAGGTTTGTACTGGGATAACTATGCACCATTACGCCCGATGGTTACAAGAGTACCTAGTAATGTATACTTTCGTTTGTTACCAAAGACGTACTCCGCTCGATTTCCCCACAAACCCTCGGAAACGTCACCAAACCCAGTAACTTACCCCTCGTCGCTGCGACTTCTCCTCCATCGCCCGCAGCGTCAACTCCACCCGATTCTTCGCCCGCGTCTTCCGCAGCATCCTTCCCAGGTGAGCCTTCACCGTCGCCTGCTCGATCCCCATCGCCGCCGCAATCTCCCGGTTCGACCGCCCATTCATCAGCAGGTGCAGCACCTCGCGCTCCCGCCCCGTAATCATCTCCTCCACCGACTCCTGCTGCACCGGCGGCGGCCCGATGTTCTCCGCGCCCGCCGTCCCCGCCTCCACCAGCCTCGCCAGCACCTTGCGCGGCGCCCAGATCGATCCATCCAGCACAATCTCGATCGCCATGCTGATCTCGCTCACCCCCGCGCTGCGCAGCAGAAACCCCTTCGCCCCCGCGCCGATCACCGCCTGGATCTGTTCCGGCGTCAGCGGCTCGCCCATCACCACCGGCTTCAGCGACGGCCGCTCCTTGCGTACATGCGCAATCGTGTGCAGGATCGCCTCCAGCGGCTCCTGCAGGTCCAGCAGCACCAGGTCCAGGTCCTGCGCGCCGCACACTTCGTCCATCTTCAGCGCATACGCCACCACCCCGGCCGTCTCCTCGAGGATCGCCACCAACCCCATGGAACGCAAGGAGTCTGCCGCCACTACACCGATATGCGCCTTCGCTTCATTCGTCACGAGCTGCGACTCTCAGTTCGCCGGGAACGGTCTTTCTGTCGCCGCCCAGCGGTGTTTGGATGTTCGCCCAGCGGTCCATCTTTGCTCGTCCAGCAATGCTCGTACTCTGTGGCCCGCGGTCGTTCTACAACTTCGGCAGCACACGCTACAACTTCGGCAGCACAATGCCCTGCTGCTTCTGATATTTTCCGTTGCGATCTCCATAGCTTACCTCGCAGACCTCGTCGCTCTGGAAGAAAAGAATCTGGCACAACCCCTCGTTGGCATAGATGCGCGCCGGCAGCGGCGTTGTGTTGGAGATCTCGAGCGTCACAAATCCTTCCCATTCCGGCTCAAACGGCGTCACGTTCACAATGATCCCGCAGCGCGCATACGTGCTCTTGCCCACGCAGATCGTCAGCACATCGCGCGGAATCCGGAAGTACTCCACCGACCGCGCCAGGGCAAAGCTGTTCGGCGGAACAATAATACTGTCTGCCTCCACCGACACGAACGAGCGCTCATCAAAATTCTTTGGGTCAATGATCGCACTATTCACGTTCGTAAAGATCTTGAACTCATTCGACACCCGCAGATCGTATCCATACGACGAGAGCCCATACGAGATCACGCCCTCCCGCACCTGCTTCTCACTGAACGGCTCGATCATCTTGTTCTCGACTGCCTGCTTCCGAATCCATGTATCGCTCTTGATCGACATCTCGTTCCCACGGCTGCGGCAGCACCTCGCCGCGCACGTCCCTTTCCCTTGGATATTGCGTCACTTCGAGCCTATCGCAAACTGCGCCGCGCACCGCGTCTCCCCCTCAGATTTCAGGAACATCGCCTGAGGAAAAATTGACAATCAAAACTCGCCTTTCTACCATCGCAGTGTAGGCTGGTTACAGTCATACACCTCCCCACCTTCGTGGGACTGAGCACAGGAAGGCGACCTCCATTGATCAAGCAGGACCTAATTCAGCGGGTAGTTGAACGCACAGGCCTTCCACGGACGAAGGCAGAGTCCGCCGTGGACGCGATTTTTGAAGCAATGAAGAGCGCCCTGGGCGGCAGCGACCGCATCGAGCTCCGCGGCTTCGGCGTCTTCACCGTCAAGCCCCGCAAAACCGGCGTCGGCCGTAACCCCCGCACCGGTACCGAGGTCACCATTACCCCCGGCAAGGCCGTTCGCTTCAAGCCGGGCAAGGACCTCCAGGCGCTCGGCTAAACGCCAGGACCCACGCGAAAATTCAGGGTCCAGGGAAGTGCCCGCCCTTTCACCCCATCTCTAAGCCCCTCACGACCCTCCCAGGCCGCAGCCTCTCTGTGCCTACACCCTAATACCCTGGCCCTTACATCAAGTGCATCGGGTCCACGTCCACCACCACCGACCGCCGCGGAATCTCCTCGCGATCCACCACCGCCAGCATCTCCCGCAGCGCCGCCCCCAGCACATCCCTCCGGTCTGCCTTCAGCACCAGGTGGTACCGATAGATCCGTTTCAGCCGCGATTCGGCGCCGCCGCCGGCCCCAGCACCCGCACACCCTCCAGCTTGCGCCGCTCCAGCCACCGCCCAATCCTCGTCGACCAGTCCAGCACCTCTTCCAGCTTTTCACTCTGCACCATCACATTCGCCAGCACACTGAACGGCGGATACCGCATCGCCCGCCGAAAATACAGCTCCCGCGCAGCGAACCCCGTGTAGTCGTGCTCCCGCGCAAACTGGTTCACGTAATGATCCGGCTGGTACGTCTGCACCAGCACCTTCCCCGGCAGCTCCCCGCGCCCCGCCCTCCCGCTCACCTGCGTCAGTAGCTGGAACACCCTCTCCGCCGCGCGAAAGTCCGGCAGCCCCAGCGCAAAGTCCGCGCCCACCACCCCCACCAGCGTCACCCCATGAATGTCATGCCCCTTGGCGATCATCTGCGTCCCGACCAGCAGATTGATCTCGCCCGAGTGCAGCCGCCCCAGCAGCCGCTCCATGTCCCCGCGCGAGCGCACCGTGTCCCGATCCATCCTCCCGATCCGCGCCCCCGGAAACAGCTCCTGCAGCCGCTCCTCCCCCTGCTCCGACCCCGCCCCCAGGTAGTACAAATGCTCGCTCTGGCACTTCGGGCACGCCTTCGGCACCGTCCGCCGATACCCGCAATAGTGGCACTCCAGCCGCTGCCCCACCCGCGCCTCGCCATTCAAGCTGTTCTCATCCCCGCCCCTGTGATACGTCAGCGAGATCGCGCAGTTCTCGCACTCCAGCTTGTCTCCGCAACTCCTGCACATCACCACAAAGCTGTACCCGCGCCGGTTGATCAGGATCACCACCTGCTCCCCGCGATCGATCGTCGCCTGCGTCTCCTCGATCAGCCGCCGCGAAAACATCTGCTCCTGTCCCTTGTGCAGCTGTCCCGTCGCGCGAAACTCCTCGCGCATATCGATCATCTCGACCTTCGGCAGCGGCCGGTCCTGTACTCGCTGCACGAATCTCCACCCGCGCATACCGCCCCCGCTCCGCATTCTGCCAGCTCTCCAGCGACGGCGTCGCCGACCCCAGCACGACCGTGCACCCCAGCAGCTTCCCCCGCATCACCGCCACATCCCGCCCGTGATACCGCGGCGTCTCCTCCTGCTTGTAACTCCCGTCATGCTCTTCATCCACCAGAATCAGCCGCAAATTCGGCATCGGCGCAAACACCGCCGACCGTGTCCCAATCACCACCCGCGCCTCGCCCCGCCGAATCCGATGCCACTGCTCCGCCCGCTCATCCGGCGTCAACTGCGAGTGCAGCAGCGCCACCTCTCGCCCAAACGCCGCCACCATCTGCGCCGCCGTCCCCGGCGTCAACCCAATCTCCGGAACCAGCAGCAGCGCCCCGCCCCCCGAATCCAGCGCCCGCTGCATCGCGGCCACATACACCGCCGTCTTCCCGCTCCCCGTAATCCCATACAGCAGGTGCGGCCGGAAACCACCCTTCGCCATCGCCGCAACAATCGTCCCCAGCGCCTCGGTCTGCGCCTCATTCAGCACATGCTCATGCGCAAACTTCTTCCCCTCCTGCTGCAGCCCGGTCACATGGAACGCCTGCGCCGTCTCCTCCAGCCGCACCAGCCCCCGCTTCACCAGCGTCCCCAGCGTCGACTCCGGAACCCCGCGCGCCACCATCCTCCCCCGCAGCTCCCGCACCAGCTCCCGTCCCCCACACCCCGCCAGCTCCGCCATCACCGCCAACTGGTTTTCATTCAACTTCGGCAGCCTCTAGCCGGCCCCACTCCGGGTGCCCCCACCTGTCTCGAGCGTGTCGCTGGATCTCGTCTTGAAGGTGGGCTGCCGCTCGTTCACCAGCCTCCCATCCAGCACCGCCACCGTCTCCACCCGCCGCGCATCCCGCACCTCCGCCAGCGGCTCCCGCACCAGCCACCGCTTCTTCGCCATCGCATCCAGCAGCGCCTTGTTCGCCCCCGTCGCGCTGCGAATCGTCGCGGTCTTCCCCGCCTCTCCACTCTCCAGGTAATTCAGCACCGCGTACTCGCGATTCTGATCCTCCACACTCAGCTTCGACCTCCGCGACGACCCCTTCGCCGCGCCCTCGTACAGCACCCTCCGCCCCAGCTCGCCGATCCGGTACACCCACTGCCGCCGCACCTCCGCCGTCAGCGGCATCATCCCCCGCAGCACCTCGCCCAGCGGAGCGCAGTAGTACCCCGCCACCCACTTGCCCAGCTCCATCAACTCATCCGGAAGCAGCGCGGCCTCATCCATCACCTGCTGGACCCGCTTCACCTCGACCCCATCGCCCGGCGCCACATCATGCAGCCCGACCACCACCCCCACCAGCCGCTGTCCCCCAAACGGCACCATCACCCGCGCCCCCACCTCCGCCTCAAGCCCACCTAGCTCGTACGTAAAGGCACGGTCCAGCGGCACCGGCAGCGCGACATCGCAATACACACTCACCCCTCCAGCCTAACCGGCAGGCGCCTGTGGCAATTGCGACAGCCGTCAAACACCCTCAATCAATATCGCCCGATACTCCGCCCCCGCGAACCGATGCTTGCGCACCTCCGTATACGCCGGGCTGTCATACCAGGCCTTCGCCGCCGCCACCGAGGGAAACTCCACGATCACCGCACCCTCCGTCGGAGCCCCCTCCAACACCTCATACTTGCCATACCGCGCCAGCACCTTCACCTCATGCCCTGCAAACGTGGCGCCCACCTGCTCCGCATACACCGCCATCTCGCCTGCATCCAGCGTCTTGTCCTTGGTAAAAACGATGTATCCCTTCATACCGCCTCCTTTTGACTCTTCACCAACTTCGCCAACTCCTTCACCGCGGCCTTCTTGTCCTCCAGCAGCCGCTGCACCCGGTCCGGAACATCCGCCGCTCCCACGCTCAGCAGCAACCCCGTCTGCCGCAGCAGCGCATAGTCCCTCGCCGCCGCCCGCACCGCCCGCAGCCCGCAGCAGAACTCCACCCGCTGCCCCTGCCTCACCTTCTCCACCCGCCGCACCAGCAAGCCCCCAATCGCTCCCGTCGACCCCACATGCGTCCCTCCGCACGCATTGAACTCCACCCCCTCCATCTCCACAATCCGCATCCGCCCCGCACGCTCCGGAAGCTTCCGCAGCTCCCCCCGCTCCAGCATCGCCTCTGCCTCCGCACGCTCCACCCACCGCGGCCGCATCGCGCGGTCCTCATAGATCACCCGATTCGCCGCAGCCTCCACCCTCCGCAGCTCCTCCTCCCTCACCTTCTCAACCCTCGCGCAAAGCCAGATCAATCGTCACCGAATCCGCCCCCAGATGAAACGAGACCGTCCTCGCCCCCATCTCCCGCAAGAACATCGCCGACAACAGATGCTGCCCCGTATGCTGCTGCGCGTGATCCATCCGCCGCTCCGCATCCACGCGCCCCACCACCTCCGTCCCCTCCAGCAGCGGCTTGCGCACGTAGTGCCACACCTCGCCCGCCTCATCCTCCTCCACCCGCTCCACCGGCACCTCCAGCACCGCCCCACTCTTCGCCGTCGCCACCAGCACCCCCGTATCCCACGGCTGCCCGCCGCCCACCGGATAAAACGCCGTCCGATCCAGCGCCACCTGCCACAGCTGCTCCTTCTGCCCGCTCTCCCCCACCGCATGTCGAGTCCAGCCGAACATCCGTCACCACCGCCGCAAACTCCAGCGCCGCCGCATCTCCCGCCGCCGCCTCGTAATACAGCCTCTCCGCAACCGATCCCACTACTCCACCTCTTCCGCCGTCTTCGCCACGGCCTTGCGCAACGCCTCCACCTCGCGTCCGGCTGCCAATCACCAGCGGCGTCCGGTCATGAATCCCCTCCGCCTGCACCTCCAGGATCCGCGTCTCTCCATCCACCGCCGCTCCGCCCGCCTGCTCCGCCACCATCGCCAGCGGATACGCCTCATACAGCAGCCGCAGCTTCCCCCGCGGCGTCTTCTTCGTCGGAGGATACAAAAACACCCCACCCTTCAGCAGCGTGCGATGAAAGTCCGCCACCAGGCTCCCGATATACCGCGCCCCATACTCCCGCCCCAGCTCCCCGCGCACCAGCCCCTGCACATACTCCCGATACACCTCCGGCCAGCTCGCCGCATTCGCCTCGTTGGCCGAGTAATACGGCCCCTGCTCCGGCATCCTCATCCCCTCCGCCGTCAGCACAAACCGCTCCTCCTCATCCAGCGTGAACGCCGCCACCCCGTGACCCGCGCCCGCCGCCTTCTCGCCCAAAGCCATCACCATCACCGCCGACGGCCCATACAGCACATACCCCGCCGCCACCTGCTCGGTCCCCGGCCGCAGCACCGACGCCACCACATCGCCCGCCTCCACCCGCACCACGCTGAAGATCGTCCCCACATTCACATTCACATCAATATTCGACGACCCATCCAGCGGATCGAACACCACCGCATACTCCGCACCGGCCCGCCCAAACTCCACCGGCCCCTCATCCTCTTCGCTCACAATCGCCGCCACATGCGCCGACTTCCCCAGCAGCTCCGTCAGCAGATCATTCGCAAACACATCCAGCTTCTGCTGCTGCTCCCCCTGCACATTCACCGCGCCCGCAGCGCCCAAAATGCTCCCGTCCCCATGCACATCCTCCAGCCCCGCCAGCCGGATCTTCCGCTCAATCTGCCGGGCCGCCGCCGCAATCGCCCCAAACACCTCGGCCAGCCCCGCTCCCGCGCGCTCCGCCACATACTCTTCCACCGTCACCAACTTGCTCATCGTCTCCATGGCCCTCGTCTCCCTGCTTCAAACTTCCTCTACCAGCCTACAATCTCCCCTGCTCCCGCGCACCGCCAACCCGCAAAAGCAAAGGCCGCAATCCTCCGCGGCCTTTGCTGTTGCCCTTCTACTCCCTACTCACTGCTCCCTACTCACTGCCCTTCGGCATCACCATCAACTCGATCCCGCTAGCCTCCCCCGCCTCATGAAACACCGTCTCGGTCGCCTTCTTGAAGTCGGCTGCCTTGGCCTTCGCAATATCCATGAACACCTGCGGATTCCGATCCGTCAGCGGAAACCACGAGCTCTGCACCTGCACCATGATCCGGTGCCCCTTCAAAAACGTGTGGTTGATGTCCTGCATGCTGAAGTCCACCTCCGTCACCTTCCCCGGCACCAGCGCCTCCGGCTTGGCCATCGAGTTCCGAAACTTCGCCCGGAACGGCTCGCCCCGCACCAGCATCTCGTACCCTCCCATGATCACCGGAGGAGCTCCCAGCACATGCTTGCCCTCCTGATCGTTATCCGGAGAATCATCCGGATACACATCGATCAGCTTCACATCGAAGTCCGAGTCCGTCCCCGTCGAAGCAATCTTCAACCGCGGCCGTACCGGCCCCACCACGGTCACATCCTCGGTCAGCGGTTCCGTCTCATACACCAGCACATCCGGCCGTGTCGCCGCGAACCGCTGGTCATCATCCATGTACCGCTGCGGAGGATCCGCCTCGGTCACATACCCCACATACGGCACCGGATGCGCCGGGTCGCTCACATAGCTGTCCTTACTCTCCTTTTCGCTCGGCGCCGTCCATCCCAGCCCGCCACCCGGCTCAAAGTACATCATCTTCGTCTCCGCCTGCTTCGGAGGCCAGGCGTCATACTTCTTCCACACATCGCTGCCCGTCTCGAACGTGTACGCCTTGGGCAGCGGAGTCCACGCCGCATCCTTCAGATAATGCGCAAAGAACGGCGCCTCAATCGTCTTCTGAAAGAACACCGACGTGTCCGATCCAAACTGGATATCCCCCAGCGACGCCCCCGTTCCCCGCGCCCATCCCCCATGCACCCACGGCCCTTCCACCAGCGTATCCGCCGCCGCCTCCGGGCTCTCCTTCGCAATCGCGTGGAACACCTTCACCGGCCCCGCCAGATCCTCCGCATCGAACCATCCGCCCACCGCCATCACCGCCGCCTTCACGCCGAACATGTGCTGCTCCATGTTCCGAGCCACCCAATAACTGTCGTAGGTGTCATGAATCGTCTGATCGTGGTACAGCGGATTGGTTCCACCCGCCGGCGAATCCAGGTTCGCCAGCGTCCCCATCTTCAGGTAGTACGCATACGCATCCTTGGTAAAGAACTCAAAGTTATTCGGCGGCTCCACCTTCAGAGGATTCTTCTGCGGCCGATAAAACTCCGCATAGAACGAGTGGTTCGCCCCCAGCATGAACGCCCCGCCGTGATAGCTGTCATCGCCATCGAACAGATTCATCATCGGCGCCTGCGGACTCGCCGCCTTGATCGCCGGATGCCCGTTGATAATGCTCGCCGCCGTATAGAACCCCGGATAGCTGATCCCCAGGATCCCCACCTTCCCGTTATTCTCCGCCACATGCTTCAGCAGCCAGTCCACCGTGTCGTACATATCGGTCGACTCATCGATCCCCTTGCCATCCTTCGGCGGAGTCATCTCCACCCAGTTCCCTTCGCTCTCCCACCGCCCCCGCACATCCTGGCACACCAGGATGTACCCACTCTCCAGCATCTCCATGTTGCCCGTCACCCGCGGCTGCACCACATCGTTGTCATAGTTGCCGCAGCTATACGGCGTCCGCGTCATCAAAAATGGATACGGCCCCTTGTCCGCAAACTCCGCCGCAATCGGCGTATACACCTGCGTATAAAGCTTCACCCCGTCGCGCATCGCAATCCGGTACTCATGCTTCTCGTAATGCGTCTTGAAGAACTCCATCATCCGCTGCATCCGCTGCTGCTGCGTCATGGGAGGCTGCTGCTGCGTCATGGGAGCCGGCGCCGTCGTCTGCGCTCCACCCGATACCACCATCCCCACCATCAATCCCCACCCCAACGACACTCTCACCGCAACCCGCATGCACTCTCTCCTGTCTCTGGAAATCCATCAAGGACTTTTCGGATTGTACTCGCTCCTCCCGCCCGATTCTGCGATACTTCCGCCATGCGATTTCGCCGGGCCACCCCGCATCGCACGCCATCGCTGCGCATCTCTCCCGCAGCAGCCCTCGGCCCCCTGCTCCTCCTGCTCCTGTCCGCCATCGCATCCCCGCTCCTCGCCCAGGCCACGCCCCCCGCAGCCGCAACCCTACCAGCCCGGCTACACGCTCCACGTCTACGTCAACCTCATGCAGATACCCACCTTGGTGCTGAGCCCCTCCTTATCTCCCCTCCCGCCCATCCACCCCGGCCAGTTCAACATCTCGCTCGACGCCGGCCCGCGCTTTCACCCCACCCACATTCGGCTCGAAGGCGACGACCCCATCGACCTCGCCATCTTCCTCGACCTCAGTGGCGACGCCTTCGCCCTGCAATCCGCCCTCCGCCACTCCATCCTCGCCTTCGCCAACCAGTCGCTCCAGCCCCACGATCGCGTCTCCATCTATGCCATCGACTGCCTCTTCGTCCGCACAGCAAACGACGTCCCCGCCGGCGACGGCGAGCGCATCGCCCATGCCCTCGACGCGGCCATCGCCTTCCCCGGCCTTCACGGCGCCGGGAAAGCAGCTCCCCGCTGCGCCAACTCCCTCCATCTCTGGAATGCAATCGGCACCGCCGCCGAATCCCTCGCCAACCTCCCCGGTCGCCGCATCCTCCTCGTCCTCTCCAACGGCCGCGACCACAGGAGCAACGTGCGTTGGAATAACCTCCGGCGCTACGCTGCCTCCCGCAGCATCACCCTCTTCGGACTCTATCCCTGGCCCGATCCCCTTACCCATCCCGGCAGCTTTCATCTCATGTTGAACACCGAAGACCCCTTCAACCAGCTCTGCCAGCTCACCGGAGGCTTGCTGCTCTTCACCTCGCCCGCCGACGTCGCCAACAACCTCAAGCGCACCATCGACTACATCCGCGGCCGCTATATCCTCGAGTTCCCGCGACCCGACTCCGGTAGCGGAGGCGACCACCACATCGACGTCACCCTCACCAGGATCGACGCCTTCATTCGCCCCGCAGGCGTCTCCTATCCACCTGCCGATCCCGCCATTGCCAAAGATCCCACCACGCTCCCGTCGCCCCCATCGCCGGCCGTCTTCGGAACCCGCCGCCCCCTGAATCCCCCCCAATAAACCTTCACCCCCCTACGCTCCCACGCCCTCCAACTCCGCCGCCTTGCCCTTCCCCGCCAGCCGCATCACCAATCTCTCCAGCACCATCTTCTTATCCACCGGCCCCGACCGCAGCTCCAGGTCCGCCTTCGCTATCAGCCGCAGCCCGCGCGTCAGCTCCCCGCGGTCCCGATACCGCCGCGCCTGCGCAATCAGCGCATCCGCCGCAAACGGAGCCACCCGGAACCCCGGCCACAACACCTGCCACATCGCCCGCTGATCCTTCACCTGCTTCTCGTTCAACACCAGCATCTGCCGATACGTCTTCGCCAGCGAAAACACGTGCCCAATCGCCGCGTCCTCTCCACCCTCCGACGCATTCAGCAGCCCCGCCAGCAATCCCAGCGCCCGCGGCGCGTCCTTCAAACTGATCGCATCCGTCAGCTCATACAAGCTCCGCTGCTTGGCGGCCGACACCATCGTCTCCACATCCCCCACCTCCACCGCCGCCCTGCCCACCCCGCCCGCGTACAGCAGCAGCTTCTCCACCTCGCTCGCCACCAGCATCATCTCCGCGCCGCCGCCCGACCCCAGCGCATCCACCAGCTCCCGCGCCGCGTCTTCGCTGAACGCCACGCCCCGCGCCTTCGCCTCGCGCACCACCCAGCGCATCGCATCCTCTTCGCTCACCCGCTGCAGCTCCACCACGCCGCACACATCGCCCAGCGTCTCGCGAATCTTCTCTGCCCTTTCTTTATCCGTCATATCCATCTTGCGCAGGTCCTGCGGCAACGCAATATGATCGGCCACAAAGATCACCAGCGCCTGCGGATTCGGCCGCCGAAAATACTCGTCAATCGCCTTGAACTCTTCCTTCTTCTGCCCCCGCCCATACAGCGTCTTCACGTTGCGCAGAAACAGCACCTGGAACGGCGCCATCAGCGAAGGCGTCTGCGCCAAATCCAGCGCCTCGAAGATCGACGTCTGCCCCAGATCCAGATCGTGCAGGCAAAAATCCTTCATCTCCTCCGGCACCAGCTCCCGCACCACCCCCTTGCGGCACATCTCCGTCAGAAACGCATCATCCCCCAGCAGCACATACCCCGCCCGCCGGCCATCCCCACGCACCTCCGCCAGAAACCGCTCCACCCCGGCAAAGCTTTTCAGTCCCGTGCGCGCAGCGCCTGCCTGTGAAATATTCGCCTCGCTCATCGAGGACTCTCCGTCATATCGCTCACCAGCGCCTCCGCAAAGTCCTTCGCCATCCTCCGCATCGCGTATCCGTCCTCCTGCACAAACCCGCTCAGGTCCTGCGTGGATTGATACTGCTCCTTCCACGCGAACGCATCGTTCTTGTACAGCACCGTCCCATCATGCGCCACCAGCTGCACACTCGTCGTAATGCTCACCAGGTAGCTCGACGTCACACCACTCGACGAGTCATACGTCAGCGGCGCCACCGTCTCGGCCAGAATCGTTCCCTTCAACACCGCGTCCGCGCGGCTGGCATCCGCGCCCGTCACCACCCGGTAACTCGTCCGCGTATTCAGCTCCCGCACCACCGCCTGCGTAAACGCCGTCTCCGTGCTGTACGCCTGCACCTTCGACACAAAAATCGGAACCCCCAGCGTCCGCACGTTCACCGGAATATGCGTCGCCGCTCCCATCTGGTGATACCCACACCCCGTCAGCAACAAAGCCAATCCCAAAGCCAGAACACGCATGGCTTCGATGATAAATGTTTCACCCGCGCCGTCCTTCCCGTTGCTTTTCTTCCTGTCATTCCCCCGGAAATCTGCCCCTGCCTTTGCCCTTGCCTTTCTTGTTGTCATTCCCTCCGGGAATCTGCTTCTGCTTCTGCCTTTGCCCTTGCCTTTCTTGTTGTCATTCCCTCCGGGAATCTGCTTCTGCTTCTGCTTCTGCCTTTGCCCTTGCCTTTCTTGTTGTCATTCCCTCCGGGAATCTGCTTCTGCTCTACCCCCTCCACCCCTAGTCCACCGTCTTCTCGCCCACATAATACAGATCATGCGGCACATCCAGCGTATCCGGATCCGCCGTCCACGGCATCGTCTTCCACTCCGTCGTCACCGGCGTCACCAGCGTCAGATGCTCGCGGTCGCCCATCTTAATCGGCATCGCAAACCCCGCCTCATCCGCGCTCCACCGGTACGCCACCGTCCCCTGCACCCGGTCAAACTTCAACTCCAGCACCGGGATCGCCGCATGCCGCAGGTACTCATGGAAGAACGCCGTCAGATCCAACCCCGTCCGCTTGTTCCACCACGCCACCACATCCTCGGTCATGATGTTCTGATACTTGAACTGCTGATAGAAGTCGTGAATGTCCCGGAACCACGCCGCATCGTCATCGATCACGCTGCGCAGCGTATTCAACATCAGCGCTCCCTTGAAGTACTGATCCTCCGTCGGCTCCGCATTGATCCCACGCTCCGGAATAATCGGCTGCCGGTTCCGTATCTTCGGCTGCAGCCCATTCAGATACTTGATCGCATCCGCCTTCCCCCACCGGTACTCCACATACAGCGACTCCATGTACGTCGTCCACCCCTCATGGATCCACATATCCGATCGATCCGCCGCGGTCACCGCATTGCCAAACCACTCATGCCCGCTCTCATGGATGATGATGAAGTCGAACTTCGGCGAGATCCCCACGCCCGTCCAGTCGCGCCCATAGTACCCATTCTCAAAATGGTTCCCATACGCCACCGCCGACTGGTGCTCCATGCCCGCATACGGCACCTCGATCAACTTGTACCCGTCCTTATCAAACGGATACTCGCCGAAGTAATGCTCATACGCATCGAGCATCACCGGCACCTGCTCGAACTGCGTCTTCGCCTTCGCCAGGTCCTCCGGCAGCGCGTAATAAGTCCAGCGTCGTCTGCTCGCCCGTGTCCTTGTTCGCATGCACGCCCGACCAGTGCTGATACTCCCCGATGTTCAGCGCCACATCGTAGTTGTTGATCGGATAATGCACCCGCCACTCCCACTCCGTGTACCCATCGCCCAGATCCTTGCTCGCCACAAACCGCCCATTCGAGACATCCATCAGACCATCCGGCACCGCCACATCGATCTCCATCCCATCCTGCGGCTCATCCCTCCACTGATCCTTATTCGGCCACCAGACGCTCGCGCCCTCCCCTTCGCACGCCGTCGTAATCCACGGCTTGCCCTCCTTGTCCTTGTCGAACGAGAAGCACCCAAACCTCCCCTGCGTCACCGGCCGCCCGTGATACGCCACCGTCACCTCGTCCACCTCACCCGCCTTCAGCTCGCGAGGAAACTCCACATACAGCGTCCTTGAGCCAACAGCCGCGCGCTCATACGGCACCGCCTTGCCCTCAAACTGAATCCCATCCAGCGTCAGCTCCGGCGTCAGCTCCAGCTGGATCTTCCGCCCATCCGTCAACATCCGAAACCGCACCACGTTCGTCCCGGCAATCGTCTTCGCCACCGGATCCACCCGCAGCGTCAGGTGATAAAACAGCAGATCATTGTTCGCCCGGTACGGCCCATACCCTCCGCGCAGCAGATCATCTTTCGTTGGCAACAACCCCGCCACCGGAGGCTGCGCCCCCTGCCCCACCTTCGCCCCCGGCGTCGTCGTCGCGCTTTGAGCCGACGGCTGAGGGCTCTGTGCCGACTCCTGCGCCTTCCCCGTCTGCGCCCACGCCCCGCAGCAACCCATCCCCAATCCCACCACCACCACGACCGCCAAGCCAGAACGCCGATCAAATCCCATCCTCAAAGCTTACCGCACCAAAATCCCATTCCCCACCCCACCGTAGGTCCTTGTCCGCGCAAAGAAATCTCCCCACACAAAACAATGAAGGCGACCCGAAGGCCGCCTCCATCCCATCATTGCTACGCAGCGCCTACGCCGGTGTCGTATGCCCTTCGCCGAACCCAGGCTTGCGCCCGCCCTCCGGCTTCAGCACCTGCTGCCGATCGTCGCCATCGTCATCGCCAGCCGCCGCCAGGCTCGACTTCACCGGTCCCAGCAGCTTGCCCTGGATCAGCAACTCGATCTCCGCCGCGTCCAGCGTCTCACGCTCCAGCAGCGCCGCCGCCATCGCATGCATCACCTCGCGGTTCTCGTCCAGGATCTTGTACGCCGAGTTATACCCCTCATCGACCAGCCGCCGCACTGCCTTGTCAATCTGCTGTGCCGTGTCATCCGAGTAATCCCGCGCCTGCCCGATATCCCGGCCCAGGAACACTTCCTGCTCCTTCTTGCCGTAGGTCAGCGGTCCCAGCTCGCTCATGCCGTACTCGCACACCATCTTCCGAGCCAGCTCCGTCGCGCGCACAATGTCATTGCCCGCGCCCGTCGTCATGCGGTTCATAAAGATCTCTTCCGCGCAGCGCCCGCCCATCAGGATGGCCAGCTGCGTGTTCAGATAATCCCGCGTCACCGTATGCTTGTCCTCTTCCGGAAGGTGCATCGTCACGCCCAGCGCCATACCGCGCGGAATGATCGTCACCTTGTGCAGCGGATCCGAATGATCCCTCTTCGCCGCCACCAGCACGTGCCCGGCCTCGTGGTACGCCGTGTCGCGCTTGTCGTCCTCGCTCAGCAGCATGGACTTCCGCTCGGCGCCCATCAGCACCTTGTCCTTCGCTACCTCGAAGTCGAACATGTGCACCGCCTTGCGGTTGAACCGCGCCGCCGTCAGCGCCGCCTCGTTCACCATGTTCGCCAGGTCCGCACCCGTAAAGCCCGGTGTTCCCCGAGCCAGCACCGGCAGGTTCACATCCTCGGCCAGCGGCACCTTCTTCGAGTGCACCCGCAGAATCTCTTCGCGCCCGCGAATGTCCGGCCGATCCACAATCACCCGCCGATCGAAACGCCCCGGCCGCAGCAGCGCCGGATCCAGCACGTCGGGCCGATTCGTCGCCGCAATCAGAATCACGCCGTCGTTGGACTCGAACCCGTCCATCTCGACCAGCAGCTGGTTCAGCGTCTGCTCGCGCTCATCGTGTCCGCCGCCCAGGCCAGCACCGCGGTGCCGTCCGACCGCGTCAATCTCATCAATGAAGATGATGCACGGAGCATTCTTCTTCCCCTGTTCGAACAGATCGCGCACGCGGCTCGCGCCCACGCCCACGAACATCTCCACAAAGTCCGAGCCCGAGATCGAGAAGAACGGAACGTTCGCCTCGCCCGCAACCGCGCGCGCCAGCAGCGTCTTGCCCGTTCCCGGAGGTCCGACCATCAGCACGCCCTTGGGAATCCGTCCTCCCAGGCGCTGGAACTTCTGCGCCTCGCGCAGAAATTCGATGATCTCCCGCAGCTCTTCCTTGGCCTCATTCACCCCGCAACGTCCTTGAACGTAATCTTCTTCTGCTGCATGCTCAGCAGGCGCGCCCGGTTCTTGCCAAAGCTCAGCGCCTTGTTGCCGCCCGACTGCATCTGCCGCATCATGAACATGAACAGCGCCACCAGCACCAGGATCGGCGCAAAGCTCAGCAGCGCGTTCCAGTACATGTTCCCCTGCTGGCTCTTGAACGTGACATCCACGCCGTGGGCCTTCAGATCGGCCTCCTCGTTGTGGTCCACATAGTTCGCAGGAATCGTCGTGTGGAAGGTCTCTTTGCCGTCCTTGTACTTGCCCGTCACGTCCGCGCCGTCCACCAGCACATCCGAGATCTTGCCGGCGTCCGCGTCATCCTGAAACTGTGTCAGGCTGATCGCCTTATCGTGGCCCGCAGCCATGTTGGTCGCGACGAAGCGCCAGCCCACCAACAGGCAGCCCAACGTCAGCACCCAGATCAACAACTGTTTGACTGTTGAATTCAATCTGATTCCTCGTTTCGCCTTACGCTTGCTCATTCACTGCTCCGTCCCGTTCCTGGACGGCTACCACCCCAAACACTCGCCCGATCGCAGACACTTCACTTGTCCCTCGGAGCCGTTCAAAACTCCCCGAAAGTTTGCCTGATCGTTAGACGCCAACTGCAGAAATACGGTGCAGTGTTTTGCTTCCGGTCGTTCTGCAACGTCGGTTTGTTCTAAATTCTACTCTGGCTCCGCTCTGTCCGGCAGAAATATCCTCCACCGCTCGTTCTCTTTGCCCCTTACGGAAGGGTTACGCCTGTCGCCAGAAACAGGCTCCCAAGGCTTTAGCCTTGGGTCGGCTGCCGCCACAACCGGATCTCCCGCGCCGACCGCTCCGCCCGCAACCCTCCGTGCAACTCCAGCCGGCTCCCAATCCTCCCCGTCACCGCCCCGCCCGTCCCCCCCCCCAGCCCCGCCCACGCCCCCAAATCCCGCCAGCGCCAGCACCTTCGCCGTCTCCTCCCCGCTCAGCACATAACTCCCCTCCAGCGCCCCTCCCGCCTCCGCAAATACCCTCCGCGCCGCCGCCCGCACCAGCCTCCGCCGCAGCGCCGCCGGCATCCCCTTCAGCCGCTCAATCTCCATCGCATACCCTACCGCCCCCACCGCCGTACTCACCGCCCTTCCCCCTCCGCGCACCGGCTTGCCCGGCAACAGCACCTGCGGCAGCACCCTCGCCACCTCCGCCTGCCAGTACGCCTCTTCCTCCCGCGCCACCTCGGCCGTCCTCGCCAGCAGCGCATCGACTCCCGGATTGAACTCCCGCAGCATCGGCATCAACACATGCCGCACCCGGTTCCGTGTCAACGACACATCCCGATTCGTCGCATCCTCCCTCCACCCCTGCCCCCGCTCCCGCAAAAACGCCTCCACCTCCCCCCGCCTCACCCCCAGCAGCGGCCGCACAATCCTCCCCCTTCGCGGTTGCGACACAGCGGGTGCCCCATGTCTCGCTTCGGAGACATGGGCTTCCACCGAACCCATAGGCTCCACCTCCGGAAAAATCCCCCCCAACCCCTCCGTCCACGCCCCCCGCAGCATCTTCATCACCACCGTCTCCGCCTGGTCGTCGAGCGTATGCGCCGTCGCCACCACGTCCACCACCCCACGCTCCATCAACCCCCGCAGCGCCTCATAGCGCAGCTCCCGCGCCGCCTCCTCCACCCCCTCGCCCTCCGCCGCCTGCCGCGCCGCCGTGTCCACCCGAAACACCGTCAGCGGAACCCCCACCCGCTCGCACAACTCCCTCACAAACGCCTCATCCCCATCCGCCTCCGCCCCGCGCAACCCATGGTGCACATGCGCCGCCCGCAGCACCACCCCCAGCGGCGTCTTATGCTGCGCACCCTCCACATTCGCCTCCACCATCCCCAGCAGCAGCGCCACCGAATCCGCACCGCCGCTCACCGCCACGCACACCCGCTCCCCCGCCCGTACCAGCCCCCGCTCCATCGCCAACCCCGCCCTCACCGCCATCGCTCGAACCCTACCCTCTCCCTCTACCCTCTACACTCTACCCTCTACACTCTCTTCTATGACCCTCCGCCGCGCCACGCCCGCCGACGCCCCCCTCATCGCCGCCCAGCGCCACCAGATGTTCGCCGACAACGAGCTCGCCACCGAAGCCGCCTACGCCGCCATGGACCTCGCCTTCGAGCCCTGGGTCCGCGAGCGCCTCGCCGACGGCCGCTACGTCGGCCTCTTCCTCGAAGAACCCGCAGCCGCACGCGAAGAATCTTCCCCCGCTCAGGCACCCACCCTCCTCGCCGCCTGCGGCATCTTCTTCGCCGACTTCCCACCCCACTTCCTCGACCCCCACCCCCTCCGCGCCTACCTCCTCAACTTCTACACCGCCCCCGCCGCCCGCGGCCGCGGCCTCGCCACCCAACTCCTCCACCACGCCGTCGACCTCTGCAAGGAACGCAACGTCCGCGTCATCACCCTCCACGCCTCCAGATTCGGCCGCCCCATCTACGAAAAATTCGGCTTCACCCAAAACAACGAAATGATCCTCAAACCCAGTTCTTAGGTATCCGTTCTCAGTTCTCAGCAAGAACTTCCCCTCACGCATCAACATCCGCAACTAGCAACTGACAACTGACAACTGACAACTGACAACTGAGCACTAACAACGAACAACCCCCAAGCGTTATACTTCGATTCCCATGTCTGTCTTCGTCATCATCCCCGCCGCCGGTATCGGCACCCGCATGGCCCACGCCACGGGAGGCGTCTCCAAGCAGTTCCTCGAGCTCAAAGGCCTTCCCATCCTGGTCCACTCCCTGCGCGCCTTCCTCGCCGTCCCCTCCGTCACCGCCATCTACGTGGCTGTACGCGAATCCGAGCAGGCCCGCGTCACCGCCATGCTCGCCGAGCACCATCTCTCCGCCAACGTCCACGTCGTCACCGGCGGCGACATCCGCCAGGACTCCGTCGCCAACGCCCTCGCCGCCCTCCCCTCCACCTCCCCCCACGACATCGTCCTGGTCCACGACGCCGTCCGCCCCCTCATCGACCCCGCCACCATCCACAACGTCATCGCCGCCATCGAACGCCACGGCGCCGCCATCGTCGCCACCCCCGCCATCGACACCATCAAGCAGGTCGAACGCACCGCCGACGGCGCCCTCATCACCGCCACCATCCCCCGCGAGCTCATCGTCCACGCGCAAACCCCGCAGGGCGCGACCGTCCCTCTCCTCCGCCAGGCCTTCGCCGAAGCCCTCGCCGACGAGTTCACCGGCACCGACGAATCCTCCCTCCTCGAGCGAGCCAACATCCCCGTCTTCGTCGTCCAGGGCACCTCCCGCAACTTCAAGGTCACCCAGCCCGGCGACCTCGAAGTCGCCGAGTTCTACCTCGCCGGCTGACCCACTTCGCTATCGGACCCCACCCAAACGTTCGTCATCCTGAGCGCAGCGAAGGACCCCTGTAGTTGCAGTTGCAGTTGCAGTTGCCTTTGCCCCTGCCGTTGTCGTTGCCTTTACCCCGCCTTTCTTTCTGTCATTCCCCGTGGGAATCTCCTTCTTCCTTTACCCTGCCGTTGCCGTACGTTGCGAAACTTGGCTCACTTTGCGCCCTTCGCGTCAAAGCCGTTGCGTTACCTTTCTTCCCCCTGGCACCCATCCCTGCACCCAAACCATCCCGCGTATCATCGAATCAACGCCATGGCCGCCGCCATCCAATCCGTCGAGCTCTCCGCAGACCAGATCCAGCTCATCGCCCGCGCCCTCGCCGACCCCCGCCGCTACGAGATCCTCAAAAAAATCAGCGCCCAGCGATGTTCCACCCCCTGCAGCACCATGCGCGACTGCATCGACATCTCCCCCGCCACCCTCTCCCACCACATGAAAGAGCTCGAGACCGCCGGCCTCGTCCGCTCCGAAAAAGACGGCAAGTTCGTCAACTACTTCCCCCAGCCCCACATCCTCCACGCCTACCTCGACCGCCTCCAGTCCGACCTCGCCTGACCCTCACCCCCGCAAGGATCCGCTGTCCCCGCAAGGGCCAACGGCCCGGCATATACCAGCCTGGGCCGAAGGCCCAGGTATCCGCACGCCACGAACGCAAGGGCCAACGGCCCGACATAGACTCGCGGGGGTCGAAGGCCCCCGGCCCAACCCCTCCTCGCCACCATCCCATCCCCAAAAATTCACAACCAACCCTGAATCCTCCCCACCCCCTCCTACATCAATTCGATGGTTGTCGAAATATCAAGCACCACCGACACAAGGAGATCCACCATGAGCACCCTCACTGGAAAAGTAGCCGTCGTTACCGGAGCCTCCAAGGGCATCGGCGCAGCCATCGCCAAGTCCCTCGGAGCCGCCGGCGCCTCCGTCGTCGTCAACTACGCCTCCGACAAGAAAGGCGCTGACGCCGTCGTCGCCGCCATCACCAAGGCCGGCAGCCAGGCCATCGCCGTCCAGGGCGACGTCTCCAAGCCCGCCGACGCCCAGGCCATCATCGACGCCGCCGTCAAGACCTACGGCCACCTCGACATCCTCGTCAACAACTCCGGCGTCTACGAGTTCGGCCCCCTCGAAGCCATCACCCCCGAGCACTTCCACAAGCAGTTCGACATCAACGTCCTCGGCCTCCTGCTCGTCACCCAGGCCGCGGCCAAACACCTCGGCAAGGGCGGCAGCATCATCAACATCGGCTCGCTCGTCAGCCGCATCACCCCTCCCGCCAGCTCCGTCTACTCCGCCACCAAGGGCGCCGTCGACGTCATCACCGGCGTCCTCTCCCTCGAGCTCGGCGCCAAGGGCATCCGCGTCAACTCCCTCAACCCCGGCCTCATCGAAACCGAAGGAACCCACACCGCCGGCTTCATCGGCTCCGAGTTCCAGAAGGATGCCATCGCCAAGACCCCGCTCGGTCGCTCCGGCCAGCCCAACGACATCGCCACCGCCGCCGTCTTCCTCGCATCCGACGACGCCGGCTGGATCAACGGCCAGCTCATCAACGCCGCCGGTGGCGTTCGCTAATCCACAATCCACCGCTTCTTCACAGATCGAAACCCGCACCTCATGCGTCTAACCCCTAACGAGCCCGCTGCGGATACGGCCTCCACGCCCTCCGCAGCGGGACCTCCCCCGGCCCCTCGGCCACCCCTTCAACCCACCACCGCACCGGCGCTCTGCGTAAGAGCCCTAAGGAGATCACTATGGCAAGCCTGATCCTCACCGCGCTTCCCTTCGTCCTCACCTTCTCGGTGGCCGCCTGGCACTCTCCCTCCAGGGAAGTCCAGCCCCGCTCCGGCGAACCCGGCGACAAGCACTGCACGCGCAAGCACTAATTCACCCGCGGCGGCGTGCCACCGCACCCCCCGAAAACAGGCTCCAGACACTTGCAGCGTCGTCCCCGCCGTGTGCAAACATTTGCCAACCCAGGTGAAATCACTTTCGCCCGGCGCGCTCCCCCCTTGGAACTTCGGCGGGCTGGCGCGCCGGGCCCTGGCCTCTGCCCGCTCTCCCCTATCCTCAGAAATCCAGCAAACGGACCGTTCCCCTCCGCCTGTCATCATTTCCAATCAAACCCGGCCGTTCGGCCACCTGCGTGCTCTTATGTGTCGATACGATATATCTGAGGATTCCATGCACAAGACACTCGCTTCCCTTTGCCTTGCTGGGCTCTTGTCCTTCGCGGCTGCCGCGAAAGCATCTCCCATCACCTTCTCCACCTCAACCCTCGGTACCTGCTGCTTCAACGTCGAGGTGACCCAGATCAGCAGCACCGAGATCCAGCTCCAGGTCAACCTCGTCGATCACGCTGAATCCTTCGTTCATTCGGGCAACGGCTCCAACCACCCCGGATTCGCCTTCAACCTCACTCCCGGCTTCAACCCCGTCTCCATCAGCTTCCCGGCAGGCTCCCTCTGGACCGGAGAGTCGCTCGCAACCGACGCCGCAACCAACGGACCCTCCTTCGGCACCTTCGAATATGACTTCAACAATCCGGGCCATGGCTCCGGAGACGCTGGTCCCCTGGTCTTCGACATCATCTCCTCTTCCTCCGACATCTCCTACCTCAACCTCGTCGCCAACAGCGACGGAAACTACTTTGCCGCCGACATTCAGAATGCCGACGGCGCCACCGGCGAGGCCGCGCTCGATGGCGGACCCTCCACCCCTCCCGTTCCCGAACCCTCCTCGCTGATCCTCCTTGGCACCGGCTTCCTCGGTGCTGCCGGCATCGCGCGCCGTCGCCTCGCACCTGGCTCGCTGCGCAGCTAACCCTCACCTCCGCCCCCACCGGCGGCAATCGATCCCATTCCCAAAAGGGCGCACGCCGGTGCGCCCTTTTGTTCGTGCCGGCAAGGCAATCCGCGCTTTTTGTGCCCCGAAGCTCCCAACCATTTATCATCCGAGCAATGAGCATGCGCATCGGTCTCGGCTTTGACTCTCACGCTTTCAAAAAGGACGTCCCGCTGGTCATCGGCGGCCTCAAGATCAATCACCCCGAAGGCCTCGCCGGTCACTCCGACGGCGACCTCCTTCTCCACGCCATCACCGACGCCCTGCTCGGCGCCGTCTCCGCCGGCGACATCGGCACCTTCTTCCCGCCATCCGACCCCAAGTGGAAGGGCGCCGACTCCACCCTCTTCCTCAAGACCGCCCTCGAAGAGATTGCCCTCGTCGGCTTCAAGATCGTCAACATCGACTGCGTCCTCATCATGCACCGCCCCAAGATCGTTCCCCTCGCCGGCGAGATGCGCGAGCGCGTCGCCGACCTCCTCGGCATCGACGTCAACAACGTCAGCATCAAGGGCAAGACCCCCGAAGGCCTTCCCCAGGACGGAACCGCCGTCGCCCACGTCGTCGTCCTGCTCGAATCCATCGGCCTCCCCGACGAGCACAAAAAACTCAGCCTCCACGCCGACGCCCCCGACGAAGCCGACATCGACGCCGCCCTCGCCGCCGTCTCCAAGCCCCGCGACATCAGCGCCCTCGGCCGCAAGCTCCCCACCTTCGACACCGACGACCTCACCTAACCACCCGCCTCCCCACCCACCCACCCACCCGCCCACCCGCCCACCGCGGTCATCCTGAGCGCAGCGAAGGACCCCTGTAGTTGCCGTTGCAGTTGCCGTTGCCGTTGCCGTTGCCGTTGCCGTTGCAGTTGTCTTTGCGGTTGTCTTTGCGGTTGCCGTTGCGGTTGCACTTGCACTTGCACTTGCACTTGCCGTTGCTCGTTTCCGCCGTCATCCTGAGCGCAGCGAAGGACCCCTGTAGTTGTCTTTGCCGTTGCACTTGCCGTTGCACTTGCCGTTGCCGTTGCCCTTGCCCTTGCCCTTGCCTTTGCCTTTGCCCTTGCCGTTGCTCTTGCCCTTGCTCGTTTCCGCCGTCACCCTGCGCGCAGCGAAGAACCCCCGCATTATTCTTGCCCTTGCCCTTGCCCTTGCCCTTGCCTTTCCCCACCACCCGCCGTTTTTCCTTCCCCATCCCACCCCTACTCGCGTACATTTGTCTGCATCTTAAAATGGAGGCGCAATGATGGACCCCAATCAGGTAAACCACATGGCCGGGGCGGTTGCTGGCATGATGGGCTTTTTTATGCTCTTCGGACTTACGATCGTCCTCTTCCACGTCTTCGTCTTCTGGCGCATCTTTACCAAAGCTGGCCTCGCCGGTCCCCTCGCCCTCATCGGCCTGATTCCCCCCATCGGCTGGATCATCGTCCTCTGCATCCTCGCCTTCGCCGACTGGCGCGTCGCCCCCATCCCCTCCCCCTGGGACGGACTGCAACCCTACCCCCGGCCCTCGACCTTCGGCCCACCGCCGCCAGCAACCCCTCATCCCTGACGCCACACCCGCGGCGGTGAACTGTTAACATAGATCTCGAAGCCTTATGACATTCGAGCCTCTTGTGAACGACCCCGCCGCCGCACCCGACTCCCGCCCCATCCGCGTCCGCATCGCCCCCTCCCCCACCGGCGACCCCCACGTCGGCACCGCCTACATCGGCCTGCTCAACTACCTCTTCGCCAAGCAGCGCAACGGCAAGTTCGTCCTCCGCATCGAGGACACCGACCGCACCCGCTTCGTCTCCACCTCCGAGCAGATGATCTTCGACTCCCTCAAGTGGGTCGGCCTCACCTGGGACGAAGGCCCCGACATAGGAGGATCTTTCGGGCCTTATAGGCAATCCGAACGCACCGACATCTACCGCGCCCACGCCGACATCCTCCTCGCCAACGGCACCGCCTACCGCAGCTTCGAAACCGCCGACGAGCTCGAGGCCATGCGCCAGCAGCAAATCGCCGCCAAGACCCCTCCCCGCTACAACGGCGCCCACCGCCACCTCACCCCCGAACAAATCCAAGCCTACCTCGACGAAGGCCGCCCCTACACCATCCGCCTCAAGGTCCCCGAGCACACCTCCACCACCTTTCGCGACGAACTCCGCGGCGACATCACCTTCGACCACAACAACGTCGACGACCAGGTCCTGCTCAAGTCCGACGGCTACCCCACCTACCACCTCGCCAACGTCGTCGACGACCACCTCATGCAGATCACCGACGTCATCCGCGCCGAAGAGTGGATCTCCTCCACCCCCAAGCACGTCCTCCTCTACGCCGCCTTCGGCTGGCAGCTCCCCCGCTTCTGGCACATGCCCCTGCTGCGCAACGTCGACAAGTCCAAGATCTCCAAGCGCAAGAATCCCGTCTCCCTGGTCTTCTACCAGCAGTCCGGCTACCTCCCGCAAGCCATGCTCAACTTCCTCGGCCTGCTCGGCGGAGGCATGGCCCAGCCCACCGAAGCCGAGATCGTCAGCAAAGGCCTCAACACCAAGGAGGGCGACATCTTCTCCCTCCCCGAGATGCTCGAGAAGTTCGACTTCCAGCGCATCTCCCTCGGCGGCCCTGTCTTCGACCTGGTGAAACTCAAGTGGCTCAACGGCGAATACCTCCGCAAGCTCTCGCCCGACGAGTTCTTCGCCGCCCTCCGCTCCACCATCCTCTCGGACGACTACATCCGCGCCATCGCCCCCCTCGTCCAGTCCCGCATGGAGACCCTCGGCCAGTTCGGCGACATGACCACCTTCTTCTTCTCCGACAACATCTCCCCTCCCGAATCCGTCTGGCTCCCGAAGAAACGCACCTTCGAAGAAACCGTAGCCTTCGCCTCCGAGCAACTCACGGCCCTCGAAGCCGCCACGTGGGACGCCGCCTCCATCGAAGCGGCCCTCAAAGCCCTCGGCGAAGCCAAGCAGTGGAGCGTCAAAGAAAACTTCATGCTCCTCCGCGCGATCCTGACCGGCAGCGTGACCAGCCCACCGCTCACCGAAAGCCTGGTCGTCTTCGGCAAATCCCGCTCCCTCGACCGCCTCCGCCGCTTCCTCGAAACCCAAAAGAAGCTAGCCAACCAAAGAAAATAGCAGCCAGCCAACCAAAGCAAGGAACCGCCACTACTCTGTCATCTCGACCGGAGTCCGTGTTCTTTGCGGCCAAGGTGGGCATCGCGCACAGCGCGACGACCCCAAGCGCCAACGGCGCGCCCTATACCAGCCTGGGGCAACGCCCCAGGCAAAGCCCCCAAACCACCCAAGCGCCAACGGCGCGCCCTATACCAGCCTGGGGCAACGCCCCAGGGAAGGTCCCCAAACCACCCAAGCGCCAACGGCGCGCCCTATACCAGCCTGGGGCAACGCCCCAGGGAAGCTCCCCAAACCACCCAAGCGCCAACGGCGCGCTCTATACCAGCCTGGGGCAACGCCCCAGGGAAGCTCCCCAAACCACCCAAGCGCCAACGGCGCGCTCTATACCAGCCTGGGGCAACGCCCCAGGGAAGTCCCCCAAGCACCCAAGCGCCAACGGCGCGCCCTATACCAGCCTGGGGCAACGCCCCAGGGAAGGTCCCAGAAAGTCCCCCGAGGGCCAACGGCCCGATCTATCCTCTCTTCATGCCGCAATCCCTCTCGATGGTCTCACTACACATCATCTTCAGCACCAAAGAGCGCGCACCCTATCTTCACAACGACATCACAGAAGAGCTCTACCCTTACCTTGCCACGGTCATTCGCAACGCCAACTGTGAATGCTATCGCGTCGGCGGCGTCGCAGATCACGTCCACCTCGCCATCCGCCTCTCGCGCACCACCACCATCGCCGCGCTGGTTGAAGAACTGAAAACATCCTCTTCCCGCTGGCTCAAATCGAAATCCCCTCAACTCAAGACCTTCGCCTGGCAACGCGGCTACGCTGCCTTCTCCACCAGCCCATCCGACCTTGACGCTCTCCTCCACTACATCGACACGCAGGAAGAACACCACCAAAAATACGACTTCCAGGACGAACTCCGCGCCCTCCTCAAGAAATACGGAATCGAACACGACGAACGCTACATCTGGGACTAGAATTTTCTTCACCTCAACCTGCGAGAGATCTGATGCCCCTAACCACCAACGCCCCCATCGCCTTCATCCCCACCACCAACGCCGCCGCCGCCCGCACCTTCTACGAAACCACCCTCGGCCTCCACTTCGTCTCCCAGGACGACTTCGCCCTCGTCTTCCGCGTAGGCTCCGCCCAAACCATGCTCCGCATCGTCTGCGCCCCTCAGCCCTTCACCCCCAACCACTTCACCATCTTCGGCTGGGAGGTCGACGACATCCACGCCACCATCGCCGACCTCAAATCCCGCGGCATCGAGTTCCTCCGCATCGGCTTCTTCGAGCAGGATCCCGACGGCGTCTGGGCCGCCCCCGGCGGAGCCCAGGTCGCCTGGTTCAAAGACCCCGACGGCAACACCCTCTCCCTCTCCACCCACCCCGCCTAGTCGCCCTCGCTTTTCTTTCTGTCATTCCCCCGGAATCTCTTCGTCGTTTGCCCTTGCCCCCCCGCCTCCCCACGCGTATCGCAACACCGTTGCGTTACGCAGAAAACCCCAACTTCGCGCCCTTACCACAACACCGTTGCGTTACGCAGAAAGCCCCAACTTGGCTCCCTTACCACAACACCGTTGCGTTACGCGTCCTCGCCGTCACCCCCCCACCAGGGGAAGGCCGACGCCCCCGCATCGGCCCTTGCCGTTCTTTCTGTCATTCCCTCTGGGAACCTGCTGGTTCGTTTGCCGTTGCCGGTTTTAACGTGGCGCAACCTGGCCCCCTTCGCGTCCAAGCCCTTGCCCTTGCTCTTCCCACCCCCAAAATAAATCCCTCAAAATCCGCCCATAATCCCCGTGTCAAGCCCCCTCCACCCCAAAAACCTCCAAACACCCCATCAACACTGGCGATTTCTCTCCACCGCCCTTGGCATAGTTCCCCCCGCCAACCCGCTACAATGGATCTAGACCCGATTTCAAACGTCCGACCTACCCCGCAAGGGAGCAGTCAGACTGCCATAAGTCTGATCACAACTCGTTTTACTTGAACAGTTTAAGACCAAAAGTATGGCAGGGGGGGGGAGGGGGTACCCCCGCAGAGCCGCCCAGGATAGCAACCACGCGGAAGCGTCTCGCCGTCCGCGCAGGACCTACTCCGCAGTCACCGCCACCACCACCGGCAGCGTCTTCGGCGGAAAGCAAACCGCGTTGTCGCACGCCTGGTACTTCAGTTCGCCCACCAGCGTCGACGCACCCTTCGGCGCCACCACCGCGACGCTCACCTGAAACTCGCCCTGGTACACACTCAGCGTCTCGCTCTGGTCCAGCGGCAACCGAAAGCTCGACCCCTTCGGATACTGCTGGCTCACCACCTTCACCGCGTTGCCCGTATTGAAGCGCAGCACCGTCGGAATCAGCAACTCATCCTTCGGCGTATGCGAGTTGATATGGAACCCGTCCGCCACCCGAAACCGCACCTCCACCACCTGCGGCGCACCCGCTCTCACCCGCAACGCATCCGAGAGCAGCTCCACATGCGACGTATGCACAAACGACGTCTGCCCCAGCTGAATCTCCTGCGCCCGAGCCGCAACGCCCAGCGCCGCAACGCCCAGCGCCGCCACCAAAGCCAACACACACCACCAACGCCCTGTTCCCTGCCCTCTCACATGCCACCCGACGCAATCGCCTTCTGCACATCCGCCTCGAGCTCATCCTTCGAGTGCGCGCCGATCGTCTGGTCCACAATCTTGCCCTTCTTGTCCACGTAGTAGGTCTCGGGAATGTAATCGCTCAACTGGTAGCTCTTCGACACCGCATCATCCGGCATCAGGATCGGATACGTCACGCCCACGCGCTTGGACGCCGCCGCAACCTCCTTCACCGCCATGCCGTCATCCTGGTCCAGCCCCAGCACCACCAGCCCTTGCCCCTTGTACTTGTTCTCCAGATCCTGAAACCACGGCATCTCGAGCTTGCACGGACCGCAGTAGGTAGCCCAGAAGTTCAGCACCACCGGACGCCCCTTGAAGTCCGCCAGCGACACCTTCTTGCCCTCCAGATCCACCAGCGTGAACGACGGAGCCACCTTGCCCAGCATCGTCTTCGCCGTCGGATCCTCGCCCGGATCGGACGCAGCGCCCGCCGGCGTGAGCTGCGCTTCGTCCTGCTCTGCCTTCTGCATCACCATCTGCCGATGCCGCAGATTATGCGTCCCGGCCATCACCACCAGCGTCACACCCGCAACCAGCAACACGACGATAGCTAACCGACGAATCATGGCATCATCCTTCGGCGCAGGCTCGACCACGCCCACGCTCTCCTACTAGTCTATCGCGCCTGCCCCAGTCCGGGCAGTGCCTTCAGGCCAGCAGGTCGTGGAGGTGAAGGATGCCTTGCGGCGCGGTAGCGGGCGTGCCATCTTCGGTGACGACCAGCGAGGTGATCTTGTGCCGCTCCATGAGCGCCAGCGCGTCCATGGCCAGCGGCGTCGGCGCAATGGTGCGCGGCGCAGGGTTGAGGATCTCGGCGGCCGTGAGGTGGAAGGCGTCAGGCCCGCTGCGGGCGAACAGCCGCCGCAGATCGCCGTCCGAGAGCACCCCGAGCAGCCTGCCGCCGGCCTGCACCGTCGTCAGCCCCAGCCGCTTGGCCGACATCTCATGGATGATCTCCGGCAGCGTCGCCGTCGGCGAGACGACAGGGATCGCATCGCCGGTGTGCATGAGCTGGCCGACCGGGATGAGCCGCCGCCCCAGCTGGCCTCCAGGGTGAAGCTCGGCAAAGTCCTGGGGCTGGAAGTCGAGCCGCCGGCTGACGTCGATCGCGAGCGCGTCGCCGAGCGCGAGCATGGCCGTCGTGGACGCAGTGGGCGCCAGTTGGTGCGTGCAGGCCTCTCGCTCCACGCTGACGTCGAGCACGTGGACACTGGCCTTGGCCAGCGCCGAGTCCAGGCAGCCGGTCAGCGTGACCAGCGTGACGCCAAGACGCGGCAGCACCGGCAGCAGCCGAAGCAGCTCCTCGCTCTCGCCGGAGTAGGAGAGGGCCAGCAGGACATCGCCCCGGCTAAGCAGCCCGAGGTCGCCGTGCAGGGCTTCGGTGGGGTGCAGGAACTGTGCCGCGGTCCCGGTAGACAGCAGGGTTGCGGCAATCTTCCGCGCGATCAGCGCCGCTCTTGCCCACGCCGGTCAGCACCACTCTACGACCGCTCTGAGCGGTCGCCGCTAACAGCCCGGCAACCTGCTCGAATACCCCGCCCTGCGGGCCTTCCAGCCGCTCGGCCAGCTGCTCCAGCGCCTCGGCCTCAATGCGGACGAGTTCCGAGGGGCGTTTGTGGTCGGTGCTGTGAGGGTTCTGAGTCATTGCGTGCCGGACAGAGAGAATGCTAGCAGACGGCTCGGATCCATCGGTTATGAGGAACCTTGATCCATCTCGGACAGCGCGCTCCGATACAATCGTACAAATATGCATCGTTGGTCGAAGCTCTTCATTCCCACTCTCCGCGAAGCCCCCACCGACGCGGAGGTCGCCAGCCACAAACTCCTTCTGCGGGCCGGCTATATTCGCCAGCTCGGCGCGGGTATCTACAGCTATCTCCCGCTCGGCCAGCGCTCGCTGAACAAGATCATCGCCATCGTCCGCGAAGAGATGGACAAGATTGGCCAGGAGTTTTTTCTTCCTGCCCTCAATCCGGCCGAGCTATGGGAAGAATCCGGTCGCTGGACGGGAATGGGCGAAAACATGTTTCGCCTCAAGGATCGCAAAGGCGCCCAGCTCTGCCTGGCCATGACCCATGAAGAGGTCATGACCTCGATCGCGCGCAACGAACTGCGCAGCTACAAACAGCTGCCCCAGATCTGGTACCAGATCCAGACCAAGTTCCGCGACGAGCCGAGACCAAAGGCCGGCCTGCTCCGTGTCCGCCAGTTCATGATGAAGGACTCGTACTCCTTCGATATCGACGCTGCCGGCCTGGACGAAAGCTACAACAAGCACGATGCAGCCTATCGCGCGATCTTCACCCGCTGCGGTCTGGAGTTTGTCGCCGTCGAGGCAGACTCCGGCGCCATGGGCGGCTCGCAGTCGCAGGAATTTATGGTCTACACCGAAGCTGGCGAAGATCTCATCGCCAGTTCCGCCTCGGGTTACGCAGCGAACCTTGAGAAGGCGAAGAGCAAGCTCGAACCCGTCACCGAGCTTGCGCCCACCGGCGATGGCTTGCCAGAACTCGTTCACACCCCGGGCAAAGCCTCGATCGCAGACGTTACGGAGTTCTTCGGCATCCAGGCCTCGCAGGACATCAAGTGCGTAGCCTTTATGGGAACGTCCACCGCAGGGAAATCCGAGCCTCTCCCCAGGCCGGTTGTCGCCTTTCTTCGCGGCGACCATCAGGTCAACGAGACGAAGCTGTCCGCCATCGCAGGTGTCTCGGAACTACGCCCGATGCTGCCGGTTGAGCTTGAGCTTCACATTGGAGGTCCCGCCGGGTTCCTCGGCCCGGTAGGCATCCAAGAGGTGATGACCCAGGGCTCGCTGAATGGCCTTAATTCGGGCAAAGAACTCGCGAAGCTCAAGGGCGTCCTGCGAGAGAACCCCGGCGAAGGTCTGAAGACCATCGTCGCGATGGACCTGGGTCTCGAAGGCCGCTCCAATCTCGTTGCCGGAGCGAACAAGCTGGACTACCACTACCGCAACGTCACCCCTGGCCGCGACTTCACGCCGACGTTGATCGCCGACATTCGCAACATCAATGAGGGGGAGCTTGACCCGATCGGTGGCCAACCGCTGCGTCTCGGCAAAGCCGTCGAGATCGGCCACATCTTCAAGCTCGGCTACCGGTACAGCGAAAGCATGGGCGCACGTGTCCTGGACGCGAACGGCAAAGAGGTGATGCCGATCATGGGCTGTTACGGCATCGGCATTGAACGCATCCTGACCGCCGCGATGGAATCCAGCGCGGCGAAGTTCGCTGCAGAATCTGCGACCGAACAATACACTCTGCCTGTTTCTATCGCTCCGTACGAAGTCATCGTGACCATCACCAATGTGCGTGAACCCGAGCTGCTGCAGGCTGGCGAAGATCTCGCCGTGAAACTGGACCGCGCCGGGATCGACGTACTACTGGACGATCGTGACGAACGCGCTGGAGTGAAGTTCAAGGATGCGGAGCTCATCGGGGTTCCGTATCGAATCAACATCGGCAAGAAACTCGCCGACGGGCAAGTCGAACTGGTTGACCGCCTCACCCAGACAACGAAAGATCTCGCAATTGATTCCGTCGCCGAACACCTTGTATCGCTGCTTGCGGCGTCCAAGCAATAGGGTCTTTCGAATCGATTTCCATGCCTGTTAAAGTCAAACTCGGTAGCAGCAACACTCATTCCCTCTCCTGGAAGCTCCTGCGCGCAGCGCTCGTGCTCGTGCTGGTCTTTATTTTGATCGGCGCATCGATCTTCGGCTATTTCTACTATGAATATCGCGGCCTGGTTGCCGAACGGCTTGCCAAGGGTCCCCTCTTTGCTCCCGTCGCCCAGGTCTACGCTGCCCCCCAGGAGGTCCGGCCGGGACAGGAACTCTCGGCCTCGTCCATTGCCGCATCGTTGCGGCGCGCCGGGTACAACGTCAACCCAGCGTTGGGCAGCTACGAGCTTCGCGGCGATTCGATCCTGATCAAGCCTGGTCCGCAAAGTTATCTCGCGATGGATGGCGCCACGATCACAACGACCGGCGGCCAGGTCCAAAGCATCACTGCGGAAAATGGCGCTGCGTTGTCCGCCTATAAACTTGAGCCGCAACTCATCACGGCGCTATCTGAAGATAAGAACCGCACCAAACGCCGGCTGGTCACCTATAGCCAGATTCCGCCAAACATGGTGCAAGCTGTTCTCGCGATCGAAGACCGCCGATTTTTTGAGCACTCCGGCATCAACTATGTACGCACCGCAAAGTGCGCTGTTCAGGACCTGATCGCTCACCGCATGAACTGCGGTGGGTCCACGCTCACGCAACAACTGGCTCGCGGCTTCTTTCTCACCCCCGAGAAGACCTACTCGCGCAAGCTTGCCGAGGTGGTCATTACCTATCAACTCGAGGCTCGCTTCAATAAGCAGCAGATCTTCGAGATGTACGCCAACGAAATTAATCTGGGACAACGTGGATCCTTCGCCATCAACGGCTTCGGAGAAGCTGCTCAGGCGTATTTCGGTAAGGATCTGCGCCAGCTTGATCTCGCAGAGTGTGCATTGCTCGCGGGCATGATCCAGCGACCCAATTACTTCGCTCCCTACCGGCATCCAGACCGAGCCATGGAACGGCGAAATATTGTCCTCGATTCGATGGTCGAGACCGGTGCCATTTCGCAGGAACAGGCCGAACGGGCCAAGGCTGAGCCGATACGCCTCGCGCCTCCGGATGCCGACGCAAGCGAAGCGCCCTATTTCGTCGACCTGGTTCATGATCAGATCGTGCAGCGTCTCGGCGACTCCGATATCGCCCATTCAGCCCTGCGTATCTACACTTCGCTTGATCCCGAGCTTCAACGTGCCGCCGCCGCTGCCGTTGATGCGGGTATGAAAAATGTTGATGAGCTGGTCCGTCACCGCTACTTCCTCCTTCACCATAAGAAGGGGGACAAGTTCAGCAAGGACTACGCGCCTGATGGCCACATTACCTATCCCCAGGTCGCCCTCATTGCGCTCAATCCGCACACTGGCCAGGTTCTTGCGCTGGTCGGCGGCCGCAACTACGGCGAGTCCCAACTCGACCATGCTCTCGCCGAGCGTCCTACCGGCTCTATCTTCAAACCCTTTGTCTACGCCGCTGCCTACAACACCTCTCTTGACGGTACGAACCTCGGCTCCAGCGGAGTCTTTACGGCCCTGACCAAACTCAACGATGACCCCCAGGACTTCGGCACCAACGGTCAGTCGTACAGCCCGGGCAACTTCGTGAAGGGTGAATATCCGGGAATGGTCACCGCCTTCGACGCGCTCGCCCACTCTCTCAACATCGCCACGATCGCGCTCGCCCAGATGGTCGGATACGATAACGTCGCCGCTCTCGCCCGCTCTGCGGGCATCGTCAACGCGCGCGGAACGCCCTCGGTCGCTATCGGCACCTATAACGCGACACCTCTCGAAATGGCCGGCGCCTATACCGTCTTCGCCAACAACGGCGTCCATCTCAAACCCTGGGTCCTGGCCAGCGTCCGTAACCCCCAGGGCGACATCGTCGCCGACTTCGCGCCGGAAGCCAAACAGGTCCTCGATCCTCGCGCCGCCTTCCTGACACAGTCCTTGCTGGAAGGTGTTATGACCTACGGCACCGGGTCGACTGTGCGCCTGCACGGCTTCACGGCTCCTGCCGCGGGAAAGACCGGCACGGAGCATGATTCCTGGTTCGCGGGCTACTCCTCCAATCTCCTTTGTGTCATCTGGATCGGCAACGACGACTACACCGATATCAAGATCCAGGGCGCTGATGCTGCTGCACCTCTCTGGGCAGAGTTCATGAACCGCGCCATCCGAATCCCGCAGTACTCGGACATGAAGCCCTTGGGCCCAGCCCCCAGCGGCGTTGAGGTGCTCCGCATCGACAGAGCCACCGATCTGATCGCCGACGATTCTTGCCCGAACAATTCCTTCTCGGCAGCATTTCTTGTAGGAGCTGCGCCCCAAAGCACCTGTTCTCATATGGGGGAGGACTCACAATCGCTTGGCAGCCGTATCTTCGGTTTCTTTACCGGGAAAGTCTGCGACTCCCGCCGCTCCACCGCCGATGCCGATGCTCAGCCGGCCGATACAACGAAGCATCGCAATCTATTGCAGAAGATATTCGGAACGGGTAAAGACAAACCGAAAGATCAGCCACCACAATAATCTGTCCCGCATACTTACCACCGCAATCGCAATCCACTTGAAACTGCAGGCACCCAAAGGCTCACGAGTCTTCGCTCTATCCAGCGGATGCCCTCGATCCGCGAAGATCCTTTGAACCGTGACGGCACTTCGTTGCAGGTTGAGACCCACGAGGGGATGCCCGGAAGCCGGCGTCAAGAAGAAATTCGCGATGGGATGTTTATGTACCTCGATCCCATTCACCTGACTGATCAACATACCACTGCGTTCTCGAGAGTTCTCCGGCCTCCATATCGCGCTTCGCACCCATTACGAGCGTCTCGGCCAGAATCCGCGCCACCTGAGATCGCGCGGGCTCCTCGTCTGGCAACAGAACCTGGATACTCGGATTGGCGCGCCGCAGATACGCTGAGAGACGACCGTCAATGAGGACTACCCGTGCACCCACACTTCGCGTCAACAATGAATTGGATTCAGGTCGCAACTGGCCAACGAAGAAGCGCGCCATATGGATTCGCCGGATCTGTCGCCGAGAGCACACCATCTCCTTCATAATTCAGTCCCACCGATGCGCAAGGAGCGCAGTAGTTCCACGGCAGCCGGGAGTGCGAACTGCGTTGCTCCCAGATCCGCAACGAAATAACCACGTCGCACACGACCACTTTGCTCTAGCGCTTTCAGTCACTTCATAGATTGCAGAAAATCCCCGGTGCAGATTTTCGATATTCGCTGTTTCCCGGACGACGATGCCGTAGCGAGCCAATAATTGCAGGGCGATGCTGATGGCTCCGCTCTGTCTCACGATCGGAGCCGTCTGGTACCTGCTCAAACGCAGTTGCATTCAAACTCCATCGACCTTGCGCAGTTGGAGGCGTTGTCCTCCTGACTGCGAAATTCCCTCTGAGCGTGCACTCGTCGCGCAGACGTTGACGTGCGACTACTACCGGATGATCGCTCACAATAGGACCGCAACGCGTGGAATGCATCATTGGTCAACAGACCCCGCCACACCAGCGACCATAGAGCGTCCAGCGTCTCCCCTGGATAGCCTCCACCGATGCCGTCATGGAGCGACTGAAAGAATGATGCGCCATTCGCGCGCAAATATTCGA
The DNA here is from genome assembly GCA_963762375.1 of uncultured Acidobacteriaceae bacterium. Lineage (GTDB taxonomy): Bacteria > Acidobacteriota > Terriglobia > Terriglobales > Acidobacteriaceae > Granulicella. The sequence goes on from CAVXKP010000011.1 coordinate 113,567, forward strand.
TGATCTGCGACGCGCGTTGACCCAGTTCGACATCACCAGGAGTGATGCGCGGAGGCCAGAGATAGCGGTAATTTTTCAGCCAGGTACAAGCCGATCCGTCCGTCGTGCTCTCCCACGGGTTCGAAACCCACCCAGACGATTTCGCCGGCGGAGATGAGCTTATCCAGATCTCCGGGCCTGTACCCGCTGATCCGCGCGGGGAAGATCTCAGTGTCCAGCAGACTCGCCGCAAGAGGTACACCTTGCAGGGATTCGATTACATCCAGCAGAGCATCCAGACCCTGTCGTGGCTGCACCACGCCCTGCCAACGCGTAATCAGTCGTGCAAATACGCTCTGTTCCACTGGCTCAATCTCTTTGCGTAGCTTTGCCAGAGATTTCCGGCGTATCACTCTGAGAACTTCAGCGTCGATCCATTCGCGGTTGAGTCCTTCTGGCCTGAAACCTCCCTCAGCCACGCGCCCCATGCCTACCAACCTTTGCAGTGCAGCTTCGATATCAGCCAGTGGCCACCGATAACGCTGTGCGATATCGAGTGTGGTGAATGGGCCATGTGTTCTTGCATAACGCCTCACGATATCGAGTAGCGCGTCATTCGTTCGCCCCAGGAATGCCTTGGGTAGCCAGGCCGGCATTGGAACTTCGAAAGCATCGCGGAATCTTGCCGCGTCTTCGATTGCAATGAATCTCTTGGTGCCGGCGAGGTCCACTTCCAGTACACGACGAGCCCGGATGAGCTTATCCATCGTCATCGCAAGATCGATATCTTCAACGCGCACGCTGAGTTCACTCCACGAGAGATCGCCCAACCGCAGCAGAAGATCGTGGATACCGTCGAGGTTGCGCGCCTTGTAGGCGTCGGCAAGACACTGTACTTGTTCCTCGGTCTCTTCGATCGCCCCGAGGTTCAGGAGTTCCCGCAGGTCAACATCTCCCAATAGCTCGCGCAACTGGTCCTGGTCGATGGAAAGCGCTTGAGCACGTCGCTCGGCTAACGGCGCGTCGCCATCGTAGATGAAGTTCGCCACATAGCCAAAGAGCAATGCGCTGGCAAAAGGAGATGGCGTGCGAGAGTCCACAACATGGATCTGGATGGATTGACTTTGTACCGCATCCAGGATTTCCATCAGTGCAGGCATGTCGAAAACATCTCGCAAACACTCTCGATATGCTTCTAAGAGGATGGGAAAGGCAGGATAGCGAGCAGCAATAGTCAGTAAATCGGAGGCCCTCTTGCGCTGCTGCCAAAGCGGCGCCCTGCCTTCCGCGCGGCGTCGAGGCAACAGCAGTGCGCGGGAAGCCGCCTCGCGGAACCTACCGGCAAATAATGCGGTAGAGCCAAGCTCCCGCGTTATGAGCTCTGCTGCTTCTGTGGGATCCATCAACACAACAGCTACATTGGGCGGCAAGTCGGAATCCGGGAAACGCAGAACGAACCCATCTTCGGTCCACATGCTTTCGACTTCGAGACCAGAGGCAGTAATCTTTGCGGATGCGGCGATGGCCCAGGGGGCGTGGATGAGGCTGCCGAACGGGGTCAGGACACAGACGCGCCAGTCGCCCAGCTCATCGCGGACGCGCTCGATGACGATGGTCCGGTCATCCGGTACGAGCTGCGTCGCAAGTTCCTGGTCGGCGATGTACCGCAACACATTCTCTGCGGCCTGCGCATCGAGATCGTGTTCCCGTGTGAGTTTCGTGATCGCCGCGCTGGGAGGCATTGATCGCAGCTCGCGGATGAGGGCGCCGATGCGGCGGCCGAACTCCAGGGGGCGGCCGGGGCGGTCGCCGTGCCAGAAGGGCATCTTGCCGGGCTCGCCGGGGGCGGGGGTGACGAGGACGCGGTCGTGGGTGATCTCGGCGATGCGCCAGGTGGAGGCTCCGAGGACGAAGGTCTCGCCGGCACGGGCCTCGAAGACCATCTCCTCGTCCAGCTCGCCGACCCGGACGGGCTTGTCGGTGTTGGCGAGGAAGACGCCGTAGAGGCCGCGGTCGGGGATGGTGCCGCCGTTGAGGATGGCGATGCGCTTGGAGCCGTGGCGGGGGGTGAGCCAGTTGCGGGTGCGGTCCCAGGTGATGCGGGGGCGGAGGTCGGCGAACTCGTCGGAGGGGTAGAGGCCGGAGAGCATGTCGAGGACGCCGTTGAAGGCGGTAAGGCTCAGGGTGGCGAAGGGAGCGGCGCTGCGGATGAGGGCGAGGAGCGCGGCGTGGGAGATTCCGGGGGACTCGTCTTCGGCCGTGCGGGAGCGGCTGCGGCGGAGCTCGGCCTCGAGGGGAGGAAGCGGCGGGTGGGCGATGGTGGCGACGATCTGCTGGGCGAGGACGTCGAGAGGGTTGCGGAGGAAGCGGGTGGACTCAACGTGGCCGAGGTGCATGGCTTCGGTGACAGCGGCGCAGGCGAGGAGGTCGGCGCGGTACTTGGGGAAGATGATGCCGGTGGAGGGAGCTCCGACCTGGTGGCCGGCGCGGCCGATGCGCTGCAGGCCGCTGGCGACGCTGGGAGGGGCTTCGACCTGGATGACGAGGTCGATGGCTCCCATATCGATGCCGAGCTCGAGGGAGGAGGTGCAGACGAGGGCGCGGAGCTGGCCGGCTTTGAGGAGCTCCTCGATCTCGGTGCGCTGGGCTGCGGCCAGCGAACCGTGATGGGCGCGGGCGAGCGGTTCGCCGGCCAGCTCGTTGATGGCTCCGGCCATGCGCTCGGCGGTGCGGCGGGCGTTGACGAAGATCAGGGTCGAGGTGCGGCTGCGGATGATCTCCAGAAGGCGCGGGTGGATGGATTGCCAGATGCTGGTTTGTTTGGGGTGCCGCTGGATCGTCGGGAGGATTCAGCGGGCCGAGCGTGGCCATGTCTTCTACCGAGACCTGGACGCTGAGGTCGAGGCGCTTGCGGGCTCCGGCGTTGATGATGGTTACGGGGCGGAAGCGAACGGCCAGTGATTCCGAGGCTTTGTCCGGCAGTTGAGGCGATTCGGCCCACATCTCAGAGGCGAGATGTGGGGTGCCCGAATGGGTGGTGGTGCTGGCGGTTGCGCCGCCGAGGAAGCGGGCGACTTCTTCCAGGGGGCGCTGCGTGGCGCTGAGGCCGATGCGCTGCAGGGGGCGGTTGCAGAGGGCTTCGAGGCGCTCGATGGAGAGCATGAGGTGAGCGCCGCGCTTGGTGGGGACCAGCGCGTGGATCTCGTCGAGGATGACGGTCTCGATGGTGCGGAGCGCTTCGTCAGAGTTGGAGGTGAGCAGAAGGTAGAGCGATTCGGGCGTGGTGATGAGAATTTCGCCGGGATTTCGCTTAAAACGGGCGCGTTCGTTGGGTTTTGTGTCGCCGGTGCGGATGCTGATGGTGGGTGGGTGGACGGGGGTTCCGCGCTGCTGCGGCGAGGGCGGCGATGCCGGCGAGGGGGGCGCGGAGGTTGCGCTCGACGTCGACGGCGAGGGCCTTGAGGGGGGAGATGTACAGGACCTTGCAGCCGGGTGTTACGGGGCCGAAGAACATGAGGCGATTGAGGCACCAGAGGAAGGCGGTGAGGGTTTTGCCGGTTCCGGTGGGGGCGAGGATCAGGGTGCTGTCGCCGCGGGCGATGGCGGGCCAGCCTTCGCGCTGCGGAGCGGTGGTCGAGCCGAAGGTGGAGCGGAACCAGTCGGCGGTGATGGGGTGAAAGAGTTGCAGCCCGTCGTCCTGCGCGGACGGCGAGAGTTTGGCCTTGGGTCTGGCTGGGGGTTTCCTGGCCGGTGTGGGCTTGGCTGGGGGTTTCAACGATGCGGCTCCGGGCTGCCGTTGGTTGGAGTCCTACGCGGACGGCGAAGGTTTGATTTGCCGTTGATTGGATGCTGGCGAGGAGGCACCGGTTGGGGGTCCCCCCTCCCCCCTCTTTTACTTTTTATCCTGTAAGCGGTTCAAACGAAATGGGTTCGATGGCAAAGTACCGGCATCTTGAGGTACGTTTTGCTTGTAAGTTATTGTATTCATGATGGTTATATCCCAAAGTACCCCTTCAAACGGTTCGGCCGGCGCGGCCGGCGTGGGATTCAATCGTTGTGGGTCTACTTCCATTGTAGGCCGCCGGCGGGGGGTAGTATGCCAGGTTGGGGAAAGAGAAATCGGCAATAGGGACGTGGGTTTTGTGGGTTAGAGGGTTGGTGGGGGGTTGACATGCGGATTTTGGGTTGTTTTTTGGGGTGGTCCAGGGGATTTATTTTTGTCTGGCGCAGACGGCGAGGGTTTGGAGAGGTGGGGTGAGGCCGGCATGGGCCGGAGCGGTCGCGCTTTCGCGCGATGCCCACATCTCAGAATCGAGATATGGGGCACCCGGTGTCCGAGGGGGTCCGGGGACATGGGCCAGACGGCGGGAGGGTTCGCGTGGCTCAGGATGCGTCGGCGGCGGCTTACGAGGGCTTGGGGGGGATGTGCTGCATGGCTCGCTCGGTGAGGGCGGTGATGGTGAGGGCGGGGTTGACGCCGAGGTTCGCGCTGATGACGGAGCCGTCGCAGATGTAGAGGTTGGCGTACCCGAAGACGCGGTGGTGACGGTCGACGACGCCACGGGCGGGGGTGTCGGCCATGGCGGCGCCGCCGAGGCAGTGGGCGGTCATGGGGATGTTGAAGAGGATCTCGGTGAGGGTGGTGCAGGGGACGCCGCCGGTGACCTGGGCGCCGAGCTCGGCGAAGCGGTTGGCTGCGGGGATGTAGGTGGGGATGGGGTCGCCGGCGGTGGTGAGGACCCTGGTGAAGGGCCAGTACCAGGGGCGCTTGAGGCGCATGGTGAGAGGGCTGTCGATGGCCTGCATGCAGAGCAGGATGAGGGTTTCGTGGGAGGCGCCGAAGGGTTGGAGGGCGCGCAGGGTGCGCAAGGGGGACTTCAAGAACTGGAGGCCGAGGGTGCGGAGCCAGGTGAGGATGCGGGAGGGGCCGGGGCGGCCGTGGACGAGCAGGGTGGCGAGGGGGCTGAGGGCGTCCGAACCGCGGGGGTAGCGGACGGCTTCGATGTGGGTGTGGGCGTCGATGTAGATGCCGGAGCCGATGGCAATGCCGGCGGAGAGGTCGTCGGAGGTGCCGGGATAGCGGACGGCGATGAGGGATTCGGCGTTGGTGAGGACGCGGTGGCCGAGCTGGTTGGAGAGGTTGGGGAGGGAGCCTTTTTGTTTGAGGCGAAAGAGGAGGTCCTGGGTGCCGAGCGAGGAGCCGGCGAAGATCACGGCGCGGGCGGTGATGCGCTGGGTGGGGCCTTTGAACCAGCCGCGGGAGGACTGGGTGAAGACCTCGTAGCCGTGGGTGCCGGCTGGTGGGGATGTATGGTTCGCTGCGGCGGTAGGTCATGGGGCGGTATGGTTCGTTGCGGCGGTACGGTCGATTGGGGCGTTGAGGGGGCGGACGTCGATGACTTTGGTCTCGGCGAGGATGCGGGCGCCCTTTTTCTCGGCGAGGTAGAGATAGTTCTTGTCGAGGGTGTTCTTGGCGTTGTGGCGGCAGCCGACCATGCAGCCTCCGCAGGCGATGCAGGATTGGCGGGAGGGGCCTTCGCCGTTGAAGTAGGGGTCGGGGGAGGGGGTGCCGGGTGGGGTGCCTTGCGGGCCGAAGATAGACGGCGACGTCGGTGGGGTAGAAGGTGTGGGCGACGCCGGCGGCGATGGCCATGTGTTGGAGCTTGCGGTCGGCGGGGGCGAGGATGGGGTTGGGGACGACGCCGAGCATGCGCTTGGCGGTGGCGTAGTGGGCGGGCATGATGCTCTTCCAGTCGTCGAGGCCGGCCCAGGTGCCGTGGTCCCAGAGGGTGTCGGGCGGGACGAGCATGGTGTTGGCGTAGGTGATGGAGCCACCGCCGACGGCGTTGCCGTGGAGGACCAGAACGTGGCGGAAGAAGCGGAGGTTGAAGAAGCCGCGCAGGCCGAGGCGCGGCTTCCAAAGGTAGCGATTGAGGTGCCAGTTGGTTTTGGGGAGATTGTCGGGGGTCCAGCGGCGGCCCATCTCGACGACTAGAACTTTGTAGCCTTTTTCGGTGAGGCGCAGGGCGGCGACGCTGCCACCGAAGCCGGAGCCGACGATGAGGTAGTCATAGTCGAAGGACGGCATCGGTGGGGCCTCGGGGGTTGGGCTGTGGAGCGGGATCAGTATACGTGCGGGGCCGCGAGGGAGAGCTAGCGGGGATAGCCCTGCCAGAGCCACTCGAGGGCTTCGGGGAGGGTTTGGGCGCGGACGGCGTGGTCGACGTGGCCGGCGTTGACGGCGAAGAGGAATTGGTAGGGGTAGTGTTTGGCGGCGAGGACGCGGGCCATGTCTTCGTTGGCGACGACCCAGTCGTGCATTCCGTCGCGCATGTCGTTGGGGTTGTAGAGGTCGCGGTCGCCGACCTCGAGCCAGAGGCGGAGAGGCTTGCGCGGGGAGTGCGGGATGAGGGTGGTGTGAAAGCCCCAGGCGCCTTGCGGGGTGGCGGGGTTCCAGGGCCACTGCTGGTTGACGTAGGTGCCGGAGTAGGTGAGGACGCGGTGGTAGAGGTCGGGGTGGTACCAGGCCATGATGAGGGCGCAGGAGCCTCCGGAGCTGCCGCCCATGGTGGCGCGGGCGTTGGGGTCGTGGGAGAGGCGGACGTGGGCGCGGGACTCGACGAGGGGGAGGACTTCGTGCTCGACGAACTCGGCGTAGCGGGGGGACATGGTGTCGTACTCGAGGCCGCGCTCGGAGCCCTGGGCGTCGCCGCCGCCGTTCTGGATGGAGATGGCGATCATGGGCGGGAGCTTTTGCTCACTGATCAGGTTGTCGAGGACGGTGAAGAGGAGGGGGTCGGGGCCGTCGGCTCCGACGATGAAGGGGGCGAGGGTGCCGGGGACGTACTGGGCGGGGACGTAGACGGTGACGGTGCGGGTGTAGGGGGCGGGGTGGCTGGTGGTGACGATGAGCTTGGCGGGGTTGGCGGGGTCGGGGGTGCCGAAGGTGCCGGGATCGCGGGCGATGCCGGGGTAGGAGTGGCTGTCGGCGGAGGACATGGTGATGGTGGTGAGGGTGCCGTGGGGGATGGCGGGGTTGGGGAGGGATTCGGGTGCGGGGGTGTGGGTGGGGCCGAGGATGTAGTTTCCGGCGGCGTTGGGCGGCGGGAGGGTGTCGTCGGGGAGTTGGGTGGCGGGGACGTAGCCGGGGGTGTGGGGGTCGCGGGTGGGGGGTACTGCGCGTACGGCGGGGGTGGGAGTCTGGGCTGGGGCTAGAGTTGTGGCGAGGGTGGTGGTGGCGAGGAGGGCGAGGAGCGAGGCGGTGCGGAGGAGGTGGGGCACGGGAGACTCCGGTGGGGTGGGGTGCTTGCGATGGAGGGGAGAACGGGCTACGCTAGACGACTTACGAATGAGGATATAGAAGATGGGTCGAGGGTGCGAACGTGGTGAGTGAGGCGGAGAAGGCGAGGCTGAGGGAGTTGGCGGCGAAGGCGGCGGAGCAGGCGTATGCGCCGTACAGCAAGTTTCGGGTGGGGGCGGCGCTGCTGCTGGAGGATGGAGCCGTGGTGACGGGGTGCAACGTGGAGAACTGTTCGTATCGGCTGACCAGCTGCGCGGAGCAGGGGGCGATTGCGCGGGCGGTGGCGGAGCGGGGGCCGGGGATTCGGGTGAGGGCGGTGGCGGTGGCGAATCTGAATCATGCGGCGAGTATGCCGTGCGGAGCCTGCCGGCAGACGCTGAGTGAGTTTGGCGCGGATGCGATGGTGGTGCTGTATCCGGGCGAGGATGGGGCGGAGGAGACCACGCTGGGGGAGCTGCTGCCGCATGCGTTTCGGGCCGAGTTTCTGGGGTAGAAGCTGAAGGGCTTTGACGCAACGGGCGCGAAGAAGGGCGCCAAGGTTCGCAACGTAAAACAGGTTCGGGATGAGGAGTGTGGTTGGATGCATGCGATGGATGTGTTGTTGAAGAAGCGGGATGGCGGGGAGTTGTCGACGGCGGAGATTGAGTGGCTGGTGAGGGCCGTGGTGCGGAGTGGGGAGGGCGCTGCGCGTACGGCGGGTGAGGACATAACGGAGACCATCACCGACGCGCAGCTGGGGGCGTTTTTGATGGCGGTGTTTCAGCGGGGGCTGTCGCTGCGGGAGCTGGGGGATTTGACGCGGGCGATGCGGTTCTCGGGGGAGACGTTTGATGCTTCGGGATTCGATACATTCACTTTGGATAAGCACTCGACGGGTGGGGTGGGGGATAAGAGCTCGCTGCTGATTGCTCCGGTGTGGGCGGCGGCGGGGATGGAGGGCGGGATTTCGGTGCCGATGATCTCGGGGCGGTCGCTGGGGCATACGGGAGGGACGCTGGATAAGTTGGAGACGATTCCGGGGTTTGATTCGCAGCTGTCGCTGGTGAGGATGGGCGAGGTGCTGCGCGAGACGCATGCGGCGCTGGTGGGGCAGACGCCGCGGCTGGTGCCGGCGGATCGGATTTTGTATGGGATGCGGGATCATACGGGGACGGTGGAGTCTCCGTTTTTGATCTGCGCGAGCATTATGAGCAAGAAGCTGGCCGAGGACCTGCGCGGGCTGGTGCTGGATGTGAAGGTGGGATCGGGAGCCTTCATGCCGACGGAGGAGCGGTCGCGGTTTCTGGCCGAGCTGATGGTGTCCACCGGCGAGTCGGCGGGAACGAAGACCGTGGCGCTGCTGACGGCGATGGATGAGCCGCTGGGACGCTTCTCCGGGAACTGGGTGGAGGTGTGGGAGTGCGTGGACATCCTGAAGGGCGTGCGGCATCGGATGTCGGCGGATTTGATTGAGCTTTCGAATGCGCTGAGCGGGTGGGGACTGTTTTTGGCGGGACGGGCGGGGTCGCCGGAAGAGGGAGCGGCGCTGGCGGATGAGATTTTGCAGACGGGGGCGGCGTATGCGGCGTGGCTGAAGATTGTGGCGGCGCAGGGTGGGGATATGAGGGTGTTCGAGGATCCGGCGGCGTTTCACAAGCCGCAGGCCATGCGGGTGCTGCGGGCCTCGCGCGATGGATTCCTGGTGGGGATGGACTGCAAGGAGGTGGGCTGGGCGGTGCAGCGGCTGGGCGCGGGGAGGGCGCGGCCGGGGGATCCGGTGAGTGCGCATGCGGGGATTGAGTCGCACGCGAAGATCGGCGACCGGGTGGAGGCCGGGCAGGCGCTGTTTACGCTGTTCAGCGAGGACGAGGGGTTGATCGAGGAGCCGTACCGGATGCTCGAGGCCACGGTGGAGATTGGGGCGGTGAAGCGGGAGCGGCTGCCGCTGGTGCGCGAGGTGGTGACGGCGGCAGGCTGAGGGCGCGGTGGATTGCGCTGGCTCTCAGCGCTGCGAGCCGAGGTGGCGCAAGAACGCTGCGCTAGGCTTTGGCGGCCTTGTTCTGCATGTAGTGCTGGACGGACTTTTCCCAGTCGAGCGAGGTTCCGGCGTAGGGCGAACCCTGGCGGCGGGCGGAACGGTTCTCGAGGGGGTTGTGGGGAGCAGCCGCGGGTGCTACGGGTTCGGGCTCGGGCAGCCTGGCTTCGATGGGAGCGGGGACGCCTTCGGGGCGGAAGGAGCGGGGGAGCTCGCTCTCTTTGAACTCGACACCTTCGGCGGCGAGGCGTTTGGCGGTCGCGGCGAGAGGATCGCGCTTGAGGGAGATCTTGCGCGCGGCGGCGGCACGGGCGGCCTCGGTGGCGAAGACCTCGTACTTGAGGAGGTGGGCGAGACGGCGGTCGTAGAGATCGATGTCGGCGTGGAGGGTCTTGAGGTGGTATTTGCTCTCGATCGGGGTGGGGGCGGGGGTGGTGGTTGGGGTGGTCATGCACGCTCCAGAGTCGGTAGGGACTCAAAACGTTAGCTGCCTGCGGGATGGAATCAACGCAGGGCAGGTGTGATTTGTGACGGGTAAAGATGTGAAGAAGGTGATGCGTCACGTTGCGGAGCGGGAACCAGGGGCAACGGGATGGTGCAGCGATGGAGGGGGAAAAAAGCGAAGGGGCGGTTCTTGACGAACCGCCCCTTCGGCTTACTGCAAGATCAATTAGAGAGCCTGAACGTTCTCGGCCTGCCAGCCCTTGGGTCCCTTGACCACGTTGAACTGAACGCGCTGACCTTCCTGGAGCGAACGGAAGCCGTTGCTCTGGATGGCGGAGTGATGCACGAAGACGTCGTCGCCGTTTTCGCGGCTGACAAATCCGAAGCCCTTGGCATCGTTAAACCATTTTACTGTTCCCTGTTCCATTATTCTTGTTCCTCTTAAAGCAATGTACCGCTGAACGCAATGTTGGTGTTGTTTGCGTGTAGAGCGGTAGAGCCGGAACAAGCAAATAGACCAATCGTATTCGACGACCAACGTTAGTATACCATGCTAACCCTTCTGGCAACCGGGAGTCGCGGGGGAAAAGAATACGGCGGGGATGCCGCGGGGTGGAGGGCGGTGTTCAGGGGGGTCCGAAGGCGGCCAGGCTGGCGACATCGCCAGGTTTGATGGCGCTGCCGGTGAGCGGCTGGTGTAGCCGGGGCCGGTAAGGGGACGGTCCAGCGCGTTTGGGGATCTGCCGGGAGGCATGGTGCTCGATGCGTTCTCTGACCGGTATTCGCCCAACGCCAGCTTCTGGCGAACCAAGAAAGCTTCACTGGAGAGTGGGGAGGGCGGGGGCGTCGCGGCAGATTCTGTGCCTGGACGTTGGAGACTTGGTTCGTGGTATTACTATGGTAACAATCTCAAATCCATTAGTGATGTTATTTTGGATTACCCTTCATTTCACAGGGAATGAAGCCAGAGAGTGTTCATCAAGGAGCCTCACGATGCGTTGCCGCAAATCTGCCCTAGACCTCGCCGCGCTCACCGTTGTCAGCCTCAGTCTGCTCGCCGGGTGCGGCTTTAATCCTGGCGACCCGAAGCAGAGCGTTGGGGCTCCTCCGCCGACTCTTCCCTCCGGGCCCTCGACGCCGCCTGCGGGGTCCGAGCTGATCACGCAGGCGGGCCTGTGGGCGGCGGCGGTGAATCCGGTGACCAATATGGAGTATGTGATCAACAACGACGGCACGATGTCGGTGATCAACGGAGCGACGAACGCGTTGACGGCGACGATCCAGCTGGGGGGCGCGCCGTATGCCCTGGCGATCAATTCCGCGACCAATACGATCTACGTGACGACGCCCATCAATAATTCGCTGCTGGTGATCGACGGCGCGACGAACACGGTGACCGCGACGGTGACGGACGGGGGTGTGCCGGGCAACGTGGCGGTGAACCCTGTGACGAACACTGTTTACGTCGGAAACATGACGAGCAGCTCGATCTCGGTCGTCAGCGGCGCGAGCAACGCGATTGTGGCGAACGTGCCGGTGGGAACGGGCAATCTTGCGCTGGCGGTGAATGCGGGGACGAATGTGATTTACGTCATCAGCGAACTTGCCGGCACGATCTCGGTGATCAACGGAGCGACGAACGCGGTGACGGCGACGGTAACGGTGGGAGCGTACCCGCTGGGGGTGGCGTTGAATCCGACGACGAACACGGTGTATGTGACGAACTCGAACAGCTCGACGATGTCGGTGATCAATGGAGCGACGAATGCGGTGACGGCGACGGTGACGGTGGGCTATCTTCCGGGCACGATCGCGGTGAACCCGGTCACCAACACGGTTTATGTCGCGAATATCGACAGCAACTCGGTTTCGGTGGTGAATGGGGAGACCAATGCGGTGACGGCGACGGTGCCTGTGGGGATCGAGCCGGTGGCGGTGGCGGTGGATGCGAGCACCAACACGGTATACACGACGAATTACAAGAGCTCGTCGGTGTCGGTGATTGGCGGAGCTGCGAATGCGGTGACGTCGACGGTGACGGTGGCCGGCTCTCCGGAGGCGCTGGCGGTGAATGCGGATACGGGGATGATCTATGTGGGCATTCCGGAGACGAATGCAGCGTCGATTATCAACGGCGGGGCGAACGCGGTGGTGGCAGCGATTGACTGAGCAAGCGATCCCGTATTGAGCGATCGGTCATCCAGCGAGGGGCTGACAGGGAGGTTGCAGGGAATGGCGCTGTTGAGGTGCGGCGGGTTGGCCGATGGCGGCTTGAATCGTTACACTGCCATTACTGCCTACCCGTTGGCGTATGGTTACTGCTGACGCCACCCAGCCTGCACTATCGGAGCCTGCCCTTGGGACGATTTACCGGACTGCTCGGACTTGTTGTGTTTCTTTCGCTTGCGTATATCTTCTCGACCAACCGGCGGGCGATTCGGTGGAAGACGGTGGCGTGGGGGCTGGGGCTGCAGATTGTGTTTGCCTTCGCGGTGATCAAGTGGAGCTATGGGCAGACGGTGCTGCGCACGGTTTCGGGCGTGATTACGGGGCTGCTGGGGCATGCGGCGGACGGGTCGGGGCTGGTGTTCGGGTACCTGGGGATTCCGAGCAATCCGCTGAGCGTGTTTGCGTTCGCGGTGCTGCCGACGATTATCTTTGTGAGCGCATTCTTCGCGATCCTGTATCACATTGGGCTGATGCAGCAGGTGATTAAGGTGGTCGCGTGGATTATGCAGTGGACCATGGGGACGTCGGGGGCGGAGTCGACCAACGTGGCGGCATCGATCTTCATGGGGCAGACGGAGGCACCGCTGACGATTCGGCCGTTCCTGGCGGGGGCGACGCGGAGTGAGCTGATGACGATCATGACGTCGGGGATGGCGCATGTGTCGGGCGGGATTATGGCCGCGTATATTCTGTTCGGGATCAATGCGAAGGATCTGTTGAGCGCGGTGATCATGACGGCGCCGGGAACGATCCTGGTGGCGAAGATGCTGGTGCCAGAGACCGAGGTTCCGGCGACGGCGGGTACGGTGAAGATGCCTCCGAATGAGGAGCACAAGGACGAGAATTTTGTGGGGGCGATTGCGCGCGGGACGATTGACGGCGGGCAGCTGGCGTTCAACGTGGCGATCATGCTGATCGCGTTTGTAGCGCTGGTGGGGCTGGCGAATGCGATCATGCTGGGGATCTCGAACTTTGCGTGGGGGCATGGGCATATTCCCTTCCCGCACTCGCTGAACAATGTGCTGGGGGTGGTGGGGGCTCCGGTGGCGTGGCTGATCGGGATACCGTGGCGGGAGTGCAAGGTGATTGGGAACCTGCTGGGGACGCGGACGATCATCAATGAGTTTCTGGCGTTCAATGAGCTGGGCAAGATCAAGGCGACGCTGACGCCGCGGACGTTTTCGATTGCGACGTTTGCGCTGTGCGGGTTTGCGAATGTGGGTTCGATCGGGATGCAGATTGGCGGGATTGGGGCGCTGGTGCCGAACCGGCGGAATGACCTGGCGCAGCTGGGGGTACGGGCGATGCTGGCGGGGACCATGGCGAACTTGATGTCGGCGAGTATTGTGAGCATGCTGATTCGGTAGAGTGGGAGTGAGGGGAAGTTATGGCGGACCATTACACGCGGGCGTTTGCGGCGGCGGAGTATGTTCGATCGAGGCATACGGAGGAGCCGCGGCTGGCGATCATTCTGGGGTCGGGGCTGGGGAACTTTGCGGCGCAGGTGGAGGGCGCGACGACGATTGACTACAGCGAGATTCCGGGGTGGCCGGTGTCGACGGTGGAGGGGCACTCGGGGAAGTTAGTTCTCGGGACGCTGGGCGGGGTGAGTGTGGTGGTGATGCAGGGGCGGGTGCATGCGTACGAGGGCTACTCGATGAACGAGGTGACCTTTCCGATGCGGGTGCTGGGGCTGCTGGGATGTACGGCGCTGATGGTGACCAATGCTGCGGGAGGGATCAACCAGAGCTATGGCCAGGGGACGCTGGTGGCGATCAGCGACCATATCAATTTGACCGGAACGAATGCGGCGCTGGGGCGGAATGAGGCGCGGTTCGGGATGCGCAAGGGCGCGGGGCAGAGGTTCTTCGATATGACGGCGGCGTACTCTCCGAAGCTAAGGGCGCTGGCCAAGGCGGAGGCGGAGCGGCAGGGGATTCCGCTGCCGGAGGGGGTCTATTTAGCGGTGCTGGGGCCGAGCTATGAGACGCCGGCGGAGATACGGGCGTTTCGCACGCTGGGCGCAGACCTGGTGGGGATGAGCACAGTCCATGAGGTGATCGTGGCGCGGCATATGGGGATTGAGGTGCTGGGGATCTCGCTGGTGACGAACATGGCGGCGGGGGTACTCGATCAGCCGATTGACCATGCCGAGGTGATGGAGATGGGACGGCGGGTGGAGGCGCAGTTTACGTCGCTGGTGAAGGCGCTGGTGCCGCAGGTGGCGGCGGCGACGGCTTAGGGGATGGGTTTGGAGAAGCAGGCAGAGCAGATCAGTTTTCCGCAGCGGCCGGTGGTGGTGGGGATTGCGGGGTGTTCGGGGTCGGGCAAGACGACGCTGGCGAGGGAGCTGGCACGGGAGCTGAAGGCGACGCTGTTTCCGCTCGATCTGTACTACCGGGACCTGTCGCACTTCCCCCTCGATGCGCGGAATCAGCAGAACTTCGATCATCCGGACTCGCTGGAGAGCGAGTTGTTTATTGAACACATTCGGGAGCTGGGGGAGGGTCGCGCGATCGAGCGGCCGGTGTATGACTTCTCGCGGCATACGCGAGTGGCGGGGAAGTTCGAGACGGTGGAGCCGGCGGGGTTTCTGATTGTCGAGGGGATCCTGGCGCTGCATTACGCGGAGCTTTGGCCGCTGTATGACTTCAGCGTGTATGTGGATGCGCCGAATGAGATTTGTCTGAATCGGCGGATCTATCGGGATATGCGCGAGCGGGGGCGGACCGAGGAGAGCGTGCGGGCGCAGTTTGAGGCGACGGCGCGGCCGATGGCGGAGATGTACGTGGTGCCGTCGCAGGCGCGGGCGTCGATCACGGTCTCGGGCTGCGAATCGCTGGATTGGTCCATCGAACGAGTGCTCGAATCACTCAAGAAGAGATGCCTGGTGAAGACACAGGCAAAGGGCTAGCCGGCAGACCTGAGGACGCCGACCGGCCCTCGACCATGGCGACGGCTTAGGACCAGCTACCGGTGCCGCCACCCGTTCCGATTGCGATGGAGACCGCACCGGCCTGGAACGTTCCCAGGAAGTTGCTGCTTCCATCGAAGAAGTTCACGGTGAAGTAGACGGCAGTGCCCAGCCATTGAAAGCTGTGGGTGTTGGAGTACAGGCGATTGATGTCGTTGGTGTAGACCGTTCCAAAGAGGGCGCCGCCGCCGGGAAATCCTAGCCCGCCAGCATTGCCGTTGAAGGTTTTGCCGCCCTTGATCCCTACCTGAATCTTCATATAGAAGAGCAGGCTGGCGATGCTGCCGTTCGCGGCATAGCCCGTGGTGGCAGCTTTCATGGCGGTGGTGACTGCTTCAATCTGGTCTGCAGGCATCTTCCCGTGTACCGCAGCCTCGAAGTCCGAGGCAGTCTGGTTGGGGTCTAAGGCTGGAGTAGAGCTCATGGTGTGTCTCCATCTTTGGTTGGGATTCACGAGACGAATCTCGTGTGCCGACATTTATACCATCCGCTAAATATTCTGCGTGGGGGAGATTCTTTATAGAATGATGAATTTTTTCGTTTGAAACGAAGAGGGCAGAGCCGAAGCCCTGCCCTCCTGGTTGGAAATGCAACGCCCGACAGCGGTTACTTGCCGAAGTCGACCGTGGGGGCGGTGGCGTTCGACGGGTTGCCTTTGAAGTACTCGTCGCGGTATTTGAAGCCGGCCATGTTGGCCCAGATGCTGTTGGGGAAGGACTGGACGTTGTTGTCGTAGGCCTCGAGCGAGAGGTTATAGCGGCGGCGGGCGACGGCGATGCGGTTCTCGGTGCCGGAGAGCTCGTCTTCAAGACGCATGAACTGGTCGTTGCCCTTGAGGTCGGGATACTGCTCCTGGAGGCGGAGGAGGGGGCTGATGGCGACGTCGAGCTGGCTGTTGGCCTTGATGCTGCTGGCGCGGTCGGAGCCGGCAGCGATGACGCCGGCGCGGGCGTTGGCGATGTTGGTGAGGACGGTGGACTCCTCCTTGACGTAGCCCTTGACGCTGGCGACGAGGTTAGGGATGAGGTCCATGCGGCGCTGCTGCTCGATGTCGACCTGCGAGTAGGTCTGGTTGACGTCACCGTTGAGCTGGACGAGCTGGTTTTTTGTGGAGACGTAGCTGCCGAAGCCCAGGATGACCACCAGGACCAGGAGGCCGAGGACTCCGAGCACAACCCAAAGAGCTTTCATCGATGTATTCCCTTTCGCATCTATCGTTGTCATTTGCTGTGAACCTTTGTGAATGCTGAGAACAGTGTACTAAGTGCTGCGGGCGAGGGGATTTACCAGTTGCCGCTGGCGCCGCCGCCGCCGGAGCCGCCGCCAAAGCCGCCGCCGAAGTCGCCACCGCCGCCACTTCCGCCGCCGCCGCCACCGAAGCCATCGTCGCGGCCTCCGCCGCCGCCGCCGCCGAAGCCTCCGCCCATCATGTTGCCGAGGAGGAACCAGAGCCAGCCGCGGCCACCTCCGCGGAAGGCGAGCAGGAGGAAGATGAGGAAGAAGATGAGGCCGAACCAGTTGGTGCGGTGCGGGCGGGGCTGATAGTTGTAGACGGGCGCGGCCTGCTGGGGAGGGGTAAGGGTGACGCCGGCGTCGGCTGCGATGACGTTGGCGATCTGCTGGACGCCGGACTGGATGGCGGGGCCGTACTGGCCGGCCTCGAGCTGCGCGTTCATGCTGCGGCGGATGTCGCCGACCTTGCCGTCGGGGAGGATGCCTTCGAGGCCGTAGCCGGGCTCGATGCGGTCCTTGTGATCCTGAATGGCGAAGACCAGGACGATGCCCTTGTCGGTGCCCTTGGGGCCGACCTTCCAGTTGTCTTCGAGGGTGGAGGTCCAGGAGTCGATGTCCTGGCCGTCGAGGGATTTGACGGTGACGACTTCGATGGTGGCGTGGGCCTTGGAGTAGACCTGCCAGGCGAGGTCTTCGATGTTTTCCTTGGAGGCAGGGTCGATGACGTTGGCGAAGTCGGAGACGTAGCTGGTGGGCTTGGGGAGCTTATCGGGGGCTTCGGCGTGGGCGAGGCCGGCGAGCGGGCAGGCAAGGAGGGCGAGGCGGAGAATGCCTTTTGCGGTCACAAGGTTATGGTACGCCAGCGGGGATGGGGGAGTTCCACAGAGGGCAGCGGGAGGACAGAAGGCCTCCGGGGTGGGAGGCCTTCTGTGGCTAGTTGCAGACAAGGTGTTGGCGAGGCTGGGGTTGGGAGAATGGCTGGTTAGCCGAGCTTGGCGCCGAGGCTGTCGGCCATGTGGGTATGGGCGGCTACAACGCTCTGGCCGTGCAGGACGGCGGCCTTGAATTTGGCGTCGGTGGTGGTCTTCGCCTCTTCGTTGAAGAGGTTCAGGGCGTCGTGGTGATCCTTCTCCATGACGTTCATGTACTCCTTGTCGAATTCTTTGCCGGAGAGGCCGTTGAGCTTGTCATACTCGGCCTGGTGATCGGCGTCGAGGCTCATGGGGGCGGAGAGTCCCCAGGCCTGGGCGAAGGGCTGCATGCGCTCGGCGAGGGCGGTATGTTCGACGACCATCTTGTGGGCGAAGGCTTTGACCTGCGGGTTGGTGGCCTTGGTCTCGGCGAGCTTGCTGAGCTGGATCTCGTCGTAGCCGCCTTGCGAGGCTTTGGTGAGGAATTGCTTATCCTGGTCGGTGGCCTGGGCGTGGGCGGGGAGAGCGAGCAGGCTGGCGGCGGCAACCAGCGCCGCGGTACATATCCACTTCGTGATTCTGTTCATGGGGTCCCTCATTAAAGTGCGGCAATGCCGCGGGTTACGAGCTGTACCTAGTGTGAGAGGGGGATTGCGCGGGTTGGCGTTGCACACGCCGGGGACATTCTCGGGACATTTATGCTGAGGGTTGGAGTTCTTATGACGATGACGCTTCCTGTTCCCCCTGTTGCCGAACGCGAGACGAAGATTACGCCGATCCACGGAACCACGTTGGTGGATGATTACGCCTGGATGCGGGAGAAGGGTGCGGCGCGGGTGACGGAGTACCTGGAGGCGGAAAACGCCTATACCGCGGCGGCGATGAGCGGGACCGAGCGGCTGCAGCAGACGCTGTATGACGAGATCCTGTCGCACATCAAGGAAGACGACGTGTCGCTGCCCTATCGCGATGGGGACTGGGAGTACCTGACGCGGACGGAGAAGGGCAAGCAGTATCCGCGGTTCTGCCGGCGGCCGGTGGGAAAGGCTGACGAGGAGGTGGTGGTGCTGGACGTGAATGTGCTGGCCGAGGGGCAGCCGTTTATGAGTGTGGGGGCGATGAGTGTGAGTCCGGATGGGAGGCTGCTGGCGTACTCGACCGACAACACCGGGTTTCGGCAGTACACGCTGGCGGTGAAGAACCTGGAGACGGGAGAACTGCTGGCGGATACGGCGGAGCGGGTGGGGTCGATGGTGTGGGCGCGGGATTCGGCGACGCTGTTTTACTCGACTGAGGATGAGCAGACCAAGCGGCAGGACCGGGTGTTTCGTCATGTGCTGGGAGGCGCGCCGGTGGAGGTGTTCCACGAGGAAGACGAGCGGTTTAATGTGGGCGTGGGGCGGACGCGGGATCGGGAATATTTGTTGCTGGAGGCGGGGAGTCATACGACCAGTGAGACGTGGTATCTAAGGGCGGCCGAGCCGGCGGGGGCGTTTCAGCTGGTGGCGGGGCGGGTGGACGATGAGGAGTATGACGTCGATCATCGCGAGGGATTCTTTTATATACGGACCAATCATGAGGCCGAGCAGTTTCGGCTGATGCGGACGCCGGTAACGGCGACGGGGCGAGAGAACTGGGTGGAGATTCTGGCGGAGCAGAAGGAGGCGCCGCTGGAGGATGTGGATCTGTTTCGCGGATTTTTTGTGGCGAGTTATCGGGAGCGCGGTCTGCCGGTGCTGCGGGTGTTTGCGCTGAGCGAGGAGGGGCTGCCGGGAGAGTCGAAGGAGATACGCTTCCCTGACCCGGCGTACGAGGCGGATGGGGATGTGAATCGGGACTTTGCGGCGACGGTGTACCGGTATGCGTACCAGTCGCTGGTGCGGCCGCCGTCGGTGTTTGCGTATGACCTGCGGACCGGGGTGTCGACGCTGTTGAAGGAGCACGAGGTTCCGGGTGGGTTCGATGCGTCGCGGTATGCTGCGGAACGGCTGTGGTTCAAGGCGACGGATGGGACGGAGGTGCCGGTGTCGCTGGTGTATCGGCGAGACAAGTTTGCGAAGGATGGGCTGTCGCCGCTGTATGTGTATGGCTATGGATCGTATGGCTATGCGCTGCCGCTGGGGTTTGGGGCTAGCCGGCTGGCGCTGCTGGATCGCGGCGTGGTGATGGCGTATGCGCATATCCGCGGCGGCGGGGAGCTGGGCGATCCGTGGCACGATGCCGGCAAGATGATGGAGAAGCGCAACACGTTTACCGACTTTGTGGAGGCTGTGGAGTTTCTGCTGCGCGAGGGGTATGGGGATCCGCGGCGGGTGGCGATTGAGGGTGGGAGCGCGGGCGGGTTGCTGATGGGCGCGGTGGTGAATCTGCGGCCAAAGCTGTTTCGCGTGGTGGTGAGCCATGTGCCGTTTGTGGATGTGATGAACACGATGCTCGATGCGAGTTTGCCGTTGACGGTGGCGGAGTATGAGGAGTGGGGGAATCCGAATGAGCAGGCGGCGTTTGAGTACATGCGGAGTTATTCGCCGTATGACAACCTGCGCGCGGGGGAGTATCCGGCGATGCTGGTGAAGACGAGTTTGAATGATTCGCAGGTGATGTATTGGGAGCCGGCGAAGTATGTGGCGAAGCTGAGGACGCTGAAGACGGGCGAGGCTCCGCTGCTGCTGCACGTGAACATGGATGCGGGGCACGGCGGGGCGAGCGGGCGGTATGACTATCTGAAGGAGATCGCGTTTGACGACGCGTTTGTGCTGCGGGAGCTGGGGGTGGAGGGCTAGGCGCGGAGGATATCGGTCTGGCTGAAGTCGTTGCCTTTGAAGAGCAGCGGCTCGCCGGACAGCTTAGCCAGGGCATAGGTAAAACAATCACCGTAATTGAGACGGGCTGGATGGCGGCCCTTGCCGTAGTGGCGAAAGGCGTCCAGCGCGATACGCGATTGCTGTTCGTCTACCGGGACAATCTGGATGTCGATATCTGCGACGAGTTGCTCGAACTCCTGGTACGCGGAATCCGAGCGGGCAATCAAGAAGATTCCGATCTCCACCATGGTGGCGGCAGATAGAAGACGGACAGGGTCTGAGCTGACTGCTTTCGCAAATATTTCTGCTTCGTCTTCGAGCTTGAGAATCGCGATGATTGCAGACGAATCGATGACCATTAGGTAGGCAGTCCGTTTTCGTCATAGCCAAGGATCTCATCGCTGGATCGGTCGTCGAGAACGGGCAGGCTCGCTACGCGGTGCGCGATCCGCATGATTTTTTCATAGGTTGCTGGATCCTGAATCCTGGGCCGCAGCCGGCGGCGACGTTCACGGACGGCGATGCCTATGGCCTCGGTAAGGCTTTCGCCCGTGTCCGCAGCTAGAGAGCGTATCTCTTGTTCGATGGCCGGGTTGTTGATATGCAACGGCATGGCCCGATTGTACATTCAATGTACATGCCATGTATATGCGATCAAACGCAGGGTTGAGTCGCTGTTTTACGCTGTGTCGGGGATGATGTCGCCTTCGCCGGGGGCGAGGAAGAGGTTGGCCTCGAGGCCGTGCTGGCGGTCGTAGAGGTCGCGGTAGCGGCCGTTGAGGGTGTAGAGGGTCTGGTGGGTTCCGCGCTCGACGATGTGGCCTTGCTCGACGACCAGGATCTGGTCGGCGCGGCGGATGGTGGAGAGGCGGTGGGCGATGACGAAGGTGGTGCGGCCCTGCATGAGGAAGTTGAGGCCGGCCTGGATGAGGGCTTCGGACTCGGAGTCGAGGGAGCTGGTGGCTTCGTCGAGGATGAGGATGCGAGGGTCGGCGAGGATCGCACGAGCGATAGACAGGCGTTGACGCTGGCCGCCGGAGAGCTTGACGCCGCGCTCGCCGACGATGGTGTCGTAGGTTTCGGGGAAGCGCTCGGCGAACTCGTCGACGCGCGCGATGGCGCAGGCTTTGAGGAAGTCCTCTTCGGTGGCGGAGGGGCGGGAGAACTTCACGTTCTCGCGGATGGTGCCGTCGAAGAGGAAGGTCTCCTGCAAGACGACGCCGAGCTGCTGGCGGTAGCTGGCCAGGCGGGCGGCGGCGAGGTCGTGGCCGTCGATGAGCACGGCGCCGGTCTGCGCGGTGTGGAAGCCGCAGATCAGAGAGATGATGGTGGACTTGCCGGAGCCGCTGGAGCCGACGAGGGCGGTGACGGTGCCGGGGCGGGATTCGAAGCTGATGTTGTGCAGGACGGGCTTGTCGGGAACGTAAGAGAAGCCGACGTCGACGAAGCGGACGTCGCCGGAGAGGGGGCCGAGCTCGATGGAGCGGGCGGGGTCGGCGTCCTCTTCGCGCTCGCCCATGATCTCGCGGGTGCGGTCGAGGCCGGCGAGGGCTTCGGTGAGCTGGGTGCCGATGGCGACGAGCTGGACGATGGGGGCGGTCATGAAGGCGAGCATCATGACGTAGGAGAAGTAGCCTCCGGCGGTGAGCTTGCCGACCTGGTTGAGGTGGGCTCCCATGTACATGACGACGGCGCCGACGATGCCGAGGATGACGGTGGAGGAGAGCGTCATGAGGGACTGCGCGGTGAGCGAGGAGATGACGTTCTGGAGGAGACGGTCGACGCCTCCGGCGAAGACGCGGGACTCGCTCTCTTCGGCGTGATAGCCCTTGACGACGCGGACGCCGCCGAGCGATTCGGTGAGGCGGCCGGTGACTTCGGCGTTGATCTTGGCGCGCTCGCGGAAGATGGGGCGGATGACCTTGAAGGCGCGCTGCAGGACGAGCGCGAAGGCGGTCATGACGACGAAGGCCAGCAGCGTCATGGAGACCGAGACATACATGAGGTAGGTGAAGGCGAGCAGAGCGGTGAGGACGCCGCCGACGAAGTCGACGATGCCGGTGCCGATGAGGTTGCGAACGCCTTCGACGTCGTTCATGATGCGAGCGACGAGGGTGCCGGTGCGGTTCTCGTCGTAGAAGGAGACGGAGAGTTTGCCGACGTGCTGCTGGACCTGCATGCGGAGCTCGGCGATGAGGCGCTGGCCGGCCTTGGAGAGCAGCTGGGTGAGGGTGTAGGAGGTGATGCCCTGGATGAGGGTGGCGGCGAGGACGGAGCCGACGATCCAGGGGAGCAGAGCGTAGTGATGCTTGTTGAAGACCTGGTCGATGAGCGGGCGGAAGGAGGCGGGCAGCACCAGGGCGCAGGTGCGGTTGACGATCATCAGGAGGAAGCAGCCGAGGAGGAGGAAGCGGCGCGGGCGGATGAGCGCCCAGATCTCGGGCCAGATGTCTTTGAACTTGGGCTTGGGGCGGGTCTTGGTGAGGTCGGCGGCGGCGGCGCGGCCGGCTCCGCGGGTGGGAGCGTCGGCCGCGCGCATGCGAGGGGTGCCACCCATGTTGGACATTCCGTGGTGTGCCATGAAGCCTTAGTTTACGCCCTGGGCCCGCTAGACCTTGCGGGCGCGGCGGGCGGCGATGAAGCTGCGGACGCAGAGGGCCACGTAGACCAGGCAGATCAGCGCGACGACCACGCGCTCATCAAAGCCCAGGGGATTGATGGTCATGGCCGTGCCCTTGGCGAGCTCGATGGCGGCGCGGATGCCGGTGATGAGGAAACCGATGAGGCCGAAGGTCACCGCAATGTGCATCCAGAGCATGCGCTTCTTGGGGTTCTCGGTGTTGGCGAGGGCACCGCAGAGGATGAGCAGCACGCCTACGCCTGCGGGATGCAGGGCCGCGGTCTCGGTTCTGCCGGTCGCTATCCAAAAGCTCAGGCTCACCACGGCGAGCAATATTCCAAACCAGATCGTCAACTTAGCCAATGTTCTTCTCCTTGTGTATGTAAAACGTTTTGCCGAGTGCCCGGGTGATCGCTAGCTGGCGGCTTTGATTTCCGCGAGCACATCCTTCACGTCCCAGTCGTTGGTGGGCCAGAAGGCAGAGATCTTGCCGTCCTTGCCGATGACGACGGTGGAGAGCGAGTGCTGCAGGGTTCCATTGGGGCCGGGGGTCACGCCGACGTCGAAGAACTGCTCCATCCTGGGGAGCTCGGCGACGGAGGGTGCGGCGAACTCCCAGTGCTGGAAGGTCTCCCTGGTGTAGTTGCCGGTGTAGGCTCCGCCGTAGCTGCGCAGCACTTTGGGGGTGTCGTAGGTGGGATCGAAGCTGACGCTGAGCAGGTGGGTGTTCTTGTAGAGCGCGGGATCGGCCTGCAGGGTCTTGTCGATGATGGCGAAGTTATGGCTCATGCGAGGGCAGAAGTCGGCGAGCGGGCAGCGGGTGTAGATGAAGGTCATGAGGACGACCTTGCCGCGAAACTGCTTGAGATCGATGGTGTGGTTGGACTGGTTGAGCAGCTTGAAGTCGGGAACGACATCGCCTTTGGCGGGGACGTGGTAGTTGACGTCGGGGCGATAGTCGGGGCGGGCCTGGGCGGTGATGACGATGTTGGTGAGGCGAAGGTTGGTGGGACCGTCGGCATCGCGGTCGGCGAGCAGCGTGGCGGTGATGAGGTCGCCGGAGTGAAGCTCGGAGAGGATGGAGGGATTTTCGAGGCGATAGGCCATGGTCATGGCGGGCATGAGGCCGGGGATGGCGTCGTGCTTGAGGAGGACCTCGGCGTTGGTGGGATCGGTGCTGACGACGAGGCCGCGAACGGGGTATTGCTGCGGGGAGGACTTGCTGACGGCGGGGGCGTTCGCTGTGCCTCGACAACCGGTGATGCCAAAGGTAACGGCAGCGGTGGCGAGCAAGAGCAGGGCAACGGACGAGCGAACACGCATGATGAAACTCCTCGAGGCTCGCAGCGGATGGAGCCCTGACTTCATGATAACCGTGGGCGCGGGCAGGGCCTGGCGGAGGACGCGCAGGGATTCCGAGGCGCGTGGTAGCATCTGCTTCGAAACGCAGCTCTTCAGGAGCGGAGTGGGAGCGTATGACGAAGGCGACAACTTCAATGCCAAGCCAACAGGATGGCGTGGCGGGGCCGTCCGTGGTGTGGCTGGCGATCGGCTTTTTGCTGGCGGGCCTGGGAACGGTGATGCTCGGGCCGATTCTGCCGACGCTGCTGCATGACTGGCGGCTGACGGATCAGCAGGGCGGGCTGTTGCTGGCGGCGAAGTTTGTGGGGTCGTTCCTGGGCGGCGTGTCGGTGCCGCGGCGGCTGCGGCTGGGCGTGCTGGGCGGCATGGCGTTTGCCGGAGCGGGCTTTGGGGCGTTCGCGCTGAGTGGTGGACTGGTGAGTGGAGCGGCGTGCCTGTTTGTGGGTGGGTTTGGGCTGGGGCAGATTATTGCGTCGACCAACATTGTGATTGGCAGGCGATACCGCGAGCATACGGGGTCGGCGCTGGCGTCGGTGAACTTCTTCTGGAGCCTGGGCGCGGTGCTGTGCGGCGTGATTGCGGCGGCGGTGCTGCCGCGGTTTCATCTGCGCGGGCCGCTGCTGACGTTTGCGGGGATGTTCGTGGTGACGGGGCTGGGAGGGTTGCTGAATCCTTCGCGGGAGGCGACGGCAGCGGCGGAGTCTTCGAGCGTGGATGCTGAGGCGTTGCCGGTGAATCTGATGGTGCGGTTTGGACTGCTGCTGTTTTTGTATGGCGGCCTGGAGACGTGCATGACGGGGTGGCTGACGACGTACACGCTGCGGTTTTCGGATGTGCGGCTGATGGGCGGGCAGTCGGCGATTGTGCTGTTGTGGTCGGCGCTGACGGCGGGGCGGGCGCTGTCGTCGGCGGCACTGCGGGTGATGCGCGAGGCGACGCTGCAGAGGATCGGGCTGGGGCTGTCGGCGGTGCTGATTGCGGCGCTGGTGACGACGCGGCATGGGCCGCTGCTGTCGCTGTACTGCGTGCTGCTGGGGCTGAGCCTGGCGCCGTTTTTCCCGACGACGTTCGCGCTGCTGATGAAGCGGCGGCCGACGGCGCGGGAGGCGGGATTCATCCTGGCGGTGTCGGGCCTGGGGGCTGCGCTGTTTCCGTGGATGATGGGATTTGTTTCGACCGAGAGTGGGTCGCTGCGCGTGGCGATGGTGGTGCCGTTGGCGCTGGCGCTCGCATTGCTGCTACTTAGCGTGTGGACGGAGAGGGCCGGGACGGGTTTGGTGGTGGAATAAATCCGGACGGAGCGAAGTTTTGGAGAAGATTGGGTATAACGGTAGACGTGCATTCTGCGAACCTCACCGAGACCTCTGCGACCCTCTCCGAGCTTCTTGATGGGCTGGAAGAAGGTGGGCTGTTGCTGCTGCCGCATGCGCGTGCGGCGCGGGCGATGCGGGCGGCGTTTGACGCGCGGCAGAGAGCGGGCGGGCGAGCGGCGTGGGAGCCGGCGCGGGCGCTAAGCTGGTCGCAGTGGGCGAACTCGTTGTGGAGCGAGTTGGTTGTGGATGGGGTGGAGGGACGGCTGCTGCTGAATGCTGCGCAGGAGCACAGCGTGTGGCGGCATATCATCGCGGAGGATGCGACGCATCGGTCGATTGGCTCGGTGGATTCGCTGGCGGAGCTGGCGCAGACGGCGTGGCAACTGGCGGCGGACTATGACGCGACGCACAGGTTACGAGAGTTTGCGATGGCGTATGACAGCCGCATCTTTGCTGGCTGGGCGGAGGCGTTTTCAAAGGAGTGCGTGGAGCGAGCGTATCTGTCGGCGGCGCTGCTGAATGGAGCGTTGCTGAAGCATGCGCAGGCGGGTGCGCTGGTGGTGCCGGACTCGTTGGAGCTGGTGGGTTTTGGGAGAGTGTTGCCGTCGCAGCAGGCGCTGCTGGCGGGGCTGCGGGAGCGCGGCGTGGCGGTGCGGGAGCGGAGGCTGGAGGCTGCCGGTGGGGCAGAGCGGTTGAGGGCCTCGGTGGTTGCGCTGAATGAAGAGGAAGAGCGGCAGCTCGCTGCCCGGTGGATTCGGGAGTTTCTGGAGGTGCGTCGAGCGGAGGGGCAGGCTGCGCGCGTGGCGGTGGTGGTGCCGAATCTGGCGGAGGAACGAGCGACACTGGAGGGGGTGCTCCGCGAGGTGCTGGCTCCGGAGCTGCAGTCGATTGATGCGGATCTTTCGTCGACACCGTGGGAGTTTTCTGGAGGGGTTCCGCTGGCGTCGTTGCCGATGGTGGTGGATGCGCTGGAGCTGGTTCGATGGACGCAGGGACCGCTGCCGGTGGAGAGTGTGAGTTCCCTGCTGCTCTCGCCGTATCTTGGTGGCAATGGAACGGATGCGCGGGCGCGCGATGCGGCGGCGCGATTGGATGCGAGGCGGCTGCGGCGGATGTTGCTGCTGCGGTCGGAGCTCGATGTTGCCGGGGTGGTGGAGTTGGCGCGGCGGGATGAGGTTGCGTTCAACGCGCTGGCGTGGCTGCGGGACGTGCAGGAGTTTGTGCAGAGGAGCGGCGACCACAAGCGGCCGCGCGGCTATGCGGAGTGGATGGAGTTTGTGCGCGGGGTGTTGCTGGCGGCGAACTGGCCGGGAGACCGCGCGCTGACGGCAGCGGAGTTCGAGGCGACGCGCGCGTGGGAGAGCGTGCTGGATCTGTTGTCGACGCTGGACTTCAGCGGGCGGCGGGTTGCGTTGGCGAGCGCGTTGGAGGCGCTGGAGCTGCAGGCGCAGAAGACGATGTTCGCTGCGCCGTCGACGGGCGCGCCGGTGCAGGTAATGGGCGTGAACGAGGCCGAGGGATCGGCGTTCGATGCGGTGGTGTTTCTGCATGCGACGGATGCGAACTGGCCAGCGATGGAGAGGGTGCATCCGCTGCTGCCGTGGACGCTGCAGCGGGCGCTGAAGATGCCGGGGAGCGACTCGGCGATTGGAGTGGAGCGGAGCCGCAAGCTTACGGAGGATTTGATGCGATCGTCGGGCAGCGTGCTGTTCAGCTATGCGGCGGAGGATGAGGATGGCAAGCTGCGGCCGTCGCCGCTGCTGAGCGAGCTGGAGATTGAGGGCGTGGAGGCTGCAGCGTTGGGCGTGCGGGCGCCGGCGGTCGAGGAGGTTGTGAGCGAGATCTTTGCCGATGAGCGTGAGCTTCCGGAGCTGCCGTCGCATGAAGTGAGAGGAGGATCGGCGGTGCTGAAGCTGCAGGCGGCGTGCGGGTTTCTGGCGTTCGCTGAACTTCGTCTGCGAGCGACAGAGCCGAAGGGCGGAACGATGGGGTTCGATGCGGGGGAGAGCGGAAGCCTGCTGCATCGGGTGCTGCAGGATTTCTGGCGCGAGGTGAAGACACAGGACAGGCTGCGCGCGATGACGTTCGCCGAGCGGGACGAGATGCTGATGCGCGCGGTGGATGCTGCGCTGCCCAGCCGGCTGCAGGTGCGCGATGGATGGGACCGAGCGTACCTGTGGGTGCAGAAGCAGCGATTGCGGTCGCTGCTGCAGCAGTGGCTGGACCAGGAGTTGCGGCGCGGGCCGTTCGCTGTATCCGACGTGGAGCGGGAAGAACTGGTGACTGTGGGACCGCTGACGCTGGACGTTCGCGTGGACCGTGTCGACCTGGTAGAGGAGGGCATGGTGCTGGTCGATTACAAGACGGGCGCGGCGGTGGATCCAAAGCAATGGGCGGGGCCACGGCCGGATGATCCGCAGCTTCCGCTCTATACGCTGCTGGCAGAGGCTGGCGAGTTGAAGGGCGTTGCGTTTGCGAAGGTGCGCGCGGGGAAGGAGATGAAGTGGCATGGCTATCAGGCGGAGGAAGGGATTCTGCCGCAGACACGAACGAACGTGAGAGACCTTGCGTTGATGGCGGAGGAGTGGCGCGGGACGCTGACGCGGCTGGCCGAGGATTTTGCGGCGGGTAGAGCCGATGTTGCGCCAAAGAGTTTTGACGTGAACTGCAAGCACTGCGGGCAGCGGCTGCTGTGCCGTGTGGACCCGGCATCGCTGATGGGGAATGGTGAGCGAAGGAAGAGGAAGCGGAGGACGGCGGTGAGTAAGGTACTGCGCTTCCCTACCGCAAGCGGCGATGCCCGGGCGGTTGCAACCAATGACGCAGAGGCGCGCGCGAAGGCCCTGGATACGAGGGCTTCGTGCGTTGTCGAAGCTCCGGCCGGATCGGGAAAGACGGGGCTGCTGGTACAGCGGTACCTGAAGCTGCTGGGGACCGACGCGGTCGAAGAGCCTGAGGAAGTGCTGGCGATCACGTTCACGAATAAGGCGACCGCGGAGTTGCGCGAGCGCGTTCTGGAGCAGTTGCAGCGAGCGGGGACGGACGTTGGAACGCAGGCTTCGGACTTCGATCGCGAGACACGCACGCTGGCGAAGGCGGCGATGGAGCGGAGCGCGCGATTGGGGTGGGGTCTGCTGGAGAGGCCGTCGCGGTTGAACATTCGTTCGATTGATTCGGTGTGTGCGGAGATTGCGAATTCGCTGCCGTTGTTGTCGGGGGCGGGCGGGCCTCGGCAGCCGGTGGAAGATGCGGAGCCGCTGTACCGGATGGCTGCGCGAAGGACGCTGCTACAGCTTGGCGGCGAGGATGCGGCGTTGCATGCGGCGCTGTGCACGGTGCTGCTGCATCGCGATGGCAGTCTGGCCGATTGCGAGACGCTGCTGGTGGGCATGTTGAGGACGCGCGAGCAGTGGGGCGAGCTGGTGCCGCTTGCGCCCGGCGCGATGGAGGATGCGGAGCTCGATCGCGCGGTGCGGGTGAAGCTGGAGCGGTCGCTCGAGAGCGTGGTGTGTGCCGGGTTGGCGCGGGCGTTGCACGCGCTGCCTGCGGGGGTTTTGGAAGAGCTGACAGCGTTGGCCGCGAGGCTGGGGATCGAGCCGGGGTACCAGGGGCAGCCATCGCCGATTGCGTTTTGCGCGGGGAGGCATGATCCTCCGGAGGCGGTGGCGGAACATCTGGAACATTGGGTGGCGTTGATTGGGCTGGTGCTGAAGCCGAAGGAGAAGGACCCGGCGAAGGCGTGGCGAGCGAGCTTCAGCGCGAATCATCTTGGCTTCCAGATGCCGAAGCCGGATGTTGCGCGGTTGAAGGAATTAGTCCAGAGCATTCAGAGCGACGAGGTGTGCGAGGCGCTGGCGGGGGTGTTGGCGCTGCCGCCGGCGAAGTATCCGGACGATCAATGGGAGGTTGCGAAGGCGCTGTTTGTGGTGTTGCGGCGAGCGCTGGCGGAGCTGCGACTGCTGTTTGCGGAGCGGGGCGAGTGCGACTTTACGGAGATTGCGCTGTCGGCGCGCGAGGCGCTGCACTCGGAAGAAGGGTCGAGCGACGTGGCGCTTTCAGCCGGCGGAACGCTGCGGCACATGCTGGTGGACGAGATGCAGGATACGTCGTCGGGGCAGTATGAGCTGCTCGATCTGCTGACGCAGTCGTGGGATGGGCACACGCAGACGCTGTTCCTGGTGGGCGATCCGAAGCAGTCGATTTATCTGTTTCGACAGGCGCGGGTGGAGCGATTTCTCCGGACGATGAAGGAGCGGCAGCTGGGTGAGATTGGATTGGAGCCGCTGCAGCTGACGTCGAACTTTCGATCGCAGGCGGGGCTTGTCGAGAAGTTCAACGCGATCTTTGATCGATTGTTTCCTCGGCCTGATGACCGGCGGCTGTTGGGGAGTGAAGGCGTGGATGTGCCGTTTGTGGAGGCGCAGGCGGTGCGCGAACGGTCGAAGGGTGGAGCAGTCGAGTGGCATGCGGCGGTGCTGGCGAAGGAGGATTCGCGCAGTGACTATGCGGCTTTGGAGGCTCGCGAGATTCGGAGGATCATCGAAGAGCGGTTGGCGATGCCGTTGCCGGAGGAGAGGGTTGCGCCTTCGTTGAAGCCGTGGCGGATCGCGGTGCTGGGGCGGGCGAAGAATCATCTGTCGACGGTGATGGAAGAGTTCAAGAAGGATTATGGTGATGGGCCGCTCCGCTATCGCGCCATCGATCTGGATGCGCTGGACGAGTTGCCGGAGGTGTTGGACGCGCTGGCGTTGACACGGGCGCTACTGCATCCAGCCGACCGCATTGCGTGGCTCGCGGTGTTGCATGCGCCGTGGTGCGGATTGGGGTTGGCCGATCTGCTGGCGCTGACGGGTGAGGGTGAAGAGACGGATGACTGGGCGACGGTTACACAGTTGGTGAGCGGGCGGCGAGGGTTGGTGAGTACGGAGGGTCAACGGCTGCTGGATCGCGCGTGGCCGGTGCTGGAGACAGCAGTTGCGACGCTGGGGCGAACGTCGCTGGCGACGCATGTGGAGCGGACGTGGCGGTCGCTGGGTGGCGATGCGGCGCTGACGGCGGAGGGTCGGAAGAATGTGCAGCGGTATCTCGGCGTGTTGCGCGAGGTGGAGCGTGAGGGAGATCGCGTTGACCTGACGGTGCTGAAGGGGCGGCTGAACAGGCTGTACGCGGAGCCGGCGTCGGGAGCGATGGAAGGGGGACAGTTGCCGGTTGAGCTGCTGTCGATTCATAAGGCCAAGGGGCTGGAGTGGGACCTGGTGCTGGTGCCGGGACTGGAACGCGGCGGAGGACAGTCGCGTAGCGTGCTGCTGAACTGGCTGGAGTTCGATGGCGCGGCCGAGGGGGATGCGGCGAGCGTGGTGCTGGCGCCGATTCAGCAGAAGGGTTCGGAGAAGGACAAACTGGGCAACTGGCTTTCGCGGATTCGTGCGAAGCGTGAGGCTGCCGAGCACAAGCGCGTGTTCTATGTGGCGGCGACGCGGGCGCGGGAGGAGCTGCATCTCTTTGGGGCGGCAACGCTGAGCGCGAAGGGAGGGTTGGTGGAGCCTCGGTATGACAGCTTGTTGCGGGCTTGCTGGCCGGCGGCGGAGGAACATTTTGCGGCGCGGCTGGCGGGGGCGGCGCGGGCGGACCAGTCGCTTGATGCGTTATTGATGCGCTCGTTGGATGAGCCGCAGGATGAGGAGTTGGCGATAGCGGCTTCGGGGGAAGGTGTTGGCGTTGAGGCGGCCGAGCGGAGGGCTCCGATGATTCAGCGACTGCCATTGAGTTTTGATCCGGCGGAGAGGTTTCGTCCGGCGAAGGAGCAGGCGCTCGCGTATCCGGCGGCATCGGCGCTGCGGCAGACGGCGACGTTTGAACGGCCGGAGGGTTCGTTCGCGGTGCGGGCGTTTGGGAATGTGGTGCATCGGTATCTGCAGGTGCTGGCGGCGAAGATGGAGGCGGGTGCGAGCGGCGAGGCATTGTTGGCGGAGCTGCCCTCGTGGGAGCCGCGGCTGATCGCGAGTCTGCGGGGGGAGGGGCTGCCGCCGGCGCTGGCGTTGCGCGAGGCTGGGCGAGCGGGGCTTGCGTTGGCAAGGGCGCTTGGCGATCCGGTGGGGCGTTGGATCCTGTCGCCGCATGCGTCGGCGGCGAGTGAGCGGGCATTGACGATGGCGTTGCCCGATGCGCGAAGCCTGCGGGTGGATCGAACGTTTGTTGCGGGAGAGGCACCGCTGGCTGGAGGCGAGGGGTGCATCTGGATTGTGGACTTCAAGACGAGCGAGCAGGGTTCGCGGTCGGACGCGGACTTTGAGGCGACGGAGATGGAGAAGTATCGCGCGCAGTTGGAAGCGTATGCGGCAATGCGGCGGGCGCTGCCGGATGGGGGCCTGCCGATTCGGTTGGGACTGTTCTATCCGCTGGTGCCGCGGCTGATCCACTGGCGCAGCGTGCCGCCAGTGGATGCTGCGGGGAGTTCGATTATTTGTTGAGGAGCCGGAGCAGGGCGGCGGCGGCGCGTTCGCACTGCTCGCGGGTGACGTCGGAGTGGGTGACGAGGCGGATGGCGTGCGGGCCGATTGCACTGCAGAGGATGCCTTCGCTCTTGAGGGAGGCGACGACCGCGGGCGCGTCGCCGGCGTTCTTCAGCGTGAAGAGAACGATGTTGGTTTGAACGGAGAGCAGATCGATCTCGACGGTGGAGGAGGTTGCGATGGCTTCGGCCATGAGCCGGGCGTTGGCGTGGTCTTCGTGCAGGCGCGCGGGGCCCTCTTCGAGAGCGATGAGGCCGGCGGCGGCGAGGATGCCGGCCTGACGCATGCCACCGCCGAGTGCCTTGCGGAAGGCGCGGGCGCGATCGATCGCGGCGCGTGAGCCGACCAGGATGGAGCCGACGGGAGCGCCGAGGCCCTTGGAGAGGCAGAAGTTTACGGTGTCGAAGCCGCGGGTGAGTTCGGCGACGCTGATGCCGAGAGCGACGGCGGCGTTGAAGACGCGGGCTCCGTCGAGGTGGGTGGGCAGACCTGCTTCGGCGGCTCCCTGCCAGATCTCTTCGTAGATCGGCAGCGGCGTGACGGTGCCGCCGGCCATGTTGTGCGAGTTCTCAAGAGAGATGAGGCCGGTCTGTGCGCGGTAGTAGATCTTGGGCGCGATGACGGAGCGAATCTGCGACCAGGTGAGGATGCCGCGCTCGCCGGCGATGGTGCGCGGGGTGCAGCCGGAGAAGGCGGACATCATGCCCATCTCCCAATCGAGGACGTGGGAGCGGGCTTCGCAGATGACCTCCTGGCCGTGGTCGGTGTGGAGGCGGATGGCGATTTGGTTGCCCATGGTTCCGGTGGGTACGAAGATGGCGGCTTCGCGAGCGAAGATCTCGGCGGCGCGGGCTTCGAGGCGGTTGAGGGTGGGGTCTTCGCCGTAGACGTCGTCGCCTACCTCGGCGGAAGCCATCGCTGCGCGCATGGCGGGGGTGGGGCGTGTGACGGTGTCGCTACGCAGGTCGATTACGTTCGAGATTGCTGACAACTTTTCCTCCTGGCGGCGCTTACGCGGCAACGCCCATTAGTAGATTGGTGAATACGTCGTTGGAGAGAAGGCGGCCACGGAGGGTGAGCTGCCAGCGGCCGTTGTGTTCGAGCATGAGGCCTTCGCGAATGAGCTCGCGCGCGGCGTCTTCGGCGGGGGCGATGAGCTCGGCGGGAAATTGCTGGCGGAGTTGGGCGAGGCTGAGGCCTTCGTTCATTCGCAGGCCGAGGAAGATCGTTTCTTCGAAGGCTTCGCGTTGAAAGACGTCGATGGGTGCAGGGGTTGGTTCGGCGGAGTAGAGGGCGAGGTCTTCGAGGTTGGCGAAGCGGACGGCGCCGCCGGGGCGAAGGAGCATGGAGTGGGCGTCGAGGCCGAAGCCGAGGTAGGGATCGCGCTGCCAGTACTTGCGATTGTGGCGCGACTGGTGCGATGCGGGCGCGAAGTTGGAGATCTCATACTGCGGGAAGCCGTGCTGCGGGAGGTAGGCGCAGGCGGTCTCGTAGAATTCTGCGGAGAGCTCGTCGGCGGGAACGCCGTGGGCGTGGAAGCGCTGGCCGCCGGCGAGGACCTCGCGGCCGAGGCGGGAGTCTTCGTCGACCTCGAGCATGTAGACGCTGAGGTGGGTGAGGCCGATGGTCGTTGCGACGTCGAGCGAGTGCTGCCAGGTGGCGGGGGTCTGGTAGGGGAGGCCGGCGATGAGGTCGGCGCCGACGTCGGCTACGCCGGCGGCCTGGAGGCGAAGGATCTCGTGGATGCAGTCGCGCTCGGTATGGCTGCGGCCGACGGCGGCGCTCTCGCGATCGACGAAGGATTGCACGCCGAGCGAGATGCGATTGACGCCGTGGTGCTGGGCTTCGGCGAGGACGGCGTCGGCGATCTGGCCGGGCGCGGCTTCGAGGGTGATCTCGGCGGCGGGGGTGATGGTGAAGGTCTGGCGAAGGGCGGTGAAGATGCGGCGAAGCTGTGCGGGCTGGAGGAGGCTGGGGGTACCACCGCCGAAGTAGAGGGTGTCGACGGTGGCGGGAAGGGTAGCGTGGAGGCGCTCGGCGGTGAGCGGGGCGGCGGCAATCTCCTGGCAGAGCGTGGCGACGTAGGCTTCGATGACCGCGGGCGAGGAGACGCCGGAGGCGAAGTTGCAGAAGCTGCACTTGGCGCGGCAGAAGGGTACGGAGACGTAGACGCCTAGCGTGGATGCCGGAGCCGGTCGTTTCGATTCATCCAAACCCATATCTTTATTCTTTCATGGGGCGCGGATCGAAGCGGCTGCGGGCGGGGCAAACCTTCTAAAATAGACGATATGGCCGAGGAACAGAAGAAGACCGCAGCAGAACCCCAGCCGAGCGATACGCGCAAGACGGCGGATGACGATGTCGTCGGGAAGGCGTATGACGGGCGGTTGATGCGGCGGCTGGTGCGGTATCTCGCGCCGTATAAGCTGCAGGTTGCGGTGTCCTGCGTGGCGATTGTGCTGAAGGCGGGCAGCGATGTGCTGGGTCCGTACTTTGTGAAGGTGGCGGTGGACAACTACTTTGCGCCGACACACGAGAAGCATTCGTGGCTGGCTTCGAAGCTCAGCGCACGTGCGGTTACTGGCGTTACGGAGATTGCGGTTTTGTATCTTGCGTCGCTGGGGCTGATCTTCGGGCTGGAGTTTGTGCAGACCTACATGATGCAGTGGACCGGGCAGAAGATCATGTTCGATCTGCGCAAGCAGATCTTCCGGCACATTCAGCAGATGCATGTGGGATTCTTCGATCGCAACCCGGTGGGGCGGCTGGTGACGCGGCTGACGTCGGATGTGGATGCGCTCAACGATATGTTTACGTCGGGCGTGCTGGCGATCTTTGAAGATGTGTTTGTGCTGGCGTTCATCGTGGCGATCATGGTGAAGATGAGCTGGCTGCTGGCGCTGTTGACGCTGTCGGTAATCCCGCTGATTTTGTATGCGACGCAGGTGTTTCGGCGGCACGTGCGGGAGAGCTATCGGCGGCAGCGGGCGGCGACGGCGAAGATCAACTCGTTCACGCAGGAGTATGTGTCGGGCATGAGCGTGGTGCAGCTGTTCAATCGCGAGCAGCGGGCGTTCAACGATTTCTCCGCGGTAAACGATGAGAACAAGAAGGCGTGGACGGACGCGATCTTTGCGTATGCGCTGTACTACCCGGTGGTGGAGCTGCTGAGCTCGATTGCGATTGCGCTGGTGATCTGGTGGGGCGGCATCGCGGTGCTGCATGCGACGCCGGCGCTCGCGGCTCATGCGACGTTTTTCCACCCGGTGGTGACGCTGGGGATCCTGATTGCGTTCATTCAATATGCGCAGCGATTCTTTCGGCCGATCCAGGATCTTAGCGACAAGTACAACATCCTGCAGGCGGCGATGGCGGCGGCGGAGCGCATCTTCAAGCTGCTGGACACGCAGGCGGAGATCAAGACCGAGGCTCACCCGGTCGAGGGCGATGGCAGCGGGCGGATTGAGTTTCGCGATGTATGGTTTACCTATCAGACGCTGACGGCGGAGCAGCGCGAGCGGGTGAAGACGCTGCCGGCCGATGAACTGGGGCGATGTAGCGATATTGAATGGATTCTGCGCGGGGTGAGCTTTACTGTCGAGCCCGACGCGACGGCTGCGATTGTGGGCCACACAGGCGCGGGCAAGACGACGATTACGGCGCTGATGATGCGGTTCTACGATGTGCAGCGCGGTGCGGTGATGGTGGACGGCGTGGATGTGCGCGAGCAGGATCTGCAGAAGCTGCGGCGGAGATTCGGGGTGGTATTGCAGGATCCGTTCCTGTTCTCGGGAACGATTGCGCAGAATATCCGGCTGGGATCGAACTGGATTACCGAGGATGAAGTTGAGCATGCCGCCGAAGAAGTGAATGTTGCGGACTTTATCCGCACGCTGCCGCTGGGGTTTGCGGAGCCGGTGCTGGAGCGGGGATCGACGCTGTCGACGGGACAGAAGCAGTTGATCAGCTTTGCGCGGGCGCTGGCGCATCGGCCGGGGATTTTGATTCTCGATGAAGCGACGAGCTCGGTGGATACGGAGACGGAGATTCGCGTGCGGCTGGCGCTGGAGCGGATGATTACGGGGCGGACGTCGGTACTGATCGCGCATCGGCTGTCGACGATCCAGCGCGCGGACACGATCCTGGTGATGCATAAAGGCAAGCTGCGCGAACAGGGGACGCACCAGGAGCTGCTGGCGATGCATGGCCTGTACTTCAAGCTGTATCAGCTGCAGTACAAGGACCAGGAGCTGGCCGCGGACGCAGCGGCTGCGGCGATACCGGTTTAGGCGCGGGACTTGGGCTTGGGCTTGGGTGGGGCTTCGAGAAGCATGGTGATGATCTTGTCGATGCGGCGCTGGCGGGCGTCCGGAGTCTGGTAGTAGAAGACGGCCATGAGCTGGTGGCGGCGTTGCAGAGGTGTGAGGTTGTCCCAGGCGGCGCGGGCCTTGGGATTGCGGCGGAAGGCGGCAGCGATGAGGGGTGGAAGCTCGGCTTCGGCCTCCATGGTGGCGAGGAGGCGCTCGGCCATCTGCTCGGCGCGCTTCATGCGGGAGGCGTCGGACTTTACGTTGGTGATCCACTTGCCGATCTCGCGGCGGGTGTACTCGGTGAGGGCGTCGTAAAAGGGACGAAGGCCGGGTTCGTCGTCGAGCAGGACGGCGAGTTCGTCGGGCAGTTCGGGGGCGCGGGCGTCGAGGTCGGGCTCGAGGAGGAAGTCGGCGGTGTCGCCGAGATGGGCTCCGGCGGCCTTCTGCATGGAACGATTGATGAGGAGATAGAAGCCTCCGCGGGGGTCGGGAAAGAGCGAGGTGCGGAAGGAGAAGCCGTTGATTTCGCCGCGCACGCGAAGGCGGATCATCTTCGGCCACGTGTCGGTAGGATCGAACGGGACGCGGGCGATCGTCCAGCCGAGGGCGAGGCTTCCCTGCTCGAGGGTGGCCTGGAAGGTGCGGGGGCGAGTGGGCTTGGTGGGTGGCAGCTTGGACAAGGTCGGGGCTCCGATGCACTCATCGTAAACGCGGAGATAGACTTGATACATCGCTATGAAGTCCAACCCGCGAGTTTTTGTTGCTGCCGGAGAGGCGTCCGGTGATGCGTATGGCGCGGCGTTGATTGCTGCGCTGCGCGAGCGGTTGCCGGGAGCGAGCTTTACGGGGCTGGGCGGAAGCCAGATGGAAGCGGCCGGGCAGCGGCGGGTGGTGAGGGCTGAAGACGTCGCCGTGATGGGGCTGACGGAGATTCTTCGGCACATTCCACACATCTACGCGAGCTATCGCAAGCTGGTAGCGAGCATACGGCGCGAGCGACCGGACGTGGCCGTGCTGATTGATTTTCCGGATGTGAACTTCCGGCTGGCGAAGCATCTGCAGCGGGCGGGCGTGCCGGTGGTGTGGTTCGTGAGTCCGCAGCTGTGGGCCTGGAAGCGGGGGAGGCTGCGTTGGGTGCAGCAGCGCGTGGACAAGATGATGGTGATCTTTCCGTTCGAGGAGATCTTCTATCGGCAGCGCGGGGTGGATGCGGAGTTCGTGGGGCATCCGCTGGTGGCGGGCGCGGCAATGACGATGTCGCGCGAGGAGTATGCGGCGGAGTTTCATCTCGATGCTGCGAAGACGTGGATTGCGCTGCTGCCGGGAAGCCGGTGGAAGGAGATCCACGCGAATCTGCCGGCGCTGCATGAGCTGGCGATGAGCGATTTGATCAGCAGCGCGGCGGCGTATACGACGTTTGATGGCGACACGACGCGGCAGCCGAGCGATCCGGCGGCGTATACGCACTATGAGTTTCTGCTGCCGGTGGCGTCGACGATTGATCGCGGCGCGTTGCAGAAATATATCGAGGAGTTGAACGCGGAACATCTGAAGTATTTTGGGCCGGAGGCTTCGACGCTGCGGTTGACGCTCGTTCCGGATGCGGCCGAGGCGCTGTTTCATGCGCGGGCTTCGGTGGTGGCGAGCGGGACGGCGACGGTGCTGGCGGCGATTGTGGGCAATCCGTTTGTGGTGGTCTATCGGGTATCGGCGCTGACGTTTGCGCTGGCGAAGAAGCTGGTGGAGTACCCGGAGGAGTTGGAGGCAAAGCGCGATCTGGATGGAAATCTTCCGGTGTCGATGGTGAATTTGATTGCGCAGCGGAGGTTGATTCCGGAGCTGCTGCAGGGGAATTTTACGGCTGCGAATGTTGCGTCGGCGCTGGGACCGCTGCTGGTGGAGGGGCCAGAGCGCGAGCGGCAGATGCGCGGGCTGAGCGAGGTGCGGCGGCGGCTGACGGTGGAGGGAGATGCGGCCAATGAGTCTCCGATTGCGCGGGTGGCGGATGCGGTGGTGCGGTTGCTGGCGGCGGTGCCCGATGCGTAGGGGTCTTGTGGGTGGGGTTGGCGTTCGTGATGGGCGCGGCGGCGAATGCGCGGGCCGCTGTTCCGTTGCGGCCGCAGATCGATGTGACGGGGTATGTGATCCACGTTGATCTCGATCCGGCGACGGGACGGCTGAGCGCGACGGCGGCGGTGACGTTTACGGCGCTGGAGGATTTGGATGTGGCGGTGTTTGGGCTGAACAACGCACTGCAGGTGGAGAGCGTGAGCGATGGGGCGCAGGCGAGTTTGAGCTGCGTGCGGAACGCGGCGGATTCGACCGTGAGCGTGACGCCGGCGAGCGTGGTGACGAAGGGCAGCAGCGTGACGTGGACGTTCAAGTATGCGGGTGTGCCGACGGTGGCGACGAGTCCGGCGAGCGGGATTGATTTTGTGCAGGTGCAGGATCCGGTGAGTGCGCTGCTGTATCCGGGGCGGTGGTTTCCGATTGCGATGCCGGGGCTGTTCACGGATCGGTTCACGGCGGAGATGCATGTGACCGTGCCGTCGGGTGAGACCGTCGTTGGGAGCGGAGCGGTGGGTGACAGGGCATGAGGTTGGTGGTGGGCGGACGGAGTTCGACTTCAACTGGACGAGGCCGGGGTTTCCAGGGAGCCTGGTTGCGGGGAAGTTGCTGCCGGCGATTCGTGCGGGGAATGTTCGGGTGTATCTGACGCAGCAGAACGCGGGGCGGGGCGGGGAGTTTGCGGGGACGGTGGCGCAGGAGCTGGCGGCTATGAGCGCGGAGTTTGGGAGTGCGGAGTTTGGCGATGCTCCGTCAGGCACGTTGGATGTTGTCGAGTTGCCGGAGGATTCCGTATCGGCCGCGTGGGCTCCGGGGGTGGTGGCGATCAAGCCGAGTCATGGAAGCGCGCGGCTGCTGGCGAATATGGTGGCGCACCAGTGGTGGGGAGCGGAGGTTTCTCCGGCGACGCTGGGCGATGCGTGGATCACGAATGGGATGAGCCGGTATGCGGAGCTGATGTACGTGGAGGAGACGAGCGGGAAGGCGGCGTTCGAGAGCGCGGTGAACGATGTGGAGGCGGGTGCGCTGGCGTATGACACGGAGCCGCTGACGGCGCTGGGGAGGGTTGATCCGTTCTCGCCGCAGTTCCAGTCGATGACGCTGGAGAAGGGAGCGATGGTGTTTCACATGCTGCGCTGGGAGATGGGCGATGCGGTCTTCGCACAGTTTCTGCAGGCGCTGGTGAAGCAGTATGCGGATAAGAGCGTGAGCACGGCGGAGGTGGAGGCGCTGGCCGAGAGTGTGTCGAAGCTGCCGCTGACGGCGTTCTTTTCGCAGTGGCTGGATGGGACGGGGGCGCCGCAGTACACGGATAACTACAGCGTGTTTCGGATGGGTGGGGACAAGGGATTTCGCACGGTGGGATCGGTGGCGCAGGATCTGGATCTGTTCTCGATGCCGGTGGAGCTGCGGATCGAGACGGAGGGGAAGACGGTGGACCGGCGGGTGGATGTGTCGGGGAGCGCGGCGCAGTATTCGATTGAGACGTTTGGGCGGCCGACGAAGATCACTGTGGATCCGGATAACTGGTTGCTGAAGAGCACTCCGGAGCTGATGGTGCGGACCGATATTCTGCTGGGGCAGCAGGCGATGGCGCAGGGGGATCCGAACGGCGCGATTGCGGCGTACCAGAAGGCGCTGGCAGTGGATCGCGGAAGCTCGCTCGCGAACTATCGGCTGGCGGAGGTGTATGTTGCGCAGAAGAACTACCAGGCGGCGGCGAACAGCTTTCGCGATTGCCTGCGCGGCGACGGCGATCCGAAGTGGACCGAGGTCTGGAGCCACGTGAACCTGGGAAAGCTCTTCGATGTTGCGGGGCAGCGCGAGCGCGCCGTGAATGAGTATCGGCTGGCGCTGCAGACCAAGGACAACACGCAGGGCGCGATGAATGAGGCGCGCGCGCTGATCGAGAAGGCGTACAAGCCGGACAGCGCCAACTAGGGCCGCTGCCGCTTCGAGAGGGAAACACCCAGGTCTCAAAAGCGAGACCTGGGGCACCCATCGTCTGGCCAGTACGTCGCGGCGTGAGAGCGAGGCTACTTGGCCGACAGGGCGGCGACGACCGATTCGTAGCTGGGCTCGGCGTGGCGGACGTGCTCGGCGATGCGCTCGCGCTCCTCGGGGGTGAGGGCGGGAAGCACGGACAGGATGCGGCGCAGGGTGACAGAGATGTCGTCAACGTAGTTCATGGTGCGGATAGCTTCGCCGGAAAGTGGCACGGATGTCTCCTCGTTTTGTCTAGTTTACCCGGTTGTGGGTGGGGACGGAATGAGCGTTGCGGGAAAGAGCGTTTTACTCAGGATTGCGAACCCTCGCGGACGCGCAGGGAGGCTTCGTCGGTGGGACCGCCGGCGGCGACGCCTTCGGTGGGCTGCCTGATAGCCGTCGCGATCGGTCATCTCCATGACGGCGGCGAGCTGGGTGGCGAGGTCGGGGTGGAGCGCGGAGAGAGAGAAACGCCACGTCCAGTTCCCTGCTGCGTGCTGCGGGGGTATTCATGCGGGCCTCGCTGCCGAGGTGCAGGATGTCCTGGAGGGGGAAGATACAGGTGGTGGCGACCGAGCCGGCGGCGGCCTTGATCATCGCCCAGACAATATCGTCGTCGTGGTGGATGGGGTGGAGGTAGATTTGCACATTGGCGCGCTCGAGCTCCGTGGCGTCGTCGCGCCACCAGCCGAGGGTGGTGTTGTTGTCGTGCGTGCCGGTGTAGACGACGGTGTTGGGGATGTAGCGATGCGGAAGATAGAGATGGCCGCCGCGGTCTGCGAAGCCGAACTGCAGGATGCGCATGCCGGGCATACCGAAGTACTCGCGCAGCTCGTCGACTTCCTTGGTGATGAGGCCGAGGTCCTCGGCGATGAAGGGGAGCTCGCCGAAGATTTCCTTAAGCCGGTTGAAGAGGGCGTGGCCGGGGGCCTTGACCCACTGGCCGTTGATGGCGGTCTGCTCGTCGGCGGGGATGGACCAGTAGGCTTCGAAGCCGCGGAAGTGATCGAGGCGGACCTCGTCGTAGAGGGTGAGGGCGCGGCGAATGCGGGCGACCCACCAGTCGAAGCCGTTCTCCTGGAGGAGCGACCACTTGTAGAGGGGATTGCCCCAGCGCTGGCCGGTGGCGGAGAAGTAGTCGGGCGGAACGCCGGAGACGCGGATGGGGTGAAGGCTGTCGTCGAGCTCGAAGATCTCGGGATGGGTCCAGACGTCGGCGCTGTCGTAGCTGACGAAGATGGCGACGTCGCCGAGGATGAGGATCTTACGTTCCGAGCAGTAGGCGCGGAGGGCGGCCCACTGCTCGTTGAAGAAGAACTGAACGACCTGCTCGATGGCGAGGTCGCGGCCGCACTCGGTCATGACGCGGGTCATGGCGTCGGGCTGGCGGCTGGCGAACTCCGAGGGCCACTCGTTCCAGCTGAGGTAGCTGAAGCGGCGGCGAAGGACGGTGTAGATGGCGTAGTCGGTGAGCCAGGCGATGTTGTCCTGGCAGAAGCGCTGGAAGCGGAGACGCGCTTCCTGGGGAGCGCGGTCGAGGAAGTTGGCGGCGGCTTCTTCGATGAGCGGAATCTTTTTCGCGAAGGCGGTGCCGAAGTCGCAGGGGCCTTCGTGGCCGGGCAAGCCGCCGGGAACGTTGTCGAGGCGATCCTGGGTAAGCCAGCCATCGCGGACCAGGAACTCGAGGCTGATGAGCAGGGGGTTGCCGGCGAAGGCCGAGAGCGCGGAGTAGGGCGAGCTGCCGTAGCCGGTGGGGCTGAGCGGGAGCACCTGCCAGAGGCGCTGCTTGGCGGAGGCGAGGAAGTCGACGAAGCCGTAGGCAGCGGGGCCAAAGTCTCCGACACCTCCGAAGGAGGGCAGCGAGGTAACGTGCAGGAGGACGCCAGAGATTCGCTCAGCGTTCAACTTCGATCCTTCGGGCATCGTCCATCCTTCCGTGTGGCGCTGTAGAGGTTCGTTGCGGCGACTGGGCCATGGTGGGTAGGACGTGCAATCGATGGGCACGGGATGCCGCCGTAAACGACGGTACCCCATTCTGATGCGGAGGAACCGCAGGAGAATGGGGTACGCGGGCGTAAAGGATGACTCAAGCTAGTTGCCGAGCGGAATCTGTTGCGCCGGCTTCTTGCTGTAGATGATGGCTCCGGCCTTCTCGTAGCGATTCATCAACGAGTCG
Organism: uncultured Acidobacteriaceae bacterium; assembly: GCA_963762375.1. GTDB lineage: Bacteria > Acidobacteriota > Terriglobia > Terriglobales > Acidobacteriaceae > Granulicella. The sequence continues at coordinate 155,798 of CAVXKP010000011.1, forward strand.
ACAAAGACGCTGAAGGCTTCCTGGCGCTGCTGATTGAGGAGGGTCTGCTTGGTCGCCTCGAAGTGCGAAGCGATGTCGGCGGCGTTGGGCTCCTGCTTATCGGTGAGCTGGAGGACGGCTCCATTGACTCCCTCGTTGACAGGACCGGAGATACCGCCGACGGGCATGGTGAAGACCACGGAGGCGGGTCCGGTGAGCGAACCGATGTCGGTGATCTGCGCGTCACGTCCGACGAGGTCGCTGGACTTGACGGTGAGATTCATCTGAGCCGCGGCCTTGTGCAGATCGCCCAGTTTCTTGGCCAGGTCGGAGAGCTTGATCAGCTGCGCGTTGAGAAGCTCAGGCGTCTTTTGCGCGCGGTAGTCGTCGAGGATGTGCGACTTGTAGCTGTCGAAGTCGGGAGCGTGGGCGGCTTTGACGTCCTCAACCTGGAAGACTGCGTAGCCCTCGCCGGTGGAGGCGGTCTGGGGAGCGGCACCCTTGGTTGCGGCGAAGGCCGTGGACAAGCAGGCCGGTGGAGTCGGCGAGGCTGGGAATGATGCCGTCGCGGGCGACGTAGTCGGTGGTGATCACCTTCAGGTTGTGCGCGGCGGCAGTCTTGTCGAGGCCGTTCTTCTGGGCTTCGGCGGCAAGCTGCGCGGCGTAGCTCTGCGCGGCGGCGGCGGACTTCTGGGTCTGCAGCTGCTCGACGATGGAGGCCTTGACGTCGGCAAACGGCTTGGTCTGCGCAGTCTGCTTGGCCTCGGTCTGGATGATGTGGTAGCCGAAGGAAGAGCGAACGAGGCCGGAGGTCTGGCCGGGGTTGAGCGCCATCGCGGCCTGCGCGTAGGCAGGATCGAGGGAGCTGGTGGCGATCATGGGCAGCTCGCCGCCCTGGTCCTTGCTGCCGGGGTCATCGGAGTTCTTCTTGGCGAGGTCAGCGAAGTTGCCGCCAGCCTTGATCTGATTGAGGATGTCCTGGGCCTTGGCCTTCGCCGCAGCGTCGGTCTTGGCGTCGGCACCCTTGGCGACGGCGATAAGGATGTGGCGCGTCTTCACCTGCTCGGGGGTCTTGTACTGATCGAGATGCGCCTGGTAGTAGGCCTGGGCGTCGGCATCGGATACAGCGGGCAGGCCGCCGGGAAGGCTGGAAGTTTCGAAGCTGAAGAACTCGATCTTGCGGGTCTCGGGAATGGCACTCGCATAACGCGCTGCGTTGGTCTTGAAGAAGGCCTGCAGGTCGGCGTCGGAGGGGTTGATGGTGTTCTTGATGTCGGTCGCGGAGATCACGGCGTAGTCGAACTTTACCTTGGTACCGGTCTGCAGGTACTGGGCGCGGACAGCGCTGTCGGCTACGCTGACGCCGCCGGTGACGAGCGCCTGGAGGCGCTGCAGTTCGATATCCGACTTGACCTCGGTCTCGAACTGGGTGACCGGCAAATGGAAGGCGGACTCGACGAAGTTGACGTACGGGTCCTGGCCGATGAACTTGCCGCCGGGGAACAGGTATTCGGCATAGGGGCCGTTCTGCAGATAGTGGCGGAGATCGTCGTCGGAGACCTGGAGGCCGAGGTGATCGGCCTCATGCTGGAGGACGGCGCGCTCGACCTGGATCTGGCCGGCGCGCTGCATGACGAACTGCAGATAGAAGTCCGGGAGCTGCTGCTGCTGCATCTGCTGCTCAGCGGCGCGCTGGACGTCCGCGATCGCAATTGGAGTCGATTCGCCCACGATGCGGCCAAAAATGCCAGGACTCTTCACGGTTGCGTAAAGGGTGGCATCGTTGGCGGCGCCATTATCGAAGATACCAGGGACAAGGGTGATGACCATGGTGACGATGGCGGCGCCGATAATGACCGCAAAAATAACTTTAGTGATACGGCTGTCTTGCTGCAGAATGCGGATCATGCTTGGCTAACGACCTTCACTTCAGGCGGATCTCCAACGGAGACCTCGCTGCCCGGGATTTTTGCGCACGGCTGGGGTACGGTCTCCTGCGAGACGCACCACTCCTGCGCGCAGGGGCTCATCGCAAAGTATAAATCAGGCGCAGGGCCGTGGCAGGAATGCGTTTAAGGCGGAGCCGGGCGGGACCCGAAGGCAAAACAGACTGGGCCTGAAGGCAAACTGGGCTGGGCCTGAAGGCAAAAAGGCTGCGGAAATCTCCGCAGCCTCTGCCTGGATGCTCAGCAATTCCCTCTCCAAGGCCTACCGTGGGGGACCATAGTAATAGCCATAGTAGGGACTGTAGTAGCGAACCCGGGGCGGTCCCTCCGGTTGCTGGGGTCCGGCCTGGTAGGAGAGGCGTTGCATCTCCTGCTCCGAGACCGTCTTGACGGTGACCGGATCGGCGGTGCGGAAGGTCAGGACCGACTCTGGCGGGATGATGATCTGGCCGCGGGGAGTGGCGGCGGATCCGGCCAGGCCTACGCCAGCGCCCGCACCGGCTCCGATGGCAGCACCGACGCCTCCGCCGGCAAGGCCGCCAAGCAGGGCGCCAAAGGCGCTGGTGCCCACGGTGGCCCCGACCGTACCTGGGGTCTTGTCGCGACCATTTTCGGCCCAGACCTCGGTGTTGAGGGGATATTCCTGGCCGCCGAGGGTGAGGCTGGTGACCTGCAGGGAGAGTTCGCCCTGGCCCTTGAAGGCGCCGGCTTTCTTGGCACCGATCACGACACCGCTGACGGTGGCGCCGCGGGGGACGGCCACTTCGCCGTCGGCGATGATGTCGGTGAGGACGGTTCCGTCGAAGGGTGCGCCGATCTGGATGTGGTTCGAGTCCAGGCCGCGGTTGATGCGGATGCGAAGCATCGATCCGGGAGGGATGGTGACCGGAATGCCGGCACGCTGGCCGCCGGGGATGGGAGCACCATTGGGCGGAGGACCGTAGTAGTTCTGATTCATGGGCTGGCGACCGTCAGGAGGTCCCTGGCCGTCAGGAGGAGGCGGCGGCGGTCCACCGTTCTGATCCTGCATATTCTGGCCGTCGGGGGGGCCGCCGGCCTGGTTGGGAGCGGGGGCGTAGGTCCCGTCCGATTGCAGCACCATCTGGTTATTTGGAGCGCCTTCTGGCTGCCCGTTGGGCGGAGGGCCGCTTTGATCTCCCTGGCCGGCCTGGTCGCCGGGCTGCTGAGGAGGCGTGTCGCCGAGGGCCAGCTCGTCGACAACCTTCTGGACGCCCTGAGCGCGGGCCACCAGATTTTCAGCGGTGGTACGCATGGTCTCGTCATGCACGTTGCCCGTCAACGTCACCGTTCCGTAGATCGTGGACGACTGGATGTTCTGATTGGACAACTCCGGGGCGCTGGCGAGTGCCTTGAGTACGTTGGACTCAACCTGGGCATCCGGAATCGCCGTCGACGTGCTCTGCGCGGAGGCTGCCGCCCCGCTCAACACAAGACCACTGGCCAGAGCCGCTACCCCAAAATTACGAAACTTACGCATGCTCATCGTTTACTCCCTTATATGCATCGCGAAAACAGTGTGGCGACACATGCTTGCTCGGATCTTCCTCAGCCCGATCCAGTTGCAGGATCTACCGCCGGGACCCGACAGTATCACAGACGCGGATTCAGGAGAAAAGTTCCGGTCGAGTGGCCGCCCGTTCCTGTTATCGCCCAGTCCTGCTATATAGATGCATATCTAGTTCGAGCGGCGGCAATCGGGCGCGTACCGCCTGCGGTGGGGCCTCTGGACGATTGACCCTGCGTCTTATGCGACATATAATCAAGAAGCGGGGTGGAGCAGCCCGGTAGCTCGTTGGGCTCATAACCCAAAGGTCGCAGGTTCAAATCCTGCCCCCGCAACCAATAAACTTATGCGTTTTCTATGACTTCCAAGTTCTGAGCTTGGAAGTTTTTCTTTTCGAGGGTAGATAAGAGGGCGGAATCGATAGATTGCTCTCTTGCTTCTGCAACAGCCTTCGCAATCTCCTCTCCCAATCCCTTAGCTGCTTCCTCGTTCGCCTTCCAGTCGAGCGTATGACCGTACACGTCAAGGGTGAAGCTCCCGGTGAGTGCATGACCGATGCGCTCTTGGATCGTCTTCAGAGGTACGCGCAACGCATCCATCATCGAGACATTGAAGTGACGGAAGGCATGGTATCCAGCCTTCGGCATCTTCAGGTTCACGAGTAAGGGTGCAAGCCGTCTGCTCCGTTCCACGTCCATATCAAGCGGGCTGCCTGTACTGACAGAGAACAGCCGGGTATGCCCCGCCGCGTTCTGACGGCCAATCTGCTTCCACAACAGTTCGGCAAGCTGCGGAGAGACGGCAATCGTTCGCACGGCGTTCTGCGTCTTCGGGGCTTGGTCTTCCCCGCCCCATACAGATTGCTCGACGGTGATCCTGTCGAGCGCCACGTCCTGTATACGAAGCCCTGAAAGCTCCCCCGCCCGGATGCCGGTTTCAGCAAAGAGCCAATACATGCACACCTGCTGTTCCGTTACCGCCGAGACGATGATGCGAGCCGCGTCCTCAAGAGTGAAGAAGCGTGGTTTCTTCTTCGTATTCTTGGGGAGCTTGGGCTTCGGCAAGGTCGCGTCCACGAACTTCTGTGCAAGGGCGGCGTCCCATATCAGGCGGATGGTTCCCCACACGTTCCGTATCGACTTCGGTTCCTTACCTTCGCGGGTGAGCTTCGCAATGAGCCGTTGAACGTCTCCGGCGTCAATCGCACGCATGTCCTTCGTCCCGAACACAGCCTTCAGCAATCGAAGGTGTGTCCGCACGCTGGACTGTGTGGACGGTTTCGAGAGCACTAAATAGTCGCGCTCCCAAATCTCTGCAAAGGCTTCAAATGTCGCAGTCTTACGTTCCCGCGCTGGAAACGCGGATTGTTCATTGACGCGGTTGAGGTAGGGCTGAAGCAATTGCTTTGCTTCGCTCTTACGCACGGGTGTTCCATCCGCCTTGCGAGACGGTGACAGAACGATGCGGACCTTCCTGCGTCGCTCGACGCCATGAGCATCTAGCGCGTATTCGGAATACTCGCCGAGCCATTGCGTTTTGGTTGAGTTGAGATACACGGTTCCTCTTTGAAATCTTCGACGTGCCACGGTGTTACCGATGCCTTTCCGTGCTGTCGAATCAATCGCTGCTGGAGAAAGTTTAGCAACGGCGGTGCAGTGTGTCGTTGGCGATTTTGCCTTGGCTTTTGAGAAGTAATTGCGGCGTTGCTTCGCGGGCGCGAGATTGCCCGCCGCTGGGGTTGAATTAGGTTGTAGGGTGTCCACCTAGGGACTCGCTAGTGCCTGGGCATCACAGGCTTGCGCTCGGTCGCTGCGGAGTGGGCCTTCTAGACTGGCACATCATCACCGCGTAGTGCAGACGGAGGTCAAAGGCTGCATCCGAAGAAGAGACTTTGACGGTATCTTCATATTACCACGGTTTTTCCAGAAAGTCAAGCATAAGTGGTTTGCTTGCAACGAATTACAGAATGTTTATGAAATCGTTGCAGGATGCCCTACTTAGGTTTGGGCGTCGCCATCACTATGACCGGAGTTCCAGGTGGGGGCAGCTCGTCATCTACGGAGCGCCAACCTATGTGAGCGTCGTCCACCCATTTTTTCGGTTGCCGACGCTCCATCGAAACGTAATCCGGACGATAGTACAACCGGATAACAACGGACAGAATTGCATTTGTGAAGCGAAAGCGAGGATCATTCGTCGGATAGGGGCCGGGGTCGGGCAATCGGGAACGTAGTGTCGAGCATAGACCCGCGATTCTTGAGGACTTGAAAGATGTTCCGTGTTTGGCGTGAGCGAATTCGTTACGCACTTTCCGAATCAAGTCAATCTCAAAAGACTCGTCATCGTCTATCAGTCCCAAAGCATGACAAGTCTGGGCGCGAGCGGAAAAGGTCGCCAGCGGAGCGCTACCGGCCTCTAGAAGATCGTCTGCCTTGCTTCCGTCGCAGAAGAAAGCCCTCAGCGTCTCTTGTAGTTTTTCGTCAATCAGCGCCGCTCCTACGAGTGCGAGCCCACGGTCTGTCTCGCGTTGCAATTCGCCGATGAACTCATCGAAGTCCTGTTGATCTTTAGGGTGCATTTGTAGGAAACGCTAACACATTAGAGGCAGTTTTACTCGGCATATGTGCAAACTCGCATAGCGCCGATGGATGCAGGTAAATAACAGTAGAATTGCCGGAATGTAGAGCCGGAGGCACGACAGTTTGTCCGAACCCTTGAAGCGCAAAGAGCATACCCATTGCATCTTCGCGGACGAAAGCGGATACAACACCGGTCGGTACAGGGCGGTTGCTGCTATCAGTGCGACTCGCAGCGTCGCCGACGACTTGTCCGCGCTCGTACAGAAATACCTCAGCCAACAGAAGATCGCTGAACTCAAATGGGAGCGCGTTCGTAGCAACCACAAAAGGGATTCAGCCCTTTGGATATACCGTCATGTATTCAATCAAGCAATCAAAGGTGGCCTTCGCGTTGATGTGCTGGGTTGGGACACGCATGACTCGCGCCATGCCGTGCGCGGAAGAGACGACCTCATCAATCTAGAGAAGATGTATCACCATCTTGGGTACAACGTGATGCTGAGACGTTGGACCTTAGGAGCTCTCTGGAACATCTATCCCGATGAACATACTGCGCTCAACTGGAAAACAATTGAAGATACCTTGCGAGCGAAAAGCACAGGGCCTGCGAGGCTGAAGTCCATTCCTGAGCCGGGGACTAGCCATGTGCGGCATGTACTTGCATCTCCGCGCTATTACACCGTTATGGGTATCACGCCGATGAACTCGCGGGAATGCCCATTAGTACAGGTAGCCGATCTCTTCGCCGGTCTGATGGTCTATTCGAGAAACGGCACCACTGCTTACGACCAATGGAAGGACTGGCGTAACGCTGTTTCACTCGGCGAAGATTTCAACACGCCAATCCCATCGGCGAGCGAGAAGGCTCGCAGTGCAATCATCAACATGCTTGGGCAATGGATAAGGGCGGAAGGAGCTTTGGGATTTTCGATTGACCGTGGGAGGGGATTACACACCCTCAATCCAAACTACCCCATCAATTTCTGGTGGTATAGACCACAACGAGTAGAGGATAAGGCACCAAGCAAGTCCGCTCAATGATCTTCCCTCGTTCCCAGTCTGAAGATGCTGTTGTATTGACGGATATCCCACATCTTTCCCCTCCTCGCTCCTCTGGGGTGTACTCGCGAAGGATACCTGGGGCTATATATAGTACTTAGGTAGCCACGCTGATATGGCAGGCATTGAGAACATTGATAACATACAAAGTATCAATGACTTATCCGTAAAATTGGAGCTGAGCGACCCTTAGGAGCAGCTCCTGCGCGATTCCATGTTTATCAATAACTTACGACAATGACCGACGCAACCATGAGAGGCAATACAGAACCAGAAGTTAGCTTGGGCCTACCGTTACCCAAGAAGTTTGGAATCGGAACGAAGTTCAGTGCCCTCACCGTTCTTGGAAGAGTAAACAATGACGCGTCCGGCAGAATACGCCTCTTTTGCCAGTGCCGGTGTGGTGGCACTTGCAATGCGCGATTGTCCGACCTGAGGTCGGGCCACACTAAGAGTTGCGGGTGCAGAAGGCAGGTTGCGGCACCATACCGGCACTTGATCTTGCGACGCTTTGGCGGCTACCGGGCAATCGGACCATGCGAGGAGACGTCCGCCATAACGGCTGCGACAAACCTCACCGTCGGATGCGCCTACTGCCCCAAGGTCAACTTCATGACTGCAGCGACATTTGTGAAAGGTAAACGCAAGTGCGAGTGCCTAGACTACACCTTCGACAGCTACAGAAACATGGTCCAGCGATGCGAGAATCCGAATCATCCGGATTACGCGCTATACGGGGGTAGGGGCATCAAGATTGCGGAAGAGTGGAGAGAAGATTTTCACGCGTTTGCATCTGACATGGGCCTTAGACCACTGGGGACCACATTAGACCGCCGTGATACCAACGGGAACTACTGCAAGCAAAACTGCCGGTGGGCTACTGTGCGTGAGCAAAATCGAAACCGGAGGCCACGGATTTCTCGCTAAGCTGAAGCGCCTTCATCACCCCCCTCAAATACCGCTCGATTTCCCCGTCAATCTCAGGCTCCATGTACCCGCGCGAGAAGTCACATAAGTAAAGCAATAGCGAAACTTATACGTTTCTTTTTGTACTGTAGACCTACTTAGAAGGTCAATTTCGGGATCCATTCAAAGGGAGCCACTTTGGCCCGCCCTATATATGCACGTACACGTATCTGATACGGGATGGAGCCGATAGGAATGTTCACCACCTAAACAGGCCGGAGTCCATGCCCCCCTTTTGTGATCGGGGAGGTTCGATTCTGTTGGCCGCGCTGCACTGCCAGCAGATCGACAGGGGTGGGCGAATCCCCCGGCATGGGGGCCGAGTGACACTCCTTTAGGGACGTTAGGTTCCCTAGACGATCACACGACCGACACGCCCGTGGGCTTCACGACCGACACGCCCGTGGGCTTCACGACCGACGCGCCCATGCGCTTCGGAGCGGATGCCGTGGACGGGGCGCGTGCTCGCTGGCAATGTGTCCGTGGCAGATGGTCACCATTCCCCAAATACCTGAAAACTCCACTTGCAATTGCCCTGCACCTATTGTTACATTTGCCTTGTCGGACAACAGGGTAAACGTAACAGCGGAGGATTCGATGGCAAACGGCATGTTCGTGGCGTACTACAGAGTGAGCACACGCAAGCAAGGACAGTCTGGTCTAGGTCTGGAAGCCCAGCAGAATACCGTGCGCGAATACCTGAACGGCGGAAACTGGGAGCTGGTAGGCGAGCTGACGGAGGTGGAGAGTGGGAAGCGTAACTCACGCCCCAAGCTCGCAGAGGCGTTGCGTCTGTGCCGCGTCTACAACGCAACGCTCATCATCGCCAAGCTGGATAGGCTCGCCCGCAACGTCGCCTTCGTCTCTGCTCTCATGGAGAGCGGCGTTGAGTTTACTGCGGTCGATATGCCGAAGGCTGGCAAGTTCACCTTGCACATCATGGCAGCCGTGGCGGAGCAAGAGGCCGATATGATCGCGGAGCGCACGCGGAAGGCTATGCAGACCGCTAAGGCGCGTGGCACGGTGCTAGGTCGCAGAGATTCCGCCATCGCAGCCTACGCGATGAAAGGCAACGAAGTTAGCCGGGAAGTCCGCTCTGCCAAAGCATCCGTTGGCGCTGCAAACCTCAAACCCACCATTGCGCACATTCAAGAAAAGCTCAGCCAAGAGCGCAAGAATAAAGGCAAGGATGGTGCGCCGACATTGCGTGAGATAGCGGCGGAGATAATCGGCGTCACATCCCCACACCCCGCAAGACTGGTGAATGGAGCGCCGTCCAGGTGCAAAGGGTACTCGCACGCGCCGCGTAACCCCACGGATCTCCCCTTTATCCGCCCCGGCTTCGGTCAGGGCATTTTCGTGCGTGTTACATTACATATCGTTCGTGCTACTACATTTAGAAGCCGATATGAGGATCTGTAGAATGGTCAGGGGATTCGTTGACGGTTGACGGTGTGAGGGCGGGATGTAGGCCTAGCCTGACAGTCATACCATTCCACCCAAGTCATCCAAGGTGCGCCGCCATCCATGCTCGGAGGGGCGTGATGAAAAATGACGCAATAGTCAGAGCAACAGTAATAACGAGTATTGCTCCCAAATCCAAATGCACATTCGGTAATTGCACTCACCCGTCTTTACTCTTTCCCACGCTTCTTCCAGCAAATCGGAAGTCGCTTTCTCGACCACATGAACTTGAGGCCAAAGAGTGTTACCGGTCAAGTCAATACCCCGTGCAAGTTCGTCTAGCTTCTTCATAGCATCGATGAGCTTTTTGCTTGAGTCTTTTTCAGGGGCCAGCCGCAACCGGATACGTGAGCTGAGTTCGTTCAGCCTCAAAGTCGCTGCATCAATTTCGGCATCTCCTTGCTGTTCGTCCCTGCGTTTGTAGTGAACTGCGGCCCGAATCTGAAGTATCTGGCGGATGTTCGCAATGTACTCGGCAACATCGGCCCGTAGCCCGTCAATCCACTCTTGCCGGAACTCCGACACCTTACCGTCTTTGCCAACGGTCAACCCTAGAAGCGCGAGACTGGAACTTAGCAACGCTGCGAGAACAGTGGGATTCATTTGTCTATTATGGGCTTGTCGAGCGTAACCGATACGCCCTACGCCCACAACCCCGCACTCGATACCTCGGCTGGGCAGACAAGCATTTCGGGGCCGTTGTTGCGCACGTTGCCAACGATATCGAATCCCTATCGATTACACTTTGGGTCATGGCATCAAATAGGGAAATCGTCATGTTGTCAGGACCGCTGCGAGGTATGGGCCGAGAGGCCGAATGCACAGTTAGTGCCGTAAAGGTCTCTCTACCAGGGACGAACCTTTACGAATACACGAAGCTCGGCATTCACAATGCACCTGCGGATTTACCAGACGGCCCGTATGCGGTCACAATCGAGGGGCGCACTGTTCTGGTGCAACGGCGTCAAGGGGCATGGATAAGCTACGACTCCGGGCGTGTGCGTACCGTATGCGCCTTAGCGCCACAGTCCAGGCTTGCCCGCCTGCTCAGGTCACACTATCGAGGCGTTGAACAGATGAGTTCGGACAGCGAAAGACAAGAGAAGCTGCGGAGCTTGTACCCAAATCTCATCGCAATCGACGCGGCGACGTTTCAAGAACAGTTGATAAAGCTGTCTGAAGTTCTCACGCAGAAGGTGAAGAGAGAGGGTGTAGGCGCTGGCGTGCCTGAATGGGTGTTGCACGATCTGTTCGTGTTGATGCGCTTGGCCCAGCAGTGTTACCTGTACCTGAGCTACATGAACGCCGACGAACGGCGCGAAGGGGACGTGTACTGGCGCGAACAGTATTCGGTGCTCGCACTCTCTTCGATCCGCACACTGATAGATTGCCTCTACAACGTCACCGTAATTGTCGAGAACCCCGTGGTGCAGGGGCGCAACTTCAGGTTGGGCGGGATGAAGAAGTTCCTGCTCAATCTCGAAGAGGAAGAGGCGCGATATGGCAGCCGTCCTGAATGGCAACCGCACTTTCAAGATCGGCGGCGAGTGCTGGCCGCCATGTTCGCGCAAGTCGGAGTTAGTGAGGCAGAAGTGCGAACTGCGAAGAACTGGCCTACATTCGGCGCGTACATGAGGGATTGCCACGGAAACGATACGCCTCTGCAAGCATTCTTCCGCTCGCTGACGATAGGCTCATGGTCTGACTACTCGGCTCTCATGCACGCTTCGTTCGAGGGGCTTCTTCCAAACATGGCGCACTTCATCGCGGACGCTCTTCCACACGAATCGCGGCCAAAGCTCCGCGTGCATTTTTTGCCATACATCACAATGCACCTATGCAGAGCCGCTAGCATCTTGCTCTGCATCCTTACGGAGGTACAGGTTCGCTTTCGGTACGATCAGGAGAAGACAGCAAGGATTGATGAGAGGTTGCGCGAAGTGTGGACGGCGCTCATTGTGGCAATGGAGCCGCGAGAGTTCTACGATAAACGCTATCGTGCGTTGATGATCGACGCCGGGATTGGGGAGTTGGAGGGTATGAGTGGGGACAGTGCCAGTGCGTGAGCACCATGCCGGGATGCGTACCGGATGCGCCTACTCCCACACCCCAGGCTCTTGCCGGACCACGGTGCTTCATTGTTGATCTCAAGCTTCCTACAGCTTGATGAGCACAGTAACGGCAGCGATACCGAGCAGTATCAGGCCAATCTGCATGCAGTTTATTGCCCATCGGCCGTGACGCTGAGAATCGGAAAGATCAGCTTTACCCTCCTGCGCTTCTCTAGTAGCAACCACCTCAGCAATCTTAGTTTTCATCGTATTGCCTAACTCTTTTATCATTTTTGCAATGTCGACCTCTTTCCCGTCCACGACAACGTTTCCTGTGAACGCAGAACCGATCCTTTGAATATCAGATCCCATCACTAATGAGTTCAGCTTGTCTGATTCATTTCGCCAATGGTGGAAAAGGTCACGATTTGCGTTCATCGAGTAAGTTATGGCTAATCTGCAATAAAGGATGGAAAAAAGCAAAAATATCCACCCAAGAATTACCGTTACCAGAACCACTACCTTTACGTGACCCAATTCGCCGAGGTGTCTATTCGACGAGAGCGTTACGGAAACTGATACCCCTAAAGTTCCCGTATCGATCAAGAGGATACGTTCGTAGTACAGAAAGATCTGTTTATTGAGGTCTGTCGCCTTATCGAGTGCCTTACTCAATTCAGATATCCAATTCCGGAAGGATGCCTGCAAATTGCAATAGAGCGTGTCCATCCGGCTCTGGTCGAGCGTAACGGTCTGCGGCGGAATAGGTTGATCTTCTGGCATAGCAATGATGCTACAACGTCCCGATAAGCCTTCAATGGGCGTATGGCCGGGTGCCCCATCCGTACGCGCACCTTGCGGACGGGTGGGGAAGACAGTGCCGGGTACTCCATTCATGACGGCTTCATGTCATGAGTGGGCACCCGCCTGCCATCGCGCCGCTCGATTGATCCTCATCGTATCGTATGCGCACGATCAAGGGGCAGGCGGATTAGGCCCTGCCCGTACCGGATACACTTCGTCCCCCGGTACAGAAGTAACTGTTTCGTTCAACAGTCGCAGTTGCCGCCTGATTTATACGCTAGACCCACTCAACGACATGACCGCATGTTGCGTCTCACACTGACCGTCTGGAACGAGATGGGCAGACACAGTAACGGCGAAGTCGCGATATACATTTTGATCGTTGATGACCATATGTACCCTCAAGGTCATGCTGCGTGAACCTAACATGAACCCCACGCCACTTGAATACCAACGATCGACACCAGTAGGGTGAATGGTGGCAATATATCGGGGCTGATGGGGGTCTTTACGCGAGCATTCAACCGAACCTAATGTCACACCTAGTTCATTGCATAGTTCGATTCTGGTCACAGCTACGCTTTGGTCGAGCACGGTCAGGATAGCTTCCAACGGCTGGCCCTTGTCCGCTCGCCCCTCAACTGTGAGGGCAACATGTTGAGCAAGCATCATAGCTTTTGCCAGGGCCTCTTGTGCGTCCAAGCGCAGGTTCATGGTTGCAAGATGGTCATGAACATCAGCCAATTTGAGTACGGTATCCGCTGTGTTGGCTTCAACACGCTTCAGGTCTTTCGTAGTTGCAGCATTCCAACTTCTTATGAGCATCACTACACTGGAACCGGCAGCAACTGCTGCGGCTACGAGGCTCCAGACCGCAATTTCGTCCATCAGGGTCATGTCTATCAGGCTCTGTATTGGCGATGTGAACTTGTCAGCTTACGCGCTATTCAGTTCCGCTCCACCAGATGGGCAGACCAGCATCTCCTGCCCGCTGTTTACAGCGTTACCAACTGCGGGGTGCCTCTCAGTCGAATGAATCTATGCTGTTGAGTCAACCGACTTGACTTCAGCCTTTGATATATCCAAGCGTGATTACAACGTTACCGTTGTCAGGGTCGTAGTAAAAGGTGCGACTAGTGATCCTTTGTTTCGTATTCGTCGTGTCTATGTAGTAATCGTCAATTACCGGCAAGTGGAAGGATTCGCCCGGATCGAAGATAACCGTTTGGTGAGGGGAACCAGTGCGAGGCTCGTTCGATACAAACTTGAGAGTATGTTTTTTCATGGCAACAGCCTACTACCAACTGACCTGCCCGCCTCAGCCTTTTCGGCTCTTGTACAGTTCATCCGTTGCTTTTTTCTAAACTCGGCTAAATTCTGGACGCTTATGCCGCTGCTTTCGCATCCCCCAACTCAGTTTCGAGCGAATCGAGATTGACATGGGACCGAACTACTATGTTCCGGTAGATGTCTACGACGTGATGCTCTCCGAGATTCTGAGACTCCCGCCATCCGCGCGATGTATGCAGCTTTTCGTAGTTCTTGGCTAGTTTGCGGTTGATTCGCGCAATTTGCTTCTTCTGTTCTGCGGTGTTCGCCATCTCGATTTCTCCTCCTCTGTTGCCTCTAACCTCGGCATTGGTGCCCACATGGGCGCTGTCTCGCGCTTCTGTACCTTGCCGCCGTTTAGTTCAGGCGCACGATATCAGTCGGGATGTACGCGATGGAGTAGTCCACCACGGGCCTAGCAATCTCGCTGGTGGTCATTAGTTGGCATGCCCCGTTTGTCTCAAGCCATTGCCGGTTTGAACGGAGCATCGAAGATGCCGTTTCAGACGGAATCACCAATGAGTCCGGTATAAGCACGCGGTCATTACGGAATTGACCGGCAGTTGGATCGATCAGGAAGCCCGATGCCAGGACGACGGAGTGAGCTGCCTCTTCCGTTGTCTCAAATCCGCCGCAGCGAAAACTCAGTCCCCCGCTGCTACCGCTCATGACAGAACAGCCTATGACTGTGGCGTCGCGGTAGCCTTTTGAGCGAAGGACATGGGCCAATACATCTGCCATACTGTGACATTCCCTCATATCTTGGCAATCCGCCTTGACGATGGACGCGCACCGTGCGGCCAACTCCCTGAATTCCGATCCGTACATCGTTCCTCCTCCGCTGCGGGTTGATTTATATCATGCGTTTTCAGAAAACGACCTATAACGAGTTTGCAGTTCCTAACCCCTTTCAGCGCTGGAGGTTACGAGCACAATTTCCCGCTTGACAGGGTTTTTACTGCACGCGCGATTCGATGATGAACTTATCCAACGCCTCGCGGGGAATTCGGAGCACACGGTACCGTCGTTTGAAGCGGGTTTCGGGCGCACAGCGGGCAGCGTATCCTGTACTCATCATCGAAGGTAAGTATCTACATGAGATCGTTAGTTCCCCTCATACTTGGTTCGGCGGCTGTCGGCGCTCTTGTATCCAGCATCGTCACGCTGGTTGGCCAAAGCATCGAACGCAAAGCGCGGCAAAAGGAACTTCTACTCTCGAAAGCTATTGAACTTGCGGAACTTCAAATTGACATGCAAAAGGCAGCAGTGGAGATGAACGGGGGTAGGGTAGAGGTGTATCCTCACATCGTTCAGGCACGATGGTTTCATAAGGAACTAGTGAAACTACTTTCGGATGGTAAGCTCTCGCAGGGCATGGAGAGGAAGTATGGAGACTACTTCGATAGTCCCGGCTCAAAAAATTGAGCCGCTCTGCTGACTCTAGTAGGCAGCGTGAGGACGGACGAGTGGGGAGCTGGGATGTGGGGATAAGCGGTGGAATGCCCGGTTGTTGTAAGCCCTTCGATCGAGGGTAGATCGTTGGGCGGAATGAATAAAAAGACACGTTTTAGAGGATCGCAGCGATTGATTCTAAAGCGCTTAGCTAGTTGAGACCATTCTCATAACCCAAAGGTCGCAGGTTCAAATCCTGCCCCCGCAACCATTTACGGGAACCAACCCAAAATCCCAACCCAATGAAACCGGGCGCTTTTTAGCGCCCGGTTTGGGCTTTTGACGCCTAATGGGCTGACTTCCTGACCAGGATCATCTGAACCACTCCGCTGTTTGCCTTTCTCCTTTCCTCCATCGGTGGCCCTCCATAGACGTCATCTGTCGTGGACTGCTGGGCATGACGCATGAGGATCTTTTGTACCTCGGGTGGGGCTTTGACAACGATCAGGAGGGACCGATAGGTGTGCCTGAAGGTGTGCCATCCGATGCTTCCGAATCCCAATTCCGTTGCCAGTTCCCTGCGCTCATCATGAACCGGAATATTGAATCGTTTTCCACCATTCTTCTGCTCCAGCGTGCACGCTACACCAGGGACAGCTCCGCATCTAGAACACTCCACTAGACACATTCCTGCACGCCGAATCCAGTCCTGCTGGATCGGCGAGGCATGATAGCTGCGTCCGGTAACTGGGCTCGGAAATACCAGGGACGACCCGTTTGATTCCCTCTGTAACGCCAGGAGAAATACAGCGAAGTCTGGGTCCAGGGGAAGTTCGTCATTTGAGTATTCTGATTTCACGGGCCCGATCCTACCGTGAACAACAGCTTCCTTGATCTTCATGCAAAGCCGATTGAAGTCAATAACTGGCCATTGCAGGGCAAGCAATTCCTCAACCCTGATGCCAGTGCACAACGCCATCATAGTCATGTCGTTGTAGGGCTTCTTCAGCAGAGAATGAATCAAGAAGAACTGATCGATGGTCAGATCTGTCGGCTTCCTGCGGCGCTTGCTAATACCCCGGACCTCGACCAACGAGATTGGGTTTTCATGGAAATCCACCATGCTATAGAGCTTGGCTTTGTTGAAGAGTCGGTTCACAAAGGCCTTGATGTGCCCTTTGTGCTTCGGCGATTTACCGCCAAGTTCATTCGCTGGGAGGGACGCTGGTGAACTTAGCCAACCATGATTTTGCAGGAGCTGAGGGGCATTAGCGCGGCGACGTGGCAGATTGCTCTAAATTACTCAAGACGTGAACGTACCGAGTCATCACTCGGTGGTCGAATTCAGCCTTTGCTGTCAATGCTGAGTCAGAGAACTAGTTCGTCACCGTCAGAGTGAGAGGAATGGAGTGCGACAACGATCCCGAGGTGCCGGTGAGGTTGACGGTATAGGCGGTGGCGGTCGGCGACGGTGGGGGCGATGAGGTCGATCCGTTACCCCCACATCCTCCAAGCACACTTAGCGGGAGAGCGCACACCAGCACGACAAGCAGCCAGTTAGCACGCTTCCGCATACCAAAACAGCCTATTGCTACGGCACATACGATCAGCGGAAAGAAACGATTCCCATCGGGGCGCCCGCTCCTGGCGACTGCTGCGGAATAGGTGATCGTGAGTGCTGACGTTCCTGTTCCCGTGACGCTGGCAGGAGCGAAAGCGCACGTCGTGCCGGTCGGAAGTCCTGAGCAGGACAAGGTAACGGAGCCGGTGAAGGAATTGATCGCGCTGATGCTCACGTTGGTGGCCGCGGTCTGCCCGGCACTGACGTACAGCGAAGCGGGCGTAAGTGACATTGAAAAATCCCGAACAATATTGATTACGTAGGGAGCGGAGACTACCGCACTTGGCGAGTATCCGGCGATCACCGCAATTGCGTTGATCGTCTCGCTCGAATTGACGCTGAGCGTCATGCCGGAGACGAACGGAAGCGAGGTGTAGGCGACAGGCGTGCTTCCATCGGTCGTGTAATACAGATTGGCGCTGGAGTTTGAATCGCTCATCGTAATTTGTTGTGGCGCTGTGTAGGTTCCGGCTGGCGGCGCGAACGTTGGGGCCGGAGTGGTTCCGAGGGAAGTAAAAGTTGCCGTAATGGTTCCGCTGCTTTGCGCGTAGCCGACACCAGAAGGATAGGAGTACACAGTCACCGTATCTGTGCCGACGGGAAGCGACGGTCCCCCAGTACCGTTGGTCCAGGTCGCCTGACCGGTGCTGTTGAGATTCACTTGAGCATACGAGAGATAGCCCAGCTGAAAGGAGACGTCCCCCGACACCGGTTTGCCTGTGCTATCAAGCACCGTAGCTGTGAAGGTGACAGCAGTGCCATAGGGAACATTATTCTGGTTGGACGTGACGGTTGTTGTGGTTGGAATATCCGCGAGCGTTTGCATCTTGGTGCCTGTGGCTGGCGCGTTATTCGCATCTCCAAGGTAAAACGCATTCACCTGGGTAGGATTGAGCTCGATCGAGGAGGTAGTGAACGTAGCGACACCGGGTCCATTCATCGCCACTGTCGTCCATGGGCCAAAACCAAGTCCGGACCCTAGATTGTCGCTGGATTCCTGCTGATAGAAATTGAAGCCCACATATCCGGTGGGCGTGCTGCCGGAGGTTGAGGTGACGGTCGCGGTGAACGTTACTGGCTGACCAAACAGTACCGAGCTCTTGTTGGAGGTGACTGTCACGGTGGGGATTGGCAGTGATTTCATCTCGCTGCCGTTGAATTCCGTAACAAATGCCTCTGTCGCTGTTCCTGTGAATGCGGTCTCTGCCACGCCTGATGTGACCGGAAAATCAACCGAGTTTGTGAAACCCGCGAGGTAGACGTTATTGAATTTGTCGAGCGCAAGCCCATTCGCTTCCTCGCCGTAGAAGACGCTGAAAGCGTAGCCGTTGCCCGTGCCGCCCAGGAAGGTGGAGTAAAGCAGGGGCGTGTTGGGCGCTGGGTTCAACTTGGTCAAGAAAGCGGTGCATTCAGCGTCGGCTTCGCCATCCAAATTCTGAGGCTCAAACGCGCCTGAAGTGACCGGGAAATCGCCGTCACACGCCATTCCGGTTACATAGACCATGCCCTGTGCGTCCAGCGCAATCCCAGTAGCCTGATCGCCCTCGGTGGCATTCGGACCAAGGGTCAGGCCCCCGCCGAGAAAGGTGGAATAGAGCAACGACGTTCCGGAGCCATTGAGCTCGCTGACAAATGCGTCCGTCTGCGCATTGCCGAAGTAGGTAATTCCGATCTTGGATTGAAACGCGCCGGGAGTGATCGGAAAGTCCGAGGAATTGGTGCTTCCGGTGGCGTAGGCGTTTCCGTTTGAGTCCAGGGCTATCGAGGTGACACTATCGAGTTGATTGCCACCCAGGTAGGTGGAGTAGGCTAGCCCCGACCCGGAAGTGTTGAACTTGGTCACGAATCCTGATTGTTGGTTACTCGCCTCTCGGGCTGCCTGGATGGCCCCTTGCGTTAAAGGAAAATTGTTCGATGATGTGTTCCCGCCGACGTAGGCCTCTCCTGTGCTGTCGACTGCAACTGTTGAGCCACTATCATCTTGGTTGCCGCCGAGGTAAGTCGAATACATCAGCGCCGTTCCGTTGGGGTTTAGCTTGCTGACAAAGGCGGAGCTCGCGCCCGTCGTCGCCTTCGTAATCGCGGTCGATTTGTAGGCTCCCGCGGTGGTGGGGAAGTTCGTATCCTCGGTGCTGCCGGTAACGTAGGCGTTACCGTATCCGTCGACCGTGACGCCATTGACCTTTGTGGATGTGTTCCCACCGAGGTAGGTGGAATATAGAAGCGAGCTGCCCGTGCTGCCCAGCTCAGCGACAAATCCGGTCGTTCCATTGGCGCTGTTGGTTGGTTGCAGGACACCTGGTGTGGTCGGAAAGTTTGTCGAACTGGTCGTGCCGACGACATAGGCGTCTCCGCTGGCATCCAGCGCGATTCCGCTTGCAGCGTCCACCCCGCTACCGCTCAAGAACGTGGCATACAGCAGGGCTGTTCCGGTGCTGTTGAACTTGGCAACAAATGGCTTTCCGGCGTACGGCCAGAGGCCACTTTCTGTGGAAGAGGGAACGCCCACGGGCTGGTAGCTGCCCGGTGTCGTCGGGAAACCCAGGGTAGCCACCCCGGTGATGTAGGCCTCTCCATTCTGATCCACCGCAATCGATGACGCATCGGCCACCGGGCCAATGTACGTGGAATAATTCAAGATGGGATCGATGATCAATGGCCTGGAATGATCATATCGGCCGACGGCAAAACGCACCGTATCCGCGTTGGAGATCTTATACTTACCCTCTACCAGATCCCTCCGACCATTTTCCTGTGGCTGATAGATCAAGGGCTTTTGGAAACTGAGGTCTGCATCATTGGCCGACACGATGAGATCGCCCATCTCGTTGATACGGAGATGCCGCGCACCGGCAAAGCGCATATGAATCTCTTCGGGATTGGCTCCCCGCGTTAGTTCAAAATCAAATTCCAACTTCCCGCTGTTGCCGTAATAGACCAAGTCGGTCCCGGGATAAACACCTGCATACCGTACGCGCTCAAACGTCGGCAGGCCGGTATGCCATTTTTCGCTTTGATTTCCCGTGAAGTAGTTCACCGTTCCCGGCAAGCGGCGCTCCCCCGATACGGCCGCGCCTTTGGAAGCGTTGAGCAGAGTTACACGCAACAGGCCACTCGTCGTACTGCGGCTTCCGATCACAAAGTCCGCCTCGTTCTGTTTGAACAAGGCGGAGAACCCTCTGCCGCGAGCAAGGAATTTCGCGTCTGAAATCGACTGCCCCTGGTTTGGTTCGAATGCGATCGGCAGCAGATCAAAAGTGCGTTCGACCCTCTTTCGGGTTGACTCGTTTGGTGTAGTTAGCGATTGAGAAAGTAGCGGCGCGGGAACGATTGAAGCAAGAAGGACGAACCAAAGGCTTGCGCGGAGCACCATGCGCCATGGAAGGAATCGGGGTGACGGCGACTTCATAGCGGACGAATCCTGACTCAAAGTTGCATCCATCGCGCTCACAGCTCTTTTTCAGACTAATGAAGCAACGGAAGGTGACGGTGAATTGACGTTCTTCACACAAGCCCGCAGTTGTCGCGAGGCAAGTCTTTTGAATGCCATCTAGATTTAGTTGAGCTGCTGTTCTACGAATTATAGACACCGAAACGGATGTTCGCTGATGAACGCGCTTACGGTGCTCGTCAGTCAATACTTCGGCAGATCGACCTGGCCTTCGCCCACGAGGAAAACGCAACATCCCGGTTCTCGAAAACGACGTTCGAGGAAGCTCCGTTTTCCGCTATGCTTGCGAGCATGCGGCGCAGGTCGTGAGTTCCGAAGCGCTCGATGCAGATCTCCCTGGCCGACTGCTCGACCACGGACCAGACCGCCCAGTCGCTCAGGCTCTCTCCGAGCTTGCCGCCCTTGGCGATCGATCTCAGCAGCCTTCCCTTCTCGATGCCGGCCGCGGTCATCCACGCGTTGATCCCCTGCTCGACCCAGATCGGGATCGCGACCGTGCGGATGCGCCGGCCTTTGCCGTCGAGGTCGGCGAGCACCCACCGCCCCTCCCTTGCTGGATGATATCGACGTCGAGCTCGGCCAGCTCGTTCCGCCGGAGCGCGCAACCGACCAGCAGCGCCAGGATCACGTAATCCCGTTGGCCCTTGAGGGTCGAGCGGTCGGGGACGGCGAGAAGCTCTTTGGCCTGCTCCCGGGTCAGCCAGTTCCCCAGCCGGCTTCCCTTCTGCCGGATGTCGGGGATGTCCGTCAGGCTGGCCGCCGCCTCCTGCCCGATCATGCCCTCCCGCCGGGCTTCGCCCACCATCTTCCGGACCGCCGAGAGACAGACGTTGATCGTCGAGGGGGAGAGAGACTCCATCGCCGCCCGCACTCTATGAATAAGGAGCGGGAGAGAGGTCGGCTGGCACAAAAGGCGAAGAGGTCGTCGAGCGCCCTGGCGTAGTTGCGCCGAGTATGGGCGACGGACCGGAGTCGAGCACCATCTTGCGCAGCAGGGTCTGGGCCGGGGTCAGGGCGAGCGGCTTCCCTTCCCTGCTTTCAGATGTCGGAACGGCCAAAATCAGCTCATTCGCCATGAATTGATATTACCTCCGACAAATGACATTGTCGGGGGGAAGGCGCGCACGTCGCTTAGAGCGATCAAAGCTACGAATCAGGCCAAACGGCCACATTGATGGGCGGAGACATCCTTTGCTACTGGATGCGTTGACTCAGAAATGCCGGAATGTCGCGAGCGCCCTGGGTCACTGCCACGATCTCAACCCACTCGTCCCGTACGAGATAGAGAATCAGATATGCGCCTACCGGCCAAAAGAGGATCGGGAAGGCTGTAAGGTCTTCTCGCTTATGACCCATTCCAGGAGCCAGGCCAGCGCTTCAAATGCATCGAACAGTTTACTGACCCAGCGATCCGCTGCATCAATATTGTCCTGAGCGATGTAATCCCAGATCGCATCGAGATCAAGTTCAGCGGCAACGCTCAGAACGTACCGATTCATGCTCTGATCTTTCTCCGTGCACGAGACTTGCTTTCAATTCGCTCCCGCGCCGCTGTCGGATCAATCCGCTCTCCGCGATCCAGGGATGCCAGCCGATGGCTTAGCTCTTGGTTGAACGCAGCTATCTGAGCGCCTCGCGCCTGATCATGCTCTTCGAGAAGCCTCAGAGCCTCGCGTACGACTTCGCTGGCCGAGTTGTAACGACCAGAGCCGACCTTGGTGGATACAAATTGTTCTAGCTCAGGGGTGAGAGAGACATTCATGATTGAACCTCTTGTCTATGATATTGACTTCAATAACATAGATTGTCAATCTTTAGCATTTTCTTTGGTCGCAGTGGCAGCAGGCTCCTCAATACTCTCGGAGAGACGGTAAGGACATTGTCCGTATGTTCCAGTAGGGCAGTAAGGCAGACGCCAGATAACCCACCACCAACCCAACCTGAGTGCTCCACAAGCTTCCTGTGGCTTACTCAGGCCTACTACCAGCAACCAATCACTCCAGCTAGCTCCCGCCGGCAACCAAATTTGTGAACTCATAACCCAAAGGTCGCAGGTTCAAATCCTGCCCCCGCAACCAAAGAATTCTATAGATTTCAACGGCTTAGGAGATTGCGCCTCTTAGGCTGTTTTTGTTTGTAGAGGTTAAGCCTCCAAATGGAACGCCTTCTCTTGCTTCTGTTTTGCCTTCGCAACCCGAGGCTCGCTCCCAGCTCTCTGTCGACACAGCCTTCTAGACGACGATGCCTGCATGACACGGCTCCTCGGACAGGAGAGAATTAAGCCGGAAAACTGCCACATGGAAAAGGATCGCCGCCGTGGCGCTGGATTTCTACATGTAAAGGAATTTCTAGAGATAAAGGAAAACGACAATAACTTCTGATTCTGGGGCCGGCGGCGGGTCCTTCTCAAGAATGCTTTCGCCCACGCAGAAGCCCATCCGACAAAAATGGATAAGGCCACCTGGAATCATATCGCCATCTTGCCAGACGATGTAACTATCAGAACATCCGATCGTCTCGGCAAGCGAATTCAATGAGACGGCTTGCAGGGTTTGCCGTCGCAAATCGCGCCTGTAATGCCTCTGCCTTCGGTGATGGTAAAGATGCGGTCCACCGCCGGTAGCTTCAGGGTCTCTTTGCTGCCTGAGGGCCAGTGAATCTCGGCCATGCCGGCATCGGTGGCGTCGCCCAAACCAAAGTGGACGCGCATGTCATTTGACGATAGATAGCTTCCGCCGCTCAGCACGTCTCCTCGCTGACGCATCTGGTTAGCGGTCAGGTAGACGGATGCGCCGACCGCGTCGCGGGGGCTTTTAGATCCACCGATGAGCTTAAGCTCGACCCAATGATGGTGGTCGGGATTTACGTTGCGCAACAGCAACGGGACGCCGTCCATATTGTTGACAACCACGTCGATTTTACCGTCGTTGAAGAGGTCACCAAACGCTGCACCTCGACCAACAGTGACTAGCGCTAGCCCCGTTCCCTCGACTGCAGGCACGAGTTTGAACTTGCCGTTGCCCAGATTGCGATAGAGCAGTGGCCGCTGAGCGTAGCTTTGTCCCCACTCCGGATGTTGATCGACCTGTGGATAGACGTGGCCGTTCACGATGAACAGGTCCTTCCAGCCGTCGTTGTCGTAATCGAGGAACCCATCGCCAAATTTCACAAAAGGGATAGCCGCCTCGGCAATTCCGGCCTGGTAACTAACATCGGTGAAGGCCCCTTTGCCGTCGTTCCGGAAGAGTATGGGGTAATCATCTGAGAAGGTCGTGCTCACCACCGAGAGATGTCCGTTGTTCTCATAGTCTCCGACGGCGAGCCCCATATTGGCCGCCTCTCGTCCCTCTCCATTAAGCGCGAATCCGCTTTCGTAACTGTCGTCCTTGAAGGTGCCGTTTCCTTTGCCAATGTACAAATAGTTCGGCGTGGAGTCGTTGGCCACCAAGAGGTCCGGCTTGCCATCGTTATTGATGTCAGCAAACAACGCGTCGAGCCCGTAATAACCGTTGGGACCATCCACGCCGAGCTTCTTGCTGACGTCCGTAAAGGTACCGTCGCCGTTGCTGTGGAAGAGATGATCGCGTGCTCCCTGCAGTCCGCGCGGGCCGCACATCACCTTCACGCCGCGGTACTGGCAAAAGTCGTAAACAGCGGTCTTGGAGCCGGAGAGCGAAGCAATCTTCAGGTCAAGATCAATATAGCCGGCCACAAATAGATCGAGATTGCCGTCTCCGTCATAGTCCCCAAAGGTGGCGCCGGTGTGGTCAACCGCCGCGCTGGTCGAATCGTTGTCGAGGGCGACACCGGCCCGCGCCGCGACATCGGTAAACGTGCCGTCGCGATTGTTGTGATAGAGCCGACTAGAGCCGACATTGGTCACATAGATATCGGGCCAGCCGTCATTGTCGTAATCGCCGACAACGCAGCCCGTTCCCCATCGGTCGTTCGCCACGCCAGCGCTCGCGGTCACGTCGGTGAACGTGCCGTCATGATTGTTATGGAATAGGGCCGCATGCGGTGAAGGAGCCTTCCCTGCCAGGGCGTCCGGCGTCGACCCGTTCACCAGATAGATATCGAGCCAGCCGTCGTTATCGTAATCAAGAAGGCAGACGCCGGAACCCTTCGCTTCAATGATCACTCGTTTATCCGGCGTACCGGTTACGTTCCGCCATTTCGAGAGCCCCACCTTTTCGGTGGCATCGATGAATACGATCGGACCCGTCTTGACGAAGCCACCGGCCGTGATGGGACGGCGCTGACTATCGAATACTGCCACCTGCGGGCCGGCGTTGGTCATTTCTCCGCCTGATGCCTGCGCCTGCTGGCCAGCCGCGATTACCGAGGCAGGAACGATGCGCAGCACGAGGGCCAGCAAGACGCCAACTGCTGACAGCAGAAGAACGGGCAGGAAGCATAGGGGCTTAAGGTATCTTCCAATCCTGCCAGGCAGGACTGAGCGCAGGAGGCGAACGCAGAGCTGGCAAAATTGCAAGTTATTTTTACCTCTTCCGGTGATGGTATAACGGCACGGTGTATCGATGAGCGGGGCTCTATGCGCAAACACACTACAGATCGTCTTGGCGCCAGATCGTATGCGGGCCGTCCATGCGAACTTCGATACAACGAGAAGTAACTCGTCGTTCCGAGACTGCCAGGTAAATTCCTTCGTGGCTCGCAGGAAACACTCTCTGTGGGGCCGGCTCGCAGTCGACGCCACGCTCTCGGGGACAAGGGGGTTCGACCTAAAATCATAAGAGGAAAATCTCTCGGAAAGCCGATTTGCCCTCGTTACTCATAGATAGAAGAGAATGAGACCGCCGGCGCTAAGGCGTCTTGCCGATAACGGATTTGGGGTCCTGGCTTCGAGCCCGGGCGACTAACTCAAGAGCAGCCTGGGTGATCGGATCATTCGGCTTGAGCTTCTTCGCTTCCAGCAGTTCCTTTTCGCCGTTGGCAAGGTCTCCAGCCTGGCAGTCGATGATGCCCAGTTTCCGATGAAGGCTGGCTCGCGCGGCGCAGCCGCCGCATGCGGCGATTGCTTCATTCAACTGCCGGGTCGCTGCAGGCCAATCGTGAGCCGACGCCGCTTCAATACCGTTGTTTGACAGCGTGTCGGATCGGTCCAGGATGCTCCGCCTTTTCTGAACAGCGAGGTAGCGCGTCATCAACCGCTCCGATTCAGCTTGATTAGTAGATCGTAGGGCGTGCGCAAGGCTTAACAGCGCCTGGGTAAAGTTCGGATCGATTGCGATCGCACTCCTCCAGGCCGCTAGAGCCTTCGCCGTCTCGGACTCCTGCTCAAAAGATTGGCCTAGCATATACCAGGCCATTACGTTGCGGGGCTGCAGTTTCACTGTCTCTTCGAACAGACTGGCCGCAAGTGAGAGCTTACCGTCGTTCTTGTCGATGAGGGCAAGAAAGTATCGCGGTTCAGGCAACGTTGGATCCAGACTGCAGGCGGTTTCGAACTCAGACTGCGCTTCGGTGCTGCGACCGAGGTCGTACAGAACACGTCCGCGATAGGAATGGGCCACACCGGACTGCGGAGCAAGGCGGACTGCCTCGCCGGTTTGGACCAGGGCCGCGGGCAGGTCATAACTGCTGGCGAGCGCAAGCGCCAAATCCAGATGGGCCGCGGCAAGGTCGGGCTCCAGATCTACCACCTTCCGAAGAAGCGCAATCCCCTCGATCACCTGGCCCATTTGTACTTTCGCTTTTCCAACCGATGACAAAGTGGCGGAATCCTGAGGCGCCAGCGCGACGGCTTTGTCCAGTTCCTCCTCCGCATCCGATTTTCTGTCCTGTTGGGCAAGAATCAACCCCAGGCTGAAATGGCCCTCCCTAAATTTCGGATCATCTTCAATGGCCTGACGAAGAAGTTTTTCGGCCGTAACCAGATCGCCGTTATCGGCGTATACCCTCGCCAGATTTCCGCGTGCCTCGACGAGTCCAGGCTCTAGGGCGAGTGCGGATTTGAGCCACTTCTGCGCGGATTGAAGGTCGCCTTTGACCAGCTCTAGTCGGCCCAATTCGGCGGGAACCTGGGCCATCATTTGGTCAATGTCGTTTGCCTTGCGGAGAACATCCTCAGCGCCGTTCGTATCGTTCATGGCCTCAAGCGCCAGAGCGAGATTGTAAGCCGTCTGGGCGCTTTCCGGATTTTCTTCGAGCATGTGGCGATAAATCTGCGCTGCCTCTGACGCTTTTCCGGATTGCAGCAGGTCGTTGGCCTTGGTTCCTTCGGAGGTCAGCTGGCTATTCAGAGATTCTTCCCCCTGTTCTTTCCGCAAATTCCCGACTAACTGCGTTGCCTCCTGCGCTTGACCAAGGGCGCGCAGCACGGCGACCAGCTGGTATTGGGCCGACCTATCTCCGGGTTTTAGCGCGATGGCCTTCCGCAATTGGGGCAGGGCCTGCTCAGGCTTTCCCATGCGCGATAAAACGAGCCCAAGCTGATATCGCGCCTGAAAATCGTTGGGCGCCATGGCAGCTCCATGCTCAAGTTCCGGCTCTGCCTTGGCGTAATCGCCCAGTTGCTGATACACCGTGCCAAGCATGACGTGTCCCGAGGGATCGTTCGGTGTCCGGCGCTCGTAATCGAAGGCGGGCGCAAGCGCTTCGATATAGGCGGATGCGTCGATCAGGGCCTTGACCTGCGCGGCGAGCGCAACCGTATCGGTGGGGTCATAGCGTAACACCATCTGGTATTGATCCGCGGCCTCGCGACTCCGTCGCTCGTTCGCATAGATGTTGCCAAGAGTGAAGTATGCAGCCGTCATGTCAGGATGACTCTTGAGCACGTCCGTTAGAAGATTTATCGCATCAGCCACGCTTACGCCATTTTAAGGGGGGCTGCCCATTAGCCTGCCTGACCTTGGCAGACCTATATTTCGCCGCTGCCAAAGCGATCTGCAAATCCGGTGCGTCCGGCTGAATGCGGAGGGCCTGCTGCCAGTAATCGATGGCGGCGTCGTATCGTTTCTCCTTCAGCAGAACCTGCGCCAATCCGTCCAGGGCACAGACTATTTGGGGATTCGCTGCAAGGGCTTTGCGAAATTCGGCTTCTGCTTCGGCCGAGTCCGCGAGGGACGACCCCAGCGCACAATGCGCCTCCAGCAATGCCGGATCATACTGCAGGGCGAGGCGGAACTCTCTGATTGCCTCGGCAGGTTTCTGACTTTGTAGAACGAGCCCAAGGTCAAAATGCGGTTCGGCCAGGTACGGCTCCAGTCGCAAAGCCGTTTTGAACGCCGCGACTGCACATTTCAGATCGCCTTTCTCAGCGAACCAGGCGCCCACAGCGTCATCAACCCGGGCCGCGGACGTGCCGGCCGGCGGGTGCGCGGCCAATGCCGGCGGTCTGCACGTGTCCGGCAGCTGCGCCTGGGCCCGTGCGCCGATAATTAGTAAGAACGCGCTGCAACAAATGAGTAATCGCTTCATTATCGATCCGTTCCGGGATAACCTCACCTCCGCCGCATTCCTTGCTAACTGCCATCACGGGGCTCGGTCACTTCGAGTATGCGATCGGCAGTCACATTGTGCAATAACTGGCGTGTACCCGAGGGCCAGTTGACTTCGACTTCCCTCATCACGCGCGAACTGCCGAGACCGAAATGAACGCGTGGATCGCTTGAGGCGGCATAACCTGTGCTGGTCGTCGCCTCGTTGTAGAGCATCCTTCCATCATCGGTGGTTATCCGAATCCGGGCGCCAATACCCATCCGGTTGCTCTTCGTTCCGACAAGCTTGAGTAAAACCCAGTGATTGCGGGTTTCGGTGATGTTGCGGAACACGCTGACCGGGGCGCCCAGAGCGGTCACGACGAGATCCATCCGCCCGTCGTTGTCAAGATCCCCGTACGCGAGACCACGGTGCGGGGCGGGTCGGACAAAATCGGCCCCCGCAAAGGAGCTCACATCTTCAAACTGCCCGTTACCGCGATTGCGGAAGACCGAGTTCGGTTCGGCATAGCGAAAATGCGATGAAATTTGTGCGATATTGTCCAGCACATTACTGCGCGCCACCACCAGATCTTTCCAACCGTCGTTGTCGAGATCGACGATCCCGTTCGACCAGCCGGACATCGGCCTGGTTAGATTTGCAAGCCGGCTCTCCTGACTCGCATTGCGAAACACTGATTTGCCTTGGTCTATGAATAATGGAAACGTTTCGTTTTCGATCGCGGTGTGCCAGATGTCGGGTAAGCCGTCGTTGTTCAGATCCCGGAAGTCGGCACCCATTCCTGCAAGGGCAGTCCCCTCGTCGTTGTAGGCCACCCCTGCCTGAAAACCCACCTCCTCAAATCGCTTTCCTCCCAAGTTGTGAAACAGTCGGTTCGGGCTGTTGTCGTTGGCCACAAACACGTCGAGAAAGCCGTCGCCATCGTAATCCGCAAACACGACTCCCATTCCCTTGCCCAGCACGGTTGAGATTCCGGTCTCCGCCGAAACATCTGTGAACGTACCATCGCCATTGTTGCGGTAGAGAGTGTTGGGAAGTGGAGCAAAGCTGTCGGGGTGGCAGTAACCGCGGCCATCCAGCCCGATGCAGACCGGCTCGTAGTCCGGGTCCCAATGGCAGTAATTTGCCACGAACAGGTCAAGCAGGCCATCGTTGTTGTAGTCGAACCAGCCGGCCGCGACCGACCACATCTTGCGGCCGCTGTAGATGGCGCCGCTTAGACCAGCCTTCGCGGTGACGTCCGTGAAGGTGCCGTCGCCATTGTTGTGAAACAGTTGATTCCCGTTGACGTTTGCCAGGAACAGGTCGGGCCGACCGTCGTTGTCGTAATCGCCCACAGCCGCGCCCATCCCGTAACCCGCTCCGGTAACTCCTGCGTGCTCGGAAACATCGGTGAAGGTTCCATCGCCGTTGTTGTGAAATAGGCGGTTGTAATACTTCGGTCCCGTTTTCACCATGGATGGCATCTCGGCGCCGTTGACAAGGTAAATGTCGAGCAGGCCATCCCCGTCGTAGTCGAACAGCGCAATGCCGGCGGGCATTGTTTCCGGTTGATGTTTCTCCCGGGTGGGGCAGTTTTCTGTAACAAAATGTACGCCGGCTTTTTCAGCAATGTCCTCGAATCTGATGGGCGATGGAATTACCGCGCGCGGAGTGAATGCCTGGAGTAGGTCGCTCCGGGTCGGCCGCAACCAGGGGAAGAACATTTTAGGAGCCAGCAAACCGACTGCTCGTAGCAAGGTTCGCCGGGAACCGTCGATGATCGAACCAGGATCAATGGTCGGCGGCGACACGATGCCGTTGGCAAATATGATTCCGCCGAGCACAACAGAGCAAAGTAATAAAATCAACACCGTCAAATGCGTTCCTCTCCGTCTTCACTTTTCTTAGCGTAGATAGATCGAGGCGTTGAAGAGAAAAGTGTCACCTCCGCGATAGTACGTGCGGCAATGACAATATGGAGTTTCAGTCAGCAGGATCGTCCTGTTACGGTGACCTCGCGGTTTCGTGATCCGAAGGTT
The DNA here is from genome assembly GCA_963762375.1 of uncultured Acidobacteriaceae bacterium. Classification (GTDB taxonomy): domain Bacteria; phylum Acidobacteriota; class Terriglobia; order Terriglobales; family Acidobacteriaceae; genus Granulicella. The sequence goes on from CAVXKP010000011.1 coordinate 185,452, forward strand.
TTCCGCTGCGGCGGATCGCAGCGGAAAACCTTCGGATCACGAAACCACGAAGCAGCAGTACTAACTAATAGTAGAACTTCACAGCCACTTGCAACTGCCTCGGCTGGTTCTGTTGGCTCAAGACTTGTCCGAACGTTGTATCGGAAATGCTCGCATCCGGAGGACTGAAAATAACATTGTTGAAGAGGTTGAAGGAGTCGAGGCGAAATTCGAAGTATCTCCCTTGTCCGATCCCTGCATGGACCTGACGGAACAGAGATAAGTCGACGTCGTGACGTGTTTGCGCAGTGTATGGGTTCACCTTTTCCGTGCCATATGTGTATGGCGCCGGTTGCACGAAGGCGCTTGTATTGAACCATTCTGCTCGAGTATGGATTCCGCTCCCGGCGTTCGGGTCCCCAACCACGTTCAGCCGCTCCTGGAGGCAGCAGCCTATATTCTCAGGGTCGCTGCCGGTGGTCACGGTGTAAGCCTGCCCCGAACTAAATTGCACAATGCCGTTGAGGGACCATCCACCAGCCACACTGGAGACCAGCTTATGGGGAGACCTTGTGAATGGTGACTGCACCGTGAATGCCGCCGAAAACGCGTTCTTCTGGTTGAGGTCTGAAGTGCCGTAGTCGCTGGCGCGATTGTATGGATTTGACGAGTCGCAGCTTGCACCCAGGTTGCAGCCGTCGGAGTTCGAATGTGACAGCGTGTAAGCAACCAGGAAGCTAACACCATGGGTGGGACGTTTGTTGACGGTGACCTGTAAGGCGTTGTAACGGCTGTCACCGACGCTCTGATCGAACCACTGCTCCTGCATGTAAGGATATGGCCGTCGGGCTTGAACATCGCCCGGTCCCGGTTGGGGGGTGTTCATGGTCGGGCCCCAGTCTTCATGCCTGCCGTTAGAACCGACATAGTTTGCATCGAGAGCGATGTTCCCCGGCAACTCCCGCTCGATGCCCACGTTCCATTGATCCGTATACGGGGTCCTGAAGTTCGGATCCACCATCCACTGGCTGACCTGGCTGAAATCATTGATTGGATAAACGATCGCTCCACCGCTGCCAAGTTGCAGCGGATCGGCCACACTCACCGTTGGAATATTGGTGTTCAGACCGTTGTTATCGATGGTATTGACCGCTGGCCAGTTCCCGCCGAAATTCTGTGAGAGTTGAACGATTGTGGCCCACTCGTCGTACTCGCGGCCATAACCTCCACGGATGGTTGTCTTGTCATTTAGACGGTAGGCCAGACCGAGTCGGGGACCCCAGTCGGCCAGTGAGTTCTTGATCATGCGGCGAGTTGGGCTAACGATGGTGTGCGCGGGAAGCCCGCCCGGAGCAGGCGTGTTCGACGCGGTATAGATACCGGTCGGAATACAGGGTGCGCCCTGGGTTACCGAACAGTTAGGTGGAAGCGCGTTCAGAATATACTGGCCCGTCAGGGGGTTCGCCTCGCCAGTGTAATAATTCCCGCCGTTGCCAGTCCCGTAAATAGGGGTGTACACCATGTCGTTGCGGAAGCCGACATTGACGGTAAGACGCTTCGTCGCCTTGATCTGATCCTGGATGTAGAACGCATTGACCCATCCGCCGGTAGCCACTTCATCGATATTCCGGTAGCTGGCCCCATTCGGAACGCCGAGCAACTCGGATGCCCAACTGTTACCACCCACGCCTTGATTTGCCCCTACGCCCGCGGTCTGTGTGGCCTCGAAGTCCACGCCTGAGTATGCGATCGGCGACGTGAAGTTGTTGGTCTCAATATCGACGCCGGCCTTGATCGTGTGCGTGCCCAGAATTTTTGAGAAGGAACCACCGAACTGCCAGGTATCCGCCAACCCGCTTCCCTGCAACTGCGAGCCACTCAATCCCACGTAACCGCCCGCCGTAAACGCAGGGGGATCCGGCGCGCCGTCAAGGGTCAGCCACGCCGAGGACATCCCGAGTGACTGCAACTGCCCGATGAACGCCGCATCCTCGCCGGGATGAGAGGTTCCAATGAGGCTATATCCATAGTTTCTGCCGAAGTACACGTCAGAGAAGGCCGTCGGACTGAATGTGTGAGTCCAATGCCCTATGTAGTTATTACCGAGAACATGGTCGAAGCCCACCCCAATTGTGGCTGACGGAGAGACTCCATACTGATCGAACTGGCTATAACGAAACATGATCTGGTCATTATTGCCGAAGGTCTGGTCGCCTCGAATCGTTCCCGAATGCTGGTTGGTCCAGGACCTCCCCGTGACGAAGACATTACTCCCGTTGACCAAGGCACCGCTCGGCGGAATGATCGACTCGAATAACGCTGAGATCGGATTGACCCGGCTGCTGGGAATACAGTTGGTGTCACCGTTGCAAAGGGACGGGTTGCCCGGCCCTTCGTTGTACTCCTGGGTGAAAGTTTCGCGCGAGTAGGTGCCGGTGGAACTGTCATAGGTCGTCGTCGTCGGATCGTAAATTGGTACGCCCAAGGCGCTGAAATCTCCACTGCTCATTGCAGCAGTTGGGCCGAGCGTTCCGGTTTCCTGAGCAGACGCGAACCTGTAGCTTTCCCACGCAGCATAGAAGAAGCTGCGATTATTGCCGTTGTACAGTTTTGGAATCGACAGGGGACCGCCGACCGAAGCGCCATACTGGTTCTGCCGCAGCGGTGCGCGGCTTGACTCAAAGAAGCCGCGCGAATCCATCTTATCGTTGCGCAGGAACTCCCACAAAGCGCCATGATAATGGTTGGTTCCGGATTTTGTGACGACAGTCACGAGGCCTCCGGCGGCCCCGCCGTATTCGGCAAGATCGTTGTGGCCCTGGATCTTAAATTCCTGAATGGCATCGACGATCGGCGAATAGTTATATACCCCGGACAGCGTGTTCAGGTCGTTAGCGCCGTCCAAGAGGAACACGTTGCTCCGGTTGGCAGCGCCGTTCACTGCCGGGATATCGGTGGTCCCGATCGTGTGACCATTCCATCCTCCGCCTCCGCCGTTGTTCTGGTCAGTATTGACGTTCGCGACACCCGCTGTAATCGTCAATAACTGGGTGAAGTTGCGGCCGTTCAAAGGCAGGTCGTTGACTTCATGCGTCGTAACAACCGTGCCCAATTCCGAGCTAGAAGTCTGCAACGCAGCCGGGCTGGCATTCACCGTAACGCTGGTTTGCGCCGAGCCGACCTTCAGTTGAAAGTTGAACGTCGCAATCTGGCTGACCTGTAGTGGTACCGCCGGTTGCAACACCTCCGTAAAACCGGTCGCTGACACGCGCATCATGTAGACACCGGGCGTTACGTTGAGGAAGGTGTAAACTCCGTCGTTGTTTGTGGTCGTTGTCCTCGCGACTCCGGTATTGATGTTCTTGAGCTCGACCTGTGCTGTTGGAATTTCGGCACCGGTTTGATCCTTGACGACGCCATTTACGCTCGCGGTTGCCTCCTGGGCTAAGAGCGCTGGGGAGATGAACCACGTAAGGCTCATAATGATCAAAGACACAGGGATATGCCAGGACCTGTTCCAGTGCCTTCTGTCCGAAAATCCCATAATAATAATTGCCTCCGCGTGAAACATTTGCTCGATGAGCACATTCGGCTGATTTGGTGGGTCCAAGCCTGGCTGGACCTTTAGGTCGATCGCTTGATGCGTTAAACGTCTACTGTAACGATAACTGGAGGATACTAGTGAGCGGCCTAGGCTAGTGTCAGTGGTTTATGCCTCTTTGCAACAAAACTCCCGGAGCGACATTGGCGGGGTTGGACTTGTTCTTCCATTGGACTCGGAAAGTCGTGAGATGTCAAAGTGCCAGGTTCTGACACATGCTGATGCCGTGGCCCACTGTCACCGTTACGCGACAAGCCATGGGCCTATGGGCTTCCCCGAATGCAATGGAGATCGACTTCTCACGCCCAGGCAAACCGACCAACAATGCCTTCGTGGAAAGCTTCGATGAACGTTCCGTGCCTACTGCCTGAATGCCCATTCCTCGGTACCTTGGCCGAAGCAAAATGGCTGATCGAGGCCTGGCAGCAGGAACACGATGGACTCGTCCTCACCGATCTCTCGAGAGCGGTCGCATCGCGAATTCGTCGCCGAAGTGAACTTCCGGTTTCGTACCGAATGCTTGTCCGATCAGAAGAAACAACAACGGCTGAAAACAAACCGTCCAAGCTGGTATGGAAGATCTAACCCTACATCGTTCCCGGTCGCCTCATCTCAACTAGCTTGACAGAAACTCGGGCACTTCAGCGGACATTCTTTCTAGTCGCCAGAACGCCATACATAGTTCATGTTATTTCCAATAGCAGCTCGATCTCTTGAACGGCCGTCAAGTCGTCAGCAGGTTCAAGGGCACGCAAATTCTGTTCGAGTTGCTTGGTGGTCGACATGCCGGCCAAAGTGCTTGAGACCTCGTTGTGATCGAGACCGAAGCGAAACGCGACCTCGGTGAGATCCAAGCCGTGGGCGTTGCAGATCTCATTCGCCCGGCGACCGGCCTCCAGAACGGCAGGAGGAGCCGAATGCCGTTCTGGTATCTCGTTGGGCTTCCGACTCCCATGTGTAGAGGCGACGCATTGATGAGACCGATCGACTTTCGCGCGCCAGAGGGGTGAGGAAGTTGCCTATCGCGGATCATCAGGTTGTAGCGACGATAACTCCAGATGGAATCAACGGGCGCCGATTCGGTGAGGCAAGCGAGAGTCTCAGAGGGACTCGGCTATGCGGATCTACCGTGCCTTCCTGATTGCTGCAAACTTCGCAAAGCTGGCAACGTTCTGCGGTAATCTGCTCGTCGCATCGGAACCCAGGTGATGGACCTGAAGCAGATCGATGTAGTCGGTCTGCGCCCGGGCCAGCGATTCGTCCACCCTCCAAGGACCGTTCGAGCGGAGAAGTCAAAGTCACATGCTCCGTACATCCACGCTTCGTCGCGAGAACGAACCGGTTTCGTTTTCCGGAAAGTGCTTCACCCAGGCGCCGCTTTGCGAGCGTCATCCGTCATAAGGCGAAACATCGAAGAAGTTGATCCCAAAATCGATAGCCGCGTGTACGGCCCGGGCGCTCTCGACAGGATCGACCACGGAAAGACCATCGCCCAGGGGCGACGCACCGAACCCGAGACCGAGCCTGAGTTCAGTCTGGCCGACTTCTATCGCGCATCAAATGCTCCCGCCGTGCCCCAAACGAACGCTTGAATATAAGCAAGAAAGCATAACATATCGCTAAAGTAAGCGATAAACGAAAAGATCAGGCGTAGACATTGCGGACATAGCGCGATATAACGCGCATGTACGGGGTCGAAGAATGGCCGAGATGTCGTTGGCATTTGTACGCGATGGCCGATACCAGTTCTCCCGTCCTACTTCCGGAGCATCACATCAGGCCGACTCCTCAACTTCAATCCTCCTTAGCTTTGGGTTTTGGGTCCCCATCGATAGACTCCAGTTACGTGCGCGCGCGAGAAATGAGGTAGGTCACAATGGCTTGCCACACGGTTCATACGAACCGAAAGATCTTTCTGTGCTCCAGGACACTTGGCGGTCCGCTCGTCGCCTATTCCGCCACATCCGATCGCCTGTCTAGTTCGATGTATGACCGTTCGAATGAAGGACATTGCGAAGGATTTGAAATCTCCGTTGTCACGATCTTTAAAGTCTGCGGAATAAACCGGATATTCGCCAGATGAAACACACGAAAGGGTTCTCCAGCGTGTGAAAGGCTTCACTATCAACCGAATATCTTCGCGCGCAGCCTGGTGACTGGCCGCAGCTACCTGATCAGAATGGTCGTCCCGGGTTTGCTGCACCCGTTCTTTGCGGAAGCGCGAATCGCTCTCGGCAGGAGGTGAGCGAGGGGACTCGATGATTATCTCTTCGTCAGAGGAAAATACTGAACTCGAGGTTAGCGAAGTGAAGCATTTGATGGCCCGCCAGTTAGACGGGCTGGTAATGGCTTCAACAACAAATACGACGGATTTGTTTAATCGAATCGATCGTTAGGGACTTCCCTATGTATTGATCGACCGAGAACTTCAAGGCCTCGCAGCCAACTTCATGGGCTCCAACGACGAAATTGCTGGAAGGATGGCGACTGAACACCTCATCGATCAAGGGTGCCGCGTCATTGCTCATATTCGAGGAAGAAATCGCCGCACGGGAATTCGAAGATTTGCCGGATACAAAAACGCGCTTCAACGTCGAGGACTCCAGTATTCCGAATCGCTCGTCGTCGCTCATGCCATGTAGATATCGAAACCGCACTCCGTCCGGAGCCGAAGCCATGCGTCTCCTGTTCAGACACAAACCGCTCCCAGACGGGCTTTTTGCATATAACGATCCACTGGCGATACGCGCAATGGATGCGATCCTAGAAGCTGGGCTGCGTATTTGCGGAAAATATAGCGGTCATAGGCTGCGGTGCCTTCCATTACGATAGTTCTCTGCGCGTGCCTCTGGGGCCCACAACAAAATAGCGAGACGATAGGAGAACGCACGGCGTGCAATCCTTCTGGGGATGATCGAGTCGAAGATCCAAGCACAACTAATAAGCGTCATCTCGAACCATCTTTGAAGGTTCGAATTTAAACGATTAGGAGTTCTGAAGCTGCCAAGGCACGCTAATATCAGCCTAGAGGGCATTCCGAGCGCTTACAAACAGCAAGGCCGCTGCAGAAGGCAGAGAAGTGAAGTACCGATTGTGATAGCCCAAGCATCCGTTTCCCCTAGGCAAGAGTGACTTTCAGGGCGAATGCATCGTCCGAAAGCTTCTGTGCCGGCAGCCGGATATGCAGACCGGACGCATCCTGGCGATACTTAAGTTTCTCCTGGTAGCCCAACAGTTCGACATTCGCGATCTTACCTGGAGAATGTGGACTGGTCGTTCCCAGCGCTTGGATGACTGCCTCGTTTCCGGCCTGCCCAGGACGATCGCGTAGATAACAGTGTTGGCTTTGTTGCGCGTAAACCGGATGTCCTTCGGTCCCAGTTTGCTGATCGTGTTGCCTTGGAATGAGCCGCTCTTCACCGTGTCCGGGCCCTCACCATAGATTTTCCACGGGCGCGTGGCGTAAATTGCCTCCCCGTTGACCTGCATCCATTCAGTCAGCCGGTCGAGAAATGCGATTTCTTTGCTATCGATCGTGCCATCGGGCTTGCCAGGAATATTCAGGATGAACGTGCCGTTCTTGCTAACCGTATCGATCAGCCAATGGATGATGTCGCGTGGCGAAGTGTAGCCGCCGAACGTGCCGGGCTGATTGTACAGCTTGCGCTGGTAATGCCAATCGCCGATGCATGTCTCCGACTGCCAGGGATACGGCATGATCTTGTCCGTAAGGCCTCGCTCATAATCCGCAACCACCGACTTCGCCAGATGGTCAGGCACTTGTTTCACGTTGATCACGGCCTCCATCTTTCCACCATGGGTCTTCAGGTTATGGTTGTAGAAGTAGGAGCCAATGTTCATGCCGGCCCATCCGAGAGGAAGCAGCGAGTTATCGAAGTACAGCAGGTCTGGATCGTGCTGATCGATCAGATCGCGCGTGCGGTCATAGAAGTTCTTCACATACGAAATGTCGGGAAGCGCATCCGCGGGATGCTTGGCGCCATACAACCGCTGCGGATCGTAGCCTTCCCACCACTGATTTTTGCCTTCTGCGTCAGTCAGATCGCCGTCGTAGGGAACGCCCGCCATCGGACCCGTCTTATCGGTATCATGCGACGTCTGGAACCACCACCAGTTTCGTGCCTGATGAATCGTTACGCCGAAACGCATTCCCTGCGCACGCGCTGCTGCCGCCCACGTTCCAAGGACATCGCGATGTGGGCCAATGTTTTGACGTTCCAGGGCTGGTGCTTAGAGTTCCAAGTGTCGAAGCCGTCATGATGATTCGCCAACGCAAGAAACAGCTTGGCGCCGGCTTTCTTGTATCGCTCGATCAGTTCATCGGGTTGCCAGTCCAACAGCGTCCACTGCGCGCAAAGGTCTTTGTAGCCAAACCGGGAGGGCGCGCCATAGTGGTCCGATTGGAATTTGTTTTGTCGGGAGTCTTGCATGTACATGTTACGCGCATACCAGTCGCCGTCCTCCGGCACGCACTGTGGACTCCAATGCGCCCAGATGCCAAACTTGGCGTCGCGATACCATTCTGGTGTTTCGTACTGAAGCAGCGAATCCCAAGTGGGCTTGTACGGGCCGTCTCCACCCAGGTCGGCGATCGGAGAGTTCATCGGAACGCCATCCCACGATCCGCCCGGGATGGGCAATCTCGGTGGATCGCCCCAGGCTGTCGGCTTCCACGTCTTTTCGTCGAGTGTCTCCTTGATTAATTTCCCGTTTTGCAGAGCGTAGAAGACCCTCGGTCGGCCGGCGTAGCGCAGAATGCGGCATAGTCTTCCGTGAGCGCATCGAAGCCGGCCGGTTCTGCGGTGTTGGGTTCTGCAACGGTGGTTGCCGAAGTGCCGACCACCGACTGTTCAGTCGCTTTTACGGTCTCTGCCACGGCCGGTACGGCCGCTGTTGCAGCCGTTGCTGCTATCAGCTTGCAAAAATCTCTTCGACGCATACATGCTTCTCCCCAGACCAGATTCATCGTGCATGTGATTCTATTGCCGTAAATTCTTTAGGAAAGATGTTACCGAATGGCTCTCTTGGAATACATCAGTTTGAGAAGGCTCTACGATTCACAGTGCACGGTATCTTTTATCCATTAGCGTGCTTTGTTGCTGACAACAGATTCTTCGCGACCGTTCGTGGCCATCGTGCGGGACGGTTCCATTTGCTTAGTAGCGCTTCGCCAACAAGCGGTCCACTGCTGGAACACAACCGAGCGACTAAACCCCACATAGTGGATGTCAATGGGCAATGTGGAGTTCAGTTGTCAATCAGTGTTAAGGACCAGAACGGTCGCGATTGGATCTAAGGCGGCGGCTGGTAGCCGGACGTCAATACCATCCGATTTATCCTCGAATTTCAGCGGCTTATGCGCGGGGTCTGCGAGGAATAGGCACCCGTGACGTGCCTGGGAACGTCATCCAAGTGGAAGTTGCGGCCGGGCCAGGTAAAGAGCTCAATGTAGATCTTGTGAGGGGTGGTCGTCGAACGCCAGTTCCATGCGGGAATAAATTTGGGCTTTCCGTTCTTGTCCTTTTCGGTTGCGCTGAAGCTTCCATCTTCGGCTCCCAAGAGCGTCGCTTGCGTTCCGTAGATAGCCTGACCATTGACGGCGAGCCACTTGCCCATCTGGTGGAGTCGTTCGACTTCTGGTAGAGGCACATTACCTTTAGCATCAGGACCGATGTTGAGAAGGTAGTTGCCTCCCTTACTGGCTATGTCGATAAGATTCCGAAGCAGCGTCTCTGTGCTCTTGAAATTGTTGTCGTAAGATTTGTACCCCCACGTGTCGTTCATGGTCATACAGGCTTCCCAGTCGCGACCAGGGTAGCCTTTCGCGGGAATATATTGTTCCGGCGTATTTGTGTCTCCTTCGTAGCCTCCTCCGAGCCGATTATTCCAGATCAGATTCGGATGCTGGTTGAGCAGCGCTACGATTTCGCCTGCGAGCTCTGGCGTCATATCCGCAGTAGGGGTATCGAACCAAATCACCACAGGGAAGTCGCCATAGTTCGATAGAAGCTCTTTCAGTTGCGGAATGGCCTTCGAGTGCAGGTACGTGGCGAAGTCGCCGTCCTGCGCCTTGTCCCAATGATGAGAGGGTAGATCATGATTGCCTCTCTTGTAGGCCGCACCGCCTGGAGCGGTCCAGTCCTGATCCTGAGAATAGTAGAAGCCAAGCTTTATCCCCTGTTTGCGACACTCTATCGCCAACTCGCGAATGGGGTCACGGTGAAAAGGTGTTGCCTCGACAATGTTGAATGAGTCGGCTTTCGAATCAAACATTGCAAAGCCATCATGATGCTTTGCTGTAATGACGATGTACTTCATGCCGGCGGACTTCGCGAGGGCGACTATGTCGTGGGCATTGAATGCTGTCGGGTTGAAATGGTTTGCAAGGGTCTTGTAATCCGCTACGGGGATGGAGGCGTTGTTCATGATCCACTCTCCAAGCCCCGGAACTTGCTTGCCATCCCAAGTGCCTGCAAGCTCTGAATAAAGTCCCCAATGGATGAACATTCCGAATCGCGCCTCCCGCCACCACGCCATACGGGCGTCATGCTGCGCGGGAGTTTCCGTGTCCTGGGTCGAGGCAACGGGATGTGCTGCCGATGTTGCAATGTGCTCGCCTTCGACCTGAGCAATGCTGACCGAAGACGAAAAGAACAAGAACAGGAACAGGGGGAGGGCTAGGGCGATGAACCGGAGCATTTTCAATTGCGTTCCTTCCGTGTGTCGATGAAGCATGGTGATTGGATGGCCGGAGCATCGTATCTGGGTAGCGTGCAGCAGGGGAGCCATTCAGTTTGTCGCGTGCGTGCTTCCGGCGAGTTGGTAATGCCGAAGCTGGTCGACTGCATGATGTGGTTGATTCTGCCGTCGAGCCCCCGACACTGTGACTTCCTGACGGACATCTCCAGGACTAAGGGCGTAAACGGCGTTCGCCAAGTAGAGGCGAATGGCGTGAAGCGAAGTTTCGCCTTCGTCTTTGTGCAGTGGGAGCCTCGTCCTGATCTAGCGTCAGACGTGTCGGATTGAAAACGCTCGATCATTAGAAATGCTCTCCTCGCGAACCCGGTGGGGGGTGGGTAATTTTTTTCACTGGTAACAATTGATGTTTACACATAAAGGCACAGTTCTTATATAAGTGCTGTGACAAAAGTGTCAAGGACAAAAGGAGGGGAGAGGAGAAAGGCGCTGGTGACCGCGGTTTCGGAGGAACTCCTCGCTAAGGCTCGGACGCAACACGGGGTGCATCAATCCCCCGGGAAATATGAACCATGTGCCAAGCAGCACGCCCCTAATGGTGCCTGGCGCATTGAATGCCTGCGCGAAGTTTAGCCCTTGTTCGGAAGTTGCAGGGTCGCCAAATTGTGAGAGAACGGGATTGGCTGCCGTCTCGAGGATCGCCGCAAGAGGGTCCCTGCGCCGAAGACCGTCAGGCCGACCTGCATTGCGGCCTTGTACCCAAAGCGTTTGATCAAGAGCGCCGCCGGAATCGCCATCGTTCCATACGCGAGGAACACTCAAGTCTGAACAAGCTGGGCCTGAAGCAAACTTAACGAAAACGACTTGTGAAACTGCTGCACCAGAATGTCAGTGAGGTTATTCGAGATCCCCGAAAAGAAGAAGATCAGCGTGGTGAGCAGGAACGGCAGCATATAGCCGACCGGAAAACATCGAAGGACGCACTCCATGTTTGCGCAGCGGGCGGACTTCCTTGGCGCTGCCAGGCGCATCAAGACGCATCTAAGGGCCCCAGCATACCTTTCAACCACCGCATTCGGTCATACACTAAAACGCACGTGTATCTTCGTGAATCTTCCCGGGTGTGCGCTCCACTCGGCAAGTATCTCGGCAGCTTGCTGAGGATCAATCGTGGCGCTGACCGCATCCTCCACCGGAAACCTACCCGCTTCGAGCATGCGAATCACCGCGCGAAAGTCCTCCGGCAGCGCATTTCTGCTGCCAAGTATGTCGAGTTCTTTCTGAACGAAAAGCCGCGTCTCATATGTGACCGGCTCCTTCGCATACCCGATATACACCACTCGGCCCGTGAAGGCCACCTCTTCCACCGCAGCGCGAAATGTAAGTGCAAGGCCGATCGCCTCGATCACTACGTCCGGTCCACGATTATCCGTGATTGCCTGGAGCCGCTCGTGCAGATTCTCTCTCGCCGTGTTGATGACATGATGGGCGCCCGCCTTGCGGGCAACCTCAAGCTTCGCGTCATCCATATCGATTCCGATGACAATAGCCCCCCGGAACGCCGAGCTCGCAATTGCTCCCAGGCCAATGCCACCGCAACCAAATATTGCTACATAGTCTTCAGCGGTCACCCGGCCGCGCGCCGCAGCGTGTGTGCCCACAGTCAACGGCTCCACTAGGCAAAGTTCCTTTAGCGACAGATTTGCCGTATAGATTCGTCCCCGTGGAACAGAGATGTACTCTGTCATCGCGCCATCGCGTTGCACCCCCATCGTCTGGTTGTACTGGCACGCATTCGGGCGGCCGTGCAGGCAACTTGAGCATAGCCCGCATTCCGTATAGGGAGACAATGTCACAGCAGTTCCGGCCGCGAGCCCACCCGCAGTCTCCACCACCGTTGCAGCAATTTCATGCCCTGGAATGCGGGGGAAGGTCACCATGGCATTCACCCCTCGAAACGTCGTGAGATCAGTGCCGCACATCCCGACTAGATTTACACGAAGCAACACTTCGCTTGAGTCGGGAACGCTTGGCTTGGGTATGTCAATTACGCCTGCTGACTCTGGTTGCTGAATTTGAAATGCCTTCACGCTTTCCCTCTAAGACAGTGCCTTGGTTTATGAAGTCGGCTATTTAACGGTCCACCCAGGGGTTTGCCTTTTCATCGCGCTCGAGTCCATTGCCAGGGTAAATCCTCTGGGTGCTGCCTTATTGCTGACTGTAACGATACCTTATGACAAGTTATGCCTTTCGGAAATTCAAAGTCAACGCCGTTGTTGGACATTTCCGAGACAAAACAGTGCGCTGAGTTCCGGCTCTTCTCAACGAACGGCGGTTGCCGGCCGACGTGCGTCCTCCCGACCCGGTGCTCGGTCCGGATTTCGTCGCCACTCTGACCGAACGAGCGGTGGAAACTTCCGGCTCCTGACACGTGTCCTCAAGTTCAAATAGCCGCCGTCGGGGGTGTGTCCGCCACGCCTCCGGTGCTAGTGGCCTGTAGCCCAGCGAGGAGTGAGGTCTGATGGTGTTGTAGTGAACCCGCCAGCGTTCAGCCAGCGCGCGCAGTTCTTTCATCGAGTAGAAGATCTCTCCGTTCAGGAACTCGTCCCTGAGCTTGGAGTTGAAGCTCTCGCAGTAGCCGTTCTCCCAGGGAGAGCCGGGCTCGATGTACAGCGTCTTTGCTCTCGTCTTTGCATGCCATTTCCGCAAGTCCTTGGCGACGAACCCGGCCCATTGTCCGATCGAAGATGTTCCGGAACTCCCTTCATCACCATGACATCCGCGAGCGCAGCGATAAGCTGATCGTACACGGTGCACGATCAGCCGTCCTTATCGTCAAGCGAGAACGATCCGCGTTCGGTCCATGGCTCGATGGTCTTTAACAACGGGCGCCGGTGAAGGTCGTCATCACCGCCGCAGCCAACAAACTGGCTCGCGTCGCATGGGCCGTGCTGTCGAGCGGCGAAGAGTACCGACCACCGCTTAGCGCCTTGCCAGACTGAGCAGGCGCGGAAAAGACGCATTCGGCTTGGAAGCGCACCAACGCGCTCCCACTTTACCTCACCACGGCGACGACGATTTCGAGTTCCCACCAAGGTCTGCACCAGGTAGCTAAGACGAACGAACAGTTCCCAATAGCGTGCTCGCAACCTGCTCCCGCAAATAGTCATCCATGACCGTCCCGTTTATCAGGAATAGCACGCAGCGCAACTCATCATGGCCAGGAGACTACACCCTCCACCCAAAGGCTGATTAGATAAGGGCGAAGGTTCAGCACTCCTCTAGAATGTGGTTGGCTTAGGAACCAGGGTCAGCGGGAGGAAAGGAGCCGGATGATCATCATAGGTTGTGATTTCCATCCAAGCTTTCAGCAGATTGCCATGCTCGATACTGAGTGTGGTACGACGACGGAGCACAGGCTGATGCACACGTCGGGTGAAGCGGAGCGATTTTATCGAGCGCTGACGTCGCCTGCGCTCGTGGGCATCGAAACGGTCGGCAACGATCAGTGGTTTGTTCAGCTGTTGCAGCGATTGGGTCACGAGGTGTGGGTCGGAGATGCGGCCCAGATTCGTGCCAGCTATGTTCGGAAGCAAAAGACGGATCGTCGAGATGCTGGACACATTCTGAAGCTCCTGATCGAGGGACGCTTTCCGCGCATCTGGGTTCCTGGATCGCAGATGCGGGATCATCGTCAGGTGCTGGTTCATCGCCACAAGTTGGTCCAAATACGTACGCGCGTCAAAAACGAATTGCAGCATCTCATGCTCAACCAAGGCATGCAGAAGAAGCAGAAGCTCTGGAGCACAGAGGGCCGAGCCGCGCTGCGGGCTCTTTCGCTCGGTCCCTGGGCAGATCGCCGAAGGCATGATCTGCTGCATCTGCTCGGCATTCTGGATGTGCAACTAGAACAGCTCGATGATGCGGTGAAGCAAGTCGCTTCGCAGTATCCTGATGTGCAACTTTTGTTGAGCCAGCCAGGCGTTGGCCCGATCACCGCTCTAGCATCCGTACTCACCATCGGTGATGTCCGCCGATTCCCTCGGGGCAAGCAGGTCGCAAGCTATCTGGGCCTGATTCCTCGAGAGCGCTCCTCCGGAGGCAAGCAGAAGATGGGCGGCATCAGCAAGCAGGGCAGCCGGCTCATGCGGTTTCTCCTGGTGGAGGCGGCTAATATCGCAGTGCGGTTCGATCCTGACTTCCGCAAGGAGTACTTCCACCGTTGTCATCAAAAGCATTTCATCGTCGCCAAGGTAGCTGCCGCACGCAAGCTGGCGATTCGGATGTACTGGATCCTGCGGACGCAAAAGCCATATCCGCAGGTGCTCTCATCGAGAGCAGCCTGAAATGTATTCTGGTCAGCGCAAGCCAGACCGACAGGCTGAGTAGGCGCTCTCGCACCCAGCACTGGCCGGGTGTCCGCATAGAAGAATCATGGTCGCTGTCGTGGCCGTATTGATGGCTGGTGGAGAATACTCCTCCGTAGTTGATTCGATGAGAACCCGCTCGTGCCTTGGCTCCTAAACTCCTTGGTCTCGATCGTTGCTCATCCCAGCGGTAAGGAAATCTCTGCCCTTGACAACACCTTCGTCCTTATTGATGAATACATTTGCGCAGACCTGTCCTTCGATCTTTCGCTTTTTCCTTGCCCCCGTGCGGCGGACCATACATTGCGGATCGAGGCTGCCCTGGTAACGATAGGTCGCTCGGGGCAGACGCTGGACCTAGCTAGCGTCTGCGGAATTCCGACGTCTTGCAATGTTTGACGCTACTTGCCCCGCTCACTCATGAATGGCTCCGCAAGAATCGGGACAAGGCACTCGTTGATGAACTCTCTGATGGCTATTTCGTCCGACTCGCCAGCCTGAATGATCATTGTCAATGGTTTTCTTCCCGCTCTCGCTGTTTCACGCCGCCTGGTGGGCTTTCTTGTATCTTTTGATACTTTACTGAATGCTTTCTTCGGTTCGCTCATTTGATTCCTTCCGGGTAGGTTGATCACCATCAGAACACTCCCGTCTGACAAGGTTCAAGAGCTGAGCCAGGGCAAGGACATTGCATCCTTGCAGGAGCCCGCTTACCGACCGGGCAAGGAGGATGTCGTTTTCGATGTGAAAGTAGTGGACGCTATGGATTGCACGCCGTCAGGACTCCGCCGCGACACGCTGGGCGTGGATATAAACTTCGCGTTTATGGAGTGGTCGATAGCTGAGCAAAGTGCGCAAGCTTTGCCCAAGTTCGCCTTCTGTCAGAAGTATATGTAGTCCTCGAACAAAGCAGCCTTGGGCTGACCCCGACCAGTCTCCCATGGATTCAGCGCTCGTCTCCCAGTCTCTCGATTTGGATCAAGCCGCGGACCCTCGCCTCTATCTCGTCCCGAACCTTTCTTACCTCTTCTGCCGGCAAACCTTTCGGGTCTCGCAATGGCCAATCATCTCGCCGAAGGCCAGGGACATAAGGACACTTGTCCCCACACCCCATGGTGATGAGCAAGGTTGCACCCTCGGCCAACTCCTGGGTGAGTTTCTGCGGCCTAGCCTCACTGAGATCGATGCCGGCTTCCTGCATCACGGAAAGGACTTCCGGATGCACTCGCAATCCGGGTTCGGTTCCAGCAGAAACAGCCTCCGCCTTGTTGCGGTCGGCGAGCTGGTTGAAGAACGCTGCAGCCATCTGTGAGCGGCCAGCGTTGTGGACGCAGGCAAAAATGATCCTCTCCATCGTTTCCTTTCGTGTCTACTGCTTACCGATTTCATCGATCTTCGCTTGAATCGCGAAAGTATCAAGGGTGCCCAAAGGGAGACTTAGGAAAAGGCTGATCCGACGATCAAGGGACTGAAATGCCTGGCTAAAGGCACGGTCGATCTCTTCTGGGTTTCCACGCACGGCGCCTGGATCGGGGATTCCCCAATGGGCTGTCATTGGCTGTCCAGGCCAAATTGGACATACTTCGTTAGCTGCGTTGTCACACACGGTGAACACGAAGCTGAGGTGGGGCGAATCCGACGTCGAGAACTCTTCCCAAGACTTGCTGCGAGCACCTGCAGCGTCGAGTCCCGCCTTCTCCAGTTGACGAATAGCTTCAGGCCGAACGGTTCCGGCCGGTTGGCTTCCTGCGCTGTATGCCGTAAAGTTGCCGCGCCCTTTGCGATTCATGATTGCCTCGGCCATGATCGAACGAGCGGAATTGCCGGTGCAGAGAAAGAGAACGTTGTAGTGCGGCATGGATGCTCCTCGGAATTCATTTTGTGCGAGCCGGACCGCTACGCGCAGCAGTCCGGGCCACAGCAGTTTTTTGAATCAGCCGTCTGCGGCTTGATCGCATATACCTTTACGCTGGCCGCTGCCGCGTTTACGTCATACTGTGAGAGCAGCGCTGTGAGATCCTCATGCAGCGAAGGCTCAGCCGGCGCCGGAGGTACAGCAAGCGGCTTCAACGACCTGGAAGGGATTTGAGGTATCCATCGCCGGCGAGCAGCATCCGGCTTGGTTCTCGACCTTCGCGTAGGCATTCAAATCCGCGCCGCTATCAACGATCTCGACGTGCTCGAATCCGGCTGCTACGAGCCCACTCTTGTAGTCGTCAATCTTAATAGCTCCAGCGATACAACCGACATAAGCGGCCATGCTCTGGGCTACCGCTTCGGGAAGTTCGTGTTTGAGTGCGATATCGCTGACGGCGACCCTTCCTCCGGGCTTTAGAACGCGAGCAATTTCGCGGAAGACAGCAGGTTTGTCGGGAGCAAGGTTCAGCACGCAATTCGAGATCACACAATCGACGGACGCATCGGGAAGAGGGATCTGGTCGATCGTGGACTGGTAGAACTCGACATTGGTGTAGCCACCAGCCTGAGCATTCGTGCGAGCCCGCTCGATCATCGCCGTGGTCATGTCGATACCGATGGCACGTCCCGTCGGCCCGACCATCTTGGCCGCCAGGAACACATCGAGACCACCGCCTGAACCAAGATCGACCACCACTTCCCCAGGCCGAAGGTAAGCCGTAGCGGTTGGATTGCCGCACGAAAGACCCATGTTGGCCTCAGCGGGAATCGAGGTCAGTTCTTCAGCGGTATAGCCGAAGGCCTCTGCAACAGCCTGAACGCCTGCGTGATCGTTCGACAAGGTACTTTCTGCGACTGCCCCATACTTCGACTTCACCGAATCCAAGAGTTGCTCTGACATACCGTCTCCTCACATCTGCTTAGGTGAATATATGTCTTGCCTTCGTATTCGTCAATGCGTATACATAAGGCATGGCGAAACAAACATTCAATGTTGAGCGTTTCTTCCAGGCTCTCGGCGACAACACGCGACTCCGCCTCCTCAACCTGATGGGAGAGCGGGAGATTTGTGTCTGCTACTTCGTCGAAATCCTCGGCGGCCCCCAGCCGAAGGTGTCCAGACACCTTGCATACCTTCGCAGCGCGGGCATCGTCGCAGCGCGGCGAGAAGGAAAGTGGATGCACTACCGGATCGTGATGCCCCCACACATCGGAGCGGCGCAGATCCTGAAACAAACCCTGGGCTGGCTCAAGGAAGACAAGGCGATGCAGGCTGATCGAGCGCGACTGTCGAAGGCCTGTTGTTCTCCATCCAAGTACGCATCGCTCGACGGCGCACCCCTCCCTACAACGATTCAAGAAACGTCCTGCGAGGCCTGTTAATGTCTACTGCTCCCTTCACCCAAGGCCAGATTTGTGCTCCCGCTGCTCGCAAGAAGCTCTCGTTTCTTGATCGCTTCCTGACCCTTTGGATCTTCCTCGCGATGGCGGTCGGAGTCGCTATTGGGCATTTCGCTCCCTCGACTGCGGATGTCGTCAACCGTTTCCAGACCGGAACGACGAATATCCCCATCGCGATCGGCCTCATCATCATGATGTTTCCGCCCTTGGCCAAGGTGAGATACGAGAAGCTCGGCGAAGTCTTTCGCAACAAGCGCGTCCTCGGCCTGTCTCTCGTGCAGAACTGGCTCATCGGACCCGCGCTCATGTTTCTGCTCGCCATCTTGTTCCTGCGTGGCGAACCGGCATACATGCGCGGCCTCATCCTGATCGGCATCGCCCGTTGCATTGCGATGGTGCTTGTCTGGAACGAACTCGCCGAAGGCGATACGGATTACGTCGCCGGCCTCGTGGCGATCAACAGTGTGTTTCAGGTGCTGTTTTATAGCCTCTATGCCTGGGCGTTTCTTACCGTACTTCCGAAGTGGTTCGGCCTGGACGGTAGTGTCGTCCAGATCGGGATCGGACAGATCGCGAAGAGCGTCGGGATCTATCTGGGAATCCCGTTCGCTGCCGGATTCCTCACGCGCTTTGTGCTGATTCGCGTGAATTCCGAGGAGTGGTATAGGAATCGCTTCATTCCTAGAATCAGCCCACTTACGCTGATTGCTCTGCTCTTTACCATCCTCGTCATGTTCTCCCTGAAGGGTGATCTCATCGTCCGTCTGCCACTCGACGTAGTGAAGATCGCAATCCCGCTCGTCGTCTACTTCCTCATCATGTTCCTGGTTAGCTTCTGGATGGGCAAGAAACTGGGGGCGAACTACGCTCAGTCAGCGACGCTCTCCTTTACCGCCGCTGGCAACAACTTTGAGCTCGCGATTGCAGTGGCTGTCGCCGTCTTCGGTTTGAACTCGGGCGAAGCTTTCGTGGGCGTGGTCGGCCCCCTCATCGAGGTACCTGCGCTGATCGGATTGGTGAACGTCGCTTTCTGGATGAGGAAGCGCTACTTCACCTCCGGCTCGACTGCATTTGCCATTCATCCCGCCGAGGACACGCCGTAAGGACGCCATTTCCGAGACAAAACAGTGCCGATGAGTTCCCGCTCTTCTCAACGAACGGCGGTTGCCGGCCGACGTGCGGCCTCGCGACCGGGTGCTTGGTCCGGATTTCGTCGCCACTCTGACCGAACGAGCGGTGGAACTTCCGGCTGCTGACACGTGTCCTCAAGTTCAAATAGCCGACGTCGGGGGTGTGGAGAAGTGGAAGCGCGTAGAGGTTTCGACTTCTCCACACCCCATGTCGCTTATCAACCATGCCTCCGGTGCTGGTGGCCTGTAGCCCAGCGAGGAGTGAGGTCTGATGGAGCCGTAGTGAACCCGCCAGCCTTCAGCCTGGCCTGAGCAACGGTCCTTTTACTCGAAGACGTTCCTGCAACTACCGATGAACGCCCGATCAACTAAGTAGAACTGGCTCTGGTTACTCTCTTTGGCGCCATCTCTATTGCTTGAGAGAGCAAGAACGTCCGGAACAGGCCGACGATTCCGGTTGGTTCTGGACCCGAAGCATATGCCATCGAGAATCGTCTCGATAACTTCAATCCGTTTACTCTCGCGATCTTCAGCGTCCCCAGCGCAAGCTGGTTGCGAATCGCCCATCGCGAGACAAACGTGATTCCAAGCCCCGCCTCCACCGCGCTCAGTAGTCCCTCAGTCGAGTCGAGCTCCATGCGAATGCTCAGGTCCTTGGTCTTCAATCCTGCCGTCGCCAGCGCCTGCTCCACCACCCGCCGCGAGCCCGATCCAAACTCGCGCATCAGGATCGGTTCGCTCTTCAGATCCTCCACCTTGATATCGCTGTTCGCCCATCCGTGCGCCGCCGGCACCACCAGCACCATATGGTCCTCCATGAACGGTTCGATGTGCAGATCCTTCCGTCGCTCCGGCCCCTCGATCAGCGCCAGTTGAATTTCGCGCGCCAGCAGCGCTTCAAGCATCTCATCCGTGTTCCCGCTGCGCGCCGAGATCTTCACCTTGGGATTGGCCCGCAAAAATCCAGCCACAAACGTCGGCAGCAGATACTGCCCGATCGTCTGCGACGCTCCCACCATGAGCTCGCCCGCATGTTCGCCAAACGCCTCCGCCACCGCGGCAAAGGCTTCGTCCGAAAGCGTCTTCATTCTCTCCGCAAACGGCAACAGCGATTTGCCGCTCGGGGTCAGCGCGATGTGTCCTCCTCCGCGGTCGAAGAGGGGCACGCCGAACTCATCTTCAAGCGCCTTGATCTGCTGGGTGACTGCGGGTTGCGTGAGCAATAGCTCTTCCGCGGCGCGGCTAAAGTTCAGATGCTGTGCGACGGCCCTGAAGACGCGGATGCGGAAATTTTCAATCATGACTGTACCCGCCTCCGTTTCCTTGATTGCCAACATGTATCGTCACTTGCGTATCGATCATCGTGCTGGTTCTGGGCTGGCGATTGCGTAGAGCGACTTGGACGAGATCGTACGAGCAATCCACGAAGCGAGAAGACTGCAAGGCAGAATGATCGCAAGAAGATGCCACTGTCCGGTAAGTTCTACTGCCATCCATGCAGCCATTATAGGAGCGTGCGTCACCGCAGCCATCAGGAGTCCCATTCCACAGATGGCAAGGATGGCCGGTTCCGGATAATGGAATGCGTGACCGGCCACGAGGCCTAGGGCGGCGCCGGTGAAGAGTGTCGGCGTGAAGACTCCTCCCACGGTGCCAGCTCCCACGCAGAAGGTGGTTGCGACCAGGCGGCATGCAAGCACACTCAGTATTGCCGCCAGCATCGTCTGATGCTGCAACAATCCAAGGAGAGCAGCATCACCGTTTCCCCAGACCTTCGGCTCAATCAGCCCGAGAACACCCACTGCCAGGCCGGCCCACAGCAGTGCGAAGGGCAGACGCTTGGCAGCGCCAGCGACGTGAAGAAGCTCTTGATAGACCGGGCCGACGGCACCGAGAACAATGGCCAGTGGGAAAACCCAAAGCAGACCTGGGGTCATCGGCAAGGACTGTTTCACCTGAAAAAGAGGACCTGCCCCCAGCGCAACGCGGCTCACCAGCCAACCGGTGCTGGCGGCGATCGATAGTGGGGCAATGTCGCTCCAGGCCCACTCACCCAAAACAATCTCGATGGCGAAGAACACTCCCGCAATCGGTGCCTGATAGGCTGCAGCGACGGCGGCCGCGGCACCCCACGCTACCTGTCTCGACAACGACAGATTCCGCAAGGGTGATCGCACCCCTATCCACGAAGAGACTGCCGCGGCAAATTGGATCATCGACCCTTCGCGTCCGATCGCCGCGCCGGTGGCTACGGAAAACGCGGAGGAAGCGGTGCGCCATACAGTCGAGAGAAGAGGGATGCGGCCTTCTCTTAGACGAACGGCCTCTACGTATTCTTCAAAGGGGACCTTCGATTTCGATCTCCGCTGCATCCAGACCACAAGCGTCGCGAAAGCTGCTCCGATGATGGGAGTGAGAATGCGACGTGCGGGGGAGAGCGTTGCCGCTGCGGCCGGCAACATCCCCACCTGTTGAACAAAAACCCACTGAAGAAGTCGAAAGAACAATCGAACAGCGACACAGGCCAGGCCGCTTGCTGCTCCGAGACAGACAGCCCAAGTGGTAGATGCCAGCCACGAGGGCACCGCCCGTTTCGTGCTTCGGATGCTGGGGAGCGTCGCAGTGGTCATGCCCTGACCAACTCTCCCGCTGACTCCCAGGATGCAATTCCTCTCGCCCTCGCTTCAGGGAGCAGGTCCTTCGATCGGATGCACTCGGCAAGTGTGGAGGCGAGCGCGACGGCCTGCTGACGGATTTCAGGAACCGCGATGGACTCAATCAGGTCGCCAAGACGCCCCGGGCCCAGATTGAAGAGGATCTCTGAAGCATGACCATCGGCGTCAATCAACGCTCCATCCTGTGCGCAATGGAATCCACTACCCAGAGGACCGGAGGTGACGAGGCCTCTACTGAATAGATTTTGCAGAAGTGTCGAAGGGACGCGGCGATAGTTCATGCTCGGCCCGGTGCAATTGATCACGCGATCCACATAGAAGCTGTACTGTCCATGCGGTGCGCGAATCGTTACGCAGGCTCCCATCACAGAAGCATCGACGCTCTCAAGATGACCCTCCCGAATCTCCAGCGTGCGCTTGAGCAATTCAGATTCGATGACATCGGCGATTGGCGGCGCCATGCGGTGGCGGACCACATCCCATCGGTGCTGCAGATGGCGACGGAAGCGTAGACGCTCCGCAAGCGGCAAGCGAAGCCACAGTTCGTTGGTGGTCTCACGGAGGCTATCAATGACAGCTCGCCACTCCGCACCGGCGCGAAGAGCAAGGCGCAGAGCGCGGAGATAAGCGATACAGGTAGCCGGTGTGTCGATGGCAATTGCAGAAGATGGTAACGGCGTGTACTCGGCATGTCGGTTGGGAAAGACGCCATGACGAGACACGGCGATGATCCGTCCGCGGTATCCAAGTTCGCGCAATCTCAGCACCACATCGACCCCGGTCAACCCTGTTCCGATCAGAGCAATCGGCGCATCCGGATGCAATCCCTCGTAGGTCTTCGCCGCCCATGCATTGTGGCGATACAAACCCAGATCATCCGCCACCTTCGTCACTCCATGCAGCGGAGCGGGATCGAAGTTCCCCGTTGCCAGCACGACCGCATCTGCCCGCAGCTCGCATCCGTTATCCAGCGTCAGCACTGCGCCGCCCTGGTGCGTACGCATATCCGTCACGGTCGCAACCTCCTGCTCGAGCGGCTTCATCGAAGCCAGCAGCGATTGGATATACCGTCCAAAGATCGCGCGCGGAGCAAAGGTCGCCTTGGTCGCCTCCGCGTCATAGTTTCTGCGTAGCCAATGCAGAAAGTGATCGGGCTGGTCGGGCAGCGCGCTGATCTTCCCTGCCGGAACATTCAGCAGGTGGCGAAGACTCGGCGTCGAATATGCCAGGCCCAACCCGAAGTCAGGCCGCCTATCGATAAGAATCACGCGCGCCGGCGTCCCCTGCTGGATGAGATGAAACGCTGTGAGAGTCCCGCTTACCCCTCCACCAATGATTGCAATTGTTTTAGGTGTTGCACTCCGTGTCTTCATGTTTCGAAGTTAGGGCAAGACAAGCGTCAGCGGAATTCGCAAATTGTTATCCGGTATAAGTGAGCCCGGCCATCGATTCCGTCAGTCGCACGCTTATACCGGATCACATTTACTACTTGGACGCGACCTCCTCTGCGGAGCCACACTTGACTTCGAAAAGGAGAAACACCATGAACAATCTCATCAAATCTACCCTCACCTTCGGCTTCGTCGTCGCAGCGACCGTCTTTACCGCAACAGCGAACGCAGAGATCCATTCGAAGTCGAAGGACCTGGTGGTCATGGAGGCTCATGATCTTCCGGAGCAGGCACAGGTCGCGGGCAACTCGCTTTTTCTTCACTCTGACGATGGAGGAAGCACGTATCTCTATGTCGAGCAACAGCAGGGCGCTCGCCTTTCTGTCTTCGACGTCACCAATCCCGCGCGCATCAAGCTCGTCGAAAGCAAACCGTTGCCAGCCCAGGGCGCCTTTGACTTCATTCGACCTCTCGGCGACAACACCGAACTCGTATACTTCCGCAATGGTCAGAAGGAAGCGGTGCTTGATCTACGCAAGGCCACGGCACCTGTGCTTCGCGTGATCCCGACTGCGACAGACCTCGGCACTGCCGAACCTCTGGGAGAGAGCGGCCTTCTCGTCACGAGCCAGACTCAACACTACGTCCCTGCAGTTGCTCGCGACTACCAGGTGATCGATATCGCCACGTCGATTCCGACTCCCCTCGCAACAGTCAAAGACGTAAAACACCGGGTAACGAACGATGAAACAGGCACTACGTTCCTGCTTGGCAGCAACGGACTTACCGTGGTACGTCGCCTCAGTGCCGAGTACGACTACCAGGTGCATCAGATTCAGATGCAAGGAAACTAAGAGGAATTGGATCAGAGCAACTCTCCGATCCCACACAGAGGCCGCGTTGCCGAACCTGGCGTGCGGCCTCCCGCATTTAATTCTCCTGACGGTGCAGGCTCATCACGAAACATGCGTCAAGACCATCATCTCCGCGCCTCCCAACCCCAATGACGAAAGATTTGTTCTCCTTCTGAGGATTGCAGGAAATCCAGGAATTGCCTTGCCTCCGGGCTAGCCTTCCCTTTCGTGGTCAAACCAGCGCCGACATCGCGATAGATCTGCGAACTCTCGTCGATCGGGACCAGATCGGCTAACGTTGGATTGGACACCTGCCAGATCGTCCAGGTGAACCACGCGTCCAGCGAGGTGTCCTTGATCCAGTCTTGTCGCGCGACACCGCTATTCGGCGCGACCGTCTTGATGTTCGCGCGCAGCTTTGCTACCGCGGTGATGCGACCATGGCGCGCCGTGATGTCCTCCCAAAGGCCTTGCTGGCCGGCTCCATTGACGACAAGGATATGGTGTCCAGGCTGGAGAAGATCGTCGAGACCCTTGATGTGGCCAGGATTACCGGGGCGCACCAGGATGGCAGCTTTTCGAAGGTAGAGTGGTCGAATCGTCGACGAATCGAGGGCACCCTGCAGGTCAACTTCAAGACGGCTCATCATGTCCTCAGAGCCACTGAAGATCACGTCCGCATCCTGTTTGGCCTGTGGAATCCAGGTCGGAGGCGGTCCTCCAACGACATGTACCTGCAAGTGGTGCTCCCTTGCGAAGGTCGCTGCCGCATCCTTCATCGCCGGGAGCGGTCCTCCCGGACCATACACATTGAGTACAGCTGTGGGTTGGTCGGTCGCAGACGAAGCGGGACTCGGGATCTGCCAGGGGACGAATGCTGCAATCAGAAGGATGGTTGCGAACGGTAGAGCACTCATTGGACGACCTCCTCAATTGACGGGACGGCGCGCAGCAATCCGTTCGCTAGCGCCTAGTAGTTCCTGTAGGCCTCGTTGAACTTCAGCCGCGGCATCGTGTGGATATATTCCGAGACATCGTATGCTTCTTGCGGCTAGAGCGTGCCGGGATGATTCTTCGGCATATTGCGAGCGACGAATGCCGCCATGATTCTTGGGTTGTTCATGCTGGCTCCATCGTTGAAGGATTTCGGTCCCACACCGCTGGAAACATGGGAAGTGCGATATACGCAACCAGAGCCTGCAACTGAGGACTGTCCAACGGCGGCGGCCGCCCTGCTTCGCTTCTTGAGAAACACTCCTGGATGCGATTTTGGAGCGAGATCGTGTGCCCGACGCGTTCATCGAACATTGGAAACAAGCCTGCCATATCTAGCATCGGAGCGGCGAAGGCGACCGTGCCACTCGCAAGATGGCAGTCGGTGCAGGCAAGCCGGCTGCCAACATACTGCGATGCATACTTCGAAGTCTCATCGAAGACCAGCTTGCGGTCTTGGATCAGGGTTCTTCAATCTTCGGCGTTTGATGCCTGGTGCACGTTATCCGCACCGCTGGCTCCATGGATGCTTTGCCGGACGCAGCCAGTTGCCAAGACGCAGAGCAACGGGGCCGGAATCCACCAAGCCGCTGCAGATGATTTGAAGATCACAATCATCCCTCAACAGATCCCGCGCAAGCAATCGGCGGCAAGGATTTGTATGCAAAACCCTTACCCGTTGTCTTGCCGCCATTGAGACAGAACAGCACGAGAACGGACAGGAGGACACAGAAGACCGCGAGCGCACCAATAAAGAAAAGCTGCTTGATCGTAAGGTCCCTTGTCCAAGTATTCGAGATTGGCACTCTACTTCCCCTTTCACGGAATGACACCCGCCATGGGTACGAGTTCTAGCCCATGGCGGGGCCGAGGCATGCGATCCATATGGGAAGCAATCAATGTGCCATTCGCCAAATGCATTCCTCCCGCAATTTCGCCATGTTTTGCTCCACTGATCGCCCGGGGGACGGGATGCACGTCGGCAATCGGACAGAAATGTCAAACGATTGACACTGGAGGTGGCGAGCCTCGTTCCATGTTGGCTGGGCGGATCTCATGCTCGATTCGGCGTCGACCCCAGGGCGGGCCTAATACCAGAACCGTATGCCGAAGACGAATCTCGGGTTGGCTACAGATCCCTTCGCCTGGCGAGCGAACGTTGCTGTGCTTCCAAATGTTCCGTCGTAGGCGAAGCCGAAGTACGGGGCGAATTTGCGGCTGAGTTCATAGCGCAAACGTATGCCGGTGTCGATATCCGAGAGTCCCGTTCCGATTCCGCGCGCGGGGTCCTGCTTGCTGTAGAAGTTCATCTCGAGCTGTGGTTGCACGATGAGCCGCTGGGTGAGTAGCAGGTCATAGGAGCCCTGAATCCGGGCGGCGAGGTGGCCTCCATCGCGGAAGTAGAAGGTCGGCTCGAATTCGAAGAAGTGCGGCGCGAGTCCCTCGATGCCTACCGCACCCCAGACACGCTTGGGGCCAGAATCGAGGTCCGCGCGTACGCCTGCCTGCGCGTCGAAGTAGCGCATGCGTGGGATGGGGCGGTCATACAGCGCCTCTTGGTCGCCATCGCTTATCACCCCACTATTCACGAAGCCTTCCGACTTTAGCCAGAGCTTATTCATATCCGTGCCTGCCCAGGCCTCTCCGTCCCACCGAAACTCGTTGTCCGAACCATTGGTCCGCCCCTCGAATTCATCGAAGTGGGCGTGCACCAAAACCTTGTTATCCATAATCGGAGGGTTCGCGGTTGTCTGCGGAGCTGTTGCTTGCGCGCCTGGCGAGGCTGCTATTTGGGCGTTGACTCGTGCGGCCAGGCTGGAGAATAGACCGAGCGCAATTGCGATGGAGAGGCGCAGCACAGGAAGAGAACTCGACACGGTATTGCATCTCGTGGGAGCGATCATGCGATCACCACCGTTCGGAACATGCCGGCCTCCATGTGATACAGCAGGTGACAATGGTAGGCCCATCGGCCCGGTGTATCTGCGCTCACCAAATAACTGACGCGCTCTGCCGGCTTGACCGTGATCGTGTGTTTGTAGGGATTGAAAGCCCCGTTCCCGTTCTCCAGTTCACTCCACACGCCATGCAGGTGGATCGGATGTTCCATCATGGTGTCGTTGATGAGGATGATGCGAACGCGCTCTCCCAGCTTCAGCGCGATGGGTTCAGCGTCGGAGAACTTCTTGCCATTGAAGCCCCAGATGAAACGCTCCATGTTGCCAGAGAGATGGAGGACGATCTCGCGGCTCGGCGGCCGGGCATCCACGCCGCGATAGCGGGCGCGCAGATCGGCGTAGGTAAGCGCGCGACGCCCGTTTCCCTGCAGCCCGATGCCAGGATCCTTCAGCCGTTCGGTTGTGTTCTTTGCGACCTCCACAACCTGCGGCCCGATGCGCATAGGCACAGGTGTTGAGTGCGTGAGCTTAACATCGAGGGCACGCGCACCGGGCACGGGCATCGTGTTGGCACGCGGCTGCGGAAACGGTATCGTGCCTGCGGCATTGCCCATCAGCATGCCCTCCATGGAAGATTTCGTGCCGGCCATCATCTTCGACATGGCCTCCGGGTGCCTCAGGTCCATCCCGGACACGCTCTGCTGATCGTCGCCAGGGGACGTGCCTTTGTCCATTGTGGACATGGAGGGCATCGGTGTGCTTTCCATCTTCATCCCCGCCATTCCCTTCATGGCCATGACCATGCCCATGTCCGCCATGGTGCGCATGGGGCGTGGGTCCATCGGCGGAATTTCGGCCACCATCCCCAGGTGGGGAGCGAGGGTGCCGCGTGCATATCCACTGCGATCTTCCGACTGCGCAAAGATGGTGTACGCAGCATGTTCGTGCGGCTCCACGATGACGTCGTAGGTCTCGGCGGGGCTGATGCGGAACTCATCGACCGTCACGGGTTCGACGTCGTTTCCATCGGCTTGCACTACCGTCATCGGCAAGCCCGGAACGCGAACATCGAAGAACGTCATCGCCGAACCGTTGATGAAGCGAAGACGAATGCGCTCGCCCGGCTCAAACAGGCCGATCCAATTTCCACGAGAGGTATTTCCGTTCATGAGATAGGTGTAGGTGGCGCCGGTAACATCGGCGATATCCGTCGGAGACATGTTCATGCGTCCCCACATCATGCGATCGGAGATCGTCGGGTGCAGGCCATTCTTCTTTGCATCGGAGACAAAAGTTCCGGCCGTTCGTTGGTGGTAGTTATAGTAGTCGCTCTGTTCTTTGAGATTGCGGAAGACCGTCTCTGGATTGGCGTCAGTCCAATCCGTGAGCAGCACCACGTAGTCGCGGTCAAAGGGGATGATTTCCTTGTCACGCGGCTCGATGATGATCGCGCCGAGCAATCCCGTCTGCTCCTGGAATCGGCTATGGCTGTGATACCAGTAGGTGCCGCTCTGCACCACCGGGATCTTGTACACAAATGTCTCGTTGGGTTTGATTCCGGGAAAGCTAAGGCCGGGAACTCCGTCCATATCGGACGGCAGACGGATGGCATGCCAGTGAATGGAGGTCATCTCCTTCAATCGATTCGTCACTGCCAGGGTTGCGGTTTCGCCTTCGTGCCAACGCAGCGTCGGGCCGGGAACAGAACCGTTGACCGCGGTCGCCAGACGTTGCCTCCCGGTGAAGTTCACGGGCAGATAGTCGATGGTCAGATGAAAGTGATTGCCTGTCAGGGTCTCGGGTGCGTGATGCCCTATCTCGCCGAATAGCGGACGTGCTCCCCAACCGAGACCAGCGAGCGTTCCTCCGGCAGCCAGGCCCTGCACGAAGCGGCGGCGGGTAAGAGCCAAGCGTTGCCTGGATTCTTTGGCCTTCATTTTATACATGACGCCTCCTTTTGGCGTTGGGTCGAGGATTCATACGTGCTGGATATGATCTTAGGGGGCCACTCAAAATCATGCATTCATTGTTTTCTCAGAAGTCTTCGCCCTGGGGCGTTGGCTGCCGTGGGCCCGCTCCGGCGGTTCGGTTGCCATGCGCGCGGATAATTTTCGAAGATATCCGCGGCCATAGAAGCACAGCGTAAGTGCGGCCGTGCCGATCCCTACGGAGAGGGGATAGCGCATACTCGGGGACGCCATCACAAAGGGCAGCAATCCCACTGCGAGCGCGGGAGGCATGTGCACCTTGAACGCCCGCAGGATTCCAATGGAGCAGAGCACGGTCAGCACGACGCCCACCACGCTCGATCGACACAGATGGAGTGCACCGAGGCCAACGGATGCGGTGAGCATGCATACGACGGGGAAAAACGCCGGGCGCTCCATCCAGCCGGGAATCTCCGGATGCCCGAAGAGTTCATACGCCATCACGATGAGTGGGGGGAAAAGGATAAAGCGAAGGCCGGTGAGTTGAGCGGGTATCCCCATAAGCAAGACAAAGGCAAGCAACGTCACGACCCAGAGACGATCGTGGGGATTCTTCTCGAGTTCATCAATCACCATGGAATCGTTCCTGGAATATTTCGATGGCGTTTCTAGGCGCGGACCGTAGCGCTGCCAGATCCAGAGAATCGCCACAAGAACAGCCAACTCCATGAAGATGGCCACGGGATACATCCAGCTCTTTTCGCCCAACACCATTGGCAGCGCACCCGCAGAGAGCGCAGGTCCTATGGCGGATCCCAGGACCTTGATGATGATCAGACTGGCAAGCACGATGAGGAGGATAGGAATTGCGCCGTAGCTGGCGTGACGCGTGACGAGGAGACCGGCAGCGGCGGTCAGTGTCGGAGTAAGGATGAGCCGCCCTGGTTGTCGGGCCCATGTGCCTTGAGGTCTCGTCAGTACGTCGTGGGACAAGGCTGCCAACTCCGGGAAGAGTAGCAGATAGATTCCCGTCAGATGAGCCGCAAGCGCGACAGCACCCATATAAGTCACCACCAGCACTTCCGCCGGGAATCGAGCTGCCGATCTGTGTCGTACGATTTGCATCGTGCATGGCCTCTAGAGCAAAGGGGGGCGGCTGTTCGAAGCGCGAGATTCGAACGAACTCGCCGAAAAGGATTGGATCAATCTTGTTGCTACGATTGAATGCGGCCTGGGAAACCTTTGCGTTCCAACGCGGCAGCAATCTCGTGTGCGGATGCCTCGCGTGCATCGAAAGTGATCTTTGCCGAACCGACGTCTACCGCCCTAACCGTGACGCCTTCTATACCTTGAAGCGCATTCGCAACTCTGCGCACGCAGGCTGCACAGTGCATACCTTCGATCGCCAGATCGAGTGTGTGTTCCATCTTCGAACTTCTCCCTTCCCTGGTGCTTTAGATGCCCCTACCCCCCAGGGGTATTCAGGAAGGATGAAAATATTTCGCGGGAGGACTCATGGAGCCGGATCGGTTTCTTCATTCGCTCCTCAGAGGCTACGGCCTTGTTCGAATGGACCGTGCGATCCTCCCGCTTCCGCCGCCTCAGTGGGCCGTCTCAGTGGGCCGCCTGTTGAAGCTCCTCTGACGCCTTTGCCTGCTTTGCCGCTGCCGCGTTCTCCTGCTGCTTTAGCTGCGCATAGGTCTGCATCTGCTGCATCGCTTCCTCACGATGGCCTTGCGCGCGATAAACCTGTGCCAGTAAAAAGTGAACCGATGGCTCATCGGGCGCCTGCTTCAGAGCAAGCTCCAGGTCCGGCATCGCGTCGGCTGGGCGGTTCAGCTTGATCAGCGCGCGCGCGCGGTCCACCCGCGCCTGCACCAGCCCTGGGCACTCCGTCACCGCGGTATTCTCCGCGGTCACCGCCTCATCCGGAGCACCGTTCGCCTCCAAAATCGAGTTGCCCAGCTTCCAGCTCGCCTGGCAGTTATGCGGGGCGTTGGCGAGCTCCGCGCGATACTCTTTCTGAGCCGCGTCCCACTCGTTCATCTCCCAGTAGGCATCGGCCATGTGCATGTGCACGCCCGGCTGCCCGGGAGCCACGTCCACGGCTTTTTTGTATTCCACCAGCGCACCCGGGAAGTTACGCATGCTCGCGTCCACTTCGCCTGCGATCTCGTGCGCGTACACCGAGTTCGGATTGATCGCGCTCACCTGCCCCAGCGCCGACTCGGACAGCTGCAGATACGTCTTCCCCAGCAGGTACCATGCCTCCTCATCCTTCGGATGCTCCTTCGCATAGGCCTGCAGCGTCGCGACGGCCTTCTCGTTGTCGCCTGTTGCGAGCTCGGCCCGCGCCAACGCCATCTCCACCTGCTTGTCCGCTGCACCCGCGCGCACGGCCTCCTCCAGCGGAGCCACTGCCTTTGCCGCATCGCCCATTTCGAGATAGCTCATGCCGAGCATGGCCTCGGCGCCGGTCATGCGCGGGTTCAGGGCAAGGCCGCGCGACAAAGCCGCCGCAGCCTGGGGATAATCGTGCCCGTTGAAATACAGCATGCCCAGGTTGTTATATGCCGGAGCCAGGTGCGGCGCCAGCCGCAGCATCGCGCGATATTTCGCAATCGCCGTCGCCGCATCTCCGGAAGCCTGCGCGGCATGCGCCTCCGCATAGAGCTGCTGCACCTGCGGAGTCACTTCATCGCTTCCCTGTCCACGCGCGGCAAGAGACGCCGCACACCATGCCAGCGCGAAAGCCGCGGCAAGCCGTGCCCGCATCTTCGTTGTCCTCATGTTCCGAATTCTCTCCCAAAAAGAAGCCGGACCGCAATACTGCGAGGTCCGGCTCCCTTTCGCTTCGGTTGCGGCGCGCCCGTTAGAACTCGATGCGCCCCTGGATTTGTCCTTGTCGGTTTCCGTACGAGGTCGCGTTCGTCTGCGCCGAGTTATTCGTAATCTGACCGAAGGTTGAATCGTTGAAGTTCGTATCCGGGCCCTGCAGCTGGGTCCGGTTGAACAGGTTGAAGTAGTCGAACTGCAACACCGCCTGCACGCGCTTCCAGAGGAAGAAGTGCTTGCGGATATTCGCGTTCTCGTTGTAGAAAGCTGGATTTCTCAATCCGCTGTAGTTCCGCACAGCGTTGCCCAGAACATACTGACCCGAATCGGAAAACGCCCCCGTGTTGAAGGTTCTCGGCTGCAGCGCGCTCTTGCCCGTCAGATAGTTGTGCTGTGCCTGGTAGGACGTGTTGAAGTTCTGTCCGGCAACAATATTCGGACGGTTGTTGCCGCTCTCGAACGAGTTCCCGAGGCCGAGGTAGCTGTTCTCGGATACGCCGAACGCCGTGCCCCCCTCATAGTCCGTGATCCAGCTCACCTGCCAGCCGCCGAGCAACTGCCCTGTGACCTTCCTGTTGTTGAAATATTTCTTCCCCGGCCCGATTGGCAGCTCATACGTTCCGCTCACCTTCAGCGTTTGCGGTTCATCTGAGGTTGAAACCGTATACTCCGCTTTCTGGTTGAACTTATTCACCGCTGTCGAGGTGAACGTCGAGAATCCGCTGCTCGTGTTATCCATCAGGCGCGAAAGCGTATATCCGGCGAGGAACGATAGCCCATTGCTCAGGCGCTTTTCTGCCGTCACCTGCATGCTCTCGTAATACGTCGTGCCGCCGTGGTCGAACAGGTTATACACGTTGCCATACTGCGGATACGGCTGCAGTGCCTGTCGCACCGTCGCCGAGCCGCCGAAGTTGCTCACAAAGTTCGCGTACGGAACCGACACTCCGTCCAGCGTCTGCTGCCCCGGTGCGAATACGTCGCTCAACGCTCCGCCCTGCGCCAGGTCTCCCGGCGGCAACTGACTTACCGGGTTCAACTGCGCGTCCAGGTGAATCGCGCGGTTGCCTACCCACGCCACCGTGAGGAACGTGTTCCACGGCAATTCGCGTTGCACATTCAAATTCCACTGCTCGGTATACGGAGCGTATCCATCTGCATTGCTGAAGTCGAATATCTGCGTACCAAGGCCCAGCGTCGGGCTGAACGGCGTCGGCGCAGGATCCGGCATCGGGTTGTTGTCCCAGCTTCCATAGGAAGAGTTCAGGCCGCCCGTGGAATTCAGCGAGTAGGAACCCACCAGCAGGTTTCCGTAGCTCACAGCCACCTTGTGCGTGCCGTACTCATAGGCGCCGCCATTCAGGAACGCGAGAGCGAATCCGCCCTGAATCACCGTCTTCGGGTTGAGCTCATACGACAGTCCGAACCGTGGCCCAAGGTGCGCGAAGTGCGTGCTTGCCCGGTTGTATCCCGCCTTTCCGGCGCCGGACCCGAGCTGCGTCGCGGCCCCCGGCAGATTATCCGCGCCGGGATTCGGAGTGTTTGGATTGAAGAACACCACCAGGTTGTTGTTCTCCGTAAAGGGCACCATGATGTCCCAGCGAATTCCGAGATTAACCGTCAGCTTCGGCGTCAGCTTGATGTCGTCCTCGATGTACGGGGAGATGTCGAAGTTCCGCAGTCGCAGTTCCTGCGAGTTGCTCCGGTTGGCTTCATCCGGGATGCCCAACAGGAAGCTGGCGAAGGGGCTTCCGTCGGTGCCGAAGTCAGCCCCGCCATTCGCTTCTGTCGATGTCTCGTGAGCGCTGAACGTAAACTGGCCGCCCGCGGTCTGATCCTCGTTATCGTCCTGGTAGGCGCGCCTTGCCTCGCCGCCGATGTTGAACGTATGCCGGCCCTTGGTCCACAGCCAGTTGTTCACTGCGGAAAGGCCAAGTTTGCGGTTGATCGACTGGACCCAGGCGCCGTCCGTGCCCCACTGAGTCGGCGCATAGGTGCCGGAGAAGGCGATCTCGGGCGGCACGATGCTGTTCTGGATCACCGGGGAGTTATACCCCGTTGTCACGGTGAACTGGTTGTTCAGCTCGCCAATCCAATCTGCGCCCGCCGTCATGACCAGGTGCGGCGTCAGCATGTTGCTGTAATTGACCAGGAAGCCCGTGCCCACATAGGGAGTCCGCTTCAAGCTATTCAGCGGATTCGGCGGCGCCACGATGGGGGCCTGATCGAAGCCGACGTTGCTGTAGGTATTGCGCCACTCGCTATAGTGAATGCTCTGCATCTGCGTCAGCTTCTGATCGATCGTGAAGCCCCACACATGCTGAATCTCGTCATTCGCATACGGCGTATAGCTGCGGTTGCTCGTGTGCCCGGGAAGATTGGGAGCCGGCAGATACTGGAGCAATGCCGCCGAATTCGTGCTGAAACAGCTGGTCGGGATGATGTTTCCGGGGAACTGCTGGCCCGGCGTCAGTCCCGCGCAGTTCACACCCTGCGGCACGAAGATCGGAATCAGGTTGCCGTTCGAGTCTACATAATCATTGAAGTCGCCCGCGTACTTCCTGGGCCGTCGGTACCGTTCCGGGGCTGGTATTTTCCACTACCTGCTTGAACCACTCCTGGCTGTAGTGGAAGAACGTCTTGTTCTTCGCGTTATACAGGTGCGGAATGCTCAGCGGCCCGTCCACCGTGAAGCCGTAGTTGTTCTCGCGGTCCGTAGGCGGCACGTCCGCCGTATTGGTAGGGGTGAAGTTCGGCCCGTTGAAGAAGCCCACCGAATCGAAGTAGCTGTTGCGGTTAATCTCGAACAGGTCGCCGTGGTACTGGTTGGTGCCCGTCGCCATCTGGTAGGTCAGCGCGCCCTGGCCCAATCCGAACTGCGAGGAGAACGTCGTCTGCTGGACGCGGAACTCCTGCACCATCTCAAACGGCGGATTGAAGTTCGTCGTGTACCCTTCGGTCTCCGGCTGCACGACCGGGATGCCGTTGTACAGAATCTCCTGCTGGAAATCGACGCCGCCCGAGATGCGGTGCGAGAACGTCGAGCCGGTGGTGCCCGGCGCGGTGAACTGCAGCG
The DNA here is from genome assembly GCA_963762375.1 of uncultured Acidobacteriaceae bacterium. Classification (GTDB taxonomy): domain Bacteria; phylum Acidobacteriota; class Terriglobia; order Terriglobales; family Acidobacteriaceae; genus Granulicella. Next base: position 220,214 of record CAVXKP010000011.1, read on the forward strand.
AGTCGATTTGGCGGCCGCGCCCCGAGACCTCCACAGGCAGCGCCGCGACCACGGCCGGCTCCAGCGTCGTGCCCAGCTGCGGCGACGTCGTGTTCAGCGAGATCGAATTTGCCGTCACCTCGACGGTTTGCGATGCCTCGCCCGTCGAGAGCGTGAAGGTCAATACCGCCGTCACGCTGACGTCGATGTTGACGTCGTTCTGCACCTCGGTCTTGAAGCTCGGCGCCTGCACCGTGACCCTGTACTTGTCCGGCGTCAGGCCCGACACCGCAAAGGTGCCCGCGCTCGAGGAGACCGTCTTCTGCACGACTCCGGTCTGCTCATTGGTGATCGTGACATTCGCGTTCGGAATAACCGCTCCCGAGGCATCGAGCACAGTACCGGTAAGGCCTGCGCTGGACTGCGCGTGTGCCGTCACGTTGCCCAGCACGACCAGGCAAAGCGGGACTGTCAGCGCCAACATTTCGGCTGCGTAGAAACCTGTCGATCGCTACTCGGGAAAACAGGGATTGCCTCAGTTCCTCCTAGGTATGTACCACTTGATGAACAACCCCCAAAGGGGGCCCGAAGCCCGGCACGCGCTTCGCGCGCCCCGGCATCCCAAGAACCGCACATCACAGCTAATTCGGAAGCGCAGACCACTATCCTGTTCCGACAGGTCTTGTCAAGACCTTTGATCGAGGTGAGGCTGCTCCATCTTTCGATCGAGTAGGCGTCCCGTGGTGCTCGACGCGGACGAGGAGCATCGTGCCTACGTGCTCGCAGCCTCTCGCCCAGGTCGCCCCGGCGGCACCATCGTCGTCACTCGCGGTTGCTCTTCCTTCCCGCCGGGTCCATAATCGGAGTTCGCATTCTCAACTTCGAGAGACAGACCGCAGCATGCGCCGCTACCAATTCCTTTGGCAAACTATCTTCTGGGCCGTTCTCTGCCTTCTGTTCCTGCTGGTCCTCTACGCCGGACGCACCGGCAGTTTTTCCTGTCCTCCATGCGCAGACGTCTCGAGCTCCGGTGAGTACAGCGCCGATCTCTGTCGCGCAGGCCGACGCCGCCTGCGCCCGCTGCCATGCCGACATCACCAGCCGCTATCTCCAGACGCCGCACGCGGCGGCCAGCGGCTCCGCGCTGAGCCAGGCTCATTCCCGGCGTCTTCACTCAGGCTGCCAGCGGCATCACCTACAGCATCGGCGAACAGAATGGAGAAGCCTGGCTCCGCTATACCGACCCACTTCACCCCGGGTTCGAGGGGGAGCATCTCCTCGAGGACTATCTGGGCTCCGGTCATCTCGGCGTCACGTATCTTTTCTCGACGGACGGTTACCTTTTTGAGTCTCCCGTCGCGTATTACACGCACCTCGCGCGCTATGACATGAAACCCGGTCTCGCCAACATAAGCGAAGGCGCGCCCGCCATCCCCATCGACTCCTCCTGCCTGCGCTGCCACATGAGCAGCGTTGCGGAGGTCGACCAGCGGCACCCTCAACCACTACACCGGAGCGCCATTCCACTACGGCGGCGTGACCTGTGAAAGCTGCCACGGAGATGCCTCTGCGCACGTCCGCAGCGGCGGCAAGTCCCCAGTCCTCAATCCCGCAAAGCTCACACCCGAGCGCCGCGACTCGGTCTGCATCAACTGCCACCTTGAAGGGGATGTCTCTGTCGAGAAGAATCCCGGCTCCGCGCTCAACTTTCGCCCCGGTGATTCCATCTCTCGATATTTGAGCTTCTTCGTTTACAACCACGCCGGTGCCAACGCGCGCGGCGTCAGCGAGGTGGAGCAGTTTGCCGCCAGCCATTGCAAGCGCGCCAGTGGCGACAGCATGTCCTGCACGAAGCTGCCACGAGCCACACTATGTTCCTCTGCCAAGCGAGCGCGTCGCCTACTATCGGGCCAAATGCCTCAACTGCCATGGCGTCGGCGAGCAGGGCGCCGCCTTCGCCGCCACCCACCACCCGGAGAACCTCGACTGCACGAGCTGCCACATGCCGCGCAGCACCGCCGAAAACATCCCCCACGTCGCCTGGACCGACCACCGCATCCTTGCCCGCCCCGATGCCGCGCCCGACGCTGCCACGGATTACACCCGTCTGATCCCCATCTTTTCGCCCATGGCAACCTCGCGCGACCTTGCGCTCGCCCTCTATTCCGCCGTAATGGATGGCCACACCGAGGACGGCGCCCAGGCCTATGCGCTGCTCTCCCAGGCTGCCCAGAAGGACGGTGACGACGTCCAGGTGCTGAACGCGCTCGGCACGCTCGCCAATATGAAAGGCGACAGCCTCGAGGCCGGCCATCTGTTCGCCTCCGTGCTCGCGCTCGACCCGAAGAACCGTATAGCTGCTACCAATCTCGCCGTGCTCGAAGCGCGCAACCACAACCTCGCGCAGGCCCGCGCGTTACTCCAGCCGGTCTTCGATCGCAACCAGGACCTGCCCGCGGTCGCTGAAAATCTCGCCGCCATTGACTGCCTGCAGGGCGACGGCGCCGCAGCCCGCTCCACGCTCGAAGCCGCGCTGCGCTTCAGTCCTGGCTCTCACGACCTGCAGCAGCGCCTTGCGCAGATCGGCACCTGCCGCGCGGATGGTCCGGCGGCCGCATCGCCTCACAAGTAAACACGTTGCGAGCCACGAGATCGGGCCAGTGCCCGAGCAGACCTTCCAGGCAGTATGCTATAAACCGCATGGCCTACAACGTCTTCAGGATCGCTGTTCTCGGATGGGCCCTGCTGGGCTCAGGCCGAATCGCCGGCTGGGCTCAAACGAGTACCGCAGTAGCTGCAGTTCCCTGCAGCACCTCGCAAAACTCCACAGCTACGGTTGAGCAAGTGACGAACCTGATCCGAGCCGAGCACTTCGAACCGGCGGAGTGCGCCGCCCGGTCCCTGGTGAACGCACATCCTGACGATGCTGACGCTCATTTCCTGCTCGGGTATGTGCTGAATCGAAGAGATGAGCCCGGCGAATCACTGAAGGAATATACAGCCGGGGCGCGCTATCGCAAGCCGGCAGCAAGCGATCTCGCCATCGTCGCTCTGGATTACGCTCTTCTGGAAGACTATACGGACGCCGAGAAATGGATGAGCCAGGCTTCCGGCGCGCAGCCTGCGAACACGCTGTACCTCTACTATCTTGGCCGCATCGAGTACAGCCTGAACGCGTTCGACAAGGCGCGCGCTACCTTTGAACGCGCACTGGCAATCACCCCCAACGACCAGCGCGATTTGTATAACCTCGGACTTACCTACGAGGGTCTTGGTCTGACGGATCGTGCGGTCGAGCTGTATCGGCAGGCGATTGCGCTGCAGAGTTCTGGTGCACCACGGGATGCGCAGCCGTACTATGATCTCGGATCGCTTCTGCTACGGCAGAACAGCGTCGAGCCGGCGATGGAGATGCTGCGGAAGGCGCGTGAGCTCGATGGCAGCAACCCTGCGATCCGCGAAGCTCTCGGCAAGGCGGAAGAGCAGGCAGGCCTCCTGGACGAAAGCCGCCGGGAGCTGGAACTAGCCGTTGCTGCCGCTCCTGGCGTCGTCTCACTGCACTTCGAGCTGGGCCGGGTCTACAAGAAGCTGCACCTGGAAGCGCAGGCCAAACAGCAGTTCGACCTGTGCTCCCGCATGAACGCAACGCACTCCACCGATTCCCTCGAAAATCTGGACTTCAGCAGGCATTGAAGCGCGCAGAAGCCCCTCGAAGGCCCTCCCCCGAACGATTCGCAGTATCGAGACCTATGTTCCGTAGACCCGAGGGCGTGGAAAAATCCCACAGACGGCTCCGCCTAGCGCTCCACCCGATGCAGAACCACCGGGACGCTTGACGGTATGTGGAACGACGGATTCCGCGACGGATCCGATCCGTTGGGCGGAGGTCCAATGGCCGGTTGCGGGCCGGCAGGCGTCTCGGTGTGCGGCTCTCGGAACGGGATCTCGATCTTCCGCTGAAGCTCGAGCCGGCCTTCCACGATCGTTCCCGTATAGGTGCTGTTGCCAGCCTTGAATGAAACATCCTTGCCATCCACTTTGCCGTCTTCGATCGCTGCCGGCGTTTCGCCTCCATTGAAGAAGCCGCCCCCGCCCTCGACGGTGCCCGTAAGGCTGCCTCCGGTCTGGTGCAGCGTGAAGATCATGGTTCCATTGCCCACCAGGAATGCGAGCATGCCCGTCGCCGCCGTCTCCGATGGCAACGGCCGCCACAGGCCGGTGATGCCGGAGCCCACGGGTACTTCCCGCTCCCACGCCTCTACTTGCGGACGGAGCGAAACCTCCCTGGCATCGATCGTCGCACTGGCTTCGCTCAAGCCAGGGGACGTGGCTCGAACGGTGATGCTTCCCTTGGCCTTCGTGGCCTGGACAATCGCCATGCACAGCCCCGAGAAGGCCTTTCGCGATGTGCCCTTGTCGGATTCCTGGTTGGTAGGATCGCCATTGCCCACGCCGATGAGCTGCCCGCTTCCTGACACGCTGAAGGACACCTCATTCTCTGTGATGGGAACGACGCGGTCGTGTGCGTCGCGAACTTCCACGGCGAACATGGCAACGTCTTCGCCATCGGCATGGATGGTCTGGCGGTTGGCTTTCATCACCAGCTTTGCGGCGGGACCGGTAGTCTCCCGCTTCTCCGTCATCGTCAGCTTGCCGTCTTTATAGCCGCGAGCTTCGATCGCTCCCGGAACATAGCCGACGTTCCAGGCTACGTGTGAATCTTTCCTGACATCCTTGGTGCCGAGGCTCTTGCCGTTGAGCAGCAGTTCGACGCTGTCGAGATTCGAATAGACCCAGACGGCGATCTCTTTCCCTTCCATGCCCGGCCAGTTCCAGTGTGGAAAGACATGAAGGACCGGCTTGGACGTCCACCAGGACTGGTAGTAGAAGAAAGAGTCCTTGGGGAAGCCGCAGGTGTCGAGAATGCCATACTGCGAGCTGATGTTGGGCCATTCGTTGGGCGATGGCTCGCCGCGGTAATCAAAGCCTGTCCAGATGAAACCTCCGCACAGCCAGGGCTGGGCATCGCAGAAGCTCCACCATCCCTCGGCCGATGCGCGGCCCGTCGTGGTGTAGGGATCGTACGAGCCAACATAGCCCTTTGCTGCGTCGGTGATGTAAATACCGCGCGTGCCAACGGCACTGACCGTCTCCGTGCCGATCACAGGCTTGCCGGGGTTGGCCTTGTGGTACGCCGCGGCGGCAGGGTCCATGTAGTTGTAGCCGATGACGTCGCACACCGCGAGACCGCCCGTTCCGATGGCGCCGGTAGGAGCAATGGAGACCGGACGCGTGCCATCGAATTGCGTGGCGACTGCCTTCATCGCTTCGAGGATCAGCACGCCGCGTTCGCTGCTCGCCACGCGCTCTTCATTTCCCATCGACCACATGAAGACGCTGGGATGATTACGGTCGCGGCGCACCAGGTCCCCGAACTCGCGCAGGCCTTCGGGATTGGAGGACATCATGCGTGTCTCATCGAAGACCAGCATCCCGAGTCGATCGCAGGCATCGAGCAGCTCGGGAGTGGGAGGATTATGCGAGGTGCGCAAGGCATTGCACCCCATATCCTGCAGCCTCTCGATGCGGTACGACTGCACAGCGTCGGGCAGCGCCACGCCCAGCCCCGCGTGGTCCTGGTGATTGCAGGTTCCTTTTACCTTGACGGACTTGCCGTTCAGGAAGAACCCCTGCTCTGCGTCGAATTTGATGGTCCGAATCCCAAAGGTCGTCTCATAGCGATCCACCACCTCGTCTCCGGCGCGAACCTCCGTCACCAGCTTGTAGAGGTTTCGCTCTTCGAGCGACCACAGCAGCGGGTTGTTCACGGCAAACTTCTGTTCATAGGTGTGATCTTCGCCATTGGGAATGACGGCAAGAGCCGTGGACACCTTTTCGATCGCCTTCCCAGAAGGGTCAAGCACGGTGGAAAGGATGCGTGCGCTCTGAGCGGTCTTGCCCTGGTTCGTCACCTCGGTGCGGACAGAGAGAGTCGCCTTGCCGGCCTCAACCTCCGCAGAGACGAAGGTGCCCCATTGCTTCACATGAAGAGGATCGGTCTTCACCAGCCATACGTGGCGATAGATGCCTGCGCCTTCGTAAAACCACCCGTCACTCAGCGTCGCATCCACGCGCACCAGCAACACGTTGCTCCCGCCGGGATTGGCGAAGTCGGTTACGTCGAAGCTGAAAGGATCATAGCCACCACTGTGATTGCCGATGAAAAAGCCATTGAACACGACCATGGTCTCGCGGTAGGAACCGTCGAATTCGAGCGTGAGCCGCTTGCCGGCGTCGGCCGCGGGAAGCTCGAAGACCCTGCGATACCATCCGACGCTGGTGCTGGGATAGGTTCGGCCGAGCGGGTAGTAGCCTTTGCTGGCAAGTGCGGGGTCGTTCTGAAATGGCAGCTCGACGGCCCAATCGTGAGGCAGGTTCACAGCCTGCCAGTCACCCGCGTCGTAGGCCAGCGCGCCGGCGGGAAGAAAGTTTCCAGTCTTCTGAAAGTTGCCCGTTCTGCCTTCGCCGAAATCGAGGTCCTTGGCCGGATCGTCGGCGTTGCCGTAGCGGAAGCGCCAGTCGAAATCGAGCAGCAGACGCTCGCGTCCAGTCCCGGGAATCGAAGCTTCGCGAATCGCCGAGATAGGGAGTGGTTCCGCATTCTGCGGGGCGGGATGGAGCGCTGTGCCGGTGGAACCAAAACCCTGTGCGGCCGCAATTCCGGCTGGCACCATGATGCTTGTCTTCAGCAAATCTCGGCGTGAAACCCTTTTCATTCTTGCCTCCAAAGGATTGCGTTGCGAGCCCGAATGAACTACAGCGGATGAGTATACACAGACGCCACACCGCAGGGCAGCCGAAGGACTTGCCCGCTCACGAGGCTGAGCCGGCTATTCGGCTTTGCCGATCACGCCCTGTTCATAGGCCTTCTGCAGGACGAAGAACGCTTGCTTCTTTACGCCCTTCTCCGAGATCAAGCCCTTGCGGTTGAAGCCGTCCTGGAGCTGGGGAAGGTTGCGCGTCGGCGAGCGGAAGTCCATGAGCAGCCAGGGAGTGGTTCCGCGTAGCTGCGGAATTTTGTGGAGCATCACGATCTGGTGGCGGTAGACGTTGGCCTCGTACTCCTCCGTCCATCGCTCGGCGAGGGTGCCGTGGTCCCCGGCCCTTCCTTCGGCTCCGAACTCGCTCATCACCACAGGCTTCTGCGGGAGATCCCATGTGATCGTATCGGCCAGCGTCGGATCCCCCTGATACCAGCCGATGTACTCATTGACGCCGACGACGTCGAGGACCTGGGCGAGCGGGTCGGTGAGCGTCATCGTCGAGCCTTCGAGGCGGGCCGTGTTGAGCGCCGCGGTCACCAGGCGCGTCGAGTCGAGGGCGTGCGCCTCTTCGACAAGGCGCGTGAGGAACTCCGTGCGAGTGGGGTTGTTGGGGGTCTCGTTCGCGACGGACCAGAAGAGGATGGAGGCCTTGTCGCGATCGCGGCGAATCATCTCGTGGAGCATCGTATCGGCTTTGGTGTAGACCGCGGGGTTGTCGAAGGCGATCTGCTGCCAGAGCGGGATCTCCGACCAGACCATGATGCCCTGGCGGTCAGCGGCGCGGAGCATCCGCTCGTCGTTGGGGTAGTGGGCGAGCCGGATGAAGTTGGCATGAAGTTCGTGGACCCAGGAGAGAAGCGTATCGACGTCCTTCTCGGAGTAGGAGCGTCCCGTGCGATACGGAGCTTCGCCCTGGACGCAGACCCCACGCAGGTAGATGGGCTTGCCATTGAGCAGGATGCGAGTGCCCTCGACGCGGATGTCGCGGAAGCCGACATCGTCGTTGAGGGTATCCTCGCCAGCGGCGATTTGGAGCTTGTAGAGCTTCGGGGATCCCGGAGACCAGAGGCTGAGCGAGTTGGCCGTGAGATCGAAGGCTGCGCGCCCGTTGGTGTCGGTGGTAACGGTAGTGGATAGGTGCGCTTCGGGAACGTTGATGGCGACGGGAAGGCCCGCAGACGCTCCTTCGACGTGGACGTAGCCGGAGATTTTGTTGGAGGTGCCGGAGACCAGATGGACATCATAGTCGTCGATAAACTGTGCGGGAACCGTTACCAGGGAGACGTCGCGGGTGAGGCCTCCGTAGTTGTACCAGTCGTAGTGGAGGGCGGGAATACCGTCCTCCAGGCGCGCGGAATCGACGGCGATCACGACGAAGTTCTTGCCGGAATGGAGGACTTGGGTGGCTTCGCAATCGAAGGGAGTAAAGCCTCCCTCGTGGTCGCATAGCCGCTTGCCGTTCACCCACACGTGAGAGCGGTAGTTTGCGGCGCCGATGTGCAGGAAGGTGCGAGCACCAGGCGTGGCATGGAAGTCGAAGTCGCGCTCGTACCAGAGAACGCCTTCGTAACGGAAGAGTGTGGGGTCCTGGGTGTTCCAGTCGCCGGGGACGTTGAGGGTGGGGGCCGTCGCGAAGTTATACTCAGCAGGCTTCGTCGGCCCGGATACATCGAGCTGTTGATTGAGCGCGTAGGTGTTATCCCTGATCTTTCCCTGCGTGGTGTAGAGGTTTGCGCCGGTCATGTCGACGAGATAGTGCCAGGGCCCATCGAGGCTCATGGCCGCCCGGTGGTCGACGTCGACCAGGAGAGTGTTGAGCGGTTGCTGCGCGGTAGCGGCGCTCAACGCCAGCAGGGAGAAGACGAGCAACGTCGTGAACGTTTGAGAGAAGTACTGAAATCGTATGAGGAGGCCTCGACTTTGCCTTCTGTTCCTTGCGGTCCCCCGCCCGTTGGGCACTCCGTCAGCAAGACACTTCATCCACACCATCGCTAGCTGCCTCTCTCATCGATTTACCGCCGAAGTTCCATGACCACGCCGAACAACATTGCCGCACGCAACTCCTCCTGCAATGCCGCGGTCGCGGCTTCTAGAGTTCTGGCCGCGGCTCATCGCAAGCCTCACCAACATACGTGCTCATCAACGGCGAACGCAATACGGCAATGTACCGGACGAGACCACGGACTTGATGATAGTGTGGTCAATTGCTGAGCAAACCAGAGATCCAGCCGCACGGTACAAGGATCTGCGAGCGTGCAGCGGTGCAGCACCTATCGAAGGCAACCAATCAACGCGAATCATGAAATGCGCATCTGTGCAGGTGGAGAATTGGCATGAAACACGTACTCGCACTGGATCAGGGGACGACAAGCTCGAGGGCGATCCTCTTTGCGCACGACGGCACCATCGTTGGCGTAGCGCAACATGAGTTCAAGCAACATTTCCCCAACACAGGCTGGGTGGAGCATGACCCTTTCGACATCCTCACATCGCAACTGACTGCGGCCGTAGAGGTTCTTGGCAAGGCTGGCGTGCGTCCGCGCGATATCGCCGCCCTTGGCATCACGAACCAGCGTGAGACAACGATCGTCTGGGACAGGGTGACAGGCAAACCGGTCTACAACGCGATCGTATGGCAAGATCGTCGCGGCGCGCCGCTATGCAGGAAGTTGGCCGACGACGGCGCGGAAGACACGATTCGCCGGAAGACCGGCCTCTTGATTGACCCTTATTTTTCCGCAACAAAGATTGCGTGGATACTGGACAACGTTCAGGGTGCACGCGAACGTGCCGAGCAGGGCAAGCTGGCTTTCGGCACAGTCGATTCGTGGCTGGTGTGGAACCTCACCAGCGGCAAGCGGCACCTCACCGATCGCACGAATGCAAGCCGCACGATGCTCTACAACGTCGTCGAGGATACGTGGGATGAAGAGCTGCTGAAAATGCTGAAGATCCCCGCCAGCATGATGCCCCAGGTATGTTGGTCGAGCGACAGGATGGGCCAGGTCACGACGTCGCTCGGTCTTGGCGAAGTTGAGATTGCCGGCATCGCAGGCGACCAGCAAGCCGCACTCTTCGGACAGCTCTGTGTCTCCCCGGGAGACGCCAAGAACACCTACGGAACTGGCTGCTTTCTGCTGCAGAATATCGGCAACACATTTACTCTCTCCGAGGAAAGACTGATTACCACGCTGAGCTGCAGCATCGGGAGGAAGCTGGAGTACGCGCTCGAAGGCAGCATCTTCGTCGGCGGAGCAGTCGTCCAGTGGCTGCGCGACAACATGCGATTCTTCAAGGAGTCTCCCGATGTCGAGAGTGTTGCGGCGTCCGTCAGTAGCTCCGGGAACGTTGTCTTTGTGCCAGCCTTTACCGGCCTGGGTGCACCGCATTGGGATCCCTATGCGAGCGGCATGATCATCGGAATCGAGCGAGGCACGGAGATCGGTCACATCGCCAGAGCGGCGCTCGAAAGCATAGCGTTCCAGGTGACGGATGTCTTGCAGGCGATGAACAAAGACACCCATCAACCGTTCAAGGAGTTGCGTGTCGATGGCGGCGCCGCGGCCAATGACATGCTGATGCAGTTTCAAGCCGACCTGTTGCAGCTTCCCGTACGGCGCCCGGCGATTCTCGAAACGACAGCGCTTGGTGCGGCCTACCTGGCTGGCTTGTCGGTGGGCTTCTGGAAGGACACGGAGGAGATCGCAAAACTTCGCGGCGACGATACCGTATTCCAGCCGAAGGCCGACAAGAACGAAATGGGCGCTCGTCAGGCGAAGTGGCAGGATGCCGTAAAGCGCGCAGGTGGATGGAATCGAAGGCAGGAGTAGACATGAAACGCGAAGACATGATCGCTCAGGTTCGAGAGCGCTCGGCCAACTCCCAACCTTGGGATGTGCTTGTCATCGGGGGCGGGGCCACAGGAGCCGGCGTGGCCGTCGACGCAGCATCACGAGGCTTTTCTGTCTTGCTGCTCGAGCGCGAAGACTTTGGGAAAGGGACCTCCAGCCGCAGTACCAAGCTCGTGCATGGCGGAGTGCGCTACCTGGAACAAGGAAATGTCTCGCTGGTGATGGAGGCGCTTAAGGAGCGCGGCTTGCTGTTGCAGAACGCCCCTCACCTGGTGCATGATCTTCAGTTTGTTGTGCCAAATTACTCGTGGTGGGAAGCTCCGTTTTATGGCATCGGCCTCAAGGTCTACGACGTGCTCGCGGGCAAGTATGGGTTCGGCAGGTCGAGAGTTCTATCGCGCGAGGAAACCCTCAAGGAGCTGCCGACGCTTAAGCAGGAAGGGCTGCGCGGTGGAGTCGTCTATCACGATGGCCAGTTCGATGATGCGCGCCTGCTCATCGATCTGATGAAGACAGCTGTCGATCACGGCGGGGTCGTCGTCAATTACATGCCCGTGACTGCGCTCAACAAGGACGAGTCTGGATTCATCAACGGTGTGGTTGCCATCGATCGTGAGACGTCGCAGCGCTTTGAGATCGCAGCCTCCGTCGTCGTGAATGCGACGGGCATCTTCACGGACGAAATTCGTCACATGGACGATGCCGAAGCGCCGCAGATCGTCGCTCCAAGCCAGGGAATTCACCTGGTCTTGGACGCATCGTTTCTGCGCGGAGACAAGGCGATCATGGTGCCACATACCAGCGACGGTCGCGTGCTGTTTGCGATTCCGTGGCACCAGCACACGGTGCTTGGTACCACCGACACCCCGATCGATGTGGCTTCGTATGAACCCCTCCCGTTTGAACAGGAGATTGAGTTTGTACTGGAGACGGCAGGCGAGTATCTCACGCGGAAGCCGACGCGCGCGGACGTCCTGAGTGTCTACGTGGGCATACGACCCCTCGTCAAGGCAGCGGGATCAGATGCCGGCAAAACCTCCGCTCTCTCCCGGGATCACACCATCCATATCGATCCATCTGGCCTGCTCACCATCGTAGGAGGAAAGTGGACCACGTATCGGCACATGGCCGAAGACACTGTCAATCATGCAATCACCCTGGGCCAACTGGAAGACCGTCCCTGCGTGACCAGGGATCTTCCCATCCACGGTTACCAGCAGGGTGTCGATCCTCATAGCGACCTGTGGGTCTACGGCGCGGACGCCGAGAAGATCAAAGCCTTGCGAGACGGCAACGCCGCACTCGCTCACCAGATGAACTCCGCGCTCCCGCAGATCGCCGCCGAGGTGGTTTGGGCGGCTCGCGAAGAGATGGCCCGCTCCGTGGAAGATGTCTTGGCAAGAAGGACGCGCGCACTATTTCTCAACGCGCGGGCAGCGGTAGCCATGGCGCCCGAAGCCGCTCAACTGCTCGCTAACGAGTTAGGCAAGGATGATGCATGGGTCGAGAGCGAGGTGTCACGGTTCAAGGAATTAGCCAGGCAATACATGCTGGAGAAAATCGCAGCAGGCAATCCGCCGGAGGAGAAGAAGGCTTGACCGGTGGCGTTCCCCGATGGTGAGCGACGCGATGGAACTGTCCAGCAGCGGCGATCCTGTTGACGGGGCTCCTCAACGTTGGTCTGTGCGAGCGGCCTGCCGAAGGAACTCGACAGGCCGCTCGCAGAGTCAGGATTTACAGGGAACGCTAGAAGTCAAGACGAAGCGCCACCTGTCCCGTGCGGTTGCCCGCGTTCTCCGCAGATTCCGCGGTGGTCAGCGCACCAAACGAAGACGGATTGCTGATGTCCGTCGCCGGAGGCGCGAAGTTGGTGTGATTGAGCACGTTGGTGAAGGTCGCCTCGAAACGCAGGTTCAGGTTGCCGCGGATGTGCTGCGTCTTGGCCAGGCCAGCATTCACCACGACAGCGCCCGGACCTTCCAGGCTGCCCACACTCGCATTGCCCACGCGACCGGCATTGAGCGGAGGAGGAGCAAACGCGTTGATGTTGAAGTAGGCAGCGCGCGTACGGTTCGTCGGGATGGGATTGCCGACCCGATCCGGACGCACCACCAGGATGCCGGCAGCTGACGGATCGGTGTTGGTCTGGTCTTCGGTCACGCTCATCGTCGGCGTCAGCCACGGGCCGGTCTCCAACAGCGTGATGGTGCTCAGATCCCATCCGCCCAGAAAGCCGTTCACGATACCCGACTTGCTCGACCACTGACGGCCGCGCCCGTAAGGCAGCTCGTAGGTCCCCGTCACCATGAAGCGCTGGCGGCGAGTACCCTCCACGTTGCCGCGGTTCGCGGAGAGGTCGAAGCGGTTTTCGACCGCCAGACCGTATTGCGTCTCACCCTGAAAGGCAGTCGGTGCATCGCCCTGTGCGTCGCTGAGATCATGCGCCCAGGTGTAGTTCGCCTGGTAGGACAAACCATGGCCCATGCGATGGGTCACCTGCAGCTCGAGCGCGTTGTAATTCTCGTGGCCGTAGTTTCCCGTGTAGAAGATCGTTCCCCAGTTGGGGAATGGAATCGGGTTGGGATTCGGCGATACCGTCGACGGCATCTGCTGATTCATGTTGACGGTTTGATTCACGCGATACGCGCTCTCGCCCACATAGCTGACGCGCAGCGCGGTCGTGGACGTGAGATCGTGCTCTACGGTGAGGTTCCATTGCGCCGACTGCGCATCGCGATAATGCGGGTCGGTGCCCTGCTCCAGCTCGCCGCCACCATACACGATGCCCGTCGAAGGAGGCATCACAGTTGGGAACTGGAAGGTGGGAAGCAAGGTGGTGGGATTCTGGTTGGTGTAGGTATTGATCGTGATATCGGGATTGCCCTCGTTGTTGTTTTGCAGCTGTCCGAGTGCGGTGACCGTGTAGATGCCGAAGCCACCACGGACGACCGTCTGATCGCCGCCAAAGGGACGATACGCGAAGCTGATGCGCGGATCGAAGTCGCGCATGTAGGTCTGACGCAGCCCTGGCCCGATTCCTTCCTGCGTGTTCGACACCACATTGGTGCACGGCATACTCGAGCTCGGCGCGTAGCCAGGATCATTGGTCGCCGTCCATCCCGGAGGCGCGGCGCTGCAGGCGTTGAACGACTCGAGGAAGCTCGGCACAGGACCACCCAGGTCGGTATAGAGTTTCTGGTTGACGATGACCGAGTTGGTCGCAGGATCAAAGTTCGCCGCCATGCCGTTGGCATCCTGGAACGGAGGCAGCAGTTCCCAGCGCAGACCGTAGTTAATGGTCAGGCGACTGTTCACCTGCCACTCGTCCTGCGCATAAAAACCATACTGCCGGCCAACCGGATTTTCATTGGGACCGGTCATCGCGACATAGGTGGTGGCGGGCAGACCCATCAGCAAATCGCCGAAGGCGTTCCCCGTGAAGGTAGGCTGGAAGGTGAGCAGACCGAAGTCGTCCGATGGAGTTTCAAGCGCGACCACTTGATCCCGCAACCAGCGAATATCGAAGCCGCCACGAATCGTGTGGCTGCCATGTGTCCAGGTCAGGTTGTCCGCCATCTCGTAGCTGTAGGAGTCGAATGGACCGACGATGTCGCGGCCAATCGGCTCAAAGTTTGTGCCTTGCGAGAAATTGAAGGTTGGGAAGCCGGCCTGGTTCGCGTGAATGGACGGAATCGTTGGCCAGTCCGTCAGTAGACCGAGTTGCGACAGCGCCTGCTCACCCTCGATCGGAAAGCTGGGCGAGAAGATCGATGTCGTGAAGCCGTAGCGGAACTCGTTCAACAGGTTGCTGGTGAACTCGTAGTTGTGCGAGACCAGGAAGCTGCGGTCGTGCTCCGTGTCCACATCGTCGGGCAGCAGCGGATTGACGGCGTCGACCGTCATGTTCTTCCAGTTGTAGCGAACAAACATCTGCTGCTTGGGAGAGATGATCTGATCGATGCGGCCGTCGAAGCCATTGGTGCTCGAGGGCATGGGGACCAGCGCCTGGTAGTTCAGACCTCCCGGCAGGGTGTTGTTGTTGGGCAACGGATAGTAGGCATTCAACAGCGTCGTCGCCGTCGGATTGATCTCCGTGCTCGGGATCGTGTAGTTCGAAAAGGTTGACCCGGGACTAAAGGGATTCATCAGCGGTGCCGTTGCCAGACCATTCAGATTTCCCTCGCGCTCCTCGAGTGTCGGTACCGTGTATTGCTCCGCCTCGGACGTGCTCTTGCGATTGCCTTCGTAGTCGAAGAAGAAGAAGGTCTTGTTGTGCCCGTTATAAAGATGCGGCACCATCAGCGGGCCGCTCAGGCTTCCGCCAAAGGTGTTGAAACGCTCCGGCGTCTTCAGCGAAAAGTCGTAGGCCTTGGCGTTGAGCGCATCGTTCTGCATGTACTCATACAGGCTGCCGTGGAACTGGTTGGTACCTCCCTTGGTGGTGAAGGTGACGTCGGCCACCTGGGAGAATTCGGCGTTATTGTTGAAGGCGTTGACCTTCAGCTCCGAGATTGCTTCCGACGAGGGATACGCATTCACGCCCAGCGCGCCGGCAGCCAGTGAAGCGCCGCTCGTCCAGACATTGACCGTCGAAATTCCGTCGACCGAGAATCCCGTCATATTCGAGGTCGCACCCGCAATGGCAATGTTCCCCGACGAATCCTCCTGCACATTGGCCGAAGTCGCGAGCGCGGCCAGTGGGCTGGTCGTCTGCGCGCGATAGTTCAGCGGCAACTGCGTCAGCGTCGTACCGGTCTTCATGTCGCCGATCGCGGCGTTCTCAGTATTGATCTCAGACGCCGCGGAGGTTACCTGCACGGTCGTCGCCTGCGCCGCTATCTTCATCGTCAGCGTGAAGCGCAGATCCTGACGGGCCGCCAGCGTAATACCGTCAAGCTCGGTGTCCGCGAACCCGCTGTGCTCGCCGTGGATGGTATAGTCTCCGGCCGGGACGTTCTCAAAGATATACGCGCCGGTGCTATCGGAACTCACTACGCGGTCCGTATTCTCATCGGTGCTGTGCAGAATGACCTTTGCCCCGGGAATCGCCGCTGCTCCTGCGTCCGCAACGATGCCGCGAACGCTGCCGAACGTGGATTGGCCAAAGCCCCGGCCTGAGCACAGGAATACTGCAAGGATCGCGATAACAATTCCCGCGGTTCGAAATCGGTGCGACACCGCACGGACATGCAACGTGCGGGGCTTCCGGCTGCGGGACTTCTCAGCATCCAGAAGCCACTGCCGCGTCTGCTGCGCTCGCAAGAGCGCAATCGCGTGGCTGTGAAATTCTTCTGCTGAGGTTTCATGAACGTTCATTTCTTTCTCCTAACCGGCATACATGCCGGCTAGGTCTAGGTAAACGCGCAACCCACAAGGGAGGCATAAGTGAACCCGTGCAATGGCTTCAGCGACAGACTCTTGACGCCTTTCTTACGACTTTTTTACGAACTCCGTTCCATACTGCTGTAAGGGAAGTTCTGTCGTGTCCAATGCGCGCTTCCGCTCGGTTGTACTGGTCTTGTTTGCCTGTGTTGCTTTAATCTGCTTCAGCATCGTTGCGCACCATTACCTTAACCTCGCGGCAACAGTTTCGGTCTATCTCTTCGTCACGTTGGCTATCGCCGACAAAGCCGGCTTTGTGGAAGCAAGCCTTGTCTCGGTCGTCGCAACCCTGTGCCTGGACTATTACTTCACCACGCCCTTGTTCCAGTTTCGTGTGGATCGTCCGGAGAACTGGATTGCGCTCGCCGCTTTTGAAGGGATCTCCCTGATGGTGATCCGCCTCTCCCATCGTGCGCACCAGCACCAACTCATGGCGGAGAAGCAAAGCAGTGAGCAGAAGGCCCTCCATGAGCTCTGCCGCGATCTCCTACTGCTCGATTGGAAGCAATCTCCGGAGCAACAGCTATGCGTCTTGATCAAGAGGAGCTTTCCTCTCCAGGGCGTGGCGCTCTGGAATGCATACGAAGATGCGCTTACCTTGTTTGGTGAAGCACCGAACGCACAGGACGCAACCAAGGCCGTCTATTTCAGCCAACGGAATTACGACGATCCTTCCAATCACACTTCGTTTCGTGTCTTGTATTTCGGAAGCCGCGCTATTGGAGCTCTGATGCTCTACGGCCACTCAATCGATTCGTTGAGCGTCAACTCGATCGCATCGATCACCGCGATGGCGATCGAACGCACCCGTTTGCTCGCAAAAGAAATCGATGTCGAGGCAGAACGGCACTCGGAACAGCTGCGTTCCGCATTGCTCGATGGATTAGCCCATGCTTTCAAAACACCACTCAGCACCATCACCGTCTCAAGCTCCGGATTGCTGGCGGCTGGACAACTGAGCGCTCAACAAACCAGCCTCATCGATCTCATCAATCAGGAGGCCACCCGCCTGAGTCAACTCACGAGCCGCCTGCTGCGCACCTCGCGATTGGAACTCCGGCAGATCGTTCTGCATGAGAAGCGAATCGATGTCCAGACGTTGATTGACGGCGTGTTGGACGAATGCGCCTTTCAACTGCGGTCCAGGATTGTCGACGTCTCCGTCGCACCTGAGATGACCGGCGTCCGATGTGACTCCCAACTGCTCACGCTGGCGCTCGTCCAGGTCCTCGACAACGCAACAAAATACAGTCCCCAGGACTCTCCCATTCAAATATTCGCAACCTCCTCGAAGTCACAGGCAATCCTTCGCATTCACAATCAGGGCTCGTATATACCGCCGTCAGAAAGGCAAATCGTGTTCACGCGTTTCTATCGCAGCTCGTCGGTGGAGCATCGTGCTCCCGGCACGGGTTTAGGTCTGTCCATAGCAAAAAAAGCCGTCGAAGCACATGGCGGAAAGATCTCTGTCGAGAGTGATGTTCAGGCCGGGACATCCTTCGTTATCGCGATACCGGCTGGTGCGGGGCAAGGATCATGATGACATCGGGGTCGCTATTGATCGTTGAAGACGACGAGGCCTTGCGACAGGGCCTGCGCCACACCCTTGAGGCCGTCGGCTTCTCGCCTGGAGAGGCGTCGTCTGGTGAAGAAGCACTGCTCGCGCTGCAGCATCGCCCCTATGAAACCGTCTTGCTCGATGTGAACATGCCCGGCATCGGAGGCATGGAAACTTGCCGGCGCGTGCGCCAACTCTATCCGCTTCTGCCGATCCTTGTGCTCACGGTGCGCGACGAAGAAAAGGACAAAATCGAGGCATTGGATCAGGGGGCAGACGACTACATCACCAAGCCCTTTCAGTTTCTCGAACTGACGGCGCGCGTGCGCTCCGCCATCCGCCGCTTTCGGGCAAGGACCGACTCCGCCGATCGCCCAATCACCATCGGCGACATTACGGTGGATCCCTCCGCGCGCCGCGTCACAAAACATGGGAAAGAAGTTCGCATGACACCGAAAGAGTTTGATCTACTCCTCACGCTCATGCGGCACGCGGGCCGTCCCTTGGCGCATCAACGCCTGTTGGCGCTGGTATGGGGCGCGGAATACGGAGGGGAGCGCGAATACCTGCGAACGTATATGAGTCAGCTGCGCCGCAAGCTCGAGCCTGATCCCTCTCATCCCGTTTACCTGCTTACCGACAGCTATGTCGGCTACCGCTTTCGCGACCCATAAACCGGCACGGTCCGCAGCGACCAGACTATTTCTCGCGGTGGTCATCGCCGCTGACGTATCACGCAGAACGAAAACAAGGCTGTGCTTCGTGCGCGACGCCTCACTCTATCTCGTGTTGGGACGTTATGACTTGACCGGATGGAGCGTGCTATTCTGTCCATGTTTTCTATCACTTCAATCCATTCGACAGCTTACGCTATCTCCTGCCCTTGGTTGCGGGCATGTTGCACTCCCAGACGAACGTTCACCCACTTCACGTCACAGTCTGAATCCAGAGCATGGACTTGCATTCTCGGATCATGTGGCACGGGAACAAGGGAGCGCCATCGATGCACAACCTTACTCAGCCCTCCAATGCACCTCCAAATCTTCTTCTATGGTCGCTGTCGCCATCGGAGCGCGCATGCCTGTACCCCTACCTGCAGCCTGTGACCTTCCTGCTGGGCCAGATCATCTTCGAGCCTGGCGAACGCATTGATGCCTGTTACTTTCCAACCAGCTCGGTTGTCTCGCTCTTGTACACCATGCAAAACGGATCCACTGCGGAGATGGGGCTGGTCGGCAATGAGGGCGTCCTCGGGATCGCCCTCTTCCTCGGCGGAGAATCCACCTGCAGCCGGGCTCAGGTAGCCTTGGCTGGAGATGCCTTGCGGTTGCCCGCGCAGTTGTTGCAAAAGGAATTCGCGCACGACGGCCATCTGCGACAGTTGCTTCTGCGATACACCCAGGCACACCTCACGCAGATCTCACAGACCGCTGTGTGCAACTGCCTGCATTCGGTCGAACAACGCCTCTGCCGCTGGCTGCTCATGTGTCACGATCGCAAAAATCGTTCCGACCTGCTCATGACCCAGGAACTCATCGCACACATGATCGGCGGGCGCCGTGAGAGCGTGACCGTAGCCGCAGGGCACCTGCAGGATGCCGGTTTGATTCGCTACTGCCGCGGTCGTATCACCATCCTCGATCGCCGCGGCCTCGAGTCCGATGTCTGCGAGTGCTACCGCCTCGTCGAAGACGAAGTGGACCGTCTGTTCGATCGAAAGCGAAGCCCCCAGTTCAGCCACGTCGGCGCGGCCTTCGAAGCCGTCGTCTAAGCGTGACGTCTCGCTGATCAAAGTTTCTCCACCTGTCGCATCCCGGCAAAGTCTGCCTTGTATCCGTGCCTGAATTCCTCGCGCTATATGTGCGTTATCGCACCGACGCGGCCAACCGATGTCACTAATCTGCTGTACCAGAAACTCGCTACGACCCCTCTTCGTTGCGAGTGGACCCAACACTCGTGGCGAGGTCTGGTGGTTGGTGGTGGTAGGCGCTTGCGCCTCCAGGGCCTGTCATCGATCCCCAAGTCTCTGTGGGCGTGGAGGAACATCATGAGCAATCTTGCTTCGAACCAGGACGCCGTTAGCCGGTTAGCCTCGCAGGCCGATGCCATCGGGCGCCTCGCCCAGGACACCGGAGGATTTGCCGCCGTCGTCGCCGCCTTCGAATCCAAGGATGCCAACGCCTTTCGCTGGGTTCTCGGTCAGCTCGAAATGCTTCCTTATTGCGAATTGATCTGCGACTGGGTACGCGTGAAGTTGGGCGTGTTGCGCTGCCAGGAGGTCTGCGGCATCCCTGTCACAAAGGTGGAGACACCCTCCCTGGAGCAGTTCGCGCGTGCCATCGTACGTCTCGCTTCCAACGACACGTTGTTGCGCCAGGTGGTCGATTCGGTCGCTTGCGGCGACGGCGAAGAGTACCGCGCCGCCATCGCCGAACTCAAGCTCAACGACTTCTGTTATCTCTTGTGCCATTGGGTTTACTCGGTCATCTATCACCGTGTCTGCCACATCGTCTGCTCGCCCGATCGAGTGCTCCCTGGCGACGCAGCGAGCGAGATCCAGGCCGCTGCGAAAGATATCTCCATCCTCCTAAACAAAGAGAAGGCCTTCGACGTCATCGGCCGGGCTGCGGCGACCCTCAACTGTGAGACCCTGCAATCGGCGATGAACCAGTTCGGCATCGCCCCGCAGTGCCGGTTCATTTGCAGCCTGATCTGCAGTTGGCGCCACGTCTGGGTCTGTCGCGAGGTATGCTCGTTCCGCACCCCGGTTCTCACCGGCGCCTATGGCATCGAGGAGGCACAGAACTTCGCATTGGCCTCCCGCCAGTTTGCCACCCAGCCTCGTGCGCTCGCCGATCTCGTAAGCGCCGTGCAGACTCGGAATGCCGCGGCCTATAGTGCCATCATTGCGCGCTTTGCTCTCGAACCTTACCGCTATCAGATCTGCGCCTGGGTGGGATCGGTCACCTGCCACGAATTCTGCATCTGCGTCTGTCCGCCCTCCGAGCTCTTTCCGGAGTTCACCAAGATTGGTGGCTACGAATATCAGACGCAGATCGATAGTGCACTTCCCGCAACCGGACTCACGGTGGGCGACACGCGCGCCTTCTTCAGCACCTTGCGACTCAATGGCATTCTGACCCAGACCCTGGGCGGGCAGCCGTTGGAGTACAGCTTCTGGTACCAGCCCATCGCGACAGCTTCCACCACGCTTCTGAATCCCATAGCGGCCGCCGATACCTCCATCGCCGTCGTGTCGAGTGCCGGCTTCCCTGCCGCCCCGTTCAATGTGGTCATCGGTGGCTCAGCCGGTGGCTACGAGATCGTGACCGTTCAAGGAGTCTCCGGTACTACGTGGACGCCTGTGCTGCGCGGCCAACAAGGAACCACCGGCGCCCCGGCCGTAGCAGGTGCCCTCATCATCACAGGGGCGACAGCCGCCGGTCCGTGGACACAGGTTCCGGAAGCTTGGATCCTGAACACCATCATCGGCCAGGCGGAAGTCTTTGTTCCCCTGCCCCATCCCGGTCATTGGGAGTTCCCGAATGTCGAGGTTCAGCCAAACTTGGCGGAAGTCCCGGCCCCGATCGCCGCAACGTTTACCTCGGACGGGTGGATTCAAGTTCCCCAGGGATCGAACATCTCGCTGAATGACAACATGATCAACCTCGACTCAACCCAGTTGGCCGCGTTCTCGCCTGCCGACGAAACCGGTGTCTCCGCCAGCAACCCGGTCAACCACCCGCTCGTCACCGACTTGTACTTTGGCCTCCAGATGCTCGTCCGCCAGGCCGGCACCACGACCACCAGTCCCGGCGGAACCTGCAGCGTCGTGGCCATTGATAACACGCTCTACAGCAATGTGAATCACCACCCCGATTGGGACGGTGGCGTGGTCCCGGCTCCCCCTCCCGGTCAGGTTGTCGTCGCGATGGTCGACATCAAGGAACTGCAGACCGAAAACACTACCATTACAGCAGCTTCGAATGGCCAGACTCTGCCCCAGTCCACCATCAATGTCGCGTCCACCGCCGGGTTCCGATCGAGCGGCACGATCGCAGTCGTGACAAGTGCCGGAACCATGCCAGTCAGTTACACCGGGATCACACCCACTTCGTTTACAGGATGCGCCGGCGGCACCGGAACGATGTCGACTGGCGGCTTCGTCAACGCCTGCGCCGACATCTCGCAAACACTCACGGTGCTGTTCACCGCGTCTCACCCCAACCTTGGTCCGGTGAGTCTCCGTCTGGACGGCCCCGGTGGTCCTTACAGCTTTACCCTGCCAACGCCACTTCCCGAGACGGGAGACTGGTATGGCACGGCCATCAATGACTTTTCGCTTTCCAGCCTCATACCGTGCGCGTATCTGGTTACGCTCAGTGTTCTGCCCCTGCTCACCACCGGGGATCTTGCCTTCGGGCCTCCGATTATTGACCAAATCGCATTCTGCAAGTCGACCTAACGTTTAGACCAGGAGTCTTGATCGTGAAATGCCCGCAGCAACAAGATAGGAACAGCGGATGAACTGGTGGATACGGTTCGCCCTGGCCGTTCTCGCAACCTGGCGGGTAACTCATCTGCTGGCCAGCGAGGATGGCCCGGCAGATAGCATCGTTCGATTGCGCGCCTTGTTCGGCCAAAGCATCTTCGGCAAGCTGATGGATTGTTTCAACTGCCTCAGCCTGTGGGTCGCGGCTCCTGCCGCCCTCTTTGTATCCCGAAAGCCCGTGGAGTGGTTGTTCTGCTGGCTCGCAACTTCGGGAGCGGCCTGCCTGCTCGAACGCATGGGACAGGAATCGGTCGTGATTCAACCGATGTCCCATCCGTCAGAAGGAGGGATCACCCATGTGTTGCGGCCAGAAACGAACGGAGTTGCGCAACAGTCAAACGCAGTGGACACCGCCGAGAATCCCCCAGTATGGCCCCGCCAGTAACCGAGCTCACGCTCTCCGGACCCAATCGTCTGCGCCACCGGCAAACCACGCAGTTTTGCCGCAGCCAGCCGACCACGTACGGACCGAAACTCCCCCGTCGCAACCCGCGGCGACGACGGCAACGCCGCACCCTTCCATCAGCCTGCGCTATCTGGGCAACTCGCCCATCAGGGTGCGCGGGCTCGCAAGCGGCATCAGCTATGAGTTTTCAGGCTCTCACTCCATTCATCCAGTGGACGCCAGAGACGCCGCGGCCCTCCTGGATACACGATTCTTTCGTCGCGCCTAATTTCGTCGTGCCGAATATTGCTTGCGTCCCGCAACCGGCCGTGGGGCATGTCGTCCCGCCTGGCAGTCAAACTCGACGGATACATTGGCTGTCAATCGCCGGCAACGCACCGTTTGACAATTGTCGTTATAACGATTATTGTTAGATCGTAGATGAAAACCGCTGTCCAAACCGACCGCAAGCGCAAGCCGCATCCCCTCCCCGGAGGAGGTGACCTACCTTGAGATGATGCGGACGATGGAGGCACTGTCGCACCGGTTTGCGCAGGTGCTTGAAGTCCCAGGATCTTTCCTCGACGCAGTACAACGTGCTGCGGATTCTGCGCGGCGCCCCGGAGGGACTGCCGTGCGGGGAGATCGGCAACCGCATGGTGACGCGGGACTCGGATATTACGCGACTGCTGGACCGGCTCGAGAAGCGCGCCTTGATCTCCCGCTGCCGGGAGAGCAAGGATCGGCGGACGGTGTGGACCCGGATTACGCCCGAGGGGCTTGGACGCTGCTGGCGCAGAACTGGATGAACCCATGCGTGCAGCGCATCGGGAGCGTTTGGGGCATCTCGGGACCGAGCGTTTGAATCTTCTGGCGGATCTGCTGCGCCTGGCACGCCAGCCCCCGGGCTAAAAAATTTTACTTCATATAGTTGTTGCAACGAATGTCAGTGCAACGAATCAAATAAACGCAGAACGTTACGAAACCATCCTGAAAGGACACACACACCATGAGCACACGTCGCCAGCCCCGCCATCACCACCTGGAACATCGATTCGACTCACTCGGTCGTCGAGTTCAAGGTCAAGCACATGATGATCTCCAACGTGAAGGGTCAGTTCACCGGCGTGACCGGCAAGCTGTCGCTGCATGAGGCTGATCTGACGCAGTCGAGCGTGGAAGCCGCGATCGAAATTGCCTCGATCCATACGCGCGATGAGGGCCGCGATGCCCACCTGAAGGGCACGGACTTCTTCGACGCCGAGCAGTTTCCGACGATGCAGTTGAAGTCGACGCACATCGCGCTGAAGTCGGATGGGGAGCTGGTGGTCACCGGCGACCTGACGATCAAGGGAGTCACCCGCAGCGTAGCGTTTGCGGTGGAGGGACCGACGGCGGCGGCGAAGGATCCGTGGGGCGGCACGCGCATTGGTGTGGCGGCGACGACGAAGATCAATCGCAAGGACTTCGGGCTGACCTGGAACGCGGCGCTCGAGACCGGCGGATTGATGGTGGGCGAGGATATCAGCATCACGTTGGACCTGCAGTTTGTGAAGCAGGCGTAAGGCGGCGCTGGTTGGAACGTTTCGATTCGCCGCCAGGGCACAGCAGCAACGCGTGTCCTGGCGGCGCACAAGGAGGAAACGCGATGTCACTTCGTGCGATCAAGGAAGTTATTCATACACAGGCCACGCGCGAAGGTGCGGGCGTGAAGCTGGAGCGGGCCTTCGGCTTTGGGAAGACCAGGGAGTTCGATCCGTTTCTACTGCTGGACGACTTTCGCAACAACAATCCGCAGGACTATCTGGCGGGGTTTCCATGGCACCCTCACCGCGGGATCGAGACGATCACCTATGTGCTCGCAGGATCGGTGGAGCATGGCGACAGCCTGGGCAACCGGGGCAGCATGACAGCGGGCGACGTGCAGTGGATGACCGCGGGCCGTGGAATTCTGCACCAGGAGATGCCGAAGGGCGATGCGCAGGGACGGATGCATGGCTTTCAGCTGTGGGCGAACCTGCCCTCCTCGCTGAAGATGACGGCGCCGCGCTACCAGGACATTCCGGCGAGCGCGATTCCGGAAGTGACCGACGATGACGGCACGCATGTGCGGGTCATCAGTGGCGAGTTCTGGGGCAAGCGGGGGCCGGTGGAGGGCGTGGCGGCTGATCCGCACTATGTGGATGTGTCGGTGGCTCCGGGCCGGAAGAAGCGGCTGAAGGTGGACATTACACGCAATGCGTTTGCGTATGTGTTCGCCGGATCGGGAACCTTCCGCGACGCGTCGGCACCGCAGGCCGTGCTGACCGAGCAGGCGACCGATCCGAATGCGGAGGCGGTGTACGACATCGCGAACCACTCGCTGGTGCTGTTCGATCGGGGCGATGAGATCGTGGTGCAGGCGGGGCCGTTGGGGATTCGCTTCCTGCTGGTCTCGGGCAAGCCGATCGAGGAGCCGGTGGCGTGGAATGGACCGATCGTGATGAACACCCAGACGGAGCTGCGGCAGGCAATGATGGAGCTTCAGAACGGGACATTCATTCGTTAGATGGGCTCGTCCGGATCGACGGGCACGGCTCATGGGAGCCACATTCGTAGCTGAAAGTGGAAAGGAAGGAACCAACATGGATGACGACCTGTACGACATCCCCGTGGTGTATCTGCTGTATGTTCTTCTCGCAATCGTACTGCTCGTCGCTGGTGCGGCAGTCGCGATCATCATGCTCTAGACGCAAACGATGGACGACAGGACCCCCTCCAAGAAGGTCCTGTTGTCCATGGCCTGCTCGCGCTGCGCTATGGATCAGGCTGCGCTATGCACTAAGTTGTGTGGATCGATCACGAACTTCTTCGCCGCTCCCTTGTCGAAGTCCTTGTATCCCTGCGGTGCGTTGTCGAGCGTGATCACCGTGGCGTTAACGATTTTGGCGATGGGAAGCCGGTCGTGGAGAATGGCCTGCATGAGCTGGCGATTGTATTTAAGCACGGGCGTCTGACCGGTAAAGAAGCGGTGCGACTTGGCCCAGCCCAGCCCGAAGCGCATGCTCAGGTTTCCAGTTTGGGCCGCCTTGTCGTGCGCACCTGGATCCTCTGTAACGTAGAGGCCAGGAATGCCGATCGAGCCGGCAGCCCGCGTAATGGACATGAGTGAGTTGAGAACAGCCGCGGGCGCCTCCGTTGCATTGTGTCCGTGCGACTTCGCCTCAAAGCCCACCGCGTCGATGGCCGCATCGACCTCCGGCTTGCCGACGATCTGGGCGATCTGCTCTTCCAGCGAGGCATCCTTGGTGAGGTCGATAGGCTCATAGCCGACCGCCTTGACGTGGGCCAGGCGCTCGGCATTCATGTCGCCGACCAGGACCACCGCCGCGCCGAGGATGTGCGCAGATGCCGCCGCCGCCATCCCCACCGGGCCGGCCCCGGCAACATACACCGTCGAGCCGACACCAACTCCCGCGTTGATCGCCCCGTGAAAACCTGTGGGCAGAATGTCCGTGAGCATGGTGAGGTCTTTGATCTTCTCCATGGCCTGGGCTCTATCCGGGAAGGCAATGAGGTTGAAATCCGCGTAGGGGACCATGACATACTCCGCCTGGCCACCGATCCACCCGCCCATGTCGACATAGCCGTAGGCTCCGCCCGCGCGGCCAGGGTTCACGTTCAGGCAGACCCCCGTCTCCTGGTCGCGGCAGGTGCGGCAGCGGCCGCAGGCTACGTTGAACGGAACGGTAACCAGATCGCCCTTCTTGATGTACTCCACATCCGATCCAAGCTCAATGACCTCGCCCGTGATCTCATGGCCCAGGACCATGCCGGTCGGTGCCGTGGTGCGGCCGCGCACCATGTGCTGATCGGAGCCGCAGATGTTGGTGGAGACGACCTTGAGGATCACGCCGTGATTGATCTTCTTCCCGGCTGGGTTTTCGAGCTTGGGGTAGTCGATGGACTGGACCTCAACATGATTGGGGCCGAGAAAGACGACTCCGCGATTAGAAGCCATTGGAACTCCTTTGTTGGGTTAGGATGCGATGACCTGTGGACTGCGTCGCCAGCGGCCGCCGTGGCGGTCTCCTTCGCTGCAGCGATCATGCGTCTTGCATCTGGACGCTGAATCACGACTCCATTTCACTCCGTGCGCGCGGAAGCCCCGCGAACATGGCCTGCCTCTGTGACGCCCCCGGCGAACTGTCCGATGCATTGAGAGGCGAAGATTCCTCTGTCGGCTGGGTGCAACGCTAGCGCAACGACGGCGCATGGATCACTGGGTGAATGCATCTGCGGTATCATGGTTCACCTCGGAGAGCTTAGTCTTCAGGCCGCGCGGATGCGACCCAAGCGAGGTGAGCCATGGCTGCCGGCTCCGCCATATTCGGTCTTCGCTGCCTCATGCATGTCGTCCTTCGTCCGCTGCGGTGCGTTTGGGGGAACGCGGTAATGTGGAAGATCTCGACGCATGCGTCCTGCGCCGCGCTCCGGGCCTCGCTCTGGACCTTTGTGCTGGCCCTCTACGCCCTGCCGATCCACGCCCAGACCGCCAATACCGGAGCGATTGCCGGCAGCGTCATCGATCCCAGCGGAGCCCTGGTAGCCGGTGCGGCGATGGTCATCGTCAGTGAGGCCACCCACGAAGAGCACCGCCTCACAACCGACGCCCACGGAGGTTTTTCGATACCCTTCCTGACGCCTGGCAGCTATGACCTCACCATCCGCACCCCCGGATTTGAGCCGCTCGTCCTGCAGGATGTTCAGGTTCAAATTACGGAGGTGAGCCGGCTCACGATTCAGTTGACCCTCCACGGTGCGAAGGAACAGGTCACCGTGAGCGCGAAGCCCGCTCTGCTGCAAACCGAGAACGCGACGCTCGGACGAGCCATCGATCAGAAAACGATCGTCGACCTGCCGCTGGTCGATCGCAATTACACCGAGATTCTCGGCCTCACGGCTGGCACGAACTCCAATGTGGTGGACGCAACCCAACTGGGGAACGGAAGCCAGGAGATCCGCGCCAATGGTGCGCGCAGCGCCGACAACAACTTCATGCTCAACGGAGTCGACGCGAACAGCTACAGCTCCAATATCACCGAGCTCACTCCCTTCGGTGGAGGAGGAATCGCGATCCCCGCTCCGGATACCCTTCAGGAGTTCAAGGTCCAGACCTCCCTCTACGATGCGCAGTATGGCCGAGGAGCAGGTGCGAACGTAGATGTGGAAACCAGGTCGGGCACCGCGACGCTCCATGGGATTGCCTATTACTTCGGCCGGAACGAAGCGCTGGACGCGAATAATTTCTTCGCGAACGCAACCGGAGTGCCCAAAGGAGAGTTCCGGCGTTCCCAACCAGGAGGCACTCTGGGCGGACCGATCCCCGGGTCAACCCAACGCGCGTTTTTCTTCGTTTCGTATCAAGCCACAAGGGATGTCAATGCGGCATCCTTGAGTAACAGCGTCAGCTCTCTGAGCGCTTCCTGCCATACCGCAGGTCCGCACGCCCGCCACGCTCGGAGCTGCATTTGGCGGCCACGCCGGTGCATTGGGAGGTGTGGCCATCGCACCGGACGGATCGAATATTAATCCGGTAGCCCTCAAGCTGCTGAACGCAAAGACCTCCAATGGAACCTTTGTTATCCCAAGTCCGCAGACTTCGGGGAGCGGTGTGAACTACACCGCAGTGGTACCCGGTCACTTCAACGAAGACCAGTTCAATACGAATCTCGACCTCGATCTGCGCTCCCCCGATCGCCTCTCCGCGAAGTTCTTCTTCTCCAACTCGAACCAGGACGTTCCCTTCTTCGGCGCCAACGTGCCTGGCTTTCCCGTGCTCCGTTCCTTTGAGAACCGGAATCTGGCAATCGCGGAGACGCACATCTTTTCATCGCGCGCGATCAACCAACTCCGATTTGGTTTCTCTCGCCTCGTAGGCCAAAGCCTTCCCGGAGGAACCCTCACCGATCAGGATGTGGGAATCAACCGCTTCAGCGATCCCCAGGAGGCGATCGTTCCACAGACTACGGTGCTGGGCGCCTTTCAATTCGGCAACTCGGGACAAGACCAGGGCATGACCGCCGGCAACAACTTCTACATCTCCGACGTCATCTTCCTGGCTCGGGGCAAACACAATCTTCGCTTCGGCAACGAAATCTTTCGCAATCAGCTCAACCATCGCATCGATTACTCCGCCGGTACCATGACACTCCTTTCGTTTCCGGATTTCCTGCTCGGCCTGCCCGCCGGACCAGCCAGCGCCGGAGGCAACGGCACCTCGTTCTCAAACCTCTTCTTCTCCAGCGTGGCTGCCGGAACGCCCGACGCGGGGCAACGTGCCAGCGCGTCTGATTTCTTTGCGTTGGATGACTGGAACGTTACGCGAACATTCACCATCAATCTCGGCGTTCGTGTTGAGATCAACGGCCAATCCAGCGAAGTCGAAGGCCGCGTCTCGAATTTCTTTCCCCAGTTCTATGTACCTCCTCCGGCCGGTGGCTTCACCTCTCCCGACACCTCCGGATTTGTTCTGCCAAGCAATTTTCCATGGCAACGCCCCCGAGGGATTTCCACGCGCGAATCCCACCCTCCTCGATCATCCCGTGCAAACGCACCCGGAGCCGCGCGTCGGCTTTACGTGGCAGCTGCTTTCTTCCAGGGACATGGTTCTGCGAGCAGGATATGGCATCTTCGCCAACCGCACCAGCTTCGAGGGGAACGGCTCGTTACTGTCCCTCAATCCGCCGTTCGCGTTGAAT
This sequence comes from uncultured Acidobacteriaceae bacterium, assembly GCA_963762375.1. Taxonomy (GTDB): domain Bacteria; phylum Acidobacteriota; class Terriglobia; order Terriglobales; family Acidobacteriaceae; genus Granulicella. The sequence continues at coordinate 249,485 of CAVXKP010000011.1, forward strand.
GCTGTGCTCAATGGCGCCGCGAACGCGACCGCCAGCCTCGAGAGCCCCTTTCCCAATCTGCCCTCCAACTCGTCCTTCCCCAATTTCGTAGCCAACATGCTGCCCGGCGCCGCCGTTTACCGCGAGCAGCTTTCTCCGCAGCCCCATCCTTACCGATCCTGATTTCAAGGAGTCAACCGTCCAGCAATACGACCTCGATCTGCAGTACCAACACAAGACCTACGTCTTCTCCATCGGGTATGCCGGCGCGAAGGGCACGCACCTGGCCGTGGGCCGGAGCAATAACCAGCCGCTCCTCGCCGATGCTTCCGCCCCGGTGAACGGCCTCACCACCAACTCTGCGGCCAACGCAGCGGAGCGAACTCCGTTTGTTGGATTGTCTCCCTTGATCTACCGCCTCGAGAGCAGTGGCAATTCAAACGACAACTCACTCCAGGCCACGTTGAAGAAAGACATGAGTCATGGGTTTCAATTCCTTGCCGCATACACATTCTCGAAATCGATCGACGATGCGGGCGATAGCCTCGGTGCTGCGATCGCCGGCACCTTCGGATCTGCCGATCACCGGGCAGGTCGTGTATAACGATCAAAATACTATCGCCGCTCAGCGCGGTGTGTCCGACTTCGATCGAACCCACCGCCTCGTGATCAGTGGCACGTGGAATGTGCCCGGCCCCAACCATGCGCGAAGCGCCTATGTGCAACGGCTCGGGAATGGCTGGAGCACGTCCGGTGTCGTAACGCTGCAATCGGGCCTGCCGTTCAGCATTCTGGATAGTGCGGCCGGTACGCTGTTTGGGCCGGCGACGCTGTACACCACAGCAAGCCTGGCTCCGGGTGCGACGCTTGCCGATGCCGGCCGGAGCAGGAAGCGTCAGCAGCCGGGTGAATGAATTCTTCAATACGAACGCGTTCGTTCCCGCACCGTTTGTACCCGACGGCGGCCTGGTGGATGGCAAATATCCGGTGTCTGGAGGTGGGACGATCTTCGGCAATCTTGGAAGGAATATTCTGAGAGGGCCGGATCAACAAGACGTCGACATCGCCGTGATCAAGACCACCCCTCTGACGGACCGCGTACAGCTGATCGTTCGGTGGGAGATCTTCAATTTGCTCAACAGGCCGAACTTTGCGAATCCCGCCAATGACGTTTCGACCCCGAGCACCTTCGGCGTGATCAGCGCCTTAACCGTGAATCCCCGAATCATGCAATTTGCACTCAAACTGGAGTTCTAGTGCACTCGATTCGAGCACATCCAGCTCGCAGGGCACCAGAGCTATCCAATGATTCCTCAGAGGTGATGCAGCCGTGGCAACAAACATGCCGTCCATCCCAGAGCCTGCCGGGTACGTGCTGGAACCACTCCGGGAAGGCCCCGACGTCACGCTGTATCGCGGCAGGCACGTCAGCAGCGCAGCGTCGGTACTGGCCGTGGTGCTCGCGGAAAAACAGGCTTCGCCGCAAACGCTGTCGCCGCCTCGAGCACGAATTCTCGCTCGCACCTGAACTCGATCCTGCATGGGCTGCCCAACCCCTGACCCTCACTCGCCACGAAGGGCGCATGGTCCTCGTGCTCAAAGACCCCGGCGGCCAGCCACTCGATCGGATTCTTGAGCACGAGCAGGGGCAGCCGCTCAATCTCACCCGCAGCCTGCGCATCGCCATCGGCTTGGCCACCGTGCTCGGACAGGTTCATCGGCAGGGTTTCATCCATAAGGACATCAAGCCTGCGAATGTGCTGGTCGACGACGCCGGCAACGTCTGGCTCACAGGCTTTGGGATTGCGTCGCAACTGCCGCACGAGCACCAGGTGCCCGCCCCGCCCGAGATCATCGCCGGCACCCTCGCCTACATGGCGCCCGAGCAAACCGGCCGCATGAACCGTTCCATCGATGCCCGCAGTGATCTCTACTCGTTAGGCGTCACCCTGTACGAGATGCTTACGGGCACACTGCCCTTTGCTGCGGCCGATCCGCTGGAATGGATTCACTGTCACATTGCGCGCCAGCCTGACACCACCTCGCGCTGTCCCGGAGCCGCTCTCCGCCATCGTCATGAAGCTCCTGGCCAAGAATGCCGAGGAACGCTACCAGACCGCCTCCGGCCTCGAAACCGATCTTCGGCACTGTCTGGCGGAGTGGGAGTCGCACGGTCGCATCGACCCATTCCCCATGGGAGCGCACGACGCGCCCGACCGTTTGCTGATCCCCGAGAAGCTGTACGGCCGGCAACAGGAGATCGATGCCCTGCTCGCGGCCTTTGACCGGGTCGTGGCCCATGGCCGCCCCGAACTCGTGCTCGTCTCCGGCTACTCCGGCGTCGGTAAATCCTCGATCGTCCATGAACTGCACAAGGCGCTGATCGCGCAGCGAGGCCTGTTTGCATCCGTCAAGTTCGATCAATACAGGCGCGACATCCCGTTCATAACACTCGCCCAGGCCTTCCAGACTCTCATCCGTCAGATCCTCGTCAAGAGTGACGCGGAGGTCGAGCCATTGGCGGCATGCTCTTCAGGAAGCCCTGGGTGCCAACGGCCGGCTCGTCGTCAGTTTCATCCCGGAGCTGGAGTTCGTCGTCGGGAAACAGCCTCCCGTCGCGGAGCTGTCGCCGCAAGATGCGCGGAATCGTTGCCAGTTGGTGTTCCTGCGCTTCCTCGGAGCGTTCGCCCGGAAAGAGCATCCGCTGGCTCTCTTCCTCGACGACCTGCAGTGGATGGATGCAGCAAGCCTCGAGCTCATTGAGTACCTCGTCACGCACGCCGAGATCCGGTATCTGCTGCTCGTCGGCGCCTATCGGGATAACGAAGCCGGCGCTGCGCTTTCATTCCTGCGGAGGATCGAGGAGATCCGCAACGCGGGAGCACCGGTACAGGAGATCGCGCTTCCGCCCCTGAGGCTTGCCGACATGGACGCGCTCGTCGCGGATGCGCTGCATTGCACTCCTGATCACGCCCACTCCCTGGCGCAACTGGTGCACGAAAAGACCGGCGGGAATCCATTCTTCGCCATCCAGTTCCTCACCGCGCTGGCCGAGGAAGGTCTGCTCCGGCGCGGCCCCGATAGCGGAGCCTGGGTCTGGGATTCGGCTCGGATTCGCGCGTACGGCTATACCGACAACGTCGTCGATCTGATGGTCGAGAAGCTGAAGCGATTGTCCGGCCCCGCGCAGACCGCCCTTCAGCAGCTCGCCTGTCTCGGCAACGTCGTCGAGATCGCCACCCTGAGCCTGGTTGCCGGCGAATCAGAAGAGGCGATCCACGCGGCGCTGCTGGATGCCGTCCGCGCCGGCCTCATTCTTCGTCTCGAGAGCTCCTACTCCTTCCTCCACGATCGCATCCAGGAGGCAGCCTATGCCCTCATCCCCGCAGTTGATCGCGCCGCAGCACACCTTCGTATTGGTCGCGTGCTGCTCGCCAGCATGACGGAGGACCAGCTCGACGAGCATCTCTTCGAGGTCGCGAGTCAGCTCAATCGAGGCGCCGAACGGCTGGCAGACCTTCCTGAAAAGGCGGAAGTCGCATCCTTGAATCTGCGTGCCGGGCGAAGAGCGAAGGCGTCCGCGGCCTATCCGTCTGCGCGCTCCTATTTTGCGTCAGGCGCTGCGCTGTTCGACGAGCGGGACTGGAAGCTTCAGCACCCGCTGCTCTTCCAACTGTTCCTCGAGTGGGCGGGGTGCGAGCTTCTCTGCGGCGGCATGGAAAAAGCCTCGCAACTGATTGAGGAGTTGCTGCAGCGCGCAACTTCGGACGTGGAGTTCGCGAACGCTTCCTGCCTCAAGATCAATTTGCGCGTATTGACCGGCAACCATCCCCTGGCCATCGAGACCGCTCTTGCCTCCCTGCATCGATTCGGCATCGACCTTCCGGCACACCCAACGATTGAGCGGGTCCGCGCTGAATATCAGACGGTCCTCGAGACCCTGGATGGCCGCACCATCGAGAGTCTGATCGATCTGCCGGCAATGACCGATCCCAGGATTCAGGCAGCCATGCAGGTGCTCTCCGCGCTTGCTGCCCCCGCCACATTTACCGACGTGCAGCTGTCCTGCCTGCTCGCCTGCCGCATGGTGAACCTCAGCATCCAGCACGGAACGAGCGGACCCTCCGCCTATGCCTATGCCAGCCTGGGAGCTGTCCTCGGACCCTACTTTCACCGTTACCACGAAGGCTACCGCTTCGGCAGACTTGCCTGCGACCTGGTCGAGAAGCACGCCTTCACTGCCTACGATACGAAGGTCTACCACGCGATGGGACTGGCCGCCTTCTGGACCCACCCCCTCACCAGCGTGATCGAACTGCGACAGGCCACCACCCGCACGGCCACCGAGAGGGGCGACCTCACGTTTGCCTGCTACGGCATGCACCAATCCATCACCTACTTGCTGATGCGGAACGATCCGCTCGATGCGGTGTGGCGCGAGACGGCCATGGCGCTGGACTTCGCTCGCGCAGCCAGGTTCCGCGACGTCGTGGATCTCCTCGTAAGCCAGCAACGTTTTATCGCGAGCTTGCAGGGTCTCGATGCAAGCTTCTCTGCCTTCGGCGACGAGCCCTTCGACGAGGCAGCGTTCGAGGCCCAACTGATCGATCAGGGGTCGCCGACCGTCAGTTGCTTACACTGGATTCGCAAGCTCAAGGCGCGGTACCTGTTGGGCGACCATGCCGAGGCGCAGGCCGCGGCGCGCAACGCTCGGGCGCTGCTCTCGATCTCATCCGTATCGTTGCAGCTGTTCGACTACTTCTACTATGCGGCGCTGACCGCGGCGGCACTCTATGAGAACGCTTCGGCCAGCGAACAACTACGATCGCGCGAACTCCTCACCGCGCACCAGGAACAACTGCGCGAGTGGGCCGACATCTACCCTCCCACCTTCGCCGACAAGCACGCCCTGGTCTCCGCAGAACTCGCGCGCATCGAAGGCCGGGACGCCGATGCCCTGCGCCTTTACGAGCATGCGATCCATTCGGCTCATGAGAACGGCTTCGTTCAAAACGAGGGCCTGGCCCACGAACTGGCAGCGCAGTGCTGCCTGGCGCGCGGCCTTGCCACCGCCGGCTATGCCCATCTCCAGAACGCGCGGAACTGCTACGACCGCTGGGGCGCGTTCGGCAAGGTCAAGCTGCTCGACCAACTCTACCCGCACCTCCGCGAGCAGCACGCACCCGCTTCCACCTCCTCCACCATCGGCACCTCAGCCCGGCAGTTTGATGTGGAGACAGTCGTCAAGGCATCCCAAACCCTCTCCAGCGAAATTGTGCTCGGCAATCTGATTGAGAAGCTCATGCGCATCATGCTGGAGCATGCAGGCGCCGAGCGGGGGCTGCTCATCCTCCTCCGCAACGACGAGCCGCGGATCGAGGCGGAGGCCACAACCGGCCACGGAAGTGTCAGCGTCACCGTCCGGCAAAAAGTCATCGCGCCCCTGGATCTTCCCCGATCCGCGCTCTACTACGTCATCCGGACAGGCGAGCGCGTCGTCCTCGATGACGCCTCGGTCAGGAACCTGTACTCCGAGGACGACTATGTGCAGCAGAAGCACCCCAGATCCGTCCTTTGCCTTCCCATCGTCAAACAAACCAAGCTGATTGGCGCACTGTATCTCGAGAACAATCTGACGCCGCACGCCTTCACCTCGGACCGCGTCGCTGTGCTCGAGTTGCTGGCATCGCAGGCGGCGATTTCACTGGAAAACGCCAACCTCTATGCCGGACTGAAACGCAGCGAGGCTTACCTCGCTCAAGGCCAGACCATCAGCCGAACAGGCACCTTCGGCAGGAACGTGATCACCGGAGAGATCTACTGGTCCGAAGAATCCTACAAGATCTTTGAACACGATCGATCCCTTCCGCCAACGTTGGCGTCCGTCGTTGAGAGAATTCATCCGGAGGATCGGGCGCACGTGCTCGAGAAGATTGAATACGCCACCCAACAAAGGACCGGCTTCGATCTTGAATATCGCCTGCAACGGCCGGATGGTTCGGTGAAACATCTCCATGTCGTCGCTTGCGCGGTGGAACCCTCCTCCGGCGACCTGGAATTCATCGGTGCCGTCACGGACGTGACCGAGCGCAAGCTGGCCGAAGAAGCCCTGTGCCGCAGCGAAGCGTATCTCGCCGAGGCCCAGCGACTCGCGCACACCAGCAGCTGGGCTTGGCGGGTTGCGGGAAGAGACGCTTCGCATCTTTCCGATGAGTGGTATCGCATCTTTGGATTCGATCCCGCCCAGGGCATGCCGGCTTGGAGCGATCTGATGCAGCGCATTCATCCCGAAGATCGTGCCAGGTGGCAAGCGGCAGTTGATCGTGCCATCGATGAGAAATCAGAGTACGAGGTCGAGTTTCGACTCCTCTTCCCGGACGGAACCGTCAAATACCTTCACACCCTCGGTCATCCGGTCTTTGAGACATCCGGGGAATTGGTCGAGTTCATCGGTAGCTCGACCGACGTCACCGAACGCACGCGGGCCGCAGAGGCGCTGCGCCAGGCGCAGGCCGATCTTGCCCGCGCCAACCGCATCACCACCATGGGAGAGCTGACCGCTTCTCTTGCGCATGAGGTGATTCAACCGCTTGCTTCCACCGTCATCAACGCCAAAACCTGCATGCGTTGGCTCCAGCGCGATGAGCCCGATCTCTCCCAGGCATGTGCGGCTGCCGAGAGAATCGTGAAAGACGGAACGCTCGCGGGCGAGATCATCGGGCGCATTCGTTCCCAATTCAAGAAGGACCCTTTGCAACCCGGACCAGTGGATGTAAATGAAGTGATTCGAGAGATGATGGCTCTGCTGCAGAGTGAAACGATGCACTACAGCATATCCCTCCATACCGATCTCGCCGCCGATCTTCCCCGGGTGATGGGAGATCGTGTGCAGTTGCAGCAGGTCGCATTGAATCTCATCGTTAACAGCATCGATGCAATGAAAGACATCGACGGACGGCGTGCGTTGACCATCCAATCGCAGCGGCTGGAGCACGCACAACTTCAGGTCTCCTTCAGCGATACCGGCATCGGGCTCCCACCCCGGCAGGCGGAGCAGATCTTCGATGCATTCTTTACCACCAAGACGCACGGTACCGGCATGGGGCTTCGTATCAGCCGCTCCATCATCGAATCGCACGGCGGCCGCTTGTGGGCTGGGGATAACTCTCCCCGCGGCGCGATCTTTCAGTTCACCCTGCCCACCACCGTCGTTGCGCCCAACCGCTGAATGCTCCGCCCAGACCGCAACGTTCCCTCCCCGGAAGACGTCTTACAAACGAAGCCGCATTCTATGGGTAGCTATCCGATCAGCCGTCTGATCATCACGGTCAGGGGCTGCCGCCGGGGATGCGGTCTCAACCTACGGCAGCCCAAGGCACGCATTGCGGACGTAATCTTCTCCCTTCTCTAACCCCTTGGCCGCCATAGATTTGCTCTACAAGCTCTCCCTCAAGGGGGCACTCTGAAAAAGGTTGATAGTCCCAGTCATGAGCGTTCAAACTCTCGTTTCGGTGAACGATGGAAAGCTCCACTGTATCTTGATCGCGCTGAGTCTTAGTGCATGCAGCCTCTCCTCGCCGGGCCAAGCGAACCTTCCGGTTATCACCTGCAGCAGCGTCACCAGTACCCGCGATGCCGCCCGCTGCATCGGGTCGGTGCGGCCCTCAGCCCCGATCCCTGCCCTCGATCCTCACCATATCTACACCCTTCCCGACCTGATTGATATCGCCGAGACAGCCAGCCCGGAGGGCCGCATTGCATGGGCTACGGCCAAGCATTCGCTCGAGACCACGGGCATCGATCGCGCGCTCTACCTTCCCATCCTCACCTTTGCCGCACAGGGCAGCGACGATCGTTTTATCTTTCCCTTCCCGGAACCCATCGCACCCCGTGGCTATGTCACCGTCAGCGAGCCGATCGCGTACGCCCAGCTCCAATTCGAATACAGTCTGCTCGACTTCGGACGCGGCCCGAAGCTGGACGGCAGCAAGGCGCTTGAGATCGCCTCCTCGCTTCGCCTCGGCCGCATCCATCAGACCCTCGCCTATAACACCGCCACCCAGTTTTACCGGGTGCAGAGCGCCGTCGGCGAGTTGGACGCAGCTGGAATCATTCTGCAAACCGCCGAGACGCTGCTTTCGAATGCGCAGTCGCAGTTCGATAACGGACGCGCCACGCTGCCGGACGTTGCGAACGCCCGCGCGGGAGCCGCCGAGGCACGCTATAACCTCGCGTCCGCCCAGGGAGAGGTCCAAAAAGCAAAGCTCGCCCTTACCGAAACCATCGGTATCGAGCCCACCACCGAGATCGAAATCGTCCCCCAGGACAGCGCGAATCTCCCCGGAGCACTCGATACGTCCGTCGAAGATCTGGTCCAGACTGCATGGAAGTCTCGTCCCGATCTTCTGGCTCGTGCGCAGGAGCTCCGCAACGCCAAAGATGCGACGCGCATCGCCCGCTCGGCCTATCTTCCGAGCGTCAAGCTGAGCGCCGCAGGTGGTCAAACCGACGTGTGGCCCTCAGAGGACTATGGCGTATTGGGATCCGCCAGTGTCACTACCTGGTCGGCGCAAGGGTCGCTCACATGGGAGGTCTTCAACGGCGCTCGGAAACATGAACTCGCCGCCGCTCGCGCCGAGCAGCGGGCGGCCGGCGAAGAGCAGCGCGCTACACAGGATTCCGTTACCCGTCAGGTGTGGGAGGCATATGTCGACTATCAAACCGCCGCTGAGCAGCAGCGCTCCGCGCAGAGCTTCCTTGCCGCCGCACAGACCTCCTACGACTCATCCCTCGACGCCTACAAATACGGCGTACGTTCGCTCGTCGATGTCGTCCAGGCCGAGGGCCAGCTCGCGCAAGCTCGCCTCACCTCCGTCCGTTCCATCGCTCAACTGATGCAGAGCGCCGTTGCCCTCAGCTACGCGAGCGGAGATCTGCTGCGCACCAACCCCGCGCCGCGCGGAGTTCACCCATGAGACCCAACCTTCGTCGCCCCTTCGCCGTCCTCTCTCTTCCCGCAATCGCTGCCGCGGGCTGCAGCCGCAATCCCAACGTCGATATCATCGGCTCCTACTTCCCCGGCTGGATGATCGCACTCGCCATCAGCCTGGTGCTTACCCTTGTGGCGCACTCCCTGCTTCGCAGACTGGGCATGGATCACACGATCGGTCATCCCGCCATCATCTACCCCAGCATGGTCGTCCTCTTCACCTGTCTTCTCTGGCTCTGTTTCTTCGCCTGAACAGGAGCAATGCAATGTCCTACGACAAGGCCAAAATCGGCCGCTACCTCGGAATCACGATCGTCTCGCTCGCTCTCATCCTGCTGGTCATCTCCGTCCTCCAGGTGGACTTCCACCCGCGCACCGACGACGCGACCGTGCGCGCCAACGCCATCGAATTTGCACCCGAGGTCGAAGGCCGCGTCGTGAGCCTGCGCGTCCAGGATAACCAGGTCGTTCACAAGGGGGACATCCTCTTCGTCATCGATCCCCGGCCCTTCGAGTACGCGCTCACGCAAGCCCGGGCCGACCAGGCCACCCTCGAAGGCCAGATCGAAGATGAGACGCGGCACATTGCCGTGGAACGGAGCGCCGTCGGAACCGCCACTGCCGGCGTGACCGGCTCGCAAAGTGGCGTCAGCGCCGCCGAGAGCAGTTATCTTGCCGCCAGGGCCGCGGTCGAGCGCTCCACCGCTGCCCAATCCGCCGCCGCCGCACAACTCCACTTTGCCCAGGACGACTTCGATCGCATCGCTCCCCTCCTCGCCAAGCACTACGTCACCGTGCAGCAGGTGGATCAGGCGCAAACCGTCCTCAACGTCGCACGCCAGAGCTACCAGGAAGCGGCCTCCCAGCTGCTCCAAACCCAGGCGCAGGAGGCCGCGGCCCTCGCCACCAAAGACTCCGCCAACGCCAACTTCCAGGCCTCGCAATCCACACTGGGCCAGGCACGCCACGCCGTCGACAACCTGGTAACCCTCATGTCCGAACGCCCCAACCGCGCCGCCAAAGTCGAGCAGGCACAACTCAACCTGCAGTGGTGCTACGTGCGCGCACCCTTCGATGGATATGTCACCGACATGAACATCTCCCAGGGCGCCTACGCTCACGTCGGCACGCCGCTCTTCACCCTCATCGACACCACCACCTGGTGGGTCCTCGCCGACTATCGCGAGTCGAAGCTCAAATACATCCAGCCCGGTATGCACGTCGAGGTGTACCTCATGGAACATCCCACCCGACGCTTCGACGGCATCGTCGACAGCATCGGCCGCGGCATCTTTCCAGAGGACGGTGGCGTCACCGACGGCTTCCCCGCCGTCGACCGCACCTTGAACTGGGTTCACCTGTCCGCGCGCTTTCCCGTGCGCATCCGCGTCACGAACCCTGACCCGAATCTCTTCCGTATCGGCGCTACCGCAATCACCGTCGTCCGCTAGAACCCTCCGATGGCCACCCCCGCTTCCAGAGACGTCGTCATCCTTCGCAGCCTGAAGACGGAGCTCGCTCCCTTCCCCGGGCGCTTCGCAGGCAGCCTCCGCGATACCCTCGGCATCATCATCGCGCTCATCGTCACCATGACCCTGCGCGTGCCCGGCATCGCTCTCGCGCTGGCGCTTCTCTTCCAGCTCCAGCGCGACCGCCCCGGCATGACCCTCCGCAGCGCTGCGCAGATGCTCCTCGGAGCTTCCGTCGCCTGCATCGCTACCATCTGCTGGACACAGGTCACCGACGGCACCGAGATCGCTCGCTATATCGGTCTGATCCTCGGGATCTTCCTCGCCGCATTCGGCATGGCCAGCACCTCCATCCCGCTTGTGCTTCTCCATGTTCGGCTTCTACGGCTTTGTCGATCTCGCAGCCTGGGACACGCACCGCGCCCCAACCGACATCGTCGCCACCAGCCTCTACGGCGTCGCCTCACTCGCCATCGTCATGCTCAGCGCCGTCACGGTCGAATACCTCTTTGGAACCCGGCACCCCACCGAGGAACTCGACCTCGAGATGAACCGGAACCTCTCCCTGCTCGCCGGATTATTCCACTTCCTGGCTCAGGACCCATCCACCCAGACTCCCGAGCAATTCAGTCTCCTCCACCAGCCTCTCGTACAGGCAGCGAATCTCAGCGACGTGCGCATGAGCGAGATGTACGACCGCATCCACAATGCCAATCCAACGCTCGTCGGCGTCCCTCTGGGCCTCCGCTATCGCATTGGCCTGCTCTCGCGCGTCCTTGAAAAAAGCGCCCTCATCGGCGTCAACCTCGGACCGCACAGCATTCGATACGATCAAGCATCCTTCGCCATCCTCGCCGCCCAATGTGATCGCCTGCTGGCCGGCTGCACTCCCGGAGGCTCCATCGCCCCCGCTGCGCCGCTGCCTCCCTCCGCCCCCCCTCGGCTCATCGAGATTCACACCGAACTGTTGCAATATGCAGCCAGTTGCACCTCGCCGGATCCCGCAGTCCATCGCGCCGACGTGCGTACCCCTCGCTTCAAACCCTCCTTTCGGCTCTTCCTTCCCGGAGCCTTTCAATCCGCCATCAACACCACCTACGCCCTCAAGCTCACCCTCGCAGCCACGCTTTGCTACACCGTCTACAACGCCATCGCATGGCCCGGCATTCTCACCTGCGTCATCACCGTCCTCTTCACCGGCCTCAGCCCCACCGGCCAGATGAAGCAGCGTCAGATCTTCCGCTTCTTCGGAACCGCCGTCGGTGGCGCCCTCGCGATCGCGGCCGAAGCGCTCTTCTTCCCCAACATGGACTCCATCACCTCCCTTGTCCTGGTCGTCGCTGTCGTTGGCTTTCTTGCAGGATGGATTCTCCGCAGTCCGCACATGGGATCGGTGGGCACGCAGATCGGCTTCGCCTTCTTCCTCACCACGCTGCAGGGCTTTGGAGCCACCACCAAGATTGCCGTCGCCCGCGACCGCGTCATCGGCGTCGCCCTCGGCAGCCTCGTCATGTGGTTCATCTTCGATCAGCTCTGGCCCATACGTACCAGCCAGGCCCTCCACCAGATCCTGAATCGTATTCGACAGGCCGCCCTGCAGTTGAATCAGACCGACCTTCGCCAGGACGCGGATCAGTTTGCGCAGACGCTCTCCCGCCTCCGCGTCGCCGTCTCCACCGATCTCGCCAATACCCAGCTGCTGCAATCCGGAGCCTACTTCGAATTCGGCCGGGACCACATGCGCGAACTCATCCAGAGTCGAAGACTCGTCCGAAAGATAGAGATGGCCGCCTCCGCGTTCTATACCGAAGCCCTTCTCCGGACCACCCGCGCCGCGCCCCTGAGCACTGCCCCTCGCCAGGACGAGCCAGCTACTTCGTAGAAACTCTTGCCGCTTCCTTCCGCCTCCCCGGCAAGGAACGCGGTTCGCGGTGCGCGTTCTCCTCGCGCAGTTGACTCAGAAACAAACCGGGAAGCCCCGTCGGCTCTGGTCCACGGTTGTACACGATCGAAAACTGACGCACCAGGTGAACCCCGCGGATCGGCACCATCTTCAACGTGCCAAGCAGCAGCGCCCGTCGAATGGCGCGGCGAGAGACGAAGCCCACTCCCAGGCCGGCTTCAATCCCCGCGATGATTCCCTCTGTGGAATCCACCTCCATCGTTGCCTTGAGATCCTTCATCGCGAGTCCTTGATCCGCGATCGCCTGCTCCACAATCTCCCGCGTTCCCGAGCCTCGCTCGCGCATCAGCAGTCGAACCTCTCGCAGATCGCTCATCTCGATGTCACCGGCCTTGTCCCACTCATGACTGGTCGGAACCACCAGCACCAGCTCGTCCTTTATCCATGGTTCAACCACAACATCGCGGCTATGCGCCGGGCCTTCGATCAACCCCAGTTCCGTGCGCTGCTCCCTGACGGAAGCAATCACGTCCTCCGTCTTCGAACTTGCAATCGCGAGTTGCACCGACGGATGGAGGCGAACGAATTTGCCCAGGATCTGCGGCAGCACAAACTGCGCGATCGTCATCGATGCGGCAATCCGCAGCTCTCCACGCACCTCGCCAGACAGCGCGCTCAACTCCTCCTCCGCCCGCGCCAGCAGGGCGTCCACCTGCTTCACATACTTCAGCAGCACCTCACCCGCAGGAGTCAGCGCCACCTCCTTGCCGGTGCGGTCAAAGAGCGAAACCGAAAGGCTCTCCTCCAGTGTCCTGATCTGATGCGTGACCGCGGGCTGAGTCAGATATAGGGACTCCGCCGCCTTTCGAAAATGGCGGTGCTCGGCAACCGCTCGAAACACTTTGAGACGAAAGTTTTCAATCACAGATCCCCCTCCGGAATGCTAATGCCATATAAAAATTTGTACTTGGACGTGAGTCTCTCTCCGGCCTGAAACTTGTACTTGACAGGGAGAACGGACATGAACCCGATCAAGACAAACATCGCCACGCCAGCAGTTCTGACCATGCGAAGCATGTCGAGCCCGTACAAATCTGCCATATCTCACGAAGACGCACACGCACAGAACCTGCCTCTACCTCATCAGCATATCGCCAGGTTTCCAGTGCGGCCGTCCATGCTTTAGGAAAATAAAGGATAACGACATGAAGAACACGATCAAAATGATTCTCGCAGCAACCGCACTCACCCTCGCCACAACCTGCGCCCTGGCTGCCACACCGGCTAAATCCGACTTCATCGTACAGGCGCTCTCGAAAAACCCCGCGATCGCGCAGAATACGAGTCAGGATCTACTGCTCCACAACAACGCCAACGGTTCCACCTATCTCTATGTGGAACAACAGCACGGTGCCATCCTGAGCATCTTTGATGTCACCAACCCGGCTCGCATGACGCTTACCTCGTCGGTTCACCTTGACGCGCGCGGAACCTATCGCTTCGTCGCTCCCATCGGCAGCAGCGCCGAGCTCATCGCCTTCCAAGACGGTTCTGGTACCGCTCTCCTGGATCTTCGCAAGGTCAAGTCCCCCCGCGTTCTCGCGATTGCCCGGGCCGCCTCTTTGCCAACCGAGATGCTCGGCACCGCGGGATATCTCTCTGCCGCACAGCCTGCCACCGCGACCGCTCCAGCGCAGTTGCGCGACGTCCAACTGGTTGAGACCACACCCTCACCAAGGATTCTCGCCACCGTGGCGGACGTGTCGCAGCAGGTAACAAACCCCGAAACAGGAACCATCTTCCTGCTTGGTCACGGGCAGGTCACCGTTATCCGCCGCTTGGATGCTGAACTGAACTACGCCGTTCATCAGGCAGCCCTTGAAAACTAGTCGCGCCACTCGGAACGCAGCGCGAGAGATCGCACAGCAAGCCTAACCTGCTTCTGAACTTCAGCCCGAACTCTCACCGCTTGCACCAAGGGCCAACCGATCCGGTTGGCCCTTCGTCTTTCTTCACAGCAACGGGAGTCGCTATTGCACCTTCCAGCGCGTGGCGAGTGTCGCCAATTTTTCCTCCATGGAGAGTGTCGGCCGAGGGTCAGACTTTGGCCGCGGTCGACCCGCCGGAACCGCAGTCTGGCGTCTTGGGCCAGCTTCGACAAGACGACCAGATGGTGCCATCAACGCCTTCATCGACAGCGCGATCCTCTTCGTGACCACATCGGCAGACAGCACCTTCACCTTCACAATCTGTCCCGCCTTGACGGCCTCGTTCGGATCTTTGATGTAACGATTCGACAGCTCGGAGATGTGAACCAGCCCATCCTGGTGCACGCCGATATCGACAAACGCTCCAAACTTGGTCACATTCGTGACGACACCTTCAAGAACCATATCCGGTTGAACATCGGCAAACTCGCGCACACCCTCGTGGAAGACCGGCGCGACGAACGTATCGCGCGGGTCCCGCCCAGGCTTGCGCAACTCTTCCAGAATGTCGTTGAACGTAAACGTCCCCACCGTAAACTTCGATCGATCCACATGATCCAGCAGCTGCGGATTCGCGATAATCTGCTGAACCGGCGCTCCGACCGTCGCGGCGATCTGCTCCACCAACTCGTAACTCTCCGGATGGACCGCCGTGGAATCGAGCGGCTGCGTGCCGCCGCGTATGCGCAGAAAGCCTGCCGCCTGCTCGAAGGTCTTTGCGCCCACACCCGTTACCTTCTTGAGCTGCGCACGCGAGGTGAAACGTCCGTTTTCATCGCGGAACTGAACGATATTGAGAGCCACGCGCTCCGTAATGCCGGCGACGTAACGCAGCAGCGTCCACGAAGACGTGTTGAGATCGACGCCAACCTTGTTCACGCACGTCTCGATGGTGGCTTCGAGAGACTGCTGCAGTTGGCGCTGGTCCACATCGTGCTGATACTGTCCCACGCCAATGGATTTTGGATCGACCTTGACCAGCTCCGAGAGTGGGTCCTGAAGACGGCGCGCGATCGAGATCGCTCCACGAACCGTGAGGTCGAGATCCGGGAACTCCTGCCTCGCCACATCCGATGCCGAGTAGATGCTTGCGCCCGACTCCGACACCATCACCTTGAAGATGTTGGTCAGGTTGTGCTCAGCCAAAAAATCGCGGACGAACGCATCGGTCTCGCGCGATGCTGTGCCGTTGCCGATCGCGATGGCGCGCACCTGGTGCTGGCGCACTAGCTGGACCAGCGTTTGGTTGGCCTTCGCGGTCTGCCCGGTGTGAGGGTAAATCACATCGTGCGCAAGGAACTTCCCCGTCTCGTCCACCACCGCGACCTTGCACCCCGTCCGCAGACCAGGGTCGATCCCAAGAACCGAGATGGGACCGGCAGGCGCCGCCAGCAGTAAGTTGTTAAGATTGTCGCGAAAGACCTGGATGGCATCGAGATCGGAGCGCTTCTTCAGTTCAAGCCGAAGCTCACTCTGGATGCTCGACGAAAGCAGGCGACTCCACGAGTCCTCGATCGCAAGCTCAAGTTGCGCGGTCCAATCGCCCTCCAGACCGAGAATGTGACGGCGCAGGATGCCCGTGGCACGCAGCGGGTCAACTTCGATCAGGAAGTAGAGAACCGACTCCGCCTCGCCGCGACGAATCGCCAGCATGCGGTGAGACGGAATCGTCTTCACCGGCTCGCGGTATTCGTAGTACATCTTGAACTTTTCCTGCGCGTCAGCAGCATCCGTAATCTTGCGACTCACGATGACACCTTCATCATGCATCAACTGCCGCAACGCCTTGCGGACATCAGCCGTCTCCGCAATCCGTTCCGCAACAATGTGCCGCGCACCCTCCAAAGCCTCGCCGATCGTCGTCACCTGTTTCTCTGCGTCGATGAACGTGGCAGCAAACTCCAGCAGGGTATGCGCGGCCGCCTGCTGAGACCAAAGATATTCGGCCAGTGGTTCAAGCCCGCGATCGCGCGCAATCGTCGCCTTGGTGCGCCGCTTCGGACGATACGGAAGATACAGATCCTCCAGCTCGCCCTTGTCCAGCGTCGCGTTGATCTTCTCGCGGAGTTCGTCGGTGAGCTTCTGCTGCTCGGAAATCGAGGCCAGAATCGTCTCGCGGCGGCTCATCAGCTCACGGAAATAGCTGAGCTTCTCCTCGATATCCCGGATCTTCACCTCATCAAGCGCACCGGTCGCCTCTTTACGGTACCGCGCAATAAAGGGTACGGTCCCACCCTCATCTAGCAGGGTGATCGTTGCCACGAGAGAGCTCAGCGGCACGTTCAGCAATTGGGCGATGTGGAGGAGAATTTCCTGGGAGAGGGACTGATCTTGGTTCATGTTCTAATCCATCGTAGCCGCATCACAAGAGGAAAACCGTGTGCGGTGGGAGCGAAGTCGTTCGTGTGCCCCATTCCGGCGCCGCGCGCTGTGCCTTGCGGCGACTCCGCGCACTCATACTCCAAGCAATTTCGGCAAAACATCGGTCGCAACTCCCAGCACGATTTCGTCGAACGCATAAGCATTCAGAGGCTCCTCCGGCCCAACATACATCGTCCGCACACCCTCCTGCCTGGCGATGCTCACGAACCCCGCGGCCGGATACACCGCTCCCGACGTGCCGACAATCAGAAGCACCGTTGCGCGGCTAAGTTCCGCATAGATGCCCTCTAGGTCCAACGGAACTTCGCCGAACCAGACAATGTGCGGCCGGACACTGGCTGCGCACCTCTCGCATCTTGGAAGATCCGCCGCGGTTTCGTAGAGCGCTCTGTCCGCAAAGGGCACGTTGCATTGGACACACCGTGATTGGAAGAGACTCCCATGCATATGATGTACACGCTTTGACCCAGCACGTTCATGAAGATCATCTACATTCTGCGTGCAAAGATAGAACCGGTCACCGAGCTCCCTCTCAACGCGCGCGAGCGCATGGTGGGCGCCGTTCGGTGCGGCCGCCATGGCATCTCGCCGGCGCATGGAATAGAAGCGCCACACCAGCTCCGCATCCGCTTCCCACGCCTGCGGTGTGGCCACGTCCTCCACGCGATGACCATTCCACAGCCCTCCCGAGCCGCGGAACGTGGCGAGCCCACTCTCGGCTGAAATGCCGGCGCCCGTGAGAACAAAGAGACGGCCCTTTGGATCGAGCTGCATCCCTCTATTATCTACTGTCCAGAATCCATGCATTGCCCGCGATTATGTGAGCGTGCGATCAAGATGCGTGTATCCGCCATCGACAACAATGTGCTGTGCCGTCGTGTGCCCGGACTGCTTCGACGAAAGCAGGAAGATCGTCATCGCCGCAATCTCCGCTCCCTCGGTCATCCTTCGACCCAACGGAATCCGGTCGACGATTGACTTCAGCGCTGCCGCAGGATCATCGCGGCCCTCCAGCCATCGCTTGTAGAGCGGGGTAAGTACCTCCGCCGGCAAGATGCTGTTCACGCGAATGCCAAACGGCAGAAGCTCGGCAGCCCACTCCCGCGTGAGTGCAAGTTGAGCGCCCTTGGCCGCGGCATAGGCCGAGGTCCCCCCTTGTCCCGTAAGCGCAACCTTCGAGCTGATATTGACGATCGATCCGCGCGATGCCTTCAACAGCGGCAACGCGTAATGCGCCATCGAATAATAATGAACCAGGTTCTGACGCAGGCTCTCGAGAAACCGCTCCGGGTCGCCATGCTCGAGCCCGATCCCATCATTAGCTCCCGCGTTGTTTACCAGCCCATCGATCCGGCCGTGTTTTCGCTCAATATAGTCAATCGCCTGTCGGCACTCCGTTGGATTCGCGAGCTGTGCTTCGACAAAATCACATCGACTCTCTTCCTTCATCTCCTGCAGAAACTGCTGAACATGTTCGGAAACCCGACTCACAACGACAACCTTCGCGCCTTCATCCATGCACGCCCGCGTGATGGCCTCGCCGATTCCCGAAGCTCCGCCGGTGACAACAATGACACGATCTTCGAGTCCCAGATCCACAGTCTCTCCCTGGACGATTCAGCGCTGATGCACAATCCACAATCGACCCGATCGTCCTTTGGTAACAAAGAAGCAGCATCGGTGCAGGGCCAGCATAACAGCCTCCGCCTACCGGCCCATGCGGCCAACAGACCATGAACTCGATGCCCCGCCCGCCACCGCTGCCATTGGCCGCCCCCGGTCCGTTCAGGCACCAGCGACACTTCTCCCTCATCCAGCCGGTTCGCCGTTTTGAGTTTTACTGCCCTCATTGCACAGCTGTCAAATATACAATCCCTCTCGCACCCGCAACGGTCGGCGAAGCAGCATCCGGCGGATCGGTAGGTATGTATTCCCCTATGCACAGGATGTTTCATTGACGAAAATAGAAAGACATGGCTACACTTGCCGTGCTGCTAAAGGATCCGCGCGAGGCGGCTTGAGATACGTGATCCGCAGCGTTCCAACCTCGAGGAAGCTTTGAACCCAATCACGATCACCAATGTGCGCGTTATCGATCTCCGCTTTCCCACGTCGCGAGAGGCTATCGGGTCGGACGCCGTCAATAAAGACCCCGACTACTCCGCCGCCTACTGCATCCTCGAAACCGATTCCGGCCTCGAGGGCCACGCGCTCACATTCACACTTGGCCGCGGAACCGAACTTTGCGTCAGCGCCATTCAATATCTTTCCAGGGTTGTTCGCAACCGCACCCTGCAGTCCATTACCGATGACCTCAACGGATTTTATCTTCAGCTTATCGGAGACATGCAATTCCGTTGGCTCGGTCCCGAAAAGGGTGTCATCCATCTCGCATGCGGCGCTCTCATCAATGGCATCTGGGACTTATATGCCAAGGCGGAAGGCAAGCCGGTCTGGCGACTCCTTGCGGAGATGACCCCGGAACAAATCGTTGCCGCCATCGACTTCCGCTACATTGCCGACGCACTCTCCCCTGCCGAAGCCTTGGACATCCTGCGAGCCGGCAAGCGCAATCAACCGGAACGCCTCGCAACGCTCGAAGCCAACGGGTATCCGGCGTATACCACCTCGGCTGGCTGGTTTGGCTTCAGTGATGAGAAGATTCGGAGGCTTTGCCGCGAAGGCCTTGCCGATGGATGGACCTACTTCAAGCTCAAGGTTGGCGGCGAACCAAGTGATGACCTGCGGCGAGGCCAACTCGTGCGCGAGGAAATCGGTTGGGACTGCCACATGATGGTGGACGCCAACCAGAAATGGGGCGTCGAGGAAGCCATCCAGCGTACTCGCCAACTCAGTCCGCTCAAGCCCTGGTGGATGGAAGAGCCCACCAGTCCCGATGACATTCTTGGGCACGCGCGCATTCGCCATGAGGTCGCCCCCGTTCGCATCGCTACCGGTGAGCACTGCCACAACAGCGTAATGTTCAAGCAGATGTTTCAGGCCGGCGCCATCGATGTCTGCCAGATTGACAGCTGCCGCGTTGCCGGAATCAATGAAAACTTAGCCATCCTCCTCATGGCCGCAAAGTTCGGCGTCCCGGTTTGTCCTCACGCTGGCGGAGTAGGCTTGTGCGAATATGTTCAACATCTCGCAATCTTTGATTTTCTCGCCGTCTCCTGCTCTCTGGAGAATCGTGTGCTCGAGTTCGTCGACCATCTCCACGAACATTTCCGGCACCCAGTCAGGATCCGCAGAGGTCATTACCTATTGCCTGAAGCGGCCGGCTACAGCTGCGAAATCCTGCCTGCCTCGCTCGAACGGTTTCAATACCCCGATGGAGAGGCTTGGAGGACTGCCGATTAACATTCGTTTCACTCACCCACAGCGACAACGTTCCACTTCGAGGAATTCGTCATGCTCAAGACCGGCATTCTCAATCCGTCCATCAACTCTCTATTGAGTCGCATTCGTCACACCAACACGCTCGTCATTGCCGACCGCGGATTTCCCTTCTGGCCTCAGATCGAAACCATCGACATCTCCCTGGTCGACGATATGCCAACCGTGCTGAACGTCCTCCACGCGATGGCTCCGAACTTTGTCATCGGCAAAGCCTGGATGGCCACCGAATTTCGCCTGGCCGTCTCACCCGAATCGTTGAGCGCCTACAAGACGCTCCTTCCCTCCCTGGAATTCGAAGCGCATATCGAACTCAAGCGCCGCGTGCCCTCTGCGATTGGACTCATTCGTACCGCAGATACAACCCCCTACTCAAACGTCATCCTGGAATCGGCTTGAGCCCCGGCTATGCTGAACATTGGGTCTAAGACATCTTCGTCCCTCACACCCACCAGCTCCCCGCACACGCTGCGCATTGACGCCCACCACCATCTTTGGCGCTACCGCCCCGAGGAGTTTGCCTGGATCGACGACACCATGGCAGCTCTCCGCCGCGACTTTCTGATAGCCGATCTTTCCCGCGAACTGCAGGCGTCGCACATCGACGCCACCGTCGCCGTGCAAGCGCGCGAATCCCTCGAAGAGACACGCTGGTTGCTGGAATGTGCGCAGTCCGCGCCCCTCATACGAGGCGTGGTGGGTTGGGCTCCGCTTGAAGCTTCTGACCTTCCGGAGATTCTTGGCCGCTTCAACAACGCCCGCAGTCTGGTTGGCTTCCGCGAGATCGTGCAGGGAAAACCCGACGGCTATCTTGACCGTCCAGAATTTAATCGCGGCATCCGGCAGCTCACAAGCCTTAACCTGACCTACGACATCCTCATCCACGAACGACAGTTGATCGAAGCGACACGCTTCGTCGATCAACACCCCAACCAACGATTTGTCCTCGATCATGCGGCCAAACCTAAGATTTCGATTGCTGAACTCGAACCGTGGAAGACGAATCTTCATGAGTTGGCCCGGCGTCCGAATGTCTACTGTAAAATCTCCGGCCTCGTCACAGAAGCCGATTGGCAGCGTTGGACGCTCGATGCCTTGCGCCCCTATCTCGACCCATGCGTCGAAGCCTTCGGGACCGGCCGCCTGCTCGCCGGTTCCGACTGGCCCGTTTGCCTTCTGGCTTCTACCTACGCCCACTGGTGGGATCTGCTTGCGCTATACTTTGCTGCATTCAGTGAGGATGAAACTTTGCGTATCTTCGGCTCAAACGCTGCCGAGTTTTATCGCCTTCCAGGCGATCCCGAGGTCTCCTCTTGAATACTGCCATCGACAAATCATCCCGGTCCGATCGGCACGGTACAGAGGACCCCCGCCAGGCTCTCTTTCCTCAAGGTCACCTGCTTCCCTTCATCCTCGTCACCGCGCTGTTTTTCTTCTGGGGAATGTCGAACAACCTCACCGACATTCTTGTCCAGCAATTCAAAAAGTCGTTTGAACTCTCACCCATGCAGGCACAACTCGTACAGACAGCCGTTTTTTTCGGCTACTTCTGTATGGCCATTCCGGCGGCGTCCAGCATGCGCCGATGGGGTTATAAATTCGGTATCCTCGCCGGCTTATGCCTGTTTGGAACAGGCACGCTCATGTTTTGGCCCGCAGCCGTCATCGGTCGATATTGGCTCATGCTCGCCGCGCTATTCGTTGTCGGCTGCGGCTCGGCCACACTGGAGACCGCCGCCAATCCCTTCATCGCCGAATCCGGCCCCCCGGCTACCTCCGAGCGGCGCCTCAATTTTTCCCAGGCATTCAATCCACCCGGCACCATCACCGGCGTCCTGATCGGTACCTTTTTTATCTTTTCAGGAGTCGAGCTCTCCGCAGCAAAGGTTGCGTCGATGAAGAGCCAGGGAACCTATGCCGCCTACCTTCATCGCGAGATCATGCGTGTCGTTCCTACCTATGTGTCCCTCGGCTGCGTCGTTTTTCTGCTCGCCTTAATCATTGGATTCACACAATTCCCCGCAGCGCCTCAGGAGCAACGCACAAAGCCCGCTCACTCCCTCCTGCGTCAGATCATCGCGCTGCTGCGCGTGCCGCAACTCCGCGCCTCGATCATCGCGCAAGGTTGTTACTGCGGCGCCCAGGTCAGCACCTGGTCTGCGTTCATACCGTATGTCAGGCAATACACTCACTCCAGCGAACGAACCGCGGGTCTGCTCCTGACAGGCAATCTCATCGCTCTGGCCATCGGGCGCCTGATCTCTACCGGACTCATGCGCTGGATCAATCCAGCCCGCATGATGGGTGCCTATGCCTTCATCAATATTCTGCTGCTCACCGTCGCCATCTTTCATCCAGGAAGCCTTGGCACGGCAGCCATCTTGCTCACAAGCTTCTTCATGTCCATCATGTTCCCAACCATATTTGCCATGGGCATCAAGGGCCTTGGCCCAGACAGCAAGCTGGGAGGTTCCCTGATCGTGATGTCGGTCGTCGGCGCCGGAATCATCCCACCGATCCTCGGGTCTGGTCGCCAAGCACTTTGGAAGTTATGCGTCAGGCTACACGGTAGTTTCGATCTGCTATCTGGTTGTCGCGATCTACAGCCTGCGCTCTGGCTCTCGCCCCAACCTGCACACCGTTCCCACGCCCATCTAAATTCGCCATCATCGAGCGGGAATCCTGCCCCCAATCGAGGTCGTAATCTTCTTCGCCGCCTCACGCAGCAGCGGAAGAATCTGAATGCTGCTCTTCGTCGACTCGTTGTACTGGATATGCGGAACGGTGAGAGCTCCGAGCGGCGAACCTCTCTCATCAAAGATTGGAAAACTAAGATTGACAATGCCTTTCACCAAATAGCTCGCTCGCTTCTCGTACCCTGCTCGTCGAATGCGCGCAAGATGCACCTCGAGATCGCGCGGAGGCTTCTTGCCGGTCTCCCGGCTCCACTCCGCCAATGTCCGCTCCCGCTGGCTCGCCGCCTGGTGCGCAAGAATGGCGTATCCGCTTCCAGCCTCCATCAGGTCTACCGTTGATCCCAACTTCACGAAGAAGCCCAGGTCCGTGGGTGCATTCACCTGCGCGATGATCACCACACGCCCTTCCTCCAGAACCCCCAGGTGGCACGATTGCAGCGTGTCGTGAGCCAACCGATGCATCACTGGAAGCGCGTCGACGATCAATCGCTCGGTCGGAGGATGCTCCTGTACCAGCTTGAACATCTTTAAGGTTAAGGAGTATCGCTCCTCCTCCACTTGCGCAATATACCCGCGCCTCTCCAGGCACAACAGCATGCGAAAAATCTCGGATACCGTCCGCTTCAACTCACGGGCCAGCTGGCTCTTGGTGAGACCTTCTGATTTTTGCGCCAGCAGTTCCAGAATATCCAGGCCTTTGTCCAGCGCTGGCGTCGCATACATCGGTTCCCTCACCCGCTGTACCGAGGCTCCCGCGTCACGCTTCTTCGGCATACCCATCCTCTGGCCACAATCTCAGCGTCCCATCGCCGCTCGTCTCGGCAGCCTTCCAATGCGAACGACATCCACGCACGCAGTGGCAAAACTAAGGTACCAGTCTTGGGCTGGTGCAATTATAAGACGCCCTTCCCGCGCCTTCCCGCCGCGTGGCCGATCGCCCTGGCTGATGACCTCCCGCCTTCACCCGTAGCTCTCCGATTGCGATCGATGACCAATCCTCTCCCCTCGCGCAACGCTCCACCACCCGCTTTACCAATCTGGCTTTTCAAGGGCGGCATGACGTCAAGGCGGCATCGCGGCGAGAATGCAGCCGCGTAACTTTCTGTCCTCGACGCGCATCGAACGATACACAGATCGAGGTCCGCTATGCCCGTCATTCGTACTTGCTCTCATTGCGGTCAAAAGAATCGCGTCTCCGCCAGGCATCTCAGCAGCACCGGAAAGTGCGGCGCCTGCAAGGCTGCGCTTCCTCCTTTAGCTGAGCCACTCGCAGCAGACACCGCCCTCTTCGACGAGATCGTCCAAAATGCCACGGTGCCCATTCTGGTCGATTTCTGGGCCGCCTGGTGCGGACCTTGCCGCGCCGCCGCCCCCGAGGTCGCTCGCACCGCGGCCGACATGGCCGGCAAGGCTCTCGTGCTCAAGGTCGACACCGAAGCCCATCCCCAACTGGCCGCGCGGTTTCGCGTTCAAGGTATCCCCAACTTCGTCGTTCTCTCCGGCGGCCGCACCGTCGTTCAACAGGCCGGCCTGGTCGACCATCAACAGATGGAGCAGTGGCTCCGCTCTGCCGTCCACTGATTGCCCGTCCCGCACCAGAGGTCTCATGCCGAATCGCAGCTCCGGTCTCTTGATGTATCGCCGATCGAATCGCCACCTGGAGGTCTTCCTCATCCATCCCGGAGGACCCTACTGGGCGAAGAAGGACAAAGGCGCCTGGGCCATTCCCAAGGGCGAATACCACACAAATGAGGAGCCGCTCTTTGCCGCGCAGCGAGAGTTTCAGGAAGAGACTGGCTTCACGGCCCATGGAGATTTTCTCGAGCTCGGATCCATCCGGCAGAAGAGCGGGAAGCTCGTCACCGCCTGGGCGTTTGAGGGCGATTGCGATCCAGCCAGCCTCGTCAGCAATACCTGCCTCGTCGAATGGCCCCCTCGCTCCGGCCATTCCATCGAGATCCCGGAGGTCGACAGCGGTCGATGGTTCGGGATGCCCGAAGCCCATCGCTTCATCCGCAAGGAACAGGAGCCGCTCCTGGACCGCTTGCAGCACCGCCTGGTGCATCGTGAAGCATGATTGGCCCGGCAGGCGCTTGGAGATCGGCGGCGAACAGCACCGTTTGATTTTGCCGCGACCGCACCGGAATCTCGCCAGGTGACTAAGATGAATGCAGCGAGGCAGCCGTGACTGAAATCTCTCTGACCAACTCGCAGTTGACGCGTTTTCGCATCGCCTTGATTCTCGCAATGGTTGCGGACGCGCTCCAGATCATCCTCCTGCCCCTGTTTGTCGAGGGAGCCGAGTCGCCCGCCGATGACGTCCTCGATGCCGCCGTCGGCGCGGCTCTGATCTACCTCTTAGGCTGGCACTGGGAGTTCGCCCCGTCCTTCCTTGCCAAGCTCGTTCCAGGCGTCGACCTCGTTCCGTTGTGGACGCTGGCTGTTGCGAATGTCTACCGGAAATCCAAGCGCCTCGCCGCGCACGCCGCAGACAGCACTCCCTAAAACCAGACGCAGTCCCCAAGCCGCGCCAAGCCCCACTCCCGCGGTATCTGATCTCGCGCCCGAACGGGCCTACGAAATTCCGCATAATTTCCATTTTCCATATTCGCCCCCGACCGTTTTTCTCGGAAATGAAATATATGTCCTCTCACGAGGTATATTCGCCGGAATCGTTACCATGCCCCACAATTCGATCCGGCCATCGCATCCTCTCATTCAAAAGAGCATTGTGACCCGATCGGAAATTCTTGGCGAAAGTACGCCGGGCAACAGAGCCATTGGCCCGTCGATTGCATCCTTGGGCAATCGTCCCACGCACAACTTGATCTTGCTTCACAGATTTGCACACCCTGCCCCCTTTGAAAGAGGAGTCTCGAATGCGTCTCATGAAGAAGTCCCTGCTCTTGTTGATTGCCCTTTTCTTTTGCTCTCCCTATCTTAAGGCGCAGGACACGGCGTCCATCGTTGGAACCGTTACGGACCCGAGCGGTGCGGCCGTTCCGGGAGCAGCCGTTGTGCTGACCGACCCGGCAACCGGCAAGTCCTACAAGACCGTCACCGGCGGAAATGGCTCTTACACCTTCGCCAACGTCACGCCCGGCCCTGGTTATAAGGAGACGGTCTCGCTCGCAGGATTCCAGACCAGCGTCATCACCGACCTCTACCTGAACGTCTCGGCCACGCGTACCCAGAACGTCAAACTCGCGGTCGGAGCCCTCTCCGAAACCATTGCGGTGTCGGGCGCAAACCAGACCGTAACCCTGGACACGACCGACGCCACGGTGGGCAATAACTTCCAGGTGCAGTATCTGAATGAGTTGCCCGTCCAGATGCGCGACTCTCCAGCGGCGTTGTTTACGCAGCAGCCCGGTATGACGGACTCTGGCTCCGCAACCGGCGCGCGCAGCGACCAGAACCGCGTGACGCTCGACGGCCTTGACGTGAACGATCAAACCGGCGGCTTCATCACGGTCAGCGGACCATCCACCGGAGGTCTCTTCCAAATTGTAGGCAACGCTCCGGTGGATTCGGTCCAAGAGTTCCGCGGCACCACCGCCGGCATGCTCTCCAGTGCCAACGCAGGCGGCGGCGGCCAGTTCGAGATGGTTACCAAGTCCGGAACGAATAAGTTCCACGGCAACATCAACGAATATCACCGCGACACCGATCTCGAAGCCAACGAATGGTTCAACAACTTCGACGGTATCCCTCGCTCGCCGCTCATCCGTAACCAGTTCGGTGGCAACGTCAGCGGCCCCATCTGGAAGAACAAGATCTTCTTCTTCTTCGACTACAACGGGCGTCGCGACACCCTCGCAACCCAGGCCACCCGCACCGTTCCGACCGATAGCTTCCTCAAAAGCGAGGTCATCACCTATTACACCAACATTGCCGCGAATCAGACCAGCACGGCGAGCACCCAACAGATTGCCCAGTACGATCCCGCCGGGATCGGCTTCGACAACGGCATGATCGGCGTCATCGGCAAGCGTTATCCCTCGCCCAATGACTTCACCGGCGATAAAGGCGACCTGCTGAATACCGCCGGCTACCGCTTCAATGCGCCCTTGCCCTACAAGGAAAATAACTTCGTCGGCAAGGTCGACATCAACCCCACATCCAACCAGCACGTCTTCGGCCGTGTCACCTACAACCGCATCAGCGCTGTGGGCGCCGCTCCTCAATTCCTCGGCGATCCGCCCACCTATCTCAACCTCGACCATAGCCACGCTTGGGTCGTGGGCTGGGATTGGACCATCGGCGCCAACAAGACCAACAGCGTTGTGTGGGGCTCGAACATCGCCAAATACAGCAGCCTGGTCGCGATCAACCCGCAGGGACAAAACCAGTACGGTTGGGACGGAGACCCGACGGGCGGCGATTATCTATCGGGCATCTATGCCAACGCCGGCGGAACTACGGAATACTTTCCCATTCCCATCGTGCGCGACGACTTCAACTGGATCAAAGGCTCGCATAACTTTTCCTTCGGTGGGGACTTCAAGTACCCCAGCCCCCAGTACGCCAACTACGGCAACTACTACAGCCCAGGTCTTGGTTTGGGCGGCGGCATCGAGGGCCTCAACAACACGGATACCTGGCAGTTCCGTCCCAGCGATATCGACCCCAACCAGACCAGCTTGACCATCTATGATTCCGCCGACGTCTTTGCCCTCGGCCGGTTTGGAACCGATGGCGCTACCTTCAACTACAACGCCGCAGGTGCACCCGTAGCTCCCGGCGCAGGTTTGAAGACCCACTACAAGTACTACGAGATCGAGGCCTACTTCGGCGATACCTGGAAGGTTTCGCCCTCCCTCACCCTCACCTACGGCGTGCGTTACCAGGACTTCACGGTGCCCTATGAAGTCAATGGCATTGAGTCGGTCCAGAGCCAGAGCTTTGATAGCTTCTTCGATGCTCGTATCGCGCAGAGTGCCGCCGGCGTGGGCGGCGCTGCCTCCCTCCCAGGAGGCACCGGCCCCACCGTTCCCTACATCACCTACAGTCTGGGAGGCAAAGCAAACCATGGTCCAGACTTCTTCTCACCAGACAAGAAGGACTTCGCTCCTCGCGTAGCCTTTGCCTACACCCCGTATAACGATCGCAAGTTCGTAATCAACGGCGGTGCAGGCATCGTGTACGACGAGACCGTGATCAACGCCATCCTGCAGGAACAGTCCACCTACTCCTACCTCTTCCAAAGCGCGGCCACCTTGAACTTTGGCTTGCCAGGCAACGCTACCCATTCGGCGGCGTATTACTCTCTGCTCCAGAATCCGCGCTTCACAACGCTCGCAACCACGGCAGCCCCGGCAGGTGTAACCCAGCCAACGGCTCCGCCGATCACCAAGCCCTATTCTCCCTTCATCGGCCCCTCTGATCCAAACTGCGGGACTACGGTTGGACCCTGCGGCCTCGCAAACGGCGGAGCCTTCAACATCTCCGTCGATCGCGTTCTTCCCACGCCCTACAACATCATGTACAACTTCGGCGTTCAGCAGGAACTCAAGGGAGGCTTCCTCCTGAAACTGGGTTATGTCGGCCGCCTCGGTCGTCGCCTGCTCGCTCAGGCCGACGCCGAACAACTGATCGATTTCCCGGATAAGGTGTCGGGACAGACCTTCAGCCAGGCCATGGCTGCCCTCACCACCTGGCTTCGGAATAATCCGAATTCCACCTCGCCTCCGCCTGCCCAGCCCTGGTTTGAAAACGTCCTCGCCCCCAACGGCACCGGCGTCTCCAATACGGCCTACGTCGCCAACACGACCGCTCCCTATCCGGCTCGCGGCGACGTCGCGGATACCACCGAGTTGATGTCCCTCTACGGCTTGCTTCCCGCTAACGTCGGTATGGCTGCTCAGTTCTCTGAGAACACCTTCTTCACCGACAAGGGATTCTCCTCCTACAACGGCATGCTGTTGACCCTGCACAAGAACCCGAGCCATGGTCTGCAGTTCGACTTCAACTACACCTTCTCGCACTCGATCGATAACACCTCCTTTGCCGCTCACACCTATGCCTACGGCGGCTACGGATTTATCTGCGATGTGCTTCGTCCACGGCTGTGCCGCGGTAACTCGGACTTCGATCTGACCAGCTATATCAACGGCAACGTGGTCTATCAGCTGCCCTTCGGTCGCGGTCGCGACTACGCCTCGAGCATCCCCTGGTGGGCCAATGAGTTCATCGGCGGTTGGGAACTGAGTGGTCTGCCCACCTACCACACCGGCATGCCCTTCATGGCCAACTCGAATGCCTTCCTCATGAGCTATTCGAACGAGGATCCTGCGATCCTCACAGGCACCCTCGCCCCCTTGAAGTCTCATCCCAACGTGTCCAACGGCGAGCTCGTTGACTTCAAAAACCAGAACCTTGCCTACAACCAGTACGTCGGTCCTGTGGGTTTTGAGATGGGCTCGCGCAATAACCTGCGTGGTCCTGGCTACTTCCTTCTGGACCTCGGCGTCGGCAAGACCTTCCCGATCTATAAGGACAGGGTCAGCGCCAAGTTCCGCGTCGACGCCTTCAATGCGCTCAACCATCCGAACTTCCAGGCGCCAAGCTTTACAGGCAACATGGTCCTGACGAATTCGCCGAGCGAGTTTGGCGTCATCCCCGGAGCCCAGGCACCCACCGGTGAATCCGAAGCCGCCCGCGTGCTGCAAGCCTCCCTGCGCTTGGAGTTCTAACCCCGGACGGTTCTGCCGTCCCCAACAACAGAGGGCGTCCGCCATGCGGGCGCCCTCTGTTCTTAGTGCTCTACCACCCGGCAATCGATCCGCATGGATCCCGCCACGCCCGCCGACCATATATATTAACCCCGGAGGATTCCCTGTGAAGCTTGGATTGTTCACCCCCGTCTTCAACTCGCTCTCACTGCAGAACCTGATCGCCGAGTTGAAAAAATATCCGCACATTCAAGCGCTGGAACTCGGCACCGGAGGCTGGCCCGGCAGCAGCCATATCGAGCTGGACCAACTGCTCGCCAGCAAGGAAGCCTCTCGCACATTCCTCTCCACCGTGCACGACGCCGGCCTGACCATCAGTGCCCTGTCCTGCCATGGCAACCCGATTCACCCGGACCCCGACCTCGCCCGCCGCGACGACGCCGTCTTTCGCAAGACCGTTCAACTCGCCGAGGCTCTCGATATCCCTGTCGTGGTCACCTTCTCAGGCTGCCCCGGAGCATCCGCGCAAGACGTCACGCCCAACTGGATCACGACTGCGTGGCCTCCCGAATTCGCAACCTCCCTCGCCTGGCAGTGGGAGCAGCGGCTGATTCCCTACTGGAAGGATGCCGCTGCCTTCGCCTCCAATCACGGCGTGAAGATTGCCCTTGAAGCCCATCCCGGCTTCTGCGTCTACAACACCGAAACGCTTCTGCGCCTTCGCGCCGAATCGAGCAGCTCCCTCGGCATCAACCTCGATCCGAGCCATTTGTGGTGGCAAGGCATGGATATTCCTTCCACCATCGCCGCCCTCGGCGATGCCATCTTTCACGTCCATGCCAAGGACGTCGCCATCAATCCCGCCATGCGGAATCTCAACGGCGTCCTCGACACCAAGAGCTACACCCGCGCCGCCGAACGCTCCTGGATCTTCCGCTCCGTAGGTTGGGGCCATGGGGAGCTCGAGTGGAAGTCCATCGTCTCGGCCCTGCGTCTCGCCGGATACGACTACGTGCTCAGCATCGAGCATGAAGACGCCCTCGCCTCCATCCATGAAGGCCTGAAATCCGCCACCGACTTCCTCGCGCGCGTGCTCCTGAAAGAACCGCCCGTGGATCCCTGGTGGGTATAACCACCCCACTCATCTAGCGGCTCCGCACCATCGCCAGCGCCGTCATGTCTTCGTGCACTCGCTTTCGCCAGAACACCAGCCGCTCCCATCCCCGCTGCGCAAACGCATCCGCCGCCCGCAGTACCTCGCCACACACTGCGGCCGCGGACTCCTGCTTCGAGTTCCGCAATACATCGAGCAGCCGCGCGGTGCCAAAGGGAGTGTTGCCTCGCATGCTCTGCGTCACGCCCTTGGTCACAATCAGCAGCGTCGCTCCCGGCTCGAACACCTGCATCGAAGCGTCATAGATCAAATGCGTGAACAGCCCGAACGGCATCGCCACGTTGGGCAGCACCCGCGTTCCCTCGGAGTCCCGAATCGCCGCCGTCTGTCCTCCCGCATTCACGTACGCCAGAATCCCAAGCTGCACATCGTAGCAACCCACGAAGGTCGGAGCAAAGCGAATCTCTTTCGCCGGCCCCGTAATCGCCAGGTTGACGGCCTGCACCAGTAGCTCCGTGCCCTCCATCAGGTTCACGTCATGCGAACCAAACAACTCCTCGGCCTTCGCTCGAAATACCTCTTGCGTGCGCGCCGCGATCGGTCCAGCCTCCCGTCGCCTGCCCGCAATATCGCTCAGAAGAAACACCACCCGCGACCCCACGCGGACCGCATCGAAGAAATCTCCGCCCGTCCGATCCGCAAGATACTGCGCATGGATATCCAGCCCATCCACCGACCCCAACTCCGGCCGCCGCGGCTCTCGATCGGATGCAGCCCACCCCGTCTCGTCTCGAACCATAAGACTCTCCACACTGTTTGCTTTTCGTGTGATTGTAGTCTCAGCGGGCCACGATTGGCGTCCCATCTTCTCCAGACATCAAACGCCAACGGTGGCTACGCAGGCCTCATTCAACTTCCATGCCCGCATCACCACCGTTCGCACTACGACGTCTCTGAGCCCCTACTTACAGCCTGCCTGCGTCGACGACACCAGCGTGCTCCAATACGATGGCAGGGCGCTATACGGATTCGGCAACGCGCCATCCGTAATAAACACCGTGCCCACGTTGCGCTGCACCGACAATTGCAGCGCGCTCGCAAGCTGCGCCGAGCTCGTCGAATACACAATGTTCGCGAACATCGAGGACGGATAGCTCGTCGCCCATGCAGGAATGCCTCCCGCACTCGCGTAGGTCGCGTAGTCATTCTCAAACACGTTGATCGTAAGCGACGACGTCGACGGCACCGTGATCGCCGCATAGCTTGGATCCGGATAGGCACCCACGTTCAGCATGATCTTGCTGCCCGGAATCTCCGTCGTAATGTACGTCGCCAGCGGCTGATAGTACGTCGGCACCAGCGACGCAACTGCCGACGTAGCATCGACGAAGATTCCATCCACCCCATACCAGCTCTCGTACTCGGCCACCTGCGCCTCCGCCGACGCAAGCGCGATGCTGCCGTAGTTCGTGTACACGTAGCCATACACCAGCCCGCCCGCCGCATGCACCTTCGCCACAATATTCTGATAGTCGGAGTTCGCCGCCGTTCCCGGCCCACTGTCCGGATTCATAATCATGATCCGGTTCACCTGCTTGTTCCACGGCGAATCAGCGATCGCCGCGTTCCATCCCGAACCCAGATACGACGGATAGATATACGCCGGCACCGCAATCGACTGGCAAGTAGACGTCGTCGCAGCGCTCGTAGTCGCCGGAGCCGTCGAGGTTGTTTGTCCCGCATACTCCGCGACCCTCGAACAACTGGTCATGCAGAGCGCGCTGCACATCAAAACAGAAGCGGTGACAAGTTGCGTCTTCATTTCCAGTCTCCAATTTGGTTAGAAATCGCCAGGTCATACAACACTGCAGCGGGTTCGGTCGAATCTGCGAGCGGCAGAGCAAGAGACGCAGCGGGATGGCTCCTCCGCGGCCGTCCCGCCTCCGCAGCTTCTAGAAGACAAACCTCGCGCTCAGCAGGCCCGATCGCGGTCCGGCAAAGCTCTTGCCCGTCGTGCCCGAGATCTGTCCAACGCCCTCGCCCGGAAAGCCCGTCGTCGGAGCCACGGAGAGATCCACGTTTGGATCGCCGAAGTTCGGGTGGTTGAGAATGTTGGTGAAGCTCGCGCGAAACTCCACATGCATCTCCCGATACACCGGGAACGACTTGAACAGCGCAGCATTCACCGTGTTCATGTCCGGCCCTTCAATCGACCCGAATGCGCCATGCCCAAACGTCCCCGCCGCCGGTATCGCAAACGCCGCCGGATTGAACCAGTTGAAGATGGAACGCTTGCCCACCGGTGCCAGCGACTTCAGCACCCGGTTCGGCGTGTTGCTCCCATAAATCGGGCTCGTATTCGACGGGCTCTGTCCATCGAACGTCGGCGTCAGGTAGTCGCCGGTCGACGAAAGATACGCTCCGCTGATCTTCCATCCGCCCAGCAGCTTCGACACCAGGTTGCCGCTGCTCAGCAGCAGGCCACCCCTTCCAATCGGCAGATCCCACGTCAGGTTCGACACGAACGACAGCCGCGGCGTGTACTCGGCATTGCCCTTCTCGCGCGACAGGTTGAAGCTCTGCTCCGCCGTCACGCCGGCATCCAGCCCATTCGAGTCCGTATCCTGGTCGTCCGTGAGATTCTTCGCCCAGGTCAGCGCTGCCTCGTAGCTGAGCCCGTGGCTGAACTTCCGATTGACCTCTCCGGAAAACGCGTTGTAGTTTTCATACCCGCCATTGCGGAATATGTAAGCGGAGTAAAACAGCGGGTACGGACTGTTCGCCTGGTTATACGGCGTCGTGCTCGGCGCCACCTGGTCCACATTGTTGGCGTAGCCCAGCTTCACCGCGCGCGTGCCGATATACGACAGCCGCACGCCCGTCTGGAAACCGACGTTCTGTTCAATCGTAAGATTGAACTGCTGCACATAAGGATTGCGATAGTTCCAGTCCGTGGCCGACGTGCTCACATTGCCCGCAAGGCTTCCTTCCGCCGTCGTGTTGATCGGATCCTGAAACGTAACCGACGGCTGGTTCCCGACAAAGCTGTTCGTGAATCCAACGCTCAACCCAAACGGACCGCCGTAGTCATAGTTGAACAGCGCCGCGCTGATCTCATCGTTGAAGATGCCATAGCCGCCGCGAATCACCGTGCGGTCCGTCGCAAACGGACGGTACGCGAAACCAATCCTCGGATAGATCGCCGTCTTGTAGGAGTTCACCAGCGAACGCGATGGCAGGTCCACCGATTGCGCCGACTCGATCGGAATCTGCGACGGGAACACCGAGTTGATGTACTGGCTCGCGATCGCCAGGTTCGGCACCACGATCGCGCCCCGGTACGGATCGAACGATGCGACGACATTGTTCTTGTCCACCGGCGGGCTGTCATACTCGTAGCGCGCACCCAGCGAGACCGTCAGGTTCTTCCGCACATTCCAATCGTCCTGCACAAAGGAATTCAGATACCAGTAGCGCGCATACTCCGGCGTGCGCGTGTACGTGTAGCCCGTCGTGTCCGGCAAACCCAGCAGGAAGTCCGCATACGCATTGCCCGTGTACTGCGAGCTGAAGGAGAAGCTGCCGAACGATGGATTGAAGTAGCTGTCCGCCTCCATCGGCCGATACTCCACACCCGCCTTGATCGTGTGCGCGCCCCGCTCGTACGTTACCTGGTCGATATACTGGAACGTCTCTTCCGTCGGCTGACTCTCCGGCAGTTGATACGGCGACGTGTACCCACTCACATACAGCGAGGGAATCCCCGTATAGCCGTCTGCCACCACCGGAAACCCGGTGATCCCCAGGCTGTTGATGAGCGGCTGCCCCTCCAGCGCTCCGCCAAAATGGTTCTCCGTGTGCGTCAGGCCCGCCTTCGCCACGTTGATAATGTGCGGAGTCAAAACCCACGTGTCTTCCAGAACGCCCTGCCACGTGTGCCGCTTCTGCACCCGATACCCCGTGATCGAAGGAGGCAGGCCGCTGTCCAGATCCTCTGGCGACGAACGAATATATCCAACCCGCGCAAACAGTGTGTTCTTGCTGGAGATGTCGTAGTCCACCCTGCCGTACATGCGATTGGTGTAGACGTTCTGCGCATACGGCCCGAGCGGCCCCTTCCCCAGGATCGACGTCGGATAGAAAAGATTCTGCCACGCCTGCGCTGCCGGGCTGATCAGGCTTGGATCAATCTGGTTGTAGTTGCCGTTGTAATCAAACGGCGCTCCACCCGCATAAGGGTTCGTGATCGGCGTCGAGAGCGCGCTGAAGTTGCCCTGCTCAAACGCAGCCGACGGCAGCGCCGGCGTAATCGTGATCGGTTGATCCTCCCGCAGCAGCTCCGTCGAGAGATAGAAGAACAGCTTGTTCTTGATCGCAGGTCCACCTACGTCCGCGCCAAAGTCGTTCTGGTTGTACGATCCCACCTTGCCGCCGGAGAAAAATCCCGGAGCCTGCAGGCTGCTTGCGCCATAGTTCTCAAACGCATCTCCGTGGAAAACATTGCTGCCCGACTTGGTCACCATGCTGATGTTGAAGAGCTGCCCTAGCTCCGCCTTGTTATTCACCGCCGTGTACTCCACCTCCTGCACCATGCCAAACGGAGGCAGCGACGGTCCAACCATGTTGCCATACAGCGCCGAGTTCGAGCTGATGCCGTCCACGTTGTAGTACGCTTCATCTCCGCGCGATCCATACATCGACCAATCAAACAGCGTTCCCGCCTGCGAGCCGCCCGGCAGCAGCGTCGTGTAGAACAGCAGGCCGCTGTCTCCCGTGCTGTCGGAGGTGCCCAGCAGGTTCGACGAGCTATCGTTGAGCGCCTGCGCCGTCACCGTGCTCGAAATCGAAGGCATCTCCAGATTGATCACCGAAGCGTCCGCCGTCACCGTCACACTCGAAGAGGCGCCGCCCACCTTCAGATTCCCGTCGATGCGAATCGTCTGCTGCGCCGCCAGCGCCACACTCGTGTCCCGCAGCACCGAGAAGCCCGGAGCATCGATCGTCACCGTGTACGTGCCCGGGTTCAGGTCCGCAACAAAATACTCGCCCTTGGCATCCGAGATCACCGTCCGGCTCAGGTTGGTCGCATCGTTGGTCACCGTGACCTTGGCGTTCGCAATCAGCGTCCCATCCGGAGCCACCACCGCTCCCGTGATGTTGCCTTCCGTTCCCTGCCCACGCATCGACCCGGCAAACATCAGCAATACCAACATCACGAAACCGCAAAGACAAGACGACGTCCAGGAGCAACATCCACTTTCGAAAGGACTGCCCTTCTTCCCCACCGTCCGCTGCATCTGCTCGTCTGCCATTGGGTACTTCCTCCATTTGATTTCTACAGGTGCTGCTGGATCCATTGCTGCTGTATTGCCGACGCGCATATCGTTTAATTACTATTACTTACTCTTAGTGACTTATTATGCCGAACGATAGACGGATGACACCCTTGTGTCAAGTTAAAATGAAAGGTAAGGGAATGTTCCGTAATTTAATTGCGCACGAACGCCTGCCCGGCGCAGCGCCGCAAAACCGCAATCCTCTTCTCTCGAAAACCTAACCGAATGATCCGAAAGGCCTTTCGCTTCTCAAGCCACCTCACGCTGCCGACGCGTTCCCGCCTCCATCCCAACCTCTCAGGAGGAAGCTTCTTGCGTGGCCGGCGCCTCGAAGTAAAGCTCAATCTCTTCCAGCGTCTTTCCCTTGGTCTCCGGCAAAAAGAACGCCGCCGTCACCAGGTAGATCACCGTAAATCCGGCGAACAAAAAGAACATCGTGGAATAGCCATACTTGCTCGCCACCGGCAGAAACACCACCGCCAGCGTCGTCGACACCAGTTGATTGATCACCAGCGCAATACTCATTCCCACCGAGCGGATTCTCGTCGGCATCAGCTCCGAGAGCGCCAGCCACACGCACACCCCCGGCCCCACCGCGTAAAACGCAATGAAGGAATACAGCGCCAGCGCCACCATCGCTCCAAAGCGCGCACTTGGAATTCGCCCGATCCGCGCGCGCTCAATCTTCAACGGAGCACTCTGCGCGGCCTGCAGATTCGCAAAAGGATTCTTGAAGAACGCCTCCACCGCATTCGCCGGCACGCTTCCCTCGCGCGTAATGTGGATCGGCGTCACCGCCGCATCGTCACTGCGCACATACGTGGTCTCCCCGGTAAACCCTCCATAGGAGTAAATCACCGCCAGCGACGCGTGATCCGCTATCGTCCCCGGAAACCCGCTCGCCGCCAGCAACCGCGCCGCCTCGGCCGAATCGAACCGCAGCGTCAACTCCTGCTGCGGCCCCACCATCGACTGCACCGCCGCTCGGCACTCCATATCCGACCGCTCCGTCCGCCAGAACAGGCTGCCGATCGCAATCAACGACAGCATCAGTCCCATGCTGCCGACGATCAGCAGGAACCTCCTTCCCTTCCGATCCACCAGCATCAAGCCCACAATCGTCATCAGGAAGTTCACCGTCGTGAACAGCACATAGCCCCAGTGCGACGCCAGGTCCGAGAGCCCGCTCTGCAGCAGGATGCTCGTGTTGTACCCGATAATCGAGTTCACCCCGGTCGCCGTATTACAAAACAGAATCACGCAGGCCAGCAGAAACGGAATCACATACTTCCTTCGCAGCAGCGATTCGCCGCTCCGATCCATCACCTCGCGATGCTCCGAGACCGCCTGCATCTCCGAGAACTCCATCTCCGCCTTCGCCGCACTCCGCGACCGCTGCAACGACGCCAGCGCCTGCTGCGTTCTTCCCTTGCGATACAGCCAGCGCGGCGACTCGCCCACAAACAAGCTGCCAATCATGAACAGAATCCCCGGTGGCAGCGAGATCCAGAAGATGTGCCGCCACGCCTGGTCCTTCACCTGAAACACCACATGCGCGCTCGCCGTCGCAGCCACCGCCTGCACGCGGTAGCTGTAATAGATCCCGATCAGCGCCGCCGCCACAATCCCGAACGTCAGCAGCCACTGAAAGATTCCCGTCCCCTTGCCGCGGCTCGACGACGTCAAACACTCCGCCAGGTACAGCGGCACCACCACGCCAATAAATCCGCCGCTGATTCCCTGCAGCAGCCGCCCCAGGAACAAAGGCCCGTAGCCATGCGAGAGCGCGATCAGCGGAATACTCACCACGAAGATCAGCGCACTCAACGTCATCACCGGCTTGCGCCCCAGCCAGTCCGCCATCACCCCCGCAAAGATCGTGGAGATCACGCTCCCTAGCAACACCGCCGCAACAATCACCGAAAGCTGCGCCGCATTCAGCCCCGACGTTGCCTCGAGATACGGCAGCGCCCCGCCAATGATTCCCACATCCACGCCATACAACAGCCCGCCCAGCCCCGCCACGCACAGCAACAAAATGTTGTACGCGCTCTGCCCACCCTCGGCCAATCCCGATACCCTGCCGCTCGATCCCTCAGTCATCATTCCTGGTCTTCTCCGCTGCAGGTATTGGGAATCGTCTTCACCCTCACTCACCGCAGTTGCGGCAGCAGTCGCAGAGCGTTTTCACGATAAACCTTGCGCAGCACATCCTCCGGCAAATCCAGCCCATAGATATTCCATCGCCCCTGCCCCGACGCGTGCGTCGGATACTCGAAGTACTCATCCGCCGTCTCCAGGAAGCGGTAGTACAAGCGATACATCTCGATCTCCGGCACCAGGTCCGACCCAAACAAAATCCGATCCGCAAAGCGCAGGAAGAACTTCCGCGCGGAGTAAGGCTGCCGCCCCAGCTCGGACGCCCGCGCGCTGATGTCCACCAGCACATTCGGACAAGCATCGAGCATCGCCGAAACCCTCTCCAGGTCTTCGCTATTCTCCGCAATATGCGCTCCCACAAACGTCGTTCGCGGATGCCGCCGAAACACCCGGTCCCTCTGTTCGAGCAGATCGTGCTTGCCATACTGGCTCCCGTAGAAGCTCCAGTCCGGGTGAGCAGCCAGCTCTTCATAGCGTTCATTGTTCGCATCGATCGGCAGAAAGAACGCCTCCGGATCGCCGATATGCACCATCACCGGAATCCCCAGCTCGCCCGCCCTCTCGAAGATCGGTGCCAGCCGCTCATCATCCACCCGCAGCAGCTCCCCACGCGCATCCCGCACCGTCAGCCCCAGGTCCTTCCAGAACTTGAAGCCCACCGCGCCATGCTTCACCAGTCGATCGAGCCGCTTAATACTCTCCGCCACAAACGCATCGAAGTCGCCCATCCACCCCCGTCCAATCCATCCACCCAATCGTCGAAAACCGCCGCGCATCCGCAGACCGGTACCGCTCCATCACCGCCAGCGCCTCATCGCCCACCTTCATCGTGATATTCACCACGTGCTCAATCCCGCATGCATCCATGATCTCGAGCACCCGCGCCGGCTCCTGCGCATCCAGGTGGTTGTGATAGTCGATCGCCGGAAACCGCGGAACCCGTACCTCATGCCGCGCAGTCGTCAACATGCAGCGCGGATGAAATTCGCTCAGTCGGCAACTGCACATCCGCCTTCGCCGAAACCATCGCAATAAACTTGTCCTGCACCTCTTGTTCCGGCATCATGGTCTCCTCAGCGTCTGTTCTTCATCATCTACTCCCGGCCGCCGGTGCATCCTGCCTTGCCTCTTCAAAGCAGCTTCCTGGTCTCCGGATGTGAGACCTGAATTATAAAACGAAATAAAAGTCTATATCCATAGACTTCGTTTTATTATTCTTACAGGCAAGCATCCCAACTCGTCAGGATCCCCGCACGATGTCCATCCGCCGCTCCGCTTCGTCCGATCAAGACTCTGCTCCTCGCCGCCGCCCTCACACTGCCCTGCGCATGCCTCGCGCAAGCCTCGCGACATCCTGCAACCTCTCTCCAGGCCGGCGCCCTCTCCGTCACGGTGCACGTCAGCGACCATCACTTCGACGGCCTGCAGCTCCGCGACGCCATCTCGCATCGCACCTTCGATATCCCCGAAGCCTTCACCCTCGTCCTGAAAGACAAGACCCAGCTTCGCTCCACCGGCCTGCGCGCCACCGCGATCTCCGCCTCCATCATCGCCTCCGATCCCCATCGCGCCCTTCGCGGAACCCACGAGAGCGCGCCCGCTCCCGCCAGCTCCTGCTGGAACTTCACCTCGCCCGCCACCGCCGCGAACTTCGACTGGTGCCTCATCCTGCGCCCCAACTCCAACTACGCCCGCGAGCTCCTCCGCATCCACGCCACCACCCAGGATCTCCCCCTCGCCGAAGTCCGCCTCCTCGACTTCGCCGATCCCGCCGCCCACGTCGACGGCACCGTCAAAGGCTCGCCCGTCGTCGACGCCAACCTGTACTTCGGCTTCGAGCATCCCCTCTCCATCAACTCCGTCGCGAATGGAAACGTTCGCGCCTCGCTCTTCCGCGATCTCCCCCTCCGCGCCGGCCAGAACATCGTCTACTCCGCCGTCCTCGGCACCTCGCAACCCGGCCAGCTCCGCCGCGCCTTCCTCGCCTACATCGAAACCGAGCGCCCCCGCCCCTACCAGCCCTTCCTCCACTACAACTCCTGGTACGACCTCGGCTTCGAGAACCGCTTCGGCGAAGCCGGCGCCATCGATCGCATCAACGCCTTCGGCCAGCAGCTCGTCGTCCAGCGCCACGTCGAGCTCAACTCCTTCCTCTTCGACGATGGCTGGGACAATCCCAACTCCCTCTGGGGCTTCGACTCCGGCTTCCCCAACGGCTTCACCAAAACCGGCGAGGCCGCCACCAAATATCACGCCGGCATCGGCGTCTGGCTCTCCCCCTGGGGAGGCTACGCCGAGCAGAAGACCGAGCGCATCGCCTTCGGCCGCGCCCACGGCTACGAGATCCTCAACAACGGCTTCGCCCTCTCCGGCCCCAAATACTTCCAGCTCTTTCAGCAAACCTGCCTCAACATGATCGACAAGTACCACGTCAATCAATTCAAGTTCGACGGCACCGGCAACGCCGACCGCGTCTTCCCCGGCAGCGCCTTCGACAGCGACTTCGACGCCGCCATCCACCTCATCGAGCGCCTCCGCCAGCAGAAGCCCTCCATCTTCATCAACCTCACCACCGGCACCACCGCCTCGCCCTTCTGGCTCTTCTACGCCGACTCCATCTGGCGCGGCGGCGAGGACCACGACTTCTCCGGCGTCGGCTCCCAGCGCCAGCGCTGGATCACCTATCGCGACGCGCAGACCTACAAGAACATCGTCCTCAAGGGACCGCTCTTCCCCCTCAACTCCCTCATGCTCCACGGCCTCATCTACGCGCAATACGCCAAGGACCTCTCCACCGATCCGCACAACGACTTCGCCGACGAAGTCCACTCCTACTTCGGCAACGGCACGCAGCTGCAGGAGATGTACATCACTCCCTCGCTGCTCACCAAGGCCAACTGGGACACCCTCGCCGAGGCCGCCCGCTGGAGCCGCGCCCACGCCTCAACCCTCAAGGACGTCCACTGGATCGGCGGCGATCCCGACAAGCTGCAAGTCTACGGTTGGGCCGCATGGAGCCCGCACGAAGGCATCCTCACCCTCCGCAACCCATCCACCGAAGCCCAGACCTTCGACGTCGACGTCGCCCAGGCCTTCGAGCTCCAACCCTCCGCCCCATCCACCTACAAACTCCACAGCGTCTGGCGCGACGCGCCCGACTGGACTCCCTCCCGCGTCGAGCAAGCCCGCGCCGGCAAGCGCCTCACCCTCCATCTCGCCCCCTTCGAAGTCCTCACGCTCAGCGCACTCCCCACGCGCTAGCGCAGCTCCGCCTACATCATCGCCGACTACACCAGCGTCAGCTTGATGTTGATACTACGCAGCGCCTCCGCCGTCTCCTTCGGCAGATTGCTGTCCGTGATCACATGATGGATCGCACTCGCGTCGACGATCTTCGACAAGCTCCGCCGATTGAATTTCGTGGAGTCGCACACCGCCACCACCGTGGTCGCCGCCTTCACCATCGCCCGATTCACCCGCGACTCCATCACGTTCGGCGTCGTCAATCCCACCTCGAGATCGAACCCATCCACCCCGAGAAACAAAATGTCCGCATGCATGTCATGCAGCATATCCTCCGCCAGCGGCCCCACCAGCGAGAACGAATTCTTGCGCAGCGACCCACCCGTCAGCAGCACCTCGAAGTCCGTTCCACTCAACTCCGCCGCAATGTTTACCGCGTTCGTAATGATCGTCAGGTGCGAAAACTTCTTCAGCGCCCGCGCAATCGCCGTCGTCGTCGTTCCCGAATCCAGCAGCACGCACTGGCCCTCCTGCACCAGGCTCACCGCCGCCGCGGAGATCCTCTGCTTCTCGCTCGAGTGCCGCCCTTCCTTCTCCTGCAACGACGGATCCGAGAGCGCTCCCACCCCCGGCAGCAGCGCTCCCCCATGCGTTCGCTGCAGCGCGCCGCGGCTCTGCAGGTAATCCAGATCCTTCCGGATCGTGATCCGCGAGATCCCCAGCGACTGCGACAGTTCTTCCACCAGCACTCGCCCATGCTGCTGCGCCAGCGCAACAATATACTGGCGACGCTCCTCGATCAGCATCTGCGATCCACGTTCCTGCTCTGCCGTGGCTGCCACCGTGGTGGCCTTCGACGCCTTCTTCGATTGCATAATCCTGCGTACCTCTACAATGCTCCACGAAGACTACAACGGAGCTTTCGCGAATGCAACGTCGAAAGTAAAGGAAAGCTCCATCCGGACAACCACATCGTCCTCCAGGCTATCGTTTCCCGCACGCTGCAGCATACATGCGCAGCACATCCCGCACCTTGTCCACGATCAGCGCCAC
The DNA here is from genome assembly GCA_963762375.1 of uncultured Acidobacteriaceae bacterium. Taxonomy (GTDB): domain Bacteria; phylum Acidobacteriota; class Terriglobia; order Terriglobales; family Acidobacteriaceae; genus Granulicella. Next base: position 291,870 of record CAVXKP010000011.1, read on the forward strand.
CGGATCCCCGCTGATCTCCCCCATCCGCACCCGCAGATACTGCCCCGGCAGGTACCGGCTCAGCATGCTCTCCGGAACCTTCACCTTCCCAAGATTCGCAACCAGCCGATCCACCGCGACCGCAATCTCCGGCCGATGCCAGTAGTACCGCACGCGATCGCTGTAGCTATACCGCCGCAGCAGCTTCTGCTCCTCTGGACTGCCCGCGTAGTACGGCATCCAGTCCTTCGGCTCGCGCAGCATCGTCTCTTCGATCACGCTGCCCAGCTGCGACCGCTCCTCCTCCGCAACCAGCTGCGACTCCATATCCTCCAGCGCTTCCAGCGCCTCGCGCATCGCAAACGTCAGCGCCGGCCCCACCTTCAGAATCGCAAACCCATCCTCCACCAGCTCCACATACGCCTGCGGCAACTGGTAGTCGGTGGAGTGCGCCTCAAACACAATCGCCTCCGGCTGCGCCCGCAGCCACGCCGTCAGCGCACTCGCCTTCTTCCGGTCATACGCCACCACCGCATCATGATCGAACTCCACGCCCGGCTGCACCACCAGCGCGATCACCCTCGACCACACCTCACCCAAACCCTGTTCCGCGAAGATCCGCTTATGCACCGCGAGCGTGTACGCCGCCGCCTCCACCGAGGTCGCCTCCAGCGCATGCGACCGAGTGCGTCGCCCCGCCCGGCACCGGCACCTCCGTCCCAATCACATACACCGGAGCAACGCCCGCGCCGCAAGCACTCTCCGCCGCCCTGCACAACCGTGCCGCGCGCTCCGCCACCACCTCATCGGACAGCCGCTCCGGGTCACCGCCGCACGCCATGCTCGCATCGAGATGAATCTTCCCAAACCCCGCCCGCGCATACTCCGCCACCATCGTCTCCGCGCGCTGCATCGCCTCTGCCGCCGGCAGCGCACGCCACGGATTCGGCCCCAGATGATCGCCGCCAAGAATCAGCCGCTCCGCGCCCAACTCCCGCCGCCGCAACGTGCTCCTGCACAAAGCTGCGAAACTCCGCGGGACGCATCCCGGTGTATCCGCCAAACTGATTCACCTGGTTGCTGGTCGCCTCCACCAGCAGCAGCGACCCATCCGCCGCCGCCTGCTCCGCCGCCGCGCGAATCACCCACGGATGCGCCGAGCACACCGAATAGATCCCGGCCGCCACTCCCTGCCGCTGCCTCGCCAGATGTCGCTGCAATACGGAACGCATCGCTCTCAGTAAATCCTGAACTTCTGCACCACGCGGTTGATCACCCCATCCGGGCTCGGCGAATCCGGCTTCAGATCATGCGCCACCGAGCAGTACAAGCCCAGCATCTGTCCGAAGATTACATCCACCACCGGCCGGTACGCATCATCGATTGCGTCATCGACAGCCACATACGAATCGCAGAACGGCGCAATCTCCTCCCGCGCCGCCGCCGTGCCCACCACCACGCGCTCGCCCACAATGCCCTTCTCGCCAATCTCCCGCAACAGGTCGCTGGCATACTTCGCCCGCCGCTCGTCGCCCGAAACAAAACACACAAACAGCGTCTGCGTATCGAGCGCCGCCATCGGCCCATGCCGCAAGCCCAGCACCGTCTCCGACATCGCCTGCACCTGCCCCGCCGTCATCTCCAGCACCTTCAGCGCCGACTCCTTCGCCACGCTCGCCAGCGCTCCGCCACCGATAAAGCACACCCGCGTAAAGTCCGCGCGCCGCAATCCGTCCTGCCTCTTCCGCCGCCCGCGCCAGCATGTGCTCGCCCGCATGCACCAGCTGCGCCACCACCCCCGCATACTCCTCAATCGACCACGCATTCGCCAGGCACTGCCCCATCACCACCATGTTCGTAAACGAGCTCGTCATCGCCAGGCTGCGATCGTTCACCGCATCGTCCAGCACCACCACGCACGCCTGCTTCGATCCCTCGCAGATCTCCGCCATCCGCGCCTTCGCATTGCACGTCACGACAAGGTGCGCCACCCCGGGATACAGTGGAATGGCCTGCTCCAGCACCGCCACTCCCTCCGGAGAATCCCCCGACCGTGAGAACGAGATCCACAGATACTTCCGCCCCGGCACCACATACTCCGCCAGGTTCGGCAGCAGGTCCGTGCTCGCCACCGTCGACACCTCGCAGCCCCACTTCTGCCGCAGCAACAACTCCAGCGCCTGCCCGATATAGTCCGACGTCCCCGCGCCGATCAGCATCACCACCGGCCGCTCCACCAGCTCTTCCCGCACGCCCACCGCGTCCAGAAAGTCGCAGATCCGCTGCTGGTTCTGCTTGAAGATCTTCAGCGTGGTCTCCCACGTCTTCGGCTGCTGCGCAATCTCCCTCGGAGTAAAGACCAGGCCCCGCGCCTTCTGCTCTTCCTCTGGCAATCCTATAAAACCCTCAGCGATGTCATCATTGCTCTCCGTCTGTGCACTGCCGTCATGGTCGCCATCCTGGTCCTCTTCACTCCAGCATCCTCCAATTTTCGAACATCCATAGAATTCTAAACAGAAACTAAAGATAAGTAATAATAACCACTATACTCATCCTTGCGCAACAAAACAATATGAGGTCCTTCCATGACATACCCCACCTCCCCAACACCTCCGGCAAACCCCTCGACATCGCCATCGCCGGCGAAACCAACCTCGATCTCATCCTCTACGGCCTCCCCGAGCACATGCCCACCGAGCGCGAGCTGCTCGGCTCCGCCTTCACCCTCACCCTCGGCGGCTCGTCCTCCATCCTCGCCCACAACCTCTCCCCCTCGGCGCCCGCGTCGGCTTTACCTCGCAGGTCGGCAGCGACGAGATGGGCGCCATCGCCCTCGCTCGCCTCGCCGAAGCCGGCATCGACACCGCCCACATCGCCCGCAAAACGGCACCGGCACCGGCGTCACCCTCCTCCTCCCCCACGGCCGCTCGCCGCCACATCCTCACCTACCCCGGCGTCATGGCCGAGATGACCGTCGCCGACCTCGACCTCCCCTACCTCACCTCCGCCCGCCACTTCCATCTCTCCTCCCTCTTCCTGCAAACCGCCCTCCACCCCGGCCTTCCCGAGCTCTTCGACGCCCTCCATCACGCCGGCCTCACCCTCTCCCTCGACACCAACGACGATCCCTCCGGCAACTGGGCCGGCGTCCTCCCCACCCTCCTCGACAAGATCGACCTCCTCCTGCCCAACGAAGACGAGCTCAAGCAGATCGCCGGCAAGTCTACCCTCGAAGCGGCCCTCGACGCCCTCGCCCCCCGCGTCCCCCTCATCGTCGTCAAGTGCGGAGCCCGCGGAGCCCTCGTCCAGCAGCGATCCGCCCACGGCCTCCAGCGCGACTGGGTCCCTCCCGTCCTCGTCGAGCCCATCGACACCATCGGCGCCGGCGACAGCTTCAACGCCGGCTTCCTCCGCGCCTGGCTCAACGGCGACGATCCCCTCCGCGCCGCCTCCTTCGCCAACCTCACCGGAGCCCTCTCCACCCTCCGCCCCGGAGGCACCGAAGCCTTCCGCGACACCGCCCTCCGCACCTCCTTCCTCCAGCAACACGCTCTGTAGCCCGCGACTCCACGAGGGTGAAATCGTGACAAAACCATCTGGGTGCCCCATGTCTCGCCCTTGAGACATGGGAGGCTACAGAGACATGGGTCACCCAGATCCAGCGATCGCAGCACCCCAATCCGCGCCCCAAACGCCCCTCAACTTTGATCCCCACCGCCAAAACCCCTAAGATCCCCCTATGGCGGATGCACCCCTTCCGGCCTCGCCCACAACCCCTCGCCACACACTCACCAGGCGGCGCGCTCTGCTCGAGCTCGCCCTCGGCTACGGCCTCATCCTCATCGTCCTCTGGACACCCCGCCCCTGGCAGCGCCCCCTCTACCTCCTCGCCGCCGTCGTCGTCGCCGCCATCCTCTGCTTCGGCTTCACCTCCGCGCAATCCATGGGCCTCCGCACCGCGAACTTCTTCCGCTCCCTCTGGATCGTCGCCGTCGCCCTGCTCCTCGCCGCCATCTCCATCGCCCTCGCCATCCACTTCCACACCCTCCACCCCGTCCACGGCCCCATCGCCTTCTTCAAGCGCTACTGGGGCTACGCTCTCTGGTCGTTCGTGCAACAACTTCTCTTGCAGGACTTCTTCCTTCGCCGCCTTCGCCTCCTCATCCCCACCGCCGGACTCGCCGCCCTCACCGCCGCCGCGGTGTTCTCCATCGCCCACCTCCCCAGCCCCGTCCTCACCGCCGTCACCTTCGTCATGGGACTGGCCGCCTGCCTGCTCTTTCTTCGCTACCGCAACCTCTATCCCCTCGCCATCGCCCACGCCATCCTCGGCATCACCCTCGCCATCACCTTACCCAATGCGGTGATGCGCAACATGCGCGTCGGCCTCGGCTACCTCACCTACCCGCGAACCCATCCCCTTCACCTGAGCCATCAAGACCTCATCTCAGCCACAGCGACCAGGTCGCATCCACCAGCGCATGCGTAATCCCCGACGCACCCACCCTCCGCTGCTGGCGCCACGCCCGCCCATAAAAAATCCCCGCCAGCGCCGCCATCACCACGTAGCGCCAGTTGAAGTGCACGGCCCGCTTATTGAAGTGCGCCAGCCCGAACAACACCGCCGTTACCAGCAGCGCCGGCACCCGTCCCAGCCGTCGCTCCAGCAGATTCTGCACCCACCCGCGAAAGAACAGCTCCTCTGGAATCGCGATGAACAGAAACGTAAACACCAGCGCCCCCACCGCCTGGAGCACCGACGGCCAGCGCGCATGCGCATGCAGAAACCCCATCCCCAACCCCAGCGCCACCGCAGCCGGCGCATACAGCAGATACTCCCGCGCCCCCAACCAGAGATCCCGCAGCCTCAGCCGCAGATCGAACCCCACCCCATCCAGCTCGCGCAGCACCAGCAACCCATAGATCCCCACATCCAGCAGCAGCATCTTGTTGAACGCCGTCAGGTGCGGAGGCCACGCCCTCTCCATCCAGCGCAGATCCACCGCCAACCCCAGCACCCCCAGCACCAGCCACTCCCGCCACGTCCCCCTCTGCTCCGGATCCACCCGCTTCCCATCCAGCATCAACCCCGCCACCACCACCGGCAGCAGCGCGTACCCGAGCAGCCACGTCCACCGGAACATCCCTCCCGCCCAGCTCACCAGCGCATACGGAACGCACAGCACCGCCGGCCCCGCCACCCGCACCCACGTCGGCAGGCTCTCCGTCTGCCGCACAATCCACTCGCCCCAGAACCCCATCGCCACCACCGGCAGCAACGTCAGGCACGCCGCCAACCCCATCGCCGCCACTCTCACCGCGCTGTATCCGCCCAACCCCGGCATGTTCCTACGATACCAACCGCCGCGGCACCAGCGTAATGCTCTCCAGCTCCTTGCGCGCCGGGCAGATGCTTCCTTCCGTCCCATCCTCAATCGTCAACGCCTGGCGCGCCTGATCGCGGAATTCATTAATCCCGATAAAGAACTCGCGCATCATCACCACAAAAAGATACTTCCCCCGGATCGTCAGCGTGATCTTCCCTGGATTCGAATCATCGAGCGCTCCGTTGGCGGCAAAGTAGGCCAGCTCCAGCGGTAATCCAAGCTCAACCGGCAATCCAAATCGCTCCCGGAACAGCTTGCGGTCCAGCCCCGACCCGAACAAATCCATCAGGAAGTGATACCGCATCTGGTTATGCCGGCTATACGACTTCGCTCCCATCACCGGCCTGCGCCCGCCCTGAATCGCCTCCGCATAGTTCTTCAGGGAAAACGTGTTCACGTAGATCGTCCCATCCAGGTAACTGAACGCTCCCGACCCCAGCCCCACGTACTCCTCGGTGTCCACAATGTACTCATCGATCAACCCGCCATTCCTGCGCGAAAACGCCCACCCCGTCGTCTGTTCATAGCCTGCCGCCATCGTCTCGAGAATCAGCCGATAGTCGTCGTATTCCTGGTCGTACGTCACCGTGCCCACCGTCTGCTTCAGCGACCTCACCACCGACCGCGGACTCATCAGCGGATAAAACGTGACCTGGTTGGCGCCCGATCCCTTCGCGCATTCAATGTCGTTGAGCAGCACCTCCCTCGTCTGGCCTGGAAAATTAAAGATGATGTCCACGTTCAGCGATTGAAACATCCCCGCCACGCTATGAATTCTCTTCAGGATCTGCTCGCCATCCCCAAAGCGCTCCAGCCGGCTCACCTTGTGCAGCAGCGTGTTATCGAAGCTCTGCACCCCCACCGACATCCGCTGCACCCTTCCCGCCAGCCTCTCCGCCAACTCCGGCTCCAACTGGTTCGGATTCGTCTCACACGAGATATCCTGAATCCCAAATAACTCCTTCGCCAGATCGATCGTGGTAATCAGTTCATCCAGCAAGATCGTGGGAGTGCCGCCGCCGAAATACAGCGACTTGAACGTGTACCCCAACGACGCCGTCATGCGCAGCTCTTCCCGCAGGCTCACAAAATACGCTCTCGCTGCCTGTTCCCTATACGCAAACCGGTTGAACGAACAATACGGACACAACACATCGCAGAACGGCACATGGATATAGAGCATGTACTGCCGCCCCGGCTTGGGTCCCGGGAACCGGACCGCGCCCATCTCTTCCAGCCGGAACGCATCCCGCGTCACAAACCGAAGCACGGGCGTAAGAATTCTTTCCGATAGCAAAACGATGACCTCCGGTCGTGCAAGCAGACGCTCAGCCTCTCCAGCGGAGACGCTTGTCGTTCCTTCACGCTGTCACTCCGTGCGACAGTCCCTTAGTAGTAAGCTTCATCCGAGTCTATGCCTCCCCTTGGTGATCACCGTCACAGCAGCGTCGCAGGACCGCCTATAGGGTTACCCCTAGCACGATGACGAGGGGAGCAGTTCGCCGGCTCCGGTCCAAGTGTGCCGATCAGAGACCCCACGTGCGCTATCCTCTGTCTCTCCGCGCTCTCCTCTCTCTCCCGTGCCCACAGTCCCACCGCGTAGCCGCGCTCTTCTGCCCGCACGCGCTCAGGCGAGAGGAAGCATCATGAACTACCCCATCTGGGACGTATCCTTTGGCGCCGGCCTGCTCATCGCTCTCGTAGCCGGACTCCACGTCTTCGTCTCCCACTTCGCCGTCGGCGGCGGCCTCTTCCTGGTCCTCACCGAGCGCAAGGCCCTCAAGTCCAACGACCACGCCCTGCTCCACTGGCTCAAGGCCCACACCAAGTTCTTCGTCCTGCTCACCGTCGTCTACGGTGCCGTCTCGGGCGTCGGCATCTGGTTCACCATCGGCCTCATCTCCCCCACCGCCACCAGCAACCTCATTCACATCTTCGTCTGGGGCTGGGCCATCGAGTGGGTCTTCTTCTTCCTCGAGATCACCTCCGCCCTCCTCTACCTCAGCGGCTGGGACAAGCTCACCCCCAAACTCCACCAGTGGTACGGCTGGATCTACTTCCTCACCGCCTTCGCCAGCCTCGTCGTCATCAACGGCATCATCACCTTCATGCTCACCCCGGGCAGCTGGATCGACGTCCACAAGTTCTGGATCGGCTTCTTCAACCCCACCTACTGGCCCTCCCTGCTCTTCCGCACCGCCATCTGCCTCGCCCTCGCCGGCATCTACGCCCTCGTCACCGCCAGCGTCCAGAAAGACCTCGCCCTCAAAGCACGCATCGTCCGCTGGGGCGCCCTCTGGACCATCCCCTCCCTCCTCGCCCTGGTCCCCTTCGGCTGGTGGTACATCCACGAGGTCCCCGCCGCGCTCTTCCTCAGCGCCCGCGGCCCCATGCCCACCGCCACCCACTACGCCTTCCTCGCCTGGACCCTCCTGGCCGTCACCTTCGTCCTCATGCTGCTGGCCCTCTTCACCCCCCGCCGCATGCACCTGGTCTTCGCATTAGTCATCGGCCTCGTCGCCCTCGGTGCGATGGACTCCTTCGAGTTCGTCCGCGAAGACGTGCGCAAGCCCTTCGTCATCGAAAACTATCTCTACGACAACTCCCTCTACGCCGCCGCCATGCCCGGCGACGGAGGCTTCACCGTCGACAACCTCAACACCGTCGGCGTCCTCCACGCCGCCCAATGGGTGAACGAACGCACCATCACCCCCGGCAACCAGGTCGCCGTCGGCCACGAGATCTTCCGCGTCGAGTGCCAGGCCTGCCACACCGCCAACAGCTACCGCGGCATCCACCAACTCCTCGCCCAGCGCCAGTGGGACGCCGCCACCACCCGCGCCATGCTCTCCGGCCTCTCCCTCATGCACAACGGCGTCATGCCGCCCTTCGCCGGCACCGACCCCGAACGCGACGCCCTCGCCGCCTACCTCAATACCCTCCAGACCACCACCCCCATCCCCTCCACCGACGGCAAGCTCATCTACCAGAACAACTGCTCCATGTGCCACCAGGACCACCCCAACGACCAGTTCTTCGCCGCCATCGTCACCGATCCGCAAGCCGCGGCCGACTCCCTCAAGGACCTCACCAGCCTCTTCCCCCTCATGCCCGACCTCAAGCTGAACGACGCCCAGCGCTCCGCCCTCGTCCAGTACATCAACTCCCAGCGCCCCCCAGCGCAACCCGCGCAGCACGCCCAGAATCAACCCCGCCCAGCGGCCGAAGGAGGTAACTAAGATGATCGACCCCAGCATGGTTCCCACCCTCGACCCCAACCCGCTCCCCGCTCCCTACTGGCTCTTCAAGCTGCTGCTGCTCGTCACCTTCTTCCTCCACATCCTCGCCATGAACTTCATGCTCGGCGGAGCCTTCCTCGCCGTCCTCGCCCGCTTCACCTCCAAGGGCAAGGAGTTTCGCAACCGCATCTTCCTCGACCTCTCCAGGAAGATCCCCGTCTTCCTCGCCGCCACCATCACCATCGGCATCGCGCCCCTGCTCTTCGTGCAGGTCCTCTACGGCCAGTACTTCTACACCTCGACCATCCTCATCGCCTGGCCCTGGTTCCTCATCCTGGTTCTGCTCGTCATGGCCTACTACGGCTTCTACCTGGTCGCCTACAACGGCGAGCGCCGCCCCGGCCCCTCGGGCTTCGTCCTGCTCGGCAGCCTCGCCCTGGTCCTGATCATCGCCTTCATCTACTCCAACAACGTCACCCTCATGCAGTCCCCCATGCACTGGGCCGCCAAGTACTTCGCCTCCCCCAGCGGCTGGAGCTCCAACCTCTCTGACCCAACGCTGATCCCGCGCTACCTGCACTTCGTCACCTCGGCCATCGCCGTCGGCGGCATCCTGCTCGTCCTCCTCGCGCTCGTCCGCTGGAACTCCGACCGCGCATACGCCGGCTATCTCTTCCAATACGGCGGCAAGGCCTTCCTGTACGCCACCATGGCCCAGTTCATCATCGGCAGCTGGTTCCTCGTCAGCATTCCCCGCGACCTCCGCATGCTCTTCATGGGCGACAACCCCCTTGCCAGCATCCTCTTCGGCATCGGCATCCTCGGCACCGTCGCCGCCATCTTCCTCATGTCGGACGCCCTGCGCAAACAGAACATCCGCCTCGCCGCCTACGGTGTCTCCGCCCTCCTCGCCGTCGTCATCCTCACCATGACCATCCTGCGCGACATCCTGCGCGACGCCTACCTCGAACCCTACTTCCACCCCCACACCTTCGCCGTCAAAACCCAGTGGGCCGTCCTTCCCGTCTTCCTCGTCCTCTTCCTCGCAGGCGTCGGCCTCTGGCTCCTCATGCTCAAACGCTACGGCCTCTTCAGCAGCAGCAAACCCCTGCCCACCGATGCCCCTACCACCGAACCAGAAGCCAAGCTGGTCAGCTAGCCTGTCCCCGAACAAAAGGGAGCCCACCCGCTCCCTTTCCATAACGCCACCCTTACCCTCGCCCACAGATCCGCACGCAACGCCCTGCCTTAGCAGAAAGCTAGAAGCTAGAAGCTAAGAGCTAGAAGCTGCTCTCTCTCTCAAGCAAACCGCCCAATCCCAATCCCGATCACGTACGTCACCACGCCCTCAATCAGCCCCACGAACGTCATCTCCAGCCCGCTGCTCCACCACGACCGAATCGTGATCAGCGACTTCGCCGCGCCCACCGCAAAGTGCGCCAGCCAGCGACACAACCGCCGCCATCACAATCGCCGGAATGCCCTGCAGAAAGAAGAACGGAATCACCGGCACCAGCGCGCCCACCGCCGTCGACAGCGCGCCCGTCGTCGCCGACACCCACGGCTTGCTCAACCCCTCCTCGCTCACATGCAGCCGCTCCCTGCGCCAGCGCGTCCACCAGCTGTTCCTTCTTCTCCGCAATGTGCCCCACAAAGTGGTCCGCATCTTCAGCCGACAACCCCCGCACCTGGTACGTCAGCGACAGCAACTCCCGCGCCTCGGCCTCATTGTTCTCCACCGCATCGCGCTCGCGCGCATACTCCGCCTCATAGATCTCGCGCTCGCTCTTCGCCGCCAGGTACGCTCCCGCGCCCATCGACAGCGCACTCGCAAACATCCCCGCCAGCCCCGCAATCAGCACAAACTTGCTGTTCCCCAGCGTCGCTCCCGACACGCCCGAAACAATCCCGAAGATCGCCCCCAGCCCGTCATTCACCCCATAGATCGCATCGCCAATCCAGCTCGCCGCCTTCGGCTGCCCCTTCTCCCGCTCCGCCACCAGCTCATCCAGCGCCTGCTGCGCCGCCTCCGGCTCCAGCGGCTCCGCAGGCAGATGATGCCGGATCAGGCCTCCCAGCGTCAGGTAGTGATCCGCCTCATCCGAGATCACCTCTTTCAGAATCGCAATGCTCTCCGCATCGCCCAGCTCGCGTATCTGCTTCCCATACCGCGCAATGTCGCGACTCTCATCCAGCTCCAGCCGCCGCAGCGCCAGATCCTGTCCGCCCACCCTCGTCGCCAGCGATCCCGCCTCGCCCGTCGCCGGTCCATCGTACTTCGGAATCGCCGCGCCCAGCGCCGTCATCCGCGTCGCCCACAGATCCGCGTGATGCTTCTCCGCCAGCGCTAAATTGCGCAGCGTCCGCCGCCGCTGCGGGTCGCTCTCCTGCTCGCTCAGCGCCTGGTACGTGTAATATCCCCGCATCTCCGCCTGCCAGTTGCTGGCCAGCGCCTCAATCAAATGTGCCGTGTCCTTGCTGTTCATGAAGGGTCTCTCGGTGCGTCTCTCGTCCGTCTCTCATCGCGCGGTGGCTTCGCCGGTGCAGCGACTCCCTCATTCTCGCTTAACCCATCCGCCCCCCGCCGTTACAGACCGTTCACGCTCCAGCCTTGCCCAACCGCCCAATCCCCGCCCCTCGCTCCCCCAGCGACGACCGCTTCACCAGCCGCCTCACCTTCTGCGGCGACATCGCCAGCTTCTTCGCCACCCGCGAAATCTTGCACTCCTCCCGCATCCACACCCGCGGAATCACCATCTGCGCAAACTGCTCCGTCACCTCCTGGAAGCTCTTCCCCGTCACAATCCCCTGCGACCACGCCCGCAGCGTGTCCTCGATCCCCACCACCTTCAGCAGCCGCGCCTTCAGCGTATTCAGCTCGTCCACCGCGTAATCCGCATCCTCCGGCTCCAGCAGTCCCGACGCAGCATCCACGCACCGCTGCGCCAGCTCATAGTCGTGAAAGAAATTATTCGCCGCCGTCTCTCCCAGCGCCACGTACGCATTCAGCAGCACGCGCTTGTTCTCCATCGATTGAGCGAGCGCCACGGCTTCCATGCAGTGCTGCTTCGCCAGCCGTGCATAGTGAGGAATCTCCTCCGCCGACCCCAGCAGCTCCTCCACCCGCGCATTCTCAATCATCCCCATCAGCGTGCACGCCCTCGCCTTCAGCAGCACGTTATGGTGCGCCTCCGCAATCTCCAGCGCCTGCGCCGCCTCCTTCGCCGCCATCCCCAGGTCGCCCACATCCAGGTGCAGATACCCCGCATTCAACAGCGCCGACCCCAACCCGCCATGCTCCCCATGCAGCATGCAGATCTCCTTGGCCCGCTCCAGCTCCAGAATCGCGCTCCGGTACAGCTCCTGATACTGCCGATGAAACTCCCGCAGCCGCGACTCTCCCGACCGCCCGGCCTCTCCCGACCGCCCGGCCTCTCCCGCCCTTCCCCCCTCGCCCTTGCCCACCTTCCGCGCCGCCGTCACGTCGATATGCCTCTTCAACTGCGCCGCCAGCAGCCGCTTCACAAAACTCAAATTCGTCACCGCCCGCGCCAGGTTCGTATGGTGCGGATGGCTGATCTCATACAGCGCCACCGCACGCTCAAAGTGCGTCACCGCCCGCGCATAGTCTCCATGCCGCCGCACAATCCTTCCCCGCGCGCTCTCGATATTCCCCAGCGCAATCCAGTGGTCCGTCTCCCGCAGCGTCGTCTCCGCCTCATCCAGCATCCGCAGCGCGCCCGCGCTGTCGCCATACTGAAACACAATCCACGCCTGCTGAATCTTGAGGATCGCCACCAGCGCCTCCGACCCCGGCAGCGTCCGCGCAATCTCCAGCGCCGCCTGCAGATGGTCCCGCGCCATGTCGTAATCGGCCTTCTTGCGATGAGCCCGCCCCTTCCACAGGTTCGCCAGCGCCCTCAACTCCGCATCCTGGAACACATCCTCCATCTGCAGCAGCCCACCCAATATCCGGATCGCCTCCCCCGCATCATTCGTCGACAGCGCATAGAACGCCTCCGCCATCCGCACCCGCATATACGCCGCCACGCCCATCTGCTCCCGCTCCGCGCCCGTCAGCCGCTCCAGCCGCTCGCGCAGCAGCTGCGGATCGCGATACCCCACATCCACCCACTGCGCCAGCATCAACAGCACGTCCGCCCCATGCCGGTCATTCACCTTCATCGACACCCAGCACGGCTCTGCCCGGTTCAGCAGCTTGATCCCCTCCGCGATACTCCTCCGCCGCAGGCAATCCGTCAGCGCCGCCAGCCACTCCCCGTCCGCCGCATACCGTCTCGCCGGCATCCCCTTCGGCATCCGTCTCGCCCCACCTCCATGCACCATCGGCTCCTGAACTCTCGCAGTGTTCATCTCGCACCTCTGTCCACTTCACCAGTCTCCGGCGCCGCACTCTGTGTTCGCCGTCACATGGCACACTTCGTTACTCGCACACTTCGTACCACCCCTGTTTGCTATTGCATGCGCAATCCACTCTACTCCGAGTTAAGGCAACCACCCCATTCGCATCCAACGCCAAACAAGGAGCAGCATCATGACCAGACAACAGCAGATTCAGCAGATCGAAGATGATTGGAAGTCCCCCCGCTGGACAGGCATTCAGCGCGGCTACACCGCCGCAGACGTCTACGCGCTCCGTGGCTCGGTCCACATCGAATACTCCCTCGCCCGCGCCGGTGCCGAACGCCTCTGGAACGAGCTCCAGAAGCCCTCCCACATCGCCGCCCTCGGCGCCCTCACCGGCAACCAGGCCGTGCAGATGGCCCAGGCCGGCCTCAAGGCCATCTACCTCTCCGGCTGGCAGGTCGCAGCCGACGCCAACACCGGCGGCCAGATGTACCCCGACCAAAGCCTCTACCCCGTCAACAGCGTCCCCACCGTCGTCAAGGCCATCAACAACGCCCTCCTCCGCGCCGACCAGATCCACCACAGCGAAGCTGCCGAACACCCGGACAACACCGCCGACACCATCGACTGGATGCTCCCCATCGTCGCCGACGCCGAAGCCGGCTTCGGCGGCACCCTCAACGCCTTCGAGCTCATGAAGTCCATGATCGAAGCCGGAGCCGCCGGCGTTCACTTCGAAGACCAGCTCTCCTCCGCCAAGAAGTGCGGCCACATGGGAGGCAAGGTCCTGGTCCCCACCCGCGAAGCCGTGCAAAAACTAATCGCCGCCCGCCTCGCCGCGGACGTCCTCGGCGTCCCCACCCTGCTCGTCGCCCGCACCGACGCCAACGGCGCCCAGCTCCTCACCTCCGACTGCGATCCCCTCGACGCCCCCTTCGTCACCGGCGAGCGCACCGTCGAAGGCTTCTGCCGCATCCACGGCGGCATCGACTGCGCCATCGCCCGCGGCCTCGCCTACGCTCCCTACGCCGACATCATCTGGTGCGAGACCTCCGAGCCCAACGTCGCCGAAGCCGAAAAATTCGCCTCCGCCATCCACAAGCAGTTCCCCGGCAAGCTCCTCGCCTACAACTGCTCCCCCTCCTTCAACTGGCGCGCGAAACTCTCCGAACCCGAGATCCACGCCTTCCAGAAGAACCTCGCCGCCATGGGCTACAAGTTCCAGTTCGTCACCCTGGCGGGCTTCCACGCCCTCAACCTCTCCATGTTCGAGTTGGCCGAAGCCTACAAGCACGACGGCATGCTCGCCTACTCCCACCTCCAGCAGCGCGAGTTCGCCCTCGCCGACCAGGGCTACGGCGCGGTCCGCCACCAGCGCTTCGTCGGCACCGCCTACTTCGACAAAGTCTCCACCACCATCTCGCACGGCGAAACCTCCACCAACGCCCTTCCCGGCAGCACCGAAGAAGAGCAATTCGAACCCGAACCCATCACCGCCTAACTCCCCCACAGTGCGCCCCAATCCCGGGGCGCACCTGCATTTGCACTTGCACTTGCACTTGCACTTGCACTTGCAGTTGTTCGTTTCATGCCGTCATCCTGAGCGCAGCGAAGGACCCCTGTATTGGCCGTTGCTGTTGCTGTTGCTGTTGCCCCTGCCGTTGCCCTCTTGCAGTCTGCTTCTTGCACTTGCACTTGCACTTGCACTTGCACTTGCACTTGCACTTGCACTTGCACTTGCACTTGCACTTGCAGTTGCAGTTGCACTCTGCAGTTGCTTCCGTTTGCCCTTGCCTGTCATCCTGAGCAATAGCTGAAGGACCCCTGTCATTGGCCGTTGCTGTAGGTGCTGTTGCCCTGCTGTTGCCGTTGCTTGCTCTTGCCCTTGCCGTTGCTCTTGCTTTTGCCCTTGCCCTTCATTGCCTCCAATGGAAACGGGCTTTAGCCCCGAGGGAATATCGAACCCTCGAACCACCCTCCCAAGCCACCCTCGAACCCTCACGCCGAGGGTGGCATTCTTTCACCCGCCCGCCCAAATCCACTCCCGTCGCCGTACCGCCGCCGCACGGACTAAAATAAACACTGTGAAGAAGATCGCAATCCTCGGCTCCACCGGCTCCATCGGCCGCAGCACTCTTAGCATCTGCGAGTCCCACCCCGACCGCTTTCATCCCATCGCTCTCGCCGCCGGCTCCAACCTCGACATCGTCTTCGAGCAATGCCGCCGCTGGCACCCCCAGGTCGTCTCCGTCGCCACCGAACCCCTCGCCGACCAGCTCTCCACCCGCCTCCAAGCAGCACGGCATCACCGGCATCGAAGTCGTCCACGGCACCGCCGGCACGGTCCGCGTCGCCACCCTCCCCGAAGTCAACTTCGTCGTCTCCGCCATCGTCGGCGTCGCCGGCCTCGAAGCCACCTACGCGGCCGTGCTCTCCGGCAAGACCATCGGCCTCGCCAACAAGGAGTGCCTCGTCGCCGCCGGCGACCTCATCCTCGCCGCCGCCCGCGAGCACAACGTCGACCTCCTCCCCATCGACTCCGAGCACAACGCCATCCACCAATGCCTCCGCGCCGGCACCGCCGCCGAAGTCAAGCAGATCTGGCTCACGGCCTCCGGCGGCCCCTTTCGCAACACCCCGCTCGCCGACTTCGACCGCATCACCCCCGCCCAGGCCCTCAAGCACCCCACCTGGGTCATGGGCCAGCGCATCACCATCGACTCCGCCACCATGCTCAACAAGGGCCTCGAGATCATCGAAGCCTGCCGCCTCTTCAACCTTCCCCCCGTCGCGCGTCCAGGTCACCGTCCACCCCCAATCCACCATCCACTCCCTGGTCGAGTACATCGACGGCAGCATCCTCGCCCAGATCTCCGTCACCGACATGCGCCTCCCCATCCTCTACGCCCTCTCCTGGCCCGACCGCGTCGCGTCAGCGACCTCACCTTCGACCTCGCCGCCCTCTCCCAGCTGGACTTCCAGACCCCCGACCTCACCCGCTTCCCCTGCCTCCGCCTCGCCTACGAAGCCGCCGCCGCCAGCCAGAACCACTGCATCGCCCTCAACGCCGCCGACGAGATCGCCGTCGCCGCCTTCCTCGACGGTCAACTCTCCTTTAATGGCATCCCGCGTACAATCGAAAGGGTGTTGGCGCTCACCACCTCCGGCTCTCCTGCGTCCATCCCCGAGGTTCTCGCAGCCGACCTCCTGGCCCGCGAACAAGCCACCGAGCTCGTTGCGGCCTCTCACGTTTTTTCATCCTGAGCAAGTGAATCGTCTTGCTCCATCCTGCCGATATACTGCTAAGGTCTCCCGCTAGTCCGCATGCATATCTTCTTCGTCGTCATTGAATTCGCCATCGTCCTCGGCCTCCTCGTGCTCATCCACGAGCTCGGCCACTTCCTCGTCGCCAAGCTCTGCGGCGTCCGCGTCGAAACCTTCTCCATCGGCTTCGGCACCCGCCTCTTCGGCTTCCGCTACGGC
The DNA here is from genome assembly GCA_963762375.1 of uncultured Acidobacteriaceae bacterium. Lineage (GTDB taxonomy): Bacteria > Acidobacteriota > Terriglobia > Terriglobales > Acidobacteriaceae > Granulicella. Next base: position 308,326 of record CAVXKP010000011.1, read on the forward strand.
GATACCGACTACCGCATCTCCCTCCTCCCCCTCGGCGGCTACGTCAAGATGGCCGGCGAGCTCGGCGGCGACGGAGCTCCCCTGCCGGTCCGCGGCGAGCTGGCCCTCAACCAGCCGCCCCCTCCGCCAACCCGCCCCCGACGACCTCACCGCCAAGCCCCGCTGGCAGCGCGTCCTCATCGCCGTCGCCGGCCCCGTCTTCAACTTCGTCCTCGCCTTCTTCCTGCTCTTCCTGGTCGCCCACTACCACCACGAAGTCGACCAGTACCTCAACGGCGCCGCCATCGTCGACTACGTTCCGCAAGGCACCCCCGCCGCCACCGGCGGCCTCGCCGCCGGCGACACCATCACCCGCTTCAACCGCGTCGCCAACCCCACCTGGGAACAGATCTTCGAGGAGTCCGCCCTCAACCTCAATCGCCCCGTCCCCATCGCCTTCACCCACAACGGCCAGCCCCGCACCACCACCCTCACCGTCTCCGTTCCCGCCAACAGCGAGTTCGGCCTCGACGACATCATGACCGTCGGCCTGATCCCCCGCATGGATCCCGGCCCCATCGGCGTCCTCACCGTCTCCGCCGACACCCCCGCCTCCCGCGCCGGTCTCCAGGCCGGCGACCAGGTCGTCAGCATCAACGGCCTGCAGCTCCACTCCGTCCCCGCGCTGCTCGCCTTCCTCAAGGACAACAAGGGCGCCCCCGACACCCTCAGCGTCCTGCGCAACGGCCAGCCCATCACCCTCGTCGCCACCCCTGAGAAGATGGAGACCCCCGGCGCCGGCGACGAGTACCGCCTCGGCTTCACCTATCGTCCCCCGCCCGCCGAGGTCGAACGCCTCCCCATCGGCAAAGCCATCCACCAGTCCCTCCAGGACACCCGCGAAGGCTCCATGCTGATCCTCCGCGTCCTCAAGGGCCTCTTCACCCGCCACGTCGCCGTCAATCAGATGATGGGCCCGGTCGGCATCGCGCAGCAGATCGACATCGCCACGCAGATGGGCATCTGGCCGCTGCTCAACCTGGTCAGCGTCATCTCGCTCAACCTCGGCATCCTCAACCTGCTGCCCTTCCCCCTGCTCGACGGCGGCATGATCTTCTTCCTCATCGTCGAAAGCATCATGCGCCGCGACGTCAACCAGCAGTTCAAGGAAGTCATCTACCAGGTCGCCTTCGTCTGCATCATCCTCTTCGCCTTCTTCGTCCTCTTCAACGACATCACCAAACTCCACCTCCACTAGAAGAGGGGCTGCGATGCTCATGCCATGGCATGAGCTTCTAGCTTTAGCTTCTAGCTCTTAGCTTCTAGCTCCTAGCTCCTAGCTCTCTAGCTTGCCTAACTGCGACTGACGCGACACCTCTCCGCAGCCGTCATCCTGAGCGCAGCGAAGGACCCCTGTAGTTGCCTGGACGTTGCTGTGCGTTGCCGTTGCTTGTGATTCCCGTCATCCTGAGCGCAGCGAAGGACACCTCGCACTAGCCGTTGACGTTGCTGTTGCCGTTCCCGTTGCTGACTTGCACCTTGCACAGTTGCCCTTGCCGTTGCACTTGCCGATTGCCTCGCGTGCATTTCGCCGTCATCCGAGCGCACCGAAGGACCCCCGCATTGCCATTGCCTCGTGCACGTTGCTCTAGCTAGCAGCTAAAAGCCAACGGCTAGCAGCCGCTTCTCTCCAACTCCCCCACAATCTCCCGCACCGCGGCCCGCGCCTCCTCTTCCCTATCCACCGGAAAGCTGATCGCCCCCACCCGCGCATGTCCTCCCCCGCCATACCGCTCGCAGATCGCCGCAATATTCGCGAGCTCTCCCGCACTCTTCTTCGTCCACGGATTCGTCCCCACACTCACCTTGGTCCGAAAGCTCGACTTCGACAGCCCCACGTTATACGTCCCCTCGGGAAACAAATAGTACGGAATAAATTTGTTGTACCCCTCCGTCGGCTGGTCCGTAATGTCGAACGAGATCACGCCCCGCTCACACACCGCGCGCTCCCGAATCAACTCCAGCGTCGCAACAGTGCCGCTCCATCAGCGGCCCCAGCAGCTCCTGCACAAACGGCTGATCCAGCACCTGCTGCAGCGGCATCTCCGTCAGCAGCGGAATGAACTTCTTCGAGACCGACTCGCCCTCCTCCTCCGGCGCGCTCTCAATCACCATGGTCAGCTTCATCGCCGGCTCGGCCATCTCCACCGCCGCCTTCGCGCTCTCATACTTCGCCCCGTCCACAATATCGGCCCAGTGGATCAGCTCCCGCAGCGGAGCCACATCCATCCCGAACTTCGTGCTCGCCACATGCGCAATCAAGCTCGTGCAGCTCGTATACGTCGGATCGAAGAACTGCCGCATCGTCTCGGTCCCATCCCTCTGCCCGCGCTGAAACGTCGCCTCATCCTTCTCCGTCATAAACGCCGACAGATGATGATCGAACCACCACGTCAACTTCGGCGACGCCGAATACTTGAAGTCGACGATCGCATTCTCACCCCGCGCATCGAACCAGCTCTCTTCAAACAGCGACCCCGCCCGATGCACCAGCCCCTGGTAGCTATACCGCCAAGCCGAGCCATCCGCCGCCTGCGATGCACTCCCGGTGAAACCGCGTAAACACCGCGGCCGAGCAAGCGCCATCAAAACATTTATCGTGATAAAAAACTCGACAGTTCACGCGCGCCGTCCTCTTGCTTTCCTTGTGTCTTCAACAGAATATCTGACACCCTGACGAAACCAACGCCTCCGCCCGCGCGTATCATCGTCGAAACCCTCACCGCACCAAGTCAACGCCCACCTCCAGAGGCTCATCGCATGGACTCCACACCCCCGCAACTCCCCTCCAACGACCCACCGCCGCTCCCACTCCCGCCGTCCGCGCAGGACCCCTCGCCGTCCGCGCAGAACCCGTACGCGAAGTACTTCTTCGGCCCCTTCGGTCTCCGCGCCTTCTGGAGCCTCCTCATCTACTTCGCCATCCTCGGCGCCATCCTCGGCGGCTTCTACCTGGTCGGCCACCAGGTCCACCAGCAGCGCGAGCACGCCGCCGCCGCAGCAGCAGCCAAAACCGGCAAACCAGCGCCTCCCGCCAAGCCCCTCTTCGCCCAGCCCGACGCGCACCAGCCCATGCCCCTCGCCTACATGATCACCGGCGAGCTCGCTCATCTTCGCCGTCTTCTTCTTCGTCAGCTGGTTCATGGCCGCCATCGAGCATCGCAAGCTCTCCGCCTTCGGCCTCGGCGGAGCCCACCCCATCCGCCGCCTGCTCGCCGGCTCCTTCTGGGGCATCGCCTTCCATCTCCCTGCTCATCCTCGCCCTCCACTCCTTCCACCTCCTCGCCTTCGATTCCCGCCTCGACCGCGGCGGCCGCTCCATCCTCTACTGGGGCCTCCTCCAGCTCTTCGGCTTCCTCCTCGTCGGCCTCACCGAGGAGTACTCCATGCGCGGCTATCTCCAGTTCACCCTCACCCGCGGCCTCGTCTCCCTCGGCAACCTCGTCTCCCCCGCGCGCGCCCGCACCATCGCCTTCTGGATCGCCGCCGTCCTCACCTCCGCCCTCTTCCTCTCCGGCCACATCCGCAACGCCGGCGAGAACTGGCTCGGCCTCTTCCAGGTCTTCCTCGCCGGCATGATCTTCGTCGTCGCTCTCTGGCGCACCGGCTCCCTCTGGTGGGGCATCGGCTTCCACGCCGCATGGGACTGGGGCCAGTCCTTCCTCTACGGCGTTCCCGACAGCGGCGGCCTCATGCAGGGCCGTCTCTTCGCCACCCACGCCCTCGGCAAGCCACTCTACTCCGGAGGAACCGTCGGCCCCGAAGGCAGCGTCCTCTGCATCCCCGTCTTCCTGCTCGCCATCCTCGTCCTCTTCTGCTTCACCAGCCCCTCGCCCCAGCCGCCCCTCGAGCTTCCCGGCGATCCCGACCCCTCCTCGCACCTCAACCCCTCCCCCATCCCCCATCTCTCCCATCGCGACTCAGCCGCCGCCTGACCGGCTACCGCACCACCGTCGCGCCCCCATGCCGCTAAACGCTCGCCGCCCGCGCAGGACCCTCCCCGTCCGCGCGAACCCTCGCCTAGAATCGCTATAGCCTATGTATCCCTCCACGCCCGAGAACCCCGACGACGCGACGCCCCTCCGCCACCGCTCCACCCCCACCACCCCGAGTCCCCGCCTCGCGCAAGACGCCGCGCCACGGCCTGAAGCCTCCCATCAGCACCCGCACCCTGCGCCGCATCCTCGTCACCTTCGGCGTCCTGCTCCTCCTGGCCGCCCTCACCCTCGCCATCACCGCCGTCGTCCTCCGCCACGACCTGCGCGCCAACCTCCTCGCCAACCAGGGCCTCCTCGACGGCACCGTCCCCGTCTCCGGCCTCTCCGCCCCCGTCACCGTCACCCGCGACGCCCAGAGTGTCCCCTCCATCCACGCTGCCAACCTCGACGACCTGCTCTTCGCCCAGGGCTACATCACCGCCGCCGACCGCCTCTTCCAGATGGATGCCCTCCGCCGCCACGGCGCCGGCACCCTCGCCGAGATCCTCGGCCCCACCATGATCCAGCACGATCGCGAGCAGCGCATCCTCCAGCTCCGCGCCGCCGCCGACCGCGCCGTCGCCGTCCTTCCCCCCGACCAGCTCCACCAGCTCCAGGCCTACGCCAACGGCGTCAACGCCTACATCCACTCCCATGACGGCTCCTCCGGCCCCAACACCCTCCCCGTCGAGTTCCACATCCTCCACTACACCCCCGACCCCTGGCTGCCCCGCGACTCCCTCCTCATCGGCATCGTCATGGCCCAGGACCTCTCCACCGACTTCCCCACCAAGCTCAACCGCGAAGCCCTCTCCACCGCCCTCCCCGCCAACCTTCTCCCCGACCTCTACCCCGTAGGCTCCTGGCGCGACCAGCCACCCACCCAGCAGCCCCCCAACCTCACCGCCCCCTCCGCCCCCATCCAGCAAATCCCCCTCGACCCCACCCAGTCGCGTCTCGACTCCCGCCGAACCCAACGCTCGCCGTGCGCGCAGCACACGGGTGCCCCATTCCTACCGCAGTCTCATCGCGAATGAGCGTGCGGGCGATCACCCTTCGCCGACCAGCGACACAACCGGGTGCCCCATGTCTGGAACTTCAGACATGGGTTCGCAGCTGCCAGCACCCCTCCACCCACTCTCGAACCCCCGCCGAACCCAACGCTCGCCCGCGCGCACACGTCCCCGCAAGACCTCCTCCGCATCTTCGCCGACCTCCGCGCCCACCAGTGCAACGGCTGCCGCGACGGCTCCAACAACTGGGTCGTCGCCGGCTCCCACACCGCCACCGGCGCCCCTCTCCTCTCCAACGACATGCACCTCGGCCTCAACGCCCCCGACATCTGGTACGAAGCCTCCCTCCACGCCGGCGGCTCCACGCCTCTGGACGTCGAAGGCTTCACCCTCCCCGGCGTCCCCTTCGTCATCGTCGGCCGCAACGCCAACGTCGCCTGGGGCTTCACCAACTCCGGAGCCGACGTCCAGGACGTCCTCGTCGAGCACTTCCGTAGATCGGGGTCCCCGGCGAGCGCACTTGCTCGCCGGGGTGATAGACGTCCGGCGAGTCCGCAGATCACCGAGTACGAACGCCCCGACCACACCTGGGCCCCCGTCGCCCACCACACCGAGATCATCCGCGTCCGCGCCGGCCGCAACGTCACCCTCGACGTCCTCTCCACCACCCACACCCTCGGCGCCACCAGCATCCAGACCCCCATCATCTCCCCGCTCTATCCCTCCGAGCACCGCCCCCTCGCCCTCGCCTGGACCGTCTACGATCCCTCCACCCTCACCACCCCCTTCCTCGCCATCGACTCCGCCACCGACGCCGCCTCGCTCGTCGCCGCCTTCGCCAGCTTCAGCTCCGTCTCCCAGAACCTCGTCTACGCCGACGCCCACCACATCGGCTACCACCTCCTCGGCCGCATCCCCATCCGCGGCCCCGCCACCCAGCGCCCCCGCGCCACCCAGCCCTTCGTCCTCCCCAACACCACGCCCCCTTCCGACGAGCAGGACGAGTCCGGCGAACCCCCTCCGCCTCCCTCCCCCACCCCCACCTCACCCTCGCCGCCTTCTCCGTCCCCTCCCGCCATAACCCTGGCATCCTGACCCTGAGCGTCGAGCGACAGCGCAGCCGAAGGACCCCGAAGCTTCAAAGTCCGCCCACACCCTCCGCACCTTCCTCCACGACACAACTCTCGCCGTCCGCGCAGGACCCCGCGCAGGCCTACACCATCGGCTCCCCCATCTCCTCCATCCCCGTCGACGCCCTCGACCTCTCCCAAGCCTGGTCCGGCTACATCCCCTACGACGCCCTCCCCTCCGTCCTCGACCCCACCTCCGGCATCCTCGCCACCGCCAACGCCCGCATCACCCCCGACAACTACCCCTACTTCATCTCCAACAACTGGGCCGACCCCTACCGCGTCGAGCGCATCCACCATCTCCTCGAGGCCGCCGTCGCCGCCAACCACCCGCTCACTCCCGCCGACATGCTGCGCATCCAGATGGACGTCCACTCCGAGTTCGATCTCCTGGTCGCCCAGCGCCTCGCCTACGCCCTCGACCACAGCTCCCTCACCCACAAGGACCCGCGCCTTCTCCAGACCGCCAACCTCCTGCGCAACTGGAACGGCGACGTCACCGCCAACTCCTCCGCCGCCGCCATCACCTTCGCCGCCTATCACGAGATCTGGCCCATGCTCCTCGCTCCCCAGGTCACCGACTACGCCAGCGCCCGCTACCACCTCAAGCTCAACGGCCTGCAGTTGACCCGCATCCTCAACCTCTACACCTGGGACGAGGACCGCACCGCCCTCGAGCAGCTCCTGCAAAACACCCCCGCCCGCTGGCTCCCCCACGCCTTCCCCAACTGGAACGACTTCCTCACCACCGCCGTCGAGCGCGGCCTCCACCTCCTCAACGCCCCCCGCGACGTCTCCAAGCTCACCTACGGCACCGAACATCCCGTCGACATCGGCAGCGCCCTCTTCGGCAGCCACTCCCCCATCAGCACCCTGCTCGGCGTGGCCACCGGCACCGGCCGCCAGCCCAACGGCGGCGACTTCACCACCATCAAAGCCGCCGGCCTCCACTTCGGCCCCAGCGAGCGCTTCACCGCCGACCTCTCCGACCCCGACGACACCCACGCCAACCTCCCCACCGGCGAATCCGGCAACCCCGCCAGCCCCCACTTCCTCGACCAGTTCCAACCCTGGCTCCGCGGCACCACCTTCACGCCTCCCCCTCACCCACCCCCCCATCCAGCACACCCTGACCCTGACACCGCAATAGTTGTCAGTTCTCAGTTCTGAGTTGTCAGGGACGAGTGGCGAGTGATGAGTGATGAGTGGCGAGTGATGAGCGGCTAATGATGAGCAGTCAGTAGCCAGTTGAGGTTGCCTGTTTTTCGCCGTCATCCTGAGCGAAGCGAAGGACCCCTGTAGTTGCGGTTGCGGTTGCGGTTGTCGCTGCCGTTGCCGTTGCCCTTGCCTGTTTTTCGCCGTCATCCTGAGCGCAGCGAAGGACCCCTGTAGTTGCGGTTGCGGTTGTCGCTGCCGTTGCCGTTGCCCTTGCCCTTGCCCTTGCCTGTTTTTCGCCGTCATCCTGAGCGCAGCGAAGGACCCCTGTAGTTGCAGTTGCTGTTGCTGTTGCTGTTGCTGGTTGCGGTTGCGGTTGCGGTTGCCGTTGCCGTTGCCGTTGCTGTTGTCGCTGCAGTTACCCTCGCCCTTGCCTGTTTTTCGCCATCATCCTACCCCTGAGCCGGCCGATGCGGAAGGACCCCGCATTGGCCCTTGCCCTTGCCTTTCTTTCTGTCATTCCCTCCGGGAATCTGCTTCTTCTTTTGCCTTTGCCTTTGCCTTTGCCTTTGCCTTTGCCTTTGCCTTTGCTAGACTGGAGCCCACGCCGCCGGTCCTGCGCTACGAACATGCCGCGCCCGGCGACCTGCTGCACCTGGACATCAAGCAGCTGGGCCGCATCGAACGTCCCTCGCATCGGGTCACCGGCAACCGCCGCGACCACGTCAAGGGCGCCGGCTGGGAGTACGTCCACGTGGCCGTCGACGATCACTCCCGTATCGCCTTCTCGGCCATCTACCCGGACCAGCAGCATGGCTCGGTGGTGGCCTTCCTGCACGCCGCCATGGCCTACTATGCCCGCTTCGGCATCCGCTTCAAAGCCCTGCTCACCGACAACGGGCCCGCCTATCACTCGCGCGCCTTCGCCCAGGCCTGCCGAGCTCTCCACCTCAAGCACCGCTTCACCCGCCCCTACACCCCGCGCACCAACGGCAAGGCCGAACGCTTCATCCAGACCGCTCTGCGCGAATGGGCCTACGCCCGCTCCTACACCCACTCCGACCAGCGCTCCCAGCAGCTCAGCCAATGGATCACCAAGCTAGCAGCTAGAAGCCAGCAGCTAAAAGCCCCCTGCCTTCGAATGGCACAATAACTCATGCCCGCCTCCGCTCCATCCCACCCATCGAAGCGCGCATACCTCCTCATCCCCTTCGCGGTCCTGCTCGTCCTCCACCCCCTCCTGATCCACGGCCCCTCCTGCGGCCAGGACCTCGCCTTCCACCTCCAAAGCTGGCTCGACGCCGCCCAGCAGCTCCGCCACGGCACCCTCTACCCCCGCTGGGACGCCACCGCCGCCTGGAACGCCGGCGAGCCCCGCTTCCTCTTCTACCCTCCCCTCTCCTGGATGCTCGGCGCCCTCCTCACCCTCCTCTTCCCCATCGCCCTCTGCCCGACCATCTTCATCGCCATCGCCCTCCTCCTCTCCGGCCTCACCTTCTACAAACTCGCCAGCACGTTCGCCAGCCCCAACGCCGCCCTCCTCGCCTCCACCCTCTACCTCGCCAACCCCTACATGCTCTTCACCGCCTTCGAGCGCAGCGCATACGCCGAACTCCTCGCCGCCGCCTGGATCCCTCTCCTCCTCCTCCCCCTCCTCCGCCCCGCCCCCACCAACCTTCCCTCCGCCCTGCGCACCATCCGCGCCATCGCGATCCCTCTCGCCCTCCTCTGGCTCACCAACGCCCCCGCCGCCGTCATCGGCAGCTACACCCTCGCCCTCCTCGCCACCCTCCGCGTCGGCTTCAGTCTTTGCACTTGCTTTTCTTTCTGTCATTCCCCCTGGGAATCTGCTTCTCCCCCGACGCGCTGGCGTACCCCTCTCCGCCTCGCCCTCACCTACCTCGCCGGAACCCTCCTCGGCCTCACCCTCCCCGCCCTCTACCTCCTCCCCGCCGCCTACGAGCGCAAGTACATCCAGGTCGCCATGGCCATCCTCCCCGGCCTCCGCTACCAGGACAACTTCCTCTTCACCCGCACCCCCGACCCCGCCCACAACGCCGTCAACCACACCATCAGCCTCCTCGCCCTCACCCTCCTGCTCCTCACCGCCGCCGCCCTCCTAACCCTCCTCCTCAGGCGATCCTCCGCGGCCAAGTCCTTCCTCGAGCCCCAAGCATCCCCTCGAATCCGGGTGCCCCAGGTCTCGCTTTTGAGACCTGGGTTTCCACAAATCTCCTCGCTAACCCTCGCCCTCCTCACCCTCCTCATCGCCTTCCTCCTCACCCCCCTCTCCTCTCCCATCTGGCACCATCTCCCCAACCTCGCCTACCTCCAATTCCCCTGGCGCCTCCTCACCCTCCTCACCCCCATCCTCGCCCTCACCCTCGCCCTCCTCCTCGACACCCGCAACAATATGGGTGCCCCACGTCTCGCTTCGGAGACATGGGTTCGCCGCATACCGTCCCGCACCGTCACCGCCCTCACCCTCCTCCTCCCCCTAGCCCTCGCCGTCCCCGCCTACCGCCTCTTCCACCAACCCCCCGACCCCACCGACGACCCCACCCACCTCGCCCAACTCTTCTCCACCCACCACGGCTTTCCCCCCACCGACGAGTACACCCCCACCGCCGCCGACAACGACCCCCTCCGCTCCGACAACCCCGCCTTCTGGCTCCTCCCCCTCACCGGAAACCCAGCCACCAACCCCAACACCCCCGCCCCCCACACCACTCCCACCGCCGCCGAGCTCAACCCCTCCCTCGACACCGACGACACCCCCATCCCCGACCCCCAAACCCTCTCCACCCCCGCCCCCCACCACCTCACCCTCAACCTCACCCAACCCTCCCTCCTCATCCTCAACCTCCGCGCCTACCCCAACTGGCACGTCACCATCGCCCCCAAACTCCCCCCGCCCGCGCAAAACCTCACCAGGACCGACGGCCTCCTCACCATCGCCCTCCCCGCCGGCCCCTCCACCATCGACATCACCTGGCGCCGCACCCCCGACCAAACCCTCGGCCTCACTGCTCTCCCTCCTCTCCCTCCTCGCCCTGGCCCTCACCTACCGCCGCAACGCCACCGTGTAAATCCACCCCTCCATCCCATCATCCTGAACAAGGCACAGGTATAAATCCACCCCCCCAACCCCGTCATCCTGAACGAAGTGAAGGACCCCTGTAGTTGCCTTTGCCTCTGCCTCTGCCTTTGCCTTTGCCTTTGCCTTTGCCTTTGCCTCTGCCTCTGCCTCTGCCTTTGCCTTTGCCTTTGCCTTTGCCTTTGCCTTAAAAGCTAGAAGCTAGAAGCTAGAAGCTAAAAGCTAGAACCCGCCCCCACAATCCACGTCCCGCCGTCCGCGCAGGACGACGTAGAATCAATGCTGACCATGAATCCTGAAGTGCAAGACCTCCTCACCTCCGGCGTCACCCTCACCGACGCAGCGCTCGAGCGCCTCCTCCCCTCGGCCACCACCGAACCCCACTCCATCCACCGCGCCATGCGCCACTCCACCTTCGCCGGCGGCAAGCGCCTCCGCCCCATCCTCTGCATGGAAGCCGCCCGCATGGTCGCCGGCCAGATCCCCGCCGGCGCAGCCGGGCTTCCTCCAGGCACAGCCGACCGCGGCGCCGCCATCGAGATGGCCATTGCCCAGAGCGCCATCTATCCCGATGGAGCGATTGATTTAGGCGCCGCCCTCGAGATGGCCCACACCTACTCCCTCATCCACGACGACCTCCCCGCCCTCGACAACGACGACCTCCGCCGCGGCCAGCCCACCTGCCACGTCGCCTTCGGCGAAGCCACCGCCATCCTCGCCGGCGACGCCCTCCAGAACCTCGCCTTCCAGGTCATCTCCAACCTCCCCGCACCTCCCGCCACCGTCGTCGCCATCCTCCACGACTTCGCCCTGGCCATCGGCACCGGCGTCGGCGCCCCCACCGGCATTCCTCCCGGCATGATCGGCGGCCAGGTCGTCGACATCGAGTCCGAAGGCATCCATCCCACCGCCGAGCTCGTCGAGCGCATCCACCGCGCCAAAACCGGAGCCCTCATCACCACCAGCATCGTCTGCGGCGGCCTCCTCGGCCTCGCGCACGCCACCAAACCGGGTGCGGGTGCCCCACATCTCGCTTCTGAGATGCGGGATCCCACCAACCTCCACCACACCGACATCGTCGCCCGCCTCCGCACCTTCGGCGAATCCGCCGGCCTCGCCTTCCAGATCGTCGACGACATCCTCGACATGACCCAAACCTCCGCCGAACTCGGCAAGACCGCCGGCAAAGACACCGCCGCCATCAAAGCCACCTGGCCCGCCGTCTACGGCATCGAGCAATCCCGCAAAGACGCCGCCAACCTCATCGCCGACGCCTTCGCAGCCCTCGCTCCCTTCGGCGATGCCGCCACGCCACTCATGTCCCTCGCCCACTACTTAGTCGACCGCACCCACTAAACTGAGGTTGTCAGTTGCCAGTCCTCAGTTCTCAGTTGAACCACCGCACACAACTCACAACTGAGAACTGACAACTGACAACGAACACCTGAGAACTAAAACCATGTCCCTCCGTCCCCGCCACTACATCCTGCTCGCCATCATCCTCGGCCTCTTCCTCTTCAACATGGTTCGCCACCGCCGCGACCAGCGCAATCTCATCTCCACCAGCACCGCCCCCGCGCCGGTCCTCATCAACAAGCCGCGCCTCAACACCCCCGCCTGGGCCGCCTTCGACACCCTCGCCGGCCTCCGCGACGCCCCCGCCGCCGACTACGACCCCGCCCTCCAGGACCTCAACAAGCTCATCCCCCTCGACCCCAACCCGAAGGACGGCCACCTCGAAGACATCCACGGCTGCCTCACCTGGCTCGAGTTCTACCGTCAGGGCGCCGCCCAGACCCATCCCGACCCCAAGATGAAAGACCGCGCCACCCACCACCTCGACGACTGCGTCAAATACCACCAGGACACCGGCGCCTGACCACCAAACCGGGTGCCCCGCATCTCGCCTCTGAGATGTGGCTTCCCACTCACCACTCATCACTCACCACTCATCACCAAACCGGGTGCCCCACATCTCGCCTCTGAGACGTGGGTTCCCACTCACCACTCACCATCATCACTCACCCCTAACCCCTGGCACTTACGGCAGCGTCCCCCGAATCGCGTCATCCAGCTCTACGTGATTCTTCTCCAGCAAATCCCCCAGCGCATAATCCAGGCTGATCCGCGCCTTCATCCAGTTCGATCGCGCCGCAATCTCCGTCGACCGCGCCTGCGCTAAATAAGCCTCGTTCTGCAGCACCGCCAGGTCCGTCGACTGCCCGACCGACAACTTGTCCCTCTCCGCATCCAGCAGCTCCGCCTGGTACTCCCGGCTCTGGGTCGCCGACTCATACGCCGCCTGCGCCGTCTCGAGCGCCACCACCGCCGTCTCCACATCCTCGCGCACCTGCTGCGCTACCTTCTCGGTCCGCACCTGCACCTGGCGCAACTGCACCGCATCCCGCGCAGCATCGGCCTCGGCCACCCGGTTGCGCAGCGGTAGCGTCAACTGCACCCCCGCCTGGAAGATCTTCGACACCTCCAGCCCGCCCGCTCCCAGGTCCTGCGGCGTCGTCGCCAGCCCCGTTCCCGGAGTGCCCAGCGTCTCGTACGGCTGCTCGGCCGCTCCCCGGATCTCCGCGTTCGCATACACATTCAACTGCGGCCGCGCATTGTTCCGGCTGGCCTCCGCGCTGATCCTGCCCGTCTCCACCTGCAGCTCCGCCTGCGCCAAATCCGGCCGCGCCGACAGCCCCTGCGCCACCAGCGCGGGCACATCCAACTCCTCCAGCTTCTCCGGAACCACGATCGTGTCCGTCGGCACAATCTCGCTGAACTGTGCCAGGAACACCGGCGACGCCGTCCGCAACAACTCGTCGCGCAGAATAATCTCCTGCTGCTTGTACAGCCCCTGCGCCTGGATCAGCGCAAACCGGCTCGAGCTCTCCAGAGCCTTCGCCTGCGTCAGGTTGATCGGCGCCAGCGTCCCCAGCTGCTCCTGGCTTTCGTAGTCCTGGCGCTGCTTGATCGCCGCACGCAGCGACTCCGCCTTCACCTGCATGTCCTCGCCCAGCGATACCAGGTCGAAGTACAGCCGCGACGTCCCATAGATCGTATCCATCACCTGCTGCTCAAACAGCAGCCGCGAGATCTTCTGGTCCGCCCGCGCAATCCGCAGATACCGCAGATTCACTCCCCTCCCAAATCCCCGCAACAGCGGCTGCGTCAGCGTCACCGACGTGCTCGGCGTCGAGAACGGATCCTCCTGCGACTTCGACCCATACTCCACCGACGCCGCATTGTTGACGATCGCCTCCAGCTCCAGCCCCGACGAAAACCCCTGCAGATACGACACATTCGCCGCCACGAAATTCAGCGGCTGCCCACTCGCCGTCCCGGAAGTCGTCCCCGTCCCACTCCCCGTTCCCGTCACCGCCTCCCCCAGCGCCCGCGTATCCGACCGCCGCAGATACCCCGCATCCCCAATCAGCTGCGGATCGAACAGCGGCACACTCGGTCCCGCCGAGTACGTGAACCCCGTCCCCAGCTCCGACAGCGACTGCTGCGCCTGTGTCGTCGAGTTCAGCGCCGTCAGATCCGTCACCGTCGGCGTCGTCGGATTGCTGTTCGCCGTCGTCGCATTCAGCAGCGGCGATCCCGGCCCGCCCACACCGTTCTGCGGCATCTCCACGCTGTAGTCCAGCCCGCGCGTACTCCCTCCGCCCTGCGCCCGCACCACGTCCGTGCGCGCCAGCGTGAGGTCGTACCGCTCCGCCTCCACATCCAGGTTATTTTCCAGCGCCAGCGCAATCGCATCCTCGAGCGTCAGGTACAGCTTCCCTCCCCGGATCAGCCCCTCCAGCCGCGTCGCGCTTCCCTCAAACAACGGAGGCACCGTCGGCCGCCGATACGGCCCCAGGAACCCCAGCACATCCGGCCGCAATCCCGTCACGCCCTCGCGCTCCGGCTCCACCGCCGTATCCGCCGCATGCTGCAACTGCGGCTGCGGAGCATTCGGCGGAGCCACATGCCCATCCAGCGGAGGAATCTCCGGCAGCGCCGTCACCGGAGGCACCGAGCTCTGCGTCGGCGCCGGACTCAGCGCCGGAAGATTCTGCGGCGGCAGCGGCGGCGACGGCGACTGCCCCCTCGCCGCCGGCACCGCTCCAACCGACGCCGCCGCCAGCACCATCACCGCCGCTCCCTTCATCCGACTCCGCCTCGCCCGCTTCATGGTTGACTCTCGCTGCTCTTCTGCTGGCCCTGCTTACCCGAGCCCTGCTGCTTACCCTGGCCCTTGTCATTCTGCTGTCCCTGCTGCCCCTGCAGATTCCGGTCTGTGATCTCCGCGTTGCCGTACTGCGTGCTTCCACCCAGCGGAACACTCTGCTTCGGCGCAGTCATCGCCTGCGCCGCGCCCTTCGCCATGTGCACCTGCACGGCCGCTCCCTCGACCACATCATCGGTCACATCGGTCACAATCACATCGCCGGCCTTCAGCCCCGTCATGATCTCCGTCGCGCTGCCGAAGTCGCGCCCAATCGTCACCGGTACCCAGTGGATCTTTCCATCCACCACCGTCGCCACCATCGACGTGTTATGCCGGATCGCAATCGCGTCCCCCGTAATCACCAGTGGAGCCTTCACCCCATCCGCCGCCGGGAACGTCACCACCACGTACATCCCCGAGATCAGCTTCCCTCCCGAGTTGTCGATCTGCAGCTCCGTCAGCATCGTCCGCGTATTCGGATCGATCTCGTCCGCCGTCCGCGTCACCTCCGCAACCAGCGGCGCCCCCTGGTACTCCTGCACCGTCAGCGGAGCCTTCTGCCCCACATGGATCGCCGGCGCATACCCCTCCGGCACCGACACCAATATCCTCAGCCGCCGCGTCTGCGCCAGACCGAACAGCGGCCCGCCCTGCCCCGGCGACTGCGCCGACGTCGCCGACGTCGCAATGCTCCCCGACGCGCCCGAGTTATTCACCTGCCCCGCCTGCGTCGTCCCTCCCGCACTCGAGTTCTGCCCCTGCGGCGCCGGCGTCGGCGATCCCGTCGTCGCTCCCGCCGCCGAAATCAGCGCCCCTACATCCACATCCCTCTCCGTAATCACGCCCGCAAACGGAGCCCGCACCTGCTCATAACTCTGCAGCGCCAGCTCGTGCTGCAGGTTCGCCGTGTACGCATCCACGTTGCGCTGCGCCGCCTGCACATTCGCCACCGCCGAAGAAAAATTCGCCTCCTGCGTATCGCCATCCTGCCGCGAGAACACACCCTTGGCCACCAGCACCCGGTAGCGCTGCACCGTCACCGTCGCCAGCGCCAGCTGCGCCCTCTGCTCATCCAGTTGCCGCAGCGCCTGGTCCACCTGCTGCCGCGCCTGCGATACCTGCGCGTCCAGGTCCGGAGCATCGATCACCGCCAGCAGCTGATTCTTCTTCACATGATCGCCAATGTCCACCAGCCGCTTCTGCAGATATCCATTGGCCCGCGCATACACATACGCCTCGGTCAGCGGAATCGTCGTTCCCGGCACCGCCAGCCCCGCCTCCGTCTTCGGAGGCATCACCGTCACCGCCTCCACCACCGGCTTCGCGCTCTTCTCCGCGTCCGCCCGCTGGTCGATATCCCGGTTGCGGAAGTACCGCGGCAGCCCGCCCGCCAGCACCACGATCGCCACCAGGATCACGAACGCGATCAGAAACCAGTACAGCGGCCTCCGATTCTCCGGCCAGTGAATCCGCTCCTTCAGCGGCTCGTGAGCATGCTTCGCCTTGCTCGCGTTCGTCTCCTCGAATCGCTTGCCCAGCCGCCGGTCGTCTCCGGAGTTCGGATCGGCAAACTGTTCGCCTACCTTCGCCGGATCGCTCTCCTCCGGCCACGGTAGCTCATGCTTCGGGTCAATCGGATCGTGCCTGTCGTCGGCCATTACGCTGTCTGCTCCTGACTTCCATGGGAGGGATTCGGGGGTTGCTGGCCATGCCCGCTCAACTCCGGGCCCGCCTCTTCGTCAATCTCTTTCGAGTAATCAATCGGTGGATGCTTCTTCAGCAGCGAATAAATCGTCGGCACCAAAAACAGCGTGCCCATCGTCGCAAACATCAGCCCGCCAATCACCGCCCGGCCCAGCGGAGCATTCTGCTCGCCGCCTTCGCCGAACGCCAGCGCCATCGGCAGCATGCCGATAATCATCGCCAGCGCCGTCATCAGCACCGGCCGCAGCCGCGTGTGGCCCGCATTCAACGCCGCCTCGCGCTGATCTTTCCCCGCCAGCCGCTCGTCGTTCGCGAACACCACCAGCAGAATCGAGTTCGCCGTCGCCACCCCGATCGTCATGATCGCGCCCATCAGCGATGGCACGCTGAACGTCGTCTGCGTCAGGAACAGCATCCACAGAATCCCGCAGAACGCGCACGGAATCGCCATCAGGATAATCAGCGGATCCAGCCACGACTGAAAGTTCACCGCCATCAGCAGGTACACCAGCATGATCGCGAAGATGATTCCCACCCCCAGCCGGAAGAACGACTCGTTCATCGTCTGCACCTCGCCGCGCAGCGTCAGCTGCGTCGTCTTCGGCAAGCCCTTCTTCGTCTGGTCCATGATCTTCTGGATCTCGCCGGCCACCCCGCCCAGGTCGCGCTGATCCACATCCGCATAAATGTCATACACCGGCTGAATGTTGTAGTGATCCGCAATGATCGGCGACAGGTCCCGCCGGAAGTCCGCCACGTTCCCCAGCAGCTGCGTCGTGTTCCCGTTGGGCGACGTGATCGGTGTCCGCGCCAGCGTCTGCAGGCTGTCGATCCGGTAGATCGGCGTCTGCGTCACAATCTGGTAGTTCACCTGCGTCTTCGGATTCAACCAGTAATTCGGCGCCGTCTGCCCCGACCCCGACAGTGAGATCAGCGTCGAATTCGCCACGTCCGACTGCGTCAGCCCGATCTGCCGCGCCTTCGTCCGGTCCGCATTGATCTGCATCGTCGGATAGTTCACCTCCTGATGCAGATGCACATCCACCGCCCCCGGAATCGCCGCAATCTGCTTCTCCAGCTTCACCGCCAGCTCGTAGTTCCCCGGGTCATGCCCAATCACCTGCAGGTCAATCGGAGCCGGCAGGCCAAAGTCCAGAATCTGGTTGGTCATGTTCGCCGGAGTAAAGAAGAACGTCGCGTCCGGAAACTTCCGGTGCAGATCGTCGCGCAGCTTTCGCGTGTACATCTGCGTGTCCTTCGGCCCCGGCGTCAACGCAATCTGAATGTCTCCATCCGAGTTCGAGATCGTCGACGACCCCGCGAACGCCAGGTTGATCCCGCTGTTCGGCAGCCCGATATTATCGAGGATCAGCTCAATCCGGTCCGCCGGAATCTGCGTCCGGATCTCCCGCTCCACTGCCGCGAAATACTGCTCCGCATCCTCCAGCCTCAGCCCCGGCGGCGGATTCACATGCAGCTTCATCTGCCCCGAATCCACATACGGAAAGAAGTCTCGCCCGATAAAAAACGTCATCGGCAGGCTCACGATCAGCAGCAGCACAAACATCCCCAGCGTGATCGCCGCATGTTCCAAACACCAGTCCAGCACCGTCTTGTAGTGGTGCTGCATCTTCTCGAACTGGCGATCGAACTTCGCATGCACCCGCCAGATAATGCTGCGCTGCTCCTCCCGCTCGCTCTCGCCCGGATCCTGGTACAGCGCAATCTCTTTGCCCAGCAGGAAGTGCATCATCGTCGGCACCAGCGTGCGCGACAGAAAGTAGCTCGCCATCATCGCGAACGCCACCGCCTCGGCCAGCGGCGTAAACAGGTACTTCGCCGCCCCCGTCAGCAGCACCACCGGCACAAACACAATGCAGATCGACAGCGTCGATACAAACGCCGGAGCCGCCACCTGCTGGGCGGAATGCAGAATGGCCTGCGTCAGCGGCCGCTTCTCCGCCATGTTGCGATGCGTGTTCTCAATCTCCACCGTCGCATCATCCACGAGAATGCCCACAGCCAGCGCCAGCCCGCCCAGCGTCATCACATTGATCGTCTCGCCCAGCGCGCTCAGCACCACCAGCGACGTCGCAATCGACAGCGGAATCGAGATACACACAATCAGCGTCGACCGCCACGACCCCAGGAACAGCAGGATCATCAGCCCCGTCAGCGCCGCCGCAATGCACGCCTCCCGCACCACCTCGTTGATCGACGACCGCACAAAGATCGACTGGTCGAACAGCGGCGTAATCTTCAAACTCCCCAGCCCCGCCGTCAACTGCGGAATCATCGCCTTCGTGTGCGACACAATATCCAGGGTCGACGTGTCGCCGTTCTTCAGCACCTCCAGCAGCGCCCCGCGCTTGCCGTTCACCCGCACAATATTCGTCTGCTCCGCAAACCCCATGTGGACCTGCGCCACGTCCTTCACATACACCACCGCCCCATTCGCCGCCCGTATCGGCATATCATTCAGCGCCGACAGATCATCCGGGCTCGAGTTCGTCTTCATCACGTACTCGCGATCGCCCATCCGCTCCGTGCCCGCCGGCAAAATCAGATTCTGCTGCGAGATCGCCTGCGATACGTCGCTTGCCGATAGATGATGGGCGTACATCAGGTTCGGGTCCGTATCCACCATCACCTGCTTCACCTTGCCGCCCTACGGCAACGGAACGCTCGCCCCCTTCACATTCGCCAGCCGCGGCCGAATAAACTGCAGCCCATCGTCATACAGATCGGACTCGCTCAGCCCCTCGCCGCTCAGCGCCAGCTCCACCACCGGCACCGACGAAGCGTCATACTTGATCACAAACGGAGGGAACGACCCCTGCGGCAGCACCCGCAAGATCGTCTGCACAATCGACGTCACCTGCGCCAGCGCCTGCGATACCTGCACATTCGGCTGGAAGTACACCTTGATCACCGCGACGCCCTGGTAGCTCTCGCTCTCCGTGTGCTCCATGTCGTTGACCGTCGTCGTCAACGCCCGCTCGCACACCGTCACGATGCGCCCTTCCATCTCCTTCGGCGTCAGGCCCGTATACGTCCAGACAATCGTGATCACCGGAATATTGATATTCGGGAAGATATCCTTGGGCGTTTCAATCGCCGACCCGATGCCCAGCAAGGCAATCAGCATCGACAGCACAACGAAGGTGTAGGGGCGGCGAAGAGCTAGCCGTACGATCCACATAGACGCCTCAGCAGGGTTGTATTGCGTTCACCGTATGAGACGCACAAAACCCCTCGCAAGACTCCTCTCCCTTCACCGCGAAACAATTGCATCCACCCCGGATTCGCCTACATCCAAAACTCTTCGCGCGCGGACCTCCGCTCCCTCCTCTCCTCGCAAGCTGCACCGTCTCCCGGGTCGCGCCCTTGCTCCGCACCGCCGCCACCTGGATCTCCACCAGCCCCCGCCATCACCGCCGCCACAATGATCGTCCGACGAATCCTCATCGCTCTCTCCTCCCCTCGAACGTCCAGCCCGCACCTGCACCTCCCCGCGCAAACGCACCGCCGCTCGCCCGCTCAACCCAATCTCTCGAAGCCGTGCCTCCACGCTACCGCCCCCCTCCCTGCCCGCCCCCCATCCCTGCCCGCCCCCCGCGCCCATCCCCGGTCCCGCCGCCCCACCCGCTTGCCAAGGCGAAGTATACGGTGTATACCAGAACAGTCTACGCCGTATACCCATGACCCAGCCCCTCCATCCCGCCCCCGCCCAAACCAGCACCGCCGCCGCCATCCTCGCCGCCGCCCGCGACATCCTCGACCGCCACGGCCACGCCGCCATCGCCATGCGCCCCATCGCCGACAAGGTCGGCATCACCCCCATGGCCATCTACCGCCACTTCGCCGACCGCGCCAGCCTGCTCAACGCCCTCGCCGACGACGGCTTCCACCAGCTCGCCACCCGCCTCCAATCCCTCAAGCTCCACGGCCCTGTCGAGACCCGCCTCATGCAGGTCGCCGACCTCTTCCTCGACGCCGCCCTCCAGTTCCCCAACCTCTACCAGCTCCTGTTCCTCGTCCCCCGCGAAGGCGCCCGCGTCTACCCCCGCGACTTCAAGGCGCGCCGCTCCCCCACCTTCAACCCCACCGTCCACATCCTTGAAGACGCCATGCGCTCCGGCGATCTCCGCCCCGACGATCCCGTCGAGATCGCCTTCGAGCTCAGCGCCATCTCCCACGGCCTCATCGTCCTCTACCTCGGTGGCCGCATCGCCCCCAACGAAAAGCACTTCCGTACCCTCTACCGCCGCTCCTTCAGGAGATACCTGCATGGCCTTCGCCCCTCAGCATCCCCCTAAGCGTCCCCTGCTCCTCGCCTCCCTCGCCACCATCCTCTCCGCCGCCCTTCTGCTCGCCGGCGATGGCATGAACCCCCTCTGGCCCTTCATGTGGATCGCCTTCCTCCCCGTCCTCCTGCTCGCCGCCGAAACCACCTCGTGGCGCCTCGCCGCCGCAGCCGCCGCCCTCTCCATGCTCCTCGGCACCCTCACCTTCCTCCATTACCTCCACTTCGTGCTCCAGCTTCCCGTCGCGGCCTGGCTCCTCCCGTTCTCCATCGTCTCCCTGCTCTTCGCCGCGGGCGTCCTTCTCTTCCGCGCCCTCCTCCATCGCGGTGCCGTCTTCGGCGCCGTCATCGCCCTCCCCGCCTTCTGGACGCTCTGCGAATACTTCGCCAGCTTCGTCCCCGCCAACGGCACCGCCGGCAGCCTCGCCTACACCCAGCAGCGCTTTCTCCCCATCCTCCAGGTCGCCTCGCTCACCGGCCCCTGGGGCATCACCTTCCTTCTGCTGCTCTTCCCCTCGGCCATCGTCACCGCTCTCTATCGCCGCCGCAGAAACCTCCCGCACGCAACGCTCGTCATCGCATCCTCCCTCGGTCTCCTCGCCGCGGCCATCCTCTTCGGCACCCTCCGCCTCGCCGCTCCCAGCCCAACCGAGACCCTCAAGCTCGGCCTCCTCGACACCGACAGCGTCCCCTTCGCCGACGTAGCCCCCGCCATGCAGCACCTCACCCAGCTCTACGCCAACCGCGCCGAAGCCCTCGCCCGCCAGGGAGCGAAGATCGTCGTCATGCCCGAGAAGTCCGGCCTCCTCCTCCCCACCAACGCCCCCGTCCTCGACCCCATCCTCCAATCCGTCGCCGACCGCACCGGAGCCACCCTTGTCTTCGGCACCCTCCACGTCATCGCCCCCCACTCCTTCAACGAAGCCCGTATCTATACCCCCCACGCACCCATCGCCACCTACGACAAGCAGCACATGCTTCCCCCCTTCGAATCCAACCTCCAACCCGGAACCTCCCTCACCCTGCTCCCCCGGTCCACCGCCCCCATCGGCGTCGCCATCTGCAAAGACATGGACTTCATCCATCCCGCACTCGACTACGGCCGCGCCGGCATCGACCTCCTCCTCGATCCCGCCTGGGACTTCCACATCGACCGCGCCTGGCACGGACACATCGCCATCATGCGCGGCGTCGAGGGTGGCTACGCCATCGCCCACGCCGCCAAGTTCGGCCTCCTCACCGTCACCGACGATCGCGGCCGCATCCTCGGCGAGATCCGAACCGACCGCCTCCCCTTCGCCTCGCTACTCGTCGACGTGCCCCTCCACCACGACCAGACCCTCTTCGACCGTTACGGCACCTGGTTTCCCTGGGCAGCCGCCCTCCTCCTGCTCGCGGCCATCCTCGAGACATCCCGCCAACCCCCTCATCGTCGACCCGAACCGTTACAGTGAGCCCCCGAACCGTTACAGTGAGAAGGACGCTCCCTCGCGAGCCTTCCCCCATGACCGACGCCGATCTCCTCCCTCTCCTCCGCGACTGTTACACCCCCGCCGGCCCCAGCATCGTCGCCGCCGGCCTGGTCCGCTCCGCCACCCTCACCCCCGACCTCGACGCCCCCGGCGCCTCCATCCCCGGCCTCCCGCCTCGCTACATCGCCGCCATCACCCTCAACGCTCCCTCATCCGACGACGCCGCCAACGCCCAGCTCACCGCCCAGGTCGAAAATCGCCTGCTCGGCCTCCCCGCCATCTCCCGCGTCGAGATCCGCCTCCTTCCCGCCCTCTTCCCCATCCTTTAAATTCGCGCAGCCTGACGCCGGGCTCAAGCACCCGACTTGCAACGCGAAACCCAGCAGAGGCTACCCTGAAACTCACCGTCTTTCCCCAAAAATCCATGCCCCGACGCAAGCCCGAACCCGCAATTCATCCCTTCGACCAGCTCCACGGCACCGACACCTCCGGCCTCATCCCCGGCTCCGTCATCGTCCAGGGCACCACCGCCAAACTCTCCGAGCTCACCGCCTACTACGGCGTCGCCCCCTCTATCCTCCATGGCGTGTTAGACATCTGGCTCCAGCGCACCAGCCCGCAACTCCGGAAAGCCCAGCCCCGCGGAACCCAACCCGACATCGAGCGCACCGTCTTCCTCGACATCGGCGCCGGCAAAGGCCGCGCCATGCTCCTCGCCTCCCAGTTCCCCTTCCTCCGCGTCGAAGGCATCGAGCTCAACCCCGACCTCGCCGCCATCGCCAACGCCAACATCTCCCTCTGGCACAACGACTTGGAAGCCCACGCCCTCGCCCCCCTCCGCCTCCACCACGCCGACGCCACCACCCACCCCCTCCCCCTCGAACCCACCCTCGCCTTCCTCTTCCACCCCTTCGAGCTCCCCCTCCTCCGCCGCTTCCTCCGCCACGTCGAAGACTCGATCGCCACCCATCCCCGCCCCTTCGACCTCCTCTACGTCAACGCCGAACACGACTCCTACCTCGACCACCACCCCGCCTTCACCCGCCTCTGGACCGGCCTCGTCCCCATGACCCCCGACGACCACCTCGCCGACCTCGCCGCCATCGCCGAGCAAAAAGAGTACGGCTCCACCGGCGACGAGCTCTGCGCCATCTACCGCTTTAAAGGCCGTAAATCCGCATAAATCCTACTCTCGACTCACGACTCACTACTCACTGCTGTGGTGCGTGATGATTCGCTTGGGAAATTAGCCGTCATCCTGAGCGCAGTTTGACGCGGCTTCTTGCGGCAAACGTAGTCGAAGGACCCCGCAGGTGCTCGTACGGCCTCTACTCTCCGGATTTTTCTCACCCTGATTCTTCGGCGAACCGCACTAGCCGCAATCGCCATAATTTTTTCTTCCCTCCACGGAACCAACCCCCATTTCCTCCCGTACTAGCTCTCAGACCTGATTCGACCCTGTTTTCTCAACAAATCGAGAACAGTGTTCGAATATCGGTCAGCCTGAGCGATAAAAGTTTGCATCGAACGGAACATCTCGCTAGTCTGATACGTAACAGGTTCTGTGCACAGTAACCGTCGACGATCCTCTAACCGAGTGACCGTCCGGTGGCTAAAACGTTCGGGCGTGAGCTCACTCCGAACGGTACGAGCCTCATATTTGATCCCCGCGATCGCGACGGCTGAGTCAAGATCTCAGTACCGCCCGCACGGAAAACATTCCCCATAACCGTTGTAGTAGAGCGCCGCAATCCCGGCCCTGCCGGCCGCGCGCGCCAAAGGAGAACGCCATGTACCTCGCATTGATCACACTCGCAGCCGCTTCCACGATCTTTGTTCCCAGCTTCATCGCCATTCGTGACCGTACCAACGCGGACTGGCACGCCCGCTTCTAAGTTCGAACTTCGACGTCCGAACGCAAACAAGCAAAAGGCCGCGATCCCTCGCGGCCTTTTGCCTTTTCCAACCTCATCCCTTCAACGATCCCCTACCACCGCACCAGCAGCAGCCGCTCATTCTCCGCCTCGCCCTGCCCAATCGCAATCTCGGCGTCGGCCCGCTCCATCACGCTCCCAAACCGGTCGCCCCACTCCACCATCACCAGCGCATCCTCCGCCTCGGCCATCTCCCACAAGCCAATCCCCTCGATCTCCCGCTCTTCTTCCAGCCGGTACAGATCCAGGTGAATCAGCCGCGTCTTCCTTCCCTTGTACTCATGCACCAGCGTGAACGTAGGACTGGTCACCTCCGCCGCATCCGCGCCCAGCGCCGCCGCCATCCCCCGCACCAGCGTCGTCTTCCCCATCCCCAGGTCCCCGCGCAACACCACCAGCTTCGGAGCCGGCAGCAACTCTGTCAGCAACTCTCCCAGCGCCAGCGTCCCGTTCTCGCTGCGCGTCCGCAGCCGCTTCTCCCTGCTCCAATCCTTCACGCCCTCGCTCCATTCCCTGCCGTTCCGGCAATCCACGTCAACCCATCCGCATCCTTCACCCGCGCCCGAAACGCCTGCCACAGGTGCCCCACCGTATCCATCGCCAGCACCGTATGCTCCTCCTGCGCCCGGCACGCAAAATCCCCCGCCAGCCCATGCAGAAACACCGCCGCCTCCACCGCGTCCGCCACACTCCCGCCCTTCGATGCATCCCCATACTGCGCCAGCATCGCGCACACGATCCCCGTCAGAATATCGCCACTTCCCCCCTTCGCCATCGACGGATTCCCCGTCGTATTCACCGCCACCCGTCCATCCGGATGCGCCACCAGCGTCCGCCAGCCCTTCAGCACCAGCGTCACCCCATGCTCGGTCGCAAACCGCCGCGCCAGCCCCACCCGATCCGCCTCCACCTCTTTCACCGTCATCCCCGCCAGCCGCGCCATCTCTCCCGGATGCGGCGTCAGCACCAGCGTCCTCCCCTTGCTCGCCGCGTCCTTCAGCATCGACGTCCTTCCCGCCAGCGCATTCAGCGCATCCGCGTCGATCACCATCGGCAGCGTCACCCTCCCCACAAACGTCCGCACCCACTGCGGCGTCGTCCCCTCCTGCCCCAGCCCCGGCCCAATCCCCACCACCGAAATCCCCTTCAGCAGCGCCTTCAGCGGCTCCGTCTCCAACTGGTCCAGCGCCAATCCTCCCACCTCAAACCCCGCCCCCTGCACCCTCGACCCCGACCCCTGCTCCTCCAGCGGCGTCAGCATCAGCTCCGGAGCCACCGCCGCCACAATCGGCACAATCTCCCGTGGCACCGCCGCCGTCACCAGCCCCGCCCCCGCCCGCAGCGCCGCCACGCTCGCCATCGACGGCGCTCCCGCCTTGCCATACGCTCCCACCCACCAGCAGCACATGCCCCAGCCGCCCCTTGTTCCCATTGATCGCCCGCGGCCTCTCGGCCAAAGCCTTCGAGCTCCCACCCCACGTCAAGTTCCCCGACGAAGTAATCGCCGCAATCGGGCGTCCCAATCTCCGCCACGACCACCGGCCCAAAGTCTTACCCCCAGTCAAATGCCCAAACACATGCGCCCGCTTCGGAGCCGTAAACGTCACCACCGCATCCGCGCGAAACGCCCCCTCCGCCTTCATCTCCATCGAATCCGCATCCCACCCACTCGGCAGATCCACCGCCACCACCGGCACGTCCCTCTCCGCCAACAACCCCCGCGCCACCGCCGCCAACCCCCGCAGCGGCGGCTTGAACCCCGTCCCCACCACCGCATCGATCACCAGCCCCGCCCCCTCCAGCGCCGCCCGCAACCCCACCTCATCCTCAATCTCGAGCACCTCCACCAAAACCGGGTGCCCCACATCTCGCCTCTGAGATGTGGGTTCGCAGGATCCCGAAGCCTTACCCAACATCTCCCAGGCCCGCGCCGCCTCCCCCTTCAACTCACTCGCCTTCCCCAACAGCGCGACCCGTACCCGCCGCCCAGCCTCCGCCAGGCGCGCCGCCGCCACCATCCCATCCCCGCCATTATTTCCCTTCCCCGCGATCACCACCACCAGCCCATCGGCCTCCAGCACCCCGCCAAACTGCCGCTCGCAGAACCGCGCCACCGCCCCACCCGCCGCCTGCATCAGCGTCCACACGGGCACGCCCGCCTCCACCGACCGCCGGTCGGCCGCCCCCATCTCTTCCGCTGTCAGAATCTTCATCGTGCGCCGTTGCCTCACCCATTAGGATGCTCGAAGGTCCAGCGCCCCGCAAATATACCCTGTCATCCTGAGCGAGGCCTGAGCGAGCAACGCGAGTCGAAGGGTCGCAGCCGAAGGACCCCGACGCTGACCGCGCCGCCCAATCCGCCAGCCCCTTTCTAGCGGAAATCTCCGCCACCGGCCCTACTTCTGCGCCGCGCTGCCCGTCCCCATCGACGCCGTCGCCGTCTCCGGCTTCGACTGCTGGAAGTAGTTCCGGTCATACATCGCGCGATAGAACTCCCCGGTCAACTCCGCAGCCTTCGGACCGAACGTATCCCGCCCGCCCTCCAGGAAGATCACCGTCACAATCCGCCCCGTCGGCGCATCGCCATAGCTCACAAACCAGCCAAACCTCGTCCCGTTATCCGAGCACGTCCCCGTCTTCCCAAACACCGGGAACGACTCGAAGTTCGTCCGCAGCGACCGCGCCGTCCCATTCGAGAAGTCCACCGCTCCCTGCATGCCCGGCAGAATCTGCGGAATCACATCCTTGATGTCCAGGATGCGCTTCACCTGCGGCTGGAAGTTCGCCACCTCCGCCTGGGTCGTCGGATGCTGCAGGTAGTACAGCGTTCCGCCATTCGCAATCGCACTCACCAGCGCGCCCAGCTGCAGCGGCGTCATGCTGATGCTCTCGCCAAACGAGCACATCCGCCCCACCCCGCCATCCGCCGCCGGCAGCACCGTATCCGGATACACCCCCAGGTGCTCGCCCGGAATGTTATACCCCGCCAGCTCGCCCAGCCCAAACTCATTCGCATAGTGCTTCACGCGCTCAAAGCCCATCGTGCGCCCCAGCACCTCGAAGTACAGATTGATCGACCGCGCCAGCGCATGGGTCAGGTCCACCGAGTAGTGTCCCCCCAGATTCACCGGCGTATCCGCCTTCACAATCCCTTCCTTCAACGCCGCCAGCGCCACCGCCACCTTGATCGTCGAGCACGGCTCCGCGCCCGCGCTCAGCGCCAGCTTCTGGTTCACCATCGCCAGGATGCGCCCGTCCGACGGATCGATCGCCAGCACCGTCCCATTCATGTTGCCCGAGAGCCTCAATCGCCGCCGCCCGCACCACCGGATCTTCGCCCGCCGTCACATCGTTGGCCGTCAGCAGACTCTCATCCGTAAAGCTGCTCGCCGTAAACCGCTCCCCGTAGTACCGAACCCGTCCCCGCCGCCCCCGCACCCGCACCAGCGCCGCCCGGCCTGAGCGCGCCCCGCACCGCCACATGCGCAACCTCGCATGACCATAGGCCCGTCCCCGCGCCCTCCGCACGCTGTGCGCCACCATGCCATGCGCTGCCAGCCGATGCGACGTCGTCGCCGCCAGCATCCTGTGCCGGTGTCGCGCAGCCGTGATCGTTGCATGCGCGCTCATCCCGCCCGCAAGCATCAGCAACACCAATACCAGGCCTGATAATTCTGCGTCCCATCCCGTCTCGTCTCTTCGCTGAATCGCATCGATGGTTCGCCCTGCGCGCTCCGTGTCCGTGACCCGCAACACCCGCGAAGAAAGCTCTTCCGTACGCTCGTGCCAACTTCATCGGCCAAACCGGCGACGTACCTGAACACCCCTGCCGGCAGGGGGTTGCGCTCGTCCTACTGCTTCCGCCGCAGAAACGCCGGGATATCCAGCTCATCGTTCTCTGTCTGCGACTCCCCCGCATACCCGGCAAACGACGGGATCCTCGCATCCGGCCACGACTTCGCCGCCGCCTCCTCTCCCGGCCGGCCCGCCAGCTCATCCTTCGGCCGCCGGAAAAAATCGTCATCGAACACCGACGCCCTTACCGGCACCAGCTCCGGAGCCGGCTCCCGCGCAACCGGCGCCGCATGTCCCTCCGCGCCAAACCCTTCGCAACCGGCCGCGGCATCTCGCCGCCTGACCGTACCTCCGGAATATGCTCGACCACCACCGGAATCGGCGCAACAACCGTCTCGCGCGCCACGCTGGCTCGGTCCAGCTAGCCCGCTCCGGCGCAGCCGCCCGCTCAAACGACGCCATCACCCTCGGCTCCCCCGCTACCTCCGGAGCAAACTGCCGCGCCGGCTCTGGAGCCACCGCCCTCGCCGGCTCAAAATCCTCCACCGGCTGCGGCGCATACTCCACCCGCGGTGCCGGTTCCTGCCACGCCTGCTGCCGCGCCGTCTCATAATACGACGACACCGGATACGCCGGCCGCTGCTGCACCGGAGCCTCCGCCACGGCCTCTGCCGCCCTCGGCTCTACAACTCTCGGCTCCGCAACTCTCGGCTCCGCTGCTTCGACCCGCGCCTCTCCCGCCCCCAGCGCCTCTTCGACCTCGGTCTCACTCGCAAACCGAATCGTCGGCCGCGTCGCCGGCGACCCGAAGATCAGCGGCTGCGTCTCTTCCGCAGCCACTCTCTCCTGGTTAGACGCAGGCACCAGCGGCCGCGACACAATCCTCGGCGGCACAATCTCGTGGTGCGCCGTCGGCAGGGCCGAGGCCGCCATCATCCGCTCCCGCCGCGCCGGCGCCGCCTCCCGGAAGCCCGTCGCGATCACCGTGAACTTCACCTCGTCGCCCAGCTTCTCGTCCAGCACCGCGCCAAAGATGATGTTCGCGTCCTCGTGCGCCGCCTCCTGGATAATCGACGAAGCCTCAATCACCTCGCTCAGCTTCAAGCTGCTCGAGCCCGTAATGTTGATCAGGATCCCGCGCGCCCCGTCAATCGCTCCCGCCTCCAGCAGCGGCGACGCAATCGCCGCCATCGCCGCCTCCCGCGACCGGTCCGGCCCCGAACGCACCGCCGTCCCCATCACCGAGTAGCCCATCCCCGCCATCGTCGTCTTCACATCCGCGAAGTCGCGATTGATCACGCCCGGAATCGTAATAATGTCCGAGATCCCCTGCACGCCCTGGCGCAGCATATCATCCGCAATCCGGAAGCTCTCGAAGAAGCCCGCATCCTTGGCCGTCGTCAGCAGCTTGTCGTTCGGAATCACGATCAGCGTGTCCACCGACTCCAGCAGCTCCTGCAACCCGCGCTCCGCCTGCATCGCCCGCCGCTTGCCCTCGAACGCAAACGGCCGCGTCACGACAGCAATCGTCAGCGCGCCCATCTCGCTCGCCAGCGACGCAATCACCGGTGCCGCGCCCGTGCCCGTGCCGCCGCCCAGGCCCGCCGTCACAAACACCATGTCCGCGCCCTCGAGCGCCTCGATAATCTTGTCCGAATCTTCGAGCGCCGCCCTCCGCCCTACATCCGGATTCGCCCCCGCCCCCAGACCGCTCGTCAGCTTCACGCCCAGCTGCAGCTTGACCGGCGCATGCGATCCCTCCAGCGCCTGCACATCCGTGTTCGCCGAAATAAACTCGACGCCCTCCACATTCGCCTCAATCATCCGATTGATCGCGTTGTTGCCGCCCCCGCCCACACCAATCACCTTGATGCGCGCATTCCGCCGCGTCTCTTCGTGATACTGAATGCGGATCGAGTCTTGCGGCGGAACGCCGTTAGCGTCTTCAGGCGGATTGGGCATGGGCGTATCTCCTTAGCGGTTACGAATCACTTCTCTTCATTCTGCACGGCGAATGTCCGAAGGTCATGGTTGAAATCCCATCGTGCATCTAGTTCGGTTACCGGTTCGTTCCAATCTGAGCCGCGTTCCTCCAGCCCAGACAATCGATTCCGCAGCGCAGCTACTCTCTACTCACGTCTCACTGTCTCTACTTCGACGGCATATGGAACACCACCGAAGCTCCAATCGACCGCACGCCGACCGAGCTCGGTCCGTCCAGCGATCCATTGTTGCTCCCAAAACGGTTCATGTTCCCGATCCCCACCTCAACCGGGCGCAGGTCAATCATCGGGAAGATGTGCACCGTGAAGCCCAGGAATCCCTCATACATGAAGTAGCTGTCCTCGGTCCGCGGCAGCGGCGTCTCCGCCACCAGCGTGATCCCGACCGGCAGCGTCGCATTGCTCCGCGCATAGCCCGCCGACATCTGCACGTACGGATTCAGCCACGAAATCGGCGTGTGAAACGATCCCCTCACACCCAGCAGCGCATCGTCCAGCACCGTCGTGTCGCTGCCGCCCGCCGAACTGGTCGCCGACTTGTTGGAGTGCTCCGTTCCCCCGCGGAAGTCCACCCCGAACCGCATCGGCCCGAAGTTGTGAAAGTCATAGTACGCGCCCGCCTGAAATCCCTGCGGACTGATCGATCCCGTTCCTCCGCCGATAAACGTCGACCCGGTATACGTCCCACCCGCCGCCCCATTCGCGCACGGCACCGGAGCAGGAGAAAAGCATTGAATGCCATTGATCTGCGTCGCCTGAAATCCCACATACACACCCGCCTGGGCCCGCGCCGCTGCGGCGCACCCAAGTCCCAACAGAACCACCAACAACCCTTTGCAAAATCTCATAGCACCCAGTCTATCGTCTCCCAGCGCCTTCCGGCCGCACCTCGTCAGCCTTAACCGCCGTTTTCCTCAGTACAGCAGCTCTTGGCTTCCAGCTAGCGAACCCCTGACGCCCACCCGCCAAAGCTAGAACCAGCTGTCCTTAAAAACTCCCCGCAAAGATCGACTTCAGCTTCTGCGCCAGCCCCTGCTCCTCGCTCGCCTTCCTTACCTGCGTCCGATGCGTATACAGCAGCATCCCGATCGCCACCGAAAACTCCGGCCTTGCCAGCTCCGGAGGCATCCGGCTCAGCGGCACCGGGTACCCGATCCGCGCCGGCACCCGCAGCAAACTTTCCGCGTTATCCAGGAAGCCCACCAGGTGCGCTCCCCCTCCCGTAAACACGCAGCCCGCGCCCATCGCCTCCAGCACCCCGCCGCCGCGCAGATTGTCGCGCAGCATCGTCAGCAGCTCCCGCGCCCGCGGCTCCAGGATCTCCGCCAGGAACCTCTGCCGGATCATCCGCGACGAGTGCCCACCCACCGCCAGGTCGCTCCCAATCTCAATCTCGTTCATCTGCGGAATCGACGTCACCACGCAGTTCCCATACATCCGCTTCAGCTGCTCAGCCTCTTCCACGCTCACATGCAGCCCGACCGCCAGGTCATTGGTAAAATGATCGCCCCCGATCGGCAGCACCGCCGTATGCGCCACGCTGCCCTCGAAGAACACCACCAGCTCCGTCGAGCTCGCGCCAATATCCACCACGCACACGCCCAGCTCGCGCTCGTCCGCCGACAGCACCGCCTCCGCCGCCGCAATGCCCTCAAACACCGTATCCACCACCTCCAGCCCCGCCCGGTTCGCGCACGTCACCACGCTCTGCGCGGCCGATCCCGAACACGTCGACAGATGCAAACAAACCTCCAGCCGGTTCCCCACCATCCCCACCGGATCGTGGATCCCGTTCTGGTCGTCCAGAATGAACTGCTGCGGCAGCAGGTGCAGCACCTCCCTGTCCGGAGCCAGCCCCACACTCCGCGCCCGGTCGATCGCCGACCGCACATCCTCGCGCGTAATCTCCTTCATCCGGCTGCCCATGCTGATGCCGCCCTGCGAGTTCATCCCCCGCACATGCGGCCCGCCAATCCCCACCACCGCCGACTCGATCGGCGCCTTCGCCGACCGCTCCGCCGCCATCGCCGCCGCGTCAATCGCCTTCGCCGCCGGCCCCAGGTCCGAGATCACCCCGCGCCGCATCCCCTGCGACACCTCCACACCGTGTCCCCGGTAGCGCAGCACCCCGTCCAGCAACTCCGCCACCAGCACGCAGCTCTTCGAGCTTCCCGCGTCCAGCACCGTAATCAGGTTGTCCATCTTTGCATTCATGGCTTCACTCTTCTTGAATTCACGCCTTCACTCTTTTTGAATTCACGCCTTCAATCTCTTTGCCTTCACGCCGTCACTCACTCTTCGCGCCCGTCTTCCCATTCCTCGCCACGTTCACCGTCCTTGCCTTCCGTTCCTTCGCCAACGCCGCCCGATGCTCCGCCGCCAGCCGCGCAAACACCTTGTCATTCGCCGCGCTCCTGCCCGATCCCGGCCGCGGCTTGCCCGCCCGCCGCGCCACAACCCTCTTCGCCACCGGCCGGCCGCGCGTCCCCGCCACCAGCTTCGGTCCCGCTACGGACGCCGCCGCGTTCAGCGTCACCGGCTGCGCCGCAGCAACCTTCGCTACAGCAGGATGCGAGCCCGCCGCGTTCAACACCACAGGCTTCGCCGCCGGCTTCTCTACCGCCGGCGCCGCACTCGCCGCCCCGGCCACCGCCGCCGTCGCCGCTCCCCCGCCCGTCCCGCCGTCGCCCTGCATCTCCAGCACAATCTGCCCCTCATACCGCATATCGGCAGACGCCAGCTTGGGATACTGCTGCTTCCACTCCGGCAGATGGTCCTCGAACTCCTGGTACCGCTTCAAAAACTGTTCCTGCCCAAAGTGCACCAGGATGTCCGAGCCCCCCGACGTAATCAGCGCCTTCACATCCTCCGGGTCCGTCACATCCACCTCGCTCACCGAGTCCGTCAGGTGCCGCCCCGTGCTATCCAGCTCCCGCAGAAACTGCTGGTACACCTCCATCCGCTCCGCCCGGTCCGGCATCGCCTCATCGGCCGTCACCCCCGTCAGCACCGGAAACGAGTAATGCGGATCCCCCGCCGCATCCGGAGGCATGTCCAGCAGCACGCCGCTGCCATCCACCAGCCCAATCTGCGATCCCTCGCGCACAAACGCCACCGGCGTCCGCTCCGTAATCTGCACCCGCAGCACATCCGGCAGCAGCCGCATCACCGTCGCATGCGCCACCCACGGCAGCCGCTCCAGGTCCGCCTGCCGCTCCGCCAGCGATACCCGAAAGATGTTCCGCTCCAGGTCCGCCCCAAACACGCTCACCACCTGGTCGCGCGTCAGATGCTCCGCGCCCACAATCTGGATATCGTCCGTGGTCGCCAGCACAAACCGCGCATCATGCATCAGGTACGACCGCACCCCGGCCACGGCCACCGCCACCCCGGCCAGCACCGCGAACACCACCGCTCCCATCCCGATCCGCCCGCCCACACTGCGCGGCACCCCGCGAAACCGCAGCCGCAGCTGTCCTCTCTGCGGAACATACTCCGGCTCATCCTGAGCGTACCCACCCGCCCCCGGCTCGTCATACGTGTCGCTGCCAAATCCCCTCTGCAGCGCGCCCGCCGGCGCCGGACCCTTGCGCGTTCCCCGAGCCTCCGGCTCCCGCGTCTCAGCCTCGAAAGCGTAGCTCTCCTCGGGCGCCGTCAGCACCCCCGAGCCCAGTCCGGATGCATACCCAGACCCACGCTTCGAACCTGTCTTCTTCATCTCCGCCTGGCCCTGAGCAAGGCCGCGGAAGAATCGCCGTATCTCCACTATAAAGGCCCCCACCCCCAACCCCCTCAACACTCCGCCCCGGGGTACCGCATCAGGAACACTCCCTCCCCTTTCGACCCACCACCCTCATCCCGCCATCCGCCTGAAACCCGGGTGGCCCATCCTCGCCTGGCGGTCTTGACCGTCAGGCAGGGTGGGGTATCGCGCACCGCGCGACCGCCCCCGCCCATCTTCGCCCCAGCGCAACCCGCCTCCCCCACCACGCGCAGCCCCTCGCCGTCCGCGCAGGACCTGAAGGACATAAACAGTAACTGGCCACCGTCCCGCGACCCCGCTATACCTGAACCGTCATGAAGCCCTCCAATCCTCGCCCTCGCTCTGCTCCTCGCCTGCACCGCCCTCGACGCGCAGAAACCCGTCTGGCAGCCATCCGCCGGCCATACCCAGCTCTCCCTCTGGCCCAGCGCAGCCCCCGATCCCCAACCCGTAGCCGGTCCCGAAACCGTCGAGACCTCCGGCCCCCACGACCTCATCGCCGGCCGGCCCGTGGTCGGTATCAACAATGTCACCCGCCCCACCCTGACCGTCTACTCTCCCACCACAAGCAACACCGGCGCCGCCATCGTCGTCTTCCCCGGCGGAGGCTACCAGATGCTCGCCATCGACCTCGAAGGCACCGAAGTCTGCGACTGGCTCGTCTCCAGGGGCATCACCTGCATCCTCCTCAAGTACCGCGTCACCGATACAGGCCCCTACCCCAAATCCGGCCCCTATCCCGAATCCCCCATGGCCCTCGAAGACGCTCAGCGCACCCTGGGCCTCGTCCGCCTCCACGCCGCCGCGTGGCACATCGACCCGCACAAGATCGGCGTCCTCGGCTTCTCCGCCGGCGGCCATCTCGCCGTCGCCATCAGCAATCACTTCGACCACCGCCTCTACCCGCCCGTCGACGCCGCGGACAAAGTAAGCTGCCGCCCCGACTTCGCCATCCCCATCTACCCCGGCCATCTCTCGCTCTCCGCCGCAGAGTACGATGCCACGGTCGGTAAAAAGAAGTTCCCTCTCCACATCCCGCCCAACGCCAACCTCGACCTCGCCCTCAACCCCGACCTCCACGTCACCCAACAAACCCCACCCACCTTCCTCCTCCAGAACGAAGACGACCACGTCGACAGCGTCAACGACGCGCTCTCCTACTACATCGCCCTCAAGAACGCCGGCGTCCCCGTCGAGATGCATCTCTACGCCCAGGGCGGCCACGCCTTCGGCCTCCGCCGCACCAAACTTCCCGTGACCAATTGGCCCGCCCTCGTAGAGACCTGGCTAGCCTCGATCGGCATGATCCCACAGTAGCAACTACACTCTTCCGCGGTCCCATCGAAACGCGTCGGCGGTGCAATCGAAATACTTCAGCGGTCCCATCCACGTGAAGGGGCACGGCTTCAGCCGTGCCATTGAGCAACCGGGCCGAAGGCCTTACCTTGCTGCCGCAGGCCGGAGTGAAGCCGCAGGCGAAACGACTGAATTGCCTTCTTCGGTATCCCCGTTACCTCATTCCCCGCCACAATCTTAACTCTCGCCGTCCGCGCAGGACCGCAGCGCCTCCAGCAACATCGGCCCCGCCTGCGACACACTCCCCGCCCCCAGCGTCAAAATCATCTCCCCTGGCCGCGCATCCTCCGCCAACCGCTCCACCGCCTCCCCCATCGACGCCGCATACATCACCCGTCCCCCGCCCTTCTCCCGAATCGCCGCCGCCAGCGTCTCCCCCGTCATCACCCTCAATCGGCTGCTCACTCGCCGCATAGATATCCAGCACCTGCACGGCATCCGCATCCCCAAACGCCCCCGCAAACTCCTCCATCAAATCCCTCGTCCGCGTATACCGATGCGGCTGGAACAGCACCAGCACCCGCCCATACCCGCACTCCCTGGCCGCCTGCAGCGTCGCCCGAATCTCCGTCGGATGATGCCCATAGTCATCCACCACGGTCACCCCGCCCTCGACGCCCCGCACCTGGAACCTCCGGTCGACACCCCGAAACGTCGCCAGCCCCGCCGCAATCTTCTCCGGAGTCAGCCCCAGCTGCACCCCGATCGCCACCGCCGCCGTCGCATTCAGCACATTATGCCGCCCCGGCACATGCAGCTCGAACGGCCCCAGCACCAACCCCCGCGCATTCACCTCGAACCGCGCATGCGCCCCCCCACCACCATGGGTGCCCCAGAGCCCGCCCTGAGCCTGTCGAAGGGTCTCGCCTTGGAGACCTGGGGGTTCACGCGGGTTCACCGGCAGCATCCGCAGCCGAAAGTCCGCCTCCGCCCCCACCCCATACGTATAAACCCTCCGCCGCACCCGCGGCAGAATCCCCCGCAGCCGCTCGTCGTCCACGCACGCCGTCACCGCCCCATAAAACGGCACCTTATCCATGAACTCCACAAAGCAGTCCTCCACATCGCTCATATCCGCATACGAATCCATGTGCTCGCGATCCAGATTCGTCACCACCGCCAATATCGGCGACAGCAGCAGAAAACTCCGATCACTCTCGTCTGCCTCCGCCACCAGGTATTGCGACTTCCCCAGCCGCGCATTCGACCCCAGCGCATCGACTCGCCCCCCAACCACGACCGTGGGATCCAACTCCCCACCCGCCAGCACCGCCGCCACCATCGAGGTCGTGGTCGTCTTCCCATGCATCCCGGCAATCGCGATCCCATACTTCAGCCGCATCAGCTCCGCCAGCATC
Source organism: uncultured Acidobacteriaceae bacterium (assembly GCA_963762375.1). GTDB lineage: Bacteria > Acidobacteriota > Terriglobia > Terriglobales > Acidobacteriaceae > Granulicella. The sequence continues at coordinate 344,641 of CAVXKP010000011.1, forward strand.
TCCGCCCGCTGGATCACCGGAATCTTCCGCGCCCGCGCCTCCACCACCTCGGGATTATCCTTCGCCACCGCCGAGCTGGTCACGACCACATCACTGGCCGCCGCATTCCCGGCCGCATGCCCCACATAGATCGTCGCCCCCAGCCGCTCCAGCCTCTCCGTCGTCGCCGACGCCCTTAGATCCGACCCCGAAACCGCATACCCCATCGTCAGCAGGATCTCCGCGATCCCACTCATCCCAATCCCGCCAATCCCAATAAAGTGCACCCTCTGCGAAGGCGCAAACATCCCGTGCTCCGGCAAACTCATCCGTCCATTCTCCCACGTCTGTCATTCAGCTGATGCACCAAGCGCATCACCTGTGCTAGTCTCCAATCCATGGTCGGTAAGGCTCGCCTGCGTAAGGACACCGACTACGAAACCCGCTTTCGCTGTTCGGGCGGCATCGGCATTCTTCGCGAAGAAGTCTGGGTCGACACTCACGGAAAGGTCATCCGCTACAACCTCGCCTTCCTTCTTCCCCACCGCTCCCAGTCAGACAACGGCCGCATCCTCGGCTTCGACAACGCACACGCTATCCATGAGCGCCATTTCATGGGCATCACCACCAAGGTCTCCTTCACCAACTACGCTGCCACCGCAAGACGCTTCTTTCGCGAAGCGGAATCACTCCGGAGAAATTATGAAGACGAAGATCTTTACGGACGGCTTTGAAGGTCATGCGCGGCGCTCGCTCGACCGCGCATCGCAGCGTGAACAGGGTACCCCCCTCGCGCCCGAAAAAATCATCACCTTCGCCGACCCGCTGGACATGGCCGAATGCCTCACCGTGCAACGTCTCCGCCTCTGGCAAGTCGTCCGCAAGAAACAGCTGAGTATCTCCGCCCTTGCCGAAGAGTTGGGGCGCAATCGAGGCTCGGTCACACGCGACGTCAACACCCTCAAGAGCTTGGGAATCCTGCGCCTCCGCGAGCACGTAAATCCCGGCCACGGCGTCCTGCAGATCGTGGAGCCGGTAGCGCAACGGCTCGAGATGCGCGTCGCCCTGTAGCGAGATGCACGTCCCCCTGTAGCGAGATGCGCGTCGCCCTGTAACCCGGCGCCTGAAACTCCGCACCAGGAAAATCTTCAGCGGCGTCGTCGACATCCCGCCGTGCTATACAAGCTCATGCGCCCCACCCTCCTCCTCCTCGCCGCCCTCGCCGCGCCCCTCCCCCTCGCCGCCCAAACCACCACCCTCCTCGCCACCCCCTCCACCGTCGCCTGGGGCTACTACTCCGCCCACGCCAAGCCCGTCCTCACCGTACCCTCCGGCTCCACCGTCATCCTGCAGACCGCCTCCACCTGCGGCCCTCCCGACCGCCTCCTCGCCGAAGGCGTCCGCCCCGACGAGATCCCCGCCTGGCTCGCCCCCCTCTACGCCGGAGTCCCCCAGTCCGACCGCGGCCCCGGCGGCCACATCCTCACCGGCCCCGTCGCCATCGAAGGAGCCGAACCCGGCGACGTCCTCGAAGTCCGCGTCCTCAAAATCTCCCTCGACACCGACTTCGCCTGCAACGGCTTCGGCGCCGGCCGCGGCTTCCTCCCCGACGACTTCCCCTACGGCCGCACCAAGATCATCCCCCTCGACCGCACAAGCATGACCGCCGCCTTCGCCCCCGGCATCCGCATCCCCCTCCACCCCTTCTTCGGCTCCATGGGCATCGCCCCGCCCGAGTCCGCCGGCAAGTGGAACTCCGCGCCCCCCTGGATGCACGGCGGCAACATGGACAACAAGGAGCTCACCGCCGGCTCCATCATCTACTACCCCGTCAACGCCCCCGGCGCCCTCTTCGAAGCCGGCGACGGCCACGCCGGCCAGGGCAACGGCGAAGTCGACATCACCGCCCTCGAAACCTTCCTCACCGGCACCTTCCAGTTCATCCTCCACAAGGGCGAAGCCAACCCCCAAGGACACGAAGAAGCGCGCCTCCTCTGGCCCCGCGCCGAAACCCCCACCGCCTACATCTCCATGGGCTTTTCGCCCGACCTCAAGACCGCCACCGAGATGGCCGTCCGCAACATGATCACCTTCCTCTCCGAACAAAACCCCGACTACCCCCACCTCTCCCGCGACGACGCCTACGCCCTCATCTCCACCGCCTGCGACGTCGACATCACCCAGCTCGTCGACACCAACGACGGCGTCCACGTCCTCTGCCCCAAGTCCCTCTTCACCCCCCCAAATCCCCACCCAAACAATAAAGGCCCCTCGAAGGCCGCATAGTACGGCAGGCTTCCGCTATGCGTGTTTATCGTTCCCAATTTCTCCAATCACTTAGGATATTCCCGCAACGTGCTCAGGACCCAATCGAATCTGAAATGGTGTAAATAGGAAAATGCCCGGCAAATGTGGAACCAACGCAGCATCAGGTGACGACCCGCAGTATCTTGGACTGATGTACAAAGCAGTGGAGGATGACCCCGCTTTCTCCTTCGAAGCGACGATTGCGTTCGTAGATTCTCTTCAGCGAGACATCAATGATCTGCGGATTTTTACTCGACGTTTGGACTATTACCCCTTTGATGTGATTTCAGGAGAAATTATTGCTAAAGCGTTTATGCTCTGTCGTGCGGTAATTCTTCTAGTTCAGAACGGTTTCCCAGACGAAGCCTTTGCCTTATGTCGAAGTTTATTCGAGCTATCCGTCTATTTGCGTTACGTCACGCGCGAACCGGAACTGCTTCAAAAGCGCTCTGTGGATTTTCTTCGCTTTGGAGTCAACGCCAAAGGTTTTTGGGCGGACCTTTTAGATAAGAGCGACACAATAACAGATGACCAACGTATCAAAATTGAGCGCTATAAATCTGAGAATAATATCCCGGACGACCCCAAATTGGTTACACAGCCTTGGTCTGGGGTGAGACGCTTTATCGAAAAGTATTCGAAACTATCCCACCCCACCGACGGACCGGATTCTGACGAGAAGTTCCGTGACCGAGACCGAGCCCTTTCATATACGGATCCATCTTCCTACGTTCACTGCACACAACCAGGTCTGGACCGCTATGCCTATGACTGGAAGGAACCTATCGAACTTCCTCGATCAGCCGGGCAAAATGAAGGAAATGTTTCAAAGGTATGCATGGTGATTCACCTTCACCTACGAGCAATCGTTAGATACTCTTTATTTGGACTCCAAATTGTTCCACTGGACGACTTCGTCAATCGTAAGCACCCGGCCTCCGATATTTTCGTGAATCCGGCTCTACACAATAACTGCCCAATCCAGCCATGATTGGCGGCTCGTTCAAGTCGGCCTCTGTTTCCCAATCCCGCCCACGGATCCCAACCATCGCCACCACGCCAAGGGCCAACGGCCCGCACCATCACAGCCTAGGTCGAAGGCCTAGGAACTCGGCATCCCGCATCATCAAGGGCTGAAAGCCCGCCCCAACCCACCCCGATGCCACAATCCCGCTCGCTCGTCCTCCTCCACGTCATCTTCTCCACCAGGGACCGCGCCCCGTTCCTCCAACCCACCCTCCGCCCACAACTCCACGCCGATCTCGCCACCATCGCGCGCAACCTCGACTGCGACTGCTTCCTCGTCGGCGGCGTTGCGGACCACGTCCATCTCGCCATCGGACTCTCCCGCACCATCACCATCGCCAAACTCGTCGAACAACTCAAAACCTCCTCATCGATGTGGCTCAAGACCCTGTCCCCCGAACTTGCAAACCTTGCATGGCAGCGCGGCTACGGCGTCTTCTCCGTAGGCCCGTCCGGCCTGCCCGCTCTGAAGCAGTACATCTCGTCCCAGGACCAACACCACCAAAAACACTCATTCGAGGACGAACTCCGCACCTTCCTCCTGAAGTACGGCATCTCGTTCGACGAACGATACCTCTGGGACGAATTCATCCATCCCCCCACCTCGTCCAGCGAGGACCATCGAAGGGCGCGGCTGGCGGCCCAGGGCCTTACCTCGGGTGCCATAACCCACCGACACCACCGCCCCACCAAGCGCCAACGGCGCGAAATATACCAGCCTGGGGCAACGCCCCAGGTACGCCACCACCAAAGCCCTCCTTCCACTCTGCCGAAGGCCGGAGTGAAGCCGCAGGCGAAACGACCAACCTGTCTTCCTCGCCCCCGCCCACCCCGCCCAACCGACAGCCACGTCGCCGTCCGCGCAGGACCCACGCAAAGCCCCTCGAAGTCCGCGCAGGACCGCGGCACGCAAAGCCCCCGCACCCACCAAATCCCCATCAACACCGTCGATGTCTATTCCCCAAACCCGCCATCCCCACCCCTCCAATCGAACCAACCCCAAAACCAAACCGCATCCAACCGCACCGCTCCCCAGCCATCACCCGCAGGCCGGACACCCCCTCTAACCAACGTCCTTTGTGCAACGTACAAAACACCCTCGAACCACCTCGGCGCCGCCTCAACCTCCAACCACCCGGCTTCGCTCGACCTGCCCGCATCCTTCGCAAAAAAGCGGGGCACCCACCTCCCCCGCGAAGCCCCTCATCCTCCCCGCAGAATCCGCAACAATCTGCGAACGTTTGTGTCTAATCTACCGGGAGCGAGGCCGCCACACTCCAGGACCTCGACTCTCCGCGCCGCGTTCGCACTCCTGCTGGACTCCGCAAACGGCGGCTGGAAGGGTAAGCATCATGCAATTCAAGCGCTCCATTCGCAACCTTTTGACAGTTTCCGCCATGGCGGCGGCGGCATGCCTCGCCATCCCCCCGCAGCCGGCCCAGGCACAGATCGCCATCACCGCCGGCTACGCTCCTCCCGCCATCCCCGTCTACGACCAGCCCGAGTGCCCCGGCGACGGCTACCTCTGGACCCCCGGCTACTGGGCCTGGGGCGGCGGAGGCTACTACTGGGTCAACGGCGCCTGGGTCCTCCCTCCCTACTCAGGAGCCCTCTGGACCCCCGGCTACTGGGGCTATGACGACGGCTACTATGGCTGGTACCCCGGCTATTGGGGCCTGACCATCGGCTACTACGGTGGCATCAACTACGGCTGGGGCTACTTCGGCGTCGGCTTCTACGGAGGCTACTGGCGCGGCGGACACTTCTGGTACAACCGCGCCTACGGCCACTTCGGCGGAGGCTTCCACGGCAACTTCTATAACCACGAAGAGGCCGGCTTCCACGGCGGCGGATTCGGCGGCCATGCCGGCGGAGCCTCCTTCGCCCGCGCCGGCTTCAACGGCGGCGCCCGCGGCGGCGAAGTCCTTCCGCGGCTCCGGCATCAACGGCGCCAACCGCGGAGGCTTCACGGCGCAACGGAGGCCACGGCGGCAGCCGTGGCGGATTCAGCGGCGGAGGCTTCTCCAGCGCCAACCGCGGCGGCAGCTTCAGCGGAGCCAGCCGTGGCGGTCTACGGAGCCAGCCACGGCAGCTACAGCGGCGGCAGCTTCTCCGGAGCCAGCCGTGGTGGCTTCTCCGGCGGCGCCAGCCACGCCAGCGGCGGCTACAGCGGCGGCGGCCACTTCAGCGGTGGCGGCGGATTCAGCGGCGGCCACTCCGGTGGCTTCAGCGGTGGCGGCGGCCACGCCGGCGGCGGCGGCGGACATCGCTAACCAGCAGGTTTGCCAACCAGCAACCAATCAAGGGCTGAGGACAACTCCTCAGCCCTTCTTCTTTTTCCCTGCTCGAACATTACCGCCCAGCCAGCCGCACCACCATCGCAGCAATCCGCTCCAGCGCCCCCGGCCTGGCCAGCGACCGCGCCCTCTCCGCCATCGCCGCCCGCCTCTCCCCATCGCGTCAGCAACCCGCTCAGCGCAGCGAAGCAGCGCTCTCCGCCGTCACATCCTTCTGCAGCAGCATCTCCGCCGCTCCCGCCTCCACCAGCACCTCCGCATTCTTCCGCTGATGATCATCCGCCGCCCCGGCAAACGGCACCAGCAGCGACGGCTTGCCCGCCGCGCACAACTCCGCCACCGTACTCCCCGACCGCGCCAGCACCACATCCGCCGCCGCATACTGCGCAGGCATATCGGTCAGAAACGCCTCCACCCTCCACCGCGCCGGATCCGCTCCGCTCGCCGCATACGCCGCCCGCGTCGCCTCCACCGCCCGCGGCCCCGACTGGTGCACAATCGTCAGCCCCGGCACCTCCTCCAGCAGCCGCGCCGCAATCCGCGGCATCGTCTCGTTGAACACCAGCGCCCCATTACTCCCCGCCGTCACCAGCAAGCCGCAGCCCAGCACCCGCCGGCCGCGCCGGCAGCGCAAAGATCTCCGGCCGCACCGGAACCCCCGTCACCTCCGCGTTCCGAAAGTACCTCGCCGTCTGCGCAAAGTTCACCGCCGCCGCGCTCACCCGCTTCCCCACCACCCGATTCGTCATCCCCGGCACCGCATTCGGCTCATACGCCAGCGTCGGAATCCCGCAGCACCACCGCCGCCATCATCGCCGGCCCGCTCGCATACCCGCCCACCCCCACCACCACCTGCGGCTTAAACTCCCGCAGCAACCGCACGCACCGCACCACCCCCAGCGGCAGATCCGCCAGCGTCCTTAACCGTGTCGCCAAACTCACATTCTTCAGTTGTCCCGACCGCACCAGCTCCAGCCGAAACCCCGCCTCCGGCACCAGCCGCGTCTCAATCCCCCGCTCCGTCCCCACAAACCACACCTCGGCCCCATGCCGATCGCGCAGCTCCCGCCCAATCGCCAGCGCCGGAACCACATGCCCCCCGGTCCCCCCACCCGCGATCATCACCCGCAAGCTCTTCCCGCCGACTCGCTGACTCGCCAACTCGCTAACCCGCTGCCCCATCAATCGATCTCGCGCGTCACATTCAGCAGCACGCCCATGCACGCCAGCGTCACAAACACGCTCGTTCCGCCCGACGAGATAAACGGCAGCGGAATCCCCTTGGTCGGCAGCAGCGCCAGCACCACGCTCATGTTGAAGAACGCCTGCACCAAAATAATCGTCGTCAGCCCAAACGCCAGGAACCGCGCAAACGGGTCGGTCGACAGAAACGCCGCCCGCAGCCCGCGGTAGCCAAGAATGCAGAACGCCGCCAGCACCAGGATCGCTCCAATCAACCCCAGCTCCTCCGCGATATTCGCGAAGATGAAATCCGTGTGCGGCTCCGGCAGGTAAAACAGCTTCTGCCGCCCTTCCATCAACCCCAGCCCGCGAATCCCGCCCGTCCCCACCGCGATCAGCGACTGCATAATATGAAATCCAGCGCCCTTTGGATCCGCCTCCGGATGCAGGAACACCAGCATGCGCTTGGCTCGCCACGCCACGTGGAACAGCATGTAATACAAGATCGGCGACGCAGCCGCCGCGCCCACCAGCAGCCACTTCATCTGCAGCCCCGCCAGGAACAGCATCAGCATCATCACCGCCGCACACACCAGCGCCGTACCCAGATCGGGCTCCACCAATATCAGCGCCACAAACAACAGCGGAGGAATCACCGCCGGCAGAATCGTCTCCTTGATGCTGTCGATCGTATGGATCCGCGTCTGCAGAAACCACGCCAGGAACACCACGATCATCGGCTTGGCCAGCTCCGACGGCTCCAGCGTCCCCAGCCCCGGCACCCGCACCCACCGATGCGCTCCGTTCATCCCGCCCCACGCAAACACCGCCAGCAGCAGCAGCCCCGTAATCCCCATCAGCGGAAAGATCAGCTTGGGATTGTTGTACTTCCTATAATCCACCCGCATCAGCACAAACAGCGCCACCATCCCCGCCAGCGCAAATCCCGCCTGCTTGGTCACATACGCATACGGCGACCCCAGCGTCGCCTTCGCCAGCACCGCCGACGCCGAAAACACCGACACCAATCCAAACAGCACCAGCAGGAGCACCGTCCCGAACAACCATTTATCGACGCCAACCCGCTTCGCCATCTGCACTACACCATTCACCACAACTCGCAACTCACTACTCACTACTCACTACTCACTGCTCACTACTCACTACTCACTACTCACTACTCACTATCCTCTACTACTCACTCAATAGACGCGACCAGCTCCTTGAACACTCTTCCCCGCTGCTCATAGTTCTCGAACTGATCGAAGCTCGCGCACGCCGGAGCCAGCAGCACCGTATCGCCCGCCACCGCCTTCGCATGCGCATACGCAACCGCGCGCTCCAGCGTCTCCGCTCTCTCTATCTTCACGATCCCGTCGAGCTGCCGCTCAATCTTTTCTGCCGCTGAACCAATCGTGATAACCGTCTTCACCCGCTTGCGCAGCAGCCCCTCCAGCACCCTATAATCCGACCCCTTGTCCTTCCCTCCCAGGATCAGGTGAATCCCTCCCGCAAACGCCTCCACCGCCTTCAGCGTCGCATCCACATTCGTTGCCTTCGAGTCGTTGTAGTACTTCACGCCCTCCACCTCGCGCACGAACTCCAGCCGATGCTCCACCGCCTTGAACTCCCGCACCGCCCTGCGAATCGTCGGCGCATCCACCCCCGCCAGCCGCGCCGCGCACACCGCCGCCAGCACGTTCTCCACGTTGTGCGCCCCCGCCAGCGGAATCTCCGCCACCGGCATCACCCGCTCCGAGTTCGCTCCCTCGCTCGGCACAAACAGGATCGACTCCCCAAACACGAAGGTCCCCTGCTTGATCGGCCGCCGCGTGCTGAACCAGAAGATCTGCGCCCTCGTCCGGGCCGCAATCATCTGCGTGTCTTTGTCTTCTCCATTCAGGATCAGAAAATCTTCCCCCGTCTGAAACTCCGTAATCCTCGCCTTCAACGCCGCATACGCCTCAAACGTTCCATGCCGGTCCAGGTGGTCCGGCGTAATATTCAGCACCATCCCAATCCGCGGCTTGAACGTCTCCACCGTCTCCAGCTGAAAGCTCGACACCTCGAGCACACTCCAGCTCTCCGCCGTGCTCTCCTCCACCATCGCCGTCACCGGCCGCCCAATGTTCCCTCCCACCAGCGTCGGCTTTCCCCCGGCCTTCAGAATCTCCCCAATCAACGTCGTCGTCGTGGTCTTCCCATTCGACCCCGTCACCGCGATCATCTCTCCCTGCAGATACTGCGCGCCCAGCTCCAGCTCGCCGATAATATGCGCCCCCATCGCCCGCACCTGCGACAGCACCGGCGTCGTCATCGGCACCCCCGGGCTCACCACGATCAGATCCTGCCGCCGAAACGTCAGCAGCCCATGGCTCCCCGCCTCCACCATGAACCCCTGGTCCAGCAGCTCCGACAGCTCCGCAATCAGCGTCGCCGGCCGCGCATCGCTCACCGTCACCCGCGCCCCCTGCGCCTTCAAAAACCGCGCCGCCGCCAACCCGCTCTTCCCCAACCCCACCACCAACACGCGTTTATTCTTCAGTTCCATCAATGCCCCTGTTCCAATAGCCAAAGATACCCGCCGGCTGCGATGAGAAGTATCGAAAGCAGCCACCAACGAGAGCCACCGACGACACCGATCAGCACAAGGAGCAACGCCAAAACTTGCGCCCAACCGGCAGCATTCACAATACCAAGATCTGGACCTTGAAAGAACAGGCCGACCGCGCTGCCGAGAACGGTTACCGCCAATCCCAGGCTCGCGAGTTTGTTTGCGGTCTTTATCTCAATCCTCCGATAGCCTGCAAACGCCAGCGCCAACGGCGCGTCCTATTCACAGCCTGGGGCGAAGCCCCAGGTGTCCATCCCCCCAACCCCTGAGGGCTGAAGGCCCGACCCAATCCCTACCGCCTTCTCCCTACTTCCTACTTCCTGCACCTCTACCTCAACTTCAACGTCGTCAGCGCAAACAGCGCAAACACCAGCGCCGCAATCCAGAACCGCGTAATCACCTTCGACTCCGACCACCCCATCAACTCAAAATGATGATGCAGCGGCGCCATCCGAAAGATCCTCTTCCCGTTCCGCAGCTTGTAACTCCCCACCTGTAGCATCACGCTCAAAATCTCCAGCACAAACACTCCGCCGATAAACGGCAGCAGCAGCTCCTGCTTGATAATCACCGCCACCGTCCCAATCACCCCGCCCAGCGCCAGCGACCCCACATCCCCCATGAACACCTCGGCCGGATGCGCGTTGTACCAAAGGAACCCGATACTCGCCCCCACCATCGCCCCGCAGAAGATCGTCAGCTCGCTCACCATCGGCATCCGCTGCAGCTCCAGGTAATCCGCGAACACCACGTGCCCGCTCACATACGTCAGCACCGTCAGCGCCCCGGCCGCAATAATCGTGCACCCGATCGCCAGCCCATCCAGCCCGTCCGTCAGGTTCACCGCGTTACTCGACCCCGTAATCACCAGCATCACGAAGATCACAAACGGCACAAACGCCAGCGGCCACAGATGCGGATAGCTCAGCAGGCTCGTAATGATCAGGTCCGGCCGAAACCGCTTCACAAACGGCACCATCAGCCGCGTCGAGTACGAGTGCTGCCCGCGCAGCACCAGCAGCGCCACCGCAATCGCCGCGCTCGCCACAAACTGCAGCGCCAGCTTCTGCCACGACGTCAGCCCCAGGTTCCGCTTCTTCACCACCTTGATGTAGTCGTCCGCAAACCCGATCCCCCCAAACGCCACCGTCGACAGCATCACCATCCAGATGTACGGATTCGTCAGGTTCGCCCACAGCAGCGTCGGCACCAGGATCGAGATGCAGATCAGCACCCCGCCCATCGTCGGCGTTCCACCTTTTTTCTGATGACTCTGCGGCCCGTCTTCGCGGATGTACTGCCCAATCTGAAACTGCCGCAGCCGGTCAATCACGAACGGCCCGATCAACAGCCCGATCAGCATCGCCGTCATGCTCGCGAACGCGCAGCGGAACGTTACATAGCGAAAGATCCGGAACACCGGAAAGTACGGAAACAATTTTTGGTAGAGCAGCCAATAGAGCAACGGATCTTGCCTCGTCTGTATCGTTGAACCGGATCGTGCAGCCGCAGTTCTCGGCTAATCTTACCCCCCACCCTCGTGGAAGGCCTTTGTATTTCTTGTTGTCATTCCCTCCGGGAATCTGCTTCTGTACTTAAATCAACTCCCGCCCCCGCGCAGGACCTCCAGCGCCCGCTCCAGCCGCACCCCCCGCGACGCCTTCAGCAACACCACATCCCCCTCCCGCACATGCTCCCGCAGCCACTCCCCCGCCGCTTCCGGCGTCTCCACAAACTCCGCCTTCACCCCCGCCGCCCGCGCTCCCTCCACCAGCTCCCTCGCCAGCCCGCGCACCCCCACCACCACATCCACCCCCGCCATCGCCTCGCCGCAACTCCTGTGCAGCGCCGCCCCCGCCGGCCCCAGCTCCAGCATCTCCCCCGCCACCACCATCCTCCGCCTGGCCTCCGTCTTCAGCAGCGCCCGCACCATCCCCTCCAGCGCCTTTGGATTGGAGTTATACGTGTCATTCACGATCTCCGCACCGCCCCACGCCACCCCATTCCCCCGCCGCTCCGTCGGCCGCATCTGCTCCAGCGCCGCCGCAGCCTCGGCTGGCGCCACGCCACTCATCACGCCCACCGCAATCGCCGCCAGCGCATTCTGCACATTGTGCCGCCCCGGCAGCCGCAGCACCATCGGAACCCGCTCCTCCCCCACCACCACCGTGAACCTGGTCCCCTTCAATCCCAGCTCGTCGACATCAACGGCCCGCACCGCGCAGCCCTCACTCAGGCCATACAACACCGCGCGCACGCCCATCCCGCGCCCAAACCCCCGCACCCGCTCATCGTCGCCATTCAGCACCGCCATCCCCTCCCCAGGCAGCGACTCCACCAGCTCATACTTCGCCCGCGCAATCCCCTCGATCCCATCCGCAAAGAACTCCAGATGCACCGCCGCCACGTTGCTCACCACCGCCCAGTCCGGCTCCGCAATCTTCGCCAGCGCCCGAATCTCCCCCGCATGATTCATCCCCATCTCGAGCACGGCCACCTCATGCTCCGGCTCCAGCCGCAACAGCGTCAGCGGCAAACCGAAGTGGTTATTAAAATTCCCCTCCGTCTTCAGCACCCTGAACCTCGTCGCCAGCACCTCCGCCACGCACTCCTTGGTCGTCGTCTTGCCCGCCGACCCCGTCACCCCAATCACCCTCCCGCCCCACTCCCTCCGCACCCGATGCGCCAGCCGTTGCATCGCCTGCAGCACGCACTCCTCTCCATCCGGAACCCGCAGCAGCCGCGACTCCTCCACCAGCGCCGGCTTCAGCCACCGCATACTCACCACCGCCGCCACCGCCCCATCCCGCAGCGCCGCCTCCACGAAACTCGTGCCCATCCACCCGCTCGCCGCGCACCGCAAAGAACAGATCCCCCGCCCCCACCGTCCGCGAGTCAATCGAGTACCCCAGCGCCTCCGCCGCCGTATCGAACTCCCCCTCCGCATGCATCCAATCCGCAACCTGCCCCAGCCTCAACTTCACCGCTTCACCTCCCGCCACCTTGTGCCGTATTCGTTGTCATCCCGCAGGGATCTGCCGTTGCCCTTGCTGTTGCTGTTGCCCTTGCCCTTGCCCTTGCCGTTGCCCTTGCCGTTCTTTCTGTCATTCCCTCTGGGAATCTGCTTCTTCCCTTGCCCTTGCCGTTGCCCGTTTTTCGCCGTCATCCTGAGCGCAGCGAAGGACCCCTGTAGTTGCCCTTGTAGTTGCTGTTGCTGTTGCTGTTGCCGTTGCCGTTGCTGTTGCCCTTCCCCTTCCCCTTGCCCCTACCCTTGCCCTTGCCCTTACCCCTGCGGCCGCTGTTGTATCTACCCTTGCCTTGCCCTTCCCATCATTCCCTCCGGCAATCCGCTGTCCCCCTCTCCCGCAGCACCCTCCCCGCCTCTTCCACATCATCGAAGTGCACCACCCCCTCCGCAAACGTCTGCGTCGTCTCATGCCCCTTCCCCGCCAGCAGCACAATATCTCCCGGCCGCGCCGAACGAATCGCCACCTCAATCGCCGCCCGCCGGTCCTCCTCCACCACCCACTCCACCGCATGTTCCGCAGACGCCTCTCTTACCCCCACCAGGATCTCTTCAATAATCGTCATCGGCTCCTCACTGCGCGGATTGTCGCTCGTCACCACCACCACATCGCTCGCCCGCGCCGCCACCCTCCCCATCTTCGGACGCTTCGTCTTATCCCGATCCCCGCCACACCCAAACATCGTGATCACGCGTCCCTCGCCCACCAGCTTGCGCGCAAACCCAATCACATTCTCCAGCGCATCGTCGGTATGCGCATAGTCCACCACCACCGTGAACCCAAGCTCGTTCGGCACCGGCTCAAACCTCCCCGGCGCCGGCCGCAACGTCGCCGCGCTCTGCACCACCTCATCCAGCGTCAGCCCGCGCGCGATCCCCGCCGCCATCGCCGCCGCCAGGTTGTCCACGTTGAACCATCCAAACAGCGGCGACCGCACCTCCCGCACCCCCAGCGGCGTCACCCACTCAAACACCGCGCCCCGCGCACTCAACACCACATTCCGCGCCAGGTAGTCCGGTCCTCCATGCGCCGACACATGCCGCCCATACGTCCACGCCTTCCCCCGCACCGCCCTCTCCATCGCCGCACCCGACGCATCATCCGCATTGATCACCGACACCCTCGGCCCCTCCGCGCCCACCCCCTCAAACAACCTCGCCTTCGCCTGCGCATACCTCTCCATCGTCCCGTGATAGTCCAGATGATCCTGCGTCAGATTCGTAAACATCGCCACATCCACCGGGATCCCCCACACCCGCTCCTGCTCGAGCGCATGGCTGCTCATCTCCATCACCACCTCCGTGCACCCCGCCCGCACGCCCTCCGCAAACAGCGCCAGCACATCCCGGCTCTCCGGCGTCGTATGTTCGCTCTCCCGCACCACATCGCCCACATGCGTCTCAATCGTCCCCAGCAGCACGCACCTCCGCCCCACGCTCCTCAGCATCTGCTCCAGCAGAAACGCCGTCGTCGTCTTGCCATTGGTCCCCGTCACCGCGCTGACCTTCAGCTTCTTCTCCGGCTCCCCAAACACCGCCGAGCTGATCTCCGCCAGCGCCCGCCGCCCCCCATTCGCCTCCCGATCCACCAGCGCCAGCGCCAGCTCCGGCTGCTGCGTCCGCAGATCCACAAACCTCTCCAGCGAGTCCGTCACCACCGCCGCCGCTCCCCTGCGCAGCGCCGCGTCAATAAAGCTGTTGCCATCCGACGTCCCACCGCGCATGGCCACAAACACATCCCCCGCGCTCACCTTGCGCGAGTCATACTGCACCCCGCGCACCTCCACATCGCGGCGCCCCGCAGACTCCACCACGCGCACCGCCGCCACCGCTTCACTCCATCGCATGCTTAAGATTCTAGGCCCCCAACCCGTTGCGAAACGTGGCTCCCTTTGCGCCCTTTCCGCCTCCGCCTTTTCACCCACCCAAACCCTGCCATCTCGACCGCAGCATCACGCTCTTGTCTCTGTGATGCGCAGTGGCGAGACCCGCAGGCGTTCTTGCCCTTGCTCTTGCCGTTGCTCTTGCCGTTGCTCTTGCCGTTGCCCTTGCCGTTGCCCTTGCCGTTGCCCTTGCTGTTGCCCTTGCTTTTCTTTCTGTCATTCCCTCTGGGAATCTGCTTCTTCCCTTGCCGTTGCCGTTGCCCGTTTTTCGCCGTCATCCTGAGCGCAGCGAAGGACCCCTGTAGTTGCCTTTGCTCTTGCTCTTGCTCTTGCTCTTGCTCTTGCTTTTCTTTCTGTCATTCCCTCTGGGAATCTGCTTCTTCCCTTGCCGTTGCGGTTGCCCGTTTTTCGCCGTCATCCTGAGCGCAGCGAAGGACCCCTGTAGTTGCCCTTGCTCTTGCTCTTGCTCTTGCTCTTGCTCTTGCTCTTGCTCTTGCTCTTGCTCTTGCTCTCGCTCTTGCTCTCGCCCTTGCCCTGGGCCGTTGCCCGTCCCTCTCTCACCCTCCGCCCCTACCGCGCGAACTGCACCACAATCTCCGTCCCCAGCGGCACCATCGTCCCCGCCGCCGGAGCCTGGCCCTGCGCCAGCCCGCTCCCCAGCGTCCGCACCCGCAGATTCAACCCGCCCGCCCGCTCCACCACCGTGCGCAGATCGTTGCCATGGAAGTCCGGCACCGCCACCCGCTTCCCTGCGTCGATCACCACGCCGCCATTCCCGCGCGCCTGCACCGCCGGCCGAATCACCGGAGCCTGCACCCGCTCACTCTCCGCCGCCCCGTCGCTCTTCTTGTGGAACGCGTCCAGCACCTTGTCCGGCAGCGCCGCCAACCCCGCCGGCTGCGGCCTCTGCTGCTGTGCCTTGTCGAACGCATTGTCCGCCGTCCGGTTCTCCGCCATCGCCGCCGCGTTCTGCGGCTGCCGCAGCGGATCATCCTGCGGCAAGCTGTTCACCTCGTCGTACATCGCATTCAAATCCCCGATATGCTCATCCGTCACATCGTCCGGCTCCACCGTATTCTGCACCTCTTCCATCTGCTTCTCGGTCTTCAGCGGCTGGTCATGCGGAACCCCCAGGTACTCCAGCACCTCCTGCGCCACCTCGCGAAACACCGGAGCCGACACCGACGTGCCAAACCGCGGGCCCACCGTCGGATTATCGATCACCACCGTCACCGAGATCGCCGGATGATTCACCGGGGCGAATCCCGCAAAGCTCGCCACCACATTCAAATGCGAGTACGTGTGCGTCACCGGGTCCACCTTCTGCGCCGTGCCCGTCTTGCCCGCCGAGCTGTACCCGTTCAACTGCGCCGGCTTGCCCGTTCCGTCCAGCACCACCCCCGCCATCATCTGCCGCATCTCCTCCGCCGTATGCTCGCTGATCACCCGATGCGCTCCATCCGGCAACGTCCCCGGCAGCGCCTGCTCCGGATGAAACGGCTCCGCCGCCAATCCCGCATCCCCCTTCTCCTCATCGGTCGACCCCAGCAGGATGTGCGGCGGCAGGTACACGCCCCCATTCGCAATCGTCGACACCATCGTCACCAGCTGCACCGGCGTCACCGCCACCTCCTGCCCGATCGCAATCGACAAAATGCTCGTCGATCCCCACCGCCGCGGCGGCCGCAACAACCCCCTCGTCTCGCTCGGCAGCTCGATCCCGCTCCGGTCCCCGAATCCAAATCCCTTGATGTACTTGTAGAACGTATCCGGCCCGATCTTCAGCGCCATCTTCGCCGCGCCCACGTCGCTCGAAATCTCCAGCGCCTTCTCCACCGTCACCAGCCCGTAGTGGTGCGCGCGATCCTCCGCGTCATCATGCAGCGTGCGCCCATACATCGTCATCTCGCCGCCCTGCGTGTCCACCATGTCCGTCGGCTTCACCCCCGCCGCGTCAATCGCAGCCGAGTACGTCACCAGCTTGAACGTCGACCCCGGCTCATACACGTCGCTCACCGCAAGATCCGTCAGGTCCTGCGGATCCACATGCAGCGCATCGTTCGGATTGAAGCGCGGACTCACCGCCAGCGCCAGGATCTGCCCCGTGTTCGGATCCTGCACCACGATCGTCCCGTGCGCCGCCTTCACCTTGGCCATCTGCTTGTCCAGCGCCTGCTCGGCCATGTACTGGATATTCGAGTCGATCGTCAGCTGCAGATTCTCTCCCGGAATCGGATCGCTCTCATCCGACCCCAGCACATGCCGCTTCGCATCGATTGCCGTCAGTTCGTGCCCCGGCTCTCCATGCAGCTCGTCGTCGAACTTCGCCTCCAACCCGCCCAGCCCGTTGTCATCCGTCCCCACATACCCCAGCACATGCGACCCCAGGTCTCCATTCGGATAGAACCGCTTGAACTCCTTCTGAAAATAAATCCCCTTCAGATTCAGCTGCCGCACCCGGTTCGCAATATCCGGAGTCACCTTCCGCGCCACCCACGCAAAGTGCCGCGACGCATTGAACCGCGCGTCAATCTCCTTCTCCCGCGTGAACCCGTCCAGCGGATCGGCATGCACAATCTTCGCCAGCAGCGCCGCATCGTCCGCCCGGTTGTCCCCCAGCTCGCTCGGCACCGCGTAGATGCTGTCCACCAGCACCGTCATCGCCAGCGCCTTCATGTTGCGGTCGTACAGCACGCCCCGGTGCGGAGCCACCTCGAACGTCCGCTGCTGCTGCTGCTTCGCCCGCTCCACCCACGTCCCGTGCTGCACCACCTGCAGCCACATCAGCCGCAGCGCAATCGCGCCCGCCCAGAAACAGAAAATCATCGCCACGTACACAAACCGCACCCGGCGGATGGGTGCGGTGAGCTTCTGACGCGACGTCTGATTCATCCTGAAGTTCCTGTTCCCGGCATTCCTGTTCCCCCGCCCCGCCCTCCGCGATGCGTGAAAGCCATGGCGCCCTCTAGTTGCCCGTCGGCTTGCCTGCCCATACCGGTACGCGCGCCTGCGCCATCACTGCCGCCGCGCCGCTCATGCCATCCGGCCGCACCACCTGGCCCGGCTGCGGTGCCTCCAGCCCCAGCTGCTTCGCAATCCGGTCAATCCGTCCCGGATCGCTCAGCTGCGCCTCGGTCAGCTCCAGTTGCCGATTCTTCTCCTGCAACTGCTCCACCGCCGTCTTCTGCGCCTCCACCCGGTAGCCCACTTCGATCGCCGAAAAGTGCTGCCACACATACACCATCGTCAGCACAAAAAACATCGTCATCGCGATCGTGAAGCTGCGCATCTCCTTGCGCCGCTCCGGATCGTCCGCCTTCACAATCCTGCTGTTGTCGATGTGCTTGGCGAAAAACATCTCCGGTGTCGGCCCGCGGCGCCGCGCCCGCTGCTGCTCATACAGCTCGCGATTCCGCTCCGCCACACTCGCCCCGCGGCGCGCGCTCGGCTTCGCCTGCATCTCCACCATCTCCTGTCCGCCCATTGCCAACGTCGCCATCGCGCATCCTCCGCCTTCACTCGTCCACTGCTTCACTTGCCGGTCTTCTCGTACTCGTCGAACCTGTCGCCAAACCCTGCATCGCTTCCCCACTCGCTCAACGAGTACAACCCGGGCCGGGGTTGCTGTATGGGGGAAGGGACTTTTTCGTACGTTGGTTGTCTTTCGCCTGAAAGCACGGCAGGACAACCCCGGCCCGATCTCAAACTTGTTCAACCGCTCTACGTGCTCTCGGTTTTTCTAACGTCGCGCTGCACCCTTCGCCCTGCGTTCCGTCGTGAGCACTCGTTCCGCTGCTCGCAACTTCGCGCTTCTCGACCGTGGATTCCGCAGCGCCTCTTGTTCCATCGCCGTCACCGGCTTCTTCGTCAATATCTCCAGCTCGCCCAGCCTCGCTCCCTCGCGAAAGCTGTCCTTCACCAGCCGGTCTTCCAGCGAGTGGAAGCTGATCAGCACCACCCGTCCACCCGGCTTCAGCAGAGACCCCGCGCTTCCGGATACCGTCCGCAGCAGCGTTTGAATCTCGCCCAGCTCATCATTCACTCGAATTCGAAGTGCCTGGAACGTCCTCGTCGCCGGATGAATCTTCTCCCCTTTTATTGGCGGGGCGACGGCCGATATCACTCGAGCAAGTTCCGCTGTCGTCGATACCGGCCGCGCCCGCACAATAGCTCTGGCGATTCTCCGCGACCTCCTTTCCTCTCCGAATTCGTAAATCAGGTTGGCGAGATCTTCTTCGTCCGCCTGGTTTACCACTTGTTCGGCCGTCAACCCTTTGCGCGTATCCATCCGCATGTCTAAAGGGCCGTCCGACCGGAAACTGAAACCTCTGTGCGCTTCGTCCAGCTGCATGCTGCTCACGCCAAAATCCGCAAGCAACCCATCCAGCGTGCCCGGCGAGATCACTGCAGCAATCTCTGAGAACGGCCGCCCCACGAATTCCACCGTGGGCATCTCGCCTCCCAGCTCCTCAGCCAATCCCGCCAGCCGCGCCTTCGCCAACTCCATCGCCGCCTGGTCGCGGTCAAAGCAGATCAGCCTGCCCAACCCTCCCAGCCGCTTCGCAATCGCCAGCGAGTGGCCGCCAAACCCAAGCGTGCAGTCCACTACGACCGCGCCCGCGCGCACATTCAGAAAGTTCAAACTCTCTTCCAAAAGAACCGGTACATGTTGCGGTTCAGCCATCTCTTCCGCCTCATGCGCCCCCCTCAGGGGCTTGCAAATCTAAATCCCTGCCGCTCCCAGCGCATCCATATCTGCGTCCGTCAGCGGGTTCTCCTCGAGCTGTGCCCGATGCTTCTTGTCATCCGCGACCGCCAGGTACGTCTGCATCCCCAGCACCGCTACATCGCTCGCCAGCGTCGCGGCCTCGCGCAGCAACTGCGGAATCAACAACCTTCCCTGCGCATCCATCTCCACAACCTGGCCGTAATAATTCGTTACATCCAGAAACTTCTTCTTCGCCGAGCTCGATGGTGCCTTCGCCAGCGCATCCTCAATCCGCTCCCATTCCTTCATCGGGTACAGCTCAGCCCGCTTCCCGTCCTTGCTCGTAATAAAAAACTGCGGCCCGTACAGCTCATCCACACGGCGCTTGAAGTCTGCCGGGATCTTCAGCCGGCCCTTCTCGTCAACCCGCGCTGGATGATTGCCGCGAAACATGTCCAACCCTCAATTCCCAAATCCGAACCGAAATCCCGAAGCGTACCTGCCCGAAGACTCTCTTCCCTGCCCTCCGTTGCCGTACCATCAGCACAGAGTTGGTCTCACCGTGGCAGTTTTGACCACTTTCTTCCACTTCGTTCCACTTAGAATGTAGCGTATATCGCTGGATAGCAAGCGAAATCTCGGGGTTTCGTCCCCGGTTTTCCTCAGGAAATGTGGAAAATCCACTATCTAGCGCTTTTTCTGCGCCACACCCCTACATCTTGTGTTATCTCGAGTGATTCGCCCCCGCCTGGGTACTTGCCATCCCTATCGAGCTTATTGTAAGCGAAATAAAAGCGAAAGTCCCCTAGCCTTCCCCTTCCCTTCCATACCCCGCATCCTCCCCCTCCCGCCGCTTCTTCAGAATCCATAGCAGGTACAGCAGCACCACCAGGTTGATCACCAGCAGCGCCACCTTGTACGGAGAGAACTTCTCGATCAGCTCATAACTCTCCCACGGCAGAGCGCTCGCCGTCAGGATCACCGTAAAGTATTCGGCCCACCGCTTCTCCAGCATCAGCCCGGTGCCTTCCACCACGCACACCATCGCGTACAGAAACGACAGGATCCCCGCCCGCCGCAGATCATGCGGCTGGATCAGCCCCACATGCTCCATCAGGATCCCCACAAAGCGTCTCTCCGGATCGATCCGCAGCGCGTCGATCACCCGCATCACCACGTCGCCGATATTCTTGTTCACCAGGTCCAGCGCGCCCGCTCCCACCGCCGTGAAGAAGATCGCCTTGCTCAGCTTGAAGATGCCCACCAGCAGCAGCCCCCGCTCGTGGCCAATCCTTCCCAGCGCCAACTTGATTCGCGACTGGCCGGCTCTCTCGTGCATTCTCCCCCGTAACTCCTTTTGTTTACTCATGCTCTCGCTACAGTTGACGGTCGCCCCGCCTCTTTGTCAATCCACCCGCACCTTCCCTGCCTCCCTCATCGGCCCTCTCCCTGCCCCAATCAAACTCCCGAGGACACATCCAGTTGCACCTCTCCCGCGTAGAGAGGATGTGCGTCTCCGCGGACCGCGACACCCAGCAACCACCTCTGAAAGGGAAACCACCATGAAGAAGTCTCTGATCACCCTCCTTGCCGGCGCCGCGCTCGCCATCACCTCCACCGCCGCCACCGCCTCCGCCCAGATGCAGGACCCCACCGTCGGCGGAGCCGCCATGTTCCCCACCAAAAACATCGTCGAGAACGCCGTCAACTCGCCCATCCACAAGACCCTGGTCGCCGCCGTCAAGGCCGCCGGCCTGGTCGACACCCTCGAAGGCCCCGGCCCCTTCACCGTCTTCGCCCCCACCGACGACGCCTTCGCCAAGCTCCCCGCCGGCACCGTCGACAACCTCCTCAAGCCCGAAAACCACGCCACCCTCGTCAAGATCCTCACCTACCACGTCGTCCCCGGCCGCATCTCCACCAAGGACCTCAAAGACTGGATCAAGAAGGGCCATGGCACCTACACAGCCAAGACCGTGCAAGGTGGAACCCTCACCTTCACCGAGCACATGGGCAAGCTCAAGATCACCGACGAGAAGGGCGGCTCCGCCTCGATCACCACCCCCAACGTCTACCAGTCCAACGGCGTCATCCAGGTCATCGACACCGTCCTCATGCCCAACTAGCCACTCCCACCCTCCGGCAACGATGGCGTCCCTCGGGACGCCATCGTTCATTACCGCCCTTCCACGACTCTCCCCGGAACGCTCCCCCCGCAGGACTAGACCGCGACCACCCGCTTCAGGTACGGACGCACTCTCGTCATCGCCGCCTCCGCCGTCAGCCCATACTTCGCCCGCAGCGCCTCCACCTTGCCATGCTCGATGAACGCATCCGGCCATCCCACCCGCACCACCGGCACCTCCAGCGCGTGCGCGTTCAAGCTCTCCAGCACCGCCGACCCGAACCCGCCCGCGAGCACATGATCTTCCATCGTCACCAGCAGCTCGCACCGCGCCCCAAACTTCGCCACGCACTCTTCGTCGATCGGCTTCGCGAACCGCGCATTGATCACCGCCACGCTATGCCCCTCGGCCTCGAGCATCGCTGCCAGCCGCTCCGCCTCGGCCACCATCGCGCCCAGCGCAAAGATCGCCACATCCACACAGCCCGCCACATCGCGCCCATCCCGCAGCACCTCGGCCTTGCCAATCGCCAGCGCCACCGGCTGCGCCTTCACCGCCGCTCCCGGCCCCGTCCCCCGCGGATACCGAATCGCGCTCGGCCCCTCGTGCTCCAGCGCCGTCCACATCATGTCCTGCAGCTCGTCCTCATCCATCGGATCCATGTGGATCAAGTTCGGCACCCCGCGCAGGTAACTGATGTCGAACACCCCATGATGCGTCGGCCCATCATCCCCGCTCAACCCTCCGCGATCCATGCAGAACACCACCGGAAGATTCTGCAGCGCCACATCATGCACCACCTGGTCGAACGCCCGCTGCAGGAACGTCGAATAGATCGCGCAGAACGGCCGATACCCCTTGGTCGCCATCCCCGCGGCAAACAGCACCGCATGCTCCTCCGCAATCCCCACATCGAAGTACCGCGACGGATGATGCGGCCGGAACAGATCGAGCGCCGTCCCATTCGGCATCGCCGCCGTAATCGCGACGACCTTGTCGTTCCCATCCGCCAGCTTCGTCAAGCTCTCCGCAAAGATCTCCGAGTACGTCTTCTGCCCCGCCGGCTTGGTCTCCCCGGTCGCCGGATCATACGGCCCCAGCCCATGAAACTTCTTCTGCTTCTCCAGCGCCGGCTGAAACCCTCTGCCCTTCTGCGTCAGCGCATGCAGCACCACCGGCCGCTTCTGCTTCTTCAAAAATTTAAACGTCTCGATCAGCATCGGCAGGTTATGCCCATCCACCGGGCCATAGTAGTTCAGCCCGAACTCCTCGAAGATCATCCCCCGACCGACAATCCCCTTGGCCGCCTCCTCCGCCTTGCGCGCAATATGCCGAGCCGCCTTGCCCCCAAACTTCTCCACCAGCATCGCCGCCCGGTCATGCAGGTTCACATACGTCGGGTTGGTCGCAATCTTGTGGAAGTACTCGGCAATCGCCCCCACATTCTTATCAATCGACCACTCATTATCGTTGAGCACAATAATCAGCCGCTTGGTCGACGCCACGTTATTCAGCGCCTCGAAGCTGATCCCATTGGTAAACGCCGCATCCCCCGCCAGCGCCACAATGTGCTCGGTCCCTCCGCTCATATCCCGAGCCACGGCCATCCCCAGCGCCGCACTCAGCGCCGTCCCGGCATGCCCCGCCCCAAAGCAGTCATGCTCGCTCTCGGTCCGCAGCATAAAGCCGTTCAACCCGCCCGGCTGCCGAATCGTCTCGAACTGGCTCTCCCGCCCGGTCAGCAGCTTGTGGACATAACTCTGGTGGCTTACGTCAAACACAAAGCTGTCCTTCGGCGTGTCGAACACGTAGTGCATGGCGATGGTCAGCTCCACCACGCCCAGGTTCGGCCCAATGTGCCCGCCGGTCTTGGCCACGCCCTGGATCAGCCGCTCGCGAATCTCCTCCGCCAGCAGCCCGAGCTCCGCCACGGTCAGCTTCTTCACATCCGCCGGCGATTTGATTGCACTCAAAAACTTACTCATACTCGAAACCCGCGGGCCCTTTACCTCATGTCCATAGGACGCAATCCGTATCCCCCCAGTGTACCAATTCTTCCCCGAAATCCATCCGGCCCCTCCCCCATGCCTCCCTCCCGCCCATCCCCAGCGCTTCGCCACAACGCCGTCATCCTGAGCAACCCCGGAACGAAGTGAAGGGGGAAGCCGAAGGCCTCGCCACCAAGCCACCATCCCCACAACGCCAGAAGCCTCCAGCCACGCAAACCCCCTCGCCGTCCGCCCAGCACCCACGCGAAGCGCTCCCGCCGTCCGCGCAGGACCCCAGGACCGCAGGACCGGGTGGCCCATCCTCGTCTTCGACAGGCCAACGGCCTGACGAAGCAGGGTGGGGTATCGCGCCCCGCGCGACCGCTCCCGCCCATCTCCGGTGCTTCGCCACAACGCCGTCATCCTGAGCGACCCCTGAACGAAGTGAAGGGGAAGCCGAAGGCCTCGCCACCAAGCCACCATCCCCACAACGCCAGAAGCCTCCAGCCACGCGAAGCGCCCCCGCCGTCCGCGCAGGACCTCCCGCCGTCCGCGCAGGACCTCCCGCCGTCCGCGCAGGACCGCAGCGTGCATCTAGGTACCCCAAGGCTTTAGCCTTGGGCTCAAATCGCTGGCCGAAGGCCTTCCACTCTGCCGAAGGCCGGAGTGCAGCCGCAGGCGAAACGACCACATTGCCCTCTTTCGGACCGCCACCACCCCACGCGCCCCACGCGAAGCGCTCCCGCCGTCCGCGCAGGACTTGCAAGTTCCTTCATCCCGGGGCATAGTATGTGCGCATGAGAACTATCACTCTCCTCCTCGGCCCCGCAGCGCCAGCACCCGCTCTCCCCCCCACGCGAAGCCCCTCGCCGTCCGCGCAGGACTCCGCAGAAAGACTTTCTCTCCAGCCCTTGCTCTGGCGACCCTCGCCTTCCTCCTCCCCTCCCTCCACGCCCAGACCGACCCCGTCACCCTCCCCCTCTGGCCCCACGCCACCCCCGAGCCCGCCCAGACCACCGCCCCCGAGACCGACACCACCACCCCCACCGACGGCTTCATCAGCGGCCATCGCGTCGTCCGCCTCACCAACGTCACCGTCCCCACCCTGACCGTATACCCTCCCCGCGACCACAACACCGGCGCCGCCGTCCTCGTCTTCCCCGGCGGCGGCTACCGCATCCTCGTCACCGACGGCGAAGGCACCGACGCCTGCCACTGGCTCAACTCCATCGGCATCACCTGCATCCTCGTCAAGTACCGCGTCCCCCAGCCCCCAGGCGACGCCGGCCACTATCCCGCCGACCCCTCCGACCTCGAAGACGCCCAGCAGGCCATGCGCCTCACCCGCGCCCACGCCGCCGACTGGCACATCGATCCCGCCCACATCGGCGTCATGGGCTTCTCCGCCGGAGCCAACCTCGCCGTCCTGCTCTCCACCCACCCCAACGACGACCACGTCCTCTCCACCCCCGCCGCCCCCGACGTCGACGCCCACCTCTCCGCCCGCGCCGACTTCGCCATCCTCGTCTACCCCGCCTACCTCGCCCTCCCTCCCGACAACACCACCCTCAACCCCGTCTACGCCCCCAACCAGTTCACCCCCTCCACCTTCCTCATCCAGGCCGAAAACGACCGCACCTACGGCAAAAATGCCCTCGTCTACTACGCCGCCCTCATGGACGCCCACATCCCCGCCGAGCTCCACTACTACGCCACCGGAGGCCACGGCTTCGGCATGCATCCTCCCAACGCCCCCGAGGAGAACTGGCCCCGCTTCGCCACCAACTGGCTCCGCTCCATCAACATCCTCCCGCCCAAAGAGCAGCATCACCTGAACGCCGGCCCCAGCGGCACCCCCACCCCCTGCCAGGAACCCCCACCCCCCACCCCCGGCGGCGCCGCCAACCCCAAATCCCCAACCAACCCACCCTCCGCCAACCAACCGCCCAACCCCGCCGCCACCGTCACCCCCAACC
Organism: uncultured Acidobacteriaceae bacterium; assembly: GCA_963762375.1. GTDB lineage: Bacteria > Acidobacteriota > Terriglobia > Terriglobales > Acidobacteriaceae > Granulicella. The sequence continues at coordinate 369,752 of CAVXKP010000011.1, forward strand.
CCAACTGCTGGCCCCCCCAACCCTAACCCCGCACCCCTCGACCCCAACCCCCGAACCCTCACCCTTCGTTGCGGTTGTTGTTGCCGTTGCTGTTGCCCTTGCGGTTGCCGTTGCCGTTCTTTCTGTCATTCCCTTCGGGAATCTGCTTCTTCTTTTGCCCTTGCCCTTGCCGTTGCCGTTGCCCGTTTCTCGCCGTCATCCTGAGCGCAGCGAAGGACCCCTGTAGTTGCCGTTGTAGTTGCTGTTGCCCTTGCCCTTGCCCTTGCCCTTGCCCTTGCCCTTGCGGTTCTTTCTGTCATTCCCTCCGGGAATCTGCTTCTTGCCTCTACCCGCCACCCCACCCACCCGTACCACAACACCGTTGCGTTACCCCCAAAACCCAACAAACCGCCCGTACCACAACACCGTTGCGTTATCGTTCCCGCCGACCGCAAGCGCCCACCCCATCATCCTGTTCTTAACGTGGCGAAACGTGGCTCCCTTCGCGCCCTTTGCGTCAAAGCCCTTGCCGTTGCCCTTCCCCAAAATAAATCCCTCAAAAACAACCCAAAACTCGCATGTCAACCCCCCTCCACCCCCCAAACCTCCCAAAACCCTTATCCCCACTGCCGATTTCTCTCTCCCCAACCTGGCATAGTTACCCCCACCCACCCACTACAATGGAACTAGACCCAAGTTCAAACGCCCGGCCTACCTCATACAGGAGCAGTCAGACTGCCATAAGTCTGATCACAACTCGTTTCACTTGAACAGTTTAGGACCAAAAGTACCCCCCGGGGGGGGAGGGGGGGTACCCTACGCCTCGGCACCCTCCAACACCACCTCGCTCACGGGCTCAGTTCCAAATTGACCCTCCCACTTGGCGATCACCACGCTCGCCAGGCAGTTGCCCACCACATTGGCCGTCGTCCGCGCCATATCCATCAGCGCGTCGATGCCCAGGATCACGAAGATCGGTTCCATCGGCAGATGGAACGCCGAAGCCGTCGCCAGCAGCACGACCAGCATCGCCCGCGGAACCCCCGCCACCCCCTTGCTGGTCAACATCAGCGTCAACATCATCACCACCTGCTGCCCGATCGTCAGGTGCATCCCCGCGGCCTGCGCCACAAAGATGCTCGCCACCGCCAGATACAGCGTCGAGCCATCCAGGTTGAAGCTGTACCCCGCCGGAATCACGAACGCCACAATTCGCCGCGGAACCCCCAGCGCCTCCATCTGCTCCATCGCGCTCGGCAGCGCCGCCTCGCTGGTCGAGGTAGCAAAGGCAATCGTTGCCGGCTCCGCCACCGCCCGCAGAAACCGCACCACCGGCACCCGGAACAGCAGCGCCACGGGCAGCAGCACGCCCACGCCAAACACCACCAGGGCCCCATACAGCGTAGCCACGAGCTTGGTCAGGTTCACCAGCACCCCCAGCCCCATGTTCCCCACCGTGTACGCCATCGCCGCCCCCACCGCCACCGGAGCGAAGTACATGACAACATTCGTGAAACGGAACATCACCTCGCTCAGGCTCTCGCAAAGCCTCAACACCGGAGCACGCTTGGCCTCGCTCACCGTCGCCAGCGCTATCCCGAACAGCAGCGCGAACACCACCACCTGCAGCACCTGACCTTCGGCGATGCTCTTGGCCAGGTTCTCCGGAAACACATGCAGCAGCACCTCATCCCACCGTGTCGCCACCACCACCGCATTGGGTGCCCCAGGTCTCGCCTCTGAGACCTGGGCTTGCGCGCTCGCCACCGTCAATCCAACCCCGGCTTTACTCAGGTTGATCGCCACCAGTCCAACCGCCAGCGCCAGCGTCGTCACCACCTCGAAGTACACCAGCGCCTTCAACGCCATCCGTCCAACGCCCTTCAGATCCCCATGCCCCGCAATCCCCACGATCAGCGTCGCCAGGATCAGCGGCGCCACAATCGTCCGGATCAGCCGCAGGAAGATGTCCGACAGAACCCGCAACTGGACCGCAAGATGCGGCGCATCGAACCCCAGCTCCGCGCCCGCCACCATCGCCACGAAGATCCACGGCGTAAGACTCTTCCGCCGCCACGCAAACACCATCAGCAGCCCCACGCCCAGCCATCGCACCGCCATCGCAGCCGCATGCGGAGCATGCATCGCACCCAAGCCGACGCCGATCCCCAACACCACAAAGCCCGCAACCGCCGCCCCGATCCCGCTCTTCGCCGTACCGTTTGCCATAGGCCGAAGGATATCAGCCGATCCGGCTCAGACGTACAATGCTCCTCATGAGTCGACTCGCCCCCGCCCTTCTGCTCTGCGCCTCTGCCCTCTTCGCCCCCGCCGGCCTGCACGCCCAGAACGTGCCGCCCGCGACCAGCGTCCCTCCGTCGAGCAACCCGTCCGTCGCTCCGCCCGCGAACGGCTCCAGGGCACCGTTTACCTACACGCCGCTGCACACCACGCCCCTCTCTCCCGGCGTCCTCGAGCTCCTCAAGCTCGAAGGCCAGTTCTCCGCGGCCGTCAGCGAGGGTGGCGGCAGGGCCTTCAGCTCGTGGTTCGCCGACGACGGCGTCACCCTCAACAACGGCCAGCCCGCCGTCCTCGGCCGCTCCGCCATCACCTCCATCGCCAACTGGGACCCCGCCACCTACAAGCTCAGCTGGTACGCCGAAGGCGCACAGATGGGTCCCTCCAACGACAGCGGCTTCACCTGGGGACACTACGACGCCACCACCGTCGGCAAGGACGGCAAGTCCACCACGAGCACCGGCCGCTACATCACCTTCTGGAAGAAGGTCCGCGGCCAATGGAAGGTAGCCCTCGACGCCAGCGCCAACGAGCCTCCGCCGACCAACGGCATGCCCACGCCGTAAGCCCGACTACTCCAGCGTATTCCCGCCGTTGACCGAGAGCTTCTGGCCCGTGATGAAGGACGCATCGTCGCTGGCCAGGAAGGCTACGACACGACCGACCTCTTCCGGAACACCCATCCGCTGCATCGGAACTGCCTGTGCGTAAGCGGCCTTCTCGGCCTCGGTGGCGCTGAAGGCGCGCTCGGTGGGAATCCATCCCGGCGCGACCAGGTTCACCGTAATCCCCGACGAGGCTAGCTCCCGGGCCCAGGACCGCGTCTGGCCGAGCTGCGCGCCCTTGGCGGCGACGTAGTTGGCGAAGCGGGGATTGCCCAGCTCCACCACCTCACTGCCGATCTGGATGACCCGGCCGAAGCCGCGGGCGCGCATCGACGGCAGAACCGCCTGCACCAGCAGCAAGGGGGACTTGACGAAGAACTCCAGCTGGTCGAGGTAGGACTGCCAGGTCTGCTCCTCGATGGAGAGCAGCGGCTGATGGCCGGTCGCGTTCACGACCACGACCTCGACCGGTCCGAACGCAGCCTCGACCTCCGCGACCATCCGCGCAACGTCGGCCTCCTCGCGGACGTCTGCCTGGAAGGGCTGCGCGACGAAGCCTCGGGCGCGAAGGCTGGCGCAGAGCTCCTCAGCGCTGGAGGCACGCTCGTAGTAGTTCACTGCCACGCGATGCCCGGCTTCCGCCAGCGCTACCGCCATTGCCGCTCCGAGACCGCGAGAGGCTCCTGTTACCAGCGCTGTGCGCGCTACCTGTTCACTCATAGGGACAGGATAATCTGCGGCAGGAATAATTTTGGGTTGCAAGGAGATCGGTGTTTCCGGGAGGACGATCCCCCCCTCCCCCCCTGGGGTACTTTTGGTCCTAAAGTATTCCAATCACGGCGATTAGGATCTGACTTGTGGCAGTCTGACCTCTCCGCTTCCGCCCGAAGTTCGAGGTGTTTTCTGGCGATCCACCGCCGGGGAAGCACTTTGGATTCCTGTCTTGATTGTATCGTGGGCGTCAAGGGCGCCGCGCCGACATGCGACTGCACTCTTCTCGTCGCGCTGCACTCATCGCAATGCCAACAGGTCTAACGCGCTATCAGCAGGCTGGCGATCTCCACCACATAACGGTGAGTTGTTTTCGGCATCGTCGGATAATGGGGATGCCTGAGTCTCGGGATGCGTTCGTCCAAGTGTTGGAGCGTACTCGGGAGTTGTATAACCTCAGTGTCTTTGGGTACGTGGTGATGCCTAGCCTGCAACTGAAGAGCCGCAAGCAGCCCTCATTCGAAAAAGGCCTCACCTTCGGGTGGGGCCTTTTTCTGTCTCCAAATACAGCGCGGGCTTAGAATCGGAACTCTATGCCTATGCACGCATTTCTATTCACTCATCTCCACTGGCTCTGCCTGTTCTTGCACTTCATGAGCGGACTGCACATCTATGACTGGAAGACGTTTTGGGCGTTCCTCGTCTTGGGAGCATGTCAGACATTCGTTGCGTGGGGCGGGGGAACCCTAGCGGTGAAGGGGCTTGGATCAGATAAGGAAATCGCGAGAAGGGCGTGGAACATTCTCTTTGCGGTTCTGGGCGTTGCCCTTTTACTTACGACCGCTGTCATCGGCTTCCTAAATGACCAGGGTCAGCATCAAGCAGAAGTGAAAACCAACGACGCTGTCGACCGTGAGCACAAGCTTCAAGAGACTGCGAATCAGCAAGCTGTGCTGCTCGTCCAGACGAACGATCTTCTTTCGACATACCGCCCGACCGCTAAGGAGGGAGAATCGTCAAGCGAGCTGCTCCGCCGAATAGAAGGTCTTCAACGAAACATCACGCAGCTGCTGACGCCGAAAGGATCAGCGCCAGTCGCGCCCGCTGGCGACCCCCTCTCGAAGATGAGTGATGCTGAGCTGCAGCAGGCCGTCACTGCATTGTGGAATCACTTGAGGTTTGTCGACCGCCAAATGCTAGACGCTCAGGAGCAGATCTTGAGGATGCAAAACGCTGGACTAAACCCTTCGACGGGCCAGCGGCTGCCTGATCTGAGGATCGAGGCAGAAACTACTCGGCTGAACCGAATGATGACTGGGATCATTCAAACAGAGGTCCCCTTGGTCAACAAATACCGAGCCGAGCTGCTCAGGAGATTAGGTGCTAATGCCGGTTTGGACTTGCTCAGGAGATTACGTCCTAATGCGGGTTCGGACTTGCCACCTGTAACACCCGACGTCAAGGCGGTCGACAGATTCCTGAAGCGCTGCGGAATCGCAATTGTCATTTCTCGCTTCCAGACTTCCGGTCGCCTAAACGAACAGGATTGGTTTGCGCCCTAGGGCGTATCGACATATAGCTTGAGGTGTAGGCACGAACATGCGAGGGCGACGAGGGCTTTGAAGTTCTTTTTGAGTTTTTCGTAGCGTGTGGCGAAACGGCGGAAGTGCTTAAGCTTGGCGAAGCAACGCTCGATGCGATTGCGTTTGCGGTAGAGTTCTTTGTCGTAAGTGCGTTGTAGGGCGCGGCTGGACAGGGAGGGAACCACGGCCGCCGCACCCATGGTCTGGATATGAGCGAGGATGGCTTTGCTGTCGTAGCCTTTGTCGGCCAGTACCCAGTCGGCTTGGTGCTCGCCGAGCAGATCGATGGCCTGGGTACAGTCATTGCGCTCTCCGCCGGTGATGAGGAAGTCCACCGGCAGGCCCAGTTCGTTGGCCAGCAGGTGAACCTTGGTCGTCAGACCTCCTCGGGAGCGCCCCAGAGCCTTGTCGGAGCCCCTTTTTTGCGGCCCGTGGCCGCCTGCTGGTGAGCTCGTACGATGGTTGAATCGATCATCAGATACAAGTTTCTGCGATCCGCCACCAGGTCGCTGAAAATCTTGTCCCACACACCGCTCGCGGCCCAGCGTCCGAACCGCTTATGCACGCTCTTGTACTTGCCGTAGCGCTCGGGAAGGTCATGCCAGCGGGCACCGGAACGAAGCACCCAGAGCACACCGTTGACGAACCTGCGGTTATCCGCTGCCGTTCGGCCCACCGTGTCCGCACGTCCCGGCAACAAACCCTCGATCCGCCTCCACTGCGCATCGCTCAACTCATATCGACTTACGCCCATCCAAATAGAACAACAAATCAACCACAAAAGGCAAAGTCTATATGTCGATACGCCCTAGTCTCGGGGCCTTTTGCTGGACTGTTGCTAGAATCTTTCATGCTCTCGTTTGGCTAAGGCAGGCGAGGATGGGCCACCCGGGATGGTGAGGATCGCCCACTTAGTTAGAAACAAAATCAAAGGGCGGACTCTTGCGAGTCCGCCCTTTCGT
>CAVXKP010000012.1:0-761884 GCA_963762375.1 uncultured Acidobacteriaceae bacterium
CCAAGATCCTTCAGCATCGGTGCAACCGTCGGCTGGCCGCCCAGCCACGTCGTATACATCTTCTCCAAATCCTCGGTATTCCCGCGCGACAGCACCATCGTCCGGAAGCGGTCTCCATTCGCCCGCGTCAACCCGCCATGGTCCTCGAACCACTGGTACGCGGCGTCATCCAACATCTGCGTCCAGTCATACGCGTAGTATCCCGCCGCATAGCCGTTCGACCAGATATGCAGGAAGTAGCTCGACCGGTACCGCGGCGGCACGGCCGCCAGATCCAGGTGCGTCTTCGCCAGCGCGGCCTTCTCAAACGTGTCCACATTCTCCAGCGGTGCATTCGCCGGCAGCATATGCCACTGCATATCCAGCTCCGCCGCCGCCAGCGCCTCCGTCACCAGATATCCCTGGTTGAACTTCGCCGCCTTCTTGATCTTGGCCACCAGCTCCTCCGGCATCGGTGCGCCCGTCTTGTAGTTCACCGCATAGTGCTTGAACACCGCCGGATAGCTCGCCCAATGCTCATTGAACTGCGACGGGAACTCCACAAAGTCCCGCGGCACGCTCGTACCCGACAAGCTCGGATACTCCGTGTCCGCGAACATCCCATGCAGCCCATGCCCGAACTCATGGAACATCGTCGTCACATCCGTAAAGCTGATCAGCGCTGGCTGACCCGGCGCCGGCTTCTGAAAGTTCGCCACGTTGTAGATCACCGGCAGCGTACGCAGCAGCTTCGACTGCCCCATGAAGTTACTCATCCACGCCCCGCCCGCCTTGTTGTCGCGCTTGAAGTAGTCAAAGTAAATCAGCGCCAGCGGCTTGCCGTTCGCGTCGAACACCTCGTACACCTTCACATCCGGCTGATACACCGGGATATCCTTGCGCTCCTGGAACGTCAACCCGTACAGCTCATGCGCGGCATAGAACACGCCATCCTGCAGCACCCGGTTCAGCTCGAAGTACGGCTTCACCTGCGCATCATCCAGGTCATACTTCGCCTTCCGCACCTGCTCCGCATAGAAATTCCAGTCCCACGGCTGCACCTGGAAGCTGCCACTCGACATGCCGCTGCCCTTACCCGCATTCTGCTTATCGATCAGCGCCTGGATCTCCTGTTGCTCGCTCTTTGCCTTCGCCGTCGCCGGCGCCACCAGCGCATCCATAAACTTCAGCGCCGCCTCAGGAGTCTTCGCCATCTGGTCCTGCAGCGCCCATGCCGCATAGTTCGGGAAGCCCAGCAGCTTCGCCTTCTCCGCCCTCACCTGCGCCAGCCGCGAGATCGTCGCCCGCGTATCATTCGCATCGTTACGCTCGGTCCTCGTCCACGAGTCCTGGAACAGCGCCTTCCGTGCGTCTCGATCGCTCATGAACGTCAGGTCCGGCTGCTGCGTCGTATTCTGCAGCGGAAGCACATACCCCGCCACCCCCCGTTCCTTCGCCGCCAGCGCCGCCGCCTGCACCTGTGCATCGCTCAGCCCCGCCAGCTTCGACGCATCCGTCGTCACATACGCCGCCGCCTTCGTCCCCGCCAGCAGCTTGTTGGTGAACGTATTCGAGAGCACCGCCTCCTCTTCATTCAGCTTCTTCAGCTTGGTCTTGTCCGCATCGCTCAGCCTCGCCCCCGCCTTCACAAACGCCCGGTAGTCCACCTCTACCAGCCGCAGCGATTCCGCATCCAGCTTCAGCGTCGCGCGCTCGTCATACACCTTCTGCACCCGCGCAAACAGCTTGCTGTTCAGATAGATCGCATCCTGCAGCGCCGCCAGCTTCGGCGTCTCGATATCCTGCACCTTCTGCAGCGTGTCATTCGTGTTCGCCTGCGTAATCCCGAAGAACACCAGCGTCACCCGGTTCAGTAGCTGCCCCGTCTTCTCCATCGCCACAATCGTGTTCTCGAACGTTGGAGCCGCCGGATTATTCGCAATCGCTTCGGTCTCCTGCAGCTGCTGCGCAATCCCCGCCTCAATCGCCGGCTGATAATCCGAGTCCTTGATCTTGTTGAACGGCGGAGCCTGAAACGGCAGCTTGCTCGCCGCATAGAACGGATTCGACGGCCCAAACGCCCCGCCCCACTCCCAACCCCACTGCCCGCCCCACCCTGCGCACCCGCTCCACTCGCCGCCATCGCTCCTGCCATCACCAAAACGCACGCCCTCTCCAACCGCTTCTTCATCACAAAGCTCCTATTATCCGACCCTACGCCCCCTCCCCGCCGCAACACAACCCCTACCCGAGTAAACTGAATGCGCATGCCTATCGAAAACTCCTCCACCGGCCCCACATCCCCCGCTCACCACCATCGCCGACATCGGCAAGCACGAAGGCCAATCCATCACCCTCCGCGGCTGGCTCTACAACCTCCGCGCCTCCGGCAAGCTTCTCTTCCCCATCTTCCGCGACGGCACCGGCACCATCCAGGGCATCGTCCCCAAAGCCGCCGTCCCCGAGCACGTATTCGAGACCCTCAAGTCCCTCACCCTCGAATCCTCCCTCATCGTCACCGGCCGCGTCCGCGCCGACTCCCGCGCCCCCTCCGGCTTCGAGCTCGACGTCGACGACATCTCCGTCACCCAGCGCATCCCCGACGAAACCCCCTACCCCATCCAGCTCAAAGAAGCCGGCGTCGACTTCCTCATGGAGAACCGCCACCTCTGGATCCGCACCCCCCGCCAGTCCTCCATCCTCCGCGTCCGCGCCACCATCATGCGCGCGGCTGCGGAATACTTCGACACCCACGACTTCATCCGCACCGATCCGCCCATCCTCACCCCCAACGCCTGCGAAGGAACCTCCGAGCTCTTCGAGATGGACTACTTCGGCGACGACAAGGCCTACCTCACCCAATCCGGCCAGCTCTACATCGAAGCGACCGCCATGGCCCTCGGCCGCGTCTACTCGCTTCGGCCCCACCTTCCGCGCCGAAAAATCCAAGACCCGCCGTCACCTCACCGAGTTCTGGATGATCGAGCCCGAGGTCACCTACATGGATCTCGACGGCCTCATGGACCTGGCCGAATCCTTCCTCACCCACATCGTCAACCGCGTCCTCGAACTCCACACCTCCGACCTCAAAACCATCGGCAAAGACATCACCAAGCTCGAAGCCGTCATCGCCGGTCTCCGCCAATACGTCCTCTCCCAGCCGCCGTGAAGGCTACCGACGACGAAGCCCACGCCATGCTCGTCCAGGCCCACAAAGACGGCCTCATCGAAACCGTCCACCAATACGGCGACGACTTCGGCTCACCCGACGAGACCTACATCAGCTCCCAATTCACCAAGCCGGTCATGGTGCACCGCTACCCCGCGTCGGTGAAAGCCTTCTACATGCAGCCCGACCCCAAGGACCCCACCAAGGCTCTCTGCGTCGACGTCCTCGCCCCCGAAGGCTACGGCGAAATCATCGGAGGCTCCCAGCGCGTCGACGACTACGACCTCCTCAAATCCCGCATCGAATCCCACAACCTCCCGATGGCGGCGTTCCAATGGTACCTAGACCTCCGCAAATACGGCAGCGTCCCCCACTCAGGATTCGGCATGGGCATCGAACGCTGCGTAGCCTGGATCTGCGGCCTGGAGCACGTCCGCGAAACCATCCCCTTCGCCCGCACCCTCAACCGCATCTACCCGTAGCAGCGAATCAAAGAGATCGACTTAATGAGGAGAGAGCCGTGTCGAACGTCGTTGAAGAACGTGGATTCTTTTGGCGTGCCGATCAGACGGCCACTGAAAACCCCGATCCACCCGACTCCGCACTCCCCGGTCTTCTCACGATTTAACGAAGAAGGGAACATTCATCTACTGCTGGATGGAGCCTTTAATACTCCAGCAAAAGACCTCCGGACGATGCGACAGTACGGCGACACCTCGTTTCAAGCTATCGGCTTATTACGAGAATCGCGGGAAAGCGCCGTCCTTAATGGAGTGCGTGTCAGCGGTACATATTGGCCCGGAAGCAAGTCGCGATCTCAAAATTATGATGCAGAGTCTTGCTTAGTGGGAGACTTCTACCTCCAGAACGATCCCTCTGCAGTGAACCTTAGTGCCCTACGAATCAATATGAAGGGATTAGAAGAATGGCTCAATCAAGAGAGTATTTCTTGGCATGTAACTGACAGAGACGGAGACAATTGTCAGGCAGCAGTCAAATATTCGAATCGCAAATTTGAATACACCCTGCCAGACGCATCTTTGATGATTCAGAATATTGCGGGCCCATCCAGCACCTATTTTGACCCGTTCTTGGTCCGAGAAGTCACGTTCAAACAAGAGACCTGGCTCGTGTACAAACCGAACACGCCGTTCGATGCAGAGATGGCAATTATGGCCATGACGCGCCTTGAAGAATTCTTTGCGATTTTGCTAGGGGCGTATTTCCGTTTTGACTGGCCCTTTATTGTTCAACAAGTCGAAGAGGCCGAACATTGGTTCAAATTGTATTTCCCCAGAGGCACTGTGCCGAAATTTGAGCCAGAAATGTACAACATCCTGACAGTTTTCGTTTGGGTCAAAAAGTCTCTCGGACTGCTATTTTCAAATTTCCTTAGTAAGCGCGAGCAATATGGGCCCGGGTACTACCTGTTTCTTGCAGGTCTACGTAACGAAGACCTATACCCAGAGCATAAATTCGTTAATCTGATATGGGCGCTCGAATCACTTCATAGAAGCAAAAATCCGACAAGCGACGATCACCCTTCGGAGCGAATTAATCGAATCCTCATGAAATTCGCTGACCCAACAGAAAAAAAAGACAAAAGCTGGCTTGCGGGAAAGCTTAAGTTCGCGGAAGATCCCACCTTACAAAAGAGAATCGTCGACATCTTCAGCCCACTTCCTATTGGACTCGACCGCAAGCGCCTCGATGGATTTGCGAAACGATGCGCAAATAGAAGAAATGAAATCTCACACTTCGGCGGGCCGAAGAACAATGAGAACTACAGACTGTTTTACCAAGACTTGGTCGACCTGACACAAGCACTTGGATACTTGTATCGCTTCCTGTTGCTGCAAGAGATTGGACTAGAAGAAAAGCATATTGCTTCCGCATTGAATCAAATGTCCTTAGGAAAGAGCCGGATACTACCCACTTTTAAGAGGGTTGGTCTGGCCTAACCGGTGCCCCATCTTCGCGACGGTCTCATCGTCGCTCAGGTGGGCATCGCGCGAAAGTCGGGGTCCCCGGCGGACGTTCTTGGTTCGTTGGGGTGAGCCGCCACAAACGCGCCCCTCCGCATCTATACCTACCAACCATGCCGGAGCGCCACCCCATGACCGACCCCCACAACCTCCAACGCTTCCTCGACGCCCAAGCCCCCCTCTACCCCGAAGTCCTCACCGAACTCCGCAACCAGCGCAAAACCACCCACTGGATCTGGTTCATCTTCCCCCAGATCCAGGGCCTCGGCCTCAGCCCCATCTCCCAGCGCTTCGCCATCCAATCCCTCGACGAAGCCACCGCCTACCTCGCCCACCCCATCCTGGGCCCCCGCCTGATCGAATGCACCCAACTCCTCTTCGCCGCCCCCAACAAGCCAGCCAAACCCATCCACCAAATCCTCGGCACACCCGACGACCTGAAGTTCCGCTCCTCCATGACCCTCTTCGCCCACGCCAACCCCACCCACCGCATCTTCGCCGACGCCCTCGCCGCCCACTTCAACGGCCACCCCGACGACCTCACCCTAACCATTCTCCGCAACCTGCAGTCCGCGTAATAATCCCGGCAATCCCCTCAACCCACCACCACGCGAAGCCCCCCGCCGTCCGCGCAGGACCGAAGCCTCCCGCCGTCCGCGCAGGACAGGCTCTTCGCCACCTGCCCCAGCATCTCCGACGGATGCATCGGCTTCGCCATCAGCGGAAACTCATACCCCGCGTCATAGATGCGCATCAGATCCACACTCCGCGCATGCCCCGAGAACAGCACGACCTTGCAATCCGGCACCATCGACACCATGCCCAGCGCCAGCTCCACGCCATTCATCTCCGGCATCGCCACATCGCTGATCAGCAGATCCGGCGGCCGCACGCTCGCCATCTCCAGCGCCGTCCGCGCGTCATACGCCCGCACCGCACGATACCCAGCATGCGTCAAAATCATCGCCAGCGTGTCCGCCACCAACGGCTCATCGTCGACAACCAGAATCATGGGCCGGTCGTCTACCATCTCTGCCGCCTCGTCCACCGGCACTTCGTCAATTGAAATCACTTCTGAGCCGCATGTTGGGGACATTGGGAGATACCTCTACCAACACCCTAGGCGTCTCGTTCCATCATGGGTTAACTCTTTTCCATCATTGCTGAATGGCTAGACGGACGTCACGTCTCCGATACGTCTCGTTAGACGAAGATTTCGTTTTGTGCATAAAATTGTCGTGATTAGGCAACGCCTCATTACGTTAAGGCGTCGATTGAGATATCGGTTGGTTGGCATAAGGAGGCCACGCCATGGACGACAACGAAGAAATCCCCCTCGCCCCCATGCACTTCGGCTCCATCTCCCAGGTGGATGTCCCCAAGGGCCGCGACGGGAAACATAAGAAAATCATCACCCAACTGCTCGACGACATCGCCCAGCTCAAGCACGGCTCCGCGCTCAAAATCCCCCTCGCCGAGCTGCCCGACACCAAAGAGAACATCCGCGCCGCGCTCAGCCGCGCCGCCGCCCAGAAGAAGCTCTCCATCGCGACCTCCAGCAACAGCGAGTTCCTCTTCGTCTGGAAGACCAACGAAGGCAACTGACCCTTCGCCTTCCCGGCCCCCTCCCCATCATCGGCTCTCCGCTGCGGAGTTTCGGCGTACCCTGATCAGGTAACCTGAATCTACAGATTGCTGCGCCGAACCGCGACCAGCGCGTCCAGCCAGCCCGAACGAGAGAGGACACCCATGAACATCGCCGCCAACGCCACCGAACTCATCGGCAACACGCCCCTGGTCCAACTGAACCGCGTGAGCGCCGGCTGTAACGCCCGCATCGTCCTCAAGCTCGAGAGCAACAACCCCGTCGCCAGCGTCAAAGACCGCATCGGCTTCGCCATGATCCAGGCCGCCGAGCGCGACGGCAAGATCACCCCCGGCGTCACCACCCTCATCGAGCCCACCTCCGGCAACACCGGCATCGGTCTCGCCTTCGCCGCCGCCGTCAAAGGCTACAAGCTCATCCTCACCATGCCCGAAACCATGTCGGTCGAGCGCCGCATCCTGCTCCTCGCCTTCGGTGCCGAGATCGTCCTCACCCCCGGCCCCAACGGCATGAAGGGCGCCATCGCCAAGGCCGAAGAGCTCATCGCCGCCACGCCCAACAGCTTCATGCTCCAGCAGTTCAACAACCCCGCCAACCCCAAGATCCATTACGACACCACCGGCCCCGAGATCTGGAACGACACCGACGGCGCCGCCGACATCCTCGTCTCCGGCGTCGGCACCGGCGGCACCCTCACCGGCGTCAGCGAGTACATGAAGTCCCGCAAGCCCGGCTTCTGGACCGTCGCCGTCGAGCCCACCGACAGCCCCGTCCTCTCCGGAGGCAAGCCCGGCCCGCACAAGATCCAGGGCATCGGCGCCGGCTTCATCCCCCAGATCCTCAAGACCGACCTCATCGACGAGATCGTCCAGGTCACCAACGACGAAGCCCTCGCCATGGCCCGCCGCCTGCCCAAGGAAGAAGGCCTGCTCGTAGGAATCTCCTCCGGCGCCGCGGTCCACGCAGCCCTGAAGATCGCCAAGGAACCCCGCCACGCCGGCAAGCTGATCGTCGTCATCATCCCCAGCTCCGGCGAGCGCTACCTCTCCACCGCCCTCTTCGACGAGCTCCGCCAGCAAGCCCTCGCCACCCCGACCTCCACCGTCACCCTCTAGCGCATCATCCTCCATCGGCAACACTCCGGGTGCCCGCAGCCTGTCCTGAGCGAAGTCGAAGGATCTCGCTTCTGAGACATGGGTTCGCAGGATGCCTGCACTTCACCGCCTCCAGCCAGCCACCACCGGCATACCCATACATCGCACACTATGCGATGTATGGGTATGCGCGCCAAGCGCCGAACCCCACACGCCGACCTCGATCCCGCTCGCGGCCGTGTATTCCCGGATGAGACCGAAGAACCTTGACCGCCTCCTCCGCGCTATCATCAACCCAACCATGAACCTCTTCGATCACATCCGCGAAGACACCCGCGTCATCCTCGAGCGCGACCCCGCCGCGACCTCGCGCCTCATGGTCCTGCTCTGCTACCCGGGCCTCCAGGCCGTCTGGGTCCATCGCATCAACCACTGGCTCTGGTGCAGGCACTTCAAGCTCCTCGCCCGCATCATGTCGCAAATCACCCGCTTCTGGACGGGCATCGAGATCCACCCCGGAGCGCAGATCGGCCGCCGCCTCTTCATCGACCACGGCATGGGCGTCGTCATCGGCGAAACCGCCATCGTCGGCAACGACGTGACGCTCTACCAGGGCGTCACCCTCGGCGGCACCGGCAAGATCGGCGGCAAGCGCCATCCGACCGTGCGCGACAACGTCTTCGTCGGCAACAACGCCAACATCCTCGGCAACATCACCATCGGCGAAAACTCCCGCGTCGGCGCCGGCTCGGTCGTCCTCCGCGACGTCCCGCCCGATTCCACCGTCGTCGGCGTCCCTGCCCACGTCGTGTACCAGCAAGGCAAGCGCGTCCTGATCACCGACCCCCGCGACATCAACGACCCACTCTCCGACGTCATCATCGCGCTCGCCGACCAGGTCAAAGCCCTCCAATGCCGCGTCGAGCATCTGGACGGCGAGCTCCACCAGACCGCCCTCCACGAACCGGCCAGCGACCTCGTCGCCGAGCAGCAGGAGCGAGCCCAGTACCGCTCCGACCTCGAATCCCGCGCCGACTACGTCGCCCACGGCGAAGGAATCTAGCCCCGAAACGCACCAAAAGGCGCCCACTGCCCAAAACGCAGCTGAGACGCCCTTCGCGCAGCTCGAACCGGGGCAGAGGCTTACCTCAAACTCCCGCGGTTCCAGCCCAAATCCCTGCTTAGCGGTTGCTCGGCGAAGCCGTCGAAGCCGTGTCCACCGTCCGCGGCAACACACTCTTCGGCATCGGAGGAGGCGTGACCACATACGCCACCTTCTCCTTCGAAGCAGGCTCCGGATTCGAGAGCGGCCAAACGTACGGCGGCTCCGTCGTATCCCCAAAGCCCATCTCCGGAGTCCGGCTTACGGCTACCGTTGACCGGTCAAGTCGCACATATACATCGGCTTTCGCCTTGCTCTTCCGCTTCGCCAGCAGATTGCCTTCGCTGCTCAGCTCGATGCTGTGGCCCTCCACCGCGAACGCCAGCTTCTCCCCATCGAACGCATCTGCTACCTTCGCCCCATCCGCGATCGGGGCCATCGAAACCACCGCCGTTCCCACCCCGGGAACGAAGAAATACAGATACCCGCTGCGCTCAATATCGTAGTTCAGCTGAACCTTCGCCACCATCCCATCAATCGTCAGCACCCCTTCGCGCACCCGCGCTGAGATGAGATGGTCGGGCATCGTGTCATGCCATGCCGCCCTCTGCGTATCGCCCGATCGCGGGGTTGGGGAGGACACGGGAACCAGCTTCGCCTGAGCTTGCGCATGGCTCGCAGCAGCCACAGAGAGCGCCGCCACCAGCGCTGCCATTGTGAAAATCCGGGGAGAAAAGTGAGACACGAACACCTCCGATCGATTGCCTGTCATAGATGTAGTTGGATCTCTATGACAGCAATGGAGGCACCTCGATCACCAAAACCTTCTACGCTTGCAATCAATCAGTTACGGAAGAACCATCTTTGGTACTGTGCAAGCTTTTGCATCCACCTTGGCCTAGGATTTCTCCTCCGACGGGTGGACCTGGGGGCCTACCCCTGCGCCGAGGAGGTGGATGGAGTGGAGCATGGCGGCGTGGGGGATGGAGCCTCCGCTCATCATGAGGGTGAAGCGGGAGACGCCGCCGAGGGCGTCGCTGACGGCCCAGGCCTTGCGGGCTACGGTGTCGGGGTCGCCGACGAAGAAGGCTCCGTCGTCGGCGAGCTGGGCGTTGAAGGCGGCGCGGGTGGTGGGGGGCCAGCCGCGCTCGCGGCCGATGCGGGTGAAGGTGGCGGAGTAGGCGGGCCAGAGGGTGTCGGCGGCCTGCTGGTTGGTGTCGGCGAGGAAGCCGACGACGTGGACGGCGACATCGAGGGACTCGGGTGCGTGGCCGCCGCGACGGCCGGCTTCGCGGTAGAGGTCGATGAGGGGGCGGAAGCGGTGGGGCTGGCCGCCGATGATGGCGACGGTGAGGGGCAGGCCGAGGTAGCCGGCGCGGGCGAAGGACTCGGGGGTTCCGCCGACGCCGAGGCGGATGGGCAGCTTTGCCTGGAGGGGGCGCGGCCAGACGCCCTGGCCGGTGAGGGAGGGGCGGTGTTTGCCCTCCCACTGGACGCGGACCTGGTCGCGGAGGTGGAGGAGGAGGTCGAGCTTCTCGGAGAAGAGCTCGTCGTAGAACTTGGTGTCGTAGCCGAAGAGGGGATAGGACTCGATGAAGGAGCCGCGGCCGACGATGATCTCGGCGCGGCCCTGGGAGACGAGGTCGAGGGTGGCGAAGTCCTGGAAGACGCGGACGGGATCGTCGGAGCTGAGGACCGTCACTGCGGACGTAAGGCGGATCTTCTCGGTGCGGGCGGCGGCGGCGGCGAGCAGGACAGCGGGAGCGGAGGCGATGTACTCCTGGCGATGGTGTTCGCCGATGCCGTAGACGTCGACGCCGGAGCGATCGGCGAGCTCGATCTCCTCGAGGAGATGGCGTACGCGCTCGGCGCCGAGTTCGCCGGGGGAGCGGTCGGAAGGGTGGGCTGTCTCTACGAAGGTGTCGATGCCGATTTGCATGATGGTGATTGGATGGTTGGGGCGGGTGCGGGGACGCAATGGCAGCGAGGGCGTGCGCATGTTCCAATAGAAGGGTAAAGGACTCTACGAACTCATGCCTCTGAACTGCGGAATCGTCGGGCTGCCGAACGTCGGCAAGTCCACCATCTTCAACGCGCTGACGGCTGCCAAGGCGGCGGCGGCGAACTACCCGTTCTGCACGATCGACCCGAATGTGGGGATTGTGCCGGTTCCGGATACGCGCATGGACCGGATTGTGACCATGGTGAAGCCGAACTCCATTGTGCCTACGACGATGGAGTTTGTGGACATTGCGGGCATCGTGGAGGGCGCGAGCAAGGGCGAAGGGTTGGGCAACCAGTTCCTCTCGCATATCCGGCAGACGGACGCGATTCTGCACGTCGTGCGGTGCTTTGAGGATCCTGAGGTGATCCACGTGGCGGGCGGAGTGAATCCGCTGAATGATATCGACGTGATCAACACGGAGCTGTTGCTGGCGGATATGGATACCGTCGAAAAGCGGCTCGCCAAGGCGGAGAAGGCAGCGAAATCCAACTCCGCGACGGCTGCGGCGAAGACCGAACTGAGTACCATCCAGAAGCTGCTGGAGGTGCTGAATGCCGGGAAGCCAGCGCGTACCGCCGATCTGGACGACGCCGAAAAGCTCGTCGCGCGGGATCTGTTTTTGATCACCATGAAGCCGCAGTTGTATGTGGCGAACGTGGATGAAGCCGGCATTCTGGAGGGCAACGCGTACACCAAGCTGGTGGAGCAGCGCGCGGCCGAAGAGGGCAGCGAGGTGGTGCGGATCTGCGGAGCGATGGAGGCCGAGATTGCGCAGCTGGAGCCTGCGGAGCGCGCCGAATTTCTGGAGGCTGCGGGGTTGGAGGAGCCGGGATTGAATCGGCTGATCCATGCGGCGTACCGGCTGCTGGGACTGATTACCTACTTCACGTCGGGCGTGCAGGAGGTGCGGGCGTGGACGATCAAGCGGGGGACCAAGGCTCCGGGAGCCGCAGGCGTGATTCACTCGGACTTTGAGCGAGGGTTCATCAAGGCCGACTGCTACGCCTGCGAGGACCTGTTCCGGCTGGGCAGCGAGCAGGCGGTGAAGGAGGCCGGGCTGCTGCGGTCGGAGGGCAAAGAGTACGTGGTGAAGGACGGCGACATTTTGTTCTTCAAGTTCAACGTCTAGGGTCCTTCCGGTCCTGCGGTCCTGCGCGGACGGCGAGAGGCCTCTCCGCGTGGTGGTTTTCTCCTGCAAGGCGATGAAAAGATTGGGGTTAGGCTCAAAAGTACCCCGTGGTTCGTCGCGTAAAATGTTCTATCCAGATGGGTTAATGGCAAAAGTACCCCCTTTTCCTTGAGGTTTTTGGCCCGTTGAAGAACGGCGATTCAGTCGTTGCGCCTGCGGCTGCACTCCGGCCTGTGGCAGCAAGGTAGGGCCTTCGGCCTGGCTGATGTATGGCACGGCTGAAGCCGTGCCCCTTCGAGGATCCCGGCGCAGGTGCAAGCTGGCAGGGCCTGCGCGGACGGTGGGACTTGGCTCGCGGGGCGTTGGGATGTGGCGACCTTGGAGGTGGCGGGGGCGGTCGCGCGTGGCGCGATACCCCACCCTGTCTGGCGGCCAGGACCGCCAGCCGAGGATGGGCCAGCCGATCGTTCGCGTGGTGATGGAGGGATGGCTGGGTCTAGTTAAATTGTAGGCCTTGGGTGGGGGTAACTATGCCAGGTTTTGAGAATATATATCGCCAGTGTTCATAGGGGGTTTGGCGATTTCTGGAGGTCCTGGGGGGTTGACAGGATTTGGCGGATCGCGGCCGGGTGCGGTGCCGGGGATGGTTCTCCTTGTGGGTTGATGGAGACGCACAGGGGGTGCGTGGTCGACACTGAAGGGTATGGCAAAGAAGAAGTTGCGGGTTGGCGTTTTGTTTGGCGGGCGGAGTGGCGAGCATGCGGTGTCGCTGCGGTCGGCGCGGTCGATACTGAAGGCGATTGACCGGAAGAAGTACGAGGTGGTGGAGCTGGGGATCAGCCCGGAGGGGCGTTGGCTGCAGGGTGGGGCGGCGCAGGCGCTGCTTACCTCCCAGGTCTCAAAAGCGAGATCCTTCGACTTCGCTCAGGACAGGCTGCGGGCACCCGGATTCGTGGAAGAGGCGGGGCTTTCGATTGTGAGCGCGGCGGCGGCGCCGGGGTCGGGGGTTGGGCTGGATGTGGTGTTTCCGGTGCTGCATGGGACGTTTGGCGAGGATGGCACGGTGCAGGGGCTGTTGGAGCTGGCGGATGTGGCCTATGTGGGGTCGGGGGTGCTGGGGTCGGCTGCCGCGATGGATAAAGACGCGATGAAGCGGATGTTTGTGGCGGCGGGATTGCCGCTGACTCCGCACGTTACACTGCTGCGAAGCGAATGGAGAACAGACCCGAAGAAGGCGACGCGGGCGATTGAGAAGGCGCTCGCGTATCCGGTGTTTGTGAAGCCGGCGAACCTGGGGAGCTCGGTGGGGATCAGCAAGGTGAAGGTGCGGGGAGAGCTGGCGGCGGCGATGGAGTTGGCGGCGAGCTTTGACCGGAAGATTGTGATTGAGCAGGGCGTGGGCGGGCCGGGGGTGAAGCCGCGGGAGCTGGAGGTAGCCGTGCTGGGCAATGATGCTCCGGAGGCGAGCGTGGTGGGGGAGATTGTGCCGGCGAAGGAGTTCTATGACTACGAGGCGAAGTATGAGCTGAGTGGGCCGGATGAGAGTGTGTCCATATTGCCGGCGAAGTTGACGGCGGCCGAGGCGAAGAAGATTCGGGCGATGGCCGTGGCCGCGTTCAAGGCGTGCGATTGTGCGGGGCTGGCGCGGGTGGACTTCCTGATGGCGCCGGCGCGGAAGGGGAAGGCTGCGGAGATTGTGTTGAACGAGGTGAATACCATGCCGGGGTTTACGTCGATCAGCATGTATCCCAAGCTGTGGGCGGCGAGCGGGCTGCCGTATGCGCGGCTGATTGACCGGCTGATCGAGCTGGGCGTGGAGCGGCACAGGGAGAAGATGGAGACGCGGTTTACGCGGTGAGGGCGGCAGGCTGGGGCTGAGAGCCGGGTGGCGGGGCTTACGATAGAGGGACATGAGTACATCGACGACTTCACTGAGCTTGGCGGACATACTGGCGGCGCGCGAGAGGATTGGGACGGCGGTGTATCGGACGCCGTGCACGCGGTCGGAGATGCTGTCGCGGATGACGGGGCAGAGCGTGTTTTTGAAGCTCGAGAACCTGCAGATGACGGGCAGCTTTAAGGAGCGCGGCGCGCTGAACAAGATTGCGATGCTGACGGCGGAGCAGGCGAAGCGCGGGGTGGTGGCGGCGAGCGCGGGGAATCATGCGCAGGGGGTGGCGTATCACGCGACCAGGCGGGGGATTCGCGCGGTGATCGTGATGCCGCTGACGACGCCGCTGGTGAAGGTGACGGCGACACGCGGGTTTGGCGCGGAGGTGGTGCTGCATGGCGGCAACTACGACGAGGCCTGCGACGAGGCGACGAGGCTGTGCGACGAACAGGGGATGACGTTTATTCATCCGTTCGACGATCCGCTGGTGATGGCCGGGCAGGGGACGATTGGGCTGGAGCTGCTGGAGCAGGTGGAAGATCTGCAGGCGGTGGTGGTGCCGATTGGCGGCGGCGGGCTGATTGGCGGGATTGCGTGCGCGGTGAAGGGGATCAAGCCGGGGGTACGGGTGATCGGGGTGCAGACGGCGCGGCTGCCGTCGATGCGCGATGCCGTCGCTGCGCATCATCCGGTGACGCTCGAGGCGGCGACGACGATTGCCGATGGCATCGCGGTGCGGCGGGCGGGGGAAGTGACGTTTCCGGTGGTGGAGAAGTATGTCGACGAGATAGTGACGGTCGAGGAAGATGAGATTGCGAGCGCGATTCTCACGTTGCTGGAGCGGGAGAAGACGCTGGCCGAGGGGGCCGGAGCGACGGCGCTGGCGGCGCTGCTGCAGCAGCGGACGAGCCTGGCGGAGGGGATGCGGACGGCGGTGCTGGTGTGCGGCGGCAATATCGATGTGACGCTGCTGAGCAGGATTATCGAGCGCGGTTTGGTGCAGGATGGGCGGTTGATCCGGCTGCGGATCCATCTGCTGGACAAGCCGGGAGCGCTGCGGGAGCTGACGCGCGCTGATTGCGGAGCATCGCGTGAACATTGTGGATACGCTGTATAACCGGGCGTACTACGGGGTGAACCTGGGGGATACGACGATCGATATCACGATGGAGACGCGGGGGCGGGAGCAGGTGGAGCGGCTGCTGGGGGCGATGACCGAGGCGGGGTACAAGCATAGCCGCGTGCTGTAGAGGCTGCGCGCACGGTGGGGAATCCGGGTGGAGACTCTGCCCGGGGGGCGTGGCTCGCTATGCTGAATGCGGAGGTGTTGCATTGAACAGATTTTGGGCCGCGATGTGTGTAGTGGGGTTGGGTGTTGGGGTGGGGAGCGCGAGGGCGCAGGCGGGTATGTATGCGATGGGGAGCGGCGGGTACCTGGGGTCGGTGACGGCTTCGACGGGGTCGCTGGTGGTGTCGCAGAACAGCCTGTCGGCGTATGGCGGGACGTTCGGGTTCTATGACACGCTGGTGCATGCGGGGCCGGTGCGTCTGGGCGGGGATGCACGGTATGTGATCGAGTCCAGCGGCGGGAGCACGCAGTATGGTAACCAGATTCGCAGCGGGCTGGTGGGCGGGCGGCTGGATCTGTTCAGCCATGCGGTGCCGTTCAGTCCGTATGTGCAGGCGGAGATTGGCGGGGCGAGCACGAACTATGGGCGGTACGCGTCGCGGTCGACCAGCTTTGCGTACCAGATCCAGGTGGGGCTGGACTACACGATCGTGCCGCACATGGATGCGCGGGTGGAGTATGGGGGCGGGCAGATCGGGTCGGATGTGAATGGCCAGCGCGAGGGGATGCAGCAGGTGGGGCTGGGGATTGTGGTGCGGTTCTAGGTCCTGCGCGGACGACGGGGGGCTCTGCGGGGTGGGGCGGGGAGCAGAGTCCAGAGGGACGAACAGAGAGAGAAGCAGAGGGAAAGAAAAAAGGGACGGCCGAAGCCGTCCCTTGAACACTTCTGATGGAAGAGATCAGAAGTTGAACTTGCCGAAGACCTGGATCACGCGGCCACCGACGCCAGCACCCTGGAACGAGCCGTAGGGGCTGGTGGGGGGAGCTGCGATGGAGGTGATTTGGCCAAAGCCGGCAGGGCTGGCGATGTTGGAAGCCGGCAGGGCGAAGTTGGGGTGGTTGAAGAGGTTGAAGGCATTGGCACCAATCCGGAGATTGATGGCGTTGTGCTGGAAGATCCGCTTATCCAGCGCGAGATCGGTGTCTGCGTAGTGCGGCCCGGTGAAGTCATTCCGCGGAGCGTTGCCGAAGTCCGTCTGCACCTTTTGGCCGGGAGCCAGAGTTGCGGGCGGAGTGGGGGGGAGAGCTGCGTTGAAGTCGTTGGTGGACAAGCAGGCCGTGACCGCAGCACTCGCACCGCAGTGGTGGTTGATGTTGGGGTTGATGATATCGGCCAGGACGCCGCCGAGATCGGTGCCGTTGGTATAGGCGGCCGACGCAGCGCCGTTGTAGACGGTGAAGGGTTGGCCGCTGCGGTAGAAGCTCTTACCGGAGACGGTCCAGCCGCTCATGACCTGGTTCTCGATGGGGTTGTGGAAGGTGAACGGAAGCGCGTAGACCCAGTCCAGCGAGAGGCTGTTGCGGATGTCGTAGTCGGACACCGAGTAGTTCAGATGGCCTACGTTGTAGGGGTCGATCTGCCAGTTGGACTTGGCGAAGTAGGAGTTGAAGTTGTAGGGCTCGTTGGTGATGCCGCCGTTGGAGGAGTCATCCATGGCCTTGCTGAAGGTGTAGGTGACGTCGACGGTGAGGCCCTTGCTGTCGGCGTGCTTGTAGGTGACCGAACCGCCGTTGTAGTTGGAGTGCGCGGCGTTGGTATACGCGGTGACGCCGGCGAAGTTGGGATCCGGTGAGGTCGTCGGGAGACCACCGAAGTTGGTGGCCGAGGAGGCGTTGACACCACCATTGGTGATGATCTCGTCGTAGCCGGTGTTGCCGGCGTAGGCGAGGATAACGGCGTCGCTGCGGGTGAACTGGTGCTGCACCTGCAGGCTGTATTCAAGGTAGGTTGGATTCTTGAACTCAGGCGGCGCGGTGGTGAAGGTTGGCAGGGCGAAGCTGGGGTTGGCAGCCGTCAGGGAGCTGGAGCTGGCGCCCAGGGGGAAGCCGGCCTCCACCTGAGCGAAGGACTGGGCGGAGTTGTACATCACCGTTCCAGGAGTGAGGGCGTTGCCGATATTTCCGCCGGTGATGGTGGTGTCGTAGACGTTGGGCAGGTTAGCAATGAAGCCATCGAGCAGGCCAGCCGGATAGAGGTCGGTAAACATGCCGAAGCCACCGCGGATGACGGTGCGGCCGTTGCCGGTGACGTCGTAGTTGAAGCCGACGCGGCCCTGGGGGTTGACCGAGGGAACGCTGGCGAAGGGGTGGGGCTGATACGCGTTGATCAGCTTGTTATAGGCCGTCGCGGTGGTGACGCCGGCCTGGGGGAAGGTGCCGTTGTAGCTGGAGAAGCAGTTGTTGTTGCAGAGCGGATTGCCGGTGCGGTCGAAGCGGATGCCGGCCGTGATCTTGAGCCGGGGCTTGATCTGCCACTCGTCCTGGGCATAGACGCCGATGTTGTAGAGGGCGAGGTAGGCGGTCTTGTTGTTGGTGAGCTGCTGGGTGAACGACGAACCATCGCTGTTCTGGCCAGCGGTCATGTAGCCATTGGCGAAGTCGCTCATGTAGAGGCCGTAAGTTCCAGCCTCATTCTGCTGCGAGTCGTAGTCGTTGACATCGTCGCGGCGGAAGTCATAGCCGAAGCGGAAGGTGTGGTTGCCCTTGACCCAGGAGAGGTCGTCGACGAACTGGTACTGGGTGACGTTACGGCCATCGACATAGTCGTCGGGCATGCCGAGGAGGCCGGTTCCGCCGTAGGACGCCGATCCATTGGAACCGCCATCGTAGATGCCGCTGATGTAGCTGGGGAAGGCGGCGAGGGTTGCGCTGAGGTTGGCGGGACCGAAGTACGCGGTATACCAGTTGGCAGCGAAGATGAACTGATTGATGAGGTTGGGCTTGAGGACGTAGGTGTCGTTCAGCTGGCCCTCATAGCTGGGCTGGTCGCTGACGGTGTTGAAGACGGGGCTGACGAAGTTGGTGTAGGTGGGCTGAGAGCCGCGGTCCATCTTGTAGCGGGCGAAGAGCTTGTTCTTGGGGCTGATGTTCCAGTCGACGCGGCCGGCGAAGAGCCATTCCTGGCTCTGATTGGAGGCGGTACCGTCCACCGCCTGGGTGCAGGAAAGACCATTCGTGCCGCCGAAGGTTTCGTTGCCGTAGGTCAAACCACTGGCCGATCCGCAACCCATGGTGCCGGTGTCGTCCTGGAGCTGACCGGGGCCGTTGATGACGGGAATGGCCCTGGCGTAGTTGGGCGAGGCGTTGTAGAGACCGAAGGCCTGCTGATAGAAGGGCACGTTGGCGGCGGGCACGCGGGCCAGAATCGCCTGCTCAAAGGCCTGGGTGGGGAAGGCGACGTAGCCGGTAGCGGGGAGGGTATAGCGCATGCCCTCGTAGTCGCCGAAGAAGAAGAGCTTGTCCTTGATGATGGGACCGCCGACATTGGCAGCCCACTGGTTGGAGACAGCGTGGGGGCGAGGTCCGCCGCCCTGCTTGATGAACCAGTCGTTGGCGTTGAGGGCGGTGCCGTTGTAGAAGTAGTCGGCGGCTCCGTGGAACTTGTTGCTGCCGGACTTGGTGGTCCAGTCGATGATGACGCCGGCGGCGCGGCCGTACTGGGCGCTGTAGCCGTTCTGGACGACGGCGGCTTCGGAGATCTCACCCTGGCCGAGGGTCAGGTTGGAGGAGCCGGAGTTGTTCAGGTTGAGGAAGGGATCCTCGTCGTCATAGCCGTTGAGGACGTAGAGGTTGGAGGTGCCGGGGAGGCCGTCGGAGCTGAAGTTGCCGTAGGCACCGCCGGAGTTGAGGACGACGCCGGGAGCGGTGTAGGCGACGGTGGTGATGTCGCCGCCGGGAGCGGGGAGGTTCTGGATCTGCTGCTCCGAGAGGGTCATGACCGAGTCAGGGGACTGGGTGTCGGTCAACTGGATGGTCTGGGCGCTGACGGTGACGGTGCTGTTGGTGTTGGCCGGCTTGACGGTGAGGTCGAGGTTGGGGACCTGGCCGACCTCGACGTTGATGTCGGTGGGGGAGGCGGAGAGACCGGCTGCGGTGGCGGTGACCTCGTACTTGGAGGGCTTGAGGAGGGAGGCGGTATAACGTCCTGCCGAGTTGGTCGTCACATGAATGGTGGCATTGGTGGCGGTATCGACGATCTTGACGTCGGCTCCGGGGACCAGGGCCCCGGTAGGATCTTCAACCACTCCGGTGAGAGCACCGGTGACGGAGTTTTGAGCGTGCAGGAGACCCGGCAGCAAAAGAGAGGCAAGAAGGAAGCCTAACGCGAGGAAGAATTTTGAGGGGAGGGAGAAAAACCTGGGGGGTGTTGCGGGGTACGTCGGGGCCTGATTCATGATGCGAAATCCTATAAGGGGAAAGTATTGACGGTCTTGTGACAATCGGGTGATGCGTTCGCTGATAATCTGGTGCCAAACAAGTAGCACGCAAGTTGCATGCCAAACCCATTTTCTCGCGAAATCGAGGAAAAGGACAAGTTTCGTGCGGACGCGCGTCGAAATGTCGACGCCGGCCGAGCGTTTCTTGACACTTAGGGCGAGGTGGCCGGAAGTTTGATGGGATCAAACTTGGCACTTGACAGGTGGTTGATGATCGCAGGGAAACATGGAGCGCCGGGCGGGCGTCACGGGCTGCTACATTTTTTCCATGACGACTTTTCGCGGGCTCAGGTATGTGGGTGTTCTTGTGGTGCTGGTCTCTGGTGTGGGGGCGCGGGCGGCTGGGGCGGGTCAGGGTTCGCATGAGCCTGGTAGCTCGATGGTGGCACAGGCGCGGCTCGCGGCCGATGCGTTGCAGAAGGATTTCGATCCGCAGACGGGGCTTTGGAAGAGCGATGGCTGGTGGAACAGTGCGAACAGCCTGACGGCGATGGTGGATCTGTCGCGGGCGACGCACTCGACGGAGTATGTGGGGGATATCGAGAAGACGTATGCGGCGAATGCGGGCGGGCGTTTTGTCGTGAATAAATACTATGACGATGAGGGGTGGTGGGCGCTGGCGTGGATTGACGCGTATGACCTGACGGGCGATGCGCGCTATCTGCAGGCAGCGGAGGGCGTCTTCGAGGACATGACGGGCGGGTGGGACGAGACGTGCGGCGGCGGGCTGTGGTGGACACGGGAACGGACGTACAAGAACGCGATTCCGAATGAGCTGTTCCTGAGCGTGGCGGCGCATCTTGCGAACCGGGTGCAGGACAGCAGCCAGCGCAGCCGGTATGTGGCGTGGGCGACACGCGAATGGACGTGGTTTCAGCACAGCTCGATGATCGAGGGCGATCACCTGATCAGCGATGGGCTGGATGCGAAGTGCCGCGACAATCATGGAACGAAGTGGACGTATAACCAGGGGGTGGTGCTGGGAGGGCTGGCGGAGCTTTCGCGGCTGCCTGGAGAGGGGCGGGTGCTGCGGCCGGCGCGGGCGATTGCCGATGCCGCCATCGAACATCTGGCGGACGGCCAGGGGGTGCTGCACGAAAGCTGCGAGCCGAAGTGCGGCGGGGATGGATCGCAGTTCAAGGGCATCTTCATGCGGAACCTGGCGCTGCTGAATGAGCGGAAGCCGCGGAAGAACTATGTGCGGTTCCTTCGCGCGAATGCGGAGAGCCTGGTGGAGCGGGCGCAGTCGCCGGAGCATACGTATGGCGTGGTGTGGTCGGGGCCGCCGGGGGTTTCCGATGCGATCAGTCAGACGTCGGCGCTGGATGCGTTGAATGCGGCGATCGAGGTGGAGACTCGCAAGCGTTAACGGAGGGGCGAAAAAATTCATCTTGGCAAGATATGGAGGACGTGTAGAATCGTGCGGTCCCGGAATTTCAATTTGTTTGATCGCTCTTGAGCCTCACTTCGCGAAGAGAAGCCCTGCTTCTGCGTGTCCAGAGCGTAGACCCTCGCAGGAGCGTTTTCGTGAATCGTCGTGTGTTTGGCCGTCTTCTCTCCCTCGTCCTCGGCACCTTTACATTCACCACGATCGCGAACGCCGCGCAGGTTCCGCTGGTCGGCGACGCCAGCGTGAGCACGGCTCGTTCGTCGACGAACTTCGGCACGCTCTCCAACCTGTATGTGGGCAACGGCAATACGGCCTACCTGCAGTTTGACCTGAGCAGCCTGCCGGCGGGAACGACGTCGGCGCAGATTGCGCGGGCGACGCTGACGGTGTTTGTGAATCGGGTGAATGCGGCGGGATCGGTGAGCCTGGCGCCGGTGACGTCGGCGTGGAGTGAGGCTGGGGTGACGTCGGCGACGGCTCCGTCGATTGGCGCGACGTCGGGGATCTTCCTGGCGTCGGCTCCGGGGCAGTACGTGACGCTGGATGTGACGGCGCTGGTGCAGGGGTGGGTGACGACGCCGGCGACGAACTTCGGGTTTGCACTGACGTCGGACACGGCGAACCTGCTGCTCGACAGCAAGGAGAACGACGAGACGGGCCACGCGGCTGCGCTGGACATCACGATCACGTCGCAGGGAGCGACCGGGGCGACCGGGCCGCAGGGAGCGACGGGAGCGACAGGCGTTGCAGGGCCGACTGGACCGGTTGGACCGATTGGACCGAGCGGCGCGGTTGGGCCGGCTGGGGCGACGGGGACGATCGGGATCGTGGGGGACTGGTCGTCCTCCAAGACGTACCAGATTGGGCAGGTGGTGTTCTGCGCGGCCTGCTCCAGCAATGGCTCCAGTTACGTGGCAACGGCGACGAGTACGAATCAGGATCCTCCGACGCAGACCGGTTTCTGGAACCTGATCGCACAGGCAGGAGCTACCGGAGCCACGGGCGCAACAGGGGCTGCGGGGCCAGCGGGACCCATCGGGATCACGGGGCCGGCGGGCGCTACGGGACCGGCGGGACCAACCGGCGCCGCAGGACCGACGGGACCGGCCGGAGCAACTGGCTCAACCGGCCCTGCGGGGCCTGCCGGGCCCACGGGGGCGACGGGGACCTTCAGCGAAGCCAGCGACTGGCTCGCGATCGTGCCATACGTGGCGGGACAAGTCGTCTACTGCGAGGGCTGCTCGACGAGCGGCTCCAGCTACATTGCCCTGAGCAACAGCCAGGGGGTCGACCCACCCAGCAATCCGAGCGTGTGGGGCCTGGTGGCGCATGCCGGAGCGACGGGACCAACGGGAGCGACGGGGGCCACAGGAGCGACGGGGCCACAGGGCCTGACCGGGGCTCAGGGGCCGACGGGGTCGACGGGGCCCACGGGAGCAACGGGGGCGACGGGCCCGGCCGGAGCTACTGGTCCGCAGGGACCGGCGGGAACCTCCACCGGATTTTCCTGGTCGGGTGTCGTTGAGAACCAGGCACTGGGAGCTTTCTTTTCAGCTCCAGTGGGCAACTTCGAGCAGAGCTACTCGCAGATGACCTTCAATGCGGCACCGGTCGCCTGCACGGTCAGGAGCCTGACGGTGAATGCGCTCACCACCAATGAGGTCAATAATCCCATTACCCCGGATACAACCATCATTACCGTGATCCGCAACGATGCTCCCACGAGCATGACCTGCACGATCGCAAGCGGCTCAACCAATAACGTCGCCTATGCCTGTTCCGACACCACGCACACCTTTGCCGTGAACCAGGGGGACCGGATCAGTATCGAGTACAACGAATCCCTCACGGATGGCAATGGCGGAACGGACTACCAGATCGTCACCTACGCCAGCAACCTGATCTGTAACTAGCGCCACATCCAGGCAATGGAGCAGCCATGATCTGTCGAACCTCTTCTTCGATGCGTAGCAAGGCCCTGATTGGAGGGCTCAGCCTGCTGGCGTTCGCTGGCGCGACCGCGCAAGGGCCGCAGGGGCCGGCTGGGTCGCACGCGGTGGCGTTGATCTCGGGCGCGTGCCCGGCGGTGCCGCAGGACGGGGCAGTCGCGGTGGAGTGGAACCCGGGGTTCGATCCGGCCTGGGGAGTGACGGGGATGAAGGCGTTCCGGCTGGTCTTCGAGGGGCTGCGGGAGGACGGGGTGACGCCGATTCCTGGGTCCAGGCTGGTGTTGGACAGCTTTCCCCGGGGAAGGATAACGGCGATGGGCAACGGGTACTTCCACGTGGAGGCGAGGGTTCCGGCTCGAACGCATCCGGGAGTGTATCGGCTGGTGGGAGCGAATGGCTCGGCCGGGCTGGTGGCGGATTACCAAGGGGAGGCTCCGAGGCAGACGGTGTCACCGGTGGGTGAGTCGTATTGCATGACGGTGGTGGCGGGTTCGCGGGCGCAGGCGGCGCTGCTGCCTTAGTCCGGCTGGGGGGTTGCGGTTCGGGCAGTGGGTGGGCTTGACAAACTCTCAGATGAGACAGAATCTAAAGTGGCAATGGACGCCGAGACAATCAGGCAGCTTCTGGATGCCCATGGGATAAAGTTCACCACGCAGCGGTATTGCGTGATGGCGTTCCTGATGGAGAATCCGGGGCATCCGACGGCTGCGGAGATCTTTGACGGAGTGAACCGGCTGGATCCGCGGTCGGCGCGGGCGACGGTGTATCGCAACCTGCGGGACCTGGTGGAGGGCGGGCTGGTGCGGGAGGTGGCGGTGGAAGGCCGTTCCGCGCGCTTCGATGTGCGGGGGACGCGGCATCACCACTTCATCTGCGACCGGTGCGGGGAGGTGGAGGACATGGAGTGGTACAACGTGCCGCAACCTCCTGCGGCTTTCCTGGGCGACCGGATGGTGCGGGAGTACGAGGTGATCCTGCGCGGGCTTTGCATACGCTGCACGACGGCGGTGCCGCGGCGCCCGGCGGATAGCGGATGACCGGGAGAGACTGCGCAGTTTTCACACGAAGCAGCTAGGATTCCCACGATAGGATTCGCGCGAAGCTTGCATCCGGATGGTGCATCCATCGAGCAGAAACAACCCAACCAACAGAGCAACAAAAACCTAACCAACAGAGCATTAAGCTGTTTTCCCTGAAAGAGACAAAGGAGCTTCCATGTCGGACGAAATGAAATGCCCGGTGCCGCACGGCGCCAATTCAGCCACTGCAACAGAGACAGCGTCGCCTATGCACGGCGCGGTCACCCATACTTCTCGCAAGATTGTGCGGAATGCGGAGTGGTGGCCTGACCGGCTGGAGCTTGAGATCCTGCACCAGAACACGAAGCTGGCCGATCCGATGGATCCGGGGTTCGACTACGCGAAGGAGTTCAAGAGCCTGGATCTGGATGCGGTGATCAAGGACCTGCACGCGGTGATGACGGACTCGCAGAGCTGGTGGCCGGCGGACTATGGCCACTACGGACCGTTCTTCATCCGGATGGCGTGGCACAGCGCGGGAACCTACCGCACGGCGGACGGCCGCGGCGGGGCGGGCATGGGGACGCAGCGGTTTGCTCCGCTGAACAGCTGGCCGGACAATGTGAGCCTGGATAAGGCGCGGCGGCTGTTGTGGCCGGTGAAGCAGAAGTATGGGAAGAAGATCTCCTGGGCGGATCTGATGATTCTTGCGGGCAACGTGGCGCTGGAGTCGATGGGGTTCAAGACGTTCGGATTCGGCGGCGGGCGCGTGGATGTGTGGGTGCCGCAGGAGGACATCTTCTGGGGATCGGAGCGTACGTGGCTGGGCAGCGATCGCTACCAGGGGGATCGGGATCTGGACAACCCGCTGGCCGCGGTGCAGATGGGACTGATCTATGTGAACCCGGAGGGGCCGGATGGCAAGCCGGACCCGGTGGCTTCGGCGCGGGATATTCGCGAGACCTTTGGGCGCATGGCGATGAATGACGAGGAGACGTTCGCGCTGGTCGCGGGCGGTCACACGTTCGGCAAGGGACACGGAGCGCACGATCCCAGCAAGTATGTGGGGCCGGAGCCGGAAGGAGCTCCGATTGAGCAGCAGGGGCTGGGCTGGAAGAGCTCGGCCGGCAAGGGGAATGCGGAGGACACGATCTCGAGCGGGCTGGAAGGCGCGTGGACGTCGAATCCGATCAAGTGGGACAGCGAGTATCTCGACAACCTGTACAACTTCGACTGGGCGTTGAAGAAGGGTCCGGGCGGCGGCTGGCAGTGGTATGCGGTGGCCGAAGGCGAGATCATTCCGGACGCGCACGTCCCGGGCAAGAAGCACCTGCCGATGATGTTTACGTCGGATCTGGCGCTGAAGTTCGATCCCATCTACGAGAAGATCGGCAAGCGGTTCCAGGCAAACCCTGACCAGTTTGCGGACGCGTTTGCGCGGGCGTGGTTCAAGCTGACGCATCGCGATATGGGACCGATCCACCGCTACCTGGGGCCGCTGGTGCCGAAGGAACGGCTGATCTGGCAGGATCCGGTGCCGGCGGTCGCGGGCGAGGTGATTGGCGAGGCGGAGATTGCGACGCTGAAGGCGAAGATTCTGGCGTCGGGGTTGTCGATTGCGCAGCTGGTGTCGACGGCGTGGGCGGCGGCGGCTTCGTTCCGCGGCTCAGACAAGCGCGGCGGGGCGAACGGCGCACGGATCCGGCTGGAGCCACAGAAGAACTGGGAGGTGAACCAGCCGCTGGTGCTGGCGAAGGTGCTGACCACGCTGGAGGGCATCCAGAAGGAGTTCAACGCTGGCGGCAAGAAGGTATCGCTGGCGGACCTGATCGTCCTGGGTGGAAGCGCGGCTGTGGAAGAGGCGGCGAAGAAGGCCGGTTACGAGGTGAAGGTTCCGTTCACGCCGGGGCGCACGGATGCGACGCAGGAGGAGACGGACGTGGTGTCGTTCGCTCCGCTGGAGCAGACGGCCGATGGCTTCCGCAACTATCTGCGGCTGGGACACACGCAGCGCGCAGAGGCGCTGCTGGTGGATCGGGCGCAGCTGCTGACGCTGACGGCGCCGGAGATGACGGTGCTGGTGGGAGGGTTGCGGGTTCTGGGCGCGAACTTCCGCGGATCGAAGAACGGTGTGTTTACTGACAAGGTAGAGACGCTGACGAACGAGTTCTTTGTGAACCTGCTGGACATGGGAACGGAGTGGAAGGCTTCGTCGACGACGGAGGGCGCGTTTGAAGGATTGGATCGCGCGACCGGCGAAGTGAAGTGGACGGCGACGCGCGTGGATCTGATCTTTGGATCGAACTCCCAGCTGCGCGCGGTTGCGGAGGTCTACGCCGCAAGCGACGCGAAGGAGAAGTTTGTGAAGGACTTCGTGAGCGCGTGGAGCAAGGTGATGAACCTGGATCGCTTCGACGTTGTCTAGTGTTCAACCGTAGAGGAAGACGAAAGGCCCGCTGTGGAAGCGGGCCTTTTGCTGTCTGGAGCGGGGGCTTTGCGCGAAGCGCGGCGCGGGGGAGATCAAGGAGAACCTGCAGGTTTTCTTTTCGGCGGGTCGGTGGGGGGAATCAGGGCGGGCCGAATCCGTTGAGCTAAGAACAAGATTCGACTGACAGATTCCTTGGGTGGGCTGTAGAGTGATTAGCACGTTACCAATCATTCGTGAATCTGCAGGGGGTTGTGTCGCTATCCGTGACAAAACACTGCAGTTGGGCTGGGTGAAGCCACTGCTGGCTCTCGTTCCAGTCTGGGAAGGACTGTGCAATGCGCTCGTTATTCAAGATCCCAAGGACGCTGCCAGGGCGGATCGTGGCACTGAGTCTCGTGGCCGTGTCGATCGGCCCATCTCTTTGCGCGCAACAAGCGAGTACTCCGCCTGCCGTCGATAACGCTACGCTGCAGATGCTGCTGAAGCGCATTGACCAGTTGGAGGCGAGGGTCCAGCAACTGGAAGCGGACAGGCAGCAAACTCGAAGCGTTACCGTGGCGCCGCTGCCTGATCGCACGGCATTGCCGCTAACGTGTACACCGGACTCCGGCCGGCCGCCCGAGCCTGTCGCGGCCGCGGCTGAAGCTCCGAGTGTTGCGCAGCCCGTGGTTGTTCCTCCTCCAGCTCGCACATCGCCAGAGCAGGAGCCTACGCAGGGGGAAAACGTGATGACGGAGAGAATGGACATGAGCAAGACGCTCTTGCGCATTCGCGGGTTTGGCGACGTTTCTCTGCATGGCGACACGCAGAAGGGCGACACGACTTCTTTCGCGCTTGGAGAGCTGGATCTGTTTGTCACCTCGGATATCTCGGAAAAGTTCAAGTTCCTGAGTGAAATTGTGTTTGAAGGTGGACCCGATGACTACTATGGCGTAATCCAGCCCGAGGAGAATACCTTCAGCGTGGATCCGGAACGGTATCTTCTGCGCTATTCCTACAACGACTACCTGAACATCGCTGCGGGACGGGGTCATACGGCCATCGGCTACTACAACACCGCCTATCACCACAGCACGTGGCTGCAGACAACGACAGACAGGCCGTTTCTTTTTGCGTTCGAAGACGACGGAGGCATTCTCCCGATACACAATGTCGGCGCAACGGCATCGGGCATGATTCCTTCGGGCGCTCTCGGGCTGCATTATGTGGCGGAGGTGGGGAACGGGCGCGAATCGCGAACCCCGCTGGTGTCGGAGCCCGTTCAGAACGAGATCTCCGACATCAATCACAAGGCGTTCAACCTCGCTCTGTTCGCGAGGCCGGATGCTGTGCGGGGGCTGCAGACGGGGTTTTCCGCGTATCGCGACCTGCTGGCTCCGGCCAACCAACCCACCATCCATGAGACGATCCTTGCGGCGCACGCGGTTCTGATCCGGCCGAAATACGAATGGCTCAACGAGGTGTTGCTGGATCGACATGCGCCGGTGGGAAGCTCCACGGTCTTCAACACCGTTGGTTTCTATACCCAGACATCCAGGCAGTTTGGTTTGTTCCGTCCATACTTTCGCTATCAATACATCAACGTTCCGCGAAATGAACCTGTGTTTCCGGATGTTGGGTTGCGCGAAGGTCCGTCGGTGGGACTGCGCTTTGATGCCAGCGAGTCGGTCGCCCTGAAGTTTCAATATGACTACACAGCGTTGCGCAGCCAACCGGCGGTGCAAGGTCTGACCCTGCAGGTTGGATTTACGTTTTAGCGGGAGTTCTCTGAGCGTGCGACGGAAGACCACGATCGTGACGGTGTTGGCGTTCGCTGCCCTCTTGCGGCCGGAGCGAGCCATGATCCCGGTCGCCGATTCTTCCGCCGTCCCGGTGGAAGACCGGAGCGCTGTATCTGAGCCGCTGGCGATCGTCGTCAATAAGTCGAACTCGGTGGATGAACTTTCCTTCGTTGAACTGCGCAGAGTGTTCCTGGGAGAACGGAGTCACTGGTCCAACGGACGACGGATCACCCTCGTGATGCGCGAGCCGGGGGAACCTGAACGGCGAGCGATTCTTCGCGATGTCTGCGGCATGAGTGAAGATCAGTTTGAGACGCACATTCTCCGCGGTCTGTTCACTGGCGATATTCTTGTGTCGCCAAAGATCCTGGCGGCGCCGAGTGGTGTCCGGAAGTTCCTGTTCAATGTACCGGGGGCGATTGGGTATCTTCGCCTGAGTGATGTGGACTCCACGGTAAAGGTGGTGCGGATTGACAACCTCATGCCGGAAGATAAAGGCTACAAGCTCCGCATACGACCCGAGGCTGGCGATTGAGATGAAGGACAACGTCAAATTCGATGGAAGGCGGCGCCGGTTCGGACTTTCGTCTTCATTTGCGGGACGGCTCGTGAGCTTCGCTTCGCGGCACAACGCGACACTGCTGCTGCTGCTGGTCTCCTGCGCGGTTGCAACCGTTGGCGTGTTCGTGATTCGAGACCTGCAGACAGCCAACAAGGGGGCCCAGGACATGTATACGGGCGCGGTTCAAGGGCTTCAGCGGATCGGAGAGCTGCAGTACGATACCCAGGAGACGCGGCGCGCCACCCTCTACGCGTTGACGACCAACGACAGCAATCTGCAGGTAGAGTATGCGGATCAGTCCCGGAATGCGGACCAGCGTGTCAAAGAAGGGATTGCCGAATATCAGCGACAGGCGAAACGGGTTCCTGAGATTGCACTCGGTAAACGGCTGACGCTCGATTGGAGTGAGTACCTCAACATTCGCGATGAAGTGCTGGCTTCGATCCTGGAGGGAAGCACCAAGGAAGCGGTAAGCCTTGATCTGTCGAAGGGCGTGCCGGCGTTTGAACGGGTTCGGCGGGACCTGACGGAGGTGAAGCAGCTCTATGACGAAGATGCTTCTGAGCGCCGGACGAGCCTGGTCGCATCGTCCCAGCGCTCCACCCGAAGGTTGATTGCGATTCTGAGCATCACGTTTCTGACCTCGTGCGCGGCGGTGTGGGCGATTCAGAAGAGCAAGGTCATGAGCGCCATCCAGCTGGCACGGCTGCAAATGGAGTTCGTCGCCTCGGTATCGCATGAGTTGCGGACGCCGCTGGCGGTTCTGAGTTCAGCGGCCGATAATATCGCGGACGGCCTGGTGGAAGGCAAGGTCGCGCTCAAAAAATATGGCAGCGTGCTTCAGAATCAGAGTCGCCGCATGGGTGCGCTGATCGATGAGATCCTCCTTTTTGCTTCGACCGAAGACCGGAGCCAGCGCTACGTCCTGCGGCCCATTCAGATTGTCGAGGTCATCGACTCGGTTGTTTCCAGCACGGAGGGACTCGTTCAGGATGGGAAGATCACCATCGATCGGCAGATCGAATCGAATCTCCCCCCGGTGATGGGAGACAGTCTGGGAATCTCGCAGTGTTTGCATAATCTCCTGGGGAATGCGCTGAAGTACGGCGGCGAGGAGAGGTGGATCGGGCTGAAAGCATTCGTCTCGTCTTCGGGGCACGGAGCGGGCCAGGAGATTCGCGTATCGGTGACGGATCGCGGGATTGGGATTGAAGCCTCTGAGATTGGACATATCTTTGAGCCGTTTTATCGCAGCCCGCGGGTGACCGCCCGGCAGATTCACGGGACGGGCCTGGGACTTTCGCTGGCGCAGAGGATTGCGGGAGCGATGGGTGGACGGATCTCCGTCGTGAGCGGTCTTAACGCAGGAACAACCTTTACCTTGCACCTTCAAATTGCGAAAGGAGAAGACCCGCACGCGGCTCCTGCCGCAACGCAGCAAGCCTCGTCGTCCCACTCATGAACGAAAATATCCTCATCGTCGAAGATGAAGAAGAATTGTGCCTGACGCTGGGGGATCGTCTCCGCAGTGAAGGATACGTCGTCGATTTTGCGGCAGATGGCAGGGCCGGGTTCGAGAAGGCGACGCAGTTACCGTTCCATCTGATCATCCTGGACATTATGCTGCCGTTGCTCAGTGGGCTGGATCTTTGCACGGAGATTCGTCGAGCCGGATTGTCGACGCCGATCCTGCTGCTGACCGCACGCAGCCAGACGATCGACAAAGTCGTTGGACTCAAGCTGGGCGCGGACGACTATGTCACCAAACCGTTCGACACGTTTGAGCTGATGGCTCGTATCGAGGTTTTGTTGCGTCGCGCGCCGATCCGGAAGGAGCCTGCACCTGCGGTGGCCCCAAACCTTTATCGGTTCGGCAGGTTCGTCTTGGATCGTCATCGGACCGAGGTAACGCGGGAGGGGAAACGGGTAAATCTTACGGCAGGAGAATTCCGCCTGTTGCACTACTTCGTGGAGCACCAGGGGATCACCCTTTCGCGGGACGAGCTGCTGCGCGAAGTCTGGGGCCATAAGTCCGGCACCTTCACGCGAACCGTCGATATGCATGTGGCGAGCCTGCGTCAGAAGCTGGAGCGGTCTCCGAAGAGGCCGGAGATGATCATCACGATCCCCGGGTACGGGTACCGGTTTCAGGCTTGAGCCGAACAGATATGGGGGTTGCCGATCTGGATCATGAGGAGGCGACCTTGATCGGAGAGGACTTTGGCGCGAACATCGGACGTGTGTAATTTTTCCGATGGCTAACCGATATCTCGGTTCTTCGGAGTTCAGCGGGATTTCCTGCGAATTCAGCTTTGCCGGAATTCAGGGGCGACGCTCTTGACGTGATTGCGTGCTCTTGAGCGCTAGCGTACGCCCAATCCACCGCAGGGTGATGCCGCCGGTGCCCACCGATCGTCCGCGCCGAAGGCGATTTCGAAATCGAAGTTTCTCAAGACCACGTTTTCATACCGTTGCGTGCCAACCCGTTTGGGGAGTCTTCGGGGACTTGAGAATATGTTCGAAGACGCCACGACTTGGGGCCAGGACGCATCTAGTAGAGAGGAGCTTCCCGCTTGGTGGCGATTCCGGGCGACAGTAAAACGTGAGGCCCAGAGATGAAGGCAAGTCGAAGGGATTTTCTCAAAGTCGGTGCAGGTGCTGTAGCTTCGATATCCGGCGTCCCGGGTATTGGAGAAGGAACGCGAGCGTCGGCAGGGGAGGCTCCGGGGATGATTTATCGGAAATTTGGGAACACGGGGGAGCACATCTCCGCCATCGGGGTGGGCGGCCATCATCTCGGCGATGTGCCAACCCTGGACGAGGCCGTGCAACTGGTCCACGAAGCGATCGACGCCGGCGTTACCTTCTTCGACAACGCGTGGGAGTATTTCAACGGCAAGACGGAGACCATCCTGGGCAGGGCGCTCCGTGGCGGACGCCGCGAAAAAGTCTTCCTGATGACCAAGGTCTGCACGCATGGGCGCAGCGGAAAGTTGGCCATGCAGATGCTGGAAGACTCGCTGCGGCGGTATCAAACCGATCGCCTGGATCTCTGGCAGATCCATGGCATCGTCTACGATAACGATCCCGAGTTGGCGTACGCCAAAGGGGGCGTCCTCGAAGCATTCGACCAGGCCAAGAAGGAAGGCAAAGTCCGGTTCGTCGGTTTCACCGGTCACAAGGATCCCGCGTTTCATCTCAAGATGCTCGAACTCGGTTATCCCTTTGACTCGGTGCAGATGCCGCTCAACCCGTTCGACGCCAACTTCCATAGCTTTGAGAGGCAAGTGCTGCCCGAGGTGAATCGGCGAGGCATGGCCGCGCTGGGCATGAAGAGCATGGGCGGTACGGCGTGGGGGATAAAAGCGGGCGTTGTCCAGGCGGAAGAGATGCTGCGTTACGCGATGAGCCTGCCGGTCGCGACGACCATTTGCGGCATGGACTCGCTCAACGTGCTCCACCAGAACCTGAGCATCGTGCGCGGCTTTCAGCCAATGACGGAAGGCGAGATGGAGGCCCTGCGCGCTCGCTGCGCGCCGACCGCCGCCGATGGCCGCTTCGAGCCGTACAAAGTATCGCTGCGGTATGACAATCCGATGACCCGCATGCCGCATGGGTTCCCCATCGACCACACTCAACGAGAGGTCACGGAGATGCTGGACAAGGGGGATGGCCCCTGGTTGGTGCCAGAGACAACGCCGGAGACGTCGAGGAGATGAAGCATGGCAGATCCACGTCGACAGAGTGAGCAATCAACCCCTGAACCAGCAGCTCCTGAACTTGAGCGGCGGTCCGTACTGCAGGCAGGCCTGGCAATCGCAGGGGGAGTGCTTGCGGACTCGGTTTCGCGCGGCCAAATCGCATCGGCTGCACCTCCGTCGCAGATCACAAACAGCGGAGGTGGAGAGATTCCTCGCAGGCCGCTTGGAAAGACGGGCGAACACGTCTCGATCATCGGTCTTGGCGGATATCATCTCGGGCTGGTGCAATCGCAGGATCTGGCCGTGCGCCTGGTGCAGGAGGCGATCGATGCGGGAGTCACGTTTCTCGACAACGCGTGGGAATACAACGATCACCGCAGTGAAGAATGGATGGGGATCGGCTTGCGGGGAAGGCGCGATCAAGCTTTCCTGATGAGCAAGGTCTGCACGCACGGCCGAGACAAGAAGGTCGCCATGCAACAGTTGGAGGAGTCCCTGAAGCGGTTGGGCACCGACCATCTGGACCTATGGCAGATTCACGAGGTCATCTACGAGAACGACCCGGACTTGCATTTCGCAAAGGGTGGTGTCGTGGAGGCGTTGGAGGAAGCGAAACAGCAAGGCAAGGTTCGATTTGTTGGCTTCACCGGACATAAGAGCCCGGTAATCCATCTGAAGATGCTGGCACACCAGTATCCATTCGATACCGTACAACTACCGCTGAACTGTTTCGACGCGACCTACCGCAGCTTTGAGCTGCAGGTGCTCCCTGAACTTGAGCGGCAGGGGATTGCGGCGCTCGGCATGAAGAGCCTTGGGGGTGACGGTCAGCCGATTCTGTACGGCACCGTGAAGGCGGAAGAGGCGCTGCGTTACGCGATGAGCCTGCCGGTCGCCACGACCATCTGCGGTGTCGACTCGCTGGACGTGCTGCACCAGAATGTGAACATTGCGCGCGGCTTCAAGCCGCTGACGTCTCAGGAGATGCATGCGCTCCGTGAGAGAGTCAGACCGTCTTCGGGTGATGGCCATCTTGAACTGTACAAGACAACGAAGAAATACGACGGGAAAGTTGGACGAGAGCAACACGGTTATCCTCCGCCGGAACAACTTCCACTTTGAGCCGAGATATCGGATCCAGGACAGGCCGATGAAGTCTGGTGACGCATTACCGCGGCCGCCAGTGATCCTACGGATGGTCAAGAAGTGACAGGAAGGCTTTGAATCCGGAAACCGTGGGCTCTTCGGCCCCCTGCAACATCCGTTCTTGTTGGGCTCAAGAGTGTTCCCTGCCGAATGATCCGGGCGGAAACACCGTGTCGCCGGAAGGTCGTTCGTCATTCACCGCTGACCCGTCGTACCCACTGGAAGGCGGCTTCCACCCTGCGGTCAGATTCGCATGGGCATGAGGATGTAGCGGTATTTGACGTCTTCGTTGGCGTCTTCGGGGCGCATCTGGCCGGCGGATTGGGCGTCCTTGAACTCGAGGCGGACTTCGCCTTGGACACCCGTCGCGCGGAGGAAGTCGACCAGGTAGGAGCTGTTGAAGCCGACCACGAGGGGGTCGTAGTTGTAGGGGGTTTCGATGATGTCTTCGGACTCGCCGGCGTCGGTGGACTGGGCAGAGAGCTTGAGCTCGTTCTGCTCGAGGCGGATCTTGATCGCGCCAGAGCGCTCGTCGGCGAACTGGGCGACGCGCTGGATCGAGGCCATCAGATCTTCCGAGCGGACGATGACGAACTTGTTGTTGTCGCGGGGGAGGACGGCTTCGTAGTTGGGGAACTGGCCGGTGAGCTTGCGGCTGGTAAGGACGCGGCCGCCGACTTTGAAGAAGAGGGTCTGGTCGTCGTCGCCGAATTCGAGGGTGGTGGCGTCGGAGGAGGAGAGGAGGCTGGAGAGCTCGGCGAGGGCCTTGCGGGGGATGAGGGTCTTCTTCTCGCCGGAGATGCCTTCGAGGGTCTGGCCGAGGGTCTCGATGTGGGAGAGGCGGTGGCCGTCGGTGGCGACCATGGCCATGGACTCGGCTTTGAGGACGAGGAGGGCGCCGTTGAGGGTGTAGCGGGATTCCTCGTTGGAGATGGCGAAGATGGTCTTCGCGATCATGTTCGCGAGGGCAGGCGAGGAGATCTTGTAGGCGCCGACGGAGGGGAACTCCGGGACCTGGGGGAAGTTGGCGCGGGCCATGCCGACCATCTTGGTGTTGGAACGGCCGGAGCGGATCTGGACCCAGTGGTTGTCCATGAGCTTCATGGAGATGTCGCCGTCGCCGAGGAGCTTGATGTAGTCGAAGAGCTTGCGGGCGGGGATGGTGCAGGCTCCGGGCTTCTTGACCTTGGCGGCGCAGGAGGTGCGCAGGGATTGGTCGAGGTCGGTGGCGGTGATGGTGAGCTTGCCGGCGCCGAGGTCGTCGACGGTGGCCTCGAAGAGGAAGTTCGACAGGATCGGGATGGTGGTCTTGCGCTCGACGACCGACTGCGCGGCGGTGAGCTCGCGGAGGAGTTCGGCCCGGGAGACGGTGATCTCGAGATTGCCGGTGGGGACGACTTCGGGGGTGATGGCGGCGGTAGACACGATGGGGTCTCTCCCTTGCTCTTGCTCTGGGGCAGATTGCTCTGCCGGTGACGTGAGGGTGGTGGTGGTGGACATGCGTGTTCTCTCCCCTCGGATTTGCCTTGGAGCAACACCCTGATTCTAGGGTGTGCAGGGG
Organism: uncultured Acidobacteriaceae bacterium; assembly: GCA_963762375.1. Lineage (GTDB taxonomy): Bacteria > Acidobacteriota > Terriglobia > Terriglobales > Acidobacteriaceae > Granulicella. Next base: position 35,063 of record CAVXKP010000012.1, read on the forward strand.
GGTTCGTGCGAGGGGGCGGGCCTGTGAATTTCCGGGGGCATCTTGTGTGATCCTGCGGTGCTGCGCGCACGGCGAGGGGCTTCGCGCGGGGGTAAGCGAGGCGATGGTGCTTTGGGTGTGAAGAGGAGTTTCTGCTGGGCAGGGAGAATGCTTCTAAGAAACAGAGTGAAAGGATAGATATTGCTAGTAGTACTAGTCGTTGTGGGTGGAAGAGTGGATAAGAGGTTTAAATCCCTATGGATACTGGCCGGGGAGTGGGTACATGGTTTCCAAAACGGGGTGGGAGGAGAGACCGTAAGTAGGAAGAGAGGACGGGAGGAGAGAGTTTGGGGTGGGGTTTTCCGAACTACGCACAGACGCCTGAGGAGGGCCTCGCGTGAAAGCCGGGAGGTGTGTGGGGAGAGCGTACAAAACCGCGTGAACAGCGGCGAATGAGGGGGCGGGGTTTTCTACAGGCTGGCGAAGGCACGAGGAAATGCCGTCCCGCGGGGCTTTGAGGGGACAAGGGGATGGGTCGCGCGGGTGGGTGGCGTGCGGCGAGGAGGGAGGGGTTTTGCGGAGGATGGTTGGTGTCAGATTGGCGACAGATTAAAGAGCAGCGCCGTTTTCCATGGAGGAAAAACGGCGCTGGGCTGAGCGACTTAATTTCGGGACGAGACGAAGCTAGTAGCGGTTGGGCGAGGGACGGCGGCGGGGACGGTCGCGGCGGTCGGAGCTGCTGTAGGGGCGCTCGGGAGGGATGCGATAGCCCTCAGGATAGAGGACGACGAAGCGGCGGGGACCTTCGCCGGAGCTGGCGGTCTGCAGGCCGGAGTCGCGGAGAAAGAGATGGAGCATGCGGCGCTCGCGGGAGTTCATGGGCTGGAAGCGGAAGGGCTCGCCGGTATCCTCGACCTCGTCGATGGCCTCGTCGGCTGCGTCGCGCAGAGCGCGGGCACGGGCGGCCTTGTAGCCATTGGCGTCGAAGGAGATGCGATCGTGGTCTTCGGGCTCGAGGCGGAGCATCTTGGCAGAGACGTGCTCGAGGGCGCGGAGGAGTTCCCCGTCGCTGCCGAGGAGGATCTCGGTGTCGGGACCTTTGCACTCGACGTAGATGTCGCGGCGCTCGAAGCCATCGGGATCGACGGCACCGGCTCCAGCGGTGATGCGGTACTTGAGGCGGAATCCCCCGGTGGTGGTCAGAAGCCGCATCAGGGTTGCGACTTTTTCAGCAGCCTGCGCTAAATCGTCCATGACAGATCAGTCCTATCGAGCGGGAGAATGAAGCAGCGAACCCGGGGAAATGAAACAAGTGTCAACCAATGAACAGCCAGATACCAGTATGACACTTTCGGCAGCGATGTTCATGGAATCAAACTTGGGCGTCCGAACGGACGCCTGCTTTCCACGGTACCGGCGCAGGGTCCTGTGGTCGTGCGCCGGAGAGGTTGTGGCAGGGAGGCGGTCTACTTGCGTCCCTGGATGGTTTTGCCGGCCGGAGCGCGCTGGCCGGGCTTGGGAGCGGCGACCTTGCGGCGGGCGCGCTTGGCGGCAATCTCCTTCATCTCGCGGCCGAGGGAGGTCTGGTTCATGATGAGCTGGGTGGCGATCATCACGAGGTTGCCGACGTTCCAGTAGAGGGCCAGGCCGGAGGCGTACTGCCAGGTGAGATAGCCGGAGAAGAGCGGCATGACGAAGGCCATCATCTTCTGCTGCTGCGGATCGACACCCGGGGAGGGGGTGTAGAACTGCGCGAGGAAGGAGGTGGCGACCATAAGGATGGGGAGGATGTGGTAGGGATCGGCGGCGGAGAGGTCCGGCAGCCAGAAGAAGTGGGCCTGGCGGAGCTCGACGACCTTGGTCATCATGGTGAAGAAGGCGAAGAGCAGCGGGAGCTGAATGAGCGAGGGGATGCAACCGCCGAGCATGCTGACGCCGTTGGCTTTCTGCAGGGCCATGACCTCGGCGTTCATCTCAGCGGCCTTGGGGTCGGTGGGCTTGGGGTTCTTGTATCTGGCCTTGATGGCGTCGACCTGGGGCTGGATGCGCTGCATCTTGACCGCGGACTTCATGCCCTGCACGCGCAGGGGCAGGAGGACGATGTTGATCATGAAGGTGAAGATGATGATGGCCCAGCCCCACGAGAAGTCGTGGACGCCGGTCTCGCGCGGAGCGATCCAGGAGTGGACGGCGCGGAGGCCGAGGAAGAGGTACTTGCCGATGGGGCCGAAGAAGCCGAAGTCGAGCAGGGGCTCGAGGGTGCCACCGCCGGCGGTGTGGATGTTCTTGAGGACGGAGACGTACTTGGGGCCGACGAAGAGGCTGGTCCGGGTGTGGCCGGTGGTGGAGCCGACGGCGGCGCCGAGGACAGGAAGCTCCTTGGAGGCGGTCACGGGAGTCTTGTCGGTGGAGGCCTTGACCTTGGCGATGTCGATCTGGTGCTCGAAGGTGACGACCGACGCGTCGTCGGGCTGATCGGGCATAAAGACGGCGCCGAAGTACTGGTCGCTTACGCCGGCGAAGTCGAAGGGGCCGTTGAGGGTGGCGCCGCCGGAGATCTTCTTGAAGGAGAGGTGCTCGGTCTTGCCGTTGGCGTTGGTGTCGATCTGCGCGCCAGCGTAGGTGGTGGCGGTTTCGGCGTCGCCGAGGCCGGCGGGCCAGGCGAGCAGGGCGCGGACGGGAACGCCGTCGCGGAGGACTTCGGTGTCGGCGTGGATGACGTAGGTGTCGCCGAAGGTGAAGGTCTTGGTGACGGAGAGATTGCCCTGGGAGTACTTGAAGGTGAGGGTGGCGGGAGCGGAGATGGTTCCGCTGGCGGAGGCGACGTAGAGGGCGCTGGAGAGCTGCTGGGTGAGGGCGTCGTCGTAGGTATAGAGGGAGAGCGGGTAGCCGAAGCGCTGGGCGGCGCCCTGGTGGACGAGGTCGAGAGGCTGGCCGGCGGTGTCCTTTTGCTTCTTGAGGATCCAGGAGGTGACCTGGCCTCCGCGATTGGAGAAGGTGATCTTGTAGAGCTCGTTCTCGACGGTGGTGGTGGTCTGGGCGGCGGCGACGACGGCGGGCGTGGCGGTCGTGGAGTGCGCGGTCGCGGGTGCGGAGGGCGCCGAGGAGGTGGAGGACGCGGCGGGCGCGGAGACGGCTGGATGCTCGGGAGACTCGAGTGCCGGGTTGCGCTGTGCGCGCCAATACTGCAGGCCAAAGATGACGCCTAGCATGACGATCATCATGATCAGAAAGGAGCGGTTGTCCTGGCTTCCGCCACCGCCCTGATTGGGATTACGAAACTCTGGCAAAAGGATTCCTACGCTTTCCAAGGCCGGAATGGGTTCACGGCCAGCTAACTTCTAATGGTAAATGGTGACGGTGGCGGTTGGATCAATTTGAGAGGCGGATTCGTTCAGGGGACGGGGTCGTGGCCGCCGCGGGCGAAGGGATGGCAGCGGGCGATGCGGCGCAAGGCGAGCCAGCCGCCGCGAAGCCAGCCGTGGCGGACGACGGCGACGTAGGCGTACTCGCTGCAGGTGGGAAGGTACTTGCAGTGGGTGACGGCGAAGACATGCAGCAGGGGGGAGATACCGCGCTTGTAGACGGCGAGCAGACGGGCGGCGAGGCGTTCGCGGCGCGGGCTGGCGGGAACGGCGGTCATGAGGGGGTGGCGATGGCTGCGGATGCGGAAGCGGGGCGTGCGGGCTGGGGCGGCGTTGCGTGCGTCGGTCGGTGGCGGCCTGGACGCTGCGGAAGATGGTGGTGACTTCGCGCTTGAGCTGGGTGAAGTCGAGGTCGATGACGGAGCGGCGGGGATGCAGGATGACGTCGACGGGGGCGGTGAGCTGCGGGAGAGCGGCGCGGACGGCCTCGCGCAGGCGACGCTTGATGCGGTTGCGATCGACGGCCTTGCCGAGGGCCTTGGGAACGGTGAGGCCGATGCGCGGGCCGGAGGTGGCGGAACGCCGGTCGGCTGGACGAGGTGCGTGGAAGTAGGCGAGCTGCTTGCCGAACTGCTTGCGACCGGCCTTGTAGACGAGCTGGTAGTCGGCGTGTTTGCAGAGGCGATGGGTCATAGGAGATGCGAGATGCGGAGATGCGAGATGCGGGGAGGCGAGATGCTGTCTGTTCGAATCTCGTCTCTCGAATCTCGTCTCTTCGAGCGGACACGCAAAAACGCGCGCTCAACACAGAAACGCGCTCAAGGGGAAGGACTCCCGAGAGCGCGCGGCAGGGTGTTGCGCTGAGAGAGCGCGACTAGTCGCGGAAGCCTGCGGAGACGGCGATCTTGTGACGGCCCTTGGCGCGGCGGCGGCTGAGGACAGCGGCGCCGGCCTTGGTGGCCATGCGAACGAGGAAGCCGTGGACCTTGCTGCGACGACGGCGATTGGGTTGGAAGGTGCGCTTGGGCATGATGTTTGTCCTGTTTCCAAATCTGAAAGATGTCTGCTGGCCCTGTCGGCTGGTGCTGATCGCGATCGCTGGAGAGCGGCGATGTGTCCGGCTGCAGGCCCCGTTTCGGGTTTCGAGAGGCCGTAACGGCCAACTCGACAGCAAGTCTTGAGTATATCCGAGTTGAGGAAAAGCGGCAACGAAATACGGCTCGGAGGCTTCCAAGGAAGGTGACGGATGCGGTTACCGAAAGCCGTTCATAAATTCTTCACAAGGTATGGTGCAACTAGAAAAAAGTTTCTCAATTTGGTTAATTTCGGTTACCAGAGTGGGCGGTTCGGCATGCTAGTATCGATTCCGTTCCGTGATGTGTGAATGCCTAGCGGCTAAACCATCCGACGGGCCAATGGTACTGCATCACTCCTCCAGCGCGAATTGCGGCGCTGGGTTTCAACAGCATTCCAAAGATGGGCTCGCTTCGCGATTGCATCGCGAGGGCGGACATCTTTTGCCTCTTTTTTCGAACGCTATTTGCGTCTCTTTACGATTACCGCCGTGCCGAGCATGCAACAGTGGACGACTTCAGGAAAGTAAGGAAGACTTAGACGATGTCATTTGTTCCAGTCCCGGCAGCCGTATTGAACCAGTGGGTTCGGATTCTGGGTGCGCTCGAGAAGAAGATCAACCGTCAGAGCTTTGAGACATGGTTGAAGCCGACGCGCTTTTCGCATATCAGCGGACGTACTCTCCACGTGAGAATTCCGTCGGAGGAGTTTCAGCATATCGGCGACCGGTATGGGGATCTGATCGGCGAAGCGATCGACAACCTGGGCCTGGAGATCGACCAGGTAGTGTTCCAGGTGCCTCCGCAGGAAGCTCCCGTGCGCGTGCGGGAAGACGGCGGCTTTGCGCCGCAGCCGAGCCACAGCCAGAACGCTCCGCGCCGCGGCAATGGCGGGCCGATGCCCGCAGGTCCGGAGCAGGCGCGCTTCGATTGGAATAGCGCGGCGCAGCTGAATCCGCGCTACCAGTTCGATTCGTTTCGTGGTGGGCAGCGGCAACCAGTTCGCACAGGCGGCGGCGCAGGCTGTGGCCGAGCGGCCATCGAAGGCGTACAACCCGCTGTTCCTCTACGGCGGCGTCGGGCTGGGCAAGACCCACCTGATGCAGGCGATTGGACACCTGGTGAAGCTGCGCAATCCGCTGGCCGCGGTGAGCTATGTGTCGGGCGAGAAGTTCACCAACGAGATGATCAACTCGGTGCGCTACGACAAGATGACCGGGTTCCGCGATCGCTATCGCACGGTGGACGTGCTGCTGATCGACGACATCCAGTTTCTGGCCGGCAAGGAGCGCACGCAGGAGGAGTTCTTCCACACCTTCAACGCGCTGCATGAGCAGAGCAAGCAGATTGTGGTGGCGAGCGACCGTCCTCCGAAGGAGCTGAACGACTTTGAAGACCGGCTGCGCTCGCGCTTTGAGTGGGGCCTGGTGGTGGACATTCAGCCTCCGGATCTGGAGACCAAGGTGGCGATTCTGCAGCGCAAGGCGGAGCTGGAGCAGACCACGCTGCCAACCGATGTGGCGCTGTTTATCGCGGGCAACGTGCGGACCAATGTGCGTGAGCTCGAGGGCGCGCTGGTGCGGCTGATTGCGTGGTGCTCGCTGCATGGCGTGGAGATTACGCTGCCCACGGCCCAACAGTGCCTGAAGCAGTTCATCGACACGCAGGTACGGAAGATCACGATTGAGGCGATTCAGCGGGCGGTTGCGGAGAGCTTCGGGATGCGGGTGGCGGAGTTGAAGCAGAAGAACAACTCGCGCCAGATCGTGGTGCCGCGGCAGATTGCGATGTACCTGGCGAAGCAGTTGACCGAGGCGAGCCTGCCGGAGATTGGGCGGCAGTTCGGCGGCAAGCACCATACGACCGTGATGCACTCGATCGCGAAGATCGATGGACAGCGGCGCACGGACAAGGATCTGAATCGTACGGTGAACAAGTTGATGGAGACGCTGGGGTAAGAGCGCACAAGGGATGGAGCAAGCGAAGGCCGCCGGGGAGGGCGGCCTTCGTGTTTGCGGCGGTGGATTCCGGGGGCTAGATCTCGTGCCAGTGCATGCTGCGGAGGCAGAGGTCGCGCAGGCGCAGGGCGGGGCGCTCGACGCAGTAGAAGGAGAAGGCGGCGACGGCGAGGATGCAGAGCCAGCTGGTGGGGAAGGTGTCCCACCAGCCGTTGCGGCCGAAGACTTCGACGTCGAGGTGGTGGGTGAAGAAGGTCTGCCAGAGGTAGAGCGAGTAGGAGAGGCGGCCGATCCAGGCGACCGCGGGCTGATTGAGGATGCGGCCCTGGAGGCTGGCGGGATGGCGCACCAGCCAGAGCAGCCACATCAGGATCAGGAAGCCGTTGAGGGTCATGCCGAGGGGAAGGTCCCAGTAGTTTTGAAAGCGGACGGTGAGCGAGCCGAGGAGGAGGAAGATGAGGACGGGCAGGAGCCAGGGCCAGCGGGTGGCGCGAGCGTAGATGCGTTCGAAGCGGGCGTGGCCTTGTTGCAGGGCGCCGAGCGCTCCGAACATGAGGCCGTCGGCCTGCATGTGGAACATGCCGGTGTTGCGGAGGGCGGGCAGGTAGCGGAAGCAGAGGATGCGGACGAAGGGCTCCGCGAGGAGGACGGCGATGGCGATGCGGGTGGCGTTGCGGCGGCCGGCGGCCGCGTCGCGATGCAGCAGGCAGAGTACGAGGGTGGTGGGCCAGAGGAGATAGAACTGCTCCTCGATGCAGAGGGACCAGAGGTGCTCCATGGCCCAGAGATCGACGTGGTGCGCGTAGTTGCGGGTGAGGGTGAGGGCGGTGAGGAGCTCGCGAAGATTCATACCGGGGAGATGGCCGGTGACTCCGAGGACGGCGAGGAAGAGGACGTAGAGGTAGAGCGGCGGAAGGATGCGAAAGGCGCGGCGGAGGTAGAAGCTTTTGAGGCTGATGGTGTGGGTCTTGTCCTGTTCGCGGAGCAGGAGGGTGGTGATGAGGTAGCCCGAGATGACGAAGAAGATGAAGACGCCGAGGGCTCCGTTGCCGAGCAGGCGCAGGGGGAACGGGATGAACTTGTAGAGCGTGTTGCGCAGAAGGGTGTGCAGCACGATGACCAGGAGGACGGAGAGGGCGCGCAGGCCGTCGAGGCTGGGGATGTGCCGCGGCCGTTGGATGGGCGCCGTTGGAGATTCGGTCATGCGAGGTTCACCCATTGCGGCGACGTGGATGTCGCGTGGTCGTTGCTGCGAGGTTCAGGGACGTCCTATTATCCCCCGGAGACGGGCCGCGCAATGGGTGATGGTTGGATCAGGCGGTGAGGACGATCTTGCCGATGCCGCCTTTTTCGGCGATGGCCTGGGCCTGGGCTGCCTGGGCCAGGGGCATGAGGCGGTCGATGGGGAGCTTGAGTTTGCCATCGCGAATGGCTTCGGCATAGTGCACGACGGTCTTTGGATCGGGCACGGCCATGACGGGGTTGACCTGAACGGTGGGATGGAGTGCGGCGTTGGAGGGAGGGCCGAGGGTGCTGGCGAAGATGCCTCCGGATTTTACTTTGCCGATGAGGGTGGCGGCGACGTCGTGGTTGACGGTGTCGGCGACGGCGTCCACGGTGCCGAGGGCTGCGATGGATTTGCTGTCCGCGGTGTCGATGGCGGCGATGGCACCGAGCGAAAGGGCTTCGTCGATCTGCTGCTTGCGGACGCCGGCGATGACGTTTGCGCCAATCTCCAGGGCGGCGAAGAGAGCGCAGCGGCCGACGGAGCCGAGGGCTCCGGTGAGGAGGATGGTCTGGCCGGCCTGCACCTTGGCGCCGCGGCGGATGAGCTGATCGCCGGTGAGGGAGACGAGGGGCACGGCGCCGGCGGTGGTGATCTCGAGGCCTTCGGGGATGTGGGCGAGTTCGCTGGCCTTGACGACGCAGAACTCGGCGTAGGTGGCGTGGGCGAGGGCGAAGACGCGGTCGCCGATCTCGACGCCTTCCACGCCTTCGCCGAGCTGGGTGACGATGCCGGCGACGTCGCGGCCGAGGATGGCGGGGAAGGTGAGGGGAAAGCGCTGCTGGGCGGCTCCGGAACGCATCTTCCAGTCGATGGGATTGATGCTGACGGCGAGCACGCGCAGGAGGACTTCGCCGTGGCCGGGGGTGGGGTCGGCGAAGTCTTCGTAGACGAGTTTGGAGGGGGGACCGTATTCGTGGAGAACGACTGCCTTCATGGGGCACCTCTGGGAAGGTGAGATGCGGGAGGCGGCGCGAGGGTGTCGATTGCGGGGTGGTGGATTACCAGCCGTTGCCCTCTGCCTGGCATTTGAGCCGCGGTGGATGTGTCAGGTGTGCGGCTTATTTGACCTTCCAGACAGAGGCTTCAGTACATCTGGATGTGTACTTGCCGTAGAACTCACTGATGGCGGCACGGTTAGAGTTCCATGGAGTGATCGGTGACGAGTTTCCGGGCGCGGTCGAGGAAGGCGTCGACCGTGACGCTGCCTTCGTCTCCCTTGGCGCGGACGCGGACACTGACCGAGTCGGAGGCGGCTTCCTTGTCGCCGAGGATGAGGAGGAAGGGGATCTTTTGCAGGCCGAAGTCGCGGATCTTGGCGTTCATTTTTTGATTGCTGAGATCGGCTTCGACGCGCAGGCCGGCGGCTTCTAGACGAGCTTGCACGCTTCTTGCATAATCGTGATGCTTCTCGCTGATGGGGACCAGGCCGACCTGCACGGGGGCGAGCCACATGGGGAAGGCTCCGGCGTAGTGCTCGATGAGGACGCCGAAGAAGCGTTCCACGGAGCCGAAGAGGGCGCGGTGCACCATGACGGGCTGGTGGGCTGCTCCGTCTTCGCCGATGTACTCGAGGTCGAAGCGGGCGGGAAGGTTCCAGTCAAATTGGACAGTAGACAGTTGCCAGAGGCGGCCGAGGACGTCGACGAGTTTGATGTCGATCTTGGGGCCGTAGAAGGCGGCTTCGCCGGGGATGGTCTTGTAGGGGATGTTCTTGCGGTCGAGCACGCGGGTGAGCGAGCCGACGGCGTTGTCCCACTTGTCGGCGCTGCCGATGAACTTCTTGTCCTTGGGATCCCAGGTGGAGAGCTCGACCTGGAATTGCTGGAAGCCGAAGGTTTTGAGGACGGCTTCGGCGAAGTCGATGCAGGCTTCGACCTCGCCTTCGATCTGCTCGGGGGTGCAGAAGATGTGGGCGTCGTCTTGCGTGAAGCCGCGGACGCGGAGCAGGCCGTGCATGGTGCCGCAGCGCTCGTAGCGGTAGACGTTGCCGAGTTCGGCGTAGCGCTGGGGGAGGTCGCGGTAGGACTTCGGCGAGTTCTTGTAGATGAGAATGTGGCCGGGGCAGTTCATGGGCTTGAGGCGATACTCCGCATCGTCAAGCTCCATCGGCGGGTACATATTTTCGGCGTAGTTCTCTTCGTGGCCGCTGATCTTCCAGAGCTCGCGGCGCATGATGTGGGGGGTGAAGACCATGCTATATCCGCGGCGGATACAGTCGTCGCGCATCCAGTCTTCCATGGCCTTGCGGATGAGGCCGCCCTTGGGATGCCAGAAGATGAGGCCGGCGCCGGCGACTTCCTGGATGCTGAAGAGGTCGAGCTGCTTGCCGAGGACGCGGTGGTCGCGGGCCTTGATCTCTTCGAGGTGCTTGAAGTGGGCTTCGAGGTCTTTCGCGTTGAAGAAGGCGGTGCCGTAGATGCGCTGGAGTTGCTGGTTCTTCTCGTCGCCGAGCCAGTAGGCTCCGGCGATGGAGACGACCTTGAAGGCCTTGACGCGGCCGGTGGAGGGGACGTGGGGGCCGCGGCAGAAGTCGGTGAAGTTGCCGTTGCGGTAGAGCGAGATCTCGTCACCGGGTTTGGTGAAGCGCTCGATGAAGTGAACCTTCATGAACTCGCCGTGGGCGGTGTAGTCGGCGAGGCCCTGCTCGCGGGATTCGAGAATCTGGAGGAAGGGTTCGTCGCGTGCGACGACCTCCTGCATGCGGGCTTCGATGGCGGCGAGGTCGGCTTCGGTGAAGGGGACTTCGCGATAGACGTCGTAGAAGAAGCCGGTGTCGGTGGCGGGGCCGTGGCCGAGCTTGGTTTCGGGGAAGAGCTCGAGGAGGGCGGTCGCCATGATGTGCGCGGCGGAGTGGCGGGCGACGCGCAGGGAGGCGGGATCGTTCTCCTTGAGGAGCTCGAGGGCGACGTCGTCGTGCAGGGGCGTGGAGAGGCCCACGATTCTTTCGCCGCGCTCGGTGCTGGTGCTTGCGCCGGAGTACATGGCTTCCTCGGACTGCTCGAGGGCGGTCTCGTTCTCGTTGGCGGCGACGAGGGTGAGAGGGCGAATGCGGGCGACGACGACGGCTGCGGCGAGGCGCGGAGAGATGCTGTTGGCGATGTCGAAGGGGGTGGTGCCCTTGGGGACTTCGCGCATGGAACCGTCGGGAAGCTGGATCTTGATTGGATTGCTCACGCTACAAGGATAGAGCATCGAGCGCGAGGGGAGCGTGGTTTCGATACAATGGCGGAGGTCCCCGGCAGATGTGCGGGGCAGGAGTGAGCCCCGGCAATGACCTGGTTCAAACGCGATGCACACGAGATTTCCCCGACGCCTGACCACGAGGTGCGGACGCAAGGGCTATGGATCAAGTGCGAGGGATGCCGGAAGACGCTGTGGAAGGCCGATCTGGACGCCAATCTGCAGGTGTGCCCGAACTGCGGGAAGCACTTCAAGCTGGCGGCGCGGGATCGGATTGAGAGCCTGCTGGAGCCGGGGTATGAGCTGGTGGATCTGGAGCTGCGGTCGACCGATCCGCTGGAGTTTACCGATCTGAAGCCGTACAAGGGACGGCTGGCGGCGGCGCAGAAGAGCACCGGGCTGAACGACGCGATTGTGAATGCCGTCGGGAAGATCGGCGAGCAGGATGTCGTGCTGTCGGTGATGGAGTACGGGTTTATCGGCGGGAGCATGGGGCCGGTGATGGGCGAGACGATTGCGCGGGCGGTGGACCGGTCGCTGCGAGCGCAAGGTTCCGCTGATTATTGTGTCGTCGAGCGGCGGGGCGCGGATGATGGAAGGGATTGCGAGCCTGATGCAGATGGCGAAGGTGTCGGCTGCGCTGGCGAAGATGGATGAGGCGAAGATTCCGTTTATCAGCCTGATGACCGACCCGACGACCGGCGGCGTGACCGCGAGCTTTGCGATGCTGGGCGATTTGAATATCGCCGAGCCGGGAGCGCTGATTGGGTTTGCGGGGCCGCGGGTGATTGAGCAGACGATTCGGCAGAAGCTGCCGGAGGGCTTTCAGCGGTCGGAGTTCTTGCTGCAGCACGGGTTCCTGGACGCGGTGGTGCCGCGCAAGGAGCTGAAGGCGTATCTGGCCGAGACGCTGAAGTGGATGACGGAAGGGCAGCAGGTTAGCGAGTCGGCGAGTTAGCAAGTTGGCGGGTCAGCATTGCATGAGGTGAATCCATCGCGGACGGCGTTGCGGGTGGCGCTGCGGCGGGCGGCGCACCAGGTGCATGATGCGAAGCCGCTGGTGTTCGACGATCCGCTGGCGGTGCGGATTCTTGGCAAAGAGTTTTATGAAGAGGTGAAGCGGACGCCGGATAAGCGTGAAGCGGCCGTTCTCCGCGGCGCTGCGGGCGTTCATGGTGGTGCGGGCGCGGCTGGCGGAGGATACGCTGGCGGCGGGGGTGCGTGACCTGGGCGTGCGGCAGTACCTGGTGCTGGGGGCGGGGCTGGATACGTTTGCGTGCCGGAATCCTTATGCGGATGTGCGGGTGTTTGAGGTGGATCATCCGGCGACGCAGAGGTGGAAGAAGCAGATGCTGAAGGCCGCGGGGATGGTTCCTCCGGAGAGTGCGCAGTGGGTGGCGGTGGACTTCGAGAAGGACAGCTTGCGGGCGCGGTTGAAGGCGGCGGGGTTCGATGAGCATCTGCCGACGGTGACGGCGTGGCTGGGGGTTGTTCCGTACCTGACGGCGGAGGGATTTCGCGCGACGATGCGGCTGCTGGCGAGGTTCAGGGCGGGCAGCGAGGTGGTCTTCGATTACTCGCAGCCGAGGGAGGCGCTGCCGCCGGTGGAGCAGTTGATGCTGGACTCGCTGAGTGCGCGGGTGGCGCTGGCGGGGGAGCCGTTTCAGCTTTTCTTTACGCCGGAGCAGCTGGCGGAGGAGTTGGAGTGGCTGGGGATGCGGGTGGTGGAGGACCTGGATGGTGCAGCGATGTCGGCGCGCTACCTGGCGGGGCGGAAGGATGGGCTGATGCTGCGGGGGAAGGCGGGGAGGATCTGCGTCGCAGCGGCTGTGGAGGCGGCGTCGGTGGAGAGTGAGTTGCGGGAAGTGCGAGACTGATAGATGTGATGACGTACGAAGAGGCATTGGAACGGTTGGCGGCGCTGGGGCCGGAGTTGCGCGTGGGGCGAGCGGCCGATGGGCCGGCGGGCGCGGTGCGCAGGAAGTTTTCGCTGGATCATATACGGGCGCTGCTGAAGGCGCTGGGCGAGCCGCAGACGAGCTTTGCGCCGGTGCTGATTGCGGGGACGAATGGCAAGGGGTCGACGGCGGCGACGCTGGCTTCGATTACGAACGCGGCGGGGTTGAAGACGGGGCTGTATACGTCGCCGCACCTGCTGCGGGTGAATGAGCGGATCAGGGTTTCGGATGGGCTGCGGGAGCGGGCTTGCGGGAGATCCCGGACGCGGAGTTTGGGCGGGTGTACGAGCGGGTGGATACGGCGGCTGCGCGGCTGGTGGCTGGCGGGGAGTTGCCGCATGCTCCGAGCTTCTTTGAGCTGCTGACGGCGATTGCGTTTGTGTGGTTCGCGGAGCAGGGCGTGGAGCTTGCGGTGCTCGAGGTCGGGCTGGGCGGGAGGCTGGATGCGACGAACTCCGTGGAGCCGATGGTCAGTGTGATTACGGATATCGGGATCGACCACACAGAGTACCTGGGCAATACGATTCGCGAGATTGCCGGCGAGAAGGCGGGGATTCTGCGCAAGGATGGTGTGCTGGTAACGCTGGCGCAGCATCCGGAGGCGAATGCAGCGATTGGGGAGGCGGCGGTGCGGCTGGGGGTACGCGGGGTAGATGCGGCGCGGTGTCTGCCAGGGGCGAGGGCGGAAGAGCGAGGGCCCAGGGCCCAGGGTCCAGGGCCCAGCGTGCGGGAGGGTTCGCTGCTACGGGCGAACGGCTATGAGCTGTCGATCGATGGCGAGGCGTTGCAGGTGGAGTCGCCGCTGGCGGGGCAGCATCAGCAGCGGAATCTGGCGCTGGCGATTGCTACGGCGATCGAGTTGCGGGCGAATCACCGGCTGAAGGATGGGCGGGCGATTGCGATCTCGAATGCGGCGATCGAGCGAGGGATTCGCGAGACGCAATGGCCGGGACGGCTGGAGTGGATTGCCTCGCGGGGGGGACATGCGCCGCTGCTGCTGGATGTGGCGCACAATCCTGCGGGTGCGTGGACGCTGCGGGCGGCGATTTCGCAGTTGCCCGAGGAGCTGCCACGCACGCTGATCTTTGGCTGCCTGGCAGATAAACAGATTGACGAGATGGAGCAGGTGCTGTTGCCGCTGTTCGATGCGACGTCGGGTGATCCGGCGCGGTCTGGGGATCATGTGATTCTTGCGCCGGTACACAATCCGCGGGCTGCGACTGTCGAGGAGCTGGCCGCTGCCGCGCAGAGGCTGGATGTGCCGGTGTTGATGGCGAGCGATTTGCGGGATGCCCTGCGGCAGGCGGAGGCGGTGACGCCCAGGGAGGGTGTGATCGTGGCGACGGGTTCGGTGTTCCTGGTGGGCGAGATACGCGCACTGGCGTTAACCCAAGCGGGGTAGCATAGGGAGATGTCCGCAGCCGACCAGACAGTGAAGACGGAGGAGCCGACGCCGGCCGGGCAACCGGAGGCGCCGCCTGTGGCGGTGTCGTGGCGGCGGCGGTGGGTGAACTACCTGGTGTTCATTCCGCTGGTGGGGTTGGCGACGGGGTTCTTCGGAACGATCTCGCTGGTGTGCGGCATCTGGGATACGAGTGGCCGGCAACAGCATGCGATCGCCAGCGTGTGGGCGCGGGTGTTGCTGCGCATTGCGTGCTCGCCGGTAAAGCTGGAGCATGCGGAACGGCTGCCTGTCGGCGGGGCCGCGGTGTATGCGAGCAATCACCTGAGCTACTACGACACGCCGGTGGTGTTTGCGAAGCTGCCGTTTCAATTTCGGATCCTGGCGAAGGCGCCGCTGTGGAAGATTCCGTTCATTGGGTGGTACCTGGAGCGGTCCGGTCAGGTGCCGATTGATCAGAGCTCGGCGCGTGCGGGGGTGGTGAGCCTGGCGCGGGGTGCGCGGGCGCTGGAGGCGGGGATGCCGATGGTGATCTTCCCGGAGGGTGGGCGCGCGTTCAACGGCGAGCTGCAGCCGATGTTGGCGGGCGCGGCGTGGATGGCGATCAAGGCACAGGTGCCGTTGGTCCCGATGACCCTGGTGGGGACCTACGAACTGCTGCCGATCCATGTGTACGCGCTGAAGCCGCGGCCGGTGAAGTTGATTATCGGGGAGCCGATTTCGACGGTGGGGATGTCGACCAAGGATGCGGAGGCGCTGACGGAGCGGCTGCGCGCGGTGATCCATGCGACGTATGTCGCGGAGCACGGGTAAACGGTGATATCCGGTCGGATTCAATTCTTTTGTTGGGCATAGCATCTCGCAGCGGCAGAGTGCCATCTGAAGGACGGACGTACAGTTTGTCCGTCCGAGAGGAATGACTATGAAACGAACGAGATCTACGCTGGCGATGCTGACGGCTGCCACGTTAGCCGTGGGAATGACCGTAAGTCCGATGGCGGTGCCGAGGGCGAATGCTCAAATCAGCTTCCACCTGGGATGGCAGGAGCCGCCGCGGGAATATAACGATATCCAGCGGCAGGGATTTCATGCTGGGATCGAAGCCGCACGGCACGATCTAGACATGGGGATGCCACCCGATCCGCGCCGGCACTGGGATTTCCGGCGTCCGGAGGTTCCGCCAGGAGCGCGTGACGACTTCCGTCACAGCTTCAGCCGTGGGTACGAGATGGCGTATCAACACCGCGGCGACTGGGACCGCGACCATCATGACTGGCGCCACGATGGCGACCACGATCACGACGGGGATGGTCCACGCTAGAGGTGAAGCGGCCATACTACGCGGAACGATAGCTCCAAGCCCGCGTGCGACCTGGATTCTCCAGGGGCGCGCGGGTATGGCTACAATCGTTGTGTGATTGCGCATCTTCGTGGACAGATTCTGAGTAAGAGCCCTAACGCTGTGGTGATTGACTGCGGAGGGGTGGGGTATGAGCTGGCGATCTCGGTGACGACGTACACCGAGATTGGCGATGTGGGCGCGGAGGCGCGGCTGCATGTGCACACGCATGTGCGTGAGGATGCGCTGCTGCTGTTCGGCTTTCATGAGGCGACCGAGAAGCGGCTGTTCGAGAAGCTGCTGACGATCTCCGGCATTGGGCCGAAGCTGGCGATCACGGTGCTGAGCGGCATCTCCGCGGAGCGGCTGGTGGGAGCGATTCGGGGCGGGGATCATGCGACGCTGACGAAGATTCCCGGCATCGGCAAGAAGACGGCCGAGCGCGTGGTGCTGGAGCTGAAGGACAAGCTCGACGATCTGGCAGGGTTTACGGCGGAGGGCGTGGTGGCGGCAAGGCCGTCACTGGGTGCGACGGCCGAAGATGTGCTGAGTGCGCTGGTGAATCTTGGCTATCCGCGACCGATTGCGCAGAAGGCCGTGGAGAGTGCGGCGAAGGATGCTGCGGTGGCGGGAGACTTCGAGCGGCTGTTCCGCGCGGCGATGAGTGCGGTGCGGTAGGGATCAGGCGCGACGGCGGTAGCGGACGGCGAACTCGTAGGTGGGATTGGGTGGGATAGAGTTCAGCGATGCAGCGCAGGCGTGCGGCCAGGGCTGCAGGGGTGAGCAGCGGGTACTCGCGCTCGCGGAGCTCGCTGTAGTCGAAGTCGAGCGCCAGGGAGAGCAGGTAGATGGCGACTGCGTCGGAGAAGGCGGCCTCGAGGTAGGGGGCGCGCTCCTTTTCGTTGATGTCGGGTGGCGCATCTGGCGGCGCGGCGGCGAGCGGGGAGAGGGTGGCAGGCGCGACACTGTCAGCTCGCAAAGGCTCGCTGGCGTGCGGAGAAGCTGGCCATCCCACGATTGCGGCGCGAGGCCGTGGGTGCGGGCTCAGGCTGCGCGTTGGCGGGGCGGCCGAAGGCGAGGTTGCGGGTCTCCCAGGCATCGATGCTGGTCTCGCCGCGCACGTTGCTGAGGGCCTGCTTCCAGACCAGGTCGGCGAAGGACTGCGGGGACTCCGGCCTGATCGACGAAGGCGTGGGCGACGTTGATGAAGAACTCGAAGCTGAGGGCGAAGCGGTCGCCCATGAGGCGGGTGGAGATGAAGACGCCGCGCTTGCCGTGGCCGAGCTCGACGTTGCGATGGCAGATGGCGGCGTCGGAGAACTCGTCGGTGTAGGCGCTGGCGACCATGGTGGGTTCGGCGGCGGCTTCGCTCTTCAGGAACGCCTCGGAACTCAGGGCGTTGCTTCCGGGGTATCGCCGATGGCGTCGGGATTTTCGCCGATGGCGTCTGGATTGTCGTGGATGGCTTCGCGCAGGGCCAGCGGAACGAAGTAGTAGGTGTTGGCCTTGAGGGCGGCGGTGATGGCCGTGGGTACGGTCTCGAGCATGCGGTCGAGGTCGAGGTCGGCGAGGCCGGTTTCGCCGAAGGTGGCGAAGCTGACGCCGTTGGGGGACTGGCGGACCTCGGTATCGTGCGCGATCTGCGCGGCGTTTACCAGGCGGGCGGCACGCACTAACTGGGGCGCCCGCGGCTGGCCGGTCTGTACAGTCTCTGCCATTAGCTTATTCTAAATGAGTATGGCTACCGCAAACGATGTAGAGCGCGCGCGACGTGAGGGTGAGTTGTTTGGCATTCCCCTGGGCGACCTGGGCTGGTTCCAGTCTTTGCTGATGGGCGTCGCGGCCGGTATGGCTGCATTCTTCCTGACGACGTTTGTGGCGATCATGAGCATGCTGGTCTATATGATGGCGACGGGCAGGCATCCGGACTTCGCGCAGACCTACCGGCTGGCGGGCTTTCCGGTGGGTGTGGTGGTGATGGCGCTGGCGCTCGGGTTCCTTGGGGTGCAGTGGACGCGGCGCATGGCGCGGAAGATGCGCAAGGCGTAAGTTCCTGTGTTTTATCGCGCTGCGCGCATGGGTGCAGGCTTGCTGAGAGCGTGCGGAAAAATCTGCGAGACGTTGGAAGCGCGGGCGGGTATGCTAACGCAATCCGGTTTCATATCCTGAAACACCTTCCGAGGAGTCTCCTGATGGCGAAGTTCGCTTGTAATTCCCTGCGTTGGAGCACCACTGCGGCCGTGATGGCAGCGGTGATTTCCACCGTTTGCCTGAGTGCGAGTGCGCAAGACAAGAAGAAGCATGACGAGGGCAAGTCTGTCCCTTCGTACTACGGTCCGCAGCCTGCGACCGAGACGCTCGATCTCGCGATGTATCAGCGGATCCGGGATGAAGGCTTCCAGCACGGCAAGGTGATGGAGTTTGCGGAGGCGCTGAATGACGGCATTGGGCCGCGCCTGACCGGCTCGCCCAACATGGCGAAGGCGAATGCGTGGACGCGCGATACGCTGACGGCGATTGGCCTGTCGAATGCGCACCTGGAGGACTGGGGCGACTTCGGGATGGGATGGTTCCAGGTGAATACGTGGGCGCGGATGGTCTCGCCCGACCCTGAACCACTTTGGCTGCAGGCAGCCCCGTGGTCTCCGGCAACCAAGGGACCGGTGAGTGGCGAGGTCGTCTATGTGCCGCTTGACGACGCGAAGGAGTTGGATGAGCTGAAGGGTAAGCTGGCGGGCAAGATTGTGCTGCTGGGTTCGACAAGGCCGACGCCCGATATCACGAAGCCGCTGTTTACGCGCTATACGGATGAAGAGTTGAAGGCGATGGAGACCTATGAGCCGGGCCGCTCGAATTCGCTGAGCGATCCTGCCTTCCGGGCGATGTTTGCGCAGCGCATGCAGCGTGCCGCACTGCGTAAACAGGCGCTCGCGATGATGACCGATGAGGGGGTTGCCGCCATCATCACGCCGACGCGCGACGGGGGCGATGGCGGCGGGACCGGCATCATCTTCGACGATAACGGAGCGGATCTGGCGCGGGATGCGCAGAAGCCGGAGAACGCGGTGAAGATTCCCAACGCCGTGATGATGATTGAGCACTACAACCGCCTGGCACGCCTGGTCGAACATCATGTGCCGGTGACCGTGGAGGTGAACATCGAGACAAAGTTCACGGGCGATCACGAGCACGGCTTCGATACGGTCGCCGAGATTCCGGGGACCGATCCCGAGTTGAAGGACCAGGTGGTGATGGTGGGCGGCCATCTCGATAGCTGGATCGCCGGCACAGGCGCGACGGACAACGGCGCGGGCAGCGTGGTGGCGATGGAGGCGGTGCGTATTCTGAAGGCGCTCGATGTGCATCCGCGGCGGACGATTCGCATTGCGCTGTGGAGCGGCGAGGAAGAAGGGCTGTACGGCTCGATGGGTTACGTGAGGCAGCACTTCGGCACCTTCGCTCCTCCAGCGACACCGGATCCAGCGGGGATACCGAGCTTCATGGGACACCATGGCGCGTTGAAGACTACCGAGGAGTGGGAGAAGCTGGACGCTTACTACAACCTCGACAACGGGACGGGCAAGGTGCGCGGCGTGTATACGCAGGGCAACTTCGCGATTGCGCCGATCTTCGCGCAGTGGATCGCGCCGCTGGCGGATCTGGGTGTCACGACGATCACCAATCGCAACACGGGCGGCACGGACCACCTGTCGTTCGATGCGGTGGGGCTGCCGGGGTTCCAGTACATCCAGGACCCGATGGACTATGACACGCGCGTGCACCACTCCGACATGGACACGGTGGACCGTCTGCACCAGGGCGACCTGGAGCAGGCGGCGATCGTGGAAGCGATCTTTCTGTGGAACACCAGCCAGCGCGACGCGATGATGCCGCGGAAGCCGTTCCCGCATCCGGAGCTGGATCAGAAGCTGAATGCTCCGCTGAAGGGGATCTATCCGGGCGCCATGGAGTAGGTGGTTCGGGAAGGACAAGGCAGCGGCGAGGGCGTGGGCCTTCGCCGCTGTGCTTTGTGCGGTAGAGGAGTCTTTGTGAGACCTGGGTGGGGCGGGTAGCATCGAAGAGCGATGGCGACTCATTTCAATCCGGAAGCAATGAAGTTTCTGCGCGGGCTGGCGCGCAACAACGATCGCGAGTGGTTTGAGGCGCGGCGCGCAGTGTACGAGCGAGCGGTGAAGGCGCCGATGCTCGCGCTGGTGGAAGAGATCAACGCAGCGATGGTGGAGTTCGCGCCGGAGCATGTGCGGCCTGCGCACAAGGTCGCGATGCGGATCTATCGCGACATCCGCTTCAGCCCGAACAAGCAGCCGTATAAGACGCATCTTGCGGCGTGGTGGGCTCGGCGTGGGATGGAGAAGACCTCGGGTGGCGGCTTCTATCTGCAGATCAGTCCGCAGAGCGTGATGGTGGCTGCGGGTGTGTACATGCCGGAGCGCGAGCAGTTGCTGACGCTGCGCCGCTGGATGAGCGCGCATCACGTGAGCTATCGTGCCAGCGTGCAGAAGCTATTGAAGGCCAAGGGTGCGGGGTTCGAGCTGAGCGAGACAGAGGCGCTGACCCGCATGCCCAAAGGCTTTGCGAGCGATGATCCTGCCGATGAGTTGGTGCGCGCGAAGAGTTGGGGAGTGCGCGCATGGCTGCCTGCGGAGGCGGCGCTTGAGCCCACGCTGGCGAGGGAGATTGTGCGCAGGTTGCGCATGGTGACGCCGCTGATCGATACGTTGAATGGCGCGATTCTGGCGCGGGATGAGGCTGGTGGGCGAGGCGTCGGAGGAGCGGTACGGAAGCCGCTGTTCTGAGTTGACAAGCTAAAAATCCAATGAAAATGGGCCCATAAGGGAACAATTTCGGTAAAAACCAGCAAATATCTGTGGAAATGGGAGATTTGGCGTTGACAAAGCGCTCGAGAAGGTTGAAGGTGAACATCGGCGCGGTTCTCCGCACCCGCATGAACACTGGCGATTGCAGCCCTCGTAAAAGCTTCCGGCAGGTTCGCCGGACGACAGAACGGGAGGCCGTCAGAGGCAGGTTGCGGGAGGTGAGCCCAGGCTCATGCTCGCTCGATCCGCTGTACCTAGCGTTCGTTGGTTTTACCTATTTTTTATTTTATTGAACGAAGGAGATACAACATGGCAAAGGGAATTACAAAGACACAGCTGGTCCGCCTGCTCGCGGAGAAGCTCGAACTCACCAACAAGCAGACCGCGGCGTTCCTCGAGCTGCTGGCAGAGACGGCCGTGAAGGAGACCAAGAAGACTGGCGAGTTCACGATCCCCGGCATCGGCAAGCTGGTGAAGGCAGAGCGCAAGGCTCGCATCGGTCGCAACCCGCAGACCGGCGAGGCCATCAAGATCAAGGCCAAGACTGTCGTCAAGTTCCGCGTGGCCAAGGTTGCCAAGGACACGATCGCTCCGCCCAAGAAGTAGTGGGTGCCTCATCGCGAGCGCCCGGTTTGTCGGGCTTGCGGAGGCGAGTGAGAAGGGCCGGAGAATCGACGCAGGGTGCGTCGGTGCTCCGGCCCTTTTTGATTTTGTCGGGCGAACGTTGGCTAGGCGAGGGCGGGTGCGTTTGATGCGGCGCGGGGTAGGAACGCACGCACGACCAGGGCGAGGCCGATGGAGATGATGAGCCCCTGGCGCAGCGGCTGCGCATTGAAGCTCCAGCCGAAGATGGCGAGGACGAGGAATACGGCGAGGAAGTAGATCTCTCCGAGTATGGCTTGCACCCAATGGGGGCGAACTCCTGCGGAGGCGACCAGAGCTTTGGGCGAGGGGAGAAAGCGCGGCACGGCGGCTTTGTAGTCGAGATAGGGCTGGCCGAAGCGAGCGGCGAGGAAGGGCTCCTCGGCGAGTGCGAGACGCACCTGGAAGATCCAGAGCAGGACCACGGCGAAGAGCGCTCCGCTGGGCGGCATGAGGATGGTGACGCCGAGGGTGTGGAGCAGGGTGCCGAGATAGAGTGGGTTGCGTGTGCGGCGATACGGGCCGTCGGCGAGCATGGTTTCGCCGTGCATGGTGGGGGACTTGACGATGCTCGAGCCAACGTAGGCCGAGCCCCAGACGCGCAGCCAGGCGCCAAGGCCGGTGAGCAGCAGAGCGATGACGAGCAGCGTGATGGTGGCGGCGTCGAAGGCGAGCCAGCCTTGCTTGGTCAGTGCCGACGAGAGCACGAGCCAGGTGGAGCTGGTGGTGAAGCCCGGCACGCCGGCCAGCGAGTGCAGAAAGAGCCACGGCGCGGTGAAGCCGAGGATGTACAGCATCGCGTGGATCGCGAAGCGGAAGCGGTACTCAAAGTGCGTAGCCTGCATTAGAAGCTGTTCTCCATGGCGTTGGATTGGGTGGGTGCGGGGACGGAGGCGACCAGCTTGTCGACGGTGGCGGGCTGGGCTTCGTTCTTGTAGATGACGCCGGCTTTCATGACGAAGGGCACATGCTGCAGGATGCGTACGTCGGCGAGTGGATCGCCCTTCACGGCGATGACGTCCGCCCACTTGCCGGGGTCGAGCGAACCGACCTTGTCGGTCCATCCCATGAGGTCCGCGGCGTTCAGGGTTGCGGTCTGCAGCGCGGCCAGGGGCGTCATGCCGAACTGGTTCACGTAGACATCGAGCTCGTGCGCGTTGAGGCCGTGGGGATAGACGGCTGCGTCCGTTCCGCAGGCCACCTTGACTCCTGCCTTGATGGCACGGATCGCATTCTTCTTTTCGACGGCGCTCACGTCCTTCATCTTCTGCGCGTAGATGGGCGGCAGGTTGCCGTACTGCTGAACCCAGTCGATGAGATAAGCGGTGGGCACGAAGTAGGTGCCGTGCTTGAGCATCATGGCAATGTCGGCGTCGTCCATGTAGCTGCCGTGCTCGATGGAGTCAACGCCCGCCTCCGAAGCCCACAGGATGGCTTGCGCTCCATGCGCGTGCGCGGCGACTTTGCGGCCGAGGCGGTGCGCGTCCGCGACGATGGCCTGCATCTCCTCCAGCGTGTACTGCGAGGCTTGCGGATCGTCGCCCTTGGAGAGAACGCCGCCGGACGCGCCGATCTTGATGAGGTCGGCGCCGTACTTGATGTTGGTGCGCACCATGTGCTGGACGGCGGGGATACCGTCGGCCACGCCGTCGCCCTGCACGTGATATTGCTCCGGGAGAAGGTTCTCGTCCATGTGGCCGCCGGTAATTCCCAAGGGAGGTCCAGACACCTGCATGTGCGGGCCCGGGATGTGGCCGGCGTTGATCTCGTCGCGCAGGGCGACGTCGGTGAAGCCGTTGGCTCCGACATTGCGTACGGTGGTGAAGCCGGCTTCGAGGGTGGTCTTCGCGTTCTCCACGCCGAGGATGGCTTCTTTCGCGGGGGTCATGGAGAGCTCGAAGTAGGGATCGAAGTTAGTGGCGTCGGTGAGGTGGGTGTGCACGTCGATGAGGCCGGGCAGGAGGGTGTAGGCCGTGAGGTCGACGACGCGATCGCCGGGGCCGGCGGGGGTTGCGCTGGTGGCGGCTATGGCGATGATCTTGTCCCCGGTAATGATGACGGTCTCGTCGGGGGTTTCCCTGCCGGTGTGGACGTCGAGCACGCGGCCGGCGCGCAGCAGGGTGCGCCCGGCGGGGGGCTGATAGGTAGGCTGGGCCAGCGAGGTTAGAGGGGCTGTTGCGGCGAAGAGGCTAAGGACGGCGAGCGGGAGAAGGATGCGGCGCATGTGAGCCTCGGATGGATCGAAGTGGAAGTACGGGTCCCTGGGCCGAAGCCCACATGCTACAACGTCGGAGTAAGCCTTGCGGAGGCTCCGGGGCTAGTCGCCCAGAGCGGTGAGGATGGCGTCGAAGTCTTCGACGCCGGAGTACTCGATGATGACCTTGCCCTTGCCCTTCTTGTCCTCGATGGTGACCTTGAGGCCGAGGCGGCGGCGGAGGGTGTCCTGGGCCTCGCGGACGTTGGGGTCGACGGCTTCTGCGAGCTTGGGCTGCTTGGCCGCCTTAGACTCCGGGTTGAGGAGGCCCTGAACGTAGTTCTCGGTGGAGCGGACGGAGAGATGCAGGGCGAGAACCTTCTGCGCGGCGGCCAGGATGGCCTCCGGGGATTCGAGCGCGAGGAGAGCGCGGGCGTGGCCAAAGCTGAGCTCGCCAAGCTCCACGTGGCGCTGTACGGATTCTGGTAACTTCAACAAACGAAGGAAGTTAGAGACGCTGGCGCGGTCCTTGCCGGTACGCTCGGCCATCTGCTCCTGGGTCATATGGAAGTCGCGGCTGAGGCGTACATAGGCGTGCGCCTGCTCCATGGGATTGAGGTCGGCGCGCTGCAGGTTTTCGACGATGGTCATCTCCATCGCCTGGAGGTTCGAGACCTCGCGGATGATGGCCGGGATGGTCGCCTTCCCTGCCTTCTTGCTGGCCAGCAGGCGCCGCTCGCCGGTGATCAGGGTGTAGCGTCCATCCTGGCGGTGGTTGGTCCCATGGCGGACGACGATGGGCTGCACGACGCCTGAGGCGGTGATGGAGATGGCGAGTTCCGCCAGCTTGGCTTCGTCGAAGTTGGTGCGCGTCTGGAAGGGATTCCGGTCGATGAGCTCGAGGGCGATCTCCAGCGGCTTGCCGGCAGGCTCCGCGGCTGCGGCCGATACGGCGATGGGTGCGGGAGCGGCCGGCTTGGACGGCAGGAGCGATTCGAGCCCCTTGCCGAGGGCCCGGGGCTTGTTCTTGGCGTGTTGGTCAGTCTGGTTCGGCGTTGGCATGCTTGGTTCCTGCTTTGGGTGGAGGCGTTGGTATTGGAGCGAAGGCTGCTGATGGTTTCGGCTTGGACTTACTTGCGGAAGGGCCAGATGCCCTTGGATTCGCCAATGCTTTCGAGGACGGCGAAGTTCGGTTTTGGTCCGGGTTTCTTCGGGCGCTTCATGCCGTTTCGTTCCAGCAGTTCGAGGGCGAGGTTGCGGTAGGCCTCCGCACCGCGGGAGCGGGGGTCGTAGAGGGCGACGGGCTTGCCGTGACTGGGGGCTTCGGCCAGGCGGATGTTGCGCGGGATGGTTGTGGTGAAGAGTTTGTCCTCGAAGAAGTTCTGGAGGTTATCGCGCACCTGCTGGGAGAGGTTGGTGCGGTCGTCGAACATGGTGAGGAGAACGCCTTCGATGGAAAGCTCGGGATTGAAGCTGGCGGAGACGCGATCGAGCGTGGCCATGAGCTCGGAGATGCCTTCGAGGGCAAAGTACTCGGCCTGCATGGGGACGAGCAGCGTATCGGCCGCGACGAGGGAGTTGAGGGTGAGCAGGTCGAGCGCCGGGGGACAATCGAGGAAGATGAAGGGGAAGTCGTTGCGGGCGGGTTCGAGGGCTTCGCGAAGGCGATGTTCCCGGTGCTCGACGCCCACGAGCTCGACGTTGGCGCCAATCATGTTCTTGGTGCCGGGAATGAGCGAGAGGTTGGGCACATCTGTGGGGACGATGACTTCGCTGGCGGTGGCATTGCCGAGGAGGAGGTCGTAGACGGAGAGCCGCTCCTCGTCGCGCGAGAAGCCGAGGCCGCCGGTGGTATTGGCCTGGGGATCGACGTCGAGGAGGAGGACGGGTAGGCCTTCGAGGGCGACGGCGGAGGCGAGGTTGATGGCGGTGGTGGTTTTCCCGACGCCACCCTTCTGGTTGACGATGGCGATGACCTTACTGTGGGGGGCAGGGTTGTCGGAGGCGGGCGGTTTCTGCGAGTTCTTTAGATCGGCGGATTCGGACATGGGTAACGAACCCCAGCGTAGCAGAAGCGGCGGGTGAATGTTCCACGTGGAACGTTCTGAAGGTATGTTCCACGTGGAACATAGGAGGAAATGCTGTGCATCCCCTGAGGAAGGGGTGGATTAGCCGGCTTTCTGGAGGATCAGCCAGCCGGGGGCGGAGCCTGGGAGCGGAGTGCACTCGGCGTCGGGCAGGGTCTCGGTGGAGAGGATGACGAGCCAGCCGCCCGGCGCGATGTGCTGGCGGGCCTCGGTGAGCGCCAGTTGCATGTTGTCCACGGCGCGGAGGGTGACGGCGTCGAAGCGCCGGGGAGCGCCGTCAATGGGGGGCATGGCCTCGACGCGTTGCGCCCATACTTCGGTCTTCAGGCCGAGCGTGCGCACGGCTTCCCGCAGGAAGGAGGCCTTTTTGCCCTGGGATTCTGCCAGGGTGACGCGAATCTCCGGGTGGACGAGCTGGATGGGCAGCCCCGGAAACCCGGCACCCGAGCCGAAGTCGAGTAGGGTGGCGCCCTGGGGGAGGCGGGGGCCAAGGTGCAGGCCGGCGAAGAGGCTTTCGCCGAAGTGGCGGCGCACCATCTCCTCGGGGTCGCGAATGGCGGTGAGATTGGTGCGGGCGTTCCACTTTACGAGCAGATCGAGGTAGGCGGAGAGCTGCGCGTAGAGTGCGGGCGGCACAGGGGAGGCGCCGGGGGGCGGCGTTAAGTACGGTTCGAGGAGGGTGGCGATGCGGGATTCAGTGAGAGTGGACACTGGGGCTACCGGGCCGAGCTTTCGGTCTGGGGCTCGGCGGCAGTGCGGGCCTGGGATGAAAGGCGAGCTTCGGCTACCAGGCGTTCAAAGAGGGCCCGGCTGGCGGCGCTGATCTCGAAGCTGCGCTCCGGGTGCCATTGGACGCCGAGGACGAATTGCGGGTGGGGCCGATGTTCCACGTGGAACACTGAATCATCCTGATCAATTTCGATGGCTTCGATGACGCCGTCGTCCGGGCAGCGGGCTACGATTCGCAACCCGGCGCCGGGAGCGGCGACCGATTGGTGGTGGCTGGTATTGATGGGGAGCCGGAGAAAGCCGTCCACTTCGGGCGCTTCTTCGGGGGACAGGAGCGAGGCGAGGAGGCTGTCGGGGGCAATAACGGCGGTGTGGGCGATCGCGACCTTGCTGCCGGCTGAGTGGTTGACCGGTAGAGGCGTCAGATCCTGGAGGAGCGAGCCGCCGCGCCAGACATTGAGCGACTGCACGCCGAAGCAGATGCCCAGCACGGGCTTGCCATGCTTCTCCGCATGGTCGAGCAACAGATAGTCCATGGCCTCGCGCGCGGGGTCGGCGGGGGCGGACGCCGGATCGCGGTCTGCGCCATACAGGGCCGGGTCGACATCTGCCGGACTTCCGGGCAACAGGACGCCGTCGCAGCTTGCCACGAGGGTATGGATCTCCGCCGGCGACGCACGCAGTTCGATCGCGACGGGCTCGCCGCCGGAGCGGGTGATCGCCGTGGCGTAGCTGGGCCAGGAGCGCTGGTTGTAGGGAACGTCCGTAGAGGTTGGGACCGGAATGGCAATGCGCGGAGTCATGATTCGTCCTTGCTAGCAGGGTACCAACGATTGAGGCGGACGCACGCGAAAGATTCCGCGTGGGCGTCGCGGCTCGCGGAGTTGCAATGCTATGGATCAGCGAAGCTAAACGCTATGGATCTACGAAGCTATTAACGAATGAGATGCCGAGCGGCACTCTTAATTCATTTGGCCGAGGGAGGTTACCGGCAGTCCTCTTCCGCGGCCAGCTTGGCGGCGTCCAGCAGAAGCTTGTTGCGGGAGATGCCGACGCGCGCGCCGGCGGACTTCATGGTGACGACATCCCAAAGGCCACCGTCTTGGGCTGCGGGTTTGTTGGGGCTGGATTGGTTCGGATCGCCGTCCCTGGTGACCACGGCGCAGATGCGCTCGTGATCCTCGCCGAGGTGGCCCTTGATGACAAAGTCAAGCTCGCCGGGTGCCTGCGTCCAATAGGTCACGCGGACGGGGTGGAGAAAGGATACCCCGAGGCCGAAAAGCAGCGTTGTGGCCATTACTCGAATCACGGTACGCTCCTCGAATTTTGCAGACAGAGCCGCGTTCCGGCGACACCTGCAGAAGGAGGAGAGTTGATTCGGCTGGGTTAGATCTTCGTGCCTCGAGTCAACAGAGCCCGACTACAAGCGGCGCAGGGCGCGAAGCCAGCATTTGCTGGCGCGCGAACTCCGACCATGCACAGGAGTATTCCTTCGCATGTAACCAGTTCAGTAATACACCTGTGCACTTTAGTGTAGTCGAGATGTTACTTTTGCGCCATACATAAGTTGAACGCCGCAATATTTTTCTGCGCACGGCGACTCACCGTGCGCAGGGCGTCCATCTTTTTACGGTCTTAGCGTTATTGTTTGTGGGGAACGGCCACCAACTGGTCGAACTCCGGTGTTCCACGCAGCGTGGCGAGTTGCTGATCCTGCTGGAGCTGCTGGCGATCCTTGAAGCCCTGTTGGAAGGCCTTGTGCAGGTAGAGGAGCGCCTCGGTCTTCATTCCGGCGTGGGCGTAGATCTCGGCGAAGGTCAGGTACATCTTGGCCAGCTCCTCGGGCGATTCATACTGCTCGATCCCGTTGAGAGCGATCTCCTGGAAGATGTCGGGGTCGAGAAGGAAGGCCTTCTCATAGGCCTCGGCTCCGTCGCTATACTTGCGCTCGGCCATGTAGACCGCGCCCAGGTTGCTCCAGAAGGGGGCGGTGGCCGCATCCAGCTTGATGGACTTCTTATAGAGCCGCTGTGCCCGCTTGTTGTCCCTTTGATGGAAGTAGACGGTTCCAAGATTGTTGTAGGGAGCGGCGAACTTGTGGTCCAAGCGAGTCGCCTGGCCATAGTTGGCGATTGCATCGTCCTCTTTGGCCATGCGCTGGTAGGCGATGCCAATCTTGTTGTAGAGCTCGGCGGTCTGTGGACGGATCTTCCGATAGGCGTCGATGGCATCAGCGTAACGCCCATGCACGACCATCATGTCCGCGAGCAACTCGGGTGTAATGGTCACGGGCTGCGAGCTGGTTGCAGAGGGGGTTTGCCCCTGATCCGCGTGCCGGAAATTCAAGGAATTCTGGGTCTGGGCCGCAAGGACACCGCACGCCAATAGCAGCCCAACCACTGCTGAACAACGAACAAAACCCTTCGTAGTCGATTTCATAAGCACCTCCCGATCGATGTCACGGTCCGACCTTGCGATCCCAACACGCGCTCTAGACCCGGAGGGGATCAGCATTTAGCATGATCCAAATTGGTTCGACTGGATAGACCCACTTTGAGTAAATCCACCAGACCACTTTGGAGGTAACCGCTAGAAGGCGTTCAGTTGGTCGCCCAGGCCGGATAACCCGGATGGGATGAGGAGGATGGTGTGACTCGGAGAGCTTCGAGCTTTGAACTGATTCTTCCCCCGCGTCCGGAGGGAGTGCCGTCGTCTCACTGGCTGCGCAACGCTCTGCGGGCGGAGATTTTGAATGGGCGCATCGTGCCGGGATCGAAGCTGCCGGCCAGCCGGGAGCTGGCGCGCCAATACCAACTGTCGCGCGGGACCATCCTGGCGGCGCTCGATGAATTGCAGTCGGAAGGGTACCTGGAAGGCCGACGCGGCTCGGGCACGTATGTCTCGCAGATTCTTCCCGAGCATCTGTTGCCGGCGCAGCAGGTAGCGGAGGAGGAGAACGGGGGTGCGCAGAAGGGGCCGCATCTCTCGGCATTTGCCACGCGGGTTCGGCCGTTCCGGTTGCAGGTGAAGCCGGAGAGCAGCGCGTTCCGCACCAACCTTCCGGCGCTCGATCTCTTTCCGACGACGCTATGGGCGCAGCTATCGGCGCGGCGTCTGCGTGCGGCGACCACGCGCGATCTGCTGGGTTGCGAGGCACAGGGATATCGTCGGCTGCGCGAGGCTATCGCGGATTACGCGCACACGTCGCGCGGTATTCGCTGCACGGCGGAGCAGATCATCATTGTGTCGGGCGTGCAGGAGGGAATCGACCTGGCGGCGCGCCTGCTGATCAATCCAGGCGACAAGGTGCTGATGGAAGATCCTGGCTATCAGGGCGCCTATGCGGTCTTTGGGGCGATGGGAGCGCGGATTGTCTCGATGCATCTGGATGCGGAAGGAGCGGCGCCTCGGCAGGCGGACTTTCGCGGATGCCGGTTCGCTTATGTCACGCCGGGACATCAGTATCCCGTGGGCATGACAATGAGCCTGCAGCGGCGACTGCAGCTGCTGGCGTGGGCGAAGATGTACGACACGCCTGTCTTTGAAGATGACTACGACAGCGAGTTCCGCTTCTCGGGCCGGCCGATCCCGGCGATGCAGGGTCTGGACCACAGCGGCAAGGTAATTTTTTGCGGCAGCTTCAACAAGGTGATGTTTCCTTCGCTTCGTTTGGGCTACCTGGTGGTTCCGAGAAATCTGATCGAGGTCTTCGCCTGCACCAAGGCGATGACGACGCGCCATCAATCGCTGCTCGACCAGGCGGTGCTGTGCGACTTCATCGAGCAGGGACACCTGGGGCGTCATTTGCGGCGCATGCGCAAGATCTACGAGGAGCGCTTCAGCATCCTGCGGGAGGCCGCGGAGGAGCATCTTGGCGAGTATCTCGAGATCGCGAATATTGAGGCAGGGCTGCAGACGATCGGGCGGCTGCGCATGGACGTGTCGGCGGAGACGGTCGCACGGCGCGCGGCGCTCGAGGAGATCGATGTCGTTCCGCTGAGCCGCTATTGCCACACTGCGTCGATCCCGCAGGGGTTGCAGATCGGCTTTGCCGCCGTGCAGGAGACTGAGATTCGGCGGGGCGTGCTGAAGCTGGCGAGGATCTTCGAACAGCTGAGCATGGAGCAGAGACAAGGGAAGGCGGAGCCGATCATCGCGAGCGCTGCAGGAGTTCGATGACCTCCTCGTCCTCGACCTGCGTAAAGTCCTGGTAGAACTCTCCAACGGCAAGGAATGGGTCTGGCAGATCGAGGCAGACGATCTCGTCTACAGCGGTCCGGAGCCATGCCCAGGTGGCCGGTGGAGCGACCGGGACGGCGACGACGAGCTTCGCTGGCTGCATGAGGCGCAGCGCCTGGGCGGCCGCATAGATGCTCGCTCCGGTGGCCATGCCGTCGTCGACCAGAATCACCGTCTTGCCGGCGAGTTGGAGCGGCGGGTGGTCTCCGCGGTATAGCGTGGCCCTGCGATCCAGTTCGCTGCGCACCTCCGCGGTGATGCGCTCCACCTCTGCGTTCGATATGCCGATGGAGCGAAGGAGGCTTTGATCAAGATATCGGCCACCTCCTGCGGCAACTGCACCGAACGCCAACTCTGGCTGCCCGGGGACGCCCAGCTTGCGGGAGAGACACACGTCGAGAGGAGCATGCAGCGCCGTCGCGACCTCGAAGGCCACGGACACGCCTCCGCGCGGCACGCCAAGAACGAGGACGTCCGGCCGGTCAGCGAAGCGCAGCAACTGCTTCGCCAGTTGCCGACCTGCATCCGCACGGTCGTTGAAGACCATTGGGAACCCCCGCAGCCACCCCCGTTGTATGCTCGCGAGTTGCCTGTCTGCTGTGATGCAAATCACGCGCGGAGAGCGGCTTAGTGGTGCGGGAGGGCCGGCCCACGCTAAAGCAAACGATGCGCGGGTGCAGCAGATTATGAAACGTTGTTGTAGGCTTTTGTATCGATGCCGTGGCCGGGGATCTTTCGTCGCCGGTTCGTGTATCGACCTGCCGCACCCGGAAAGTTGCGCTCATGACTCGTAGAGTTTTGCTGTTGCTCGTCGCCGTCCTTGCCTTGTCTCTCACCCCCGCCAGTTTTGCCCAGGCACCTGTTCCGGATAGTCCGGCGATCGAGCAGCGCATCGACGCGATGCTCGCAAAGCTGACGCCCGAGGAAAAAATTCATCTCATCGGCGGGACCGACAGCATGTTCACCTTTCCGGCGCCCAGCATCGGCCTGATCCAGCTCAAGATGTCGGATGGCCCGCTGGGTGTCCGCACCTGGGGACCGACGACGGCCTATCCAGCGGGGGTTGCGCTGGCCGCCACGTGGGATCCGAAGCTCGCCGAGCGGGATGGAGCGGCGCTGGGCCAGGATGCACGCGCTCGGGGCGTGAACTTCCTGCTGGGGCCGGGAGTGAACATCTACCGCGCTCCGATGAATGGCCGCAACTTCGAGTATTTCGGAGAAGATCCGTACCTTGCCGCGCACATGGATGTTGCCTACATTGACGGCGTGCAGAGCCAGGGAGTGTGCGCGACCGTCAAGCACTTCGCCGCCAACAACTCCGAGTACGATCGCCACAACATCAACAGCGTCATCGACGAGCGCACCCTCCGCGAGCTGTATCTGCCTGCCTTCAAGGCGGCCGTGGAGCAGGGCCACGTGTGCGCGGTGATGGATAGCTACAACCTGGTCAACGGCGAGCACTCGACGCAGAACAACATTTTGAATAACGAGATCCTCAAGAAGGAGTGGGGATTCAAGGGACTGCTCATGTCCGACTGGGACGCCACGTATGATGGCGTGGCGGCGGCCAACGGCGGGCTCGACCTGGAGATGCCCTACGCGAAGTTCATGACGGCGGAGACGCTCCTTCCTGCGCTGAAGAGCGGCGCGGTGAGTGAGGCAACCATCGATGACAAGATTCGCCGTCTGCTGCGGGTCACGCTGGAGTACGGCTTCCTCGATCGGCCGCAGACCAACACCAACATCTCGCTCGACAACCAGCACGGCGCGGAGGTCGCTCTCGACGGCGCACGCGAGAGCCTTACGCTGCTGAAGAATGAGGGCGACCTTCTTCCACTCAGCGTGGCGCATATCCACACCATCGCCGTCATTGGCCCGGATGCTTCGCCGGCAGTACCGGGCGGAGGCGGCAGCTCCTTCGTGACGCCGTTCCAGGCAACCAGCCTGCTGGATGGCCTCAGCGAGTCGCTTGCCGGCAAGGTGAACGTCCTCTACGCGCGCGGCATTCCTTCGGTAGAGGACATCTTCCAGCACACCGACTTCACCGAACTCAAGCGCGAGGTCTTTGAAGGAGACGAGGCGAAGGGCAAATCTGTGGTTACCGAGCCCCATCGCATCGCCGACTGGAGCAGCCGGATGTTTGCTCCGCACGCGAAGACTCCGCAGACGGTGCGGTACACCGGCGTCTATACGCCGAAGGAAGACGGCTCCTACCTGTTCATCGCGGCGGCGCCTGGTGAAGACAGCTATGAGCTCAGCGTCGATGGCAAGCAGGTTCTCGACCAGCCACATCGCGAAGGCCACGCGCCGCGCACCGTCACGCTGCCATTGCACGCCGGACAGCCGATTCACTTCACGCTGCTCTATCACCCGGCATCGAGTAACATTGGCGTCGGCTTCGGCATCCGGAGTGAGCAGGACCTGATCGATGCGGACACCCGGAAGATTGCCGCATCTGCCGATGCGGTGGTGCTCAGCGTTGGCTTCGGTCCCTCCACGGAGAGTGAGGGATTCGATCGCACCTTCGAGCTGCCCTGGGGACAGGACACGCTGGTCCGCACCGTATCCGTGCTGAACAAACATACCATCGTGGTGATTACGGCTGGAGGTGCTGTGGACGCCGCACCGTGGATCGACGCTGTCCCCGCGCTGCTGCATAACTACTATCCCGGGCAGGCTGGCGGCACGGCGCTGGCGGAGGTCCTGTTCGGCGAGCGCTCGCCCGAAGGCCGCCTGCCGTTCAGCTTCGATCGTTCCTGGGCGACGGATCCAGTGCACAACACCTACTACGCCACCACGCCGCCGGACAGTAACAACAACATCACCGTTAATTACAGCGAAGGACTCTTCAACGGCTACCGTTACTACACTACGGAGCAGCTCACCGCGGACCAGCAGCCGCTGTTTCCTTTCGGATTTGGTCTGACGTACACCACCTTCCGCTATAGCCATATCAGGGCGGCCGTTGAGGGGAGAGGCGACGCGACCACCGTCGGCGTTTCACTCGACGTGACGAACACGGGCAAGCGCGCCGGCTCTGACGTTGTGCAACTGTATGTCGGCGACCCATCGGCGAAGGTGAAGCGTCCGGCGAAAGAGTTGAAGGGCTTTGAGCGGGTCAGCCTGGCAGCCGGCGCCACGCAGCGCGTGCAGTTCAAGCTGAGCTCGCACGACCTCGCGTACTACAGCGTCGCTGACCACGGCTGGAAGGTCGATCCCGGGCTGTTCAAGGCCTACGCCGGCGGCAACTCCGCACAGACGCCCGAGGTTGCCGACTTCAACGTCGCGCCCTGAGTGACGCACCAGCGCCGGGGACGGCACGCGCTAGGCTCGCGTGGCGCGACGCCGTGGCTTAATGGGTCCGGCCTTGGTGATGGGTGCAGCTTTGGTGATGGGTGCAGCTTTGGTTGTGCGCGGATTTTTCTGCAGAGGGAACCGGGTAGTTGCCATGTGATCGCGCAGCAGCCTCTCCTTCTCCTGTTCCTGGGTCTGCAACAGCAGATTGGCGGCGTCCTTCAGATGGGCGGTCATCAGCTTCGAGGCCAGCGGCGCATTTCGTTGCTCGATCGCCGCGAGGATTGGCTTGTGGAACGCAACGGTATGCTCAAGGTCCACCATCTGCGAGGTCACCATCATCATGTTCAGCATCGCGCGATGAATGGTATGGAAGAGCCGACCCATCAGGCGATTGCCAGAGGCCTGAAAGATTGCGCGGTGGAAGAGCAGGTCCGAGGCTACGAGCTTGACCCTGTCTGCCTCACTGCTTTCGAGGTCCGTGATGGATTGGCGCAGGAGAGCGATATCCTCCGAGTTGGCGCGCTCGGCAGCCTTCGCGGCCAGCGCTGGTTCCATCAGGAAACGAAGCTCGGTTAGTTCCTGCACAGAGGTGTCGTCCAGCAGGAAGAGGAACTCCATCGGGACGGCGAGCACCGAGGATGCATCGCGGTTCAGATAGCTTCCGTCGCCGACCTTCTGCTTGATAACACCCATGATCTCGAGCACCTTGAGCGCTGGTCGCAGGGACGAGCGCGCGACCTTGAAGTGGGCGGCCAGTTCGCGTTCAGGCGGCAGCTTCGTTCCGGGACGCAAGACGCCATCGCTGAGCATCTGCTGAAATCGCAGGATCAGAAGGTGGGTCAGGTCTTCCTTGTTATCGAGGACATGCTCCGAGGCGGAAAGCACGGGATTGGAACGCCGTTCGTTCATAGACCCATAGTGCGATGGTGGTTTGGCAAAGTCAAAGAAAAACGCAACCCGTTCGGCGATCAAAGGTACGACCTTTCGCGAGCGCCTCGATATTATGGGGCAATGGCGACCTAGGATTTCTCGCTCATTTCAAGGAATTTGTACGATTTCCTTCGTCTTGAGTTGACAGAAACAATTTATTGGTACTACTTTTATCCGCGATTTGGAAACCGGTCGCTGTTCGAGTGTGCGTCCACCACGAGGGATTATGAACAAGAGTTTCATTCAAACGGTAAGGCCCTGCCTCTGCATGCTTCTTCTTGCTGTCCTGACGAGCGTCGCGCGAGCGCAGGTGGAGCAGGGCCGCTTCGTAGGCCAGGTCACAGATCCACAGGGCGCGGTGATTGCCGGGGCAAACGTGAAGCTGACCAACCTGGGCACGAACATCGTGCAGAACGCCGTCACCAATAGCACCGGCGAATACGTCATCACGCCCGTACCGACGGGGCAATACATCCTGAGCATCTCCGCGCCGGGCTTTGCGACGACGACGACCTCGAGCATTGAGGTGCAGGTTGGCCAGATCGTTCGCGAGGATCTGAAGCTCAACATCGGCTCTTCGACCCAGACCGTGGAGGTGACCACGGCGGCGCCGCTGCTCACGACCGACACCGCGACCGTCGGCGAGGTGATCACGAACAAGCAACTCACGGGCCTGCCGCTGAACGGCCGCGGCTTCTACCAACTGGCAGAGCTTACGCCGGGAGCTTCGCTGCAGGCGGCGACTGGAAACTCACTCGCGATCCGGCCGGAGATTGTGAACGGCAACGTGATCAGCGGCATTCGCGGCTCGGCGACTTCCTTCCTGCTGGACGGCGTCGATGTCTCCGAGCAACATCAGGGAGGCACGTTTATCCAGACGTCGATTGACGCGCTGCAGGAGTTTTCGGTGCAGCAGAGCCCGTACTCCGCCGAATACAACCGCGGGGGTGCCTTCTTCAATGCGACCACCAAGAGCGGGACGAATCAATTTCACGGCGGGATCTTCGAATTCATTCGCAACGACAAGCTCGACGCGCGCAACTACTTCGCTCTCACGCGCGAGATCCTGAAGCGCAACCAGTTCGGCGGCGATCTCGGTGGCCCTGTTCGGGTTCCGTATCTCTACAACGGCAAGGACCGGACCTTCTTCTTTCTGGACTACGAGGGCCAGCGACTTCGCCAGGGTGAAGTGTTCAATGACATTGTTCCGAGCCTCGCCGAGCGCGGCGGAAACTTTGGAAGCCTGACCATCAAGGATCCGACGACGGGTCTGGCATTTCCCAACAACACGATTCCGACCGGTGAGCTTTCACCGCAGGCGCTGGCCATTCAGCAGTACATTCCAACGCCGAATAACGCGACGGGCACCGCCAGTTTTGTTCCCTCGCAGGCGATCGACTGGGACCAGGCTACGGTGCGTATCGACGATCAGATCACGCCATCCAACCGTTTGTTTGCGCGCTGGATCTACGTGAACAATCGAGAGGTTGATCCCAACGCAGCTCCGGCCCTGGGGACCGCCCAGCTGACGTCGAATGGCCAGGACATTGCGGCAGGTCTCATCACGAATATTGGCGCGAACAAAGTCAATGAGGCACGCGTCCACTATCTCCCGAGCCATGTGCGGCTGTCGGCGTTCCTGCAGGGTCCGGACTGGAACGCGAAGTTTGGCGTGACGGGCCTTTCAGCGCAACTACGGCCTGGTGTGGGTGGAGCGTTCCCCGACTATTCGTGGAGCGGCTTCAGCCCCGTGCAGGGCGCGGCCTTTGACGAGCGCCCGAAGTCTCAGGACCGCAAGGCGCTGGAAGGAACCGAGAACTTTACGATGCTGGAGGGAAGACAGTCGATCAAGTTCGGCACGCTGATTCGCTACTACCAATGGCTGGGTTACGATAGCGAACAATTTGCCGGGGTCTTCACGTTCAATGGCAGCGAGACGGGGAATGCGTACGCGGATTTTCTGCTGGGATATCCTTACTCGGTGCAGCGAGCCTATCCGGCGCAAAACTTCGGCGGCCAGCAGACCTACTACCAGTTTTTCTTTCAGGATGATATTCGGGTGAACGAGAAGCTGACGCTGAATGCCGGCCTGCGCTACGAATACTCACCGTGGCTCAACGGCTACAAGGGACAGATCGGTACATTCGATCCGGCGTTGTCGAAGCCGATCGTGGTGGGTGGAACGGGCACGATCCCGGACCTGAGCTCCCAGGTTGCGGCGCCGGTGGCCTACGAGTTCTTCGGGCAGTACATCCAGACGGCTGCCACCGCGGGTCTGCCGCAGAATCTTACCTACACAGACAGGCATCAGTGGGCGCCGCGAGTGGGCTTCGCGTACTCAGCGACCAACAAGACGGTGATCCGCGGCGGCTTCGGGATGTTTTACGAACCGGAGACCAGCGGCGGCCGCGTGAACCTCGACATGCTGCCCTTCCGGCTCAACGAGACGGTCTTCCAGCCGCAAGGAACGCCGACGCGCACGCTCGCCAACTTTTTTCTTGGCACGCAGCTCGGTTCGGCGCAGGCAAATCCTTCACTGGTGCCGACGAAGCTTCATCTCAACGTCGGCTATAACGAGCACTACAGCTTTGGTGTGGAGCAGCAGCTAACCGCGCACGATGTGGTGGACGTGGCGTATGTTGGCAACCACGGCGTGGATCTGAACAGCACGGACGACTTCAACGATCCATCCCCGGGACCGGGCTCCGTGCAGACGCGCCGACCCTATCAACCGTGGAGCACGATCACGTTCAACTCGCAGGATCTGTCGACGAACTACAATTCGCTGCAGCTCAAGCTCGAACACCGCGAAAGCCACGGTCTGCAGGCGCTGGTGGCGTATACGTACTCGAAGTTTATGCAGTTCAACCAGCAGCCGTCGCTGGGTGGCAATCTTGGCTACGAATATGCGCGCTCGCCCTATGATGTGCCGCAGAACCTCGCCATCAGCGGGAGCTATGCGCTTCCGATCGGGCGCCTCCATAGCTCGTCCAAAGCTCTAAATGGAGTTGCGAACGGAGTGATTGGAGGGTGGTCGGTGCAAACGATCATTGTGCTACGCAGCGGTGTCCCGTATACGCCGATCATTTCGGCCGACAAGGCTAACACCGGTGTTGGCAGCCAGCGGCCAAATCTGAATCCCGCCGGAGGCAATCCGAACTTCAAGCGTTCCGTCGCCCACTGGTTCGACAACACCCGCTATGTGGAGCCTGCGCAGTATACCTACGGTACGGTGCACGCCAACACCCTGCGTTCGGACATGCTGCGTCAGTATGACGGCTCCATCTTCAAGAACTTCGCGATGCCGAATCATTCGTTGCTGCAGTTCCGCGCGGAGTTCTTCAATATCCCGAACACGGTCAGCTTCAGCGCGCCAGGCGCAAGCATTACCAGCTCCGCGTCCACGGCGCCGGTCGACACGTCATCCTACGGCCAGATCACCAGCACCTCGGTTCCTGCGCGAAATATTCAGTTTGCGCTCAAGTACGACTTTTAGGATCAACGGAGAGCCACAATGATTGACGTTACGAGCAGGCTGGGTCAAACGATCGCGGCATGGGGCCTTGCCTTCACGATGATGGGCGGAACATTGCTCGCGCAAGGGACGGTGCCGGCGCCGCTTCCACCCTCAAGCGAGCCGCCGGTCACCATCCAGGTGGATCTCGACCAGACTGTCGGCCCGTACAAACCGATCTATCGCTGGTTCGGCTACGACGAGGCGAACTACACGACGATGACGCATGGCAGAGAACTGCTCAAGCAGTTGCACGATCTTAGTCCCGTGCCGGTTTACATTCGCGCGCATCATCTTCTCACCTCGGGCAATGGTCACGCGGAGTTGAAGTTCAGCTCGACGAACGTGTACAGCGAGGACGCGAGCGGAAAGCCGGTGTACGACTTCACGATCCTCGACGGGATCTTCGATGCGTACAAGGCAGCCGGGGTGCGGCCGCTGGTCGAGCTCGGCTTCATGCCGAAAGATCTCGCGGCGGATCTGCCCAATCGTCACGAGCCGTACCAGGTGCACTATCCGCAATCCACCGTCTCCGGCAAGTCCAACAACCCGCCGAAGGATTACAAGAAGTGGGAGGAGTTGGTCCGCGTGGTTACTGCACATCTTGTCCAGCGCTATGGCAAGGAGCAAGTACTGACCTGGTACTTCGAGGTCTGGAATGAGCCGGACATCGACTACTGGCACTCCACGCCGGAAGACTATTGGAAGCTGTACGACTATGCGGTTGCAGGAGTGAAGGCGGCGCTGCCGGGAGCGAAGGTAGGTGGGCCGGCGAGCACGAGCCCTGGCCGCCCCAAGGCGAATCTGTTTCTCAAGAACTTTCTGGAACACGTCAGCTCAGGCCGCAGCGCGGCGACGGGCGGCGCTATACCGATGGACTTCATTTCGTTCCATGCCAAGGGTTTTCCGCAGATCGAAGACGGCAAGGTCACGATGGGGATCAACCGCGAGCTGAACGATGCGGACAAAGGCTTCGCGCTGATTGCGAGCTTCCCGAAGTTCAAGCATCTCCCGATTATCATCAGCGAGGCCGATCCGGAGGGCTGCGCCGCATGTTCTTCGAAGGTGAATCCGGCGAACAACTACAGGAACGGCACACTGTATCCGGCGTACACGGCCGCGGCCTTCAAGGCGCTCTTCCAGTTGCAGGATCGGCATGCGGTGGACCTGATCTCCATGCTGAGCTGGTCCTTCGAGTTTGAAGACAAGGATTACTTCGAGGGATTCCGTTCGCTCGCAACCAACGGCGTCGATAAGCCTGTATTGAATGTGTTTCGCATGTTCGGGATGATGTCCGGCGAGCGAGTGAAGACCAGCAGCACCGGCGAAGTGCCGCTGGATACACTGGTCGACACCGGCGTGCGCGGCTCTGCGGACGTGGACGCGTTCGCGACGCATGCAGCGAAGGAAGCGGCAGTGCTGGTGTGGAACTATCACGATGTCAACCAGCCGGCCCCCGCGACACCGACGACGGTAACCATTCACGGAATTCCTGCGGGTGTGCAGCGCGTGCTGCTGGAACACTACCGCATCGACCAGACGCACAGCAACGCCTATACGGTCTGGCAGCAGATGGGTTCGCCGCAACATCCCACAGCGCAGCAGTATGCTGATCTTCAAGCTGCAGGGCAACTCCAACTGCTTACTTCACCGGTGTGGCTTGACGTGCAGGACGGCCAGGTCACCGTCTCGACCGACTTGCCTCGGGAGAGCATCTCTCTTCTTCATCTAACGTGGTAACTCAGGGTCTGCCATGAATCGCTTTGGACTCTCATCCGGCAGTGTCTCCAGCGGGAGCTTCGATCGCCGCTGGTACGCCGTCGCGCTGGTTACCGCCGCGATTGCGATCAGCTACTTTGATCGCCAGACGCTGCCGGTTGCCATTGCAGCGATCCAGCACAACATTCCAATCTCCAACCAGCAGTTCTCCTATCTTCAGACCGCGTTTCTGCTTTCGTATGCAGCGCTCTACGTGATTGGAGGGCGTCTGCTCGATCGCGTTGGGACGCGTCGTGGGTTCTTACTGATCATGTTGTGGTGGTCGCTCGCCTGCGCGCTGCATGGTCTTGCCTCGGGTTTCGCGTTGCTGCTGTGCGCGCGGTTCTTGTTGGGAATGGGGGAGGGAGGAGGATTTCCAGCGGCTGTTCGTGTGGTTGCCGAGTGGATTCCGATCGAGCAGCGCTCTACTGCGGTTGGCTTCATCAACGCAGGCACGGCGGTGGGCTCGGTGCTCGCGCCGCCCCTCATTGGCTTCATCCTCATCCATAGCGGCTGGCGCGCCGTCTTCTTTGCGTCGGGAGCGGTAGGCCTCCTGTGGGTTGTATGGTGGGCTCTCTCTTATCGTGACAATACGTCCCCGCTCTCGATGAACACCTTGGACGCACGTGTGATCGCACGGCAGCTCAGCATGGGCGAGCTGCTTGGAATCCGCAACGTGCAGGTGATCGTCTTTGCGAAGTTCATGAGCGACTCCGCATGGTACTTCCTGCTCTTCTGGCTGCCCAAGTATTTGTACGACGCCCGCCACTTCGACGTGAAGCAGGTGAGCTACTACGCGTGGATTCCCTATGCTGCTTCGGGCGTGGGCAGCTTTCTGGGAGGATATTTCTCCAGTTACCTGCTGCGTCGGGGACACTCTCTGGATAAGGCACGCAAGATTGCGCTTGGACTCAGCGCAGCGTTTATGCCGGTGGTGATGCTGGTGCCGCTGGTTCCCGTGCAGCTCGCCATGGTGCTCTTCAGTATCGCGTTCTTCTGCCAGCAATCGTGGTCCGGCTTGATCATGACGCTGCCAGCCGACATCTATCCGCTCTCGGCGGTCGGCACGGTCTCCGGCTACGTCGGCTTTGGCGGAGCGATCGGCGGGGCTATCTTCGGGTTGGTCGCTGGCTATCTGCTCGGCCACGGCTTCGGTTACGGGACGCTGTTTGTACTGGTTGGAACATTTCACGTTATCGGCTTTCTTGCCATCCTCCTGCTGGGCGGCAAGATTCAACCTCTGCGCAGAAACGATCTCCTAAAAACAATCGAGAGCCACACATGAAAATCACAGAGATTCGCACACGCGTTGTTCAATGGGAAGGCGAGACGGTGCCGCTGCCGCCGCACTTCTGCACGAACCCGATGGACCTGGTCAGCTACCGCGCGGCATCGATGGGCAACTTCGCCTTCCATGGCTGGGTGCTGGTCGAGATCTTTACCGACACGGGACTGGTTGGGCTGGGAGATGCGGCGCTTTCGCCCATCGTCACCAAGTCGCTCATCGACACCTATCTCAAGCCGATCCTGCTCGGCGCAGATCCATGGGACACCGAGTTCCTGTGGCAGCAGATGTACCGCCGCACCATGGCCTTCGGGCGCAAGGGCGTGGCGATGACGGCGATTTCTGCGGTCGACATTGCGCTGTGGGATCTCCTGGGCAAGGATGCGAAACAGCCGGTCTATCGGCTCCTTGGAGGGCGCACCAAGGAGAAGATTCCGGTGTATGCGAGCCGGCTGTACGCCATGCCGATTCCGGAGCTCCGCGCCGAAGCGCAGAAGTATAAGGATGAGGGTTACACGGCCATGAAGCTTCGTTTCGGCTGGGGGCCGCTCGATGGTCGCGAGGGCATGATGAAGAACATCGAACTCGTCCGCAACGTGCGCGAGGTCATTGGTGAGGGCATCGATCTGATGACGGACGCGTACATGGGCTGGACACTTGACTACGCCAAGCGCATGCTTCCGCTGCTCGAGCCCTTCGGCATCCGCTGGCTGGAGGAGCCGGTGATCCCTGACGACACCCGCGGCTACAAGGAGCTCAAGAGCTACGGTCGCATCCCCATCGCTGGCGGTGAGCACGAGTTTACGATCTTCGGCTTCCGCGAGCTGCTCGAGAATAATGCGCTCGACTATATACAGTTCGATACCAACCGCGTTGGCGGCATCAGCCAGGCACGCAAGATCTGCGCGCTGGCAGAGTCGTTCCAGGTGCCGGTGGTTCCTCATGCGGGGCAGATGCATAACTATCACGTCACCATGGCGAGCCTCAATGCGCCGATCGCGGAGTTCTTTCCCAAGGTCGATGTCGAAGTTGGCAACGAGCTGTTCTGGTATATCTTCGACGGCGAGCCAGTGCCCGTGAATGGATCTATCGATCTTGACGAAAATATTCCGGGTCTTGGGCTGACTGTCAACGAAGATTCGCTCAAGCGCTTTACGGTGATTGGATAAAGGAGATCTATGCCGGTACATCTTGTTCAGCTCTCGGACGGCTCCAACCGCCGCGTTGCCCTGGTTGAGGAGCCGCATCTCCGCTGCCTCGAGGGAGTCTCTTCGGTTTATGAACTGGCGCAGCATTGTCTGCAGGATGCTAAGTCGCTGGCCGAACACGCGGCGTCGCTTGCAACCGGCGAAACGCTCTTCGTATGAGGATGTCTATGTGGGCCGTTCGCCGTGGCACCTGCTCGCGCCAATCGATGTTCCCGATCAGCCTTCGCGCCTGCTGGTCTCCGGCACCGGGCTTACGCACTTAGGCAGCGCGCGCGAACGCCAGGCAATGCATCTTGCGGAGAAGAACGTCGATCAGCAAAAAGAAGAAGTTCTCACCGACTCCATGCGCATGTTTCAGTGGGGTGTGGAGCAGGGACGCCCTCCTGAAGGCAAGGCTGGCATTGCTCCGGAGTGGTTCTACAAGGGCGATGGGTCGTGCCTTCGCGCGCCGTTCGCGCCTTTGGATATCCCATCGCATGCGGAAGATGGTGGCGAGGAAGCCGAGCTTGCGGGCATCTACATCATCGCCGGCGATGGCACGCCCTTTCGCATCGGCATGGCCCAGGGCAACGAGTTTTCAGACCATGTATTCGAGAAGCGCAACTATCTTAATCTCGCGGGCTCGAAGCTGCGGACGTGTAGCCTGGGACCCGAACTGGTCGTCGGTGCGGAGTTCCACGAGATTCCCGGGCAGGTCCGCCTCGAGCGTAACGGCGCAACGCTATGGCAGAAGTCGATTGCCAGCGGCGAAAACAATATGGCGCACAGCCTGGCGAACCTGGAGCATCATCACTTCAAGTTCGCTGGCCATCGTCAGCCCGGAAGCGTTCACGTTCACTTTTATGGAGCCGATGCGCTGTCCTTTGGCGAAGGCGTTGTCCTCGAAGACGGCGATGTCGCGGAGGTTCGCTTCCACGGCTTCGGCCGCGCGTTGCGCAATCCCATCCATCGCGAGCTAAAGTCGGAGCAGCCGGTGCGCGTGAAGTCGCTCGCGTAACGCGGAGAAGGAGACATCATGGAAAAGATTTCGGTCGCACTGCTTGGAACAGGAACCATGGGCGGCGGCATGGCCGCCAACCTGCTCAAGGCGGGCTTCCCGCTCACGGTCTACAACCGCACCCGCGCCAAGGCCGAGCCATTCGCGGCGCAGGGAGCAAGGATCGCGGACACACCTGCTGCGGCTGTGAAGGGAGCACGTCTTGTCCTCTCCATGCTGTCGGATGACAACGCATCGCGCGCGGCGTGGGCGGGAGATGAAGGCGCACTCGCTGCCGCCGAGCCTGGCACGATCCTCGTGGAGTGCAGCACTGCCAGTCCTGCGTGGGTTGCGGAACTGGCGGCGCTTGCCAGCGCGCGCGGGCTCACGCTGCTCGACGCTCCTGTTACCGGGAGCCGTGTGCAGGCCGAAGGAGGCCAGCTCACCTTCCTCGTTGGCGGTTCAGAAGAGGCACTCACCGCGATCCGTGCGCCGCTCGAGGCGATGAGTAAAGAGATCATTCACCTCGGCCCCGTGACGAGCGGCGCGAAGATGAAGCTGCTCAACAATTTCCTCTGCGGCGTGCAGGTTGCCTCGCTCGCGGAAGGCATGGTGTGGCTGGAACACAGCGGCCTGGACCGTGATAAGGCGCTGCAGGTACTGAAGAGCGGAGCTCCGGGAAGCCCACTCCTCGCGGGCATCTCCGCGCGCATGGTCAACGAGGACTACACCGTCAACTTC
This sequence comes from uncultured Acidobacteriaceae bacterium, assembly GCA_963762375.1. Taxonomy (GTDB): domain Bacteria; phylum Acidobacteriota; class Terriglobia; order Terriglobales; family Acidobacteriaceae; genus Granulicella. The sequence continues at coordinate 79,043 of CAVXKP010000012.1, forward strand.
CTGCTGCGGCTGCTCTCGAAGGATCTGGCCTACGCTCAAGCGGCTGCTGCTCAAAGTGGCGTGGAGCTCAGTACCGCCGCCAACGCGCAGGCGCTCTTCGACCGTGCCGCCGCCGCGGGGTATGGCGAGAAAGATATGTCTGCCGTCGTCGAGGTGCTTCGCCATCCCGCTAACCCGAAACCGTAGAGCCAACTCAGGGAGTCGTCATGGAATACCGCTCGCTTGCAGCACGTCTTGTCTCGATCCGTACGCACCTCGTCTGCATCACGCTCGTACTTTGCGGCGTGACAGGAATCGCGCAAACGGCGGCCCGGCCGCTCTATCTCGATCCATCGAAGCCAATCGGTCAGCGTGTCTCCGATCTCATCGGGCGACTTACGCTTGAGGAGAAGGCTGAGCTTCTGAACCACACGAACACCGGGATCCCGCGACTCAATATCCCTCTGTGGGGAGGATGGAACCAGACGTTGCACGGCGTGTGGTCGAAGGAACCGACGACGCTCTTTCCGGCGCCGATCGCGATGGGCGCGACATGGGATCCGGCCCTGGTTCACTCCATTGCCGACGCCATGTCGGATGAAGGCCGCGCACTCTACAACAGCGGAGCGGAGGGACCTCGCACGCGCCATGGTCTCGTCTATCGTTCGCCCGTCATCAACCTCGCGCGTGATCCGCGGTGGGGGCGTATCCAGGAGATCTTCAGCGAAGATCCGTATCTCACCGGCGAGATGGGCATCGCCTACGTCAAGGGGTTGCAGGGAGACGATCCCAACCACCTGAAGCTCGCAGCAACAATCAAGCACTATGCCGTCTACAACGTGGAGAACGGACGCCAACATGGCAACGCGGTGGTCGACGACCGCAACCTGATGGAGTACTGGCTGGCGCAGTGGAAGATGGTCGTCACGCAGGCTCATCCGCAGTCGCTGATGTCTTCGTACAACGCCATCAACGGAACGCCGGATGCTGTGAACCATCGCCTGCTCACGGACATTCTTCGCGACCAGTGGGGCTTTGACGGCTTCGTCACCGACGACCTCGGCGCAGTCGCGCTGCTCACCGGGTCGCGCAAGGGGTCGGAGGAGGTGGGCCAGCGACTCACCGATGATCCCGTGCTCGCGACGGCCATGGCGATCAAGGCAGGCAACGACTCGGACGATGCGGAGTTCCAGACCAACATTCCGCTGGCAGTGAAGCGCGGTCTGCTCACCACTGCCGACGTCGATCGAGCCCTTGGCCGCGTCCTCCGTGTCGGCTTCCGGCTCGGCGTCTTCGATCCTCCGGCGGACCAGCCCTACAACAATATTCCAATGTCGGTCGTCCGTTCGCCCGAGCATATTGCTCTATCGCTCAAGGCGTCGGAAGAGTCCATCACGCTGCTCAGCAATCGCGGAAACTTCCTGCCGCTCAAGCAGGACGAGATTCATTCGGTCGCCGTCATCGGTCCGGCCGCTGGCGACGACTACGAGACCGGCAACTACTATGGGAAGCCTACCCGCAAGATCAGCCCCTTTGAAGGCCTCAGCCAGTTCTTAGGAAAGGGAGCTCGCGTGGAATACGAGCAGGGCGCCGGGTTTACCGATGCTGCCGATCCCGCAGCGATTCGACGGGCCGCTGACCTTGCCCGAAAGTCCGATGTAGCCATCCTCTGTCTCGGCACGAATCTCAAAGTGGAGGCCGAAGGCCACGACCGCCGCGACCTCAATCTTCCCGGAGCGCAGGAGCAGTTGCTCGAAGCTGTCTACGCGGCCAATCCGAAGACGGTCCTCGTCCTCATGAACGCTGGCCCGCTCGCCGTGACCTGGGCGAACGATCATCTGCCCGCGATTCTCGACGCCTGGTATCCGGGCGAGATGGGAGGCATCGCCATCGCACGCGCACTCTTCGGCGCCGACGATCCCGGCGGCCATCTTCCCTATACGGTCTACGCCAGCCTCGACGGCGTTCCGCCATCCCGCGAGTACGACGTCTCGAAAGGCTTCACCTACATGTACTTTAAGGGCCTCCCGCTCTATGCGTTCGGCCATGGGCTCAGTTATACCCGCTTCGAATACAGCGACCTGAAGCTGTCCGCCTCATCGAGCGCAGCCACCGGCACAGTGCAGGTCTCGTTCAACATCAAGAACGCCGGCGATCGCGAAGGGGCCGATGTTGCGCAGCTCTATACCCACCAGGAGGAGAGCGTCACATATCAGCCCATTGAGAGTCTGCGGGCGTTCAAGCGCGTCGACTTGCAGCCTGGCGAGACGACGCGCGTCGAGTTCTCGCTGCCCATCTCGCAACTCGCCTTCTACGACGTGCGAGCGAAAGGCTTTCGCGTGGAGCCGGGAGCGTTCGACATCCTGGTCGGGAGGGCCTCTGACGAAATCCTTCTCCGTGCTCACCTGGAGGTGCGCCCGCACTGACCACGGACGACCGCGATTTCATCCACGCGACGCGGCTCCGATGATGGAGCCGAGTCGCTGACTTCTACCAAGCCAGGGTTGCGGGAAGAAACTCGGCGAAGAGGTCATCGTAGTAGGGCTTCAAGTCCTTGAGGTTCGGCTTGGCGTGCCCCTTGGAGTAAAGGTCGTACTGATTGAACTTGAGCACCCACTCGAGCATGGAACGATCCTTGTCATTGCACAGGTGATCGTAAGCGCCGTGCTTATGCCAAGGGTAGAACGAGTGAAAGCGCAGCATGTAGAGGGATTCATCGCGCAGGTACGATTTCATCACCTCGGCAATGTAGGCGTCGTGCCCGAACGACATGTGCACATTCTCCAGGCCGCAGTGTGGCTCATAGATTCCGAACTTCGTCTGATATTCGGGGACGGCGCGGTCCGGATTCCTGGCAAAGTATTCGGGGAAGACAATGTCGTTGGACCACGCGCAACCCACAGGAAAGGTATCCCCGACGACGCCCCACTGCGGCTCTCCGTAGAGGCACAGGCATTTGCCCAGGTCATGGATGAATCCGGTCAGAATCATCCAGCGCGGGCACTCATCACGGCGCATGGCCTCGGAGGTCTGTAGCAGGTGTTCGATCTGGGTCAGGTCGGTGTCCGGATCGCTGTCATCCACGAGCGTGTTGAGAAAGTCGGCCGCCTCCCAGATGGTCTTCTGGCCCTTGTTGAGGCTGAAGTATTCCTCCTCTTTGCCGAGTACGTAGTCGACGGTCATGTTCTCGTGGTTCAGCCGATAGAACTCCGCAACACCGGGCGTGGCGGTGGCGTCGTACACGCGAAACTCTTCTTCCGTCTTGCCTTCTTTGTAGCGTTCTGCGAGGAAAGCATCCCATTCGTCGAGGTCTTGCAGTGGCTGGTCGGGAGGGTGGATTGAGGAACGCATGGCAAATCTCCTGAGGAGGACCGATTCGAGAACCTTGCAAGGATGAGGCTCCGCACGTTACGTAACCGCTAACGTAACAGGTGGCAATAAGCATACGCAAATCCTCTCAAGAACGCACGAGCAAGCCGGCTCCTTCCCTGGCGCTTGACACGGCCAGGAGCAAGCCTCTACCGTAGCCGAGCGGAATCGCTCACGACGGCGTGAATTCTGCGGATGGATGAATGGAAGGTGAGAGGCACATGGATCGAAGCAGCAGGCCTCAGGCCGTCAAGGCCATTTTGACCGATGTTCAGTTCTGGGTGCCGGCCGGGGTATTGATCGCTGGTATTCTTTTGCTGGTTTTTCTGCACTAGAGGAACGTTCAACCCACGGGAGAGAGTTTGGGCATGGTGAGTCGCACGGCGGATGTCCAGCCTCGGTCCGCGAGAACGAATCTTTCATTGCACGGGATGGGTGTGATCTGTGGCCTTGCGGCGGGCGTTTGGCTAGGCAGCGCAGAGGCGCCGACCAAGCTGGTGAACGCGGGCTTTTCACCCTTCGCTATCTCCCTTTGCATGGTGGCCGGCGTGTTCACGGCGCGCTGGACTTTTCCTACGCTGCTCAAAGGGACCAGCTACGTCTTTGCCGATCTTGCCGCAAAGAAACACCTGATCCTATGGGCGATCCTGGCTGGCGCTCTTTGGGCTGTGGCGAACACCCTCACGGTCTTCGCGATACGGGATGTGGGCCTCGCAACGGCATTTCCACTCTGGAATACCAACGGCCTGGTCGGACTGGGGTGGGGGATGCTGCTCTTTCGCGAATTGGACGGTGCGAGCGCGAAGAACCTCCTCAAGGTCGTGCTCGGTGCCATTGTCATTGTGGTGGCGGCGATCATGCTCGGCTACAGCACGATGGATACAGGCTCTGCCGTTTCGCCGCACGCGGTGCACGGCCTGCTGGCTGCTGGCGGAGCCAGTCTGATGTGGGGAACGATGTATGTTCCGTATCGCAAAGCGTATTTGAGCGGCATGAACCCCCTCTCCTTCGTTACCGTGTTCACCATGGGCGAGCTTGGTACCATGCTGATGCTGACGTACTCACTCGACGGAGGTTTCCACTCCTCCGCATTCCAACTGGCGCATAACAAGCAGTTACTCTTCTGGCTTTTTCTGGGCGGATTCGTATGGGTGGTGGGCGACATCTTCCAGCAATTCGCCACCAAGTATCTTGGCATCGGTCGAGGCATTCCGCTTTCCAACACGAACCAACTGTGGGGACTCGCGTGGGGCGCCCTGGTCTTTGGAGAACTTGTGCACGCGAGTCGCGTTCACCTGATCCTGGTGCTGGCTGGGTCCGTGCTGATGGTTCTCGGAGCGCTTTCGATCAGCACGGCGGTGGCTTCCTCTCGCGAACACCTCTCGCGAAATATGGCGCTGGAGCGGGAGTGCGACCGCTACGGCCTGGATTACGAGGAAGTGCTGCTTGCCCAGAGTGGAGACGAGTTCGGCAGCCGCAAGGAGCGCAGGCGCTGGTGGGATGGCGTCATCGTTGCGCTGGCTACCCTCATCTTTGTCTGGCTCGGCGTAAACGCGAAGGTGCCCGCGCTGGGGATGAACCTGCACTGGATCGTGATATTGAGTGTGGTGCTGCTGGCCTCGTTGGCGGGCGGCGGATGGGCGTTGTGGCGGGGCACGCGATTCAGTTGAGGATCGCCGCTACACTGGATACGGCTTTGCAGCGGATGCGCAACAGCCCTCTCTGGAGAACGCATGGCCGTTCGGTTGAAAGATATAGCCCGGGATCTGGGTGTCTCCACCGTCACAGTCTCGAAGGTCCTTCGCGGTAGATCCGACATCGGCGAAGCCACACGGTCGCGCGTCTTGCGGCGCATGAAGGAGCTGAAGTACGAGCCCAATATGCTGGCGCAGGCGCTGGCCAGCGGACAGTCGTTCGCGGTGGGTCTGGTGGTGCCGGACCTGGTGCATCCGTTCTTCGCCGAACTGGCGAAGTCGCTGAGCGGGACCTTGCGGCAGAAGGGCTTCGCGCTCATGCTGGCCTCCTCGGAAGAAGACCCGGAGATCGAGCGAAACGAGATTCGAACGATGCTGAACCGCGGCATGGACGCCATCGTTGTCGCGTCCTGTCAGCCGCACGCGATGGCGCGGCCCTTTCTCGGCGACACGAACATTCCGCTCGTGCTGCTCGACCGGCGGTTTCGTTCTTTGAAGGCGAACTTCGTCGGCTGCAATGATGTGATGGCTGGCGAAATGGCGACGCGCCATCTGTTGGAGACGGGCCGAACGCGCATCGCGCACATTGGCGGCAGCAGCACCAGCCCGTCACTCGATCGTCTCCGTGGATATCAGAAGGCTCTGGCGAAGGCCGGCATGCACCTGCCGAAGAACTACGTCGTCACTCGTGAACGCTTTGAGGAGGCTGGCGACGCTGCCGGCTACCAGGCCATGCAGGAGCTTCTCTCCAGGCGCTCGCGTCCCGACGGAGTCTTCTGCTACAACGACCTCACGGCCATCGGGGCCATGCAGGCTGCGATGGATGCGGGCCTGTCGATCCCGCAGGATCTCGCGTTTGTCGGGTGCGGCAATCTGCGCTATGCCCCCTATCTCAAGGTGCCGCTCACGTCGATCGATCAGGCAACGGAGCGCATCGGTGCGCTGGCGGGAGAGTTGGCGATCGAGCTGGCTAGCACGCCACGGCAGCTCCCGCGCGTAGAACTGCTTGAACCGACACTCATCGTTCGGCAGTCGAGCGTCGCTCCCTAACTTCAGAAGGTCCTCAACATCGTTTGTATTCGCTCGGCCACTGGAATCTTCCAAGAGGATCGTAAGGATGTGAGACGATCCGCTAGTAGATCAGTTTGATCGAAAACTGGATCTGTCGTGACGTTCCCGCAGTCTTGCTGATGAGGCCGAACCCCGAACCCTTGATGGTGTTGGCGGGAAGCCCCATGTTGACGACATTGAAGAGATTAAAAAACTCCGCGCGGAATTGAACATCCCCTCTTTCTACTCCGGACGCGCGGTGTCCCAAAGGCGTGCTCTTGATCAGGGCGTAGTCAAAGTCGTAATAGGCGGGACCGAAGAACGTGTTCCGTCCCAAGGTGCCGAAGCGTCCTGCATTTGGTCCTGTACCCCCGGGAATCCCGATAGGAATGAAAAAGAACGAGCTGTTGTTCGCCCCCCTGCCAAAGTAGTCTTCACGGCTGCGGGATGAGCTGTGCGCCGTCGATAGATCCGGTGTAGCAATCTGGTCAGGACGGTCAGTGCCATTCGTCCCAACACCTGTCTGCTGAATCCCCGAATAGACCGTGAACGGGGAGCCGCTCGTGATGGTGGAGATGCTCAGCAGCTCCCATCCTGCCGTGATGGTCCTGCTGACCGGGCGGAGAAAACTCACCTTTTGCAGTTGCAGGTCCTGAGCCGCGCTGAGCGTAAATGCGTGCGCCACGTCGAAATTGGAGGGTCCTTTCTCCGGATGCGTGTCGAAAGGATTTTGTGGAGCGGTGAGAGCGACGGCTCCGGTAGAGCCCGTTCCTCCCGTCAAGCCACTGGTATCATCGAGCGACTTCGCCCAGGTATAGCCAGCCTGAATGCTTGGCCCGCCATGCAGGATGGTGCCTGAGAGGGAGGTCTGGAGCGCGTGATACGAAGAGTGTGACGTGTCCGTGATGACGGACTCGAAGCCGAAGCCTCCTGTCACTGCGCCCGTGCTGTCGAACGTCGTGTAGGGCGCGAAGCCTGGTTCCGCACCAGGAAAGGCGTTGGGGAATGACACGCGAGGCAGGCGGAATGCTGCGGTTCCGATATAGGTCGCGTCGGCCGTAAGGCCACCGAATTGCCGTTCGACGCCGAGTGTCCACGTTTGGAGAAAGCCGTTGCCGAAGCGGCGGTCGATGGCGCTGAGGTTGAGCAGCGATAGCTGCTGGCCAGGCGCCAGCGCAGCCAGGTCGTGCTCGTAGCGGTTCACATCCATCACGGTGTTGGCAGGAACCTGCTTCGGGTTGCCGCTGGCGAAGATGTTCACTCCCGCGGGGGTGTAGGTGAGCGGCAACTCGGACGGGGTGATCTGGAATCCATACGGGATCTGCACGTTCTTTGCCGCGTTCACGCGCGGATAGGCGACGAATGGCGTGGAGCCGGTGAGGAAGTTGTCCTGCCAGATATTTGGCGGAATCACCGTGATCGCTCCACCGACATGCACCAGCAGCCTTTGCGGAGCGCGCCAATCAAGCTGAACGCGCGGCCCCCAGCCGTTCCAGCCAGATTGATATCCGGGCTGCGGATTGATCAAATACTGCTGCGGGGTTCCCGCCGGCGGATTCACCTCAAGGAAGCTCGACGTGCGGTGGGCACGCTCTGTGATCGGCGAGTAGACCTCGTACCGCAAGCCGTAATCCAGAGTGAATCGATCATTCATCTTCCATGTGTCCTCGAAGTAGACGTTGACGTCATTGCGACTAACTGCGGCTGGACCGATGTGCGAGCCGTTCGAAAAATAGGGCGGAGCCACCGCAACCGTGTAGCTATAGGGATAGCCGGTGAGCAGGCTGCTGAGGGTGTCCGGCAGAGGGTCGCCCGGTGCAATGTTATGCATGCCGCTCGCGGAAGGAATGAATACCGGAGAGTAGACGGTGCCACCGCCGAAGTCGTATTCGCCATTGGGACTGATGCCGAAGTAAGTGGTGTCGCGATTGAGCCGGGCCTCCGCACCGAACTTGAACGCGTGGCTCCCGGTTGTCCACGAGACGTTCTGCTGGCCTTGAAAAAGATTGCCGAACGCGGACATCACCGATCCTGCCGCGGTATCGAATCCTTCGTAGAGCCCGTCAACAAACTTCAGAGCGGGGTCCGCATGGTTTGGCGTCGCAAATAACGGCGTGGTGCGCGTAACGCTGATCGAGGATGACCAAAGGAGACGCGGCGATGCGGCGCGCGTATAGGTGAGCACCAGATTGCGCTGCCGGTCGATGTACTGGACGCCGAAGCTGGAGTCGATGATCGTTTGGTCAGGATTGGTGGTTGGCCCGGTCAGGTTGTTGTAGGTGAAGCGCGCAAGGAGTTGACCCTTTTCGCCAAGCTTCTGGTCGAGCCGGAGAGAAAACTGATCGGCATTCGTGACGACATTGGAAGGGGCCGCATAGGTGCGCGCTCCATAGGTGCCGGTCGGGTCGTTGGGCAATGGATAGCGGGCCAGGACCGCGCTGATCTGCGGATTGACAGGAACCTGCAGCGTATCCGTGCTGCCATCGGCGTAGGTCACCGTGTCGTAGCCGGCGCGTTCCTCAAGCGTCGGCACGGGCAAAACCTGGGTGGTTCCAAGCACCTGCCGAAATCCCTGGTATTGCCCGAAGTAATAGGTCTTGCCTCGACCGTCATACAACCGTGGCATCACCACGGGGCCACCGTTCGTGAACCCGAACTCGTTGCGATGGAAGGGAGGAATCCGCCCGGGCTCAGCAATCGAGGGATGGTCGAAATAATTGCGGGCATCGAAGGCTGAATTGCGGATAAATTCGAAAAACGATCCGTGAAAGCCGCTACTGACCCGAGCGGGTAAGAATGTTGGTAAATCCCGACGCGCCACGGCCAATCTCGGCCGGCATCCAGCCGGAACTGGACTGGATATTCTCGATTGCGTCCACATTGAAGTTGCTGAATGCGGCTCCGCCCATCTCCGGATCGCTGATGTCGGCGCCGTCCATGGCAAACGTGGCTTCCACACCGCGTTGCCCATTGATGGCAAACTGCTGCGTGAAGTTCGTTGCGCCATTCACGTCGGTCATGGTGCCCGCAGCCAACAGAAGCAGCGTGCTGAAGTCGCGACCGTTCAGCGGCAACTCGCTCACCGCCTGACCGGATAAATGTTCGCCGCCGGATTTGGCATCCGCGGCAGATGAAACGGGCACTGGAGCCACGCTGATCCCGATTACATTCTGCGGCGAAATGGTCAACACGACATCCGCGCCCGGAAGGTGGATCGACACTGCGGCTGTGGCTGCTTTCTTCGGCATGCGAACGGTCAGCGTGTAGGCTCCCGGTGCCACATTCAAAAAGCGAAAATCTCCGTGTGGCCCGGTACTTGTGGTGAGCGTGCCGGCTGGCCCGGCAATCTTGATGGTTGCTCCGGCGACCGGCTGGCCGGCATCGTTGCGCACCACCCCACCCCACTGTGCGCCCGATGGATTGGGAGTTTGTGCCCACTGTGGCTGAGAAAAGAAGAAACACAGCGCCAGGCAAAGGCTCACGATTCTTAGAAGCGCCCGGCAACTGCGCTTGTTCTGCGAGTGAAAACGGACCAGCCCTACGGTTGACGTGGGCTGAAGATCTAGATTGGGAGGGTCAGTTCGCTGTGCAGCCGAACTTGTGGCGATGCAATAATTGGCAGCCAAATCGATTTTCGCTGCGTTCAGAGTTCCATACTCAGGCATTCCTTACGATAATCGTAGTTGCGTCGTTTGGTTTGAACCAATTCTGAGCAGGGACCAGCGGTTCAACGGGGTGTTGGCCTCGCTGCAGGCCCGACCTCCATACACGAAGGCCGGCTATACAGTATCTGGAAGGAGAGGCAGCATGTTGGACGTCCGGTCAGCGAATGAAGAGCGCGATCCTGCCGGACCCAACGGGAGGCTCATCGGGAAGCCCGGCGGTCTGGGGAAGCTGACCGCCGCAGCGTGGGTGCCCTCTGCAGGGACGTCCCCTCGATCAAGGACCAGCGCGCATGTTGCGCGTAGCGGATGGCTGTGGATCGGCACGATTTTGCTGGCGCTTCCGGCCTTCGCCGCCTGTGCGCAGCAGGCGCCTCCGCGGTGTTCGAACGGCGTAACGATCACGGGCACCGTCCGTGACGCCGATGGTCAAGCCGTGCAGCGTGCAGACGTGTATCTGACCGCGGAACCTTCCGGAGCCGATCTCAAGACGAACACAGATGCCGCCGGTCAATTCGTGTTCTCTTCCATCGGTAGCGTGAGTTTTCGCATTCATGCGGAGAAGGCAGGACGGCTCAGTAAGGTGCAGGATGTTGTCCCCCTGCCGGACAAATGCAGGCTTCAGCTGGATCTAACGTTGCGGGAGACGGAAGGTCCTCCGGCTTCCGCAAAATCTTCCGCTTCCTTAGCTCCGGCAATGGAGTTTGCCGATCAACCGAACTTCACCATCGCCGGGGTGACTGATTGGACTGCCGTGGGTGGTCACGGATCCGATTCGACGTTGCGCACGACAGAGACCCTGGCGAAAGAGACGAGAAGCCTGAAGCCGCAGGGCGCAAGCGGAGCGACGCCTGATCCAGCGTCGGGAGTTGGAGCCACGGTCGCATCAGAGAATGAGCTGCGCAGGGCTCTTGCCGATGCACCAACGAGCTTCCACGCGAATCATCAGCTCGGTGTCTTTTACCTGGATGCGGAAAGATATGCGGAGGCGATTCCGCTGCTCGAGAGGGCTTACCAGGCAGAGCCAGAGGATCAGGAAAATCAGTACGATCTGGGGCGGGCATACGAAGGTGCGGGAGATTTGCCCCGGGCCCGCAAGCGGGTGAAGGAGCTCATCGCCAGGCAACCAAGTGCAGACTTGTGCCGCCTGGCTGCAGAGCTCGATGAGCAGATGGGCGATCCACTCTCGGCTGTGCGCGAATATAACGAGGCGGCAAAGCTGAATCCGAGCGAACAGAACTACTTCGAGTGGGGTTCCGAGCTTTTACTGCATCGCGCCATCTGGCAGGCTCAGGAGGTGCTCCGCAAGGGTACAGAGGCGTATCCGCGATCGGTGAGAATGCAGACGGCCCTGGGGACGGCGCTATTTGCAGGAGCCCGCTATGATCAAGCGGCGCAGCGGCTTTGCGTTGCTTCGGATCTGAATCCAGAAGACCCCAATCCCTATGTCTTCATGGGAAGGATTCAGATAGCGGCTCCTGATCCGTTAGCCTGCATCGAGCCACGGTTGGCACGCTTTGTGCAGTCGCAACCCGGAAGCTCCGTTGCAAATTATCTATACGCAATGTCTCTCTTGAAGCGCCAGGAGCAGCGGCCGGATGAGATGGTGGTCCAGCATGCAATGGCGCTGCTGCTGAAGGCTGTGTCCATCGACCCCAACTACGGTGAAGCGTATCTGGAACTCGGAATTCTCGCTGCTTCCAAGCAATCCTTTGAGCGGGCGATCGACTTCTATCAGAAGGCAATTGGCGCCGACCCCGGGCTGGCAGACGCGCATTATCGTCTCGGCATGGCATACGATCGGACTGCTCAACCAGCGAAAGCCAAACAGGAATTCCAGCTTCACGATCAGATCAAGCAACAGCAGGCAGCCGAAGTTGAAAGCCAGCGGCGAGAGGTAAAGCAGTTCCTGATCGTGCTGCCGGGTTCGTCGGAAAATAATGCCGCGCACTAAGTGCTACGAATTTTCCGGTTGTGAGTCAATCATGCGATCTCTAGCAACCAGCCCGACGAGTCAAGGCGCAAGATCCAGGCAGGAAGGGTCAGGACAATTTGGGTTTATAGGTGCCAATAATCCCTTCGCCTTCGCGAATGGTAAGTATCTGGTTCGCTTGAACCTGGGTGAACCGTTCGATCTTCTGGGTGGTTGGCCACTTCACCTCAATCACGTCCACGCTGTCTGCCTTACCCAGACCGAAGTGTAGTCGCAAATCGCTTTGGGCCATCACACTGGTGCCGCTATGGACCTCGTCCATTTGGACGTGCTTATGGGTGAACACCCGTACCCGCGCGCCAATCGCAGTGCGATTGCACTTGGTGCCTACCAGCTTAATCTTGATCCAGTTTTGCCGATTGCCACCCTCATTGCGAAGCAGAGAGGGCAGGTCGTTCAGGTTCAGGACAAGCACATCCATATTGCCGTTATTGTTGTAATCCCCAAATGCGGCGCCGCGGCTTGAAAATCGCTCACTGATTCCGGGACCCATCTCGGCCGACACATCCTTGAAGGTTCCATTCCCAAGATTTCGATAGGCCAGCCGTGGATTCTTGAAGGCTTCGCCGAAGTCATATTGATCGACCTCCGGATAAACATGCCCATTCACCTGAATAATGTCCTGCCAGCCATCATTGTCGAAATCGACGAACCCGCACCCCCATGCAACATATCGATTATTGACGCCGATGCCTGAAGGAAGGGATACGTCGGTGAAGGTGCCGTCTCCGTTATTGTGATATAGATTGCAGGTGTCATCCACGAAATTGGTCTTGAATATATCGAACCATCCGTCGCAATCATAATCTGCAACCGCGACTCCCATACCGGCTTGTTCATGGCCATCCACGTTATAGGCGCAGCCCGCCATCACCGCAATATCAGTGAACGTTCCATCGTGATTATTCTTGAATAAAATACTTGGTTCGGAATCGACAGCGATATAAATATCCGGCCAACCATCATTGTCGAAATCATAAGAGACAGCTGTTATGGAGTACCGTGGTCCAGGCTCCAATATTCCAGATTTCTGCGAGACATCTGTAAAGGTGCCATCCCCATTGTTGTGATAGAGGATGTTAGTATCGCCAGGAAGACCTCGGGGACCACACATGATCGGTATTCCTTTCCACTGACAGTATTCTGTCTTGCTGGCTGAAGGAATCTTCTCTGGATCTATCTTGATGTAGTTGCAAACAAATAAATCCAGATGGCCATCTCGGTCATAATCGAGGAAAGTACATCCGGCCCCCCAGCGACCCTTCTCCTGAGAGAGGCCGGCTTTATGGGTCACATCGGTGAAGGTTCCATTCCCGTTGTTATGAAAGAGGATGTTATGGCCGAGGAAGCAGCAGAAGAGATCATCCCATCCATCGTTGTTGTAGTCTCCGACGCAGACGCCCGTCTGCCATCCGGTAACTCCCAAGCCTGATCCCTGCGTTACGTTGGTAAACGTTCCGTCACGATTATTTTTGTAAAGGTGGGAGATCGGAGCCTCTCCCTTCGGCCACGTAGTGTCGAGCCGATCGCCATTGGTGAGATAGATGTCCAGCCATCCATCGTTATCGTAATCAAAGAATGCAAGCCCGCTGCCCTTTGTCTCGATGATGGAGCGCTTATGGTTGATCCCTCCCCACACGTTAGGAATCGTCAATCCAGCCTGCTGGGCGACGTCGACATACTGCACTCCGGTGGAGGTAGCCGTTGAGACCGCTGCCTCCACGGTCAGTGCATGAGTCCATCGCCAAAGCGGGGTGGTGAGCGCATCTGTCAATGCGCTGCCAAGCACAAGCATGGAAGATCCGATGAAGCGCCGTCGAGGGAAGATCATAACTGGCAGACATTATAGCGATCGATCATGCGACAACGCAGAGGCTCAGCGACCGGTTCCCGCCGATCATATGTGCATCGGCACGCTGGACACGCTTTTGGAATCGTAGGTGATGAACGCGGGAGGAACGCTCACATGGTCTTGTCCGCAAGGAAGAGTGCGATCTGAAGCAGTTGCAATCTCTTGGTGCTCGACAGTGGTTCATCGCCGGTTGAAGCGCTGGCAGGTGTCTGCGCGAGCGTCTCCTCGATGCGATCCACATCCAGCGCGCCCCGCGCACCACTATCCTTGAATCGATCCAGCACTTCCCTGGCCTTCGTGAGTTGGCCAGTTTCGTAGTAAAACACTCCAAGGGTGGAATAGGCGCCTGGCCACGCGGGCAAGATCTCAACCGCGCGTTCCAGCAGCTTGGATGCCTGAGTCGTTTCACCTTGCAATGCGGCCACTAAGCCGAGTCCCCAAATAATCCTTCCTGATCCGGGAACCCGAGCTTGGCCCCGCATCAGAATCTGCTTCGCCGCGAGTATGTCATTTTGGCGCAACTTCAACAACGCGAGCGAGAGATAATCCTGGTCATTATCCGGATTCTGCTTGATTGCACGCTCGAACAGATCCTGTGCCCGCTGACCATCTCCGATGTGAGCATAGATGTCGCCGAGTAGGGCGAGAAAGGCGTCATCTTGTTGTCCTTTCTCCGAGACCTGCTTAGCCGCATCGAGCGCCTCGCGGTAGAGCCCCTTGCGAAAATAAGCGTCGGCAAGATCATAGCTAATGTCGTCGGAGTCAGGAGCGGATTGCTGCGCCGCAAGGAACTGCTGGATCGCATCGCCATACAAGCCATAACGCGCAAGTAAGACCCCTTCACTCGTTAGACTTCTTGAGTCATCGGGATAATCCTTATCAACTTGCGCCACGGTGGCCTTCGCGTCATCCAATTTGCCTTCCTTTAGGTACTCCTCGGTTAAGGCAAACAAGACCTCGCGCTGGCCGGGGTGCAGTTTCAGTTGTTCCATAAGAGCAGCCAAGTCCTGCTGTGCTCTGATTTCAGGAGCAAGTTTTGACCAGTTGTCGATATAAGCAAAGAGATTGTCGTAGGGATGAGCGTTAGGCGTGGAGTTTCTCGAGAGACTTTGGAACTGCGCTAAATCATGCTGAGCCTCAGCATGGTCGTGCAGGCGCTCTTCTACCATTGCCAATTTATAGTAACCAGTTGCAGGTGTGTCGCTCACGCGGACATATCTCCTTAAGAGCCGCTGCGCCTCGGAAAAATGCGTGCGCTCCATCTCAATATTCGATAACTCGAGTAGGGCATAGGGATAGTCCGGGTTCGATTGAAGAACCTTTGCGAAGATGGCTGCCGCTGCTGTGGTCTCACCCTTTTGCCGCGCAATGTAGCCTAACTGAAATAAGCAGAAAAGATTATGAGGCTCCAGGCGCAGCGCATGCTGAAAGTCCTGCGCGGCATCGTCAAATCTCCCGAGATGAGTGTTCGCGAGTCCCAGAAAAGAATAGGCTCTCGCCGATGGTTTCATTTGAATCAGTGTCGTGAACCCTTCAATGGCCTTATCCATTTGATCGGCATGGAAGAGGCACTCTGCCAGGGACTCCCGCACGTCCAAGCGATGTGGGTCGATTTGAATGGCCCTGTTAAGCGGAGCCAGCGCGTCCTCGTAATATCCCTGCGAGATGCTGATCTGCGCCATCAAGTAAAGAATGTCCGGATTATCCGGGGACAATTTATTTGCGCGCACCAGGAGATCGAGGGCGTCGAGTGGCCGCTGTCGGTTGACATCGACTTGCGCCAGCAGAAATAAGGCCTCAGGGGCATCGGGCTTCAGACCAAGGGCGCGGCTCAGAGCAAGATCCGCATCCTTATCATCGCCGTTGCGAAGGCAGACCTGCCCAAGGTTGAAGGCGATCTCAAAGGTTCCCGGCTGCAAACTATCCGCCTTCTCAAGTTCAGGTTGGGCCGCCTTGTATTGTTGCTGCGATGCCAGAAGGACGCCGAGAGAGAAATGTAACTGAGCGTCATCGGGCTCGATTGCCGAGAGTTGCTCAGCCACGCGGAGTGCTTCGGCGATCCGGTGAGTTTGCAGGTAGGCACGAATCAGGCCGAAGCGCGACCGGACGGTTTCGGGATGAACCTTCTCCAGGTATGGAATGGCCCCGGCAGAGGATCCTCGATTCATCAAGAGTGCAGCAACGTTGTAGTTGGCAGTCTCGTCCCGAGGGGCAATTTGCAGGACGATGCGAAACTCCTTCTCTGCTCGATCAAACTGCTTTTCAGTAAGGTAGATATTGCCGATGTTGTCATGCGCCGCAACGGACCGCGGATCCAGTTGCAACGCATTCTGAAAAGCAACAAGAGCACCAGCATCATCGTGCTGCTGGCTATCAATGACACCCAGGAGATTGAAGCCATCCGGGCTCGGATGCTGTCGCAGAGCGTCGAGAGTGATGACTCGCGCTTCATCGAGACGTCCCTGGCCAAGCACGATTTCTGCGTGCTGCAATGAGGCGGTCGACTGTTGAGGCGGGCCCTGCGCGTTGCCTGGCATGGTGGCCAGCAGGGGCGCTGAAATCACGACGATCGTTGCCAGGCGCAATCCACGCATCGTCACTCCGATCTGTTTCCCAAAGGCAAGGCTGACCCGCGAGAAGGCGAACAAGATCACGATCTATCCGGCGGAGTCATCGTAATACGTCGAGCGCTTGCAGTGCAGTCGAATTGTTCGGCTGAATATGCAGCAACTCCAGCAGGACCTGCCTCGCCTTGTCTTTGTCATGTTGCATGATGTAGAGGCGAGCAAGATTGAGATAGGCCTGATCGTTTTCGGGAGCCAGGCGGATGCCCGTTTTGAATTGCTCCTCAGCCTCCGCATAATCCTGCATGCGCACGAACACAATCCCCAGGTTATTGAGCGCTTCGGAATAGGCCGGGCGGAGTTGGATGGCCCTCTGCAGGTATTGAGCTGCCGGCTGCAATTGGCCCTGCTGGGCGTGCAGCATTCCGACACTGTAGTTGATGTCGGGATCATCGGGTCGAAGTTCGAGCGCTTGGGTCAGGCACTCTTCCGCTTTGCCGAAGTCCTTTCGCCGGCGGTAGACATTGCCCAGGTTGAGCAACGCGATGTCATAGGCGGGACGCAGCTGCAAGGCCTGCTGGAAGTTGCTGATCGCAGCGTCCGCATCTCCCTCTTGCGCGGAGATCATCCCCAGGTTATTCCATGCCTCCGGATAGTTTGGTTTCAGCTTCACTGTCTGCTCGAGGAATCGCCGCGCTTCGGGCAGATGCTCCGTGCGAAGGTTCAGGGTCCCGAGGTTGTAGTACGCTTCAGGGTCGTCGGGCCTCGCCGCGATCACCTCCTGGAACGCATCCTCCGCCTGCGCAAGATAACCGTCCTGAAACATGGCGACCCCGTAGGTGAATGCGTTCCGCTGGAACGCTCCCTGAAAGAGCCTGCCTTTGAAGGGAATCGCGCGTTCTGTCCGTTCCGCGGTAGTGGACGGGGCGGTCCGCACATCCTCCAGCACATGATCGGCGCTCACAAGACCTTGATACACCTTGATGATCAGGCCCTCACGATCGACAAGGAACGATGTGGGCAGGCCGAGGTCTCGGCGACGATCGAATAGATACCGATAGATGATGTTGTAGACGCCGGCCACCTCGTCTGTTGCGAATACCGCCGGGAAGAAAAGCGACTCTGCTTCAACCGCGGAGCGCGCGGAGGAACGATCGGCACCCTCATCGATGTTCACCGCAAGGATCTGTGTGCGGCTGTCTGTGAACCCGGCTCTCTGCTGATTGAGTTGCTTCAACTGTTCCAGTGACTCAGGCGCATGCACGGCCCAGAACGTGAGCAGCGTAAAGCTGCCTTGCAGTTGGCGAAGCTCAACCATGGAGCCTGCAAGATCCGGCAGCGCGAACTGCGGTGCCTTGAGAGGGACGATCAGCCACGTCTCCACCTGGGTAGGAAGGGGAGCGATGGGGAGTGGCTCCTCCTCGCGGCGATAGATTTCAGGCGTTGTTGCAAAGGGTTTGACCTTGAAGGAATCTGAACCTTCCTCGACCTCGATCCGATGATTGATCGGCAGCGCTTCAAGCCGTTGAACCAGGCCGCTGGGCCAACGAATTGTAGCGGTAAGATTGCCTTCCGCTCCTCCAACGCCAAAGAATAGCTCCTTGGAATGCTGCGCGAGAAAGCCGGAGCCTGCCTGCAGATACTTCGTCTGGCGGAGGCTGGCGGCCTCGAGCGTGATGGCGGTTCCAATGGCGTCACGGTTGCTCTCGTGTCCCCGCAGGCGAAAGGCAATCGAGCCTCCAAGGTCCTTCATCGCATTGTGCAGGATGCGTAGTTGAGGAGCGTTGCGATTGCGAAGGATCACTTCAAGCCGCCCATCCTGATCGACGTCCGCAAGCGCAAAGGAGCGGCTGTCCTCCAGAAAGTCCAGACCCACAACTCCTGACACCTCGGAAAACGTGCCATCGCGGTTGTTCGCGAACATGACATTGCGCTCATACGCATTCCATGAATGGTCGGAACGAATCAATTCGTTCATCGCACTCCACCCGTGCTCATATGCCGTGGAAGGGGTCGTGCTTTCGGGGGATTTTGCAACCACTTGGCGCCAGAAAAAACTGGCAACATCTTCTTTGTTGACTGCAGAGATGTAGCCGTTCGCAACATACAGGTCGGAGTATCCGTCGTGGTCGAAGTCCCAAAAGTCAGAACACCAGGACCAACGGCCCATCGCGACGCCCGCCTGCTGGCCGATGTTCTTGAAGGTCCCGTCGCCAAGATTGCGATAGAGCGCATTCCCCTCCGCATGCCGCTGATACAGCCTGCGAATGCGCTGGGGAGCGTCGGCGTGAAACTGCGACTGTTGCGAAACTCTCTGGCCAGCAGCTTCCCACATGCTGGCGATATAGATGTCCTGCTTTCCATCGTCATCGAAGTCTGCCCATGCGGCGCTCATGCCGGCGCCCACATCCTCAATGTGCGATTGTTCCGAGACGACCGTGAACGTTCCATCTCCGTTATTGCGATACAGCTGAGAGACGCCGAAATCATTGGCGATACAGAGATCGGGCATGCCCTTGGCGTTGTTGCCTGCGTCGCCCCACGCACACGCGAAGCTGTAACGGTTGTTATCTGCGTTTAGTCCAGCGCCTTCGGTGGTCTCCACAAAGGTGCCATTCCCCTCGTTATGGAAGAGGCAGTTGGGAGGACCGTTGCGAGCGTCGTAGTAGGGAATCGGGTAATGATATTGATCGAGGCCCAGGTAATACATGTAGGTGCAGAGATAGACGTCGAGCCGTCCGTCGCCATCGTAGTCGGCCAGTGCGGCGTGGGTGAAGGTTCCTTCAGGAGGGCGGGCAAACTTGAAGGCGTCAGGCTTCAGAGCAAACGTTCCGTTTCCCTGATTGACGAACAGCAGCGGGCCAGTTCCGCAAACCACCAGGAGGTCCTGCAGCCCTCGATTGTCGAAGTCCGCGAACAGGGCACAGGCAGTGTTATCGAGAACGGCGACGCCTGCTCTCTCGGTTACATCCTCGAAGGTCCCATCGCCGCGATTGCGATAGAGCCGGTTGGGAAGGCCTGCTGGCTGGCAGACATAGAAGTCGTCCCATCCATCGTTATCGTAATCGCCGGCAGCCACGCCATTGTTCGCATAGACATCGATGCCGGAAGCTCCATCGAGGATGGTTCGCCAGTAGTCGACGCCGTGCAGCATTTGCCGGTGATAGGATTCGTTGCTCCCCAGTGCCTGCGCGGTCACATCGAGAAACGCGGTTGAGCCGCCAACACTCTGTATCTCTTCGCTCGCCTCCCACCGGCGAACCTTCCAGGCATTCGATTCGTCGTGCGACCACTCCATCTGCCACGAGCCCACCCGTTCCTCGCGCCGGCCGTCCTTGCGAAAAGCCACCAGGTCGTAGCGAACCTGCAGCTGCACGGTAAGAGAGGAACTGCTGCGCTCGCTGATTCGATAGATTTCAAACTCTGCGGTCTCGAGCTTGGAGAGGCCATCGAGCCAGGAGTGAAGGCCCTTGAGATATTCCTCTCGGTCACGTAACGACGCCGGTCCAAATTGCCGCCTGGTCGCGTCGATGCCGAATCCCGAACGAAGAGCTGTCTCCTGGATGGGCGTCAGGGATGAGGCTTCGATTGTTGCGGGCAGGAACTTCAGGATCTCAGCCCTGTCTCGGATGGAGGCCTTCAGCGAAAGTCCCCAACCGTTCAACAGGGCTTCAATCTCCGAGGCGTACTTCTCGGTTCCATATTCGTCCGTGCCCGGAGCGACAAGGCGCAGCACATCCGCCAGGGGAGAGGGTGTCGGATAGTGAGGCGTGAAGCGGACATCGGTATATGGAAAAGAGCTCGCGTCCCGGCTTGGCGGTGGAGCGGGACTGGCCAGAATCGAAGCACCCCAGAAGGGGGCCGGACGCAGTAGAAGAGGCGCAAATCCCACGCTCTTGAGCAGAGCGCGCCTGGAAAGCTTCGATAGTTCGTCGCTGCGACCGGACATGGGTTCCCAAAGGGCAAAGGTTCTGGAAAGGCGTCCGCAGGATAACACTCGAGCCAGCCGGCGAGAGAGGGACCTTGACCGAAGTTCGCGACCGTTTCGGGGATGGGACGGGGGGTAGAGAGAGATCTCAAACTTTCGGTTGACATTCTGTCCATGGTTGGGCTAACGTCTCCTGCGACATACCTGTAACCGATTACATGCGCTGAAACCTTCTACCGATTGAGGTTAGAGGACAGCGCGCCACGGCCTCCCCCCGGAAGGGATCGTCGGGGTCGTACTACTTTCGGGCTTGATCGTATTCATCCTTTTGGTTGACACACCTTCATGGTTTGGTCTAGTGTTTCGTGCCGCATAGCTGTAAGCGTTTACACGCCGGGTGAACTCACCCGTCAGAACTTGAAGATTTGCATGGCGATTAGAAGAAAAAGACAGCAGTGGTCGATTTATTTGGAGGATATTCGGATGGCTCTTGATCGCAACACGCTCGCTTGGCTAAAGAGAGGGGGCTGCTTCGCGGTTGCCTGCCTATGCCTTCTCCTGGTCCCGATGCAGCACGCATCGGCACAGGTGGATGAAGGTTCCATTACCGGAACGGTCAACGACACGACCGGGGCTGTCGTCCCCAACGCCTCCGTTACGCTCTTGAACACTGACGTGGGGTTAACCCTCAAGGGCAAGACGGATAGCCGCGGCTCGTACACCTTCTCGCCAGTGAGAATCGGCCATTATGCCATCACGGTCTCCGCCCCTGGTTTTGCCAAGACCACACAGGAGAACGTGACGGTAAACGTCGCGCAGAATCTGACCGTGGACGTGCAGTTGAAGCTCGGCTCCGCCTCCGAGACCGTCGAAGTCACTACCGCTCCGCCGCTGCTGCAGACCGCGGATGCGTCGGTTGGCCAGGTCGTCACGGAAAAGAGCGTCAACGATCTTCCGCTGAACGGCCGCAACTTTACCTTCCTCGCCCAGTTGGGAGCCGGTACACAGACGCCCCAGGCCGATACCCGCGGTAACGCGGCGTCCGGAGCCTTCTCGGCCAACGGCCTGCGACCCGCCCAGAATAACTACCTGCTCGACGGTATCGACAACAACTCGAATGCCGTCGACTTCCTGAACGGAACCAACTTCATCGTGCTTCCGCCGGTTGACGCTATCTCGGAATTCAAGGTGCAGACAGCCGACTTCAGCGCAGAACTTGGACGTTCCGCTGGCGCCGTTCTCAACGCGACCATCAAGTCGGGCACCAATCATATTCACGGCGCGGTGTGGGAGTTCTTCCGTAACGACAAGCTCGATGCCGCGGACTGGTTTGAGGACCATGCCGGCATCAAGAAAGGTGCGTTGCGCCAGAACCAGTTCGGCGCGTCCATCGGCGGCCCCATCTTCCGGGATAAGGCCTTCTTCTTCGGAGACTATGAAGGCTTCCGCCGCGTACAGGGCACCGTAGAAACCGGTTCCGTGCCGACCGCCGCCGAGGTCACCAGCGGGTTTACGAATCTCTCCGACCTCATCTCCCTGCAGGCAAGTTCTGCGCCTCAGACCGATGATCTGGGCCGGTCGATTCCCCTCGGTACCGTTGAAGATCCTGCCACAACCCGCCCCGTCACCGCCGGCCAGTTGGATGCCACGTCCGGCCTTGTGGCGACGACGACCGGTTATGTCCGTGACCCGTTCGGAAGCTGCGCTGCGGGAACCAAGACCTTCACGCTTGCGGGTTGCGGATTGAACCAACTGCCGGCGAACCGCCTGGATCCGGTGGCTCTGAAACTGATGAGCCTCTTTCCCGCGCCCACGGGTCCGTCGCTCTCAACGAACTTTACGTCCAGCCCCAGCCTCTACGAGCATAAGGACGCCTTTGATATTCGCGGTGACGTCGACCCGACAGAAAAGGATCAGGTCTTCGTTCGCTTCAGCTATGTCGATGATCCGCAGTTCATCCCCGGCATCTTCGGCGGCATCGCGGATGGTGGCGCCTTCCAGCAGGGCATCCAGACCGCGCACTCGAACCAGTCCGTGCTCGGCTACACGCACGTCTTTACTCCGCAAACGGTCAATGTGCTGCATGTGGGCTTCAACCACCTGCATACGACTCGCTACGGTCCTGAGGGCGCGGTAAACGGGATTCCGGCGCAATACGGCATCCAGGGCATTCCGCAGTTCTCGGAGAACGGCGGTCTTCCGTCGATCGCGATTGGCGGTCTTGCGACCCTCGGCAGCAACGCTTTCCTACCCTCGGACGAAATCAGCCAGACGCTGCAGGTCACAGACGATTTCACGAAGGTGTGGAGAAGCCACAGCTTCAAGGCGGGAATTGAATCGCAGCATGTAAAGTTCTCCGTGCTGCAGCCGGGCTACTCCCGGGGTAACTTCGACTTCAATGGAACCTACACCGACATTCCACAGTTGAACAACGGTGGAACCGGCCGCGCGCAATTCCTGCTCACGCCCGAGGCCGCGACCGTCGCCAATGGCGTCAACTACTCCGGTGGTTCGGACTCCATCAACGCCTCCAACGTCAACAAGACCTACGATGCGCGGCAGTATTTCGCCGGGTATATCCAGGACGACTGGAAGGTCAACGCGAAGTTGACGCTGAACCTGGGCCTGCGCTGGGACTACTTCAGCCCCATCAACGAAACCAATGGGGGACAGGCAAACTTCGTCCAGAGCGGTCCGCCCAACGGAACGCCTACCTTCCTGATTCCCGCATCCGGAAAGGACGATCGGGCATTGTCCACCAGCTTCACGACGCTGTTGGCCAAGGATGGCATTACCCTGGAATCTACAGACAAGTACGGCCAGGGACTTATCCAGACGCAAAAGACCAACTTCGCTCCTCGGGTTGGTTTTGCCTACCAGATCACTCCAAAACTGGTGGCGCGCGGAGGGTTCGGCTTCTTTTACAACTCCTTTGAGAACCAGGGATATGGCCCGAACCTGGGTGAAAACTATCCCTTTGTCTTCAACTTCAGCTACGCTCCGCAGACGGCCGGCAGCAACCCTGGTCTGCAGGCTGTATCGCCGATCAGCTACAACACGCCCTGGGCTGGATGCCCTACGGCGGGTCCAGGCGGTACGGCAACCATCGGGGCGGGCCTCTCCTGCGTTCAATTCACGCCAACCAGCGTGAATGCGCAGGGGTTGGGTTTGCAGGGGCTGCAATTCGCCTATCAAACGCCGCGCACCTTGAGTTCCAACCTTACGTTCCAATACTCCATCACGCGCGGCTTGTCCGTGCAGGCTGCCTATGTCTTCACCCAGGGGACGAACCTGCAGGCGGGCGTCGGGCAGAACAACGTCACCGCACTTCTGCCTGAAGGCACCAGTACGACCAATGAGACCAGTCCTGGGGCAGGGGGCACCGTGCCCTTCCCTGACTTCTCGTCCAACTCCAGCTACCAGTCCACCATTGGCAAGAGCGACTACAACGGCCTGCAAACCAAGGTCGAACAGCAGTTCTCCAACGGTCTCCAGTTCCTCTTCGCCTACACCTATTCGAAGACCCTGTCGGATGCGGGTGACTTGCTGAATGGCGGCAGCGTAGGTGGATACCGGGCGCCTGCGGTCCCGGGCCTCGGCCCCATGTTCGACTGGAGCCTGGCGGACTTCGATATCCGTCAGGTCGTGCACTTCAGTGGGAGCTATGACCTTCCGATCGGCAAGGGCAAGAAGTTCCTGGCCGAGTCCAGCAAGCCCGTCAACGCCATCATCGGAGGCTGGTCGGTGAATTGGATTCTCACCCTGCAGGGTGGGCAGCCCATCACCCTCTCGTGTCCAACGGCCACGACCGCCGGAACCAATTGCAACGACATTCGTGTCGCCGGTCAAAGCCAGGACCTGGGACGGTACACGGATTCGCAAGGTCAGCCGAACTGGTTTGGTAACGCCAAGGCCTTCCAGCAGCCCTGCGAACTTGGACCGAGCGGCCCCCTCACCAACACGCCCGCAGGTTGCATTCCACTCACCGGCAGCGGCGTTCTGGGTGGTAAAGAGGACACGACGCGAGGCCCCGGATTCCACCGGCTGGACTTCTCCTTATTCAAAGGGTTCCAGCTCACGGATCGGTTCTCCCTGCAGTTCCGCACGGAGTTCTTCAACATTGCCAACCACCCGAACTTCAATGCTCCGAACTTCGGTGGCAACGGTGTCGTTGCGGTCTCGAACTCCGGCAACTTCAATAGCCCCAACTTCGGCGAGATGGGTTCCACGCGCGATGCTCCCTACGATCCGCGCCAGATCCAGTTCGCTCTCAAACTGTATTACTAACGCAGAGAGGAAAACCCCGGAAAGGCACTGCACACGGTGCCTTTCCGGGGTTATCGTTTTACAGACCGCATAACTCGCGTGCGGCGCGCGGAGGCAGAGGGTGAGCAGCAGGGCCAGATACCAGCTTGCGGTTGTTTGCTCCATGTTGGCCTGGGCAACTCTCTCCGCAGCGCAGGAGAGTCAGCAGCAGAAGCAGAACCGGCAATTCCAGTCGGCGGTGGCCCAGTACAACGCGGGACAGTATGACGCGGCGGCCGCTCAGCTCGAGATCCTCGTTCCCCAGGTTCCCCATAGTTTTGAAGCCCAGGAATTGCTGGGCGTGGTCTACGCCGCGATGTCGGAAGATGCGAAGGCGATTGAGCATCTCGAAGCAGCCGTGCAAGCCGAGCCAACCTCGGCTGCCGCACGGACGAATCTGGGTGCCAGCCTCTCCCGCCTGGGCCGCACCGAGCTGGCGGAAGAGCAATTCCGCAAGGCGCTCGCGCTCGCTCCCCGCGACTATGATGCGAATCATGATCTCGGCGAGCTCTATGCGCAGGAGAACAAGATTGCCGACGCGCGCCCCCTCCTGGCAGAGGCGCAGCGCATCCATCCCACAGCCTATGACAACGGCTACGACCTGGCCATGGCCGACCTGCTGACCGGGCAGCTTGCGCAGGCTCGCGAGACAATCCAAAGCCTTCTGAAGCTGAAGGACACTGGAGAGCTGCACAATCTTCTCGGCCAGGTC
Organism: uncultured Acidobacteriaceae bacterium; assembly: GCA_963762375.1. Lineage (GTDB taxonomy): Bacteria > Acidobacteriota > Terriglobia > Terriglobales > Acidobacteriaceae > Granulicella. The sequence continues at coordinate 104,151 of CAVXKP010000012.1, forward strand.
GACGAGAAAGACCGGCAGTTTGTCGCGGCAGTCAATGAGTATGAGACTGCCGCGCACATGGATCCCACCGAGGACAACCTCTTCGACTGGGGCAGCGAGATGCTGCTGCACCGCACCTACGAGCCGGCGATTGACGTCTTCCGCGCGGCGTCCCAGCGATATCCAAAGTCTCCCCGGCTGTTGATTGGGCTGGGAATGGCTCTCTATGCCCGCGGCCTGTATGTGGATGCCATCAAGGCGCTCCTCGCGGCTGCAGACCTCGACCCCTCCGATGCCCGCTGCTATCTGTTTCTCTCCAGGGCCTATCAGAGCTCGCCGAGCCAGGCGGACGACGTCATCCAGAGGTTTCAGCGGTATGCCGAGCTTGAGCCAGACAACGCGTTGGCACAGTACTACTACGCGATGAGTTTGTGGAAGGGCCAGCAGGCCGACGGATCCACCCCCAATACCCAGGAGGTTGAGGCGCGGCTGAAACGGTCAATCGCACTCGACGACGCAATGCCCGATGCTCACCTGCAGTTGGGAAATCTCTATGCCGATGAACGCAAATATGCGGAGTCCATCCCCGAATATATTCGCGCGCTCAGCCTCAATCCGGACCTTCCCAATGCCCACTATCGCCTGGGAACGGATTACGTCCACATGGGCCAGAAGGAGCAGGCCCAGGCTGAGTTTACGGTGTATCAAAAACTCAGGGCACAGCACCTGGCCGACGTCGACAAGGAGAGAGCGGAGGTTCAGCAGTTTATTTATTCCTCGAAGTCCGAGGCTCCGGCGAAGCCTTGAACATCGGGCCGGCACGAAGTCCAAAGCATGCCACAGTGGCAGAGATCGCAGAAGGGAGACCGGATGAGGCAGTTGTTCGAGCGCGGAGAGTTCAGCGCCGGCAGACCGACCATGAACTCGCTGAGTCCTCGCCAGCTCGCTTCGCATGTTGGGCGCACCCGGCGAGATTTTCTGCGCGACGCGGCCGGCATGGCCGTGGGAACGGCGCTGATGGGCGCGAGCCCCTTTGTGCGTGCAGCCACAGCAGTCAGGAAGCGCAAGATCATCGTCGTTACGTTTGGCGGAGGAGCGCGCGATCAGGAGACCTTTGCCCCCGAGGGGCAGATCAACATCCCCCACATGCTCGGCGAACTTGCACCCCAATCGAGCTTCTTTACCAATGTGACCAACCAGGGGATTCTCGGGCACTACGTTGCGACGGCCAGCCTCGCCACCGGTGTCTACGAGACGCTCAATAACTTCTCAGCCGTGCCGCCCGAACATCCCACCATCTTCGAATACTTTCGCAAGGACCTCAGGCGCCCGCTGTCGGACGCATGGGTCGTTGCTCCAAGCAACGGATTCAATCGCATCGGGGAGAGCGACTGTCGCTCCTATGGTCCGGGTTTTGGAGCGCAGGTGATTCTGCCAAAACACCTCCTCAGTGCGGCCTCCAGCGGCTCGAATCTGGACTACGGCCACCTGTTGCACGATAACTACGAGACACCTCTCTACGCTCCTCAAATTGAGGGTGGGGAGTTCGAGCTGCGGCAGTTGGAAAGCATCCTGAAGCTCTCCGTCGACGACTTCATGGCCAATGCCAAGACGCTTTCCAGCCCCGACGAGCTCTCCGTGTTCATCGCGAAGCGGTTGATGCGGAGAGAGTCGCCAAGCCTTCTGTGGATCACCATGCACGACATCGATGTAGCCCACTCCGGGGCGTTCTCGCTCTATGTGGATGCGATCCGCCGGACCGACCGTCTTTGCGCTGAACTATGGAAGGCGGTCGAGGACGAGCCGGAATATGCCGGCAACACCACCATGCTCATCCTGCCGGATTTTGGCCGCGACGCCGACCAGGACGCCGGCGGCAATGGATTTCAGCACCACCGCACCGGCGATCCCGCTTCCCGCACTACATGGATGATGGCGCTCGGCCAGGGTGTCCGTCACGGAGTCGTCTACGACAGTCCCGTGCAATCCATCGACCTGGTTCCAAGCATCGGGGCCATGATGGGATTTTCTGCCGCGCAGGCGCAAGGCAAACCGATCCGGGAGCTGCTATAGATCTATGCTGCCAAAGGAACTCCAGGCCGATCAGTTCTCCGCGTACCCTGTCCAGGCGAGGCGGCTGGCGGTCGCGCACGTACAAACCTTCCAGCAGCTACCTCTCAGCTTTCTGCCCGGCCTGCTGCGCCAGTTGATCGAGTACGACTACAAATTTCCTGTAGAACAGGCTGCGATCGACAAGGAGCTTGCACATCTCGGTTCGCTGTCGCCGGCACAGATCGAGGAATGGTTTCGAGGATTTCGTCAGGTCACGCTGTCGTCCAGACTGGAGCACCTGGATTGGGTGAACCAGCCAGCGTTGTTCCTCGAACAGGAGTCCGCCCACCTTTGGACGACGCACCAAATGGACGCATTTCGCGCGGCCGCCACCAGCTACGGAGACCGTCTTCAGGCGGTCCTCGGTGTGGAGTCGCTGCCCGTGCGGCGGCTCGGCATCGCCGTCATTGGCCAGGGGGTCGACTCATCCGATCTCCCGCTCTTTCACAACCTTCGGGAGCATGGCACCTGCTTTACCCAGATCAAACCGGATGACGGTCTGGACTTGCTTCTTGCAGCCGTCGACGCTCGCGCGAAGTCCCATCCCCTTCCCTATCGCCACTGGTATATAGATGGAGGGCAACCTGCCCGGCCGACTCCGCTGCTGACCACCGTGTCCTATACCGCCCTTGCCGCGGTGCGTGAGAACCTGTTGAAGTTCATGCAGAACCAGATCGCCCGCCCCGGCATGGGCCCGGAAGAACTGCGCACCAATCTGGCCCGGCTCTTGCCTGCGGACCTTGGCATGGATCAGCAGGGGGACGCGGTGTTGGATCGCTTCCAGGTCAAGCTGTTCACCGAAGGTTCTGGCACCCAGATCTTCAGCACGACCTTTGCACAGTGGACCACCCGCGAGGCCCTGCGACGCGCTCAGCCCCTCACGTTGCTGGTACGTTTTGCGCCCAGGCAACGACAGAAACCGATGAACGAACTGCTCTCCAACACAACCTCAAGTCCGCAGCTTGATCCCCTCGGCTCACTCGTCGATGCAGATATGGGCTCCTACTATCACTGGATCAATCAACAGCGTCTCGCGGGTGCAGAACACTCGTCGTTTCTCGTCTGGTTCGAGGGTCACAGCCAGGCTCTCGTCATCGCCCCGTCCCTGCCACGAGGTGCTCTCTCAGACTCTCCGATGGACCTCAAGGCCCTACTCTCGCTGGCCACGAGCTAGAGGATGGGTAGAAAACCGCTGAGCCAACACGCAGCCGCAGCAACTGCGCCAGCGCGGACGCGCAGTCGATTCGCTTGCGGCCACCAGATCAAATACATAGGAAACGATCCGGCTTCGAGCCGCAAGAATTCTGAATGTAACCCTTTACATCCAAGCGATTTTGTCGTTTAGTAGGTACTGCTGTTCCGCAAGTGTCTGTGACTCCGTCAAAGTTTCGAGTAGAGAAACCTGCTCGCCTCCCAGACGAATCCAGCATGCAACGCGTCTTGGAGCCATCTTGAGATGAACGCGACGTACGCTCTACTCCTCTCTCTGTCGTCTGTCCTTTGCACGCACCTGCGCGCCAACCAGATTTGCCCACCTGGATCATTCAACGGTCACGTTGGCGTCATGGGCGACGGCAAACTCTTTTCCCTCCGCGGCGTGCCGGTCGACGATGCGACTTCCTGACCGCGCGCGTCGCTCAGCGCCGATCCCCCGCGCACCCCGTTCCACCACCACGAAACCAATGCCCAAAAAGCGCCCTCATCATCTTCCATTCGTACTGCTCGCCGTGCTTGCCTCGCAGGCGCCCTTGAGTGTTGCGCAGCAGGCATCGCACACCGCACCGGGCGAGATGTCCAACGTCCTCTATGGTGCGGCGTACTACAGCGAGTACAACCCGTATGAACGCCTCGACAAAGATGTTGCGCTCATGCAGGCCGCGGGTATCACGGTTGTCCGCACGGGAGAATCCACCTGGAGTCTTTGGGAGCCGCAAGACGGAAACTTCCAGTACGCCTGGATGGATCGCGTGGTGGATGCGATGGGGAAGGCCGGCATCAAGGTGATCCTGGGTACGCCAACCTATTCCATTCCCACCTGGATGTATCACGCGCACCCGGAGATCCTCGCTCGCCCACTCGGCGGCGCTCCCACGTTTTACGGCATGCGTCAGAATATGGACACCGACAACCCAACGTATCGCCTATACGCGCAGCGACTCATCCGCAACCTGGTGGAGCACTATCGCAACAATCCCAACGTCATCGGCTGGCAGATCGACAACGAAACCTCCTCCTACGGGGCTTCGAATCAGGATGTGTTTGACGGCTTCGTCGATCACCTCAAGCAGAAGTTTGTGACCACGGACGCTCTAAACAAAGCCTGGGGTTTGAACTATTGGGGACAGGACGTGAATGGCTGGGACAACCTGCCCACACGCGACAGCGCGATCAGCACCGGGTACAAGCTGGAGTGGTCTCGCTGGCAGCAGATGCGCGTCACCAACTTTCTTGCCTGGCAGGCATCGCTGGTCCGCCAATATCGTCGTCCAGACCAGTTTGTTACGCAGGACTTCGGCGGCTCCATGCGTCGTGACGTCAATGAATATGAGGTCGCAAAGGTTCTCGATATCGCCTCCAACAACCCGTACCATGCCACCCAGGACCACATGGACGGACAGTCGCAGGCGGAGCAGGGAGACTACACTCGATCGCTCAAGCATGCGAACTTTCTGGTTACCGAAACCGACGCTCAGACCACCGGTTGGACCTCCGCCTATCAATATCCCCCGTATGACGGCCAGCTTCGCCTCGATGTCTACACCCATCTTTCGAGCGGCGCCAACATGGTTGAATATTGGCACTGGTCCTCCATCCCTTCAGGACAGGAAACCTACTGGAAGGGCGTTCTCTCGCACGATCTCGAACCCAATCGCGCCTACGCGGAGGTCTCGCGCACAGCGCCTGAACTGCAGAAGATCGGCACGCACCTCGTCAATCTCAAGATCCACAATGATGTCGCCATCCTCTATAGCGTAGACTCCGCCAACGCGCTCGATTTCATGCCCTTCGCTCTCGCCCCCGCGCATCAATGGCAGATGGGAGCGCCTCTGGCAGACTACAAGTCCGTCGTCGATCAACTCCATCGCGCCCTGTATAACAACAACGTTGGTACCGACTTCATCTTTCCCGAGGATGCGGATCTTTCCAAGTACAAGCTCATCGTGATTCCACCGCTGTATATCGCCGATGATGCGCTGTTGCAGAAGATCTCCGACTACGTCAAAGGTGGTGGCCACGTCCTGATGTGCTTCAAGAGCGGCTTCGCGAATGAGAACTCTGCGGTCCGCTCGACGCGCGCTCCCGGCCCTCTTCGTGAAGCGACCGGTATGAGTTATCAGGAGTTTTCCAACCTTGAGAAACCTCTCGCGCTCAAGGGAGACCCGTTCAAGGCGGGCGATCAGAATGAGGTCATGTACTGGGCGGAGTTCCTGCAACTGGAACATGCGAAGGCGGTCGCCTATTACGATCACCCCTTCTTCGGGCGGTGGCCGGCCATCACGCGCAACCAGTTTGGCAGCGGATCGCTTACGTATGAGGGCACCTACCTGTCGGACACCCTGCAGCAGGAGGTTGTTCGCGATGCCCTTGTCGACGCAAGCATTCCCCTGCCGCCCGCCCTGCCGCCCCATCTCATCGAGAAGAGCGGGGTGAATGGCTACGGCAAGGCCGTTCACTACTTTCTCAACTACTCCAGTGCGCCACAGAGTTTCACGTACGAACAGGCCACCGGTACGAATCTCCTTACCAACGACGCCATTGCCACCTCACAGCGGGTCGACATTGCCCCGTGGGATCTGGTCATTGTCGAAGAAAACAAATCTGCCAACAGCGAATGAACAGCAATCCACCCAACCGGAGAAGATCATGTTAAGACGGGAATTCATCAAGGCAACCGGCACGGTCATCGCTGCCTCTGCTCTTCCATCCACCGCAGTATTTGCCGCCGACCAGAGAGCGCACGCACGCACGATTCTGCCCATCAATCGCAGGTGGCGTTACCACCCCGCCAAGGTCGACGGAGCGCACTTGCCTGCGTTCAACGACGCAGCCTTTGAGCCGGTTGTGATTCCCCACACCAACGTGAATCTGCCCTGGCATAACTTCAATGACAAGGACTACGAGTTTGTCTCTACCTATCGCCGCCGCTTCCGTTATCCAGCCGCAGCCAGAGGCAAGCGTGTCTTCGTAGACTTTGAAGGCGTCATGACCGCGTCCACCGTCTGGATCAACGGCGTTTCGTTGGGAGAGTACAAAGGGGGCTTCACCCCCTTCTCCTTCGAGCTCACTGACCACCTTCACCAGGACGCGGAAAACGTCCTCGTGGTGCAGGTCGACTCCACGGAGCGCGCGGACATCCCTCCCTTCGGCTACGAGATCGACTACCTGACCTTCGGAGGCATCTATCGCGAAGTCTCCTTGCGGATCGTCTCCCCAACCTACATCGACAATATCTTTGCCCGCCCGAAGGATGTGCTCACCGCGAATCCCGGTCTTGACGTGGATGTCTTTCTCGCCGGAAAGCCAGCCGATCAGCTCGTCCTGGAAGTCGAGCTGCGCGACGGAGAGCGTGTGATTGCCCGCGCCCAGAGCGCCGGTTCGTTGGTGGAGAGCCCCGACCCCAACGCCAATATGGATCCCGAAACCTCTGCGCCTGTCTACGCCAGCACCGAGACGATCGCGGATCCCGCAAAGCACACCGTCACGCTCACCGATCTCGAAGGCATCAAGCTTTGGGAGCTCCACGATCCCAAACTCTATACCGTGCATGTACGGCTGCTCCGCGCGGACAAGCCCATCGATGAAGACGCACGCCGTATCGGCTTCCGCGAGGCGACGTTTACGGATCATGGCTTCTCGCTGAATGGAAAGATCGTCAAACTCCGCGGGCTCGATCGCCACCAGACCTTCCCCTTCGTTGGCCAGGCCATGCCTGCGCGCGTGCAGCGCAAGGACGCAGACATCCTTCGTACCGGCCTCCATTGCAACATCGTCCGGACCTCGCACTATCCGCAATCCCGTCACTTCCTCGACCGCTGCGACGAGATTGGCCTGCTGGTCCTCGAAGAGATTCCAGGCTGGCAGCACATCGGCCCCGAACCCTGGAAGCAGATTGCAATCGACAACGTAGGCCGCATGATTCGCCGCGACTGGAATCATCCATCGATCATCCTGTGGGGTGTTCGCATCAACGAATCTCCCGACGACCACAGCTTTTACACGCGCACCAACGCGCTCGCGCATGCCCTCGATACAACGCGCCAGACGGGAGGCATCCGGAACTTCAAGGAGTCGGAGCTCCTCGAGGATGTCTTCACGGTCAATGACTTCGGATTTCCCCTGAGAAAGCCGAACCATCCCCGCTACCTCAATACGGAATTCGTCGGCCACACCTTTCCCACCAAGACCACCGATGACGATGAGCGGCAGCGCGAGCACACGCTTCGTCATGCCCGCATTCACAACCAACTCGCCTCCGATCCGCAGTACGCCGGAGGCATCGGCTGGTGCGCCTTCGACTACAACACGCACTCCAACTTCGGTGCCGGCGACCGCATCTGCTACCACGGTGTCACCGACATCTTTCGCGAGAACAAGCCGGCCGCGGGGTTCTACAAGTCGCAGTGTGACCCTGCGGAAGAGATTGTTCTTGAGCCTGCATTTCACTGGGCCAGCAGCGACGAGGCCGTCCATTTCACCAAGGCGGTTGTCTGCTCCAACTGCGACCACCTCAAGTTCTACGTTCGCGAGCAGAGCCTGGAGAGCAACCCGTGGAAACTCATCGCCGAACTTGATCCGGACCGCGAGGAGTTCGAGCACCTCACCTATCCACCCTTCGTCCTGCAACTCGATCGCAAGGACCTCGGCTACGCCTGGGGAGATCTACGCATCGACGGCTTCCTCAAGGGCCAGCAGGTCATCTCCAAATCGCTCTCCGGCGCTGGAGACAATCGAAAATTCACTCTCCTCCCGGACGATCGAACCCTTCTCGCGGACGGCGCCGACACCACCCGCGTCGTCCTTCGGGTCACCGACCAGTTCGATGCCATTCGCACCTACGCCAACGATCCCATCGTCTTCACCGTGGAGGGACCGGCGCTCTTGATTGGTGACAACCCCTTCGCTCTCGTCGGAGGCACGGGCGCAATCTGGATTCGGGCCAGGGAGACCCCGGGAACGGTTCGTCTCACCGCGAAGCATCCGCGTCTGGGCGCGCAGACCGTCGAGTTCCAGCTGCAGGCTGCACCGCTGGAGGCCGTCTAGCGTCTCCGCCTGGCCCTTGGGAAAGTGGGCAGCGCAACGTCACTCTGCGCTGCCCACTCTTCTTTGCCAACGCCGGTCGAACGCCGGCCGATTACCTTGCCGCATCGAAGCGGAACGCCGCCGCCTGAAAGTCCCCACGCAGCTCTACGTCCACGCCGTGCGACATCCAGTAGCTCCCACTCGCCGCCGCGGGCGTGTCTTTCGCCAGGGCGCCGGCAATCGAGGTCACGCTGTACTCCCGCTCTGGGTCGAGCCCCCGCAGAAACACTCGCGGAAACGGATAGCCCATCTGGCTGGAGTGCAGAAACGCAAACAGCACACCCTGTTTCTTATTCAACGACACAGACTCCGAGACCGACTGTTCGCTTCCATCCCGCGGTGAAATCAACCGATACAGCGATCCATGCTGCACCGTCTCGCGAATGCCCTTGTACGCTTCGACCAGTTTCTTCGCCGTCGCAAAATCGTCCGGTGTCCAGTGGTTCAAGTTCGCACCCACTCCCAGCGATCCCTGCATCGACGAAAGAAAGCGGTAGGTCAGCGAGGTCGTTCGGTCATTGGCCCAGCTCGGCGAGTCCGTCACCCACGCCATCATCACGCCCGGTGTGTACGCGTACGTAAATCCGTCCTGTATGCGCAGCCGATCAAAGGGATCCGTGTTGTCGGAGGGCCATACCTCATCGGTCAGCCCGAGAATTCCCAGGTCGACGCGACCTCCTCCTCCCGAGCATGACTCGATCTCCACCTTGGGATACTTTGCGCGCAGCTCCCGGAGAATCCCATAGAGATTCCGTACGTAGTCCACGTACACCGCCTTCTGCTCGTCGGACGCGACCGCCGGCCAGCCAGGCTCTGACCAGTTGCGGTTGTAATCCCACTTCAAAAATGCAATCTGGTTATGGCTCAGCAGATTGTCCAGAAACCCAAACACGTAATCGCGAACATCCTTCCGCGCCAGGTTCAGCACCAGTTGATGGCGCTGCTCGGTCCGGGGTCGGCCTGTAAAATTCAATACCCACTCCGGATGCTTGCGATACAGATCGCTGTCCGGGTTCACCATCTCAGGCTCTACCCACAAGCCAAAGTCCATCCCCAGCGAGTGGACCTTATCGATCAGTGGCTTCAGCCCCTCCGGAAACTTTTGTGGGTTGACATACCAGTCGCCCAATCCCGCATGATCGTCCTTGCGCTGCCCAAACCAGCCGTCATCCATAACGAAGCGTTCCACACCAATCGATGCAGCCTTCTCGGCGAGCGCCTCCTGCCCTGGCTCGTCCACGTTGAATCCCGTAGCCTCCCACGAGTTGTAAATGATTGGCCGAGGCCTCGGATTCGGAGCCTCTGGAACAATCTTTGTCAGCTCAAAACGATGCAGCAGCCGCGAGGCCCCGCCGATGCCGTCATGCGAGTACCCTCCATAAAATACTGGCGTCACCAGCTCCTGGCCCGGCATCAGTTTGAATCCAAAATCAAACGGATTGAAGCCTCCCGTCACCCGGACCTGCTGCAGCTGATCCTGCTCCACCGTGACGCGCCACGAACCGCTCCATGCCAGCGCGCCAAACCACACATCCCCCGTCTCTTCGTCGGCTGGATCTCCTCGCTCAATCGCGAACCAGGGGTTATTTTGATGACCCGTCGATCCCCGCTTGCTCTCCAAGACCGTCTCGCCCGGTCGCACGGGCTGGGTCTGCAGATTCCATTCGCCAGCCCACCGTCCCGTCAAATAGCGCAGCGAGTAATCCGTCCCGCGCGGCAGGCTCCACGTTGCGGCCGCCGCGTCCTCAATCATCACCGGCGTCTCCGTCTTGTTCATGATCACGGCCGAGCGTCCCACAATTCCCGTCGCGTCATCCACTGTGTAGTGCAACGCAACGTACAGGTTCCGATCGATATCTTTCAGCGTGACCGTCAACTCATCGCCCGCGATCGTATGCGATACGTAGTGCAGCACCAGGTCACGATTGCCATCGGGATAGCTGACCTTCAGTGCCGGCTCCACGTACAGGCCTCCACCCCAGCCTGCATACTCATTCGGCGTGGTCGTGTACGAAGAATCGAAGGAAGCAGCCTCCGGCATCGCCACCGCTGCAGGCAATTTGTCTTCGCTGCTGATGCGTGCGCCCCAGAAGACCGGTTGCAACTCATCGGCGTCATTGATGCCGAACGCATACGTGGCTCCGCCCGCATCGATGCGAAACACCTTGGTCGCCGGATCGAAGTGAATGTGGCTGGATGCCTGCGCGCTCATCGTGACTGGATAGACAACCAGGCTCGCCATCAAGGCTACCTGCATCAGGCGGGGTTGACGCTGCGTCATGGGGTTCCTTTGTCGGATCGAGTAGTGTTTGCAGTGCTACTGCGGAACAGGGCCCGTCGAGTTACGTACGATCAGTGCCGGTAACACCGTGTGCTCTTCGCCATGAGCCTTCGCAGAACCATCCGCCTGCTTCGCGCTCAGCAGCGCATGAAACGCTGCATCCGCAATCTCAGCCCGCGGCAGACGTACCGTGGTCAGCGGCGGCATCGTAAAGGCGCTCAGCTGAATATCGTCGAATCCCACCACCGAAATATCTTCCGGCACGTGCAGGCCGGCCTCCGCGATGGCGCCCATTGCGCCAATGGCCGTCAGGTCGTTCGACGCGAGCACCGCGGTCGGCCGAGCTCCCGACGCCAGGATCGCCTGCATCGCCCGATGCCCGCCATCGACCCGATGGTTACCCTCTTCCATCAGCTTCGGATTGTCATCCAGATGGTCGCGCGTCGTGCTCTCCATAAACGCCTTGTAGCGCATCCGTGCCGATGCCAGCCGCATCGGCCCGCTGATGAACGCAATCCGATGATGCCCCAGCCCGATCAGGTGACCCATCGCTGCGTCGATGCCCGTCGAGTAGTCGATCCGCACACAGCTCACTCCCGGCGCCGGTGTCCCGATGTCCAGGAACACCAGCGGAATATGCCGCCGGCTGAAGTCGTCGATCAACCGGTCATCCATCTCCGACGTCATGATGGCCACTCCGTCCACCCGTCGCTGCAGCATCCGCCGTATGCAGATCTTCATCCGCTCCGGGTCATAATTGGTATTCGCAATCAGCACCTCCTGCCCGTGCTGCAGGGCGATGTCTTCAAATGCCTTCACCAGTTCCGGAAAGAATGGGTTGGTAATATCGGAGATGATCAGGCCGTACAGATTGCTGCGCCCCGAACCCAGAGCGCGCGCATTCGTATCCGGGTAGAAGTTCAGCGCCTCGATCGCCTGGCGCACCCGCTCCGCCGTCTCCGGGCTCACCTTCGCCGAGCCGTTCATCACCCGTGACACCGTGGCAGTTGAAACCTTGGCGCGCTTGGCAACAGCATTGATGTTCATAGGATCACGAGAACTTCAGCTAAACAGGTATACTCTCAGCGGCCATGTAAAGGCTTTCATCAGCTTAGTGTATTTGTAGGTTCTCCTGCATTTGAGGCGTTCCTCGAATCCATTCAGGCAGGAGGTCTCCAACCCGTGCGCACTGCCTGTCCGGCATGCAACCACCCTGACGTCAAGGAGATCCGGCCCGCTTCCGGTCCTGCAAGACACCGAGGAGTTGCCCGGCGGGTGCCTATGTTTTTGGAATCAGCGAGCAGAGAAACCTTTGAGTCAACCGATGCAAACCCCAACGTACGGAGAGTCTGGATCATGAGATACCAAAAACTAGAGCGGGCAGCCAGGAAAATCGTCCTGGCAGGCTCCATCCTTCTTTGCGCCGGCGCGACGGCCGCGCAGAACCGGCCGGCCATTACCGGTATCTCGCACGTCATCTTTTACTCGGACAACCTCGCTCAATCACGCGAGTTTTATGGGACGCTGCTCGGCTGGCAGCCCGTGCCCGCGATGGGCTCTGCGCCGGGTCTCCGCTTCTATCCGAATCATGCACAGTATGTCGAGCTGTTGCCCGCGCCGAGCCCGGGGCAGCCGGACCGCCTGGATCTCGTCGCCTTTGAGACAAGAAATGTTGAGGCGCTCAGGGTGTATCTGGCTGCGAAGGGCGTTGCCGTTCCGCCTGCCGTTACGGTGGAGCACGATGGCAGCCGAAGCATCCAGGTGCGCGACCCCGAAAACAATGTAGTCGAGTTCACGCAGCTGGGAAGAAAGCACCTGCCGTCGCCGTCTCCCGCAGCCCTTGACCGCCGTCTCAGCACCCACATCATGCATGCTGGATACGTGGTTCGAGATCGCGCATCTCTCGACCACTTCTACAAGGATGTGCTCGGGTTTCATCTGTATTGGCAAGGCGGAGCAAAGCCCGGGAATGTGGATTGGGTCATGATGCAGGTCCCTGACGGAACAGACTGGATCGAGTACATGCTGAATCTTCCGGCAAGCCCGACGCGTGCCCAGCTTGGCAGCGCCAACCATATCGCTCCGGGTGTCCTGCATGTCGCGGATCTCCAGCAGCAACTCGAGCAGCGCGGATGGCAGGCCTCTGGCGGAAGAGATCCGAAGGTTCTTGGAGTGGATGGGAAGTTGCAATTGGATCTCCACGATCCAGATGGAACGAGGGTCGAATTTATGGAGTTCCTTCCGGTCAAAGCACCCTGTTGCTCGCCCTACACGGGACGGCAGCCAGTGCCGGAGAATGGATGGTAGCTCCTCCAAATTCTTCGAACACTCCTAGGCGTTCTTGATAATCATCCGCGACATTGACATGATAAGGATGTGGGCGCGGCGTTTGCTTCCTAGCCCATGCTCATCCATCCTGATATGCCTCACCTGTGAACCGCAGATGACGATTAGCCTTCGCGAGTTGCGTATCGATTGAAGAGATGTGCCGCAACAACGAGGGTTGTGATGAATCGGAGAGACGTTCTCGCTACGGGTGCCGCTCTGGCAGGCGTCGCATGGTTGACTCGTTTGTCTGAGCCGCTGTTTGCAGCCACCCCGACGTTGTCCTCTGCCCTGAGCCCCATTGCCACACCTGGCAGAGTCGGCGCGGAGATGCCGTGGACGACCTATCAGGCTGAGGAGATGAAGACCAACGGCACCGTGTTAGGGCCGAAGTACGAACCGTTCCTGGTAGAGACAGAATCCTCCGGCCAGAGATGTGTGAAACTCGACGCCACGGGCGACTATGTGGAGTTCAGGGTCCAGTCCCCTGCGAACGCCATGGTGATTCGCTATTGCTTGCCCGACTCCCCGGATGGAGGAGGGATAAATTCAAGCCTCAGCCTCTACCGCAATGGCAAACTCCTGAAGCACATTCCCATAACCTCCAAGTACACCTGGCTCTACGGAGCGTATCCCTTCACGAATGATCCGAAGGCAGGCAAGCCTCGGAACTTTTACAACGACGCTCGCTTGAAGGACATTACCCTCGCCAGGGGCGATGTCATTCGGCTGCAAAAGCCTGCCGATGATGCTCCCTATTGCATTCTCGATCTGGTGGATCTTGAGAACATTGCACCGGCACGGTCCATGCCTGCGCACTCGCTTTCGATCATGGACTTCGGGGCGAGCGGCGATGGCCAGGCGGATGACACCGAGGCCTTGATCCAGTGCCTCGCCGAGGCTGTGAAGCAGCGAAAGATCGTGTGGGTGCCGGCCGGGGAGTACAAGCTGACCGGCGATATCGATTTGCCCTCGGACGCTGCGATCCAGGGCGCGGGCATGTGGCACACGACCTTCGTTGGCGATGACGAACTCTATCACCAACCCGACCGGCGCGTGAGATTCAAAGTAAGTGGGAGCAACATCCATATCGCGGATTTTGCGCTCATCGGGAGATTGAACTACCGAAGCGACGAGGAGCCGAATGATGGGATCCTTGGCGCACGCGGCGAGAACTCCACCATCCGCCGGATCTGGGTGGAGCATACCAAGGTCGGCATGTGGCTCTACGGTTGTAACAACGTCGTCGTGGATAGTTGCCGCCTTCGCAATACGCTCGCCGACGGCATCAACCTCTGCACGGATACGAGAAACACGGTCGTCCAGAACTGCACAACCCGCAACACCGGCGACGATTGCTTCGCCATGTGGCCGAATGCATCCGATCAAACGTATGTGCAACAGGCGCTATCGCCAGGCTCGAACGTCGTTCGCCACTGCACAGGCCAACTGCCATTCCTTGCCAATGGTGGAGCGATCTACGGCGGTGCGAATAACAGGATCGAGAACTGCCTTTTCACGGACATTACCGCCGGGTGCGGCATCCTGATCAGCACCACGTTCCCAACGTCGAACGAGAGCCGCAAGATGGACAACAATTTCAGCGGCACCACGGTCATCCAAGATTGTGAGCTTGTTCGCTGCGGCGGGTTCGATCACGACTGGGGCTGGCGAGCCGCCGTTCAGATCTGCATGGATCGCCGCAGCATCTCCGGGGTGCACTTCCGCGACGTGAATATCAAGGACAGCCTCTCCGACGGATTCAGTATCGTCGGGCCCGGCAGCAAACGGGGAGAAGGCACGCTCTCCGATGCACGCCTCGACCATGTGAACATCCCGAACTACGGTATCGGAACGAGCGGGCGGCATGGACTATGGGTACGCGCAGACGCCCTCGGCAGTCTCACGCTTGTCGCTTCCACGATCTCCGAAATCCAGGATGATTCCAGCACGTTCGCGATTGTCGAGCGATAGGTTCCAGCTCCTGTTGAACCTGGGTCTGCGCACATCGGTTGGATGATCGAGGCCAACGGCCTGCGGCGGAGATTCAGCTTCAATCGAAGCATCGGCTTCTCGCCGCACCACCACGAACTTCTCTCAACCAGAATCCTTCGCCAGGTATCTATGTGTATAGGCAAGCAATACGTCATGGCCGCCTGACAGGAGAAGTTTGTGAAATTGAATGTTCAGGGGAGCCTCTTTGCGCTCTTTCTCGGAGCCCTTGCCGCGCTGCCTCCCATCTCCATCGATATGGCCCTCCCCGCGTTGGGCCCGATCGCGCATACGCTGCACGTCACTCCGGGACTGGCACAACTCACTCTCAGCTTCTTCATGGCCGGCTTTGCGATCAGCCCGATTGCCTATGGCCCGCTCTCGGACCGATACGGAAGGCGCCCCCTGTTGATCCTTGGCCTGGCGCTCTTCACGCTGGGAGGTCTTGCCTGTGCTGTCTCCGGCTCACTCGACATCCTGTTGCTTGCCCGCTTTATCCAGGGCGCTGGAGCGGGTTCGGGCATGACGCTTGCCATGGCGATGGTGCGCGACCTCTTCGTCGGAAAGACGGCGCAAGGCAGAATGGCGGTCATCACCGTGGTAACCAATGCGGCTCCAATGATTGCCCCCGCCCTCGGTGCAGCGATCCTCTCCCATCTGGGTTGGAGAGCCATCTATATCGCCACCGGAGTTTGTGGGCTCCTGCTGCTCTTGGCCATCCTCTTCTCCCTGCGGGAAACCGCTCCACGCCAGCATCCCCGCCATGAGCCGTTGCTCCGTGGGGTGGCGCGCTCGTATCGCCGCGTGCTCGGACATCGTCGCGCCATGGCATATATTCTTCTCAATGCCCTGGGATTCAGTTGGATGTTCGCCTATATCACCGGATCCCCGCTGGTCTACATCGATACATTTCACACCAGCACTGGTCTCTTCGCCGTGCTGTTCGCCTGCACGGGAGCAGGCATCGTGGTCGGAGCGACCCTCAACGGCAAGCTGGCGCACAGCGGTGTGCAGTCCAGATGGCTCCTTCTCGGCGGAGTCATAACAGCGACCGGTTGCACTGCGGCCCTGGTCATGCTCACGCTCATGCGCTCGATGTCGCTGTGGAGCTTTCTGCCGCTCCTGACGCTTACGACCGCGTCGTTCGGCATGGTCGCGCCCAGCGCTGCGCATGGCGCGCTCGAGCCGCTCGGCGAGGCCGCTGGCGTCGGCGGAGGTCTGCTGGCATCGCTGCAGATGCTGTTTGCCGCAGGCATCAGCTCCGTCGTCGCCATGCTCTTCCCAAAGTTTGGTGTGATTGCGATGACCGGGAGCATGTGCGCGCTCGCCCTCGTCGCCCTCGCACTGGCGATTCCACTCATCACAACAGAAACTCCGAGCGCTGTGGGAGAGCCGCAAGAGGCGATCGTGTCTCTTCACTAACCCATCACCGAACGGCCATCACCGAACGTCGCAACGCCCGTCCTGAGATAATCAAGATCTGCGGAGCCCTTCCTTCGGGATGGAAGGCGCAATGCATCTTTAAATATGGCGAATCGTCGAGAGTTTCTCAAAACATCCATCCTGGGTTCCACTCTGTTGTCGAATGTGGCGCAGACTGCCTATGCTTCTCCCTCCTCTTCCACCAACGTCAAACTCAGCTTGCCTTGCGTCGTTTCCACCTGGGATTTCGGTGTCGCGGCGAATCATGCCTGCTGGCAGATCCTCTCCAGGGGAGGGCGGGCGCTGGACGCTGTCGAGGCAGGAGTGCGTGTCCCCGAAGCGGATCTGAAAAATCATAGCGTCGGCAGAGCAGGGTATCCGGATCGCGACGGCCATGTGACTCTCGACGCGAGCATCATGGATGAACACGGCAACTGCGGTGCTGTGGCAGCCATCGAGCACATCGCCCACCCCATCTCCGTTGCCCGCCGGGTAATGGAGCGCACCCCGCATGTGCTGCTGGTTGGCGAGGGCGCAACCCAATTCGCGATCCAGCAAGGCTTTCCGAAGGAAGAACTTCTAACCCCCGAGTCCAGGGCAGCATGGCACGAGTGGTTGAAGAGCGCGGACTACAAACCAATCGCCAACATCGAGACCAGCAGTTACGGTAAGAGCTCCTTGACCGGCGTTCCAGGCGGCAAGGGAAATCACGACACCATCGGGATGCTCGCAATCGACGCGCATGGCAACATCTCCGGTGCCTGCACCACCAGTGGCATGGCCTGGAAGATGCGCGGCCGCGTTGGAGATAGTCCCATCATCGGTGCCGGCTTGTATGTGGACAACGAGGTGGGAGGTGCCACCTCCACTGGAGTTGGAGAAGAAGTCATCCGAAATTGCGGCAGC
This sequence comes from uncultured Acidobacteriaceae bacterium, assembly GCA_963762375.1. Lineage (GTDB taxonomy): Bacteria > Acidobacteriota > Terriglobia > Terriglobales > Acidobacteriaceae > Granulicella. The sequence goes on from CAVXKP010000012.1 coordinate 121,468, forward strand.
TTCCTGGTGGTGGAACTCATGCGCCAGGGGCGCTCGCCACAGTCGGCGTGCGAGGAGGCGATCGCCCGCATCCTCAAACGTAAGCCGGCAGCCAGAGACCTGCAGGTGGGTTTTCTAGCCATCAACAAGCAAGGCGACGTCGGTGCGTGGGCCATTCAGCCCGGCTTTGACTACGCGTTATGCGATGCCCGCGCGCAGAGCACCGTGCTCAAAAGCGGCAGCACCACCTAACCGCCGTCATCTCCTCGCTTAGCCATCTTCATCAAGACGGATGCCTCGTCTGACCCGGCGCCGTCCTTCCTATCGAGCGGGCGAACACCCCAAGCTCCCACAAACAGTCCCCAATGCGGGGATCATCCGTGCTCCGCCGACTTTTCCGGCGACAGATAACCCATCTCCCTTCGCCCGGCCAAGACGGCCAACGGTATGTCCCTCTATCCACAAGGATTCCATGCCAACGCCAGGTCCATCCTGTCAGGCTCTCTCCGATTGAAATTTTCATAGATTGCAATATTTTGATTATTAGACCTCATATATTGCAGATTTGTGATTATTTTGTTGACAGTCGTTTCATCAATTTCATAAGCTCAGCCACAATCCAGTTCTTTTGGATCCTCCCGCTTCGCATGTAGGTCGGCCTCCTCGTTCGTTGCGATACCACCTTTGCGAATGCATTCCACGTACGTTTCACCGGAGTGAACAATGAACATCAAGAAGACCCGATTTACAGTGTTTCTATTTCTGCTCATGGCAGTTTTCTCTCTGAGTGCTGGCTTCCTGCATGGCCAAACGGTGACTGGATCGGTGAGCGGCACCGTATTCGACCCGAGCGGCGCCGTTGTGCCCGGCGCCAGTGTTGCCGCCATCAACACCGAGACCGGCGTCCGCACCCCGGCCACCAGCGACGCAGCCGGTGTCTACTCGATCCGCTTCCTGCCCATTGGAACCTACACCCTTGAAATTACGGCGAAGGGTTTCAACCAGCTCGACATCCCGCAGTTCGTCCTCGAGATCAACCAGAACGCCAAATTGGATGCCCATGTGACCCTGGGTGCAAGCTCCTCGGTCAAGGTGGAAAGCAATCTCGCCCCGATCCTCGATACCACGGATGCGACGCTTGGCCTCTCGCTCGACGCGAACGAAATTAACACCATGCCGCTCAACGGTCGCAACTTCTCCTCGGTCACGCTCTTCCAGCCTGGCGCGGTCGATACCGCACCGACGGGCCTGACCGGCACCAACGCCATCCAGCGCGATACCTACAACAGCGGAGTCGTGACCATCAACGGCAACCGTGCCCAGGACAACACCTACACGCTTGAAGGCATCAGCATCGACGAGACCCAGAACAACCTCATCGGCTATAACCCCTCGCCCGATGCCCTGCAGGAGGTTCGTGTCATCTCCGCGAATGCGCCCGCACAATATGGCAACGTCAACGGTGGCGATATCGTCTCCGTCCTCAAGAGCGGCACCAATCACTTCCACGGCAGCGTCTTCGACTATGTTGAGGATCAGAACCTCACCGCGAACTCGTGGGGCAATAACTTCGCAGGCGTCGCGAAGACACCCTATACGCAGAACATCTTTGGTGGAACCCTGGGCGGCCCCATCTTCAAGAACAAGCTCTTCTTCTTCGTCGACTACGAGGGTTCCCGCTACCACTCCGGTGGTAATGGCGCGGCCAGCGTGCTCTCCGCCGCGGAGCGTCAGGGCAACTTCTCGGCGGCGATTGCGAAGAACTATAGCATCGTGAATTTTCAGAATCAGTACCAGTCATTTCCGAACAACACTGTCCCGATCACCAACCCGGTCGTCCAGTATTTGATCGCCAACCCCCAGTACTACCCGCTGCCGAACCAGGCTGCGACCGACGGTCTGGATCAGAATAACTATCAAGGGCCAACCAGCTCCTTCGTCACCAACAACCAGGGCGACGTCAAGATCGAGTACGATCCACGGGCAACGGACAAGATTACGACCTTCTATACCCAGGGTCTCTCCACCGGCGGTAGCGTTGCGCCGCTGCCGATCACCTTTCCCAACGCAAACTCTTATCCTGACAAACTAGGGGGAGTCACCTGGGTTCACACCTTCTCTCAGGCGATCGTCAATGAAGCAAGGTTCGGCTTCACGCGCATCCGTTGGGACTCGAATATTCCCACAGACTCAACGGGGAATTTCGGCCTGAACGGAGACAAGGTGGTTGGTCTTCCAACACCCTCCCCGCAGCAGTTCGTCGGATTCACCTATCAGTCAAACGGCGAGATCACCTCGGTCGGCGTTCCGGCTGCACCCCAACAACTGCGGGACAATACCTTCAGCCTCCACGACGACCTGACCATTCAGCACGGTCGGCACCTCTTCACCATCGGCGCCCAGATGCTCCGCTACCAGCAGAACGTCACGCAGTATGGTGGCGGCGGCCAGTTGGGGACGTATAACTTCACCGGTCAAAACACGGCACTTCCGGCCGCCTTGGTCGCCCCCGACCAGCCCGACCTTCAATATAGCCCTGCGGACTGGCTTATTGACCGTGCGAGCGACCAGTCGATCAGTCTCTCCAATGGCTTCTTTGGCGAGCGCCAGGTTCGTGTCGCGGGTTACATCCAGGATGACTGGAAGGTTACCGATAAGCTGACCTTGAATCTCGGCGTCCGCTATGAATTCGATTCGCCCTACACCGAAGTTCATAACCAGATCGCGAACGTGATCCTGAGCGGTCCCCAACAGGGTCTTGTCGAGTACGCCGGAAGTGTGCCCACGGGGGCACCGGCCGGTTCCTTCGTGTGCAGCAATCGCGCCTGTTACCAGCCGACGTATACCGACTTTCAGCCCCGCTTCGGCTTCGCCTATCAGGCGAGTCCGCGGATTGTCTTTCGTGGCGGCTACGGCGCCACCAGCTTCCTTGAAGGCAACAGCAGCCTGATAGCCAACTCGCCGTTCATTACAGCCTTCTCGCTCAGCTCGACGGCTGCAACGAGCGAGACCAACACAGGGACTTACTTTGCCGAGACGAACGGATTCAATGTAGGCGCGGCGGGTGGCACGAGCAACGCAAGTTACACGGCCTACAACCAGAACTACCGGCAGGCCTATGTTCAGGAGTTCAACTTCAACACCCAGATTCAGTTGAACAACTCGACCTCCGTCCAGATGGGGTACGTCGGGGAACTTGGTCAACGGCTAATCGACTACCGCAACGGCAACCAGCTCACACCGACGCAGGCAGCCTCGCTGACTTCGTTGGGCCTCAATACAGGCTCGCCTGTCTCCTCGATTCCTTCGGCGGATCTGGCTCCCCTCTCCAACCTCGTCGGAGAGAATGGCTCGGTCGAGACCTTCGACACCGAGGGTGTCTCGACGTACAACGCGCTGCAGGTCACGATGCGCCACCGGATGAGCAAGGGCTTTGAAGCCACTGTGAATTACAGCTGGGCAAAGTCCATGACGGATACCAATGGCAACTACGGCGCGGCAGACTCGTCGGGTCCCAATGGCATCCAGGATGGCTACAACATCCGTGGCGACTACGGTCCGTCGGAGCTGGATGTCCGGCATAACCTCTCGGCAAACGGCTCCTATAAGATTCCGTTTGGACGGGATCAGATCTACGGCTCCCACGCCAGCAGGCTGCTCGATCTGGTCGCGGGTGGATGGACGGTCTCCTCTACGGTCATCGCCTTCTCCGGCCTTCCGGTTACGATCACAGCGAACGACAACAGCAATACCGGCAACTACGGCGCCGGCGCGCGAGCAAACCAGTACCGTCCGCTACGGATCGTCAACCGCAGCGTTGCGCATTGGTTTGGCACCGACCCATCCGCAACCCCGTGTCAGTCCACCGACAACGGTACCTGCGCGTACGGTCCGGAACTGCCGAACACCTTTGGCACCGCCAACGTTGGCACAGAGCGGGCGCCAGGCTTCCGCCAGATCGACAGCTCACTCTTCAAGGACTTCCGTATCACGGACGGCCAGGCAATCGGTCTTCGCGTGGATGCCTACAACATCTTCAACCTCGCCAGCTACGACAACCCCAACAGCAGCGTGAACAGCTCGAACTTCGGCCAGATCACCAGCACCAAGAGCGGTCCGCGCACGATCGAGTTCGCTGCACACTACACGTTCTAGAACACAACCACAGCAGAGGTATTTGTGGCCAGCGGCTATACGTGCGGCTTTCTTGAGGAAAGCATCGCACGTGAGCCGCTGGCCACGGCATCCCTGTCATTCCCCAAATCCACGATTGCCAAAACTCGAATCAACTCCTTCACCGCACGACCAATCACCAGCGAACCCGCAAGATGATCTTCGAACTCTGTGCCGAAACAATCGACGCCTGTCTTGCAGCGAAAGAAGGCGGCGCCGACCGTATTGAGCTCTGCTCCGGCCTCAGCGAAGGCGGCATCACCCCCAGCCATGGCCTCATCCGTGCTGCTGTCGAGCGCAGCGGTCTTCCCGTGCATGTCCTCATTCGACCCCGCGGCGGTGACTTCCTCTACTCCGAGCCAGAGGTCGCGCTGATGCGCGAAGACATCCTCCACAGCCAGCGCCTGGGAGCAACGGGTGTCGTTCTCGGTATGTTGCGGTCGGATCGAACCGTGGACATCGAAGGGACTCGCGCCCTGGTGCAACTCGCTCATCCCATGAAGGTCACCTTTCACCGCGCCTTCGACGCAACGCGATTCCTTCCTCAGGCGTTGGAAGACGTCATCGCCACAGGGGCCCATCGCGTTCTCACCTCCGGAGGTCAACGCGATGTCGTCGCAGGCGCGACCGCTCTGTCAGCCCTGGTTCTCCAGGCAAACCATCGCATCGATGTAGCGGTGGGCGGCGGTCTGCGTCTGGAAAATGCTGCGTCTCTCGCGCAGCGTACCGGCGCCACGCATTTTCACGGCTCCCTCCGGCGCACGCTCAGCAACAACGATCCCGCCGCGGAATCCATCGACCAATCAGGACGAACGAGCACAGAGTCTGTGGTCGATGTCGCATCCATTCGCGCCATGATTCATTGCCTGAAGCCGATGACGGCCTGAAACGCCCAAGCTCTTCCCCACCGCTCTATCCCGCATAACCATCCAAAAAAAATACCTGGGATGCGTGTCATCCCAGGTATCGATGGTGAGCGTTGAAATTCGCAGGAGCCGATCTCTCCCCGGCGTCAGGCCTGCGGCAATTCCAGCGACGGCGGTAGAGACTCCGGCTGGCTCCCGAGGCTGCGATTCGGTTCGGCGCCCATCGTGAAAACGATGCGGCCTCCCTGCGCAATCTCGTCGTGATGGAACCACGCTCGCTGCTGCTCCACGCCATTCAACGTCCAGCTCTGCACATACTTGTGGGCAGGGTCAGACCGCTTGGTTTCGATAGCAAGCTCCTTGCCTCCGCCGAGCTGAACCTTCGCTTGATCCACGAGAGGCGAGCCCAGCACATACGTTCCGCTGACCGGAGCGACCGGATAGAAGCCGAGCGCCGAAAGCAGGAACCACGCCGACATCTGTCCTACATCCTCGTTCCCGGCCACGCCATCGCGATCCGCGTGATACTCCGTTCGCATCAGCATCTGCACCCGTTCCTGGGTCTTCCAGGGCTGGCCTGCATAGACGTACAGATAGGCGATGTGATGCGACGGCTCATTCCCATGAGCGTATTGCCCCACCATGCCGGCAATGTCCGGAGGAGCATTGGGCGGAAGCGTCGACGGCACCGTGAACAGGGAGTTCAACTTGTCGAGGAATGGCTCCGCTCCTCCAAAGAGCCCGATCAGCCCGGCTGGATCATGCATCACACCAAAGGTCGTCTGCCAGGCATTGGATTCGGTGTAATCGCGCCAGCGATCGGAGTGCCCCATTTCGATCGGATCGAACGGCGTGGCGAACTCGCCGTTGAACATCCTGGGCTCCATGAACGTGGTCTTCGGATTGAAGTAGTGCTTGTAGTTGGTGGACCGTTGCCTGAGCTTCGAGGCCATGGCGTGATCGCCGAGCAATTGCGCCACAACCGCCACCGCAAAGTCGTTGTAGCAGTATTCGAACGACTTCGAGACGGACTCGCCTTCCCGGTCGGCCGGAATGTAACCAAGCTGGCGATAGTAGCCCAGCCCCTGGAAGTTTTCTACGTTCGCTCGTTGCAGCATGCAGGCGTAGGCAGCCTTCTTGTCGATCCCTGGCAGTCCCTTCAGGATGGCTTCCGCAATCACCGAAGCAGAGTGATAGCCGGTCATCGTCCCGGTCTCCGTTCCCTGCAGCGGCCATACCGGCATACCCTCTTCACTCTGCTGCGCCATCCGGATCAGCGTGTTGGCGAAGTCCGGAACGCGGTCTTTCTGCAGAAGGGTGTACGCCGGGTGAGCGGCCCGGAACGTGTCCCACAGCGAGAAAGTGGTGTAGTTCCGCTGGCCGCTGGGAAGCTGGTGGATCTGACGATCCATGCCGCGATACTGTCCGTCGACATCGTCAAACAGTTGCGGGCCCAGCGACATGTGATACAGCGCCGTATAGAAGATGCGCTTCTGATCGGGGTCCTGCAGCTCGGCCTGCACCCGTCCCAACTGTTCACGCCACTTGCGCTGAGCTTCGCCGCGCGTCCGTTCGAAGTCCCAGTGAGGTTGTTCCGCCGCCAGGTTCCTTGCGGCTCCTGCGGCGCTGACGCCGGAGATGCCGGTGCGGATCAGGATCTGCTCGTCCGCATGCGTGCGGAAATGGAGAACCGCCTTCAGGTTGTTTCCCTTGAGGGGGGCGTTGGAGCCCACCGGCTGATCGTCGCTGTAGAACGTCACCTTGTCCGGCCGCCGCGAAAGCTGCAGCGTGAAATAACAATGACGGTCATAGGCCCAGGCCCGCGTAACGTGGCCGCCCGCGAGCGTATCCGGCGCAGTCTGTTCAAGCTCAGCAGTGTAGACCGAGGAACCGCCATTGCTCAGATAGCTGTGTGCGAGGTCCAGGATGAGCCACGCGTCTTCACTCGCCGGGAATGTATAGCGGTGCAGCCCGGTGCGCTCCGTCGAGGTCAGCTCTACCTTGACCTTGGGATCCTGCAGGAACACCTGGTAGTAGCCCGGCTCCGCCGTCTCGCTGTCGTGCGAGAAGCGCGACCGGTATCCGGCATCCGGATCGGACTTGGGGCCGGGAACCAGCTTCACTGGACCGGTTCCGGCCATCACCAGGAAGTCCAGCAGGTCGCCCCCTCCGGTACCGCTCAAATGGGTATGGCTGAATCCCATGATGGAGGTATCCGCCGCGTAATATCCGGAGCACCAGTCCCACTCGTCGTTCCAGGTATCGGGGCTCAATTGAACCGCGGCAAACGGCACACTGGAACCAGGAAAGGTATGGCCGTGACCGCCGGTACCGATACGCACATCGACCCACCGCAGCGGATCCTGGGCATCCTTACCCGTGGGTTGGGCAAACAGCGGCTTTGCGAAGGTGGCCGTCGCGCATGCCGCGCCGGCCGACTGCAGAAACGTTCTACGGGAAATCATGATAGGACAACCTCGGCAGCTGGAAAGATTCTGTTTAAGACCAGCATTACCTTTGTACCGCATCAAAGGGCAAAATTGTGATCGATATCATCAAGACATTCAGATGAACCAGCATTCATCTCGCAGCATTTCGCAACGCGAATCCCTCACGCCGCCGTTTCTTTGGGCAACGCCCCCGAATCGATCAAGCGGCACAGCAAGTCGGCCATGGATCGGCAACCATCACTTGCCGATGCAGAAGGTAGAAAAGATCCGCGCCAGAATGTCGTCCGGGGTGGTCGCTCCCGTCAGCGAGTCCAACGCTTCCAGCGCATGATGCAGGTCCATCAGCACAAGCTCATGCGGCAGCCCTGAATCATTTGCCGCCGCGGCCGCCGACAGCGCAGCCAGCGTTGCGCTCACCGCCTCCTGCTGCCGAAAGTTGTTCAGCGCCCCACTCTCCGCCAACGACCCCGCCGCCCCCAACTGCGCGAGGATCGCATCCCGCAACGTCTCCATTCCCTCGCCCGTCAGCGCGCTGGTACGTACGTTGGTCACCCTCGCGCCCAGCTCTGCTTCATCGATAGCGGTATCCCGCTGCTCCTGCTCGCTACCCAGCAAGTCCACCTTGTTATCGATCACCAGGTGCGGCCTTCCCGCCAAAGATGCCGCCAGTCTCCGCTCCCCCGCCGTCACCGCCTGCGTCGCGTCATGAATCAGCAGCACCAGGTCGGCATCCGCAAGCGCCTCGTGCGAGCGCGCAATCCCCTGTTGCTCGGCCGCGTCAATCCTCTCGCTTTCCCCTCCCCCGCGCAGCCCCGCCGTATCAATCAGCCGCAGCGGAATCCCGCCCAGCGCGACCGACTCCTCCACCGTATCCCGCGTCGTTCCCGGCAGTGGCGTCACAATCGCCCGCTCGCGTTCCAGCAGCCTATTAAATAGAGAGCTCTTCCCGGCGTTCGGTGGGCCGATCAGCGCAATCGCCGCTCCATTGCGCAGCAGCTGCCCTCCCCGAAAGCTCGCCGCCAGCTCGGCCAGCGGCTTCTCGACGCTCTCAATCGCCGCAGCAATCTGTGCCGGCGGAACAATCTCCACGTCGTCCAGCTCGCCCGACGCAAAATCCATCCCCGCCTCCAGCAGCGCAATCAAGTGCAGCAACTCCCTCTTGGCCGGCGTCACCCGATGCGCAATCGCCCCACCCATCTGCTGGGCCGCCACGCGCGCCTGCTCCAGTGTCTGCGCGGCGATCAGGTCGTGCACCGCCTCGGCCTGCGTCAAGTCCATTCGCCCTGCAAGAAATGCACGCTGGGTAAACTCTCCTGGCCTCGCCAGCCGCACCGCCAGCCTCTGCCGCGCGCCCAGTTCCAGCGCCCCGCGCACGATCGCCTCCAGCACCACCGGCGATCCATGCGCAGCGATCTCCACCACCGTGTCTCCCGTATAGGAGTGCGGCGCAAGGAACGCCGTCACCACCGCCTCGTCGATCGTCCTTCGCTGGCCGCCCGTCCACTGGCCGCCCATCGCCCCCGTCTCGCGCGGATCCAGCACCCGAGCCCGCCGCGTTCGCCCGTGCTCCAGCGGCCGGTCCAGCACCACAAGCCGCTCGGCAAGCATCAGCGCCTCCGGCCCCGACAGCCGCACAATGCCAATCCCGCCCCTCCCCGGCGGCGTGGAGATCGCAACAATCGTGTCCACTTCCGCTTCCATCGACATCGATGCCCTCATGCGCACGCGCACCGCTAACATCTCGGTCCGGTCCTCTTAGGTTACCAATGGGTGGCGCGGCCGCCGGAACTTCACTCGTGCGACGAACTAACCGCCAAGACAAAGGCGCAGATTCCTCCGTAGTTTGCGGTGGACCAAGTAATCCAGCCGGCGAGCCGCTGTGCAAATCTTCTGTTCTTCATAGAAAGCTACTCCGAGACATAGCTTTACCGCTATCGAATGGGCTATTTGTCAAGAAAAGTGGCCGAAACGCGGTAAATCGATTTGGTCGTTCACGTGCACGTAACACTCCCAGTCACCCTTCTTCACAATCCCCTAGGCTCCGTTTTTCGGTCACGCTGTCTGCCGAACCAGAGATGTCGCAGTGTCTGCTCCACATCCAAATTTGCCCGGAGGAAGTACGATGCGTTCTTTCCGCTTTGCCAGCCTCACAATTGCAATCATCCTTGCTCTTGTGTTCGCCAGCCCGCTGTTTCAGGGCGTGGCTCACGCCGCCGACACCAATGGCCGCATCAAGGGCACCGTCACCGATGCGACCAACGCCGTTATCCCCGGGGCGACGGTCACCGCCACGAATCTGCAGACCGGCGTCAAATTCATGACCAAGTCCCTCAAGGATGGCGGGTACCTCTTTCCTGAACTCCCCATCGGCTCTTACTCGATCTCCGTCGAGGCCGCTGGTTTCAAGACCTTCACGGCGACCGGAATCAAGATCGACATCGATCAGGAGTACGTCGAACCCATCAGTCTGAGCATCGGTGATACCTCCCAGGTTGTCTCTGTCACGGCCGACTCCATCCAGGTCAACACCACGGACATGCAGATCAACAACATCGTGAACGACAAGGAGATGGCCGAACTTCCCAACATCAGCCGCGCCTTCACCCAGTTCGAACTCATCCAGCCCGGCGTCCAGTCCTCCAGCGATCGCTTTGGCGGCTACTCCGCCGATGGCGCCCAGACCCAGCAATCCAGCTTCCTCATCAACGGCGCCGACTCCAACGACCTTCCCCTCAACACCTCCGGTCTCAGTCCCAATCTCGATGCCATCGGCCAGTTCAACCTGGTCACCGGTCCCCTGAACGCCGAATACGACCGTAACTCCGGCGGCATCGTCAACGCCACCCTCAAGACCGGCACCAACCGTTTCCACGGCGACGCGTTCGAGTTCTACCGCGACACCTTCCTCAACACCGGCGGCTTCTTCCAGAACGTAGCTGCGACGTCCACCAGGCCCCAGCATAAGAACGTCACCCCCTACCACCAGAACATCTTCGGTGGCTATGTCGGTGGTCCCATCATCAAGGACAAACTGTTCTTCATGTTTGCCTACCAGGGAACGCATCAGCGTGTACCCAACTCCAACAGCGGTTCGTCCACCACCGTCTTCACCTCCGCGCAGTTGGCCGGTAACTTCTCGGACGATATCGCCGGCAGCGTGCTCGGTTATCAGTTCTCAACCGCCCCCATTCCCGGCACCCTCAGCATCCCCGGTTGCCCATCCGATACCACCACCTGGGCCGCTTGCGCCGCCAAGAACGGCGGCATCTTCCCCACCACTACCTTTAATCCCATTGCAGCCGCGCTCACTGCCAAGTATGTGCCCGCCGCGAACCAGGGAACGAACAGCTACGTCTTCAATAACATCACCGCCACTACGACCAACCAGTACATTGGCAACGTCAGCTTCTCACCGAATGCCCAGAACCAGATGAACTTTATCTGGATCAATGAGAAGCAGACCGGCACCTCCGTGACTCCGTTCACCGGTGCCACCCTCCCCGGCTTCGGAGAGATTGACGGCCACACCGACAATCAATTCACCTTCGACTACGTTCGTACCCTCAGCTCCAGCGCGGTCAACGACTTTGCCGTGCACTACACCCGCTTCAACGATGCGATCGTCGAGCCTGCCACCACCGTGGACCCCGCCACGCTCGGCTTCTCCATTCATCCGGAGGACGTCGCGGCTGAGAGCGTCCCCACCATCAACACCGGGTACTTCTCGCTCGGCTTCAGCAACAATGGTCCCCAGCCGCGCATCGATCAGACCTACCAGCTGGACGACAACTTCTCCAAGGTCTTCGGCCATCACTCCTTCAAGTTCGGCTACGACGGTCGTCGCTTCAACGTCTCGAACCCGTTCTCAGCCAATAACAGCGGTACCTACAGCTATGGGGCCGGCGATACCTACAGCTCTGGCGACCCCGGCCTCGACTTCCTGCTAGGCAATCCCGGCGGCTACCAGCAGGGCACCGGCGCTACCATCCAGGCCTATGCCTTCCTCAACTACCTCTACGCGCAAGACACCTGGAGAGCCACTGACACCCTGACCATCAACTATGGTCTCGGCTACCAGATCGATACGCCGCTTCACAATACCCAGTATGCCGGTGAGGCCATCTCCTGCTTCATCCCCGGTGAGCAGTCCACCGTCTTCCCCACCGCTCCGGTCGGCGTCGTCTATCCCGGTGACCCGGGTTGCACCAACTCTGCACGGGCACGCACCCGCTACACGGACTTCGGCCCCCGGCTCGGCTTCGCCTGGGCCCCCGACCTCGGCTGGCTCTCCGCCGGTGAGGCCAGGAAGTTCTCCATCCGCGGCGGCTTCGGCATCTACTACAACCGCACCGAGGAAGAGACCTCCCTCAATAACCTCGAGACGCCGCCCTTCGGCCTCAGCTCGTTCGGCGCCAGTGACTACGGCGCAGCCGCCACCGGATTCGCGAACCCCTACCAGGACATCGACTCGGGCACGGTCTACGCCAACAAGTTCCCCTATACCTTTCCCACCAAGGGCGCGACGATCGACTATTCCCTCTATGAGCCGCTCGGCTTGAATACCTACGACCGGAACTTCCGCTCGCCCGCCTCCAACAACTTCCAGCTCTCGTTGGAACGTGAGTTCCCGTCGCACATCATCGCCCGCGTCAGCTACGTCGGCGCGCTCGGCCGCCATAACCAGACCGTCTACGAGGGCAACCCGGAAACCCAGGCCGGCCACGATGCCTGCCTGGCGGATACCACGCATTGCGGCAGCCCAACCACCACCCGCTACCGCAACAGCCAGAGCTACGACTACCCCAGCCACACGCAGTACGGCATCTACGACCCCATCACCGGAATCCCCGCCTATACCTCGATCGGCGTGGTCACTTCGTCCGGATCGTCCAACTACAACTCCCTTCAGGCAAGTGTCCAGAAGGGCCCCTCCCACGGGCTCAGCTTCCAGCTCAGCTACACCCTGGCCCACTCGCTGGATGATGCCTCCAGCTACGAAAACTCCGGATATGGCCAGGGACGCGGCTATAACCAATTCAACAAATCACTCAACTACGGCAACTCCACCTTCGACGCTCGCCAACGCCTGGTCTTCGCTCCGATCTACACGGTTCCCACCTTGAAGGGGCACAGCCTCTACTCTCCCATCAACCTCGGCCTCACCGGCTGGCAGATCAGCTTCATCACGACCCTTTCTACCGGCTTCCCCTTCGACCTCTCCTACGAGGGCGGCTCGTCCAACTCCCTCTGGTGCACCCCCAACTACAGCTTCTATGCCTGCCCGGATGAGCCCAACCAGAGCGGTCCCCTGGTACGCGCCAATCCCCGCACCTTCCTTCCAGGCACTAACCGCACCCAGTGGTTTGTGGCCAGCCAGTCCGGACTCTCGCAGGCTCCGCTCGGCCAGTTTGGCGACGTGTCCCGCAACAAGTTCCACGGCCCGGGCGTCAACAACACCGACCTGGTCATCGCCAAGAACTTCATCCTCAGTCATGGCATGAGCGTGCAGATCCGCATGCAAAGCAGTAACGTCTTCAACCACACCAACTTCGCCAATCCAGCCAGCACCGTCAGCACTACCACCGCTGGGGAAAGCCTCACCACCCCGGGAACGCTGTCCTACGGAAGTGCAGGTCAGATCACCGCCACCAACTCCTCGTATCCAGCCCGCCAAACCCAGCTCGCCGCGAAGTTCTACTTCTAACCGACTCCACGCATCTCTTACCCGAAGAGGCGCCCGACCGGGCGCCTCTTTTTCGCGCCGAACAGCCAGCCAGGCCGGCTGTTCGGCCTGTGGTCTGAAAACGGGGCTTAGACTGTCGATTTGCAACGCGAAACGGGGCAGGGGCTGCATCGAAAACGCTAGAATTCGATGCCCCGCTGCGCCAGAATCCCCTTTTGATAGGCGTGCTTGACCTCGCGCATCTCCGTCACCGTATCCGCCAACTCCACCAGCACCGGATGTGCATTTCTGCCCGTTAAAATGACGTGCAGCATCTCCGGCTTGCGCCGGAGAACGTCCGCAACCCGTTCAGGATCAAGCATTTTGTACCCAATCGCATAATTGATCTCATCCAGGACAATGAGGTCCCAATCACCCGAAAGAATCGCCGCCGCCGACTCCTCCCAGGCCTCCTCCACCATGCGAAGGTCCTCCGGATCTGCCTCCGCTCCACCCACCTTCACAAACCCACGTCCCAGCTTTCGCAAGACGTAAGTGTAACCATCGATGGCATTTAGCGCCTCTGCAGATTCAAGTTCCCCATAATGCCAGGAGCCCTTGAGAAACTGCAGCACCAGCACGCGCATGCCATTCCCAGCGGCCCGAAAGGCTGTGCCCAGCGCCGCGGTGGTTTTGCCCTTTCCCGCGCCAGTATGGATAAGGATGAGTCCTCGCCGCGAATCCGCTGAAGAATCTTGTGTCGCCGCCATGTGCCTAGCCTACCTGACTCCTCGGCCATGCCGCGGAGGAAAACGTCAATGGCCGCAATGGTATGGATGGCCTGCCAGGATCGTGAGTGCCCGATAAAGCTGCTCTGCCGCTACCACCGCGGCCAACTCATGCGGCAGCGTAATCCGGCCGAAAGCAACGGTTTTGGTGGCTCGAGACAGAGCCACCGGACTCCATCCGTCCGCAGGTCCAATCGCAAGCAGGAGTTGTTGTATTCCGTCGTTCCGGAAGGATCCGAGCATCTCCGCTATCTCACCGGACGAGAGCTGTTGGCCCCGGCTATCCGTGAGTATGAGTACGGGACGAGTTCGTGAGGTCATCTCATCCGCAAAGGTAAGCAACTTGTATTCGGAGGGGAAGACCCGATAGGTACAAGGTACGAAGCGGGCGGCACGGTCCAGGTAGAGCTGGGTAAGCCCGGCTAGGTCACTGGTCGGGTTGCTGCGCTTGGGCGAAATGGAACAGAGGCAGATCTTCATCGATTCCTAAAATCCCGTTATTCATATATTCACATTCGAAATAGCGTAAGAATGCGCCAGAAGCCATAGCAAACCGCTTGATTTTAGCGTATTGCGCTGCGAAAGGCTTTGGCAAGCCACGTGCAAGCTAAGTGCTGTCTATCCAAACATTTCAGACCCGGAAACGGTTATCAGGAGCATTTGTCCCATGAAAAAACTTTTCACGCTCTTAATGTGTATGGCGGCACTTTGCTCAGTACCGTCCCTCTTGAGAGCTCAATCCGCCGTCGCTGGTATGACAGGTGAGGTAGTTGACGTAACGGGTGCTGCAGTTCCCGGAGTTATTGTTACGTTAACCAACAAGTCAACAGGCGTAAAGTTCAGCACCGTCACGAATGGTAGCGGTGAGTATCGTTTCACCGAAGTTCCGCCGGGCGAAGGATATGATGCATCCTTCGTGCGCCCCGGCTTCGCGGCATTCGATGTGAAGAATATCGCTTTGAATGTTGCGACGGTTCGTACTCAAAACGCGACAATCACTGCTGGTGCGAATGAAGCGGTAGAAGTGTCGGCGACGCAACTCCGAATCTACGATCAACACTACCGATGCGACGGTTGGTAACAATATCGACGTCAAGGCGCTCAACGAACTGCCAGTTTACGATCGTAGCGCGGGCATCACGACACTCTTTCAATCTTCAGCCTGGTGAGTCGGACGGGTACACCACTGGCGCGCGCTCCGACCAGAACAACATTACGGTCGATGGCTTGGATGCCAATGACTTCAGCGAGGGCTCCTCGTTTACAGGCGCGTCCGGTGGCGGGGCGGTTAGCATGGCATTTTCGCCGGGCGGACCGGTGGGCGGTATTGTCGCCAGCGCCCCGGTTGACTCGGTACAGCAATTTACGGGCACAGTCGCAGGCTTCGGTTCAGGCAGTGGCGCGGGCAGCGGTGGTCAATTTTCACTCGTCACCAAAAGCGGAACCAATAAGTTCCATGGAAATGTGAACGAATACCATCGCGATACTGACCTAACGGCGAATGATTACTTCAGCAATCTTTCGGGCGTTGCGCGTTCTCCGTTGATCCGCAACCAGTTTGGTGGCGATATCGGCGGGCCGGTGCTGAAGAATAAGCTGTTCTTCTATTTTGATCTCGCCGATTCGCGTATCGTCGCAAACTCCCTGCAGACGCGGACCGTTCCCCTCCCTAACTTCACTGCTGGCGATGTCGGTTATATCAATAACGGCCCAGGGTTGCAATGATGGAAGTCGTGCGAACGTGGACCCCGCTTGTATCTCCTACCTCACCCCAGCACAGGTCGCTGCGAACGATCCTGGCCACATCGGTGACAGCGCCGCCGTTGCTGCGCTTACAAAGAACCGCTATCCCGCCGCAAACGACCTAGCTTTGGGCGATGGTATCAACACTGGCGGCTTCCTCTTCAATGCTCCGAACGACAACAACACGATCACCTACGTCTCGAGAGTTGACTACATCGTCAATTCTAAGTTGTCCCTCTATGGCCGCGGTACGGTCAATCGCACGAACAGCGTGAATGTGGCCAATGCGTTTCCAGGCGATCCATCGACGAATCCATTCGAAGATCGTTCCTATGCTTATGTCGTCAGTAGCACCTGGCAGATCAGCGGCACTAAGACCAACCAACTGATCTACGGTGAGACCAAGGAGAACCTCGCGGATTCAGACCTCTATCATCCGCAGGGCGTCTACAACCCCATCTTCTTTAGCGGTACAACGACGCTACTTTCCAGCCCATACAACGCGCCTGCTTCCAGCAGCACGATTATCCCTGTTCCCCTCATCACGGATAACTACACGTGGCAGAAGAACAAGCACACGATCGCGCTGGGCGGCACGATAAAGTGGATCCACACGCATAATGAAACAGGCACGGATTACAACAACGTTTATGTGGGCCTCGGTGGTAATACGCAGAGTTTGAGCCCAGCCCTTCGTCCTGCCAACATCTTCCAGTCCACGACTGGTACTGCTTACGTTGACTATGACGAAGCGTTCACGTCGCAGATCGGGTTGGTCAGCAACATTGAAGGTGATTTCAACTTTAACGCCGCTGGCCAAGCGCTGGCACAGGGTACGGGCAGCAAGCGCCAGTACCGGTATTATCAGTCAGAACTTTACGCTTCTGATATATGGAAGATCACTCCTCAGCTCACACTCTCGTACGGATTGACCTATGATCTGTACTCCGTACCTTACGAGATCAATGGCGAAGAGTCGGTCCCCGAATACCACGTTCGATAAGTACATGGGCGCTCGCATCGCCCAAAGCAATGCCAGCATCTCCGGCAACTCTGCCGTTCCCTTCATCAGCTACGAGCTAGGCGGCAAGGCCAACAATGGCGCGCCGCTCTATCAGCCGCAGCACAATAATTTCGCCCCCCGCTTTGGTTTCTCCTACAACCCCAACTGGAGCAAGAAGACAGTGTTCAACGGCAGTGCGGGCATGGTGTATGACCGCACGATCGTGAATGCGCTGCTCACTGAGCAGAACGAGTACTCTTATCTCTTCCAACTCCCAACGTCAGTACCGTTCGGTATCGCGGGTGACCCATACACTTCGCTGGCTACCGATCCACGTCTCGGCGCCAACCTGGTCCCGCTCAATCCGCCCCCTGCGGCACCGACGGCGCCCTACACGCCATTCGTGGCCGGTGGTGTGCCTGTGGGTCTTGATCGCCGGTGGCGATTTCAACATCTCCATCGACCCGAGCTTGAAGACGCCGTACTCCATCATGACGACCTTCGGCGTGCAGCACGAGTTCCGCGGCGGCTTTATCGCCAAGGTTGAACTATGTTGGTCGCTACGGCCGTCGTCTCCTGGCACAGGCTGATGCGAACCAGATTCTCGATTTCGTCGATCCTGCATCGGGACAAAGCTACGGCACCGCCTTCGGGAACATCATCAAGGCGGAGAGGGCTGGACAAGCGGTTCCGACGCAGCCCTGGTTCGAGAACCAAATCGATATTAACGGGAACGGGGGTTTGACCGGGCCTTGTTAATTCGTCCTGCAATGCCGCCAACGGTCAGACAACTGAAACGTCCTACGTCGTCTGCAACCTTGGTTCCTATGGCCTCAAGGGCGACTTTGCTGATAGCACGCAAGTGCTGGCTGCCGATGGCGCCATTCAACCCAACGTCGGAATGGCTTCTCAGTTCTCTGAGAACACATTCTTCACCAACAAGGGCTTCTCAACCTATCAGGGCCTGCTGGCAACGTTGACGAAGAACCTTTCGCACGGGCTTCGCTTCGATGTCAATTACACCTACGGTCACTCGATCGACAACGTATCGCTGACTGCCAATAGCGCTGCCTACTTCGGCTACGGATTCATATGCGACGTCATCCATCCGCGAGAGTGCCGCGGTGAGTCGGACTTCGATGAAAAGCACATCGTGACTGCAGACGTAAACTATGCGTTGCCAATCGGTCGTGGCAGAGAGTTCCTGGCCACGATTCCCTGGTATCTCAATGAGTTGATCGGTGGCTGGTCGGTGGACGGTATCACCACGGGCCACAGCGGCCAGGCGTACTCGACCGTTTCAAGTGCCTTCGTCGCCAGCTATTCGAACGATGCTCCGGCAATCTTCATTGGCCCGAAGTCGGCGCTTGCGCACAACGTCCATAAGATCAACGGCACGCCGAACATCTTCGCCAACCCACTTGCTGCAGCCGCAGCCTTCACGGGTCCAGTAGGTTTCGAGATCGGCAGCCGCAACAATCTCCGCGGACCCAGGTATTTTGATCAGGATCTGGGCCTGGCGAAGATATTCCCCATCCTCCCGGCGCAGAATGTCAACCTGACCTTCCGGGCTGATGCCTTCAACGCCTTCAACCATGCCAACTTCAACTCTCCCGGTACGCTCACGAGCAACGACGACGTCACGCAGCCCAGCAACTTCGGTAACTTGACGTCCACAGCGGGCAATGGAAGCGACAACTTCCGCGTACTCCAAGTGAGCTTGCGGCTGGATTTCTAAGTAACGAAAACTCAAAGAAAAAGGGAGAGCCCTCTGGCTCTCCCTTTTCTTTGAGTTTTCGAGGCGATTAGCCTTTGACGGAAGATCGGCCCCGCCTCACAGGCCTGACAATTGTGGCCAGAACGTGAAGATTACAGCGGACAACGCCTATTTTTCCCTTTTCGCCTTAGTGGGAGCCTTCCGGTTCCCGTTCCTAGCCAGGGACTGTTTGGCGGGCGATTTCTTTGTGGCCGCCTTCGCGGCCCGCTTCGGTGCTGTTGGCTTGACTATGGCGCGCGCCTTCTTCGCAGCGACCGCCCCTCTCGGAGGTGCCTTCCTGCGGGTCGTAGTGATCGCAGATTTGATCTCAGCATTAAGCTCGTCAATGCTGAGAACGTTGGCGGATTTGCGCAGACGCTCCAGGCCGTAGAAGGCACGCTTCTCGGCCGAGAATACGTGAACGATGAAATCGACATAATCCATCAGGATCCACTCGCCCTGGCGGCGGCCTTCAACGGAGTTGGGATATGTGCCAAAGTCCCGCTTGAGACGGATCTCGATTTCGTCGGTGATCGCAACATTCTGACGGTCGCTGAGACCGGTGCAGATCAGGAAGTAATCCGTGAGGCCGCTCTCGGATGGGTCAAGTGCGAGGATGCGGATATCCTCGGCCTTCTTGTCTTCGCAGGCGGCCGCGGCGGCAGCCAGAAGTTGTTGAACCTGTGTTTTTTTCGTGCTTGCCATGGGTCTCCTTGTGCAACCTCAATGGTAGCGCAGGAGGAGCACTCGTGAGGGGCTCGCACTCTCAGGTTCCATAGAGATGATGAGCCCGGATATAGCTCACGATGGAAGCCGGAAGGAGGCCCTCACAACCCGAACCAGCGGCTAGAAGCGATCGCACATTGGTTGCACTGGCAGGCTCGTGCACATGCTCCAGCAAATGCACGTGGCGCATTTGTTCAGGTCGGAGATGGAGATGATCCAATTCCTCGAGCGATGCGCCGGGGCGGCTGACAACGATCCATTCGGCGAGGTCGAGCAGGATCTCGGAAGATCTCCAGCGAGGCAGGCCGAGAAACGCATCCGCTCCGATGATGACATAGATCACGTCATCCCCTGAGCACTGATTCCGTAAGGTGGACAGGGTATTCACGGTGTAGTTTGGTGCGTCCCCCGGCAGCGGCGCGTCCAGCGAGGAGGGCTCAAATTGTGTGCGTGCGTTCGCAGCCTGCAGGTCGCAGAGCAGAGCGACCATAGCGAGTCGATCTTGGAACGGCGCCGCCGCTCCGGCGGGCTTGAGGGGTTGATGCGCTGTCGGCGCGAAGAGAATGCGATCTAAAACAAACCTCTCCGCTGCGGCGCGCGCAACCGCCAGATGACCAAGATGGGGTGGATCAAAGCTTCCGCCGAAGAAACCGATTCGCATGATGGCTGATTGTAGCTGGCATCCCTGTCCGCAGCGGCTTGGCATCCCAATATCCAAGTGGGAAGGCTGACTGCTTCTGCGCCTTCCGCAAGGGGCAAGATGGCGACAATCGTGAAAGAAATGAGGCGGCCCACTGGATTGGGCCGCCTAGGAAAGGGTTGTCTGTTTGGTCAAAGCGCCTTATCGATGACCACCGCCACCGTGGCCCCCTCCACCGCCGTGGAAGCGCCGCCGCCGCGAAAACCACCGCCACCATATCCACCGCGATAGCCGCCTCCGTAACCACCGCGGCCTCCATAGCCACCCCTGTATCCATAACCGCCGCGGTATCCGTAGCCCCCTCGATACCCCCAACCGCCGTAGTACCCCAATCCTATGCCAAAGCCATAGGGGTAACCGTAATAGCCGTAGGGATAGCCATAGTATCCGTATCCATACGGATAGCCATACGCGTAGGGAGGATAGCCATAGGCGACGTAGGGGCCGCCGCCATCATAGGCAGGAGGAGCACCGGCGTATCCAGAGTTTGGATCGTCACCTTGATCTGCCGCCTGAGGTGGTGGATTCCCGTTGTTATAGGCCTGGCTCTGGTCTGGGTACTCTTGGCCATTATTGGCAGGATATGGGGCCGAACCAGCTGCCTGCCCTGTGCCGGCATAGCTGACGCGAGGGTCGGAGTTCATTGGCGCTGGAACGCGTTGGATGGGCGCTGCCTGAGACTGGGTATAGCTGTCGGTTCCCGAAGGTGTTGGATAGGCGCTCTGCGCCAATGCGGAAGATGCAGCGACGATGGAAGATGCAGCGAGTATCAATATTGCGGTTTGAGGACGCATAGGAAACCTCTCCTCTTATAGATCCCAATCTCGACAGAATGTTGCGCTGCGATGACCTTGGCGAGAAAGAGTATGGGCGGCCGAGTTATCTCGGCCGCCCATGGTGATTGAATCAATTGCAGTTACCGGCGGCCACCACCGCCATGGAATCCGCCGCCACCACCATAGCCACCGCGGCCACCCCAGCCACCGCGGCCGCCCCAGCCGCCACCCCAGTAGCCGCCCCAGCCACCGTAGTAGCCAAAGCCAAACCATGGGTAGCCGTAGCCATACCAGTAGGGGTAGCCGTAATCGTAGTAGGGGTAGCCGGCGTATGGTCCGTAATAGCCTGGACCTTCACTTTGGCCCTCTGTGCGGGGGCCGTAAGGAATCAGGTCGGCGCGAGCTTCGAACGGGTCGAATTCGAAGGAACGGACGTCTGGTCCGTTGAAGATGACGGCGTGGTTCTCCTTTATTTTGATAGGCTTCTGCTGGGTATTGCCGCCGGGGTACCCATAGGCTTCGCCCTTGAGAACGCGCGCGGTATTGGTGTTGGCGTTGAAGGTGTAGAAGCCGTCCTTGATGAGATTGGTCTGGCCGCCGGGGAGATCGATCAGGATCTGGGCATGCTTCACGGCGCTGTGCACGCTCACGTTGACGACGCCGCGGTCGACCTTAAGCTCTGTGTTTTCATTGGTTAGCGTGACTGCGCGGAGGACGCCGCCGCGGCCTACGCGCACGAAGACGCCGGGGGCGGCGACGGCGCTGGCGGTGCCGTGGCCGGCGGTAAGGAACTGGCCGGGCGTCAGCTTGGAGACGAAGGTGTTGTCACCGTTGGAGTTGTCGTAGTAACGCTCGACCGGTGCCGACTGAGATTGTGTGGGTGGATTGCTCATTTGAGCGCTTCCCTGATCATCATTCTGAGCGAATGAGGCGGAACTGGCCGCTGTCAGGGTAAGGGCAAGCAGAAGACCTGTAAAGCGTGGCATACTCTAAACCTCACACTCAGTAGACGGGTTTTTCGGCCAAACGTTGCGGTTTTGTCAGATCGGATCGTCCGCGCACCGATTATCGTGCGGTTGGGCTGTGCGTTTGGTGTGTGACCCTGCCCCGTTTCGCGTTGCAAATCGACAGCCTCAGCGTGGTTTCAGGCGCATGTTCTGCGGGTGGGGCGGGGCGGGGGGTGCCGCATGCACAGGCGGGTTGGGTAGCCTGAAGAGATGGAGCTGAGAGCGTATAGCGGCAAAGCGAAGCGCAGTGTTGGGGGCGGGGGGAAGACGGATGCACGGACGACGGTGCCGGGGTTTGTGAATCAGAATGGGCAGAGGACGGTGGCGAGGACGGGATTTCCGTCGGCGTCGTTTGCCGGGCAGATTATTTACAAGATGGGCTGCGGGCATTGCGGAGCGGAGTACGGGGCGAACGGGTGCGATATTCATGCGCGGCGGTGCCCGGTGTGCCAGGGGGGCGTGGCGGGGGAGACGCTGCGGGAGGCTGCTCCGGGATTGTTCGGCTGACGGCTTCGGGGATGGCAGGGGGCCCGCTGACCGGGGCTTTTGCTCGAAACCGTTCCATTCCCAGGGGTTCGGGGTGAACGCCCTCCTGTTGCTGCGGGTGATTTTGCTCGAACGTATTCCATTGAAGCGACTTGAGTGGCAAAGTGCCCCCCGAAATGGGGGCGCGGGGGAGGAGGGCAGGCTGGTCGTTACGGCTCGCGCCTTTGCTCCGGCCTTCGGCAGAGGGGTATCCCGCCCCTGCCGCAAAGGCGCGTCAGGAATGGGGCACCCGGCGGCCGGGGGATCTGCGCGAGGACCTGGTGCTTGCCGTTGCCGAGGAGAGTGCCGGCGATGGGGGCTGCGTGGGGTACCCCCCGAAATGGGCTGCGGGCGAAGGATCGCCGTGGGGGATTGGTTCGACTTCTATTGAAGATGGTTGGAGGGGTAGCTCTGCACGGTTTTGAAAGGATATATCGCCAATAACATACTTGGCACGCATCAGGTATTGCCGATAAGTTTTGGGAGCCGTGACAGGGCTAGTGCTTCTGTGTCTGTTGGCTCTTATCGTAGGCGTCTTCTTTTATCCCATTCGCTCGGATGGTGGCCAAAGCCTCCTTGAAATCAGAGCAGGGAAAGAAATTCAGAGTGTTTGGGCTGCTATTCGGATTATCTCGATTCCAATAGATGAGATAGCGGAGACAGGGGCTTTCAACTACGTTTTCAAACCCATTGAAGTACGACAAGGTAATGTGGAGTTCCAAGAATTCCTTGGTGATCCATACTTGCTTTATCCGCTCTTCGGGGGTGTTTATAGGCCAGCTCCTGGAATACATTCGAGGGTCTGCTTCAGGGCCGCCAAAGTTCTCGGTGCCCGACCCGGCAAGGGAATATGGAACGGTGACGGACAAAGGGGGGCCATTCCATACCGTTTTCTGCCCATCTATGGTCTTCTCCGCAATGGTGAAGTAGGCCCGTACCTTGTCCGCCTGCTGCACACCGCTATTGCGCACGATGATCTTGATGAATTCAGGTGCTCCACTCGGATAGGAGAGACTTACCTCCATTCCTACTCGGGCCGCTTGCGTGTAGATCATCTGTTGCCGAGTAAGTTTGAATTGTTCCGAGGCGGTGTTGGCGGCATCTCTGGCGGCATTGGCGGCACAGGCGGAAGCAGTAGTAGCCTTCGTCATCTGGCGCAATTGCAAAATGTAAATGATGCCGATTCCGATGGATGCAAGCAGGGCAAACCCATTTATTCCAATCAGCCAGGCTTCCCCTTTTCGTACGACCGCCGCATGGTCACCGCTATGTTCATTCTTGTCGTGGGCATGGCTCTTGGACTCCAAAGCCATTACGCGCTGCTCTATAGTGGGTTCGCTTGGGGGTGGAGGAGAAGAATCGCCATTGGGATTCCCGGCTGGGCCATAGCCGTCTTTCTCATCTGGCATGGAATGTCCATCCTTTTGGGCGCATAGAATAAGTCGGTATGAAGCACGAGTACCATGAAGGCCCAGAAGCGGCGGAGCGATTCGAGACGGTGGCTACACAGCTATTCCGTGCGCCTAAATCTACCGTGAAACCAGCGCAAAAGCCAGTGCTTACGCCAAATAAAACCAGCAAGGGCTAATGTTCCTTGCCTCGCCCTTTCCGGTTCTTAGTGCGTGAGTCGTGCGTCCGTGCGGTTGGAGTAGGTTACCCTCGTGGTCGGTGGCTTGTATCAACCCATCGTAGCGTCCATCCTTTCGGCCGGAGGCGATATGGGCAAGCGCCTGGGAGGCGTGCACGACGAAGAGTTCACCCGATACACGATTGAACCTGTGCTGACCGACAGGGACAGCAGAGTCCCCATCTACAAGATCGCTAAACGCCTACCCTGATTTGAAACGCAATCGCACGGTATTGGCATTAGGGGGAATCTCTTGCGACAGGGCTGGAGCCATGCCCATCCGGTTACGGTGGAGCGGGCTGGCGGGGCTAGCGGGTGGCGGGTCTTTCGGCTGCGGTTCGCGTAGGGCCGCGAACCTTCGCTCAGGATGACAGCGTGTGGGTGGGTAGAGGTGCGGGCGCGGAGGGTGGGTGGCCTGGAACTGTGGGTCGTCGTACGATAAAATGGTTTTGTACGAATCGCGGTAACGAATTTGATCGATCGCCGCAACCGGTGTGATGCCGATGTCGTCCCATAGGCGAGGTCACGTTCACGGCCTGCTGCGTCCAGATTGAACTTCCCCTGTTCGCTCGAGATTCCAACTTCTGAGGAACCCATGCACTCTCTTTCTGAACGCCTGTCTGTGCGCAGGCGCGTAGTGGTCGCGCTGCTGGCAGCCGGCATCTTCTTTTCCGGAGCGGTTGCGGCGTTGGGGCAGGCGGGCAGCGTGAGTGGAACGATCAAGGATCCGGACCAGTCGGTGGTGGGCGGCGCGGTGGTGACGCTGAGCGAGGCGGTGACGGGGCAGGCGGGGCAGCGGGTACCGGCGGTGCAGGCGGTGCAGCATACGATGACGGACGCGGAGGGGCGGTATCGCTTTGCGGCGGTGGCGGCGGGGGTGTATCGGCTGGAGGCGCGGAAGGATGGGTTTGCGGCGGCGGTGGTGGCGTCGGTGGTGGTGGCAGCGGGGCAGAGGGTGACGCAGGATGTGGGGTTCGCGGCGGCGGCGGCGAGTGCGTCGGTGACGGTGAGCGCGGGGCTGGGGGGAACGGCGGCGGCGGGGTATGCGGTGAGCGGCGTGGACCGCGGGGTGATGGGGACGGCGGCGATTGTGAATCAGCCGTTCGTGATTACGGTGATGCCGGCCGAAGAGATACAGAATACGCAGGTGAAGAATCTGAAGGACGCGATTCAGTACCTGCCGCTGGTGTCGTATACGGAGCAGCAGGGGCCGGAGATTCTGCGGCCGTCGACGCGCGGGATGCAGGGGGCGGTGGCGCAGAACACGCTAATGGATGGGATGGCGATGGCGATTACGGGAGCGAATCCGATGGAGGAGTACCAGGAGATGCAGGTGGAGAATGGCCTGGGCGCGTCGATGTATGGGCCGGCGAATCCGTCGGGGATGTTCGATTTTGTGTTGAAGCGGCCGACGGATCAGCGGTTCGAGAATCTTTACCTGGAGCAGGACAGCCGCTCGGTGGGAACGATCTATGGCGATGCGGGAGGACGGCTGGGGCCGCATAAGATCTTCGGGTATCGGACAAATTTATTGTTTGGGGATGGGACGGAGTTTGTGCAGGCGAGCCGGTTGCGGAGGAGGCTGGCGGAGTTCGCGTTCGACCTGAAGCCGACGGAGCACACGACGCTGGATGCGCACTATAGCGTGTATGACGTGGTGCAGAGGGGGTATCCGGGGTGGTTTTTGTATGGGCCGTCGTCGAAGACGAATGCGGCGGCGGCGGATTGGATTCTGCCGGCGGCTCCGGATCCGACGCGGCGAGGGTATGGGCAGGCGTATGCCGGGGTGAACCTGACGACGCAGAGCACGAGCGTTCGGCTGCTGCATGACTTTTCGCCGAACTGGCATGCGATGGCGGGAGGGCTGGCGCAGAGGCTGGACCGGTTCATCGATACGCCGGTGAATACGATCACGGATAATGCGGGGGACTATAGCTCGTCGCTGGCGACGGGGTTCGCGCCGCGGTTCGGGATTGAGAGCGACCTGGGGTATATTACGGGCGTGCTGAAGCGGTGGGGCGTGCAGCAGGATGTGGTGGTGGGGAGCGAGGGGTATCGGTTCAATACGTACTCGTATGCGGCGCCGGCGGCGGCGAGTGTGTTCCTGGGGGATGCGAATGTGGCGGCGCCGGTGGTGTTTGCTGCGCCGGCGGCGGGGTTGCCGCATAATGTGGGGCTGTATCCGTCGGCGGTGGTGCATCAGCAGGGATTTAATTTGGGGGACATGTTGACGTATCGGCGGTTCATTGTGCGGGTGGCGGCGAGCCAGGATTGGATTGGGGTGGATAATCACTCGGCGACGGCGAGGGTGAGTGGGTCGAATAAGCAGGGGGTGAGTCCGTCGGCGAGCGTGATGTATAAGCCGACGACGTGGAGCACGGCGTATGCGACGTATGCGAGCAGCCTGGAGCAGGGCGACATTGCGCCGTCGAGTGCGAACCTGGTGAATGCGGGGCAGGCGCTGGCGCCGTATCGGAGCAAGGAGTGGGAGCTGGGGTTCAAGACGGATGCTCCGCTGGCGATCACGACGGCGCTGTTCCGGCTGCAGCGGCCGTTCGCGGATACGGTTGCGTATAACGGCAGCGCGACGGAGACGATCTACGCGATTGTGGGGCTGCAGGTGAACGATGGGGCGGAGATTTCGGCGCAGGGAACGCTGTTTCGGCGGCTGCTGATCGATGGTGGATTTACGGCGCTGAATGCGCGGCTGAATGATACGAATGTGGCGTCGACCGAGGGGAAGCGGTTTGTGGGGATACCGGGGTACAAGTCGAATGTGCTGAGCGAGTACCGGGTGCCGGGGGTGGCGAACCTGACGATGACGGGGGACTGGGAGTTTCTCGGGGCGCGGCCGCAGGATGACCAGAACCTGCATACGACGCCGGGGGCGAGCGTGTTCGACTTCGGGTTCCGGTATGCGCATCCGCTGTTTACGAAGCTGGCGACGCTGCGGTTTACGTGCAACAACGTGACGGACACAAGGTATTACTCGACGATTGCGGCGGGGGATATTACGGGGAGCAATGCGAGCGCGAATACGGCGCATTTCGGGTCGCCGCGGACGATTTCGACGTCGCTGGAGATTTCGTTTTAGGTGCTACGGTCCTGCGCGGACGGCGAGGGGCTTCGCGGGGTGGGGCCGGGGGCTGGGGTGGCGGTGCGGGGGAAGGCAATTCGGTCGTTCCGCCTGCGGCTGTGCTCCGGCCTTCGGCAGAGGGGTGTCCCATCCGTCCCGGCGATGAAGCCACCGGCACGGATGGGCATCTGGCCCTGGGTGCTATTGGATGACTTTGGAAGACAGCGGGGAATCCTTCTGGGAGTGATTGCTGTAGGTGGACCAATCCGGCATATAGTCGTCTACTTGGTTTCCCCATGAAGACCACTTCGCACGGTTCCCACGCGCGAATAGTTCGAGTCTGGGGCCTGGACTGCACTCCTCAATCAACTGGTACTGCTCGTCTGGCTTTCGTGAATGCTCGCGCTTCCGGGTTGCCATGAAATTTACCTGCGTCCTGCCCGGATCCAGGGTTCTGGCATTTTTACCACGCACGCCAAAAAGTAGAATCTCGGTTACGTTGCGAAAGTAGAAGCCAACGCCTCGACCATCCGGATCGCCGTCCTTTCGGACCTTGTGTCAGACGGAGGTTTCTTTGCAGCCATAATTATCTGAAGCGTTGAAAATCGCTTCCGCTCAGTCCATCTTGCGACGTATATTGCGCGAGCGTATTCTGGCTTTGATTGAAAGGACACTACATGGATGAGGTTGGAAAGACGCCCGCCGATAAGCTATTTGACAAAGGTGGCCCCTCACCTACAAATCTGCCACCGATAAGGCCCTGGACCCCTGAAGGTTCTAAGAAAAGGCTGGGTTTGAAATAGCGGACATGTGGGTTGTGATTCCACGGATCAAGGGTCTTGTTAGGTGACCTTTGCAGTATTCTCGAGGGGCGTGGAAAGCCTATAGATGCCGCGAGATTCAAAGGATAGCAATCCTGCGTCGCGCAACAGTTGAAGTTGCTGTCTGATTTTTGGACGAACGTTATGGTTAGCTGGATAAAGACGGCTGAGCTCCGGCTCAAGTGTGTATGCGTCGTCTGTGCTGAATCTCTCCTTGCCTAGGCCATGCAGTAGTCTCAGCACCGCGGCGGCCCATCCCCTTTGAGAGGCGGACAATCCGGAGAGCCGCTCAATTGATGCGAATCTTAGTCTTGATTGCTCCTTCGGCATTGCGATGCCGCGCTCGATCAGGGCTATGCGGCCCTCGGGTGGGATGCCAGACAGGAGTATGTTGCAGCCGACCCAACCTGCCCGTCGGGCGGTCAGGGCTAGGGCCTTGCGCCTTTCGATCGCCGAAGACGTGATCAGTGCGTGGTGAATGGCAAAGAGGTTTACCAGGCTCCATGTGGCGGTGTACTGCAGTAAAAGAAAGCTAGGCACGGTCGATGTCTGGATGCGTCTCATCATGGATGCGTATGCGCCATCTGTCACCCTACGTGCGAAAGGTGATGTCGAACTCTTCAATTCGTACGGGTGACCGCATCTGTCGCACTCGAAATCTCTGGCTTGCGTGTTTGAAGCGGTCGGGAGGAGCTTGTCGCTTTCGCAAGCAAGGCAATATCCGTAGCTCTTGATCCAAGCCTCGGTCACGACTCGCGCTCGTTGTGATGCGCTGGCGTATCCGTCGCCGAGAGATGCATCACCCGTTGGAACTTCCATATGTTCATCCTTTGTCGAGCCGGTTCATGATCGAGGATATGCCATCTGAGCGCGGGAAGTTTATTGATGCTTTGGGTGCATTGGTAGGGAGCCTCGGCAGGGCTGTTTGGCTGTTGAGGGGGGACTTCGAAGCTGGACGGTAAATTCTGCTGGGAGCTTGCTCGGTGACTACCATACTTCTGCTAGGTGATCATCGGCGTAGTGTCGATAACGGTATCCGAAACCGAATACATGGATCTACTAATCGCTGGCGACGTCAATATCAATTTCGAAATCAAGAGTTGCACATTCGACTCGATCCGAAGTCAGGTGCGTCGCGGCGTCAGCCAGCTATTGGAGTATGCATACTTGTATCGAAAACAGATTGTGAATCCTATCCTCTGCATGGTACTAGAGCGAAAACCGCGCGGAGCGACAGAGTGGCTGATTGATTATGTTGATTCACAACTAGGTATCTGTCTTATTTGGAAGCAGGACCAGGCAGAGGAGTTCAGTTGTTCTCGCCGAACAAGGGAAAAGCTTCTACCAATTTTGTCTCAAGTGGCCGGTTGGCGTGAGTAGTAGCCACGCCGCGCAACGGTTGGAATAACGGGTGCGGTGGGGGAAGAAGCAAGGGCGCGGACTGAAGTCCGCGCCCTTGTTTATTTATGGGTGGCCTAGTTGTATGGGCTAAAGCCCATACCTAATCCGGTAGAGCAAGAGCAACAACGTGAAGCAGATTCCCAAAGGGAATGACAGAAAGAAAAACAAGAGCAACAGCCGAGATGACGACGGCGGCTATTGCAGGAGCGTGCCGTCGCCGCCGTTGACTTTGGGGTCTTCGGGGGGGATGACGGTGGCGCTGGCTACCTTGTCGTCGGTGTCGAGGTCGAGGAGCTTGACGCCGGAGGTGCTGCGGCCGGCGGCGCGGACGCTCTTGGTGTCGATGCGGATGATCTTGCCGAATTGGCTGATGACCATCATCTCGGTGGTGTCGTCGACCAGGTTGATGGCCGTGACTTTGCCGATCTTCGAGGTCGTCTTCATGTTGATGACGCCCTTGCCGCCGCGGGTCTGGAGGCGGTAGGCGTCGACGTCGGTGCGCTTGCCGTAGCCGTTGTCCGAGACCGAGAGGATGAGGCAGGGGGTGAGGCCGAGTTTTTCGTCGAGCTTCTGGAGCTTGGCGGTGGCTTCGGGGGAGAGCTCGGGGGCGGCGGGGGTGTCGTCGGACTCGGCGAGGGCGAGGGGAGCGGAGGCGGCGGCTTCGGTGGTCTCGTCGAGGACAGCTTCTACCTGGGCGGTGAGGCCGGCGGCGGCGGCGCGGGCGAGGCGCTGCTTGTTGCGGGCTTCGTTGGAGGGAGTGACGGCGGCGCCGATGACGTAGTCGTCCTTCTTGAGGGAGATGCCGCGGTTGCCGAAGGCGGGGCGGCCCATGGGGCGGAGGTCCTGCTCGTTGAAGCGGATGGCCATGCCGTCGTGGGTGGCGAGGAAGATGACCTGCTCGCCGTCGGTGATCTTGGCGGTGATGAGCTCGTCGTCCTTGTCGATGCCGATGGCGATGATGCCGCGGGCCATGACGTTGGAGAAGTCCTTGAGCGCGGTCTTCTTGACGGTGCCGTTGCGGGTGGCGAAGAGGACGTACTTGTTGTCTTCGTTGAGGTCGCGGACGGGGAGGATGGTGACGACTTTTTCTCCGGGCTGGAGGTCGACGAGCGAGGCCATGGCTTTGCCCTTGCCGGCGGCGCCGACGTCGGGGATCTCGTAGACCTTGAGCCAGTAGATGCGGCCGGAGTTGGTGAAGCAGAGCAGGTAGGCGTGGGTGCTGTCGATGATGAGCTGCGCGACGAAGTCTTCTTCGCGCGTCTTCATGCCGAGGCGGCCCGTGCCTCCGCGCTTCTGCTGGCGGTAGATGGTGATGGGCGTGCGCTTGAGGTAGCCGGTGTTGGAGACGGTGACGGCGACTTGCTCGTCGGCGATGAGGTCTTCGAGGGTGAGCTCGGTGGACTCGTCGAGGATGACGGTGCGGCGGACGTCGCCGTACTTGTCGCGGATGTCTTCGAGCTCCTTGATGATGACGCGGCGGAGTTTCTTTTCGCTGGCGAGGATGGATCTCGTACTCGGCGATGTTGTCGCGGATCATGCGGAGCTCGTTGAGGAGCTCGTCGATGGAGAGCTGGGTGAGGCGGTAGAGCTGGAGTTCGAGGATGGCGTCGATCTGGCGGTAGCTGAGGATGAGCGTGCCGGCAGAGTTGTTGGCGAGCTGGGCGGAGACGCTGCCGCCGGCGAGGTCGATGGCGTACTTGGCGGGGTCGAGTGTGACGCCGGCAAGCTCGGTGCCGTTGAGATTGATGCGGCGGTTGGAGAAGTAGGCGAAGAGGTTTTCGCGGGCGGCGACGCGCGAGGCTGACTGGCGGATGATCTTGATGACCGTGTCGAGGTGGTCGAGGGCGATCTGGTAGCCGAGCAGGACGTGTTC
Source organism: uncultured Acidobacteriaceae bacterium (assembly GCA_963762375.1). GTDB lineage: Bacteria > Acidobacteriota > Terriglobia > Terriglobales > Acidobacteriaceae > Granulicella. Next base: position 152,420 of record CAVXKP010000012.1, read on the forward strand.
GCGCTCGCGGGCCTTGTTGAGCAGGAAGGCGGTGCGGCGGCGGACGACGTCGATGCGGTGGTCGATGAAGGCGTGGATGGCCTTGTCGAGCGGGAGCTCCTTGGGCTGGCCGTTGTGGACGGCCAGGAAGATCATGGAGAAGCTCTCCTGCATCTGGGTGTGCTTGTAGAGCTGGTTGAGGACGATTTCGTTCTGGGCGCCGCGCTTGAGCTCGATGACGATGCGCATGCCGTCGCGGTCGCACTCGTCGCGGACGTCGGAGATGTCGTCGATGATTTTTTCGTTGACGAGCTCGGCGATGCGCTTGATGAGGTTGGACTTGTTGACCTGGTAGGGGATCTCGGTGACGACGATGGCCTGGCGGCCGCCGGTGATGTTTTCGATGCCGCACTTGGCGCGCATCATGAAGCGGCCGCGGCCGGTCTCGTAGGTCTTGCGGATGTTGGCGCGGCCGTAGATGAAGCCGCCGGTGGGGAAGTCGGGACCCTTGACGTGCTCGAGGACGAGGTCGAGGTCGGAGCGGGTGTCGGCCTTGTCGCGTTTGCAGGAGGGCGATGGTGGCGTTGAGGATCTCGGTGAGGTTGTGCGGCGGGATGTTGGTCGCCATGCCGACGGCGATGCCGGTGCCGCCGTTGACGATGAGGTTGGGGATGCGGGCGGGGAGGACGCGAGGGCTCGGAGGTGGACTCGTCGTAGTTGGGGACGAAGTCGACGGTGTCGTAGTCGATGTCGGCGAGCATCTCGGAGGCGATGCGGGTGAGGCGCGACTCGGTGTAACGCATGGCGGCGGGTGGGTCGCCGTCGACGGAGCCGAAGTTGCCCTGGCCGTCGATGAGCGGGTAGCGCAGGGAGAAGGGCTGGGCCAGGCGCACCATGGTGTCGTAGATGGCGGAGTCGCCGTGGGGGTGGTAGTTGCCCATGACGTGGCCGACGACCTTGGCGGACTTGGTGTACTTCTTGTTGAACTGGAGGCCCATCTCCTGCATGCCGTAGAGGATGCGGCGGTGGACGGGCTTGAGGCCGTCGCGGACGTCGGGGAGGGCGCGGCCGATGATGACGGACATGGAGTAGTCGAGATAGGAGCGACGCATCTCCTCTTCGATATTGATCGAGAGCATGGAGAGGGCGCCGGGGCCGGTGGGGGCACCGGGGGCGCCGGGGGCTCCGGGCTCGCCGGCAGGCGGCGGATTATTGGAGTTGGCCTGCTGGGGAGAGGGAGGATTCTTGTCGGGATTCTTATCGTCGGGGAAGAGGGTTTCGTCGGCCATGTCTGCATCCATTATAGCTGGTGGACGGGCCGGGAGGCAGGGGGGCGGGAGGTGCGTGGGAGGTGCGTAAATGGTGGGGATTCAGTGGGTTTGGGGGTGGGGGAAGGTGGGGCGTTCGCGGTTGCCGGGATTGGGGCGAAATCGGGCAGGAGGATGCGGGGATTTGGGGGACGGAATGGGCGGCGTGGCGTTCAGTGCTGAGGGGTGGCGTGCAGTCTGGGAGGGAGTGACGGGATTTGAAGTTTCTCGAAAGCTGACTCTGGAGGTAAAAATACGTTACCCGAGCGTCTATACTCGCATCGCCGATGAGGAGTCTAGCTAATGATGCGCTTGGTCGCCGTCCTTCTATTATTTGGAAATTGCGCGATTGCCCAGTCCCGCGTCGAACTGCTCAAGAACGTTGAGCACCACTACGCGTCCGCGAACAGCTTCGAGGTAAAAGGAAGAGCATCTGCCCTTTTGCCGGGAACCTCGTGGAAGGTCAGTTATGGCTTCGACACCCAAGCCATGCAGCCGTCGTTCATCCCTCTCAATGTGCACTCAACGGCGATGCAGGACATTTCTGAAGTTGGGCAGAACTTCACCAGGCTACGCACGGATCCTCAGGCCACAGATCCCTTCCCTGAACGGGGCATCATCATGAGCCCGTTCGGCGACTACCAACGGGTCACACGCCACATGCTGGATGCAACCAATGCGGGAGCGGAAACGATCACTATCGATGGCAGGGCTCATGTCTGCGATGTCGTCGATGTCACGTACGACACGTCCCCGGAGTTTCGGCCACACTCCGCGGTTGCACACCATCGCCTTTGGATTGACCCCAAGGCGCTCACGGTGCTTCGCGAGCAAGCAACGTTCCAGGGATTAAATTGGACAGCCGAAATGACGTCTGTTTTGTTCGATCAGCCGGTATCGGCGGAAACGCTGAAGAGTCTTGAAGGCTTCCAGAAGCGGCCGAGGGACCGTCCCGACTGGATTGGCAAGCCACTCCCCGATCTCACAGTACAGCCCCTGTCGGGCCGGGCCATCAATTTGGCAAATCTTCGCGGCAAGCCTGTTCTCCTGGATTTCTGGGGTAGCTATTGTCCGCCGTGCAAGACAGCCACGCTTCAGGCGCAGGAGCTGGCGGAACGCTATAAGGCGGACGGGCTCACTGTAGTCACGTTCACTCAGGACAACGCCGACGATGCCACGCTGTGGGCAGCACACAATCACGTGACGCTACCTATCGTTCTCGACCGTGAGAATGGGGCTTTCTCGGCCTTTGACGTCAACGGAATCCCCGAGGCCATCTTCGCGGGTGGTGACGGGAAGATTGTCCATTACTGGATAGGGCTCGACGATCCGGCGGAGATGGATACAGTTATCAGCGGAGAACTCAATGAGCGCGCAACAGAGCAGTCCTCGCGAGGGAGTCAATAGGCTCAGTGCACTTCCTACGGCCCGATTCAAAGCTACTACCGCTCGCTGATCCAAGTTATATTCGTACCGAGAAGTCTTAATGCGAGTCGGGTTGTTGGAAGCGACCTGACGCTATGTCGTTCCGTGAGACTGTATTTTGGGAAACTTGGTCGGGGTTTTCTGCTTCGGTTGGGCGGTTGGTTGGGGTTAGTCTTCGATGGCTTCGATGCCTAGTTGCCGGGCTCGCTCGACGTTGGCCTTCATGGTCTGGAGGGCTTCGGGGGCGTGGCCTTGCCAGTTGGTGATCTCGCCGAGGACGCGGAGAGGCTCGCGGGTGCGGTAGGAGCGGGTGGGATTGCCGGGGAATTTTTTGTCGGTGAGGTTGGGGTCGTCCATGATGGGGCCGGTGGGCTGGACGAGGTAGATTCTGCCGGGGCCTTCGCCGAGCGCGAGCTCTGCTCCCCAGGTGGCTGCGTCCAGGGTGGCGGTGAGATAGACGTAGTTCGCCTGCTTCCTCTTGCCGTAGTTGGAGGCGTAGCCGGGGGCGATGAGGTCTCCGGGCTTCAGGTCGGCGCGGGTGCCGTGGTAGAGCTGCTGCGACTGCTGATCGTGCGGGGTTGCTGTGGGCTATCCTGCAGTCCACTCGGTCTCTGCATTTGCCAAGGGTGCCTCCTGGTTGCGGGTTGTGGGTTGCGGGGTGGGATGCGTGCGCATGCCCCGGGTGCGTTGAGGGTCGCTGTACGGATTACGTGCGTGGGCGGCGCATGGTTCCTGGAGCGGGGGGCCTGCGGCGGTTATGCTGGACGCTACGATGATGCACGAGACAGCTGGGGAGATACCGGAGGGGATGGGGCGGGTGCGGTTGGTGGCGCTGGTGGCTGCCGGAGGGTTGGTGGGGCTTTGGGGGATGGCGGCAGGGGCGCTGGTGATGGCGCGGTGGGTGGATCCTGCGACGACGGCGGTGCATGTGGAGCGGCGGGTGGAGGCGTGGGCTGCGGGCAGGCCGTACACGGAGCGGTACACGTTTGTTCCGCTGCGGGAGATCGCGCCGGACTTTCAGCATGCGGTGATTGCGGCGGAGGATGCGCGGTTCTATCAGCACCACGGGTTCGACTGGCAGGCGATGGAGATTGCGGCTGAAGGGGATATGGATGGGCGGCGGTTGCGGGGCGGGTCGACGATTACGCAGCAGCTGGTGAAGAACCTGTTCTTCGGGACGGGGAGGAGTTTGCTGCGCAAGGGCGCGGAGGCGTCGCTGGTGCCGGTGGCGGAGGGGGTGCTGGGGAAGCAGCGCATCCTGGAGCTGTATCTGAACGAGGTGGAGTGGGGGCCGGGGGTGTATGGCGCGGAGGCGGCGAGCCGGTACTACTTTCGGACGCCGGCGCGGAGTTTGGGGAGGAAGCAGGCGGCGGAGCTGGCGGCGATCCTGCCGGCTCCGCTGAAGCGAAGGCCGGAGCGGATGACGCGGTATAGCGGGCTGATTCTGGAGCGGATGCGGCAGGTAGGGTGGTAGGGCGGCGGGAGGTGTTTGCGCGGGCTACGCAGTGCGGCTTGGGCTGGACAGGCAGTGCGGCTTGCGCTGGACACGACGTACAGGTTGCGCGGGGCGGGGCGAGAGGCTAGTCTTGTTCGACATTCCGGGCCACATTTCGAAGGAGCTCTATGCGCCGCCGATCCTTCCTCAGAGCAATGGCCGCAGCTGCACCTGTCGCTGGTATGCAACATTTTCTGGTCACGCAGGCGAATGCACAGGCGCCTGCTTCACAGCCCGCCTCGCCGCCCCCCTCACAGCCCGACTCACTCGATCCGGGCGGGGTTCACGTGGTGGGAGACGGGGAGGACTCCTCCGGCGAATCGCACTCGCTGGGGTTCAGCTCCATGCGCTTCAAGGTGCTGACGAACGATACGGGCGGTGGCCTGTTTGTGATGGAGCATACGCATCTGCTGCCGGGAGGGCCGTGCCTGCATCTGCACTGGAACCAGGAGGAGTGGTTCTATGTGATGGAGGGGGCGGTGGAGTTCCAGGTGGGCGAGCAGCGGGTGAAGCTGGGGCCGGGCGAGTCGGTGCTGGCGCGGCGGATGGTGCCGCACACGTTTTCTTCGGTGGGCGCGACGCCGAGCCGGCTGCTGATTGCGTTCACGCCGGCGGGGAAGATCGAGCAGTACTTTCGCGATGCGGAGAGGGAGAAGCACCAAGCGGGCAATGGGGAGTTTCTGCAGCGGTACGAGATGGAGCGGGTGGGGCCGTCGCCGTTCTGGAAGCGGGGGATCTTGTGAGGTCCCAGCGAGGTGTGGGTGGGGCGAGGGGCGAGGACTTGGTTACGCGGGGGTGCATGGGAGTGTGGTGTAATGGGGGCCACGCTCGACCCATCTCATGCTTCACAAGGAGCTTGCTATGCCATCGATCACGACGAAGGACGGCGTTGAGATTTTCTACAAGGATTGGGGGACGGGGCAGCCGATGGTGTTCAGCCATGGCTGGCCGCTGTCGGCGGATGATTGGGACAACCAGATGCTGTTTTTTGTGCAGCAGGGATATCGCGTGATTGCGCATGACCGGAGAGGGCATGGGCGGTCGACGCAGGTAGCCGATGGGCACGACATCGATCACTATGCGGCGGACCTGGCGGCGGTGGTGGAACATTTGGGATTGAAGGATGCGATTCATGTGGGGCACTCGACGGGCGGCGGCGAGGTAGCGGCGTACGTGGCGCGGTATGGCGAGGGTCGGGTGGCGAAGGCGGCGCTGATCAGCGCGATCACTCCGTTCATGCTGAAGACGGAGTCGAATCCGCTGGGGCTGCCGAAGTCGGTGTTCGATGATCTGCAGGCGCAGTTGTTTGCGAGCCGGGCGCAGTTCTACTGGGACCTTGCGGCGGGACCGTTTTATGGGTTCAATCGGCCGGGGGTGAAGACGCTGACGCCGGTGATCGAGAACTGGTGGCGGCAGGGCATGATGGGTGGAGCGAAGGCGCACTATGACGGGATTGTGGCGTTCTCGCAGACGGATTTGAGCGAGGATCTGAAGAAGATCACGGTGCCGGTGCTGGTGATGCATAGCGAGGATGACCAGATTGTTCCGTACCAGGCGGCGGGACCGCTGGCGGCGAAGCTGCTGCCGCAGGGGACGCTGATTACGTACAAGGACTTTCCGCACGGGATGCCGACGACGCATGCGGAGAGGATCAATGCGGATCTGCTGAAGTTTCTGAAGGGATAACTTATTGGATCGAGCTCCGGGGCGGTAGCGGAGGTTGTGCATCCTACTGCCCAGGAGATCGCTTATCGTGCCAGGAAAAAGCTTGCGGGGGAAGAGCTTTCTACGTCGGGGTGTGATGGTCTGCGGGGCCGTGGCGCTGCTGGTGATTTCGGTGGGCTTCCATTTTGTGAGCACCTACTGGCCGTACCGGTATCGCATGGTGGAGCCGACGCTGCAGACGGTCTTCGCGAGCCAGATCAAGATGGAACACTATCACCGGACGTACTGGCCGCATCCGGGGTTTGTGGCGGAGGGGCTGACGCTGCGGCGGAACTCGGCGAAGGAACTGCCGCCGGTTGGGTCGGTGAAGCGGGTGCGGGTGGTGGGGAGCTGGATGGATCTGCTGCTGCTGCGGGAGCGCATCGATGCGGTGTATGCGGATGGGCTGCAGGTCGTGATTCCACCGGTGGGCAGCGAGGCGAACAAGGAAGATTTTCCTCCGGGCAGCAGTAACGACTTTGAGGGGCCGAGCACGGTGATTGGACGGTTTGTGGTGAACGATGCGGTGCTGGATATCCTGCGCACGAATGGCGGCCGGTATTCTTTTCCGATCAAGCGGCTGGTGATGACGAATCTGCAGAAGAACGTGGCTGCGGGCTACACGGTGGAGATGGAGACGCCGAATGCGAGCGGGCAGATTGTGGCGTCCGGAAGCTTTGGCCCGGTGATGGGCGGCAAGCTGGAGCAGACGCCGGTGACGGGCAGGTTTACCTATGACGAGGTGAGGCTGGATGGGATCAGCGATCTGCATGGAGAGCTGACGTCGACGGGGAGCTTTCGCGGGACCCTGGCGGCGATTGAAGCGCAGGCGGAGTCGCGGGTGGCGAACTTCAGCGTGGGCAAGGGGAGGGGCGTGACGATGTTGGGTGAGTCGAGCGGTGCTGTGGATGCGCTGAACGGCGACATCCAGTTGCAGAGCGTGGATCTGACGTTGGGCAGGACGGTGGTGCATGCGGCGGGGCAGTTAGTGGGTGGGCCGAAGGTGACGGACCTGGATGTGTCGATTGCGCAGGGGCGGGTGCAGGATGTGGTGCAGCCGTTTATGAAGGCGTATCCGCCGATGGTGGGGCCGGTGCGGATGCATGCCCACGCGCATATTGCGGGAGCGCGGAAGGGTGAGGGGTTTCTCGACCGGCTGACGATGAAGGGGGTGTTCGAGATTCCGACGGAGCGGCTGACGAGCTCAACGACGGAGAAGAGTCTGTCGGCGTTCAGCGAGCGGGCGCGGGGAAGTTCCGGCGATGCGGCTGCGGCGGGGGAGGAGCAGGATGTGCTTTCGAGCCTGGCGGGTGCGGTGACGATTACGAAGGGCGTGGCGCGGGCGTCGCAGCTGGTGTTCACGGTGCCAGGGGCGTCGGTCGAGGCGAATGGAACGTTCGATCTGCGCAATGAGCAGGTCGATATGGTGGGCGAGCTGCGGATGCAGACGGATCTTTCGCATGTGACGACGGGGTTCAAGTCCTTTTTGTTGAAGCCGCTGGCGCCGTTCTTTCGCAAGAAGACGGCGGGTGCGGTGGTGCCGGTGCGGATCACTGGCGGTCCGGGAGAGTACAAGGTGGGTCAGAACGTTCTTCCGCGTTAGGGACGCGGGTGTGATTCTAGAATGGAGTCTCACGGCGAGGAGGTGCGATGCCCATGAGCGAAGAGATCAAGAGAGTCGCCAGTGCGTGGAACGTGCCGGAGTTTCGGGAGGACCTGGCGTTCCCGCAGCTGACCGAGGATATGGTGGAGCGGCTGCGCGGCTATGGGCGCGAGGAGAGGATTGCGGCGGACGTGACGCTGTTCCGGCAAGGAGCGCGGCAGGTGGATATGTTCGTCGTGCTCGAAGGGGATATCGAGGTTTCGATTCCGGCGGAGAATGGCGAGTGCAAGGTGCTTGCGCATCATCGGAGGTATGAGTTCTCCGGGGAGTTGAACCTGTTGAACTCGCAGGGGACGCTGGTGGAGGCGCGGACGGTGAGTGAGACCGTGGTTCTGCGCATACGGCGCGACGAGTTGCAGCGACTGATGCGGGCGCAGGGGGACATTGCGAACCTGATTACGCAGGCGACGATCTGGCGGCGGATCGGGATCATCGGCGATGCGTCGGGCGGCATTGAGGTGGTGGGGCATGCGGGCGATGCGGAGGTGGTGGAGCTGCAGCGGTTCCTGGTGCGCAACAACTATCCGCATCGGCTGGTGGAGGCGCCGGCGGTGGAGGAGGCTGGCGGGGCGGAGGATCCTTTGTCGGAGCAGGAGCCGGCGCTGCCGGCGGTGGTGCTGTCGGATGGCCGCACGCTGCATCGGCCGACGATCACGCAGCTTGCGGATGAGCTGGGGATCACGGAGCTTCCGGATCCGGGGATGATCTACGACGTGGCGGTGGTGGGAGCGGGGCCGTCGGGCCTGGCGGCGGCGGTGTATGCGGCGTCGGAGGGGCTGTGCACGATTGTGATTGAAGGAACGGCGCCGGGGGGACAGGCGGGAACGAGCTCGAAGATCGAAAACTACCTGGGATTTCCGACGGGGATCTCGGGGCAGCGGCTGGCGAGCCGGGCGCAGTTGCAGGCGCTGAAGTTTGGGGTACGCTTTGCGATCTCGCGCGAGACGATTACGGCGGAGCAGGTGGAGGGGATTCACCGGCTGACGCTGGCGGGAGGAATTCCGGTGTGCGCGCGGGCGGTGGTGGTGGCGTCGGGCGCACAGTACCGCAAGCTTTCGGTGGAGAACTACAGCCAGTATGAGAATCGCGGGATCTATTATGCGGCGACGGCGATGGAGTCGGTGCTGTGCCGGCAGAAGGAAGTGATCGTGGTGGGAGGAGGAAACTCGGCGGGCCAGGCGGCGGTGTTTCTGTCGGGGATTGCGAAGCACGTGCACCACATTGTGCGGGCTCCGGGGCTGGCGAGCAGCATGTCGCAGTATCTGATTTCGAGGATTGAAGGCTCGTCGCACATCACGCTGTATCCGCACTCGGAGATTGAGATGCTGGAGGGGGCGAATGCGCTGGAGCGGGTGACGTGGGTAAATCGCGCGACGGGGGAGCGAACGGAGCGGGCGATTGGCAGCGTGTTCGTGATGATTGGCGCGGAGCCGAACTCGGGCTGGCTGTTTGGTACGGTGAAGCTGGACAAGAAGGGGTTCATTCTAACGGGTGGCGAGGATGGCTTTGAGAGCACACCGTATGCGACGAGCGTGCCGGGGATGTTTGCGGTGGGCGATGTGCGGTCGAGCTCGGTGAAGCGGGTGGCGTCAGCGGTGGGCGAGGGGTCGGTGGTGATCTCGGATGTGCACCGGTATCTTGCGGACCACCGCAATACGTTTGCGGTGGAGCCGAACTCGGCGCTGGCGGCGCTGCGGTCGGCGGGCGCGGCTGAGGCTGCGGCGCAGCGTTAGGTGGAGGACGCGGCTGAGGCTACTGCATAGCGCTCGGCATATTCCTGTGGCGCTTGCGGGGGAGCGCGGATACACTCAAATCTCCCACAACTTTTTTCTGCTGCTTCCCCATGCATCGCTGAGGTCTATTCGATTCCGGGGAGAAGCTCTACATATCTGGCTGGACGATGGTTCGTGATTCCAACAACGACGGTGTTGCGCATGGGATATTCGCGGCGTGATTTTCTGATGCGGGTGGGGCAGGCGGGCGGATACAGCGCGGCGTTCCTGACGATGCAGTCGATGGGGATGATGCCGAGCCTGGCGGAGGCGGCCGTGCCGCTGAGCGTGGCGGCTGGGACGGGCAAGGGGGTGAAGGTGGTGGTGCTGGGTGGAGGCATCGCGGGGTTGGTGGCAGCGTATGAGCTGAAGGCGCTGGGGTATGCGTGCACGGTGCTGGAGGCGCGCGCGCGTCCGGGTGGAAGAAACTGGACGGTGCGCGGGGGGGATGAGGTGGTGTTCACCGACGGCACGAAACAGCGATGTACGTGGGATGCGGGGAACTATCAGAATGTGGGGCCGGCGCGGCTGCCATCGATTCATACGACGATGCTGGGGTACTGCCGGAAGTTTGGGATCGAGATGCAGGTGGAGGTGAACACGAGCCGCAGCAGCCTGCTGCAGAATGATGCGGTGCATGGCGGCAAGGCGATGGTGCAACGGCAGGTGGAGGCCGATACGCGCGGGCATGTGAGCGAGCTGCTGGGGAAGTGCGTGAGCCAGGGGGCGCTGGATGAGGAGATGTCGAAGGAAGACCGGGATAGGATGCTGACGTTTCTGCGCAGGTATGGAGCGCTGGACGAGGCGGGGAAGTATGGCGGAAGCGATGCGGCGGGGTATGCGGTGACGCCGGGAGCGGGGGATGATGTTGGCGTGTTGAGCCAGCCCATCGATATGCATACGCTGCTGGATGCGGACTTCTGGGATGGGATTTTGTTTGAAGACGCGTTCGACATGCAGGCGACGATGTTCCAGCCGGTGGGAGGGATGGACAAGATTGCGTATGCGTTCAAGCGGGCGCTGGGAGAGATGGTGATCTATAACGCGCCGGTGACGGAGATTCGCAAGACGGCGAAGGGTGTGCGCGTGGGGTACACGCATGCGGGGCAACACAGGATGATCGAGGCGGATTTCTGCGTGTGCGCTCTGCCGCTGTCGATGATGAAGACGATGCCGAATGATTTGAGTGCGCCGTACAGCCAGGTGATTGAGGAGTGTACATACTCGCCGACGTACAAGATTGCGTGGGAGAGCCGGAGGTTCTGGGAGCAGGACTACAACATCTATGGCGGGCTAGAGTTTTTGAAGACGGGATGCAGTCCGGTGTGGCTGCCGTCGGCGGGATTGTTTGCGGAGCGCGGCGTGCTGGTGAGCGGGTATGAGTGGAGGGTGCGGCCGGAGTTTGCGGCGCTGGATCTGCAGGGGAAGTTTGGGGCGTCGCGCGCCTCGGTGGAGCGGCTGCATCCGGGGCATGGGAAGGAGCTGGAGAAGCCGCTGTATATCGGTTGGGGGATGATTCCGTGGAACGAGGGTGCGTGGATCGAGTCGTATGGGCCGGGTGAGCGGGGAGGGCCGGGGAGGCGGAATGCGGCGGGGTCGAATGCGGGCTATGAGACGCTGCTGGCTCCGGATGGGCCGATTTATTTTGTGGGGGATCATGTGAGCCATATTGTGGGATGGCAGGAGGGCGCGGCGCTGAGCTCGCTGCGCGCGGTGCAGATGATCAGCGATCGGGTGAAGGCAGCGCGCGCGTAGGTTCGCTGCGGGTTGGTGGGATTTCAACGTCGATATTCGCAGAGCGACGGAACCTCTGTGCGCGGGCGTGCGTATGGGAGGAAGAGAGAACTTTGCGGAGCCTCCTCCGTGGCGCTGTGCCTGCAGGACGGCACAGTGAAGCGCATGGGATGCGTGCACGAGCTTCCGCAGAGATGAGGACACATGAAGGAATTTTTTGTTGCCGCCGCAGCCGTTGCGGCGCTTGCGCTCCCCCATGCGTTTGCAGAGACAGCGTGCCAGGGCGCGCCATTGAGTGGAACCGTGCGCGACGTGACGCAGGCGCTGGTGCCGGGAGCGGCGGTGGTGCTGGATGGGCGGTCGCGGGTGGTGAGCAACGCGGCGGGTGAGTTTCGCTTTGGGTGTGTGAGTGATGGGCGGCATCAGCTGACGGCGAGTGAGGATGGGTTTGCGCCACAGGATGAGGCGGTGACGGTGCCGCATGCGGGCGAAGTGAAGCTGGTGTTGAAGCTGAAGGATGTGGAGACGCAGGTGGATGTGACGTCGGCGGCGAGCGGGACGGCGACGAATGCGTCGGCGTCGGGGCCGACGCAGACGATCGAGGGAGACAGGCTGCAGGCGCTGGCGGATGATCCGGATGATTTGAAGCGCGAGCTGCAGGAGCTGGCAGCGGCGAGCGGTGGCAATCCTGCGAACACGACGATTGCGGTGGATGGATTTCAGGGCGCGAGCGCGCTGCCGCCGAAGAGCTCGATTGCGTATATCGAGGTGAATCCAGACCAGTTTTCGGCGCAGTATCGGGAGCCGCCGTTTGGTGGAGCGCGGGTGGAGGTGTATACGAAGCCGGGACAGAAGACCTATCACGGGGCGGTGTTTGCGACCAATGGAAGTCCCTGGGAGAACGCGCGGGATCCGTTGTCGGTGAGCTCGGCTCCGATTGGAAAGCAGCGGTATGGGTTTGAGCTGGAGGGGCCGGTGCGCACGAAGGGCAGCGACTTTGCGCTGACGCTGGAGCATCGCAGCATCGACAACTTTGCGGTGGTGGATGCGATCACGCTGGATGGCTCGGGGAATGAAGTGGCGACGACGCAGAACGTGGCGGCCCCGCAGCGATTGTGGCTGGGGACGGCGCGGCTGGACTGGCAGCTGGGCGCGAAGAATACGTTCATTGCGACGTATAGCGCGAATGTGAATCACCTGCAGAATGTGGGCGTGGGCGGGGAATCGCTGGCGGAGACGGGTTATGACAGTGGAACGTATGAACATATGTTCCGGGTGAGCGACGTAACGACGGCGTCGACGCACTTGATGCACGAGGCGAGGGTGAGTTTGCGGTGGGATGGCGAGACGGATGTGCCGAACTCGACTGCACCGCAGGTGAATGTGGCGGGCGCGTTTGTGAGCGGTGGAGCGACGATTGGGCAGCAGCGGCTGCGGGAGCTGAATGTCGAGGTGGATGATGATGCGATATTGACGACCAAACATCACACGATGAAGTTTGGCACGCAGTTCATGCTGTATCACGAGAACCAGCAGCTGACGACGAACTTCAATGGGACGTACACGTTTGGCGGAGGGACGGCGCCGGTGCTGGATGCGAACAACCAGCCGATTGCGGGAGAGACGGAGACGATCACCGGGGTGCAGCAGTATCAGCGGGCGGTGCTGGGGCTGGCGGGTGGAAGTCCGACGGCGTACAGCAATGTGGCGGGAACGCCGGCGGTGAGTTTTAACCAGGCGGTGAACTCGCTGTACTTCCAGGATGACTGGGAGGTTGGGCACGGCGTGCATGTGGCGTACGGGGTACGGTACCTGACGGAGAACGATCCGACGGTGTTGAATGCGGCGGTGCCGCGGCTGGGGATTCTGTGGTCGCCGAACAAGAAGGGGACGTGGACGCTGCATGCGCATGCGGGGATGTTTTCGGGACAGTTTCCTGAGAACGATGAGGCGGAGGTTCTGCGCGAGGATGGCACGCAGAGGGTGACGAGCACGATCTATAGTCCGGCGTGCGGGGGAGCAGGGAGCTCATTCAGTACGACGACGTGCAATCCATTTATGAATGGGACGCCGATTCACAGCATGCGCACGTATGCGCCGCACTTCGGCGATCTGACGTGGGCGGCGGAGAATTTTGGCGGGACGCGGACGCTGCCGGTGGGCTTCAATCTTTCGGCGGACTATTACATTGGGCGCATCTGGAATTACATGCGGTCCAACAATATCAACTCGCCGCTGAATGATGAGCCGACGGGACCCCGGCCGGGGCCGGCGGATTTGAATATTCTGCAGGTGCAGGCCAGCGGGCAGGGGCGGGTGAACGCAGTGTTTGTGGGGGTGGAGAATCACAAGTACAAGCGCGTGCAATTTTTCATGGGCGGAGTGCGTGTGAACCTGATCGACGATACGGACGATAACGAGTTCTTTACGCCGCAGAGTTCGACGAGCGATGCGGGTGAGTTTGCGCATCGCACGGGACAGGGTACATGGCAACTGTTTGGGAACGGCACGGTCACGCTGCCGGAGAAGATTGTGGTGAGCACGGACTTCCATGCGACGGGAGGGAGCCACTACAACATCACGACGGGCTATGACAATAACGGGGATGGCGACTTCAACGACCGGCCGCAGTATGCGCTGCCGGGAACGCCGAGCTGCGCGGTGAATCCGAATGCGTCGCCGTGCTCGTATGCGACGCAGTATGGGTTGCTGGTGGATGCGGGAGGGACGGGAGTGTTTCCGCGCAACAAGGGTGTGCTGCCGTGGTCGATCTACCTGGATGCGAATGTGCAGCGGGTGTTTGCGTTGACGAGGAATGCGAAGGCGAATCATCCGCAGACGCTGACGGTGAATGTGCGGTCGTCGAATGTGCTGAACCACACGAACGTAACGCAGGAGGGCGGGGTGCTGGGGTCTCCGGAGTTTGGCGTGCCGTATGCGGCGGACAATGGGCGGCGGGTGGAGGCTGGGGTGCGGTACAGCTTCTGAGGGTGGGGGTGCGTGCAGCATGGTGCGTTACTTTTGAGCGAGCGAATGGTTACCGGAGTGGCGTTAACGCTGGGGATTTGTGGAAAGCTTGCGGGGGAGAAGCGCGACTGGCTGAGGTAAGATTCCGTTAATCGAACTTGCATGACGCTGGTAGGAACGATGTCGGCCGAAGCGAGATGGGAGTATCAGGCGCTCGGCATGGATGTCGCGCCGTGCGCCTGTTCCGAAGACGAGGGAGCGGGTGACGACGGAAACAGGGCCGAGTGTGGGCCGAGTAGTTTGCCAACCCGGGAGAGTGGGGGAAGCAGACACTCCAGAACGAAACAGAGCCTCCGGGACAGAGGATAGGACACGCAGAACACGCCCGCGATTAGGGAGCGTCGGTGAGCTTCGCGTGTCACGAAAGCGCGTCCGGCGCGAAGAGGCTCGCGGCATGGACGTGTGCGTTCCAAGACGTTCTGAGAACGCACGCGACTGTACGTGGGTCGGTGCAGAGCAAGGCGTAACGATGGCCGTTGAGATGTACCTCTGGCTGGCCGGGCGAGGCATCCAAGGGGTATCGCTCCAGCGTGAACGCGCAAACCGGTTGAAGGTGCAGACGGGTGCGTTGAGGTTGAGGTAGAGCAGCATGCAGGGTCCGGTGGTCGATCTCGTACTGTTGATGTTGCTGATCCTGTTCTTCGGATTGCAGCAGCGGCGTCGACCGCAGATTCATTTTCGGTTCTGGTTTGCGGGCTGGATCTTTGTCTTTCTGAGCTACGTGGTGTGGACGGTGCATGGGTTGCTGTGGACCGTGATGCCGCTCGAGAATGCGGTGTGCTTCGACTTCCTTCTGCTGGGCGTGCTGACGTTCCTGATGTCGCTGGTGGCGAAGGAGCATGGCACGCGGAAGGTGGTGCTGTGCGGGCTGGCGATGGGCGCGGCGGCGATGGTGATCGTCGATACGCGGGAGTTCATGGCGATACCGCAGTTGCTGCTGGGCGGTGGCGTGCTGCTGGCGGAGGGTGTGGCGTTCGCGGTTTCGTACATGCTGCTGCCGAGGCGGTGGCCGCGCCGGCGGGCGCTGATCCTGACGATCTGCGTGGTGTACGGGACGGCGCTGGTGTCGTATGTGCTGTTGACGCCGGCGGCGAACCTGGACGATGCGGTGGTGGCGCAGGCGCTGCTGTGCGCGATGGTGTTGTATGCGGGCTCGGCGGGGCGGCGGGGCGTGTCGGGGTGGGCGGGGACGTTTGGATTTGCGACGTGGGCGGGATTTTATCTGCTGCGGATGCAGGCGGATCATGCGCGGTGGCTGCAGACGGCGCTGGCGGAGTTCTGGAACTTCCCGAAGTATTTCGTGGGATTCTCGATGATCCTCAAGGTGTTTGAAGACACGGCGGATGACAAGGCGCGGATGGCGGAGACGTTCCGCGATCTGTACGAGGATTTTCGGCTGCTGTATGACACGCATCCGCATCCGATGTGGATCTGCGATTCGCACAAGGGGCAGTTTCTGACGGCGAACGAAGCGGCGACGAAGGAGTATGGGTACAGCAAGGCGGAGTTCCAGGCGATGCGGATGACGGAGCTGGAGCTGCCTTCGGACGTCGAGGCGGAAGAGGTGGACAGCGTTCTGGGCGAGCCGGCGGAGGGGGTGCGGGTTCGGCATCGGCACAAGGATGGGCGGGTGGTGTGGGTGAACGTGGTGGAGCGGGAGATTGTGTACCTGGGGCAGGAGGCGCGGCTGGTGATTGCGCGCAATATCACGGAGCGGCTGAAGCTGGACCGGGAGCTGTCGCACCGGGCGCAGCATGACGCGCTGACGGGGCTGCCGAATCGGCAACTGCTGGAGGAGCGGCTGGAGCAGTGCCTGCAGATGTGCCGGGTGGAAGACCGGCGGGCGGCGGTGCTGACGATCGATGTGGATCACTTCAAGCTGATCAACGATACGTATGGACACCTGGTGGGGGATGAGTGTCTGAAGGAGGTGGCGGCGCGGCTGAAGAGCAAGATCCGCAAGGTGGACACGATTGCGCGCACGGGTGGCGAAGAGTTTACGGCGGTGGTGTGCGGGCTGAACAAGGCGACGGACGCGGAGAAGGTGGCGGCGAGCCTGATGCGGGTGTTCGAGGCTCCGGTGGAGCTGCAGTTTGGGGCGCTGGGGGTGACGGTGAGCGTGGGGGTGGCGGTGTATCCGGATGACGCGATGGATGCGACGACGCTGCGCCGGCTGTCGGATGAGGCGATGTACCGGGCGAAGCGGGCGGGGAGAAACCGGGCAGCGTACACGGCGGAGAAGACGCAGGTGCTGGACTTCAAGAAGCCCGAGGCGAGCTAAGCCCTGCGTTATGTATGGTGGGGCGGATACGCGGGGGAGGGCTGGGGGTGCCAGTGGAAGGGGCAGGGCGGGGGGAAATGTGGTCCAACGGGTTTTGCGAGTTGAACCAATGGGCGGAAGGAACGTACCGTTAATGAACCGATGACGTCGGACCCGGCGGTATCGGTGGGCGGCCCTGGGGATGAGATCATTGCAGCGCTGCTCTGATATAACCAAAACATACAGCCACGCAAATCGCGATTTCGAGAAGAGCGAGGACTACGTACGAGCAAAGAAGGACAGGCACCACCATAGAGGGTGCCGCCTGCGTGCAACAGCCGATTGAAAAAGGCAACCTTGACAGGTGTGGACTACTCCCGGCCAGCCAGTTCAGTGATGCGGATTCTCAAGGCAAGCTCCAGATGGATGGAATAGCAAACTTTTTTTCTGTTGTACCGAATCCGATGGTCCTGGTAAATACGCAAGGCATCGTGGTGCTTGCGAATGAGCGCGTGTGCAGCCTTTTCGGGTATGAAGAGGGCGCTCTGACGGGGAAGCCGGTGTTGGATCTGATTCCGGAGCGCTTTCGGGACTCGCACGGGAAGTACCTGGAGGAGTATTTTCAGGCGCCGCGGGTGCGCGAGATGGGACTTGGCATGGAGCTGACGGCTCGCTCTGCCGATGGGTCGGAGTTTCCGGTCGAGGTGAGTTTGAATCCGTATGGGGAGCCGGGGGTTGTTTACACGCTGGCCTCGATACGGCCGATCGTGGAGCGGCGGGCGACGGAGATCCGGATCCGGCATCTGAATCGGATCCTGGCGATGCAGAGCCGGATGCATGCGCTGATTGTGCGGGTGCATGACCGCGAGGACCTGTTCCGCGAGGCATGCCGGATTGCGGTGGAGGCGGGCGCCTTCACGATGGCGTGGATCGGGCTGCTGGATGGGGACGGGTCGCAGGTGCGGGTGGTGGCGAGCTTCGGCGAGCGTGCCGAGGAGTACCTGACCAACATTGAGACGGAGACGCCGCTGATGACCGGGCCGGCGGGCACGGCGATTCGCGAGAACCGGGCGGTATGGATTCAGAACTTTCAGCAGCATGAACTGACCCGGCCATGGCATGCGCGGAGCGAGGGGTTTGGATGGAGCTCGGTGGCAACGCTACCGCTGCATCGGGCGGGCGTGCCGATTGGGGCGCTGGTGCTGTATGCGGGGGAGATTGGCGCGTTCGATGAAGAGGAAGAGCGGCAGCTGGTGGAGCTGGCGGCGAATCTTTCGTTTGCGATTGACCACATCGAGAAGGAACGCAAGCTCAACTACCTGGCTTATTACGACGTGCTGACGGGGCTGGCGAATCGCACGCTGTTTCTGAACCGGGTGACGCATTATCTGCGCAGCGCGGTGAGTGGGCGGAAGAAGCTGGCGGTGTTCTTAATCGATCTGGACCGGTTCAAGAATATTAATGACAGCCTGGGGCAGTTGGCCGGCGACAAGCTGCTGAAGCAGGTGGCGAAGTGGATGACGCGCGAGGTGGGCGATGCCAACCTGCTGGCACGGTTGGACGCGGACCACTTTGCGGTGGTGATTCCTGAGATTGGGCAGGAAGATGACGTGGCGCTGCTGGTGGAGGGATGGATGAAGGCGCTGCGGGATCATCCGTTCGGCGTAAAGACGGCGACGTTCCGGATCAGCGCGAAGGTGGGGATCTCGATGTATCCGGAGGACGGGTCGAACGCAGATACGCTGTTCAAGCATGCGGAGGTGGCGCTGAAGCAGGCCAAGGCGAGCCGCAACCGGTACCTGTTCCACACGCCGAAGATGACGGAGATGATGGCGGGGAAGTTTGTGCTGGAGAACCAGCTGCGGCAGGCGCTGGATAAGCACGAGTTCATGCTGCACTATCAGCCGAAGATGAACATGGCGAGCGGCAAGCTGACGGGCGCCGAGGCGCTGATCCGGTGGAACGATCCTCGTACGGGGCTGGTGCCGCCGGGGCGGTTTACGCCGATGCTGGAAGAGACGGGATTGATCTACGAGGTGGGGCGCTGGGCGCTGGGACAAGCGATTGAGGATTACCTGCGCTGGCGGAGGGCGGGGCTTCCGGCGGTGCGGATTGCGGTGAATGTGTCGCCGCTGCAGCTGCGTAACCGGCACTTTATCAGCGACATCGAGCGGGCGATCGGGAGCGATCGGGATGCGGCGGCGAGCCTGGAGCTCGAGATCACCGAAGGCCTGATCATGGAGGACGTGGAGTACAGCATTGCGACGCTGCGGGCGATCCGGGCGATGGGGGTGAGCATCGCGATCGATGACTTTGGGACGGGATTTAGCTCGCTCAGTTATCTTTCGAAGCTGCCGCTGGACACGCTGAAGATCGATCGGACGTTTGTGTCGGACCTGACGGAGGCTCCGGAGGGGTTGGCGCAGGTGTCGACGATTATTAACCTGGCGCACTCGCTGAACCTGAAGGTGGTGGCCGAAGGGGTGGAGACGGCGGAGCAGGCGCGGCTGCTGAAGATGTTGGGGTGCAACGAGATGCAGGGGTTCTACCTGAGCAAGCCGCTGCCCGGGGACATCTTCGAGGCGAGGTACCTGTCGCCGTACTCGGCGGGGTAGGCGGCGGTCGTCCGCGGGCGGATGCTCTCTGGATTCCGTGGGTTACGGGGATTGCCTTGAGCACGTGAAGGCCCAAAGCGGAGGCGTACCGCCTGAGGAACCCGGTGCAAAAAATTCAGCTTCTATTGTTGTTGCGCTTATTGTGCATTTGCCTCGGATAGGCATGCTTGAAGCAGGTAAGGACATCTGCGGAGGAAGCATGCCGATTCAATCAAAGGTTACGAGCCAATGGAAGCAGCCACTCGCGACCCAGGAGTTTACGACGGGGGTCTCGCTCCATAGCCACACGAGCGTGTCGGAGGAGACGCTGGGGTTCATCCACGCGATGTTCGTGGTGATGCCCGGATTGAAGCGGGTGTTTGATTTCTATGGGGAACGGAGCGCGCGGTACGGGGTAACGCTGGACTATCATCGCGCCAACTGGCGGCCTCCGCTACAGCCGAAGATGGCCTATGACCTGGAGTCGAAGCAGATTCAGCGGCTGGGGCTGAACTCGCTGGTGTCGATTACGGATCACGACACGATTGAGGCGGCGATGCTGTTGCGGACGGTGCCGTCGTCGCGGCATATCCCGGTGAGCGTGGAGTGGTCGGCTCCGTTTGGGCAGACGATCTTCCACCTGGGCATCCATAACATTCCGAGCCGGGATGGCATGGAGTGGATGAGGCGGTTTGAGGAGTACACGGCGGCGGCCGACAAGCATCCGGGAACCGCCGAGATGGATGCGCGGCTGCTCAGCATGCTGCGCGAGCTGCATGAGAGCCCGCAGGTGCTGATCGTCTTCAACCACCCGCTGTGGGATCTGCACAAGGTGGGGCCGATGCACCAGACCGAGGTGCTGCGGTTTCTGCGCGAGGCGGGGCCGGCGATCCATGCGATTGAGCTGAACGGGCTGCGGCATGTGCGGGAGAATCGCGATGCGGCGCAGTTGGCCAAGGAGACGGGCCACCTGGTGATCTCGGGCGGCGACCGGCATGGGCTGGAGCCGAACGCGAATATCAACCTGACGTCGGCGGCGAGCTTTACGGAGTTCGTGGAAGAGATTCGCGTAGACCGCGTGAGCCACGTGCACTTCATGCCGCAGTATCAGGATCGCTGGGAGCAGAGAATCTTCCGGTCGACGCTGAATGCGGTGACCGACTTTCCGGAGTTCATGCCGGGATGGCAGCGGTGGGATGAGCGGGCGTTCCATCCGGATAAGGATGGGGTGATGCGGCCGTTTGCCGAGCTGTGGCCCAGGGGACATGCACCGCGGCTGCTGATGGGAGCGATCCAGGTGGTGCGGCTGGCGGGCGTGAGCGGGCTTTCGGCTCCGCTGAGCCTGGCGTTCCCGGGCGTGAATCGCGTGGAGAACGAGATGAGCACCGGCATGGAGTGGGTGTAAGAGACAGAGTGTAGAGGGTAGAGGATAGAGAAAGCGGGGAGGGGCGCGGCTTGGGCTGCGTCCCTTTTTGCGTTTGGGGGACCGCGCGGGTGGGCGCGGTGGGGATTTCTGTTCAAACACAAGTTGGGTGTGGGCTTTGTGATCTCGGACACATCCGGTCTCATATATAGTGGACTAAGTTAGTCCTATATTGGCCTGGGCGGGTGTTGACGCCGAGGGCGGGACGAACGCAGCCTCTGGACGGATCCTGGCGCTGACGGATTGGAAGAGAAAGGTAACAGGATCGATGGGTAAGGCTGGAAGGAGTCTGGGGTTGCTGCTGGGATTGTGTTCGGTGCTCGCGGTACGCGGCGAGGAGGTGGTGCAGCGTGACCCGAGGCTGTGGGCGACGGGGTTGGTGGTGGATGCGTCGGGCGCGGGCATTGGGCAGGCGGAGCTGGTGCTGCAGCGGGGCGGTGCGGAGCTTGCCGAGACCAGGGCGAGCGTAGCGGGACGGTTTGCGGTGGAGGTTCCGGAGGGGACGGCGGCGGGTGGTGGGCTCGTGTGCGCTGGTGGTGACTGCGCGGGGATTTGCGAGCGAGACGCTGCCGGTGCGGTGCGGCGTGGAGGGGAGGGTGTTGACGGTCGAGCTGGCGGTGGCGCAAGCAGGCGGAGCAGGTGGAGGTGGATGGCGACGGAGCGGGGTCGGATGTGGAGCCGAATGAGACGCAGATGGGGTCGGTGCTGAACCAGCAGCAGGTGGCGAGCGTGCCGCTGAATGGGAGGAGCTTTACGGATTTGCTGGCGCTGACGCCGGGGGTGGTTCCGGAGAGCTCGGCGCAACCGAATGCGGTGGTGATGAGCGGTGTGGCGAGTACGCCGCCGTCGGGGGATCTGGACATTGGGGCGCTGAGCGTGAGCGGGCAGCGGGAGACGCAGAATGCGTTTCGGGTGAACGACTCGAATGTGCAGGAGGACGTGAACATGGGGGTGGCGGTGGTGCCGACGCTGGACTCGGTTGCGGATCTGGAGGTGCTGACCAGCAGCTTCGATGCGAAGCTGGGCAACCAGAGCGGCGGCCAGGTCTCGGTGACGACGCGCAGCGGCGGGGAGCGGCTGCATGGCAGCGTGTATGACTACTTCCGGAACACGGCGCTGGATGCGCGGAACTACTTCTCGCTGGTGCGTGCGCCGTTTCACCAGGAGCAGTTTGGCGGGACCATTGGCGGGCCCGTCGCGCGGGGGAAGAAGCTGTTCTTCTTTGCGGACTACCAGGGAACGCGGCAGACGCAGGGTGTCGATACGGGGTTGATTGCGGTGCCGACGATGGCGGATCGGGAGGGGAATCTGGCGGACCAGGCGGGGTCGCTGACGGGGGTGGTGAGCGGGCCGTACTTTGCGCAGCTGCTGAGCAGCAGGCTGGGGTACGCGGTGGCGCAGGGTGAGCCGTATTACACGGCGAGCTGCACGGCGGCGAATGCGCAGTGCGTGTTTCCGGGAGGGGTGATTCCGCAGAGCGTGTTTTCGACGCCGGCGAGGAATTTGCTGCAGTACATTCCGCAGCCGAACGCGGGGAGTGGAACGTTTTCGACGTCGACGTATGCGCAGACGGTGCGGGACGATAAGGGCTCGGTGCGGGTGGATCGGCAGACGCGGTGGGGCGCGCTGATGGGGTACTACTTTCTGGATGATTACACGCTGCTGAATCCGTATCCGACGGGACAGGGTGGGGCGACGGTGCCGGGTTTCAACGCGCAGAATACTGGGCGGGCGCAGCTGGCGGCGGTGAATCTGCAGACGATGCTGGGAGAGGCGGGGACGAACCTGGCGCACGTGAGCTACATGCGGAATGCGGCGGCGGCGGGCGAGCCGCGCGGCGGCGTGGGGGTGTCGCTGGCATCGCAGGGATTTGTGACGGGCACGGGGACGTCGGGGATTGTGCCGCTGCTGCCGGGGATCGAGGGCGTGGAGAATGTGGTCTTCAACAGCTACACGATGGGTGTGGATGTGACGAGCCTGTTCCAGGCGGAGAACACGTTCGAGGGGTCGGACGATGTGAGCCGCACGGTGGGAAGGCACGTGTTGTCAGTTGGCGTGGACTTCCATGCGGACCAGATCAATACGCATCCGGTGGTGTATGACAACGGGAGCTTCTCGTTTACGGGCAGCGAGACGGGGTCGGACTTCGCGGATTTTCTGCTGGGGATCGATTCGAGTTACACGCAGGGCGAGGGGCAGAAGTTTTATAACCGCAACCACTACCTGGGCGTGTATGGGCAGGACAGCTGGCAGGTGAGCTCGCAGCTGACGCTGAACTATGGGGTGCGCTGGGATGTGCTGCCGCCGTGGTCGGAGAAGTATAACCAGCTGCTGACGCTGGATCCGCAGGAGCAGTCGGTGGTGTTTCCGAATGCGCCGAAGGGGATTTTGTTCCCGGGAGATCCGGGAGTGCCGAGGACGATTTCACCGACGCGGTATGGGAATGTGGCGCCGCGGGCGGCGGTGTCGTGGGCTCCAAGGGCTGGGGCTTCAAGGATGGGTCGGGGGTGCTGGGGCGCTTGCTGGGAGCGCCGGGAGCGACGCTGGTGAAGGCCGGGTATGGGGTGTACTACAGCGCGTTCGAGGGGCTTTCGGCGGCGATCATGAGCGGCAATCCTCCGTATGGATTTACGGACACGAGTGCAGCGCCGACGCTGTTCGACGAGCCGTTTGTGACGGCCGCGACGGGCGTGAGTGTGGGGCAGAGGTTTCCGCTGCAGACGGTGGCGTTTGGAGCGACGCCGCAGCATCCGAACACGAGCGTGGACTGGGCGAACTTTGAACCGCTGACGGGGATTCCAGCGTTTGCGAAGGACAATGTGACGCCGTATGCGGAGAACTACAGCGTGTCGGTGGAGCGCGAGGTGGGAGCGCACACGGTGGTGAGCGTGGGGTATGTGGGGACGCAGGCGCATCATCTTTTGGTGATTCAAGAGGTGAATCCGGGAAATCCGGCAGCGTGCCTGGCGTTGAGCACGCCGGCCAGTGTGGCGGCGGGATCGGCGACGTGCGGGCCGTTCGGCGAGAGCAGCATGTATACGACGGCGGCGGGGCAGGTGGTGCAGGGGACGCGCTCGGATTTTGGGCCGGCGTTCGGCAGCGTGAATCTGCAGCGAACGATTGCGAACGCGCATGACAACGCGCTGGAGGTGAGTGTGAAGCACTCGACGCGCTCGCTGTTTGTGCAGGTGGGATATACGTGGGGCAAGTCGATCGACCAGTCGTCGAGTCTGGCGGAGGCGGTGTATCCGGATGTGCCGGGATTAAGCAATGCCGGGATGAGCCGGGCGCTATCGGCGTTCGACTTGACGCACAACTTTGTGGCGGCCTATCGCTACACGCTGCCGGTGGGAACGCTGTGGAAGGGGCCGCGCAAGTTGGTGGAGGGTTGGGATGTGTCGGGGCTGACGCGGTTCAGCACGGGATTTCCGGTGACGCTGCTGAACAACAACGACACGTCGCTGCTGGGGACGCAGCCGAATGGGATCAACAACAACGGCGTGGATGAGCCGGAGGTTGCGGCGGGGAAGCTGGAGGTGAATCATCGTCCGGGGCCGGGCGGGTATGCGTTCAACACGAGCTTGTTTTCGCTGCCGCAGCTGGGGACGCTGGGGAACGCGCGGCGGAGGTTCTTCTATGGGCCGGGTGCGGACAACACGGATCTGGCGGTGGAGAAGACGACGGAGCTGCGGCGGGGGATGTCGGTGGAGGTGCGGGCGGAGGCGTTCAACGTGTTCAACCACGGGCAGTTCTTTGGGCCGGCGGCGGTGAGCGGGAATATCTCGAGCGCAAACTTTGGGCAGGTGCAGAGTTCGTCGCCGCCAAGGCTGATGCAGGTGGCGGCGCGGTTGCGATTCTAGGGGTGACCGCGCCAATCCATGCGCTCCCAGGTCTCAGAAGCGAGACCTGGGGCACCCGGCGTTGGTCAGCGAGGGCACTCCATCATGAGATCAGGCTTCGGGCTGGGGGTCCGGGGCGATGGTGTTGGGGAGGACCTGGCCTTCGCGGATGTCGACGTAGGTGTCGGTGAAGGGGCGCTTGAAGAAGGTGGTCCAGAGGTAGTTCATGGAGTAGCGGGCGGCCATGGTGAGCATGCCTTCGCTCTTGAGGCGGCGGGCGGAGGAGGACATCTTGAGGTCGAAGGTGAAGCGAACTTCGCCAACGTCGTTGAGGCGGCGGGCGATGTCGGTGTCTTCGCCGTAGAAGCTGATCGCGAGGTTGAAGCCGCCGATGGCGGCCAGCGCTTTCCTGCTGACGACGAAGTTGCCGCCCTGGACCATGGAGCCGACGCGGAGGATGTAGCGATTGATGGCGTAGGTCATCCAGGCGGTCATGTAGAAGACGTGGACGAGGACGCGCTGGCGGGGCGTGAGGTCGTAGTAGACGAGGGGGCCGGAGAAGGCGGCGAGGGGGCGGGCGTCGATCTTGGCTGTAGAGTTAGCTTCGGCTTCGGCGAAGGTGGAGAGGACCTTGGCGACCCAGCCGGGGGTGAGGCGGGAGTCGGAGTCGACGTTGGCGATGAGGTCGCCGGTGGAGGCGGCGAAGCCGGCCTGGCGGGCGAAGGTGAGGCCTTTGCGCGGCTCGTCGACGACCGTGACGCCGGGGTAGCGGAGGGCGACTTCGCGGGTGCGGTCGGTGCTCGCGTTGTTCACGACGATGATCTCGCAGGTGCCGGGGGCGAGGCCGCTGGTGGCTGGATCGATCTGCGTGAGGATGGATTCGAGGCAGGCAGGAAGGTAGGCCTCCTCGTTATATGCGGGAACGACGAAGCTTAAGCGCATAGCCTGAGGCTACGCGGGCAATGTTGCAGGAAGAGAAATATTGTGCAAAGAAAGGTGTCGAGGAAGGAACGTTGGACGCAGTATGCTTTGGGGATGCGAATTTCAGGGTTGCGGTGGGCTGTATTGGCGTGGGGGTTGGGGTGTGTGAGCTGTGCTGCGCTGGCGTCGGATAGCGGCGCGGCGAAGAACAAGGCGGCGGCAGAGGCAGCGGTGGTGCAGCCGGCGGTGGAGACGCTGGACCTGGATATGTACTCGCGGATTCGCGATGAGGGGTTCAACCGCTCGCATGTGATGGAGTATGCGAGTGGGCTGTTCGATGACATTGGGGAGAGGCTGACGGGGTCGCCGGCGATGACGCGGGCGAATGAGTGGACGCGCGCGCAGCTGGCGGCGATGGGATGCGCGAACGCGCACCTGGAAAGCTGGGGCGAGTTTGGGATGGCGTGGACGCAGGTGGGTGCGGGACTGGAGCTGGTGAAGCCGGATCCGGCGGTGTTCCTGGCGCAGGCTACGCCGTGGTCTCCGGCGACGCAGGGTACGGTGACGGCGGAGGTGGTTTCGGTTGGAGGAATGAAGGAGGAGAGTGAGTTTGCGAAGTGGAAGGGCAAGCTGAAGGGCAAGGTGATTTTGTATGGACATGGCGGCGAGTCGCCGGAGGTTGATCCTGATAAGGTGCCGGCGATGGAGCACTACGACGCTGCAAAGCTGGCAGAGCAGGCGCAGTATCCGCTGATGGGCGACACGATTGGAGACTTTGGGCCATCGCAGAACATTGATTTCTGGAGGGGTGTGTTTGAGGGGCTCGCGTTCCAGGAGAAGGTGGGCAAGTTTTTTGCGAGCGAGGGAGCGGTGGCGATCCTGGTGCCAAGCGGGTCGGGCGGGGTGCTGCATGACGATACGAACTCGAGCCTGGGATGGTTTGTGTATCGGCCGGAACACAAGCAGGCGATACCGGAGGAGGTGGTGTCGGATGAGGCGTGGGATCGGATGAACCGGCTGCTGGCGCACAAGGTTCCGGTGTCGGTGAAGCTGCATATCGATACGGAGTTTGGCGGCGATCACGAGCAGGGGTATGACACGATCGCGGAGATTCCGGGGACCGATCCGCAGTTGAAGGACGAGGTGGTGATGGTGGGCGGGCATCTGGATAGCTGGATTGCGGGGACCGGCGCGACGGACAACGGCGCGGGCGCGATTGTGGCGATGGAGGCGATGCGGATTCTGAATGCGCTGGGAGTGAAGCCGCGGCGCACGATTCGGATTGGCTTGTGGAGCGGCGAGGAGCAGGGAATCTTCGGCTCGCTGGGCTACGTGCAGAAACACTTTGCGACGATCCACTTTTCGGATGATCCGAAGGATGCGGTGTTGCCGCTGTTTGTGCAGCCGATGACGGCTCCGCCAACGATGAAGCCGGAGGGGGCGAAGCTGGATGCGTACTTCAACATGGATAACGGCACGGGAAAACTGCTGGGCGTTTATGCCGAAGGGAACGTTGGGATTGGAGCGATCTTCGAGCAGTGGATGGCGCCGCTGAAGGACCTTGGGATGACGACGGTGAGCGAGCGGAATACGGGTTCGACAGACCATGTGCCGTTCCAGATGGCGGGGCTGCCGGGGTTCCAGTTTATCCAGGATCCACGGGATTATGACTCGCGGACGCATCACACGAATCTCGACACGTATGAGCATTTGAGCGAGCCAGATCTGAAGCAGGCGGCGGTGGTGGAGGCGATCTTTCTGTATGACGCGGCGATGCGCGATGCGATGCTGCCGCGGCCGGCGTTGCCATCGAACGGCGGAGCTCCGGAGAAGCCGCTGGAAGGCTTGTATCCTGATGCAGGGAAGTAGCAGAGAGCAAGGGAGAGTGTATGCGAAGGTTGGTTGCGGGTGTGATGGCGGTCGTTGGTGCGGTGCTGGTTTCGGTGCCGGCCGTTGCGCAGGAGAAGACGGATAGCAGCACGATTGGGGCGGATGGGACGGCGTATGTGACGCGGGTGGTGCCGGTGCCGAAGACGGTGAGTCCGGAGGCGCAGGCGATGCTGGGGCGTGCGGCGTCGGATGCGAACGTGCCGCAGACGCTGGAGCAGCGGAGAACGGGCACGGACAAGTGGCAGGCGGGCGCGGGCGAGGTGTCGAAGAAGTTGTATCCGGCGAATGTGACGGAGTCGACGATGGCGGGCGTGCCGGTGCGGGTGGTGACGCCGGTGTCTGGCGAGAAGCGAGGCCGGGTGCTGATCAATCTGCATGGCGGCGGATTTAATTCGGATTCGGGGTCGCTGACGGAGACGATTCCACTGGCGAATCTGACGGGGATGAAGGTGATCGCGGTGCTGTACAGGCTGGCGCCGGAGCATCCGTATCCGGCGGGACTGGATGATGCGATTGCGGTGTACAAGGAGGTGCTGAAGACGTACAAGCCGAAGAACATCGGGATCTATGGGACGTCGGCGGGCGCGATTCTTACGGCGGAGGTGACGGCGAAGATCAAGCAGCTGGGGCTGCCGATGCCGGGAGCGACGGGCGTGTTCTCGGGCATGGGCGACTTTGCGCGCGCGGGGGATTCGACGGCGATGTATGCGCTGAATGGGCTGTCAGGCTATCTGGCTCCGCCGAAGCCGGGGCCGACGAACAACGAGTATGTTGGATCGACGGATCCGAAGGACCCGATTCTCTCGCCAGTGTATGGGGACCTGTCGGGATTTCCTCCGACGCTGTTCATTACCAGCGGGCGCGATCTGTTGTTGAGTGGGACAACGATTTTGGATCGCGCGTATCTGCGCGCCGGCGTGGAGACGCAACTGATCGTGTTCGAGGCGCTGCCGCATGCGTTCTGGAATAATCCGATGCTGCCGGAGTCGAAAGAGGCGGATGCGGATATGGCGAAGTTCTTCGAAACGCACCTGGGGAAGTAGAAAAGGCAGTGAGTCGTGAGTAGTGAGTAGCTTGAAACGCCGAGGGCGCGCCGTGTTGGCGCGCCCTCGGCGTTTGTGATGCGGATGGGTTACATCTCTTTGACGCCGTCGACGAAGGCTTTGAGCTTGCGCGAGCGGCTGGGGTGACGCAGCTTGCGGAGAGCCTTGGCTTCGATCTGGCGGATGCGCTCGCGGGTGACCTGGAAGCTCTGGCCGACCTCTTCGAGGGTGTGCTCGGAGCCGTCTTCGAGGCCGAAGCGCATCTTGATGACGCGCTCTTCGCGCGGGGTGAGCGTGCGCAGAACCTGGCTCGTATATTCCTTCAGGTTGACCGAGATCACGGCGTCGGAGGGGCTGACGGCCATGCGGTCTTCGATGAAGTCGCCAAGATGCGAGTCTTCCTCTTCGCCGATGGGGGTCTCGAGCGAGATGGGCTCCTGCGCGATCTTGAGGACCTTGCGGACCTTCGCGACGGGGATGTCCATGCGCTTGGCTATTTCTTCACTGCTCGCTTCGCGACCGAGCTCCTGCACGAGCTGGCGGCTGGTGCGGATGAGCTTATTGATGGTCTCGATCATGTGCACAGGAATTCTGATCGTCCGTGCCTGGTCGGCGATGGCCCTGGTGATGGCCTGACGAATCCACCAGGTGGCGTAGGTGGAGAACTTGTAGCCGCGGCGGTACTCGAACTTGTCGACGGCCTTCATGAGGCCGATGTTGCCCTCCTGGATGAGATCGAGGAACTGCAGGCCGCGGTTGGTGTACTTCTTGGCGATCGACACGACGAGGCGAAGGTTGGCTTCGATGAGCTCGCGCTTGGCCTTCTCAGCGTCCATGTCGCCCTGGATGATCTCGCGCTGGGTCTTCTTGAGGGCGTCGTGGGAGATGCCGGCGTCGGCTTCCATGCGCTCCAGATCGATGCGGCAGTTCTTCTGCTGGCGGCGGTACTCCTTCTTGAGCTCTTCGGAGCGCGAGGCATCGAACTTGGCTTCGAGCGAACGGATCTGGCGCTCGAGGGTGCGCATGGAGTCGACGGTCTTGTTGACCTTGTCGAGCAGGCGCTTCTTCTCGCCGTTGGTGTACTTGAACTCGCGAACGATG
Source organism: uncultured Acidobacteriaceae bacterium (assembly GCA_963762375.1). Taxonomy (GTDB): domain Bacteria; phylum Acidobacteriota; class Terriglobia; order Terriglobales; family Acidobacteriaceae; genus Granulicella. Next base: position 181,597 of record CAVXKP010000012.1, read on the forward strand.
CGGGAGACGAAGACGTTCTCGCGGCCCATGAGCCAGAGGTTCTTGCGCGCGAATTTGGCCTTGGCCTTGGCGTCCTTGCCTTGAGGGTCGAGGGACTTGGCGAGGTAGTCCGCCGCCTTCTTCTGGTGCTTGACGAGTTCGTCGGTGCGGGCGACGGTGGCTTTGACGCGCGCTGCGAGGATCTCTTCGGTGAGCTCTTCCTCGTCGAAGGTGACGACTTCCTTGATGTTGCGGACGCCGCGCTTGAGGTCTTCGCCGAGGCCGACGATCTCGCGGATGACGATGGACGAACGCGAGATGGCCTTCATGACGCGGAGCTGGCCGCGCTCGATGCGCTTGGCGATCTCGACTTCGCCCTCGCGGGTGAGCAGGGGGACGGTGCCCATCTCGCGGAGGTACATGCGGACGGGGTCGTTGGTCTTCTCGAGGGTGCCGGGGGAGAGGTCGAGCTCGACGTCGTCGGAGTCTTCGCCGGACTCGTTGTCGGAGTCGCGGTCGTCGGCATCGCGCGAGCCGCGACGGCCTTCGGCGAGCACATCGATGCCCTGGGTGTTGATGGTGGTCATCAGGTCATCGAGCTCGTCGGGCGAGGTGATGTCGCCGGGCAGCAGGTCGTTGACTTCACCGAAGGTGAGGTAGCCCTTCTCCTTGCCGGTGTCGATGATATGGTCTACGTCTTCTTCGTACTTATCGAGTTCTTCAGCCACGTGGGCGCTCCTAAGGAGACTCACGCGAGGCGGAGTCTCATAAAATTTTGCGGGGAACCGATTCCGCGGGAACAAATGAATGAATCGAGCGGAGAACTCCCTGGGTTGTGACGGGGTCGTTGGGACGAGGGGTGCGGTCAAGGCCGCGGGCGCGGGCGGAAGGCACTTGCGAAAGGCTTCGGCAACTCGGAGGCGCACGTCTCCAGCGAATCTTAGTCTACCACTGAATTAGACGTTCTCCAGCGGGAAAAGATGCGGCAAGCATCACGGCCCGCACTGGTTTGTGCAGGCCGTGGTGACTGGGAAAAATCGATTGTGGTTGTGGCGGAGGATCAGGCGGGGAGGCTGATGCCGACGCCGATGCAGACGGTCATGACAACCAGGCCGAGGATAGCAGCACCCAGAGCGAAGATCGGGCTGTTATTGCTGAGGAAGGTACGGAAGTTGAACATCGGAAACCCTTTCAAACCAGAGCGTTGCGCGGAGTTCCGGAGGGAAGGGGAGGAGATGATTCCAGTGGGCCTGCCGCGGGTTGTTCTGTATATCGGCGGGGTTTCAGAAAGCATGAGTCAGGGTGGGAAAATTCTTCGATAAAGCAGAAATAGCTGGAGTTAGGCCGCCGGTTGCGCTTGCGCGGCAACGGAGAGGCTGCGGTTATCGGACCGGGCTGATCCCGGGATTGGGTTCGGTCCTTAAAGGGACTTGGCGAAGATGAGGTCGCAGCACTGCTGGTTGCCGACCTGGAAGGTGCGGGTGCCGGCCTCGGTGAAGCCGTTGCGGCGGTAGAAGGCGATGGCGCGGAGGTTGCCGGCGTGGGTGCCGAGGAGGAGGCGGGTGGCGCCGAGGGAGCGGGCGTCGGCGATGGCGGCGTCCATGAGGGCCTGGGCGGGGCGAAGGTTGGGGATGGGGGAGCCGGCGGCGTCGAGGACGGGGGCGGAGCGGAAGCGGGAGAAGAGATAGATGCGCTTGAGCTCGAGGTCGGTGGGGAGGACGCTGATGGTGGGGAGCTCGGGGGTGCAGAGGAGGACGTAGCCGACGGGCGAGCCGGGCTGGTCTTCGAAGCCGACGGCGGGGCCGGTGACGGCGAGGGTGACGCGGGTGCTGGGGTCGGCGAGATAGTGGGCGTAGGCGTCGGCGGTGTGGTGCTTGAGGGTGTGGGCGAGGATGTCGGGGCCGGGGAGCATCCAGGTGAAGGCTTCGAAGAAGGTGGCGGCGCCGGTGAGGGCGAGCGCGGGTGCGTCGGCGGGGGTGGCGCGGCGGAGGGTGAGGGTCTCGATGGTGTCCTGGTGCAGTATTTTGGGCGGCGGATTTGATGGGGTCGATGGGCATGAGATTTCTCGCAAGGACGATGGTAGCTGATGAGCGGAGATTCAGGTAGGGTCGAGGATGCGATGGAGAAGAGCGTGGGGTCGATGACGGTGCTGGAGAAGGACGCGGCCTATGCGCGGGTGGGCGCGCAGCTGTTGGAGGATGCGCGGGTGCCGAAGGCGTTGCGGGAACTGGCCGAGGATGCGCGGGTGACGGTGCGGCGGGGCGGGGCTCCGGGCGAGGGCAAGTGCGTTGTGTACTGGATGCAGCGGGCGCAGCGGGGGCGCGACAACCACGCGCTGGATAAGGCGATTGCGGTGGGCAATGCGCTGGGGCTGCCGGTGGTGGCGTACTTTGCGGGGATCAACAACTTTCCTCATGCGAATCTTCGGCACTATGCGTTTCTCCAGCAGGGCTTGCCGGACGTGGAGGAAGATTGCGCGGAGCGGGGTGTGGGCTTCGTGATGCGAAGAGCTCCGGATGAAGATCATCTGAGGTTTTTTGCGGACGTAGATGCGGCGATGGTGATTGGCGATGAGAATCCGATGCGCGAGCCGGAGAGATGGAGGGTGGGGTTGGCCGAGACGCTGCGCGTTCCCTTCTGGACGGTGGATGCGGATGTGATTGTTCCGTCGAAGCTGCTGGAGAAGGCGCAGTTCAGCGCGGCGGTGGCGCGGCCGCGGCTGTATCGCGCGCTGCCGGAGTTCCTTGTGCCGTATACGAATCCTCAGGCGGAGACGGTGTGGAAGCGGCCGCGCGGGCTGCATGCCGATGACGTGCGCGAGGATATGACGCGAGGGTGGAAGGAGCTCGACCGCAGTGTGAGGCCGGTGGAGGCGTGGACGGGTGGACACCATGCGGCGATGCAGCGGCTGCATACTTTTTGTGGCGAGATGTTGACGAGCTATGAGCGCGACCGCAATCGTCCGGAGACGGATGGGACGAGCAAGATGAGTCCGTATCTGCACTTTGGGCACATGGGGCCGCAGACGATTGCGCTGGCGGTGGAGGCTGCGGCGAAGAAGAATCCGAAGTTGCGCGTGGCGCGCGACAGCTACTTCAACGAGCTGATTGTGTGGCGCGAGTTGAGTGTGAACTTCGTGCGGTATCAGCCGGAGTATGACTCGCCGGGCTGCGCGGACAAGTGGGCGCGGGAGACGATTGAGGAGCATGATCGCGATGAGCGCGAGGTGCTGTACAAGCTGCCGCAACTGGAGCGTGCGCAGACGGATGACGAGCTATGGAATGCGGCGCAGATCCAGATGGTGCGCTATGGGTGGATGCACAACTACCTGCGCATGTATTGGGCGAAGAAGATTGTGGAGTGGACGCCAAATGTACGGATCGCGATGAAGGTGGCGATTTATCTGAACGACAAGTACGAGATCGATGGACGCGATCCGAATGGGTATGCGGGCATTGCCTGGTCGATGCTGGGCAAGTTCGATCGCGCGTGGTTCGATCGGCCGATCTTTGGCAAGCGGCGCTACATGTCGGGTGCGAGCACGGGGAAGAAGTTTCTGTCGAGACTGTATATCGAGCAGGTGCAGGGGCTGCCGGAGTAGAGGGCTGCAGAACTGCGCTTGATAGAAAAAATCAATCAAAAAAGTTGCAACTTTTTGGCCGGGCGACGTTTGTCGCTTAATGCGAAATCCCCTGTGTCCATAGGGGTGTGACGCTCATCTATTAAAACAGGTTGCGCCTACTGGTGAGGGCGACCGCGGCGGCTCCCGGCAACGGTTTGAGAGTGAGCGCTGAACCTACACACAGATGAACGAAAGGAACACTTCATGAAACTGAATACATTGACTACTCTTTCTGTTGCTGCTGCACTGACGCTCGTGCCGTCCCTGTCTCACGCTGCAGCCAAGAACATGGCGAACGCTCCGGCCGCGAACAGCAACATCGCGGGCGTTGTGGAACTGACCCAGCGGCTGGACGCACGCAAGCTGACCAAGGGCGCAACGATCCAGACACGGCTGATGGGCACGGTGCATCTGCCGGATGGAACCAAGCTGCCGGGCGGCACGTTGCTGACGGCGACGGTGGTGAACGACAGCCTGGAGAGCGGAAATGTGCGGCTGGCGCTGCGGTTTACGACGGCGCGGTTGAAGGATGGCCAGACCGTACCGGTGAAGGCAAGGATCGTGGCCGTTTCGACGGGCGCCGATGACGACGGCGAGCCGGATGATGTCACGGTGCCGGACACCCTGGACAACGGAAGCACCAGCGAGCAGGTACAGGATGTGGTTTCGGGTGTGGACCTGGACAGCAAGATCACCAGCCCGAACTCGGGCGTATTTGTGAGCAAGACCAAGGACGATGTGAAGATTCCGAACGGAACGCAGCTGGAGTTGGCGCTTGCTCCTGGAGCTGGGGCATCTGCGGCTGGAGAGTAGTTGCGGTGATGGGTACGCGACCAGCGTACCGGTTGAGCCGATAGTCGCAAAGAGCACCCAGCGAACGATGGATTCGTTCACTGGGTGCTTTCCCATTTAAGGCGCGGATGTCCCAATTTAGAACAGTCCAACGGTTGCGATGGAAGTATTGAAGAGGCGAAGTGGAATTGTTTTTCCTTCCTGCACGCAAGTTCCACTCAGCGGGTGTGAAGAGTGCGCGGGAAAGGCCAATAAGTCGTGGTGGATAGCGCTTCGAGGTTTGGAGGGCTGCTTGCATACAGCGAGGTCAGTCTTCTGTATTGCTCGATCGATCTGAAAGGACTTCCATGTCTCCAAAGCAAGTGATTCTCCGTGCCTTCGTCCTGATGGCACTGGCCACGGGCGCTACATTCGTCGCCAAAGCTGAAACGTTAGACTTTACTCTCACCGGCCAAGGTACCGATATCACCTTTGCACTCTCTTCAAGTCCTACGGTGTCTTCTTATTCCAATCACGACGGCTATTTCCAGCTGGATAACGTGGTGATGGATGCGAACGGACACCATGTGACCAGCGACATCGACTTCTACACAAGCTCTCTGGGAGGCGGCCTTGCCTCGAATCTGTTCGATCTGTTCGGAGCGCAGCTGTTCACCGGAAACCTCAACGATCCGACGTTCAAGACGGGAGACTTCACGCTGACGTCGGACTCTGACTCGTATGACTATTGCGATCACGGCACGTACAACCTGTCGATCACGGATGCCCCGACGGTGACGCCGGAACCGTCGAGTGTGTTGTTGTTGGCGACGGGCATGTTTGGATTGCTGGGAGCGGGCGTAGCGAAGCGCTATGCCGCGTAAGCTGGCTTAGCCGCCGAAGCTGTTTTGCAGCGCAGGTGAATTGAAGCGAACGTATTTTGCGGGGTGCGGGCTTCGGCTCGTGCCCCGTTTTGTGTGGGGCGGAGGGTCGAGACTCTGGTCTTCGCGAAGGCGCTGCTACATTATTGTCATGATTGACGTGCATGCTCCGCATAAGGCGATTGGCAATACGGGCGAGTTTTTTCTGCACCTGTTCACGATCACGATTGGCCTGCTGATCGCGGTGGGGATCGAGGGTTGCGTGGGACGCTATGAGCATCATGAGCTGGCGCTGGAGGCGCGGCGAACGATGACGGAGGAGATTCGGCGGAATGCCAGGCAAGCCGACGCGGTGATCGCGGCGATCGAGCAGGAACAGAAGCAGAATGTCGATGAGCTGGCCGCCGTCGAGAAGGTGCAGTTGAATCCAGAGGACGCTTCGAACGAGGGCTTGAATATCAACATCAACTACAGCTTTATCGGGCTGGAGGATACGGCGTGGAAGACAGCGCAGGCCACGGGGGCGCTGGAGTTTATGCCCTATGCGGAGGCTGAGAGGTACAGCGATATCTATGGTGAGGAACAGAAGTTGATGCGCGGAGAAGACCAGGTCGGGGAAGATCAAACCCAGTTGATCGGCGTTCTGCAACAGGTTCATCACGGCAAGGGGAAGTTGACCGAAGAGGGGGCCAGCAGCATTGCCAGGCAGCTGGGGGTCATCGAGGGGCACTTGATCACGCTGAAGTTGTCGGCGAGAGTATTGCAGGCCGAGCAAAATGCTTTTCTGGAAGGCAAGGCAGCACCGCATTCCGTATCGGGGATTGTCTGAACGACAGGCTGGCTGCGGGTCGTCGTTGCTAAGGGTGGGGAAGGTGGTAGAGGGTTTCGGCGTTGCGGTGGAGGACCATGTGGGCGAGTTCGGCGGCGCGGGCGGGAGAGATCTCTCCGTCGCGCTGCATGCCGGTGAGGGCGAGGGTGAGCGCCTTGCGGGCGTTGCGGGCGCCGAGCCAGGTGGCTTCTTCCCAGCCGAAGGTAGCGCTGTAGGGGTAGGCATCGGTGCCGAAGAGGACTTTGTCGGGGTAGAGCTCGAGCCACTCGCGGAGCCAGGTGGAGAGGGTGTGGGCGGGGATCATGATGGCCTGCTGCGAGAGGTCGAGGTAGACGTTCGGCTTCTGCAGGAGGGCGCCGGCTTCGTGCACGTACGGCCAGCCGCCGTGGAGGAAGACGAAGTTGGTGGCTGCGAAGCGCGGGTCGTTGAGCAGCGGCTCGAGGTTGAGGGGATTGACGCCGGTGATGGAGAAGTAGCGGCCGGCGCCGGCGAGGCCGTGGAGATGGACGGCCAGGTGGAGGCGGCCGGCTTCGAGGGCGAGGGTGCGGAAGAGGAAGTCTTGCAGGAGTTTGTAGTCGGCGGCGGAGGGGATGCCGCCGTGGATGTAGCGGGCGTAGATGGCGGCGGCGCGGGCCTGGTCGGCGGCGGTGTCGGCTGGCGCGGGGTCAGCGATGTCGAGGGGGCGAAGGTAGGCGAGCTCGAACTTGATGGCGATGGCGCCTCCGTCGTGCTGGCGGCGGAGGGTGGGGAGGACGAGCTGGGTGAGGTAGGCGTCGAGCGTGGGAGGAAGGGCGGAGAGGTGCGCGGCGGCGAGGTAGCGGGCGAGGAGTTTTTCTTCGAGGGGGAAGAACTGGGCGCGGTCCGGGGTGTCGGCTGCGGCAGTGTTGTCGAGGGGAAAGAGGAGTGCGTCGTCGTAGGGAACCCAGAGGAAGCGCGGGGGCTGGACGCCGTTGCCCCGTGAGGCCACGAGTCCGGTGCCCATGGTGACGCGGTTGGCGACCATGGTGCGGATGTTCGCCTGGTCGAGGACCCAGGCAGAGTAGTGTGAGCCTTCGCGGGCTTTGACGGCGGCGCGGGCTGCGGCGAGTTGGGCAATGCCGGCGGCGTCGAGGGGCGGGTGGAGACGGACGTGGAAGAGGGCGAGCCAGGCGTCGGCGAGCTGCGGGTTGTCGGGGCGGTAGGCGGCGGGATCGGTTTCGGGGGCCATGCTGTCGACGGGGAGGGCGTCGAAGTCGCGATCGGTGGCGTCGTCGGGCGGGGAGAGCATGGGGTGCGCGTGGTTGTCGAGCGCGGGGATGGAGTGGATGAGGTCCTGCAGAGATGGCGAGGGGGATTGGGTGCTGGTGCGTAAGGATTGGGCCGGGGCGTTTGCGGCGAGGGCGCAGAGGAGGATCAGGGGGATCAGGCGCATGGGGGCTCCGTTGAAGGAGAGGATACTGCACGGGTGGTGAGGCTCGGTTGCGCGGAGTCGATTGCGGCTGATGGGACGGTGCCAGCGGATGAAGGCGTGTGCTAAGCTGCGCGTATGTTTCCCACCCATGCGCCTCCCAATTCGGGGAGACCTCGCCACGCCGCGGTGGTGCGGGTGACGCACTGGATCACGGTGGTGGCGTTCTTTGCGCTGCTGATTACGGGAGCGGAGATTGTGATCTCGCATCCGCGGTTCTACTGGGGCGAGGTGGGCAACGTGATGACGCGGCCCGCGTTTACGCTGCACATTCCGGCCTCGCGCAGTACCGTGCCGACGGGCTACGGATGGGAGATGCCGGACGAGAATGGATGGAGCCGGTACATGCACTTTGAGGCGGCGTGGGCGCTGGTGCTGACGGGTGTGGTGTACGGGATCTGGAGCTTGGGGACGGGACACTTTCGCAGGGACGTGTGGCCGAAGAAGGGCGAGCGGTCGTGGCGCGACTTCCGCGAGGTGATGGTGAAGACGCTGCGGCGGGAGCGGCCGGATGCGGAGGCGGCGCGATCGTACAACGCGCTGCAGCGGGTGGCGTATGTGGTGGTGATCTTCGGGTTGATCCCGATGGAGATCTGGACGGGGCTGGCGATGTCTCCGGCATTGACGGCGGCGATGCCGTGGACGGTGGTGGCGCTGGGTGGACGGCAGACGGCGCGGACGCTGCACTTCTTGGTGTCGGGGGCGCTGCTGCTGTTTGTGGTGGTGCATGTGGCGATGGTGGCGATGGCGGGTTTCAGGGAGCGGATGCGGGCCATGACGACGGGAGGGGTGGTGGAGGAGGCAGCTCCGCCGGCAGTGACGGCGAGGGCCGCGGAGGAGGGCGCATGAAGCCGGTGACGCGCAGGAAGTTTATGACGACGGGGATTGCGGCGACGGCAGGGGTCGCGGGCGTCGGTGGTGGCGGACCGGCTGGCGCGGAGGTATGGGCTGATTCCTCCGGATGGGCACGGCATCTATGGGCCGGGCGAGACGCTGACGTATGCGACGCAGCGGCTGCTGACGCGGCATGCGTTGGCGAGGGAGTTTCCGCGCGGCATGATCTCGAAGGCTCCGTTTGCGAATGCGGTGGCTCCGCCGAGCGAGGCGTTCAAGAGCTTGCAGGCGAAGGGATTTGCGGACTGGCGGCTGGCGGTGGATGGATTGGTGGCGCGGCCGGGATCGTACTCGCTGGCGGATGTGAAGGACATGGGGACGCGCAGCCAGATTACCGAGGTGGCGTGCGAGGAGGGGTGGTCGTACATTGCGGAGTGGATTGGGACGCCGCTGGTGGAGGTGCTGAACGCGGTGGGTGTGCTGCCGCAGGCGCGGTACGTGGCGTACTTCTCGATGGATCCGGAGTGGTGGGACAGCATGGATATGGGGGACGCGCTGCATCCGCAGACGCTGCTGACGTGGGGCATGAACGATGGCGATCTGCCGGTGAGGTTTGGCGGGCCGCTGCGCATGCGGGTGCCGCGGCAGCTGGGGTACAAGAGCGTGAAGTACATTACGCGGCTGACGGTGACGGATTCGATGAAGGCGTATGGGAAGGGGTGGGGGTCGGCGGCGCCGGAGGGTGGGTACTCGTGGTACGCGGGGATGTGAGCGAGCCTCAGTCGACGCGGCAGATGAGGCATTTTAGGTAGCGGGTTTCGGGGAGGGTTAATGACCTCGGGGTGGTCGGGGGCGGCGGCGTGGGTTTCGAGGAGCTGGACGCGGCGGTTGGCGTCGGCTGCGGCGGAGGCGAGGATCTCGGTGAACTCCTGCAGCGAGACGTGGTGGGAGCAGGAGTTGGTGATGAGCGTGCCGCCGGGGGTGAGCAGGCGGAGGGCGCGGAGGTTGAGCTCCTTGTAGCCGCGGAGGGCGCCTTCGGCGGCGCGTTTGGATTTGGCGAAGGCGGGAGGGTCGAGGACGATGGCGTCGAAGAGGTTGGAGGGTGGAGGAGGATCTTGCGGGCGGTGTCGTCGAGGTGGCGGAGGTAGTCGAAGGCGTCGGCTTCGATCCAGTCGACTTCGCAGCGGGCGGCGAGGTCGGGGTTGAGGGCGAGGTTGCGGTCGGCGGCTTCGAGGGCGGAGAGGCTGGCGTCGACTCCGGTGACGTGCGAGCAGACCTGGGCGAGATGGAGGGCGAAGCCGCCCTGGTAGGTGCAGATGTCTAAGCCCGCTGCGTGCGGCCGGAGGCTTGACGGCGCGGGTGGCGGCAGCGTAGTTGAGGCGCTGGTCGAGGAAGGCGCCGGTCTTCTGGCCGCTGGCGGCGTCGTAGTGGAAGCTGAGGCCGTTGAGGGAGAAGAGCGTGGTGGTGGGGGCGGCCTGGTCGGCGTCGCGCTGGGTCTCGGTGCGGAAGGAGAGGCCGTCGGGGGCGATGGAGTCGGTGTGGGTGGTGAAGAGCGGGCCGGGGGCGGGTGCGGGGAGCTGCTCGAGCTCGCGGATGCGCGGGTCGGGGCGCTCCCAGAGGGTGAGAGCACACTTCTCTTTGGCGAAGGCGTGCGCGAGGGCGGCGACGAGGACGGCGCGGACGTCGTCCTGCGCGGTGCCCTGGGTGAGGAGCTGCAGGAGGACGAGATCGTTGTAGCGGTCGGCGATGATGCCGGGGAGGTTGTCGGCCTCGGAGAAGATGAGGCGGTGGGCGTTGTTGGTCGCGGATGTGGGAGCGAGTTCGCGGCGGAGTTGGAGGGCGGCGTCGATGCGAGTGCGGAGGTCGGCGAGGTATTGGGCGCGGGTGAGCGCGGGTGTGCGGGAGACGAGGCGCGCGGCGATGGTGGAGGCGGAGGAGTAGAGCGCGGTGCCGAGCGGGATCTCGCGGGAGTCGGTGATCGTGACGAGCGCGCCGGGTTCGGGCGCGGAAGAGGGTGGATTCGAGGTCGGTGCGGTAGATCCAGAGGTGGCCGGCGCGGAGGCGGTCGGCGGCGCGGCGGGAGATGCGGAGCGTGGTGGGGTGGACATCAAATTCAAGTGTAGACGTGCGGCGCTTACGGCAGCTGGGGGATGGTGAGGTGGAGGTGCTCGGCGATGGCGGTGACGACGAGGTTGTGGTCGTCGCGCTGGGCGAGGCCGGAGAGGATGATGGTGCCGACGAAGGCGTCGCCGATGCGGAGGGGGAAGCCTCCGCCGTGGGCGGCGTAGTCGGTGAGGGTGAGGCCGTGGCGGGCTTCGAGGGTTTGGTTGTCGAGCTCAAGCTGGCGGCCGACGGCGTAGGTGCTGCGGGCGAAGCGGCGAACGGTGTTGCGCTTGCGGCGAATCCAGTCGGCCTGGCCGGGCGTGGCGCCGGGCGTGGTGGCGGTGAAGAGGATGTGGTTGGCGAGCTCGATCTCGATGGTGCCGCCGGCGTTGCGGGCGAGGAGCGCGGAGCGAAGCAGGTTGCCGAGCTGCCAGGCGGTGTCGGGGTGAAGGTGGTGAAGTGCAGCAGGGACTCTTGCTGGGCGAGGATGGCGAGGTCTTGCGCGGGATCGGCGGCAGGCATGGGGTTCTCCGTTGGGTGCGACTCGGTTCGTCGAGATGAATTTTACCTGGCGGGCGCGGGGGCGGCGCCGTGGTTGGGGAGGTGGTTGAGGCGGTTGTCGAGGTATTGCTGGAAGGGGGCGAACTTTTGGCTGTGCAGGATCGGGCGCGGTGGTGATGGTTGCGCCGAGGATCTGGGTGAGGTTTTGCCGGGGGTTGAACGTGGGCCACGTCGGGAAGGCCGGGAGTGTTGGGATTGCCGGTCCGGATGAAGGCTATCCAGTAGGCAATGAGGGCGTTCGAGACGCGCTGGTCGTCGGGGGTGTGGATCCAGGTGGTCCAGTAGTGCTGGCTGAGGAACATGAGCTCTTCGGCGTGGAAGGCGCCGAGCGCGGCGAAGGGTCCCTGGCCGGCGTAGGTGAAGTGATAGAGGTAGGCGGGCTGGTGGATGCGCGCGGTCTCGGCGGCGAGCAGGCGGGCGCTGAAGCCGAAGTCGAAGTCGCTGTACATGGTGGTGAAGACGGGGAGGACGTCGGCGTCGGTGGCGGCGGGATAGGCGGCGAAGATCTGCGGAGCGAGCGGGCCGAATTTTCGGTCGAGGAACTGGTGGTAGGCGGCGAGGGTTTGCGGGCGGTGAGGCGTGGCGCCGACGATGGGGCTGGTGAAGATGGAGATCTCGTTGGCGGTGCTGCCGGCGAGGATGGGGATGGCGAGCTGGCGGCCGGCGGCGAAGGTGGCGGCGGGCTGCTCGAGCGAGGAAGTGGCCGTCGATGGCGGGCTCGAGGTCGAGGGTGATCGTCGTGCGCGGCGGCGTCGAGGAGCTGCTGCGCGGGGAGGGCGCGGAGTTGGGCGAGGGTCGCGGGCTGGTGCTTGCGGGCCGAGGTGAGTTGGCGAAGGCTGCGTTGGCGGATTCGATCTCGGCGGAGGTGGGGAAGATGGAGTCGACGCAGGTGCCGCTCTCGAGGATGGCGCGCTGGAAGAGGCCGGCGGCGAGCGGCGAGGCGATGAGGTTGCAGATGTCCGAGCGAGCCGGAGGATTGGCCGGCGACGGTGACCTGGTGCGGGTCGCCGCCGAAGCGGGCGATGTTTTTCTGCACCCAGGCGAGGGCGGCGAGTTGGTCGAGCTGACCGTAGTTGCCGGAGCGGTGGTCGGGGGATGCATCCGAGAGTGAAGATGCTGCGTAGAAGCCGAAGATCCCCAGGCGGTAGTTGATGCTGACGACGACGATGCCGCGGCGGGCAAGGGTTTCGCCGAGTGGCGGCCACTGGCCGGAGCCTTCGACGTTGCCTCCGCCGTGGATCCAGACGAGGACGGGGAGGCGGGCGGTGGCGGCGAGGTGCGGGGTCCAGACGTTGAGCGTAGAGGCAGGCTTCGCTGGTGGGCATGCTGGAGATGCCGAGCATCTCGGGAAGCCAGCCGCTGGGAGCTTGCGGGCAGGCGGGGCCGAAGGCGGTGGCGCGGCGGATGCCCGACCAGGCGGGTGCGGGCTGCGGGGCGCGCCAGCGGAGTGTGCCGATGGGTTGCGCGGCGTAGGGGATGCCGAGGAAGGCGGCGCCGTGCGGGAGGGTGGGGAGGGCGAGGCCTTCGAGGCGGCCGGTGTCGAGGGTGACGGTGGGCGCCGGGTGCTGGGCGCGCGCGGTGGCGGCGAGAGTGAGAGGATCGCGATGGCGAAGAGGTGGGCGCGCTGCGAGGCCATGGTTTGTATTGTCGCGCGGTTGGAGGAGGAGGGGATGGGCGGTTGCTGCGAAAATAGATGGAATGAGTACATCGGTGGGATGCAGTGCCGGCGGTTGGAATTGATTTCGGCACGACGAATAGTTCGGTTGCGTTGGTAACGGATGCGGGACGCGTGGAGCTGGTGCAGTTTCCCGCGCGCGATGGGGACGAGGGCAAGACGTTTTCGTCGCGGTCGGTGATGTACCTGGAGAAGGTGCGGGAGGCGAGCGGTGTGCGGCGGGTGCACTCGTGGACCGGGCCGGCGGCGATTGAGCACTATCTGGATGCGGAGGAGAAGGGGCGGCTGATCCAGTCGCTGAAGTCGTACCTGCCGAGCCGTTCGCTGACGGGCACGGGAATCTTTGGGCGGCAGTACAAGTTTGAGGACCTGGTGGGACGGATACTCTCCGATCTGCGCGAGCAGGCGGAGCGGCAGTTTGGGCGGCCGATACGGCATGCGATGGTGGGACGGCCGGTGCGGTTTGTGGGCGCGGAGACCGAGGAAGATGACGCATATGCCGTGGAGCGTTTGCGCGCGGCGTTTCTGCGGGCCGGGTTTGAGAGCGTGGAGCTGGAGCTGGAGCCGGTGGCGGCGGCGTACTCGTACCAATCGACGCTGGATCATGATGAGCTGATATTGATTGGCGACTTTGGCGGAGGCACGAGCGATTTCTCGCTGCTGCGCGTGGGGCCGGGAGTGCGGCGCGGCAGCTCGCGGCAGGAGGTGCTGGGCAACAGCGGCGTGCGGCTCGCGGGCGACTCGTTCGATGCGAGGATTGTGCGCAAGCTGGTGTCGCCGGCCCTGGGGTCGGACTCGTATGCGCGCTCGATGAACAAGATTCTGCCGGCGGTTCCGGCGTGGATCTACGCGAACCTGGAGCGCTGGCATTACCTGTCGTTCCTGCGCACGCACGAGGTGACGGAGATTCTGCGCAGTGCGCGGCTGCGGGCGCTGGAGCCGGAGAAGATCAAGGCGCTGAGCGCGCTGATCGAAGAGGATCTCGGCTATCAACTGCATCGCGCGGTGCAGAAGGTGAAGTTCGAGTTGTCGCATGCGGAGAGTGCGGAGTTTCACTTTCGCGATGGCAGCATGGAGCTGCAGATTCCGGTGACGCGGGTGGAGTTCGAGGGATGGATTGCGGAGGAGCTGCGGTCGATTGAGGGGTCGGTCGATTCGCTGTTGGATCGTGCGCGGGTTCGGCCGGGAGATGTCGATCGGGTGTTTCTTACGGGAGGAAGTTCCTTTGTGCCGGCGGTGCGCGCGGATCTTCGTGAGGCGGTTTGGGGAGGAGCGGATTCGCAGCGGGAATGAGTTCACGTCGGTGGCGCATGGGCTGGCGCTGCGGGCGGAGGAGTCGCTGCGCGCGGGTTAGCTTTCATAGCGGCTGGGTCAGTAGAGGCCGGATTCATCAGACGCCGGATTCCGTAAGGGCCGGATTCATTAGAATCGAGGGATGGCAGGAGCGGGCAAGACGCCGAAGTTTATCGAGACTTCGCTGATGGGGTTGGGGTTGTTGAACACGCCGATGTTCAACAAGGGCACGGCGTTTCCGGAGTCGGAGCGCGATGAGTTCTCGCTGCATGGGCTGCTGCCTCCGCATGTGGGCACGCTGGACGAACAGGTGGAGCGGCGGCTGCGGGCGTTTCGGGCGCTGCCGGATGATTTTGCGCGCTATACGTTCATGCGCGATCTGCAGGATGTGAACGAGACGCTGTTCTATGCGCTGGTCACGCGCAACATCGAGGAGATGCTGCCGGTGGTGTATACGCCGGCGGTGGGCGAGGGATGCCAGCGCTTCTCGGAGATCTGGCGGCGGCCGCGGGGAGTGTTTCTGAGCTATCCGAATCGCGCGCGGATGGAGACGATCCTGAAGCATCCGCGATATGACCGCGTGCGCTGCATCGTGGTGTCGGATGGCGAGCGGATTCTGGGGCTGGGCGACCAGGGCGCGGGCGGCATGGGGATCCCGATTGGCAAGCTGGCGCTGTATACGGCGCTGGCGGGTATCCATCCGATGCAGTGTCTGCCGGTGCTGCTGGATGTGGGCACGGACAATGCGGCGAGGATTGCCGATCCGCTGTACATCGGATGGCGGCATGAGCGGGTGCGGGGCGCGGAGTATGACAAGTTTGTCGACTGCGTTTGTGCGCGTGGTGCGCAAGCGCTGGCCGCATGTGCTGCTGCAGTGGGAGGACTTTGCCGGACACAACGCGGCGCGTCTGCTGGAGCGCTATCGGGATGTGCTGCCGAGCTTCAACGACGACATCCAGGGGACAGCGGCGGTGGCCGTGGCGACGCTGCTGGCGGCGGTGAAGGTGACGGGCGTTCCGCTGACGCAGCAGAGGTTTGTGGTCTTCGGGTTTGGGTCGGCGGGGCTGGGGATTACGGAGCTGCTGCGCAAGGCGCTGGTGGGCGAGGGGATGAGTGACGCTGCGGCGCGCGAACGGTTCTATGCCGTCGATCAATACGGGCTGATCGTCGAGGGCATGGAGGGCGTGAGCCAGGAGCAGGCGGCGTTTGCTCGCAAGCAGCGTGAGGTGGAGAGTTGGACGCGCGGGGAGCACGGGATTGGCTTGCTCGAGGTGGTGGAGCGCGCGCGGCCGACGGTGTTGATTGGTGTGTCGGGGCAGGCGGGCGCGTTCAGTGAGGAGGTGGTGCGCGCGATGCTGCGCGGGCTGGAGCAGGAGGGGCGTGAGGCGCGGCCGGTCATTCTGCCGCTGTCGAATCCGACCAGCCGCTGCGAGGCGGCGCCTGCGGACGTGATTCGGTGGACCGACGGTCGAGCGATTGTGGGGACGGGGAGCCCGTTTGGGCCCGTGGAGTTTGGCGGCAAGACGATCAAGATTGCGCAGACGAACAACTCGTATATTTTCCCGGGAATGGCGCTGGGCATTATGAGTGCGCGGGCGAAGAGGGTGAGCGAAGGGATGATGATGGCCGCGGCGAAGGCGCTCGCTGCGCTCTCGCCGACGCAGCAGGATGCGAATGGCGCGCTGCTGCCGCCGCTGGAGTCGCTGCGCATGGTGTCGATGAGCGTGGCGCTGGCGCTGGGGCGGCAGGCTGAGGCGGAGGGGCTTGCCGTGGTGAAGGGCGAAGCGTTTGTGGAGGCGCTGCGCGCGAATGTGTGGGAGCCGGTGTATCTGCCGTACCGCAAACGGTAGCGGCAGATACCCACGTGTCTCTACCTTTCCGCTTCTCTATCTCTCTATCGGTTGAACTCGTGGAGGGTCTGGCCGGCGGCCTGCGCGACCGATCCGGCGGCGTCTTTCAGCGAGCCAGCAACCTGGTCGACGACGCCTTCGTTGGCGAGGTCGGCGTTGCCGGTGAGGTTGCCGATGCCTTCTTTGAGTTTGCCGCCAAGATGGGTGCTGGTGCCGGTGATGCGGTTCTTCGAGCCCCAGGCGGAGGTTCGGCGGGCAGCGTCTTCGATGCTGTCGTTGCCGGTCGCGTACTCGGGACCGGGGGTGTTGATGACGACGTAGGCGGCCACACCGAGGCCTACGGCTGCGAGAATCCAGGGAATTGATTTCATGGGCTGCTCCTATCGTTCAGAGCGTTGGATGCAGAGAGGATCAGGCGCGTTGGGTTCGGCCGGCCGCGCGGGGTTCGGCTGGCTGCGTTGGGTTCCATAGAATGGGCAGATGGATGTGGGTGAAGGCTTAGGTGGTGGCGATGCAGGTATGACGTGGTGGTGCTGGGCGCAGGTGCGGCCGGGATGATGTGCGCGTTCGAGGCCGGCAGGCGCGGGCGGCGGGTTCTGCTGCTGGAGCACGGTGAGCGGGTGGGGCGGAAGATCTTGATCTCCGGCGGCGGTCGCTGCAACTTCACGAATGTGGGAACCAAGGCAGAGAACTTTCTCAGCGGGAATCCGCACTTTGCGAAGTCGGCGCTGGCGCGGTTTACGCCGAAGGACTTTATCGCGCTGGTGGAGAAGCATGGGATCAAGTACCACGAGAAGACGCTGGGGCAGCTGTTCTGCGATGACTCGGCCAGGCAGATTGTGGCGATGCTGGAGAAGGAGTGCGCGGAGGCTCGCGTGGAGACGCGGTGCGGGGTGACGGTGAGCGGGGTGCGGCGCGGTGCGAGAGGCGGCGGGCTTTGTGGTGGAGACGAGCGCGGGAACGTTCGTTTGCGAATCGGTGGTGGTGGCGACTGGCGGGCTGTCGATTCCGGCGATGGGTGCGACGGGGTTTGGGTATGAACTGGCGCGGCAGTTCGGGCTGGCGATCGTGGAGCCGCGCGCGGGCCTGGTGCCGCTGGTGTTCTCCGTGGACGACAAGGCGCGGTGGTGCGACCTGGCGGGCGTTGCGTTTGAGGTGGTGGCGCGGGCTGACTGGCGAGGTGACGGGCGCGGAAGAGGCCGCCGGCGTTTCGCGAGCGCATGCTGGTGACGCATCGCGGGGTGAGTGGGCCGGCGGTGCTGCAGGCGTCGTCGTACTGGAGGCCGGGAGCGGAGGTGAGCTTCGATATGGCGCCGGGGATGGAGGTGTTTCGGCCGCTGCTGGCGCAGGCTTCGGGGCGCGACTGGAACAGCGCGTATGCGGCGCTGCGGACCGTGCTGCCCACGCGCATGGCCGAGCGCTGGGTGCGGCTGCGGGCGAATGAGAGCGCGGGCGACTGGACCAATGCGGGCATCGCGCGGCTGGAGAGTGAGCTGCACGCGTGGACGCTGCGGCCGGATGGGAGCGAGGGGTTTGCCAAGGCCGAGGTGACGGTGGGCGGCGTCGATACCGCGGAGCTGGATGCGCGCACGATGGAGAGCAAGCGGGTGGCGGGGCTGTATTTTATTGGCGAAGTGGTGGATGTCACCGGGTGGCTCGGCGGCTACAACTTTCAGTGGGCGTGGGCGAGTGCGGTGGCAGCGGGAGCGGTCGCCTAGCGTCCTGCGGTCCTGCGCGGACGGCGGGGGCTTCGCGTGGCGCGGCGAAGGGTTTGCGCGGACTTGGCTGCGTACCGGGGTGAGTCGAAGTGGGCGTGGCTGCTGGAATCGGCTACTACTGCACGACGACCGTCAGCGTGACCGAGTGGGTGAGGCCGGCGGCGGTGGCGCTGACCGTGAGCGTGGAGGTGCCAGCGGGCGTGGGCGTTCCTCCTCCGCCGCCGGCGGTTCCGGTGGTGGGGATCGCGCGACTGGCGCCACAACTGCTCAGGACGCCGAGAGCGCAGATCAGAACGAGCAGCCGTGCGAGCCGCGGATAGCGGCGGCGGTGGAAGAAGGCGACCGGCAGGAGCAGAGCGAGCATCAGGGCCTTGGCTGCGGCGGCTGCAGGGAACGGTTTTGCAGGCGGGAGAAGCGCGGCGACGCTGGAGACGGCGGTCTCGACCGTGACGGCGATCGGCGTCGTGGTGCCAAGCTGGGCGACGCCCGGAACGACCGTGCAGATGGAGTTGGCGGGAGCCCCGGTGCAGCCGAGTGCGACGTTGCCGGAGAGGCCGTCGAGCGAGCTGAGTTGCAGGGCGTAGGTGACGCTGGCGCCGCTGCCGGCGACGGTCGAGGAGGTGACTCCGGTGGCGGTCAGGGAGAAGTCGATGCCGGTGCCGGAGAGGGTCGTGGTCTGGACGCCGGAGGTTGCATTGTCTTTGAAGGTGAGGGTGCCTGCGACCGGGCCGGCTGCGGTGGGAGCGAAGACGATGGTGAGACTGCAGGCGGAGTTCACCGCGAGGGTCGTGGTGCAGGAGTTCAGCGCGATAGCGAAGCTGGGGCTGACGGCAACGCTCGAGACGGTGAGCGGAAGACCTCCATTGTTGGTAAGGGTGAGGGTCTGCGCCAGGGCAGTGAGCCCAACGCCGGTGGGCGGAAAGCTGAGCTGGACCGGGGTAAGCGAGACGCCGGGACCGGCGATACCGATGCCTGTCAGCGTGACGGTCTGGTAGCGGAACTGGTCGGTGATGGTAAGCATGGCGGTGCGGGTTCCGACGGCGGTGGGAGAGAAGGTGACGTTGATCGCGCAGGTGGCGTGCGCTGCGAGCGAGTTGCCGCAGGCGTTGATGACAGAGAAGTCGCCCGGGGAGACGCTGGCTGCGATCGAGGGTCAGCGGGACGCCGCCGCTGTTGGTGAGCGTGATGGTCTGGGAGGGGCTGGTGGTTCCGATCTGCTGCTGCGTGAAGCTGAGAGCGAGCGCGGAGAGTGTGTCGGTTGCGGGTGCGTTGCCGATGCCGGAGAGCGAGGCGACCTGGGTGGCGGCGGAGGACGTGCCGGCGTTGTCGGTGACGGAGAGCGTGGCCGAGCGCGCGCCGCTGGCGGTGGGGGTGAAGGTGATCGGAGAGGGTGCAGCCGGTTTGCGGCGCGAGCGTGGCTCCGCAGGTGTTGGCGAAGATGGCGAAGTCGCCGGCGTTGCCGCTCAGGACCGGCGCGGCGAGGGTCGCGGTGGTGCCGCCGGTGTTGGAGACGGTGATGTTCTGTGAGGCTGCGGTCTGGTTGACGATGGTGGCGGGAAAGGTGAGCGAGAGCGGTGCGAGCACGATGGCGGCGGCTGCGGTGCCGGTGCCGTTGAGAGCGACGGTCGCCTGGCCGCCGGGAACGTTGGCGTAGATCGTAAGCTGGCCGGAGCGTGCGCCGGTGGCGGTCGGGGCGAAGACGACCTGCACGCTGCAGCTCGTGCCAACGGCCAGCGTCTGGCCGGCGCAGTTGTCGGTCTCGGTGAAGTCGCCCGTCAGGACGAGCGAGCTGAAGGTGACGGGAGCACCGCCGCTGCTGGTGATGGTGACGGTCTGCGGGGCGGACTGCGTCGCGACCTGCTGGGCGGCGAAGGAGAGGCTCGTGGCCGAGAGCGTGAGGGCGGCCTGGACACTGCTGGTCGCGGTGAGCAGCGGCGTCTGCCACAGGCCGCGGCCATAGGTGCCGGCGCGCAGCATGCCGAAGCGTCCATCGCCGGTGGGCAGCATGGCGGCGGCGGCCAGGCTCACGATGGGGGCGTTGGGCAGAGCCGTGCCGAGCACGCTCCAGCAGTTGGAGGTGGCGCAGGTGGCGATGGCCTGGGTGACGTAGACGCCGGCGTCCAGCGCGACGTATACCGTGTTCGCGTCGTTGGGATCGACGACAACGGCGTTGGCGGGGGCGTTGGGCAGGTTGGCGGTGATGTTGGTCCAGCTGGCGCCGAAGGTGGTGGAGCGGTAGAGATGCGGCACGCCGAAGCCCATGACCGTGGCGTAGACAGTGCCGCCGGTGGCGTCGTGAGGATCGACGGCGATGGCGGAGATGTCGAAGTGCGCCAGGGTTGAAGACGTGGGCGTCGGCCGTGTCGTTGGTCACCGAGGAGAGCGAGATGTCGGTCCAGGCCTTGGTGCTGGTGGCCGTGTTCGCGCTCTTGGTGACGAACAGGTGGCCGGGGATCGCGCCGCCGCCATCCTGCGATCCGGAGATGCCGGCGTAGATCACCGTCGATCCGGAGTTCTGAAGGTTCGGGGAGGTGACGTTGGGGCCTCCGGCGGCGAGCGAGCGAATGAAGGGGCTATAGATGCCGCAGGGCACTGTGATGCCGCCCAGGGCCGGGCTGAGGGCGTTGGCGTTCGACCAGGCAGCGCCGTTGGAGGCCGGGCCCGCGCCAGACGCGGCAGGTGCCGACCAGGAGGCTGGTGGTGAGCGCGGGGTCGAGCAGCGTGGGCGTGTCGAGCAGGCTCACATCCCCGTCGACCTGCGTGGCGCCGATGGTCGCGGGGGGAAGGAAGTTGGCGGCGGCGCAGGAGCTGCCCAGCGGACAGGCGTCGAGGTTCACGCCGGCGCCGATGGTTGCATACCAGTTGGAGGGAGTTGCTCGGGTCGATGGAGGGAAAGCCGCCTTCGCCGGCCGAGAGCTGCGGCCAGGCGGTCGAGGCGAGGAGGCGGTGGAGGTCGCGGCCGAACCATTCGCGCCCAGGCCTGCGATGAGGGTGTTGGCGCTGGCCGGGCTCTGCGCGAAGCCGACCATCTCGGCCAGCGAGCCGCCGGCGCCGATGGCGGCGTTGAGGTTGTCGAAGTGGGTGGCGTCGCTGGCGGAGCAGACGCTGCCGGTTTCGGCGACGCCGTCGAGCGAGCGCCACAGGCCGCTGTCGTTGCCCAGGAAGAGGATGGGGACTCCGCTGGCCTGGGAGATGGTGGCGATGGCGTGCTGCGCGGCTGCGACCTGCGCGGGCGCATTGCAGCCGTCGAGCGCGTTGGTGGTGTTCTCAGGGCGCAGGTGGAAGAGCCCGGGGACGATCGCGCAGCTGTAGAGATCGACTGTGCCGACGTAGAGGTTCGTGCCGTTCGCGGCAGCGGGGGCGGCGTTGAGGGCGAGGTTGTAGCTGCCCTGCGCGATGACGGTGCTGCCGCCGCCAACCTCGAGCGCGCCGTTATCGATGCGGTTGGCGAAGGTGGGCGCGGGCTTGGCGCAGGTGCCGGAGGTCGCCGCGCTGCACAGGTCCTGCCAGAGGCCCTGGTCGAGGTTGTTGCTGTCGACGGTGAGCGCGTAGAGGTCGCCGGTTACGGGCTGGGCAGCGAGGACCCCTCTGTAGATGGGGCAGTTGGCGCTGCCCGCGCCGTTCGCGCCGACCGGGCAGTTGGCGGTGGTGAGGTTGGTGCCGGGCTGGCTGGTGAGGCGCGTCCAGGTGACGCCGTTGGGCGAGGAGTAGTAGCCGTGCGAGCGGACCGCGGCGTAGAACATGCCGCGCACGGGGTCCCACACCACCGAGGTGCGGCGTTGCCGATCTCACCGGTGCCGAGCGGCTGGGGCTGCTGCACGATGCTGGTGCCGTCCTCGATGGTGGCCATCTGCCAGGTCTGGCCGGCGTCGTTGGAGTAGTAGAGGCCGGGGAAGGAGTCAATGGTGACGGCGCCGACGATGGCCGCCTGCGCGGAGGTGGAGAAGGCTGCGACCACCAGCGTGGGCGTCGCCGTGCTGAAGGCGATGCCGGCCGTGGCCAGGCCGATGAAGGAGTGGTCGCCGTTGACGCCATCCTCCGACTGCTGGATCAGCGTCCAGGTGAGGCCGCCGTCGGCTGAGCGCAAGCAGGCCTTCGCCGTAGTAGGAGTCAGTGGCGCCGTTGGGGTCGCCGGTGCCCGCGATCAACACGGGATTGATGGCCGGTTGGACGGCCAGCGCGCCAATGGTCAGCGAAGGGACCGATGCTGCTGCCGGCGTTGTTGCTGAAGACGGGAAGCGTGTCGGTAAGCGGCGCGAAGGTGACGGCGTTGAGCGGGCCGGCGGCGTTGGTGGACTTCCAGACGCCGCCGCCGGTGGTGCCGAGATAGACGGTGTTGCCGGTGGGATCGTTGGGGTCGGAGGCGATGGCGGCGACGCGGCCGGTGAGGTTGTTGTAGGTTGCGGAGACGATGGAGCTGGGGCCGAGCGGCTGCCATGCGGCGGTGAGATTGAGCGGTGCGGCCTGCGGAAGCGGGCTTTGCTGCGCGCGGAGCGGGCGGCGAGGCGAGGAGGGCGAGCAGAGAGAGCGCGCAGACAGAGATCCGCAGGCGGCGGCTGAGGCTCGAACGCCGTGGGGAGGGCGCGGAATCGGGTGCTCGCGAAACGTCTCTGCGGCAAGCTGGTACCCTTGACAATTCAGTTGTGAGGCCCGGATCCATGCTGTCTGCATCGGACCAAAGGCCTCGTGGCATGAGGCGAGCTGAGGGAGAGCGGCCTGCCTCGGCGGCGCTCGTTCCAAATCGGGACGGGCATTGTTAGGCAGAGTGTAGCAGGGGATGGAATGTTTGCGCGGTGACGGCGCGAGACGTTACGCTGCGGGGCGGTGCAGCAGGCGCATGAAGGTAGGGCGTACGACGAGACCAAAGAGGTCGAGGCCGGCGTGGGCGGCGATGGTGATCCAGAGGTCGCCGGTCCAGAGATAGAGCCCGGCGAGCACGACGCCCAAGAGGCGTCGTCATGAGGACGCCGGCCACGCCCTGGTAGAAGTGCATGAGGCCAAAGAGGATGGTTGCGATGCGCGAACGCGAGCAGCGGGCTATGCAGCAGACCCGCCAGCAGCAGGGGCAGCAGCAGGCGGAAGAAGCACTCTTCGCTGAGGCCGGCGTTGAGCGAGAGCAGCGCGGCCCAGCCGGTCTCGGCGGCATTGCGCGGCATCAGCGGCTCAATGTCGCCGAGGACGGTATGCGAGGCTTTGACCTTCTTGGCCAGCAGGACGCCGATCAGGATGCCGGTGAGGCGGCGGCGCTGGCAAAGCCGATGAGGAAGCTCTTGTCGAGCAGCTGGGTGAGGGGCATGTGCGGCGCCGAGGCGGGCGGCCAGGGGGATGAACTCGGCGGGCAGCGTGATGAGCGACGGCAGCTGGCGAAGGATGAGCAGGCTGACGATGGAGGTGCCGAAGAAGGCGAGAAAGCTCTTCAGCACCCAGCGGCCGTAGCAGCGCTGGCGGTCGGCGCTGGCGGTGAGTCGTTTGAAGGCGGCGTACTCGGCTGCGTCGTTGCGAACGAACCACCACATGCACGGCGACGCAGAGGACAAGCAGCAGCAGTTTCAGCATAGGATTCTCGAGAAAGTCTACGCCACGTGTAGCCGGGCCGCGTTGTGGGCCGCGCGCGGTCGTGCTGGAGGTCGCCTAGTACGTGCGCATGGTGAAGTTGATGACCTTGGCCATGTGGCTGTCGAACTTGCTGATGGTGTGGATGGGGGTGCGACGCCCGCGGAAGACGACCCAGACCTCGTAGTCGATGTTGCCGTCGAGGCGCTTGAACTCGTAGTGGCCGTCGGCGTCGGTGAGGTAGGTGACGACCTCGTTGGACTTCTCGTCGCGCAACTCGACGATGGCGCCGCGAATGGGTTCGTGGCTGGTGTCGGTGACCTGGCCGCTGAGGCTGCGGACGGTGGGATCTCCGGGGGTTTGGGTGGCTGCGGGGAGCGCGCCCAACAGCAGGCAGGCGGCTACACATACCGCCGCTGTGGCGATCCAGGGATGCTGCGGTTGATTCGTGATGAGAGGAGTTGGCATGGACGTTTGGTCCGCCAGAGGTGTCGAAGCCGGATGAATATCACGAATATCCATCCGGCCAGACTAGCGGACTTCCCAGTTGGATGCAGTGCGGGGCGGCCGCAACTGCATGGGCAGGCGCCAACTGCAGCTTAAGTAACCGCCTTTAGTAACTATGGCCGAGCACAGGATGGGCTTCGTACGGCTCCTCCAGCCGCTTGATCTCATCGGGCGTGAGCTTGAGGTTCACGGCGTGGAGGGCGTCTTCGAGCTGATACAGCTTGCTGGCGCCGATGATCGGCGCCGAGACGGCCGGCTTGGAGAGGATCCAGGCCAGGGCGATCTGCGCGGGCTTGACGTTGCGCTGGGCGGCGAGCTCCAGCACGCGGTCGACGACGTCGAAGTCGGTGTCGCGGTAGTAGAGGGTGTGGCCGAAGTCGTCGGTGCGGGCGCGAGTGGTTTCCGATCTTGCCGTCGCCGCGCTTGCGGCTGCCGGTGAGGAAGCCGCGCGCCAGCGGGCTCCAGGGAATGCAGCCGATCTTCTGGTCGAGGCACAGCGGAATCATCTCGCGCTCTTCTTCGCGATAGACCAGGTTGTAGTGGTTCTGCATGGTGACGAAGCGCGCCAGGCCGTTGCGTGGACTGGAAGTTGAGCATCTTCTGGAACTGCCAGGCATACATGCTCGACGCGCCGAGGTAGAGCGCCTTGCCGGCTTTGACGACATCGTTCAGCGCCTCGCAGGTCTCTTCGATGGGCGTGTTCTTGTCGAAGCGATGGATCTGGTAGAGGTCGACGTAATCGACGCCGAGGCGCTTGAGGCTGGCGTCGATGGAGGCCATGATGTGCTTGCGCGAGAGGCCGCGGTCGTTGGGCGCGTCGCTCATGGGGTTGAAGACCTTGGTGGCAATCACCAGCTCTTCGCGGCGGGGCTGGAACTCGCGCAGCAGCTTGCCGGTGATGCGCTCGCTCTCGCCGAGCGAGTAGACGTCGGCGGTATCGAAGAAGTTGATGCCGGCTTCGACGGCGCGGCGGACGAAGGGCTCGCGCCTCTTCTTCTTCGAGCACCCACTCGCGCCAGCTCTTGGCGCCGTAGGTCATCATGCCGAGACAGAGTGGGGAGATACGCACGCCGGTGTGACCCAGGCTGACGGTGGAGAGGGGGGTGCTGCTATTTTCACTCATGTCGGATTGGACGCAGGACGCCGGGTGCAAGATGCGGCCCCTGTGGATGCTGTTTGCGCGTCTCCCGATGTACTAGATTGCACGGCATGTGTGGGAAGCAGCGAAAGTGTTTGCTGGGGCAGGCAACCAAAGTTACAGCGGCGTCAATTTTGATTGCTCGCATAGGGACAGCCTGCGACCGGACCG
The DNA here is from genome assembly GCA_963762375.1 of uncultured Acidobacteriaceae bacterium. Classification (GTDB taxonomy): domain Bacteria; phylum Acidobacteriota; class Terriglobia; order Terriglobales; family Acidobacteriaceae; genus Granulicella. The sequence continues at coordinate 206,529 of CAVXKP010000012.1, forward strand.
CGTGCATCCTAAAGGTCTGCTGAGTCGCTGTGCGTGCCCGCGGGCCCAGTTGTACATCGAGGCGCGCACGGCAGACTCAGTCCGGGTCTGTCTGTCTGCTCCTGGACATAGCTACTTGCGGCTAGTTGTGTCAGGACGCAGCCAGAGACCGGTCCAGGTCTCCGAGACGATGATGCTGTTGCCGGGGTTGCGCGGATCGTAGCGCACCTGCACGGGCTGGTCGATGCGGAAGCCGACAATCTCGTTGGGCAGGGTGGAAACGTCCTGCGCGCAGTTGTAGGTGAGGCCGGCGAGGCTGTAGCTGTAGACCAGAACCTCCGGTGTGGGGGAGATGCTGTCTTCGTTTGCAAGGGTGCGGGCGTCGAGGATCACGCCATCGGTAATGCGGCCGGTGAGGGCAAGATCCTCGCGACGGCGGCGCTCGATCTCCTCCGCCGAGGGCCGATGCGAGACGACGTACCACCACACACCACCGGCAGCACAGACGATCGACGCCGGCGATGCCGCCAAGAACACGCGGGTCCTGGTTGCGTAGCAGATGCGCTGCCTGCTGGAGGACCGGTTGCTGGAGGAGGGGCTTCAAGGGTCTGTTCTGAACTTCGTGTAGAGTCTCTACGAGAAGCATAGCGTAGCCCGCGGGTTGGAAGACGCGAGGAGCTGCTCAAAGGGTTCCCGGCATGGTTCCGAAGCGTGCGGCGATATACTGCGGTGTGCGCATTCGAAAGAAATTGATGAAGCGGGACCCGGCTGCGGCAGGCCGGGAGATGTCGGCGGGCCATCCGCTGGATCTGGCCGAGGGGCGGCGGGTGCGGTCGACGACGGTGATCTGCGTTCGTCGCGGCAGCAGCATGGTGATGGCGGCGGACGGGCAGGTAACGCTGGGCTCGACCGTGATGAAGCACTCGGCGAAGAAGATCCGGCGGCTCTACAACGACAAGATTCTGGCGGGCTTTGCGGGGTCCACGGCGGATGCGTTTTCGCTGTTTACGCGCTTTGAGTCCAAGCTGGAGCAGTATGGCGGCAACCTGGGGCGCTCAGCCGTGGAGCTGGCCAAAGACTGGCGGACGGACAAGTTATTGCGGCAGTTGCAGGCCCTGCTGATCGTTGCCGATGCCAAGCAGATGTTTCTGCTCTCGGCGACGGCGATGTCATCGAGCCCGATCCGGTGGGAGATGGGCTGATCGCGACGATCGGCTCGGGCGGCAGCTTTGCGCTGGCGGCGGCGACGGCGCTGATGGAGAACACGCCGATGGGCGCGCGCGAGATTGTGGAACGCAGCATGAAGATTGCCGCGGAGATCTGCATCTACTCCAACCAGAGCGTCACGATTGAAGAATTGAAGGCGGAGTAGATGGCAATTTATTTACCCGGAACGGCTGAAGACCAGGCACTGGCGCTCGACGAGATGACGCCGCGCGAGATTGTGGCCGAACTGGACAAGTATGTGGTGGGGCAGGCCGCGGCCAAGCGCGCCGTCGCCATTGCGCTGAGAAATCGCACGCGGCGGCAGAAGCTTCCTCCTGAGCTCGCCGAAGAGATCATGCCCAAGAACATCCTGATGATCGGGTGCGACCGGCGTGGGCAAGACGGAGATTGCGCGGCGGCTGGCGAAGCTGACCAACTCGCCGTTCCTGAAGGTGGAGGCGTCGAAGTTTACCGAGGTCGGCTATGTTGGCCGCGACGTGGAATCGATTGTGCGCGACCTGATGGAGATTGCCATCGACATGGTGCGCGAGGAGAAGCTGGATGAGGTGGAAGACCGCGCCGAGCTGGCCGCCGAGGAGCGCCTGATCGAGCTGCTGATCGCGCAGGGGGTCGGGAAGCCGACAGCCGGCCGCTGCCACCAGCAGCGAGCAGACCCCGCCGCAGGAAGACGCCGATGCGGACGCTGCGAAGGAGGATGCGCCGGCGCCGCACAACCTGGCGGTGGTGGCGAAGAGCGATGCCCGCAATGAGGCTGACGGAGCGCGCGATCGCGAGCGCCTGCTGCAGCAGTTTCGCGAGGGCAAGCTGGACGACCGCACGGTGGAGCTGGAGACGCGCGAGCGCGCTCAGCCGCAGGTGGAGGTCCTGAGCAACTCGCCCGAGGACATGGAGCAGAGCGGCATCAAGGAGATGATCGCCGGCATCTTCGGGCAGCGCACCCGCAAGCGCCCGATGAAGGTCGCCGATGCCTTCGAGTACCTCACCCAGGAGGAGGAGTCGCGGCTGCTGGACATGGACCAGGTGGTGCGCATGGCCGTGGAGCGGGTCGAAGACTCGGGCATCGTCTTCCTGGATGAGATCGACAAGATCGCCGGACGCGAGGGAGGCCACGGGCCGGACATCAGCCGCGAGGGCGTGCAGCGCGATATTCTGCCGATCGTCGAAGGAACGACGGTGAACACCAAGTACGGCATGGTGACGACGGACCACATCCTGTTTATCGCGGCGGGGGCGTTCCATGTCTCCAAGCCCAGCGACCTGATCCCCGAGCTGCAGGGCCGCTTCCCGATCCGCGTCGAGCTGCTGCCGCTCACGGTGGACGACTTTCTGCGCATCCTCACCGAGCCGCGCGCCTCGCTGGTGAAGCAGGCGATGGCGCTGCTCGAGACCGAGGGGCTCAAGCTGGAGTTCGCTCCGGCTGCGCTCGAAGAGATGGCGAGGTTCGCGTTCCAGGTCAACGAGACCACCGAAAACATCGGCGCACGGCGACTGCATACCATCATGGAAAAGGTGCTGGATGAGATCAGCTTCGAGGCTCCGGACATTGTGAAGGCCAACGGCGGCGCGATCTCGGACAAGATTCCGGCGCTCGTGGAGCGTTCGGTTCCAACGCCCAGCGGCGAGCCGGCGCATGAGCGGGTGCTGATTGTGGATCGCGCGTATGTCGAGCGGCAGGTGGCGAGCATCGTCAAGAATCAGGACCTGAGCCGCTATATTTTGTAGCGCGCGGCGCGGTCCTGAAGTGCCGCTGGCTAGAGCGCTGCGCAATTTGTAGCCGCCGTGCGATTTATCGCCCACACAACTCTCCTGCCTCCGGGGAGCGTCGGATATGCTGAAAGAGTCCAATCCCAAGCAGCCGAGGCCATGATCCGACCCATGCAACGAGGAACCCTGTGAGATCGCAAACCCTGCGCCGTGCCCTCATGGTCTATCTCGCGCTGCTGGTCCCGATCGCGTGGCTGGCGATGAAGTTCGATCCCTACGCGCTCGACGGCGATGGCATGGCCTACATGGACATCGCCGACCTGATCCGCACGCATCATTGGGCGGGCGTGATCAATGCCTACTGGAACCCGCTGTATCCCGCTCTTCTGGCGCTGGCGCAGCGGGTCTTTCATGTCACGCGCTGGAACGAGCTGCACGCCTACTACGTGCTCAACTACTTCATCTTTCTGGCATCGGTGGCGGCGATGCTGGCGTTTGTTTCGGCGCTGGCAAAGCTGCGCCGCTGCCTCAGCGTCAGGCCGGAAGCAGATGCGGGCGAGCTCCCGCAGGTTGGCGGCACGTCGTTCCTTCTGAGCAAGGACGCGTTGCAACTGCTCGGCGTCGGGCTGCTGGTCATCGCCACCGGCCGCGAGCTCCGGATGGCGACCATACGGCCCGACGCGCTGCTCCAGGCCCTCATGCTCGCCGCCTTCGCCATGCTGCTGCAATCGTTTGCCAGCGAAAGCCTGCTCTACGCGCCCGCCATGGGCTTCTTCTTCGGACTCGCCTACCTCACCAAGTCGTTTGCGTTCCTGATCGCGTTGCTCACGATTGCGCTGATGATGCTCTTCCAGGCGTGGGTGCAGCGGCGCAAACTGCCGCGCGTGATGGCGGGCGGAGCGCTGGCCTTCGTGGTCTTCGCGGCAGTGGCTGGACCGTATATCGGCGCGCTGTCGCACGCAGAAACATCGCTTCGACTTTGGCGACTCGGGCGCTCTGAATTATGCGTGGTACGTGAGCGGCACCGTGAAGATGCACATCGAGCCGTGGATGACCTCGGACTTCGGCTCCGCGAAGGTAAATCTCATCCATCCGGAGCAGCAGCTGCTGGCGCATCCCGGCATCTACAGCTACCGCGCCGAGCCCTACGGCACCTATCCTGCGTGGTTCGATACCACCTACTTCCACGAGCGCATCACGCCCGTCTTCAGCGCCGGCCGCCTGATCCATCGCGACGTCCGCAACATTGTCCTCAGCTTCCGCTACCTGTTCAACCATCCCGAAGCCTGGATTCTCCTCGCGCTGCTTCTCGCCTGCGGCGCCCGCTTCGGTTTCACTCGTGCGCGCGCCGGCACGCAGCATTGGCGGCAGAGTGTTTTCTGGCTTCCGCCCATCTTCCTCGGCCTCGCCATGTGGGGCATCTACGGCCTGGTCAACATCGAAGAGCGCTATGTCACGCTCGCGTTTCTGGTGATCGTGCTTCCGGTCTTCGCCGCGTTGGTCTGTTGACGCCAATCGAGACCCCGTGGCTTCGCGACACGGCCATCGCGATGGTCGCGCTGCTCGCCTTCCTGGCGCTCGGCGAAACCCTCCGCGTAGCCCTCGACGAGCGCAGCCATGAGTCGGCGGCCGGGCGGCCCGCGGCCTGGTATCTGGCCAACATCTATGAGGCGGCCAAGGGTCTGAATGCCCTCGGCGTCGGCTCCGGCGACGAGATTGCGTGCATGGGAACCATTGCCTGCCTGAACGATCCGTACTGGATGCGGCTGGCGGATGTGCGCGTGCTGACCGAGGTCTACAACCCCGACGCGAAGCATCTGCTCGAGGAGTTCGAAGGCCTGCCGAACCGCCAGCAGGTGGAGGACGTCTTGAAGGCGCAGGGGGCGAAGGTGGTGGTCGCGTCGTTCGATCCCGGCGAGATGACGGGCCGCACGCCCGCGTCGGCTGGATGGATTCGTCTGGGCGAATCGAACCTGTACGCGTTGCCGCTGAATATTGCCGCACCCGCGCCTGGAGCGCCCGCTACGCTGCCGTGGGATATGTCGGGAGCTGCCAAGCCATGAGCCGATGGAAGCAGAGAGCGTGCAGCACACTATGATGGAGTCAAGACGATGAGCGAGCCCGTGGAGCTGACGCGTGGTCATGCCCTGCCTGAACGAGGCGGAGACGCTGGCAGTGTGCGTGGACAAGGCGCGCGCGGCGCTGGCGGAGAACGACATTGCGGGCGAGGTGGTCGTCGCCGACAACGGGTCTACCGACGGCTCGCAGGCGATCGCCACGGAGCATGGCGCGCGCGTGGTGCCCGGTTCCGCTGCGCGGTTACGGCGCAGCGCTCAACGCCGGCATCCAGGCCGCGCGCGGCAAGTATGTGCTGATGGCCGACGCCGACGACAGCTACGAGTTCGCGCACATCCCGCGCTTCCTGGCCGAGCTGCGCAACGGGGCGGACCTGGTGATGGGCAATCGCTTTCGCGGAGGCATCGGGCCCAAGGCGATGCCGCCGCTGCATCGCTATCTCGGCAACCCGGTGCTCAGCTTCCTTGGCCGCACGTTGTTTCATGCGCCCATCGGGGACTTTCACTGCGGCATTCGCGCGTTCAGCAAAGATGCCTACGAGCGCCTCGCGCTGCGCACCACGGGCATGGAGTTCGCCAGCGAGATGGTGGTGAAGTCGTCGCTGCTGGGACAGAAGATGACCGAGGTGCCGACCACGCTGAAGAAGGATGGCCGCAGCCGTCCGCCGCATCTGAAGACCTGGCGCGACGGCTGGCGGCATCTGCGCTTTCTGCTGATGTACTCGCCGCGCTGGCTGTTCCTGTATCCGGGCTTGACGCTGATGATCGTTGGCCTGGGGGTGATGGCGTGGCTGCTTCCGGCGGAGCGCCCGCTGGGCCACGTGAACCTTGGCGTGGACACGCTCGCCTACATGGCGGCGGCGGTGCTGCTGGGCTTCCAGCTGATCTTCTTCGGCGTGGCGGCGAAGGTCTTCGCCATCTCCGAAGGCCTGCTGCCGGAAGACGAGAGCTTCGAACGCTGGTTCCGCTACATCACGCTCGAGACCGGCCTGCTCTTCGGCGTTCTGCTGGTGCTGATCGGCATTGGCGATCGCGGTGTCGTCGGTGGTTTCGTGGTCGCACACCGGCTACGGTCCGCTGCCGCCGGTGCAGATGATGCGCCGCACGCTGCCCGCCATGCTCTGCCTGATGCTCGGCACCGAGATCTGCTTTGGCAGCTTCTTCCTGAGCCTGCTCGGCCTCCGCCGCCGCTAGATACAGCTTCCCGAGGGCACGAAAAAGGCCGCCTCAGCTGGAGGCGGCCTTTCTGTGTCACTACTCATTGCTCATTCCTACTGTTACTTGCGACAGCCTGCGGCTTGGGCAGCTCGCGCAGGCGCTTTTCCAGCAGCTTTTCCAGGTCTTCGAGCGCCTTGGAGAAGCCCTCGATGCCTTCCTTCAGCTTGTCGTGGGCCATGCGATTCTCGGCATGCATCTTCTCGAAGGTCGCCTTGTCGACGACGATCTTCTGGATGTCGAGGTTCGCCGCCTTGGCCGGATCGAGCTTGCGCTCGAGCGTTCCCTCGGTGGTCTGCAGCTCTTCAAGCAGCTTGGGAGCGATGGTCAGCAGGTCGCAGCCGGCCAGCTCGGTGATCTCGCCGATGTTGCGGAAGCTCGCTCCCATGACCACCGTCTTGTAGCCGAACTTCTTGTAGTAGTGATAGATCTCGGTGACCGACTTCACGCCGGGATCGTCCGCGCCAGTGTAGTCCTTGCCGGTGTCCTTCTTGTACCAGTCGAGGATGCGGCCGACGAACGGGGAGATCAGCGTGACCTTGGCCTCGGCGCAGGCGATGGCCTGGTGCAGGCCGAAGAGCAGCGTCAGGTTGCAGTGGATGCCCTCGGTCTCGAGCTGCTGGGCGGCCTGGATGCCCTCCCAGGTGGAGGCGATCTTGATCAGCACGCGCTCGCGCGAGATGCCGGCCTGCTCGTACTGCCCGATGATGTCGTGCGCCTGCTCGATGGTCTTGGCGGTGTCGTAGCTCAGGCGCGCGTCGACTTCGGTGGACACGCGGCCCGGCACGATCTCGAGGATCTTCTTGCCAAAGGCGACGGCCAGCGTCTTGAACGCGGCGGCGGCGACGTCCTTGTCGGACGCGCTGTCCCCGGCCTGCTCGCGCGCCTCCTGCAGCACGCCGTCGACGATGGACTGATACTCCGGCATCTGCGCGGCCGCCGCGATCAGCGACGGGTTGGTCGTCGAGTCGGTCGGCTTGAACTGCTTGATGGAGTTGATGTCGCCGGAGTCGGCGACGACAGTGGTAAACGACTTGAGCTGGTCCAGAAGATTCGCCATAGTAGGCTCCTATGCGAGAACAATCGCGGGTGCAAGACTTGCACCGGAAAGATCAATACATCACAACTATTATAGATGCCGCGGCATCCATACAGTCTTTGGATGCCGATCATCGGGCAGCAGGCGCTGAACCGCTCCACATGCGTGAGTTCCGCCTGCGTATGCGCGTTACCAGCCAAACGATCACGCACGCTGTACGCCAAAGGACGAGCCACACGATGCCCGAAGGAAAGCACCCCGACCACCACCACAGCGAAACCGGCCCGCATGAGCCGCACGAGCAGCAGACTGCCCTACTGGAAGCGCGCCCACAAGGACTGGAAGTTCTGGGTCGGCGTCCTGTTCATCGCCGCCGCCATCATCATCTACGTTCTTTCGCTCGACCTTTCCACGGTGCCGCACCCGCACACCTAAGTCGCGTGCCCGTCGCCGGCGATCAGGCTCTCGTAGAGCTTGATCGTCTGCGCGGCGATCGCGGTCCAGGAGAAGTGCTCTTCCACGCGCTTGCGCCCGGCCTCGCCCATGCGCCGCGGCCTTTTCCGGATCGTTCAGCAGGCCGGTGATGCGTGCGGCGAGGTCTTTCGCAAACTTTGCCGGGTCCGTTGGGAAGGTCGTCACCGGGTCCGCATCGAACGGGACCAGGTGCCCGGTCTCTTCATCGACGACGACCTCCAGGATCCCGCCGGTTGCGCTCGCGACTACGGGAGCCCTGCACGCCATGGCCTCCAGGTTGATGATGCCGAAGGGCTCATACACCGACGGGCAGCAGAAGACGGCGCAGTGCGAGTAGAGCTGGATGGCCTCCTCGCGCGTGACCATCTGCTCAATCCAGACGAGGTTGTGGCCGGTGCCGGTGGGGTCGCCGGTGGCGATGGAGTGGCCGCCATTCGGCGTGTGAAGTTCTCGACCGCGGCTGCGCTGGCTGCCCGGCGTATGGCGGCGCACGGCCTCCACCTTCGCGCGCATCTCCGCGGCAATCTCGGGCGTGTCCGGAGCTCCCGCGCACAGCACGACCTGCGTGCCCGGCGGAAGATACTGAATCGCATCGACCAGATGCGTCACGCCCTTCTGCCGCGTGATGCGCCCCACAAACAGCACGTACGGCTTGCTCGGGATCGACGCCATACTTTTCCAGCGCGCTCGATCTCCGGCGTGTACTGATACTGCTCCAGGTCGATGCCGTTATAGATCACATGGATGCGGCTCGGATCGACGTCGGGATAGGCCTTCAGGATGTCGTCCTTGGTGCCGTTGGAGACGGCCACAATCGCATCCGCATCGAGGATCGCGGTGCGCTCCATCCACGAGCTCAGCGCGTAGCCGGTGCCCAGCTGCTCGGCCTTCCAGGCGCGCAACGGCTCCAGCGAATGGGTGGTGAGCACAAAGGGAATGCCATACAGCTTCTTCGCCAGGAAGCCCGCCATCGCCACGTACCAGGTGTGGGTATGGATGACGTCGATCGCCTCCAAATGAAGATTCTGTAAAAGATTGAGCGACAGCGCCTCCAGCGCTCCCTTGAACTTGGCCTGCGTGCCGTTCGAGATCAGCGGCCAGGGCTGCTCGAAGTGCACGTGCAGATTGGGGTTATGCGGCAGCTGCGGGTCGTTCAGGCTGTCGGCATCCGGCGTCTCGCCCCAGGCGTAGACGTCCACCTGCGATGCTCTTCGCCATCTCGCGCGACAGGTATTCGACGTGAACTCCCGCGCCGCCATACACGTAGGGTGGATACTCACGGGTCATCAGGCCAACACGCATGAAAACTCCTTCACTGGTTGAGATGCGCCGAACAGGAAGCCGATGCGCGCACAAGGATGAGGATAACCGAGCGAGCGTCGCTATTGGCGATGCGCCGCTCTTCGCGGCTTTGGCGCACAAGGCATTCTGGGTAAGAATGGCTGCATGACAAACGCACGATTCGTGGTGGGGGCGCTGCTGCTGCTCTCTCCCGTCAGCAGCGTTGCCCAGCAGACCGGCCAGGGCCAGCGGTGAAGGCGACAGCCGACGATCTTCATCTGCGCGCGATCTACAACGCGGAAGACGCCTGGCGCAAAGCCCAGCGCGGTGCCGGTCGACGAGGACCATCCGGACGCGATTCTCGCCGAGCTGCCCATCGTCGACGCGGCCAAGCAGCAGGCCGACCTCGCGCACTGGCAGGGCGTGCTGCGCCAGGTCGACGCGCTGCATCCCGCGCAGCTCTCGCCCGACGAGCGCGTGAACTACGAGGTGTTCCGCGCGCAGATCATCGTGCTCATCAACCAGCAGAGATTCCGCGAGTACGAGCGGCCCGTCAACTCCGACACCACGTTCTGGTCCGATGAAGAAGATACCGGCCGGCAAACCTTTCGCACCGAGCAGGACTACGTGCACTACCTCTCGCAGCTCAAGGACCTGCCGCGCTACTTCCGCGAAAACATCGCCAACATGCGCGCCGGCCTGGCACGCGGATTCACGCCGCCGAAGGTGACGCTCACCGGCCGCGACGCATCGCTGCTGCCCGTGGCCGAAGCGAAGACGCCGCAGGCCACGGTCTACTACAAGCCGTTCGAGAAGATGCCAGCGACCATCTCCGCCGCCGACCAGGCAGAAGCTGCGCGCGGAGGCCGCCAACGAGATTCAGAGCGACGTCATCCCGGTCTACCGCGAGCTGCTCACGTTCTTCCGCGACGACTACATTCCGCACGCGCAGACCTCGCTCGCAGCCGAGGATCTGCCCGACGGCAAGGCCTACTACCAGTCGAAGATTCTCGAGTTCACCACGCTCACCCTCACGCCCGATCAGATCCACCGGATCGGCCTGAGCGAGATGGCGAAGATTCACGCCGAGATGCTCGCGACGATGCAGCAGAGCGGCTTCAAGGGCGATCTCCCCGCGTTCCTCCACTTCCTCCGCACCGACCCGCAGTTCTACGCCAAGACTCCTGAAGACCTGCTGATGCGCGCCGCGTGGATCAGCAAAGAGTTTGACGGTGTCTCCTCGCAGTACTTCGGCTACCTGCCGCGCAAGCGCTTTGCCATCAAGCCGGTGCCGGCGGACATTGCGCCCTTCTATACCTCGGCGCGCGGCGGCCCGGGCGTCTATCTGGTGAACACCTACGACCTTCCCGCTCGCCCGCTATACTCTCTGCCGGCGCTGACGCTGCATGAGTCGGCGCCCGGCCACGCCTTCCAGATGCCGATCCAGGCGGAGGTCATCAAGGCGCGCCACCTGCCCAAGTTTCGCGGGGCCTACATCTCCGCCTACGGCGAAGGCTGGGCGCTCTACTGCGAGCGCCTCGGCACCGAGATGGGCATGTACCACACGCCCTACGAGACCTTCGGCATGCTGAGCTACCAGGCCTGGCGCGCGGCGCGGCTGGTGGTCGATACCGGCATTCACTCCCAGGGCTGGACGCGCGAGCAGGCCCAGCAGTATCTCCGCGAAAACACGGCGCTCTCCGACCACGAGATCGAGACCGAGGTGGATCGCTACATCTCCTGGCCGGGGCAGGCGCTGTCGTACTATCTCGGCGAGATGGCGATCCTGGACGCACGCCACAAGGCCGAAGCCGCGCTTGGCCCGAAGTTCAATATCCGCGCCTTCCACGACGCGGTGCTGGAGCTCGGTTGCGTGCCGCTGCCCGTGCTCACCGAGCATATCGACGAGTGGATTGCGGGCGGTGGCGTTGGTCCCTACCCGGATATGGAGAGGTAGTGCCGGTTATAGCTGGTACATCCCGTCAGGGCGGTACTGCCCTCTAAGGGTTGTACTTCTTCAGCCACGCGTCGATCTCATTGAAGACGTCGATGCGTTGCTGCCAGAGGCGCGGAAAGTGCGGTGAGCCAGGGTAGGTGACCATGCGGACGATCTTCCCGCGATCGGCGAGCACCTCGTAGAACTCACGGCCCTGGTAGGTGGGCACGCGCGCATCGGCGGCGCCGTGCAGAATCAGCAGCGGCGTGGTCACGTTCTTGGCAAAGTCCACGGCCGAGAACTTTTCGAAGTCGCGGGGATCTTCCTCGGGCCAGCGCGCGTCGTAGTCCGTCTGGGCGACATCGCTGGTAAAGATGAAGGAGCCCCAGTCGGTGATTCCCGCACCTTCGATCGCCGCCTTGTAGCGATGGGTCTGCGTGACGGTCCACGAGGTCATGAAGCCTCCGGCGCTCCAGCCGAAGATGGCCAGCCGCTGCGGATCGGCCCATCCCTGCGCAATCGCAAAGTCGGTCGACGGAGTCCACATCCGCGTAGGCGCGGTCGCCAAAGTGCTGATAGATCGCGGCCAGGTGAGCATCGCCATAACCCGTCGATCCGCGATACTCGGGCTGCATCACCACGTAGCCGAGGCCGGCAATCGAGCGCGCAAAGGGATCCATCTCCAGCGCATCATTGGCCTCGGGACCGCCATGCGGCAGCACCAGGAAGGGGTACTTCTTGCCCTCCACATAGCCTGCGGGGAAGGTCGCAATGCCTTCGAGCGCAACACCTTCTTTGCTGGTCCAATGCACGACGCGCACCGGTCCGAGGTCGACACTGGCAAGCTCCTTGTCCCCTCATGCGTGATGCGGTGCAGGTCGCTCCCGGAGGCCACGGCGACATTTCCGGTGTGCGTGGGATCAACCACGTTGAAGGCCGTCTGCGTCGTCGCAGCGGTGTAGGGCGAGAACACGGGCAGCCCGACACAGCCCTCCGGCCAGGCGTAGGCGAGCGTCAACCTGCCGTCGTGCCAGGTGTCCACCTCCTCGCGCACGCCATGCGCGATATCGACGAAGACGTTCCCGTGCGCGTCCGCGGTCATCGCCGAAGTAGTGGTCGGGAGCTGCGGTGTGCGGTCGGTCACCGCGCCGCCGCTGGTCGCGACCGTGTAGAGATGATCGGGCGTCTGCGTCGGAGCCGTTGTGCTCAGGAACGCAATCTCCGACGAGCTGCTGAAGACCAGGCTCGATACCGAGTTATCGATCGTCGCGAGATGCCGTGGCTCTCCGGTCACGGGGCAAAGATCGAGGTAGGAATGCATGTCGTGGTTGCCGATCTTCGGCGAGCTCGAGAGCACCGCCAGCTGCGTTCCATCCGGAGACCAGGCGATGGGCAGGCCGGCGGAGCCCGGGCCCCCGGCAAGATCATGCAGCGCCGGGCAGGCCCACGTGCCTCCGGTTCCGTCGGCATGCACGATATAAAGGCTTGTCTGCGCTGGCTCAATCACCGTGCGCGTGGCCGAGAGCGGATCCGGCGGCCGCGGATCGGCCAGCAGCGCGAACTTCGTTCCATCGGGGGAGGGAAGGATGCCTTCCTCGCCGCGCGCCAGTGCGACCACCGTCGTCGGCGCGGCCGCCGCCTTGTTGGCGTTCATCGGAAACACGGCAAACTGCGGCTGGCCATTTACCGACCAGGAACCATACAGCGCGCCGCCGGAGGGCATGAAGCCATTGGGAGAAAAGTTCTCCGGCAGGTCGAGCTTCGCCGCGCCCGTGCCGTCCGGATGGATGAACCAGAACTCGTGCCCGCCCGGCCCACTGTCCGCGCCGAAGCCTACGCGATAGAGGATCGTCGAGCCATCGGGCGAGACCGCCACGGCCGCAGCACTGCGTGCCGCAACCCAGTCGTGCACGGTATATGGGTGGTGCGCAGGCGTTTGTGCGCAGGCTGCGGCCAGGGTCGCAAGCGAGAGCACAAACGTCAGCACGGAGTGGGTTGAGCGCATACGAATGGCCTCCTGAAGTTCACGTTGCATTCTGTTTCCAGAGAGTAGCACCGTGGAGGAACCCGGTATACTGCGTGCTGCAGGTATACTCCCCTTCGCACAATCTTGTTCCATGGAGTCCGTACGATGACACAGCGCAGACGCACCCATCTTTATCTTTCAGCCGCAGCGGTGATTCTGCTGGCGGGATCCTCACTGGCGCAGGACCCCCACGCGGAAAAGACAACGACCACCACCACGGTCTCCGCCGAGGCCGCCAGGCCGCACGCACTTCCTCCCGACTCCGTGAGCGAAGGCACCGTTACGGTGGGTGGCAAGACCATCGCGTACAAGACGGTTGCCGGTCTTCTCCGCGTCGGCGCGACGGATCCGCAGGATGCGACGATCGCGCTCGACGGAACGATGCTGCCGGACTCCGGCGTCGAGCCCGCCAAGGCCGGCGAAGAGCCCGCGACGGCGACGATGTTCTACACCGCCTACTTTGCCAAGGGCGAGAATGCGGGCACACGCCCCATCGTCTTCATCTACAACGGCGGCCCGGGCTCGGCGACCATGTATCTCCGCATGTGCAGCTTCGGTCCGGTGCGCGTGGTGCTGCCGGACCTCGGCCACCCTGCCGGCGGACCCTACAAGATCGTGCCCAATGAGGACTCGCTGCTCGATACCGCCGACCTGGTCTTCATCGACGCTCCCGGCACCGGCTACGGCCGCGTCATCGGCAAGGACGCCAACAAGTCTTTCTACGGCATCGACCAGGATGCGGGCGCGTTCCAGCGCTTCATCCGCCGCTTTCTCACGAAGTACGATCGCTGGGACTCGCCCCGCTTCCTCTTCGGCGAGAGCTATGGCACGACGCGCGATGCCGTGCTCGCGGCCGCGCTGCAGCGCCACGGCGTCGATCTGAACGGCGTCGTCTTCCTGTCGCAGATCCTCAGCTTCGACGACTCGGCCGACGGCTCGGACGGCAATCCCGGCACCGACAACGGCTTCTTCCTCGCGCTGCCCAGCTTCGCCGCGACGGCGTGGTATCACCACAAGGTTCCCAACCAGCCGGCCGAGCTGCTTCCCTGGCTGCATGAGGTAGAGCAGTACTCCCTCGGCGACTATGCCAGCGCGCTGCTGCAGGGAGCCGATCTGGATCCTGCGAAGAAGGCCGCGGTCGCTGCCAAGCTCGAGAGCTACACCGGCGTTCCTGCGGCGCTGTGGATCAAAGCCAACCTGCGCCTCACGGGAGGAGAGTTTGCCCACGACCTGCTCGGCAGCAGCGACGAAACCACCGGCCGTCTCGACTCCCGCTGGCAGGGACCGAGCATGAATCCCCTCCACTCCGAGGCCGACTTTGACCCCTTCACCGAGTCGATCGAGTCCGCCATCGAGGCCGCGATGAATACCTACGCGCACGAGACTTTGAACTTCGGCAAGGATATGACCTACGAGCCGAGCGCCCGCATGGGTGGCTGGAACTGGGACATGACCGTCAAAGGCCAGGGTGGCGGCTGGCCCGGCACCAGCTCCAACGTCGAGAGCGAGCTTGCCTACACCCTCAAGGTCAACCCCAACATGCACGTGCTGCTGATGGGAGGATACTTCGATCTCGGCACGCTGTACTTCGGCGCAACCTACGAGATGAAACATCTGCCCATCCCCGCCGCGCTGCAGAAGAATATCGACTACAAGTTCTTCCCCACGGGGCACATGGTGTACGTCAATCCGGAGGCGCGGGCGGGGCTTCATCAGCGGACGGCGGAGTTCATCCGCGCCAACGAAGCTGCGCAATAGCTGGTTGCCCGTCGAACGCCGAGGCCGGACGATCGTGTCCGGCCTCGCTGTTTAAGCCGTGCGCGGCGAGATCGTGGGAAGCAGAGGTCGGGGCGGCCTCAAGGTTTCGCGCATCCTGCCGATAACGTCTCCAGCGACAAGCAGCTCTCCGCGCCGCGCGGCCGTGTCGACCGCGGTGCGCATTGCCTTTGAGACCTGCCTGCGCGCGGGAGTGTGCCATGAACATCTCAGCCTCGAGCGGAACGCGGGCCGCCACCCAGCTCGCAACGCTTGCGCTCGCCGTCCTCTCGCTGGGGCTGGGCGGATGCGCCGGTGTGGACCTGGCGAGCTTTCCTGCCGTGACCGCGCAGAACGCGGTGGGCTCCATTCAAGGCAGCGTCTACGGAGGGCACGCGCCGATCGTCAGCGCCCACATCTTCCTTCTGGAGGCGACCTCGACCGGCTACTCTGCCAAAGCAAAATCCCTGTTGACCTCCGCGTCGACCGCGACCAGCGGCACCTATCCCGTGGCGCAGGATCAGACCACCGGCAGCGTCACCAATGGCCTCTACTACGTCACGTCGGATTCCAACGGCGCCTTCAATATCACCGGAGACTATACCTGCGACGTCGGCTACCCGGTCTACCTGTACGCGTCGGGGGGATCTCCTGGCGCCAGCGCCGTCATCAGCATCACGGGGATCTCGGACACGGTGAGCGGAGGCACGTACACCTACACCTTTACGGCCAGCAATCTTCTCTACACCGGCCAGAGTATTCAATTTTCGAGCTCGAGCCTCGGCGGCAAATGGGCCACGTTGAATGGCACCACGCAGACCGTCCTGGCGACGCCCACCGCCACTACCTTCCAGATCGCCACGACGGTCGCTCCGGGCACGGGAGCCAACACGCAGAGCGGCTCCGCGACGGCACTGGGCGCCGTCAATCCTGCCATCGTCAACCTTGCGATGCTCGGCCTGTGCCCCGGCGCGGGGAACTTCACGACGGCGCTGCGCTATGTCTACATGAATGAGGTGGCGACCGCGGCGATGGCTTATGCGATGTCCGGCTTTGCCACCGACGGCCTGCACATCGGTACGTCCTCGACCAACCTCACGGGCCTGCAGAACGCGACGCTGAACGCAGCGAACCTCTACAACATCCAGGGCGGTCCGCTGGAGCTCAGCGGCAACAGCTCCGCCGGGGAGGGCCAGATCGCCAACCAGGCTACCGTCGCCGGCAACGGCACGGTGCCGCAGGCCGAGCTGAATACGCTGGGCAATATCCTCGCCACCTGCGTGGACTCGGCCAACACCGCCGGCAGCGCCTCTGCAGCAGTGCAACATGCTCTTTGCCGGCGCCACCACGACAGGAACCAGCAGCGGGACCAAGCCCATCGACATCGCGACGGCGGCGATCAACATCTCGCATAACCCAGGCACCGCAAACGTTGTCGCGCTGTGGCAGCTGCCCTCCGGGGCCGTGCCGTTCGCACCGCAGCTCACGTCCGCGCCCAAGGACTTCACCGTGGCCATCACCTACAACAGCATCGCCACGCCCGGCGGCATTGCCATCGATGCCAGCGGCAACGCCTACGTTCCCACCAACTCCACGCTCCGGCTACGTGACCAAGCTCTCGCCCGCCGGCGCCGTGCTGGCCACCAGCGCCACCGCAGGCAGCGGCTTCGACTCCATCGCCGTCGCCCCCAGCGGCAACGTCTTCGTCGCGGCCAACGGATCGAACGCGGTCTATGAGTACACCAGCAGCCTGGGCGCGGTCAGCGGCTCTCCCTGGACCTCGCCTGCGATGACCGCCCCTACCTCGGTCATCGTCGACAGCAGCGGCAACGTGTATGTCACCGATGGCGCGGGCAGCTCATCCGCAAATTCACCAGCTCCGGAACGCTCAGCGCTTCCATCACCAACAGCTGCCTTGCCGGCGTCTCCCAGATCTCGCTCGATGCCTCCGGCTACCTCTGGGCTGTCCTCCTACGCCAACAGCGACGGCTGCCGCGTCTCCAATCCCGGAGGCGTCTACACGTTTGATCTGGGCGAGTCCCTGCTCAACCCGGCAACCTCGCGATCGATAGCAACGGCAAGGGATGGGCTCCGCCTGGGGGGCAGCCAGCGATCTCGCCGGCGTCACGCCCGCTGGCTCCGGCGCGCTCTACGGCAGCTCCTGTGACGGCCTCTCCGACGCCTACCTGGATCGCGATCGACGGCGCCAAGCAATCTCTGGGTCACCAACAATGGCAACTCCTATGCGCTCTCCGAGTACAACGACTCCGGGAACGTCATCAGCCCCACCACGGGCTACCAGGGCGGCAATCTCAATACCCCCTCCTTCCTCGCCATCGATGCCTCGGGCGATGTCTGGGTGCCCAATAAGGGCGGCAACTCCGTCACCGAGCTGATCGGTGCCGCGACCCCCGTCGTCACCCCGCTCTCGGCGCTGCGGCCCGGCGTTCGACCCTGATCGTTCCTCGCCCGCCACGTCGTCTCCCGATCCTTGCCCTCCCGGTGTCCTTCCGCGATAGAGTAACTGCATACGTCGATTCGCAGAGTGGAGTCCACCGGAGTGTGAAGATGCGTAAGCAAGTTTCGAAGTCGCCGGCCCTGCTGGCCGTCTGCTCCTGTGTCTCGCGGTTGGTTCCGCGGCGCCACCGCGCCCTCGCTCAGGACGCCGCCACCGACCAGCCGAGCCCGGCACTCCGGCCGCCACTGCCGCCCCTGCCCGCCGACAAGTATCTCTGGCTCGAGGACACGGACAGTCCCCGCGCGCTCGACTGGGTCAAAGCCGAGGACGCTCGCTCCCTCAAGGTCCTCGAGGCCGATCCCCACTACCCGTCCCTTCTACGCCGAGGCGCTCAAGATTGCCGTCGCTCCCGATCGCCTCCCCGAGCCCGATCAGCGCGGCGGCGAGATCTACAACTTCTGGCGCGATGCCGACCACGTCAACGGCATCTACCGCAAGACGTCGCTGTCCGACTACCTGACGGCGAACCCCACCTGGAAGACGGTCATCGACTACGACGCGCTGGGCAGGCAGGACAACGTCAAGTGGGTCTCCAAGGGCCTCAACTGCCTCTATCCCGGCGACCGCTACTGCCTGGTCACGCTCTCGGCCGGCGGCGAAGATGCCGACACGCAGCGCGAGTTCGATCTCAAGTCCGGCCAGTTCGTCGCCGGCGGCTTCACCCTCCCGCACAGCAAGCAGAGCGTCAGCTGGCTGGACAAGGACACCCTGCTCGTCGCGCGGGACTGGGGTGCGGGCACCATGACGGCCTCCGGCTATCCCTTCGTCGTGAAGCTGTGGAAGCGCGGCACGCCGCTGGACAGCGCCAAGGAAGTCTTCCGCGGCAAAGAGACCGACCTCGGCGCCGGCGGCTACACCCTGCACGACAGCAAGCAGCACACCCTTACCCTGTTCGTCCGCAGCATCACCATCTTCGAGAACGAGACCTGGGTGCTCACCCCGGACGGGCCGAAGCATCTGGTCATCCCCTCGAAGTCCAACGTAGCCGGCCTCATCGACGGCCGCGTGCTGCTCAGCATCGACCAGGACTGGACGCCCGACGGCCAGCTCCAGACCTTCAAACAGGGCTCGCTGCTGGACGTCAAGCTTGCTGATCTGCTCAAGGATCCAGCGCACCTCAAGCCCTCCGTCGTCTTCGCTCCCACCTCCGACGAGTTCCTCGAGGGCACCGCCACCACCAAGTCGCGCCTGCTGCTCACCACGCTCAAACACGTGCAGGGCCGCGCCTACATCTACACGCCCACGCTCACCGGATGGACGCCACAAGCGAACTTCCCGTGCCCGCGAACGTCAGCGTCGGCGTGGTCTCCACCAGCGACGCCAGCGACAACTTCTTCCTCGGCATCGCCGGCTTCCTCACCCCGTCCTCGCTCTTCCTCGGCGACGCCGTCCACCGGCTCGCTCACCCTGGAGAAGACCGAGCCCGCGCGCTTCGATGCCTCCAAGGATGTCGCCGAGCAGTATCGAAGCCACCTCCAAGGACGGCACGCGCGATTCCCTACTTCATCGTCCATCCCAAGGACATGAAGCTCGACGGCTCGAACGCCACGCTGCTCAACGCCTATGGCGGCTTTCAGATCTCGGAGACGCCCATCTACTCGGCCAACATCGGCAAGCTGTGGCTGGAGCACGGCGGAGTCTACGTGCTGGCCAACATTCGCGGCGGCGGAGAGTTCGGTCCCGCCTGGCATGAGGCCGGCCTCAAGACCCATCGCCAGCGCATCTACGACGACTTCGCCGCCGTCGGCCAGGACCTCATCGCCCGCCGCATCACCTCGCCCCAGCATCTCGGCATCATGGGAGGCTCCAACGGCGGCCTGCTCATGGGCGTCGAGATGACCCAGCATCCCGACCTCTGGAACGCCATCGTCATCCAGGTGCCGCTGCTCGACATGCTGCGCTATGAGAAGATCGACGCCGGAGCCAGCTGGGTCGGCGAGTACGGCACCGTCTCCGATCCCGCCGAGCGCGCCTTCCTCGCGAGCATCTCGCCCTACAACCAGCTCAAGCCCGGCGTGAAGTATCCCGAGCCCTTCATCTTCACCACCACCAAGGACGACCGCGTCGGCCCGCAGCACGCCCGCAAGTTCGCCGCCAAGATGGAGGAGTACCACGAGCCCTTCCTCTACGACGAGATCATCGAAGGCGGCCACGCGGCGGGCGCGAATCTCACCGAGCAGGCCCACACCTGGGCCCTCACCTACACCTACCTCACCAGCAAGTTGATGGAGAGAATTGAGACGAGGCCTCCGAGGCTCTAACCGCACAGCCCCAGCTGCTGCAGGGCGAAGGCCGTAATCGACTCGGCATCCTGCTGCGGCGTGCGGTCGGTAAGGTGATCCATCCGCCGCTCATTGCAGCCGCGAACCATATCCAGGATCGCCCACGCGACCGTGTCGAGATCCTGCGGCTGGATCTCTCCCGCCGCCTCGCCTTCTTTCAGGATCGCCAGAAACTGCGCGTGCCCTGAGCGCAACACCTCGTTGGTCTGGCGCCTGTGCTGCGCCTCCCGGCCTACGGTCAGCAGCAGCCGGTACAGGTTCAGTTGTTCGTGCCAGAACTCCATCCGCACGGAGATCGCGACGGCCAGCCGCTCGCGCACCCCGCTCGCCGACTGAATTCTCTCCGCCACAATCTCGTGCAGTTGTGTCACCACCGTCTGCACCGCCGTCGCATAGATCTCCTCCTTCGAGTCGAAGTAGAGATACACGGTGCCCTTGGCCATCTTGGCCGCGTCCGCCACATCGCCCACGCAGGTGGCCGCAAAGCCCTTCTTTCCAAAGACCTTGATGGCCGCCGCAAGGATCTCGTGGCGGCGCAGGTCGGTCAGCACCTGCTTGCGCGTCGGCGATTCGGATGGGCGCGGTTGAGCTCACGAGAACAAACTAGCACGTTTTCCCGGGCTGTCTGAATCCCGGATCACAGCCTCCGGTCTCTAATGACTAAGGAGTCATTTTAATGACTGGCGGGTCAGTCCTCGAACCAGAAGAGCTAGAACCGGCGCCCGGCGCCGTCGAGCAGGCGCTCGACAGCGCCGAAGCCTCGCTTGCCGCCAGCGCGCCGGAGTTCGAGCCCGGCCAGCCGCTCGCCGCCGCCCCCGCCGCCCGCGTCTTCAATCCCTGGATCATCGCCCTGGTCGTCACCATGGGCACCTTCATGGAGGTCCTCGATACCTCCATCGCCAACGTCGCCCTCCCCCACATCGCCGGCTCGCTCTCCGCCTCGCAGGACGAGAGCACCTGGGTGCTCACCAGCTACCTGGTCGCCAACGCCATCGTCCTCCCCATCAGCGGCTGGATCTCCTCGGTCATCGGCCGCAAGAACTTCTACCTGATCTCGGTCACGATGTTCACGGTCTTCTCGGCGCTCTGCGGCATCGCTCCCACGCTCACCCTGCTGGTCATGTTTCGCGTGCTGCAGGGCCTCGCCGGAGGAGGCCTGCAACCCTCCGTGCAGGCCATTCTGGCCGACGCCTTTCCCGGCAACAAGCGCGGCATGGCCATGGCGGTCTACACCGTCGCGATTCTCTGCGCGCCCGTGCTCGGCCCCACGCTCGGCGGCTGGATCACCGACAACTACTCCTGGCGCTGGATCTTCTACATCAACATCCCGGTCGGCATGGCGTGCGCGTTCTTCACCCGCATGGTGCTGGTCGATCCCATCGCCCTCACCGCCAAGCGCCTCGCGCAGAAGGGCAAGAAGCTGCGCATCGACGGCCTCGGCCTCGCGCTGATCGCCATCGGCCTCGCCTCGCTCGAGATCGTGCTCGACAAGGGTCAGGAGCTCGACTGGTTCGGTTCCACCTTCATCGAGTGGGCCGCCGCCACCGCGGTCATCGCCCTGATCGGCGCCGTCCTCTGGGAGCTCCACGTCAAGGATCCCGTCGTCAACCTGCGGCTGCTGAAGGAGCGCAACTTCCTCTTCTGCTGCGTCATCGTGCTCGGCGTCTACACCGCGCTCTACGCCTGCACCTTCCTTCTCCCGCAGTATCTGCAACTGCTCATGGGCTACTCCGCCACCGCCGCCGGCATCGCCGTCTCGCCCGCCGGCATCGCCACCATGGTGGAGGTGCCCATCGTCGGCTGGCTGCTCGGCCGCGGCTACGACGCGCGCCGCTTCATCGCCGCCGGCATCGTCACCATCTCGCTCGGCACCTGGTGGCTCTCGCAGGCCAACCTCGCCGCCGGAGAGCTCACCTTCATCTGGCCCCGCGTCGTGCAGATCCTCGGCCTCGGCCTGGTCACCGTGCCGCTCAGCACCATCATGTTCCGCTTCCTTCCCGCCGACCAGAGCAGCAACGCCGCCGGCATCTACGCTCTGGTCCGCAACGAAGGTGGAAGCATCGGCATCGCCGTCGCCAGCACCTTTCTGCAGCGCACCGCGCAGACCCACCAGGCCTACCTCGGCGCTCACCTCTCGGCCTCCAGCCTGCAGGCCGCCCGCACCGCGCATGCCCTGGCCGCGGTGCATGGCAGCATCGTCTCCAGCGGGTCGGCCTCCAATAACGCGTACGCCGGCCTCGCCCTGCTCTACCAGCAGCTGCAAACGCAGGCCTCCCTGCTCGCCTACATGGACCAGTACCGCATGTTCGGCTACATGCTGATCTGCCTGCTGCCGCTGGTCCTGCTGCTCAAGCGCCCACCCAAGATGATCGGCAAGGTCGAGTTGGAAGCTCATTGATTCTGTAAGTTAGCCCTGCGGCGAGGTTCACGGGACAACTCCAAGGCCCACTTCCCACTGCAGCCCACGCCGGAACGCCCGGCCGCCATCCCTCAACCTCGCTCGTTCTCCGCAAAGACGCCCGCCTGGCACCCTCCGTGCCACGGGCGTTTTCCATTTGGATACCAGCGTTCGTTCCTGCGTGGCGCGTAGCGTAAAATGGCCCGACATCCCTTCATTGAACCGAGGCCAGCTGAGCTTTCCCGCGCCGAGAGGAAAATCTTCATGATCCGTAGTTCGTCTCACGCGGTGCGTTCCTGCTCTCTGCTGCCTCTGTCGTACTTGGTCTTTTTCTCTCCTCCGGCCTGCTCGGTTGCGGAGGCCACGCCTCGGCCCCATCCGAGATCACCATCACCGGCCCTGCCAACGACACAATCGATCCGGGCGACACGGCCAGCTTCACCTCCGTCGTCACCGGAGGCCCCTCGGACGCCGGCGTCACCTGGACGCTGACCGGCTGCTCGGCGAGCTCCTGCGGCGCGCTCTCCAACGTGACGCTCTTCGCCGCCACCTACACCGCGCCCACGACCGTCGCCACCGCCTTCACCGTCACCCTCACAGCCACCTCCACGGCCAAGCTGAGCATCACCCAGACGGTAACGCTCAGCGTTCCCGCCAGCCTTGCGATCACCACCGCAGCCGGAGTTCTGCCGGGAGGCACCATCGGCACCGCCTACGCCGCCACCCTGGCGGGAAGCGGCGGCATCACGCCCTACACCTGGTCCGTCGCGCAGGGAACCCTTCCCGCCGGCCTTGTGCTCAACGCCACCACCGGCGCGATCACCGGCACGCCCACGGCCGCCGGCGGCGCCAGCTTCACCGTCAAGCTCACCGACTCCGGCTCACCGGCGCTCTCTGCGACCGCGGCCTACACCCTCGCGACGGCTTACCCGGCCCTGACCCTTACGACCACGACGCTGCCCGGCGGAACCTTTGGAGACGGCCTACTCCGCCACGTTGAGTGCGAGCGGCGGATCGGGTAGCGGCTACACCTTCGCCGTCATCTCCGGCACCGGCTTGAGCGCGGTCGGACTCAGCCTGTCGCCCACCGGCGCCATCACCGGCACACCAACCGCCGGAGAGAAGGCGGGGACCTTCGTCGTCACCGTAAAGGACGGTGCGGGAAATGTCGCCACCGGGACCCTCGCCCTCACCATCGTGTATCCCACGCTGACCATCACCACCTTGAACGTCTCCAGCGGCGTTGCCGGAGACCCGTACACCTCGACGCTGAGTGCCACAGGCGGCAGCGGCACCGGCTACACCTGGAGCGTCAGCGCGGGAGCCAGCAGCCTCTCCGCCGTGGGTCTGAGCCTCTCCAGCGGCGGTGTTCTCTCCGGAACTGCGCCCATCGCGGGCACTGCCACCTTCACCGTCATGGTCACCGATTCGGGCGGGAACACCGCGACCGCGAGCCTCACCGTCACCATCAATGCAAGCCTCGCCGTGACCACGATCTCCCTCCCCAGCGGCACAGAGGGCACCGCGTACAGCGATACGCTCGTGGCGACCGGCGGCAGCGGCACGGGCTACACCTGGAGCGTGCTCTCGGGCACCGCGTCTGAGCGCCGTGAACCTCACGCTCTCACCCTCGGGCGCGATCACCGGCGTCCCCAACGCCAGCGAGACCGCCACCGCCGTTACCGTGCAGGTCACGGACTCGGCCGGCAACAAGGCCACCGCCGCGCTGACCCTCACCGTGGCCGCGGTAGACTTCCCGGGCCAGGTGCTCAGTGGAACCACGCCGGTCAACGGCGCCGCCATCCAGCTCTACGCCGTCGGCAGCGCCGGCAACGCCTCCGCGGCCACCCCCATGCTCACCCAGACCGTCACCTCGGACGCCCTCGGGAAGTTCACGCTCACCGGCCTCTACACCTGCGGCCAGAGCAGCACCGGCTCCACGATCGCGGGCAGCAACCAGGTCTACCTGGTCGCCACGGGCGGCACCACCTCCACAACCTCGACGACCAGCAACCCCGCGCTCATCCTGGTCGCGGCCATCGGCCCCTGCAGCAATCTCGCGTCCACGCCGCCTCTTCACGCTCAACGAAGCTCACGACGGCGGCGGCGGCATGGGCGCTGGCGCCCTTCAGCAGCTCGGCTGACCAACATCGGAGCCACCGCGACCAACACCCTGGGCATCACCAACGCCTTCCTCGATGCCGCGCTCCTCGCGAACCCCGCCACCGGAGCTGCCGCCACGCTTCCGGCCGGCCTCGCCGTCGAAACCGGCAAGCTCAGCGCCCTGGCCGACGCACTCAACAGCTGCACCAGCGCCGGAGCCTGCACGCCTCTCTTCACCGCGGCCACGCCCACCGGCGGCACGGCCCCGGCTCGACACCTTCACCGCGGCGCTCAACATCGTGCAGAACCCGGGCGAGAACGTCGCCGCCGTCTACGCCACGATCCCGGCAACCCCACCCTTCGCGACAGCGCCCCTCACCCACTCGCCCAACGACTGGACCATGTCGCTCACCGTCACCGGAGGCGGCCTCGCCGTCCCCACGGCCCTCGGCATCGACAGCCTGAATAACGTCTGGGTGGCCAACGAAGGCGGCCCTCTCTCCGCCTTCAACGCGCAGGGCAAACCGCTCCCCTCTTCCCCCTTTGGCCTCTCCAACGGCTCCCCCATCATCAACGAGGCCTACGGCCTGGCCATCGACCCCTCCAATAACGTCTGGGTCACCAACCAGAATGACGCCGACGGCGTCGGCCCCGGCAGAATCACCGAGTTCTACGGCGTCAATAACTCCGCCACCCCGTCGGCACCTCGCCCAATCCCGGCGGCCTCTCCGGCTCCGTCGCTTACGCCGATTCCATCGCCGCCGACACCAACGGCGAGATCTACGTCGCCAACACCGGCACCTCCTCCGTCACCACCTACAGCGGCAGCGGCACCGTGATCTCCGCCTATCTCGGCGCCGGCGCCGGCCTCGCCGCCGGGCAGAATGCCATCGCCATCGACGCCACGCACGGCTTCTGGCTCTCCACCAACAATGCAGGACGTCGCGCACTTCTCCTCCAACGGCACCCTGCTCGTCGACGCCCTCTGCTGCGGCGACTCCGCCGGCATCGCCACCGACTCCGCCGGGGATCTCTGGATCGCCGACTATCTCGGCGGCAGCAACAACCATGGCGCCGTCGCCGAGGCCGTCACCGACTCCTCCGGCAACACCTCCGTCCCGATCAGCAGCCTCGTCACCGGCGGCATCAACTATCCCGTCGCCGTCGCCGTCGACGCCGCCCAGAACGTCTGGTTCGCCAATCACATCAACGGCACCGTCACCGAGCTCGCCGGCATCAACAGCCCGCTCCCCATCGCCACCGCCATCTCTCCCAGCACCGGCGTCTACGGCACGGGCGGCTACGGCCTCGACGCCGGCCTCGGGGAACCCTACAGCCTTCTCCCCGACCGCTCCGGCAACCTCTGGGTCTCCAACGAAGGTTCCTACACCGTCACCATGTTCTTTGGCCTCGCCGCTCCCACCGTCACCCCGCTGCAACCGGTGCCCACCGCGCCCTAACCAGAGCGTCAACCCCCTACCTTCGTTCCGGTTTGTTGATCCTTCGGATACGCGCCCGATGGCAGCGTTAGTGAATACCTTGCTAATAAACAAAACGAGCCCACATCTCGTGAGGCGACTCAAATATTTTAAAGCTCTCAGAATTTTTCCGGTTATAGTTTTCTCATCTACACCCGTAACACAACTGGCTGCCGCCACTAGGTAATCGCTCACCGGCCGCCGAAGTACTGCACATCGTTTGCGTACGTCGGAGATCCCCAAGGGAAACCATTGGGCCTGTTCGAGCATTCCTGTCTCACCGCTTGCAGCATTTCTGTCTCACTTAATTCCGTTTTCCGTTCTTTCCTTCATACCTGGCTGCCGCCTCCTGGTCCTCGTTCCCCGGCTGCCGACGTACAGATCTTAGGCCGTGTACATCGGAGACCCCCATGAAGCACTCGTTCCATTTCCGTTCCAGCTTGTCTGTTCTCTCTCTTTTGATCGGAACCCTCACCCTGGTTGGTTGTGGTGGAGCGCTCAACATCCCGGATTCCGTCGCAAGCTCGAACGCCGCGGGACCACCGGTTGCCGGCAGTGTCTATGGAGGCCACGCGCCCATCACCGGCGCGCACGTCTATCTCCTGCAGCCCAGCACCACGGCCTACGGCGGCCCTGCCACGTCGATTCTCGGCAACAACGGCGCAACCTCGGCTGGAGGCTACACGCTCACCCCCGACGTCAACGATCCGAACGTCCCAGTCGGCTCGAAGTATGAGACCACCGACAGCTCCGGAGGCTTCAACTTCACCGGCGCGTACACCTGCACGGTGGGCCAGCCCGTCTACATCTACGCCTACGGCGGCAATATCGGCCCCATCGCCGCTTCCACGGTGACGGCCACGCTGACCATCACCGCCACTTCTGAGACGAACACCGGTGGCAGGGCTCCCGTCTACACCTATACCTTCACCGCTGCCAACACAGGCGCGAATCCGCTGGTTGCCGGAGATACTGTCACGCTGGCTCTGGTGAATAAACCCAACAACCCCAACAAAGGAACTGGCTGGAACGGTCTCACCACAGGGACGGTAGTCACGGCAAATACGACCGGCTTTACTTTCTCGGGTACAACGGCCGTAGCCGGAACCTCGACAGGAACCGCGACCTATACCTACACCACGCCCGCCACGCCCGCAACGAACAACAACTCGATCGTCGAGCTCGCAACGCTGGGCAACTGCCCGTCCTCCGGCAACTTCTCCACCGCGGGTAATGGCGCACTGAGCTTCATCTACATGAACGAAGTCTCGACGGTCGCCACGGCGTACACCTTCCAGCCCTTCACGCTGTCGACCAACACCGACGCCTGGCACATCGGCACCTCGGGTACCACGCAGGCCTTGCTCGGCATCGCCAATGCAGCCGACACCGCCGCACAGCTCTATAACATCCAGGGAGGCACGCTGATCTCCGGCACCCAGGACGGCGAAGGCCATCTCGCGAACGTTCAGACGATTAGTTCCAGTGGGAACTCCAACCAAGGTAACGGTCTAGTTCCACAGGCTACCATCGACTCACTTGCAGATATTCTCGCCAATTGCATCGATTCCGTTCCCACAACGGTCGGCACGCCAACCACGCAATGCACCTCGCTCTTCAATATCGCGACCGACGACGGTACCACTACTGGTACCAAACCCGTAGATACTGCAACAGCCGCCATCAACATCGCGCGCTTCCCGGCCGGCAACAACAGCTCCAATAACGTGGATACCACCTACGCCGCGGATATCTTTGCCCTCCAGGGCACTGGCACGTTTCCGTACGTTCCGAATCTCTCGGCTGCTCCGAACGACTGGACGATCGCGATCAACTTCCCTTACACGGCGGTCACAGCCTATCCGCTCGTGTCGAACAATACTCTTGGCAAAGCCGAGAGCATTGAGGTAGACGCGCTCGGTCAAATCTGGATCACAGCACAAACGGCCGACGACATCGTTCGCTGGTCACCACTCGGTATCGCGAATGCCGCGAACCCTCTAGGTTACATTCCCGGTTACGTCTCCATCGATGGCAGCAACAACGCATGGACAGGGAACGCTGTCGGCGACACGGGCATCTTTGAGGCGGGATACAATGGCGTCTTCACGACTACCTTTGGCTCCGGGTACAACAAGGCCTACGTAAACATCGCGGACAAAGCTGGGGATGACTACTTCTTCGCTAATACTGCCGCTGTGGGCGGTGTTGGCGGTACCGGTGGAAATTATGAGATGTTCGAGTATCCCGCCGGATCAACTCCCTCGACAACTCCGACCCAATACAGCATTAGTCCCAGCATTATTACCGCTGGGGACAACATAGCCCATGGTGCGATCGACGCATCTGGGGATTTCTGGCTCACCACCGAGACCTCAAATCAAATTTCTCGAGTCACTGCGACCGGAACTCGCGTCTTCGCCTTTGCCACCCCGAATTCGGGCGGTGGCACCGGCAATCAGAATCAGCCGGAGTTTCCGGCGATTGACCACAACGGCAACGCCTGGATCCCGATTCAGTCAACAGCCGGTCAGGTCTACAAGGTCACACCCACAGGTGGCACGACGATCCTGACTAGCAACGGTGCAGGTGGAACCACCGCAACCGGAGCCGAATTGTCGTCCACCTTCGGCTCAGCCGTGGATGGCAATGGCAACGTCTGGATCACCAACCGCAGCGGAAACTATGGCACCGTCAGCGGTGTGGCCGGAACCAACACCATCCTAATTCTCAATGGTTCCGGCGCCATTACAGGCGGTACGACTTCGCAGGCAGGGGCAGGCACCATCGGCACAGTGAATACGGCCATCTCTCCACCGACCAACTACGTCCCCGCCGCGCAATATAGCGGCTCCGCCGTGACGAAGCTATTGAACGATTCTCTCAATGTCGCCATCGATCCTTCCGGCAACGTCTGGATCACGAACTACCTAGGCAGTGCCGTCGTAGAGCTCGTCGGCGCCGCAGCCCCGGTCGTGACCCCGCTCTCTGTGGCTGCAGGTAACAACACGCTCGGCCAGAAGCCCTAACCTCGAACGCAATCCTCCTTCGCCCGTGGCGCGGACCTCTGCGCCGCGGGCTTTTCTTTCTGCGGCGCCCTCGACCTACACGGGAGACACCATCCGCTGAACCAACCGAGAGCACCCCATTCCGCCCGCACGCCGGCAAGACCGCCACGGTCACGCACCCCCCTTCGCATCGTGCACCCTGCGTCGCAGCCTTGCTTCCCCTCGGCGCTTGGCCTCAGCCTCGTCACCCGCTGCGGAGGCCACGCCGCGGCCCTCTCGGCGATCACCCTCACCGGGCCGGCAAGCGACGCTTCGGTCTCTCCACCCCGACCGTCACTCCACTCCAGCCTGTCCCGGCAGCGCCGTAGCCCGGTGGTCAGGGGTGTCGCAACGGGTAGAATCGATGCTGGATGAGCAACGATCTTCCATCGACGAGCGGCGGGTCCCAAAAGGGGGCTCATGCAATCGATTTGCAACGCGAAACGGGGCAGAGGCTTACGCGAAACGCCCACGTTTTCGCGCGATATCGCTGCAATGTGCAGGCGGCCTGCTGATGTCCACCCGCGTTCGTTCCTTCTGCAAGATCAATCTCGGCCTGGCCGTCGGGCCCCGCCGGCCGGACGGATTCCACTCCCTCTCCACCGTCTATCAGACCCTGCAACTGCATGATTTTGTGACAGTTGCAGCAAGCAGGGAAGGGCGACGAACATCCGGATCACCTCCAATCACCGCGGCGTTCCCCGCACCGAGGCCGGCAATGCCGAGCGCAATACCGCCTGGAAGATGGTCCACAAGACCCTCGAACGCCTGCAAATCACCGCCGCCGTCGACATCCACATTGAAAAAACCCTCCCCATCCAGGGCGGCATGGGCGCCGGATCGGCCAATGCGGTGGCTGCAACTCTAGGATTAGAAAGGGAGTTAGGCGTCGCACTGAGCGGCCCAGACCGTCTCGAAGTGGCCGCGGAGGTAGGCTCCGACGTGCCGCTCTTTCTGCTTGGCGGAACGGTGCTAGGCCTGGGTCGTGGCGAAGAAGTCTACCCACTGCCCGATGCAGCGCCGCTTCACTGCGTGGTCGCGCTGCCAGAGATGGGGGTCTCGACGGCCCTTGCGTTTCAACAACTTGACGCCGCTCAATTGACTTCCGGCGCGGCTGTGGATAAACTAAAGCAGTTGAGCCGCGCTCTAGCCTCTGTCTGGTCGACAAGTGGCGTCGAGTCCGGCCCCTCCGGTATTGCTCTTACGGACCAAATTGGATTGATTCCAAACGACTTGCCTTCGGGCAGGGCCTCTAGCATGAGGGACGTATCAGGCGATCTGGCCGAGAATCCTCTTCTCGCGCTTGTCCGCACCGGGATTGAGAACGACTTTGAAGAGGTCGTCTTCTCGCAGCATCCCTCCTTGCGTTCAACCAAGCGTGATTTGATGGGAAGTTCGATGGAGGAATGCTGCGCTTTATGCAGCTCTCTCGGGTTCTGGTTCGGCGTTGTTTGGACTGTATAGGTCACAGGCAGACGCGCGCGGCCGCTCAACAACGTGTGCAGGCGAACGGCACGCGGGCGATCTTGACGGAGACCCTGCCACGCCGGGGATATTGGCACACGATGTTCGCAGAGTAGCTGTTTCGTGAGAGCACAGGGCCGGCAACGAAGCGCGCCGGCAATACTGGGCGATCGACTAATGGTAGGTCAAGTGCCTTTGACGCACTTAGTCTAGGTTCGAATCCTGGTCGCCCAGCCATTCAGTCGTTCGCTAGATTTGCGGGATGTCCGCAAGTCCTGCGTTCAGAGGAAGTTAGGGAACTTTGATTTTTCGCGATGCAACCGATATCGCCCAAGATTGAGCAAGGCCCGCACAGGAATCCCGGCGCAAAGCCGATGGGCGGGAGTAGCAGGAAGTTTGCAGGTTGTCCTGGGATGGAACAAGTCTCAGGCAGTTCATAAGGAACCAAGGTCTCGCACCATGCAGATAGCCGGTGAGCAAACAGCGCCGGCCGCATAGCAGTAAGACAAGCAGTAATGGAATAACCCAAGGTCAACCAGCCTGGAGGATTTCAACGTGAGCGAACAAGACACGACTGTGGTTCCTTTCCCGAGTTCTATCCATGAAGTCTCCGCCGCAGCGGCCACATCGGCCACACCTGCGGTGGAGCAACCGAAGCAAGCTGCCGAAGCGGTATTGACGCCGGCAGCCGCTGCGACGGGCACGAAGGCGACCGATGCAAAAGCAGGAGAGAAAAAACGCTCCTCGCGCCTGAGTGAAGACAAGCGCTTCAAGATCTTCTCCGGCTCGGCGAACCGGCCGTTGGCGGAGGAGATCGGTAAATTTCTGGGTGTACCTGTCGGGGAGACGCGGTTACAACGCTTCTCCGACGGCGAGACCCACTTTCAGCTCCTTGAAAATGTGCGCGGCGCGGACGTATTTCTGATCCAGCCCACATGCCGTCCGGTGGACCAGCACCTGGTCGAACTGCTGATTATGATGGACGCGCTGAAGCGCGCCTCGGCAGGACGGATCACGGTGGTGGTTCCGTACTACGGCTATGCGCGGCAGGACCGCAAGGATCGGCCGCGCGTGGCGATTACGTCCAAGCTGGTGGCGGATCTGCTGACCACGGCGGGAGCGAACCGGGCGTTGTTTGTCGATTTGCACGCGGCGCAGATCCAGGGCTTCTTCAATATTCCGGTGGATCATCTGTTCGCCAGCCCGGTGCTGGTGGGATACTTCCGGGACTTGAAGCTGCCGAATCTGACGGTGGTCAGCCCGGATGCGGGCGGCGTGGAGCGCGCACGATTCTTTGCGCAGAAGTTGGAAGTGCCGCTGGCGATCGTTGACAAGCGGCAGGACCGATATCAACGTGACCGAAGTGATGAACGTGATCGGCGATGTGCGAGGGCGGACTTGCTTGATCCTCGACGACATTATCGACACGGCGGGAACGCTGGTGAAGACGGCAGAGGCGCTGCTGGAGCAGGGCGCCGAAAAGGTTTATGCGTGCGCTTCGCATGCGGTGCTCTCGGGACCGGCGGTGGAGAGAATTGCGGGCTCGCGGTTGGAGGAGTTGATCGTGACGAACACGATTCCGCTGTCGCGAGGAGGCGCAGCAGTTGAGCAAGATCAAGGTGCTTTCGATTGCCGGGTTGTTAGGCAGGGCGATCGAGAGCATTCACATGGAGACCAGCGTCAGTACGCTGTTCAACTAGAGTTTTGCAGTTTGCAAGTAGATTTGCAGTGCAGGAAAGGGAGCGAGGCTCAACCTCGTGCCCGAAAGGACAAAGAAGATGGCAGAGAAAAAGATTGAAGCAGTGGTGGCAACGCCCCGCACGGGAACGTTCAACAAGAACCATGCGCGCCGCGTGCGCGTG
The DNA here is from genome assembly GCA_963762375.1 of uncultured Acidobacteriaceae bacterium. Lineage (GTDB taxonomy): Bacteria > Acidobacteriota > Terriglobia > Terriglobales > Acidobacteriaceae > Granulicella. Next base: position 238,392 of record CAVXKP010000012.1, read on the forward strand.
CAGGGACTGATTCCCGCGGTGGTGTATGGCGCTGGTCAGGAGTCGGTTGCGGTGACGGTGGATCCCAAGGTCATCACCAAGATTCTGTACTCGGACTCCGGCCACAACACGATCTTCGATCTGACGATCGAAGGCGCGGGCGTGACGAAGGCGATGATCGTCGACTGGCAGAACGAGCCGATCAAGGGCAAGCTGCTGCACATCGACCTGAAGCGCATTGCGATGGACAAGGTGATGCGCGTCTCGGTGCCGGTGCAGCTGGTCGGCGTTCCGACGGGCGTGAAGAACGCTGGCGGCATCCTGAGCCAGGTGCTGCACGAGGTCGAGATCGAGTGCCTGCCGGGCGATATTCCGAGCCACATCGATGTGGATGTGTCGGACCTGGAGCTGCATGGCGCGATCCACATCTCCGATCTGCCGCACTCGGGCAAGCTGAAGTTCCTGGGCGAAGAGGATGCGCTGGTTGCGCACGTGACCGTGCTGAAGGAAGAGGCTGTGGCCGAGCCGGTGGCTGGTGCGGCCGAGCCCGAGGTAGCGAAGAAGGGTAAGCAGGATGCTCCTGCTGCCGATGCAGCTGCCGCGGACAAGGCGAAGAAGTAAGGTTGAAGTTGAAAGGCGTTAGGGCGAGCGTGAAGCTGATTGTCGGTCTTGGGAATCCTGGTCCGGAGTATGCGTTCACGCCGCACAACGCCGGGTTTCTGGCGATCGATCGCATCGCAGAGATTTGCGATGTGCAGGTTGCCAACCGTCGCGGACGAGCGTTGACGGCGACGGACGAAGCTGGCAGGACACGATGTGCTGCTGGCCAAGCCGGAGACCTTTATGAACCTGAGCGGGCTTTCGGTGGCCGCTCTGTTGCACGAGCTGGAGCTTGGCGTGGAGGACTTGATTGTTCTCTACGACGAGCTGGCGATTCCGCTGGGCACGATTCGGATTCGCGAGCGTGGATCGGCGGCCGGGCACAACGGAGTGAAGTCGATCTCCGGTGTGCTGGGAACCGAGGAGTGGACGCGCATCCGCATTGGGGTTGGCAAGCCGCCGACTCGAGACGGGAGGCATCGTCAAGTCCGGCGGCAAGGATTATCCTGCTGGCTCCGATGCGCAAGCAGGAGCTGAAGGAGTTGGATGAGTCGCTCGACCAGGCGGTACGCGCGGTTGAGGCGGTGCTGACGAAGGGTGTCGGCGCAGCGATGAATGAGTTCAATCGCAAGGTTGAGCCCAGTAGTTAAGAGCACGTGTTTTGAATGGCAGTCACAATCTTCCACACCGGTTTCGGATGGAAGCAACCGAAGCGGTGCGGGGCAGAACCCCGCAGAAAGAAGTAGAGATGAATCGCACCTACGAAATCATGTTTATCGTTCGGCCCGATGTTGAAGAGGCCGAGCTCGACAAGCTCATTGAGACGTTCTCCGGCCATGTCACCACGGGTGGCGGCACGGTGAAGAGCGACCGAGAAGATGGGCCGCCGCCGGCTGGCGTACACCGTGAAGAAGTTCAATGACGGCTTCTACATTCTGCTGATCGTCGAGGCTCCGGCTTCGCTGATCTCCGAGATCGAGCGCCGTCTGCGCGTCTCCGAGCAGGTGATCAAGTTCATCACCGTGCGCATGGACGAGGAAGACAAGCGCGTGGCCAAGATCAAGGCGCATCGCGATGCGCATGTGAAGCGCAGCGCGCAGCCGCAGGTGAATGTCGAGGCTGCTGCAGCGACGCCCGAGGCGCATGAGACGCCCGAGGCCGCGGCTGCTCCGGTTGCCGAGGCTGTCGAGCCGGCCGTGGCTGCTGAGCCGGTGGCCGAGGCTGAGCCCTCCGTCGCTTCGTAGTTCGCAAGGCAAGACAAGCTTCGCAGGCTGGTTCATCCCGGCCTGCTGACAGGACAAACTCGAACGCTGCAAGATGCTTCCACGATCTTCGAGCAGGTGATGAAGATCCAGTCCAGAGGCCCCAGGGCGGGTCTGGAGCAAGAGCAGCAGAACCGGTTGCTGGCACAAGCGCCAGCAGCAGACAAAGGACAAGCAACATGGCTGACGAGACAGTGAACCAGGCAGCACCCGCGGTATCGGCTGCGGCATCGACCGAGGGCGGCGCACCGGCTGCCCGCACGGGTGGCTATCAGGGACAGGGCGGCCCGCGTTCGGGCGGATCGCGTCCACCGCGTCCGGCGGGAGCTGGAGCGGGTCCAGGCGGAGCGGGCGGACGCAAGTTCTTCCGCCGCAAGAAGGTGTGCAAGTTCACGGTGGAGAAGATCGACACGATCAGCTACCGCGATGTGCGCCTGCTGCAGCAGTTCGTGTCGGACCGCGGCAAGATCATTCCGCGCCGTCTGACGGGCACCAGCGCTCCGTTCCAGCGCAAGCTGACGCGCGCCATCAAGCAGGCCCGCGCGATTGCTCTGCTGCCGTTTGCAGCGAAGTTCTAGTTCAACCCGCGTCCACAAGGGGCGCGCACCCGAGTACGTTGGAGACGTGTGATGGAAGTCATATCTGAAAGAGGATGTAAACAAGCTGGGCCACCGCGGCGATGTGGTGAAGGTCGCCGACGGGTATGGCCGCAACTACCTGCTGCCGAGCAAGCTGGCGATGGAAGCGACGCCGGCGAACAAGGCCGTGATCGAGCAGATGAAGGCTTCGGCGATCCGCAAGTCGGCGTGCGGAGAAGGGCGGAGCGGAGGAGCTGGCCGACAAGCTGAACGAGCTGGTGCTGACGTTCGAGCGCAAGACGGGCGAGAACGATCACCTGTTCGGTTCGGTGACGTCGCAGGACATCGCGCACGCGCTGGAGGCCGAGGGCTACAAGGTCGACCGTCGCAAGATCCACCTGGAAGAGCCGCTGAAGTCGGTGGGCGAGTTCCATGTGCCGATCAAGCTGCACCGCGAGGTGTCGGCGCATCTGCAGGTGAACATCAAGAGCGATGCTCCGGAGCGTTCGGCGGAGGCTGCGGCGGTGGCCGATGATTCGGTGTTCAAGTCGACCTACACGGGCGAGCTGGACGATAACCGCGACTAGTTGAAGGCAAAGAGCGACGCCCGCGTCTCCGGAGGGAGGCGCGGGCGTTCGTGCGTCCGGGGGTACCCCCCTCCCCCCCCCTGTTTTTCTAAAGTATTCATAACAGGTGGGTTGCGGGTAAAGTCTTGATTCGATTGGGGTGGCTATGTTGCTGATTCTGGGGTGGTTGCGCGCTATCTGGTTGTAAAGTATTCCATTCAGAGACTTTAGGGGTAAAGTATTCCATCCATGGGCTTTATGGGCGGTTTGGGAGAGGGCAGTTTGGTCGTTGCGCCTGCGGCTCCACTCCGGCCTGCGGCAGCAAGGTCAAGGGCTTTGGGTGCTGCCTGCTCCTGGGCCGTTGGCCCAGGCTGGTATATGTCGGGCCGTTGGCCCTTGGAGCGTGCGCGGCTCGGGTGGCCGGGGTGTTGGCGGCTGGAGCGCCCGGGGCTTGGGTGCCAGTGCGCGCAGGGCCGATGGCCCTTGGAGCGTGCGCGGCTCGGGTGGCCGGATCTCAGATGCCGTAGGTCGGCGCGCGGTTTATGGGTGTTATGGGTGAGGAATGGGAGGCCTAGTTAAATTGTACCTACTTGGAGGGGGTAACTCTGCCAGGTTTTGAAAATATAAATCGCCAATGGGGATAGGGGGTTTGGCGATTTTGAGGGGCCGAGGGGGCTTGACAGGGTCCTGCGGTCCTGCGCGGACGGCGAGGGGCTTCGCGTGGGTCCTGCGCGGACAGCGAGGGGCTTCGCGTGCTGGTGGCGGAGGTTTGTGGGGCTTGCGACGGATGCAGGGATTCAGTGGGAGCCCGATGGCTGGGCCGGGGATGTGAGCTCTGGGTCTGCCCAGTAGCTGCTGCGGGCCGTGACCCTGAGGGTTGAGCGGTCGCGCAGGCGTAGGCCGATGACGTGTAGTCCTGGGTGGGGGATTGAGGCTGGAAGCTGAGGAGGTAGCGGTTGGGGATGTGGTTGGAGATGCTTACCAGGCTGCGTTTAAGACTCTTCGCGTCGGTGAGTTTGAAGTACTCGCCGCCGGTGAGGTTGGCGACGGTTGCGGGGATGTTGCGGCGCAGGCCGTTGGTGGCTGCGATGAGGGCTGGGAGTCGAAGGCGACGACGGCGATTTGTGGGGGACGTTGCCGATGACGGAATCGAGCAGGGGGGCGAGGGCGGTGAGTTTGTCGAGCTCGCGGGCGCCGGCGGCTCCGGTTTCGATAGCGAGGACGAGGGCGAGGGGCTGGGCGGCGGTGTCTTGTTCGGTGTCTCGTTCAAGGGTGAGGTGTTGGGGGACGCCGTCGTCGGTGAGGAGGAAGTCGTTGGCGGTGAGGGTGAAGACGAGGTTGCCGGAGCGGGTGCGGACGAGGGCGGGGACGAGGACGAGGTTCGAGTGCGCGGCGAGATGGGGAGGTTGGGAGGCTTGCTGCGCGGTGCGGGGAGCGGGGAGTTGCGCGGCAGGGCGGCGCGCCAGGACCAGGCAGGCGGTCGCGGACGCGGCCCGGAGATTCATGGGCGAACCTGCTGCAACGGGATACCTCCGAGGGATGCTGCGATGGAAGTGAGGACTGGGCGATAGACGGTTGAGGGGGGCGGAAGGGTAGCGGGTGGGGTGGAGGGGAACGGGCGCGCTTGGCGCGAGAAGGACGGGGGGATGGCTAGCGGCCAAGCGGGGAGTCCTTGGGCTGGGCGCGCTCAGGATGACGGTCGAAGAATGGGCAAGGGCAGGCAAAGGCAAGGGCAAGGGCAAGGGCAAAGCAAGGGCAAGGGCAGAAGCAGATTCCCAGAGGGAATGACAGAAAGAACGGCAACTGCAAGTGCAAGGGCGAGTGCCGGTCTCGCCACTCGACACAGGGAGGTGCTTTGCTTCGCTGCGAGCACAGAACGCTCGCCGGGGGGCGGTCTCCACTGCGCATCTCAGAGACATGGGCGTGGGGCGGCGGTCAACAGGACAGGGCTGCGGGGGCGTCAAGAAATTTCTCTAACCCGATGCAGGAGCGTATACTCTCCTAACAGGAGACGGTCATGGCTACCTGGAGTTATCCGGTGACACGGTATGCTCCGCCGCCGCTGGTGGATCTTAGTTCGCTGGCGGAGCGGAAGCGGTTGAGTGGGTCGGCGATCAAGGCGTTTTTTAACATCATGGACTGCTGGAAGGTTCGCGATGAGGATGCGCGGCTGCTGCTGGGTGGGGTCACGAATGGTCCTTACTACGAGATGAAGAAGCGGCCCGAGGGTCGGGTGCTCGATGCGGATAAGCTGCTCGAGGGTGTCGTACCTGGTGGGGATTTTCAAGGCGCTGAATATTCTGAATGGGCAGGAGCTGGCGGATGAGTGGGTGCGGCTGCCGAATGCGAATCGGATCTTCAATGGGAGCACGCCGGTGGAGTACATGACCAAAGGGGGAGTACCTGCCATGCAGATGGTACGGCGGCTTCTGGATGCACGGCGGGGTGGGGTGTGAAGCGGCGGGAGGGGAGGGAGCGGGAGGCCAAGCAGGGGCAGGCGGTGGCGGTTCCGGTGGCGAGGGTGCGGCGGGCGAATACGCATCGGCTGATCTCGTCGAAGTACAGCATGAGCGATGAGAGTGTGCTGACGCGGATTGCGGAGGACGAGAGCCATCTGCAGGCTATCTTTGAGCTGGATAACCGGACCAACGATCGGCTGCTGGCCGAGCATCAACTGCTGCCGGGGATTGGGGCGCATGAGCTGGTGTTCGGGTTTCCGTACTCGAGCATTGTGAATGCGGCGTACACGCATGCGAACCCGATGGGCAGCCGGTTCAATGGGCCGGATCGGGGGGCGTGGTATGCGGCGTTCGAGCTGCGGACAGCGCAGGCGGAGGTGGCGTTTCATAAGACGGTGCAGCTGGCGGAGATCAACCGGTTTGTGGATGAGGTGACGTACGACGACTACCTGGCGGACTTCAACGCGGAGTTTCATGACCTGCGGGAGGGGACGGGTTTTTCTGCTTGCCTGGATCCAGAGAGCTATGTGGAGTCGCAGCTGCTGGCAGAGAGGCTGCTGGCGGAGGGGTCGCTGGGGGTGGTGTATCCGAGTGTAAGGAGGGCGTCGGGGACGTGCGTGGCGTGCTTTCGGCCGGCGCTGGTGGGGAATGTGCGGAGGGGGGCGACGATACGGTTTCGGTGGACGGGCGGGCCGGTGCCGAAGGTGGAAGAGGTTGCGGGGGTTGGCGGTGAGGAACGGCAAGGGCGGTAGCAAGGGCAAGGGCAACGGCAAGGGCTTTGACGCAAAGGGCGCAAAGGGAGCCAAGGTTCGCGACGTTAAGGCGAGGGACGGGGGAGCAGGTCCAAGGGGGAATGGCGGAAAGAGCGGCGAGGGCAAGGGCGTGGGGGGCTGCGGCGGCGCGTCAGGATGACGGTGGGGAGTGGGCGGGGTACGGGCTGGACGGGGACTGGGGATGGGTTGGGATGCTAGGCTTACGCTATGTGCGGTCGGTACTTCCGTAGGTCAGATAAACAGCAGATCGCCGAGCGATTTCAGGCAGGCAAGGTCTTTGAGGATCCGCTGACGGCGAACTACAACATTGCGCCGACGACGTTTCAGCCGGTGATTCGGCTGAGCCGGGATTCGGGCGAGCGGGAGATGGCGCTGCTGCGGTGGGGGATGGTGCCGTTCTTCGCGTCGAGCTTGAAAGAGTTCAAGGGGATGACGACGTTCAATGCGCGGGCGGAGTCGGTGGCGACGTCGGCTACGTGGAGGGAGCCGTTCAAGCGGCGGCGGTGTTTGATTCCGGCGGATGGATTTTATGAGTGGGCGGAGAAGGCGGTGGAGGCGTCGCGCGGAGTGGGGGCGCGGGGGAAGGCGGCGGGTGCGAAGACGTCCAGGAGCGGGAGGCAGCCGTTTGCGATTACGCTGGGCGGCGGGGAGGGCGGCGCGGCAGACGGCGGGATGATGGCGATTGCGGGGTTGTGGGATGCGTGGAAGGAGCCGAAGAAGTCTCCGCAGGAGGTGGACCGGTGGCTGCAGAGCTTTGCGATGGTGACGACGGAGGCGAATGCGTTGATGGCGACGATCCATACGCGGATGCCGGTGATTCTGCATGAGCGGGACTGGGAGGAGTGGCTGGATCGGGAGGATGCCAGGCCGGCGCCGGTGCACCTGTTGCGGCCGTATGAGCCGGAGGCGATGAGGATGGAGGCCTGCAATACGGCGGTGGGGAATGTGCGGAACAATGGGCCGGAGATGCTGGTGGGTGCGGTGGCGGTGGCACAGGGGATTTGTTGGGGAGGATTGAGGTTGGGGCGGTGAGGGTGGGTGCTGGCTTGGTGAGGATGGATGCGGGCGTGATAAGCGTCACTGCCCGGGTGGGCGTGGCGGGGATAAACCATAGGTGGCGGTGTCCGTTGCAGGAGATGGGATCGCCGGAGCGACGGGAAGGCTGTCGGCGAGGGGAGCTATGTTGAAGAGTTCGGAGATGCATGTGATCGAGGGGCAGGGGCTGCAGTTGGTCTGCGCCGGGGATGTGATGGGATGGCTGGGGGGACTTGCCGCTGTCGATGATGGGGGATGTGCGGATGGGCGGCCGGCGGTGGGTGCGAGGACGGCGCAGGGCGCGGGGCAGGTGGGCGCGGTGGAGTGTGCTGGCGGATACGGGAGCGTGCGGTGGGGACGCGGGACTTGCGGTGGCGGCCCGGGAGTGCGGCGTGGGCGGGGATTCGCGGCGAGTTCCGGTCGCGATGGGGTGACGAGCTGGAGATTGCGCATAGGGTCTCGCATTGGGAAACGGGTTGGGACAAGCGGACTGGGGAACTGCAGAGCAGCATGTCCGACTCAAGATGGCGGAGGGCGTGGTGTATGCGGAGCGGGAGGGGAAGCACCTGTTTCTGCAGCCGTCGGGGCCGGACTGGGTGGTGGTGAATCAGAAGGGGGCGATTCTGCTGTCGCGGTGGGCGAGATGGCGCGACGATGGACGAGTGTGGGTGGGGGCCGGGGATGCCGGGGTGTGGGAGCAGGCGGCGGCGCTGTTTGAGGAGGCGCTGGCGAGGGGTGTGCTGGTAAGGTTCCGGCGGGGGCGCACGGGACACGAAGGGGTTGGAGCTGGTGGGGCGTCAGCGGCGGCGGGTGGATTCGCAGCGGCTGGGCATGGTGCATGTGCAGCTGACCAATCAATGCAATCTGGGGTGCAGCTATTGTTATGCGCGAGAGTGGGAGGCGGTCGAGCGTGCTGTCGTGGGGAGAGCTGGAGGGGATTGCGAGCAGCGTGGCGACGCTGTCGGGTTCGGTGGCGTATGAGCTGTCGGGCGGAGAGCCGCTGCTGCATCCGAGCGCGCTGGACTTTGCGGAGAGGGTGAAGGCGGCGGGGAACACGGGTGCATCTGCTGACCAACGGAACGCTGATCGACGCAGCGAATGTGGAGCGGATTGGGGCGGTCGCGGACCTGGTGAAGATCAGCCTGGACGGCAGCAGCGAGGCGGTGCATCGGCGACGAGGGGGAGGGGGAACTTTGCGCGGGTGACGCGGGCGATCGAGCTGCTGTCGGCGCGCGGGGTGAAGGTGGTGGTGGCGATGACGGTGACGCGGGAGAATCGCGGGGACATTGCGGCGATGGTGGCGAGGTATGGAGCTGGGTCGGGGTGGAGCTGGCGCTGCAGCCGCTGTTCAAGGCGGGGCGCGGGAGTGCGGCGGACGGGCTGGCGCTGACGGGATTGGAGTACTACCAGGCGCTGGCGGCGGTGGAAGGCGTGGCTCCGATGGGAGCGGTGGGAAGGAAGCTGCAGGCGCTGCGGGGGCGCGGGGTGCGGCGGTGCGCGATGGCGGAGCGGGAGATCAGCATCGCGGAGACGGGCGATGTGTATCCGTGCCAGCTGCTGCATGAGGAGCGGTTCTGGGCGGGGAATGTGCGGGAGCGGTCGCTGGCGGAGATCTAACTGGAGTCGCCGGTGTTCGCGCGGATGCGGGCGATCAGCGTGGATACGCTGGAGACGTGCTCGGGGTGCGCGGTGCGGTATCTGTGCGGAGGGGCGTGCCGGGCGAGGGATTTGTTTGAGGTGGGGTCGGTGGAGAGGTGGGGGAGTTTTGCGCGTATGAGCGCGAGGCGCTGCTGCAGGGGATCTTCGATCGGTGGAGATGCGGGAGGTGTAGGGGGTGGTGGCGGGAGGAAGACAGGCAAGGGCTTTGACGCAAAGGACGCAAAGTTTCGCGAGACCAAGTTGGTAGGCGAAAGTCTAGAGGAATGGCGGATGGAGGGCGGGGCCTTCGGATTCGCTGCGCTCGAGGGTCAGGATGACGGCGACGGTAAGGGAACGGCAACCTCAACGGCAAATGCAACAGCACAACAACTGCAACTGCAAATGCGCATGGCCTTCGGCTACGCATACAAAGATGACGGCGAGAGCATCGGTCGAGACGACAAGGGCAGGAGTGCAAGTGGAGAGGAAGAGTTGGGAAGGATGGGAGATGACAGAGAGAAAGGTTAAGGTGGTAGACGAGGGTCGGAACGCGCAATCGTAGAAGCAGACTCGCAGAGGCGAATGGTAGAAGAACGGCAATAGCGAATGCGTAACAACGCGAAGAGTCTGTTCGTAAAACTGCTACTCGTACTTGAGGGTGGCTACGGGGTCGAGGATGGCGGCGCGGTTGGCGGGGAGGGTGCCGAAGATGACGCCGACGGCGACCGAGGTGGCGAGGGAGATGACCGCGGCCCAGTAGGAGATGGGGATGGCGAAGGGGGTGAAGAGGCCGACGCTGATGGGGATGGCGATGCCGATGACGGTGCCGATGAGGCCTCCGGAGAGGGAGAGGAAGACGGCTTCGGTGAGGAACTGCATGCGGATCTCGCGGCTGGTGGCGCCGAGGGCCTTGCGGATGCCGATCTCCTTGATGCGGGACTGCACGTTGGCGAGCATGGAGTTCATGATGCCGACGCCGGAGACGATGAGGGTGATGGCGGAGGCGAGCACCAGGACGACGGTGAGCATGTCGGCGATGCGGTTCATGGTGGTGAGGATGTCGGTGAGGGTGGCGGCGTTGTACTCGCTGGTGGGGCGGTGGCGGCTGGAGATGAGCGCGGTGATGCGGCGGGCGGCGGGCTCGACGTCCTTGCGGTTGTCCATGCTGAAGAAGATCTCTTTGAGGTCGTTGCTGCCGGTGAAGTAGCGGGCGACTTCGTAGGGGACGAGGAGGGTGTGGTTGCTGATCTCGGACTGGCCGAAGGTGTCGATGCTTTCGACGAAGACGCCGATGACGGTGAAGGGGATGCCGCGGATGGAGATGGTTCGGCCGATGGCACCGTGGTAGCTGCCGTAGAGCTCGATGGCCATGGGGCCGACGATGTCGGCGACGTAGGCGTGGGTGCGGGCGTCCTCATCGTCGAAGAAGCGGCCGGCTTTGATCTTGAGGCCGCGAATGTTCCTTGTACTCGGGGCTGACGCCGAGCAGCATGGCGTCTTTGGCTCTGCCGTCTGCCGATGGCGATGCTGTCGTGGTACTCGAGCATGGGCGAGCTGTAGCGGATGCCGGGGACCTGCTGGTCGACGGCCTCCATGTCCTCGACGGGTCATGTAGTCGGGGGTGCTGACGTTGTTGGGGCCCATGACGACGCCGCCGGAGTACTGCATCTCGATCTTGTTGGGGCCGAGGGAGGAGATGGTGTCGAGGGCATACTGCTTGCCGGTGAGGCCGACGGTGGCGACGAGCACGATGGAGGCGGAGCCGATGACCATGCCGAGCATGGTGAGGAGGAAGCGGGTCTTGCTGGCGCGGAAGCTGTCGAAGGCGAGGTTGATGGTCTCGCGGAAGGCGACGGTGGAACGCGCGCTGCGTAAGGTGTGCTCGAAGGTGTCGCGGACAGGCGTCATAGACCGGGAAAAACGAAGTGAAGTAGCTATCAGTATCGCAGGGGCAGAGGGAAGCGGCCAGAGCGCGAGGCTCACCATCTTTGTAGTTGGATGATTTTGGGAGCTGCGGCGATTCCGGTATGGGGTGGGTGGGTGCGGGAGAGTTAATAGCGGCTGAGGGGTGGGAGCGGATTCCTGGTGCTGAGGATGGGAGATAAAAGGCGACACCTCCGGAGGTGGAAATGGAGGTGTCGCAAACGTTTAGAGGCGGCGGGGGACGCTGGCCGGCCAGAGATACCGGGCGAAGCGCGGCCGGGCAGAGCGGCGACGAGGAGGAAGGGCATCGCGAGTGTCCTGTGGTGACCGGATCACTCTAGCGAACGCGCACGGGCAGCGCATCGGCCATTGGGTTGAATTATTTTGAATGATTTTCTTGGCAGAGAAGACGGTGAGCGATCCGTCATGGCGAAGGTGCTTCAGAGTCGTTCCTACGGAAGACGTTCAGCGTTCTTTCATGCTGTAGACGTTCAATGGTCGTTCGATGGACTGGACGGAGGGAACGATGTCGAGGCCGAGGTCGAGGGAGCGAACGCTGTGGGTGAGGGCTCCGACGGAGATGATGTCGACGCCGGTGGAGGCGATCTCGCGGACGCTGTCGAGGTTGACGCCTCCGCTGGCTTCGACGAGGACGCGGCCATCGATCTGAGCGACGGCGGAGCGGAGGTCGGCGATGGAGAAGTTGTCGAGCAGGATGCTGTCGACGCCGGCGGCGAGGACGGACTCGATCTGGTCGAGGCGATCGACCTCGACTTCGATGTGGGTGGTGTGGGGGAGGGCGGCGCAGGCTTCGACGAGCGCGTCGGTGAGGGAGGAGGAGGAGGAGGCGGCGAGGATGGCGAGGTGGTTGTCCTTGGCCATGAGGGCGTCGGAGAGCGAGAAGCGGTGGTTGTGGCCGCCGCCGCAGCGGACGGCATAGCGCTCGAAGAGGCGAAGGCCGGGGGTGGTCTTGCGGGTGTCGGCGATGCGGGCGTGGGTGCCATCGACTTCGCGCACGTAGGCGGCGGTGAGGGTGGCGATGCCGCAGAGGCGCTGCGCGAAGTTGAGGGCGACGCGCTCGGCCTGGAGGATGCTGCGCGCGGGTCCGTGAATGGTAGCGAGCACGGTATTCGCGGCGAAGGGCTGAGCGTCATCGATGTGGAAGGCGGTGGTGATGAGCGGGTTGGTGAGGGCGAAGGCGGCGGTGACGAGGTCCTGACCGCAGAGGACGCCGGGCTCGCGCGCGACCAGGTGGGCGGTGATGCGGGCGGTCGCGGGGATGAGGGTCTGGGAGGTGAGATCGCCCCAGGGGGCGTCTTCGAGGAGGGCGAGGCGAACGATTGCGTCGATGGCTTCTCTGCTGGGTTTCATCAACATGGAACGGCGACCTGGGAGGCGTCGATGGAGTGAGCGCCCGCTTTCTGGGTGTAGGTGAGGGAATGTTGGAAGGCGGTGGAGGGTTGAGGGAAGTCGGTAGCGGAAGTGCGCGCCGCGAGACTCTTCACGAGCCAACGCCGCTCGGGTTACGATGCGGGCGAGTTCGAGAAGGTTGGCTGTCTCTATGATTAAATATTGATGTCGCCCTCGCTGTGGGAGTGGGTGAGGGTGTGGAGGGCGGCGCGGAGGCCGGCGGCGTTGCGCTCGATGCCGACGTGGGTCCAGAGGAGGGTTTGGAGCTCGCGGCGGGTGATGGGGGTTGTCGGGGGCGCCGGGGCTAACGTGTGGGATTTGTTGGGGTTCCTTCAGTGGATGGACGTCTGCTGCTGATCCGGGAGACGAGACGGGCGGGGCGGAGGGGGCGTCGAGGAGGAGGTGGGCGCAGCGCCAGGCGAAGGTGAGGCTTTCGAGGAGGGAGTTGGAGGCGAGGCGGTTGGCGCCGTGGACGCCGGTGCAGGCGACTTCGCCGACGGCGTAGAGGCCGGGGATGGAGGTGCGGCCGTAGGTATCGGTGCGGACGCCACCCATCCAGTAGTGGGCGGCGGGGGTGACGGGGATGGGGTCGCGGGACCAGTCGAGGTTGCGGGCGCGGGTGGCGGCGTCGATGGAGGGGAAGCGGGTGGCGAGGAAGGCGGCGATCTCGGCGCGGGGGCGGAGGGCGGTGGCGTCGAGGAGGACGGGATGGCCTTGCTGGAGAGCCATCTGGCGGGCGATGCCGCGGGCGACGACGTCGCGGGGGGCGAGCTCGGCGGAGGGGTGGATTTGGGGCATGAAGCGATAGCCGCGGGCGTCGAGGAGGATGGCGCCTTCGCCGCGGACGGCTTCGGAGATGAGGAAGGGGGAGGAATCTGTGGGGGTTGTGGCGGCGAGGGCGGTGGGGTGGAACTGGTAGAACTCGGTGTCGGCGAGCTGGGCGCCGGCGCGGAGGGCGAGGGCGATGCCGTCGCCGGTGGCGACGGAGGGGTTGGTGGTGTGGAGGTAGAGCTGGCCGGCGCCACCGGAGGCGAGGATGACGGCGTCGGCGTCGATCGTGCGGGGACGGCCGTCGGGGTCGATGACCTGGAGGCCGCGGACGATGCCGTTGTGGAGGACGAGGTCGAGGGCGAAGGTGTGCTCCAGGACACGGATGCCTGCACCGCTGGCTTTGATGCTGGCGGCGCGGACGGCGTGGACCAGGGCCATTTCGATGGAGAGGCCGGTGGCGTCGCCTCCGGCGTGGAGGATACGTGGTTTCGAATGAGCAGCTTCCAGGCCGCGGGCGAGGGTGCCGGAGGGGGTCTGGTCGAAGCGGACGCCGAGGCGGATGAGGTCGCGGATGCGGTCCGGGCCTTCGCTGCATAAGATGTTGACGGCGTGTGGGTTACAGAGGCCGGCACCGGCGGCAAGGGTGTCGGCGATGTGGCTGGCGGCGGAGTCGTCGGAGAACATGACGGCGGCGATGCCGCCCTGGGCCCAGCGGGTGTTGGAGTCGGCCAGTTCTGCTTTCGTTACAACAGTTACGGCGTGCTTGCGGCTGAGTTCCAGGGCGGCGATGAGGCCGGCGATGCCGGAGCCTACGACGATGATGTGTTGCGTTTTCGACATCCTCAGCCCCGGTTCGAGCTGCGCGGCGCCAGGCTCAGCATGGTTTTGAGCGCGAGGCGCGCGGGGACGGCGATGGACTCCGGGACGGTGATGCGGTTGAGGACTTCGCCTTGCTCCAAAGCCTCGAGGACCCAGGCGAGGTAGCCGGGGTGGATGCGGTACATGGTGGAGCAGGGGCAGACGATGGAGTCGAGGCAGAAGATGGTGTGTTGGGGGTATTGGGAGGCGAGGCGCTGGACGAGGTTGATCTCGGTGCCGATGGCGAAGGTGCTGCCGGCGGGGGCGGCGGCGATGGCCTTGACGATGAAGTCGGTGGAGCCGGAGGAGTCGGCCGCGTCGACGACGGGCATGGGGCACTCGGGGTGGACGATGACGTGGACGGCTGGTTTGTCAGGGCCTCCGGGGTGGCGCTGGCGGGCGAGGGCAATCTGGTCGACGGTGAAGCGTTTATGTACCGAGCAGTAGCCGTGCCAGAGGAGGACGCGGGAGTCGCGGACGATCTCGGGGGTGAGGCCGCCGAGGGGGAGGGTGGGGTCCCAGACGGGCATCTGGGTGAGGGGGATGCCCATGGCCTTGGCGGTGTTGCGGCCGAGGTGCTGGTCGGGGAAGAAGAGGACGCGGCGGCCGCGCTGGAAGGCCCAGTCGAGGACCTGGGCGGCGTTGGAGGAGGTGCAGACGACTCCTCCGTGCTGGCCGCAGAAGGCCTTGAGGGCGGCCGAGGAGTTCATGTAGGTGACGGGGATGACCTGGGCATGACCGGTGGGGGTAAGTTCTTCCCCGAGCGTGTCGTGGGCGAGGACGTCCTGGAGCTGTTCCCAGCAGTCGGTGACGGCGTCGAGGTCCGCCATGTCGGCCATGGAGCAGCCGGCGGCGAGGTTGGGAAGGATGACGGCCTGGTCGGGGCGGGAGAGCATGTCGGCGGTTTCGGCCATGAAGTGGACGCCGCAGAAGACGATGGTTTGGGCGTTGGGGCGGGTGAGGGCGGCGTTGGCGAGCTGGAAGGAGTCGCCGATGAAGTCGGCATACTGAACGATCTCGTCGCGCTGATAGAAGTGGCCGAGGATGACGAGTTTCTCGCCGAGCGCAGCCTTGGCGGCGCGGATGCGGAGGTCGAGCTCGGCGGGCGAGGCGTTGCGGTACTCGGCGGGAAGGCCGGGCTGGCGCGGGGCGTTGGGAGGAAGGCGGTCGTCCATGGAGGCGCCGGGGCCGTAGGTGGGCGTGGCGTCGAAGGCCCAGGGAGCGTCGGCGAGGGCGGAGCTACAGGTGGCGGGGTGCTCGACTCCGGGCTGCGATGTCTGCTGCGATCCTGGCTGTTCGCTGATGCGAATCAGCTGGATGGTGCTGTCTACAGAGGGCAAAACCTACTCCTTGATGCTGCTCCCCTAGCCTCCGTGGAAGGTCGGCCGGGGAGTGTTGGATGCAGCCGTACCTCTACAGGGTACTAAAAAGGAGAGGGGGGTGCGCTGTGATGCGAGGGAATGGCTCGGGCGCTGGCGACGGGCAGGGAGGAGGTCGCTGAAGGGCGAGTCACTGCCGCGAGGCCAGGGTGGGTGCGGGATTCAGCCAGGCGTCACAGGCTTTCCCATCGCCGGCAAGGCAGCCTTTCTGATAGAGCAGCTTGGCCTTCTCGGTGTCCTGGCCGATGCCATCGCCGGTGCGATAGAGATCGCCAAGCCGGGTGCAGGCGGAGGCGTGGCCTGCATCGCAGGCTTTCCCGTCTGCAATGACAGCTTTCCGGGTGTCCCTGGGAACGAGGTCTCCGTCGGCGTAATGTTTGCCGAGAGCGCTGCACCCTGCGGGATCATCTCCGTCGCAGGCGGTTTTGAAGAGGCTCATGGCCTTGGCCGGGTCGCGGGGCACACCTTCTCCGCGAACGTAGAGAATGCCGAGTTGACTGCAACCGGCGAGGTCTCCGGCGTTGCAGGCCATCTGGTCGAAGTCGAAGGCCTGCTGGAGATCTCTGGGAACGCCGTCGCCGGTGAAGTAGCGTTTACCGAGGGCGCTGCACGATTCGAAGTCTCCGCCGTGGCAGGCCTTGTCGTAGAGCGCCGCGGCATACCGGGGATCCTTGGCAACGCCATTTCCAGTTTCGTAGAGGAGAGCGAGCGCTGTGCAGCTCTTTGCGTTCTGCAGCTGACAAGCTTGCTGGTAGAGAGCGGCGGCACCTGCAAAGTCCTTGAGGCTGCTGTCGACCAGAGCTTTTTGATACAAGGCGACGGGGTCCTTGCCGTGATGGACCCATACGGCGGCGCTGGCGACGGCGGCGATGACGACGAGAGTTGCCAGCCCGATGGGGAGGCCGGGGTTGGTCCACCAGGATCTGGGTGGCAGAGGGGTCGAGCTGTGTGGAGGATGGAGTTGCTGGAGCGGGGGACGGTGGTGCGGGTGGGCGAAGGAAGGCGCGGACGCTGTGAGCGTGTCGTCTGTGCGCTGGGGATGATCGAGGGTGCGGTCGGGGATTTTGGGCAGAGGGGCAGAGGGAGCTCCCTGCAGTTGGTGGACCAGGGTGGTGAGACCGCGAGCATAGTCGGCGCGGAAATCGATGCGCTGACTGCGCTGGAGTTGGAGGGGGACGGTGCATTCCGTGTAGAGGACAGGAATGACGATTTTGCCTTGTTCCATGGCGTAGGAGATTTCGTTGCGCACGTTGCTGGAGCGCGAAGAGGCGGGCGACAGGATGATGAGCATGTGCGTGGCCGCATTCAACGCGTCTTCGATCGCGTTGTCCCACGAGGTGCCAGCTTTGATGTCGAGCTGGTCCAGCCAAACGGTGGCGCCAGCGGCTTTCAGATCCTGAGCCAGACGCAAGGCAAACGCAGAGTCGTCACGGCTGTAGCTCATGAAGGCAGAACCAGACATGTCTCAATCTCCTGGGAGTGGAAACTGGGGCCCGGTGCTGATTGCAAACGATAGTACTACCAGCATGGGCTGGTTGGGATGAGGCGCAGCCAAATTTTTGGAAGGGGCGTTGGGTTTGCGATGGGGAGATGGCGGGTACGGCAAGGCGGTGGCATGCGCCGAGGGTGAGGGGCGGAAGACCGGCCCGGCTTACGCCATTAGTAATCATTCATTAGAACTTTTTTGAAAATAATGCATTACAAAAGATTGCCGGCGGTCTTATGATGCAGTACATACCCCAGCAAGCGAAACGTCCGAAGAGGTCTCCCGATGGCAGACAATGGCAACGGCAATGGCAATGGTCACAGCAATGGCAACGGCAGCGGCGTTGTGGATCTGGACAAACTGATGGGCAGCCTTGGATTTGGGCAGACGGCGTACATGGCGCCTCAAAAGGGTGCGGCGACGGACGCGGCGGCGGTTGCGCTGGCGGCGGGGCGTGTGGATACGGAGACGGAGTTTGGGCGGAAGGCGGCGGCGTATCTCGACCTGCAGGGGGAGCTGACGGCGCTGACCATTGGCCGGTTCGACCGGCATGATGCGCTGACCAGCGAGCAGCTGCAACTGGCGATCCGCGAGGCGAAGCGCAAGGCGGTGTCGGATCGACTGCGGCTGGCGGTGCAGGTGTTGTTCGCGATGATTCCGCTGTTCCTGGTGGCGGGGATCGGGGTGCTGGTCTATGGAGCGCTGACGGCGCACTCGGTGGTGGTGGACACGTTCCAGGCGCCGGCGTCGCTGGTGCCGACGGGTGTTACGGGCGAGGTGGTGGCGACGGGTCTGCGCGACGAGTTGCAGAAGCTGCAGGACGCGGCGGGCTGGCGGACGGGAGGGGAGGTTGCGGCCAGGAGGCTGTGGTCGCCGAAGAGTGCGTGGGCGTCGAAGCTGAAGGTCGAGGTTCCGGAGAGCGGCCTCTCGCTGGGTGCGATGGATCGTGTGCTGCGTGAGCACCTGGGGAGGGACGTCCACATTGACGGCGACCTGGTGCAGACGCCGGCGGGTGGGCTCTCGCTGACGGTGCGCGGGGACGATGTGCTGCCGAAGACGTTTGAGGGCGGGGCGGGGGATCTCGGCAAGCTGACGACGGAGGCGGCGGAGTATGTGTATGGGCGGTCGCAGCCGTACCAGTTCTTTGCGTACCTGCAGGCGAACCATCGGGATGCGGAGGCGCTGGACTTTGTGGCGGGAGCGGAGCAGCGGGCGAACAGCGACGATCTGCGCGCGCGGCTGGCGGACGGCTGGGGCAGTTCGTTGCAGGCGATGAATCGGCCGGCGGAGGCGCTGGAGAAGTATCATCTGGCGATGTCGCTGGAGCCGTTTTACTGGGCACCGCGAGGCCATGCGGTGGTTGCGCTGGCTGGAAGCGCAGGGCGAAGAGGCGGCGTGGCGGGAGTCGCGGGCAATGCTGGAGGCGGTGGACGCGGCGCCGATCAAGGAACGGCCGCGCTCGTATGTACTTGCGAACCCGACGCGGCTGACGTGGGACATGCCGTGGCATCTTGCGGCGGTGCTGGACGGCGCGCCGGGGAATGGTTGGCAGCGGGGTGGATGGGGTGAGCGATCCGCAGATTGCGGTGGCCTACGCGCTGATGCACAATGCGTCGCAGGCTGCGCATTACCTTGCGTTGAGCGATGCGAAGGCCGCGGAGACGCAGGAGGCGACGCACGAGATTGCGATTCTGCAGGCGATGGACCGCAACGATCCGGGGTCGGCGGTTGCGGATGCGGATGGGTTGTGGAAGGTGTGGCAGGCGAATCCGCAACTGCAGGCGGGCGATGATAGTCCGTGCGTGGCGGCGCTGGCGCTGGGCATGGCCGGGCGGACGGCGGACGCGGAGGCGATCTTCCAGAAGATTGGGCCGTGGTCGCGGTGCACAGCGGCGCATGGTCAGATCCTCGAGCACCAGGGGAACCTGGCGGCGGCGCAGGCGATGTGGGCGGATGGCATCAACCACTCGCCGGATCTTCCGTTCGACTACATGGCGCGGGGCGTGTCGGAGGAGAACCGCGGGGATCTGAAGTCGGCGGAGGCGGATTTGAAGAGGGCGGTTGCGAATGCGCCGTACTTCGCCGATCCGCTGAAGCTGTATGGCGACCTGCTGGCGCGGGAAGGCCACTGGAAGGAAGCGTTCGCGAAGTATGAAGAGGCGGCGAAGTTTGCGCCGAGCTGGTCGACGATCCACTAGAGGCGGGAGATCGGGGAAGAAAAAGCGGCGGAGCTTGAGGGCTCCGCCGCTTGCTGTTGGAGGGAAGGGTGGGTTTAGCGAGGGTGCTGGTCGCCACCGTGGGGAGCGGGGTGGGCGCCGCCGCGGGGTGCCGCGTGACCGCCGCCGTGAGGGGCAGCGTGAGGGGCAGCGTGGGGTGCGGGGCGGGAGTGATCCTGAGGATCGCGATGGCCGGGGACGTAGCGGCCGCCGCGGGCGCCGGCGAAGCGATGGCCGCCCCAGCCGTGAGCGTAGCCCCAGTTGGCCCAGGGACCGACGCCGAGGAAGATGCCGTTATAGAAATAACCCGAGCCATAGTAGCCGGCAGGGGCGCAGGAGTAGGGCGCGTAGTCGTAGTAACCGTAGGCGCAGGCTGGCGGTGCACCACCGCCGATGTTGATGCCGATGTGGACCTGGGCTTGGGCGGTGGGAAGAATCGCCAGCGACAGAGCTACTGCCGCTGTACTGAGAAGAACTTTAACTGCACGCATGGGGAGGACCTCTTTCATAGTTTGGTGCGGTTGCGTTTCGTAGTTTGCTGCGGTTGCTGTATTGAAGATGCAAGCGTCCGCAATTGCTGACGGCGAGCATTGGCACGCTGGCAGCGGGTTTAACTATAGGGGGGAAGGGCTTGGAAAAGGTCGTCGAAGTGGAGGTTCGATCGGAGGGAGGGTGAGGAGGGTGGAGAGGGAGCGAGGTTGAAAGCAGGCGCTGCGTGAGCGCGAAGGGAGCGAACTGATTGTGAGGGAAGATCTTCGCCGTTGGGGAGAGAAGAGGCTGCGACGCAGGCGGGAGCGCGGCGTTGAGGGATCGGGGATGATTATTTTTTGGGGTTGAAGGGTTGCCGGGGGAATCAGGCGTCGGATCGGGGGGAGTGGATGACGAAGTCGGGGAACTCGGGACGGACGGGGAGGGTGATGCTGAAGGCGGTGCCGGAGGGGGCGGTATCGGTGACGGAGTGGACCTCGACGGTGCCGCTGTGGCGCTCGATGATCTCCTTGGTGACCCAGAGGCCGAGGCCGGTGCCGACATCTTTCTTGGTGGTGAAGAAGGGCTCGAAGATGCGATCGCGATGTTCGGGGGCGATGCCGGGGCCGTCGTCTTCGATGATGACTTTGACGGTTTTGCTGTCGGCATCTTCGTGGCAGTCGATGCGGACGCAGATGGTGCCGCCGTTGGGGACGGCGTCGGCGGCGTTGGAGACGAGGTTGGCGACGGCCTGATTGAGTTCGCCGGCGAGGCCCTGGATGGGAGGGCAGGGGTGGAAGTCGCGCGCGATGGTGATGTTCTTGGTGCGGAACTTGTTGGCGTAGATGTTGAGGACGGAGTCGACGAGGGTGGGGAGATCGACCTGGTCGGGCTGCTTGGATTCGCGATAGAAGCCGAGGGTCTGGCGGGTGATGTGGGAGACGCGGGAGAGCTCCTCTTCGGCGATGGTGAGGTGGGCGGCGGCGGAGGCGGGGACGCCGTCGGTGGTCTTGGCGATGTAGATGAGGTTGCCGATGGCTTCGAGGGGATTGTTGATCTCGTGGGCGACGGTGGCGGCGAGGCGGGCGGCGGCGGCGAGCTTCTCGGTCTTGCGCAGGACTTCCTGGGACTTGCGCTCGTGGGTGGCGTCGCGGAAGACCATGACGACGCCGACGATGCGGCCGCGGCCGTCGCGGATGGGGGCGGCGCTGTCTTCGATGGGGATGAAGGTGCCGTCGGTGTGCTGGAGGACGGTGTGGTTGGCGAGGCCGATGATGAAGCCGTGCTCCATGACCTTCTTGACGGGATTGTCGACGGGCTTGAGGGTGGTTTCGTTGAAGATGGGGAAGATGGCTTCGATGGCCTTGCCGCGGGCGGCGAGGAGGGTGGTGCCCATGAGGTGTTCGGCCATGGCGTTGAGGAAGGTGACGTGGCCGCGGGCGTCGGTGGCGATGACGGCGTCGCCGAGGCTGGTGAGGGTGGAACGGAACCACTCTTCGCGCTCTTCGAGCTGGCGGGAGTAGGTATCGCGGAGGGCCATGGCCTGGAAGATGTAGTAGGCGAGGAAGAAGAGGCCGAGGGCGGCGACGAAGGAGGCGAGGTAGATGGAGATGACGGTGTCGCGGATGCTGCGGCGGGTGGCGGCGGAGCGGTCGGACTGGAGGGCGGTCTCCTGGAGTTGAATCTTGCCGATGAGGTTGCCGATCTGGATCATGAGGAGGCGACCCTGATCGGAGAGGACTTTGGCGCGAGCGGCGTCGGGCTGGCCAGACTGATCGAGGAGGATGGTGCTGGAGAGCTCGGCGAGCTTGGCCTGGGTGAGGCGGCGAAGTTGAGCGACCTCAGCCTGCTCGACGGGCTCTCTGCTGGTGAGCTCCTCGAGGACGTGAAGCTGGGGTTGGAGCTGGGTGACGGCGAGATTGTAGGGGTCGAGGTACTGGGGTTCGTTGGTGTAGAGGTAGCCGCGCTGGCCGGACTCCGCGTCCTCGATGAGGGTCTGGGTCTGGTTGATGGCGATGAGGACCTGCTGGGTGCGTTCCACGTCGTGTTGATGGCTGATCATGACGGCGAGCTGCCGACGCGTGACGAGTGCGTTGGTGATCAGCAGGATCAACAGAAGCACGAAACCAGTGATGACGCCGAAGCGCTTGTAAATGAGTTGCATGGCCGTATCTTAAGTTTAGACGAGGTAAACCGCGCTGCGTGATTATAGCCGAGGGGGAAGGGGGCTTGCGGGGGCTGGGCCGGGACGAGGGAGGCCAGGCGCCGGCGTATCGATTGCGGGGAGGAAGCGAGCGTTGAAAGAGGGCGCCGCTCTCAGTCGGCACCCAGGAGTTGATTCGACGTCGTCTCCAGGCGCAGGCGATCTTCTGCCCGTTGCCGGGCAGCTCCCATGAATGGGCGCTCGAAGAACCGGTGAAAGATGTAGCTGAGCAGGAGGATGACTGGAATCATGCAGGCGTAGGCCACGGCGTGTTGCGCGGGTGAGGCCTCCCTCCAGGAATACAGGTAACGAGCGCACCAGCGGGTGGCTCCTATCTCAACATAGGAGTGAATGAGGTACACGCTGTACGAGAATGTTCCTACCCAGGCCAGGGGCTTCCAGCCCAGGATCCTATTGCCAACGCTGGTGCGGACTTGCACGAGGTAGGCCATGAGCAAGGCGGTCGCCATGCCGATCAAGCTCTCTGCCAATGTCCGGTGCCAGTCGTAGGTGAAGAAGATTACGACGGTGCTGAGGACGATGCCCGGCAGTAGCCAGGGGCGGCTGGCAGGACGGAAGGCAAGGTCGGCGCCGAGCATCCCGATGGCAAAGATGAAGAGCATACCGACGTAGCCGCCATCGTGTGTGGCGCGGGCCAAGGCTTGAACCAGGATGAACCAGAGCGCCAGCGTCACCCAGCGTCCCAGGCGGTGGCGGAGCAGGACGAGGATTGGGAAAAACAGGTAGATCTGGCACTCGACGGCGATGGACCAGAGAGGGCCATCCACGGTCATCGCCTGTTTGGGGATCCAATTCTGGACCAGGGCCACGTGCGACCAGATCATGAGCCAGGAGATGCGATTGCCGAGATAGTCCTGAGCGTGGCTCCGGAAGGCAAAGAGCAGCGAGATCAGGAAACCGAGCGCAAGGGCGGCGTAGTAGGGAGGAAGGATCCTGCGCGCCCGCTTCCAGTAGAAGTTGCGCGCATCGACCGTCCATTGCCCTCGCCTGCTTTGCGGGAGGGATAAGCAGAAGCCGGAGATCGTAATAAAAACGACGACGACCTCAAATCCATAGCGGAACGGGTACAACCACCATGTCATGTACGAAGCGGTTTGCAGGCCGTGGTGGACGACGATGTACAGGGCGGCGAGCGCTCGCAGACCGTCGATGAAATCCAACTGGAGATGCTCGGATGGTTTGGATGCACCTGGATCACCCCGAAACGGTACAGAATGTCGACCAGAGTTATCCGCGAGTGCGCTGCTGCGGTCCCCGGAAGGTAGTTCTGAATCGTTCTGCAAGTGGGTCCTTCCTTGTTCCCTGGGAATCTGCGACGAGTGGCTGGGTAGGATAGGTGTTTTGCGATTCGTACCGCGTCGCAGAAGTATATCGTGCCCCGGAAGGGTCCGCGAGACATACGAGCCGGAGGTTCTGGCGGGAGCGATGGCTAGCGGACGGGTCCAGGCGGGGCGCTGGTGCGAATGGGTTTGCGGGCTTTGGGTTTGGAGGGCAGGCGAAGAGCCGGTTTGGGGGCGGCGGCGGTGGACTCGCGGACCATGAGTTCGGGCTCGAAGAGGATGACGTCGGGGTAGGCGGCGGTGGGGGCTTCGATGCGTTTGAGGAGGGTCTGGACGGCGGTCTCGCCCATGCTGCGGAGGGGCTGGCGGACGGTGGTGAGGCGGGGGGTCTGGTAGGCGGCGGTGGAGATGTCGTCGAAGCCGATGACGGAGATGTCGTCGGGGCAGCGGAGGCCGGCGTCGGCGATGGCGCGGATGGCGCCGATGGCGGCGATGTCGTTGAAGCAGAAGATGGCGGTGAAGTTGCGGGTGCGGGCGAGGAGATCGCGGATGATGGGATAGCCGAGCTCGGGGGACCAGGCGTTGGCTTCGAGGTAGACGCAGAGCTCGGGGTAGATGGTGAGGCCGACGCGTTTGGCCATGGCGAGGATGCCATTCCAGCGGAAGTCGGAGTCGGAGACCTGGCGCTGGCCTTTCATGAAGGCGATGCGGCGATGGCCGAGGTCGTAGAGATGCTTGAGGGCGAGCAGGGCGGCGCGATCGTGGTCGAGCAGGATGTTGGTGTTGCCCTTGAGCTTCTTGTGGCCGGAGATGGAGATGACGGGGACGTTGACGGCTTCGTTGAGCGAGGTATTGACGAGGAGGAAGCCGTCGACGGAGCGCTTGGTGAGGAGGCGCGGGTACTCGTCGATGAGGTCGGGCCGGCCTTGATGGGTGACGACGTAGTGCAGGTAGCCGGACTGGAGGAGGCTCTCTTCGATGCCGTTCATGAGCATGGTGAAGTAGCCTTCGGAGAACTCGGGCACGATGACGCCGACGGTGAAGGTCTGGCGGGTGCGGAGGGAGCGGGCGATGGGATTGGGGCGGTAGTCGAGGCGCTTGGCGGCCTCGAGGACACGCTGGCGCGTGGTGGCGGAGATGGCCGAGGCGCCGGGCGCGTTGTTCATGACGAGCGAGACGGTGGCGGGAGAGAGGCTGAGATACTCGGCCAGAATTTTGAGGTTGACGGGTTTGGGGCTCTCGGAGGGGGCTGCGGGTTTGGGTTTGCGCGGCGACATGCGTTCACACCGTTGTATCACTCGGAGGGTGGGTTGCGGGGCGCGGAGGTGTCCGCGCCCCGCAAGGAGGCTAGTGGATGGGGCGCTGGAGGACGACGACGTCGAAGCGTTTGAGGGTGACAGCGTGGGTGTTGCCGCCGGCGAGGACGTTCTCGAAGGCGGAGGGGAGGGTGACGGTTTGGGGTGGGGCATCGGGCTTGCCGAAGTTGATGAGGATCCAGACTTCGTGGGTGGCGTCTTTGCGGATGTAGAGGTCGACGCCGGGAGGGAGGGCGCCGAATTCGGGATGGATGCCGGCGTCGGCCATCATCCACTTGGCGGCGTTGGCGAGGGGGGCGTTGGGGTCAGCGTCGAGGTCGGCGCCGATGTAAGTGATGCTGCCGCTGCCGATTTTGCGGGTGATGGCGGCGGGCTGGTCGTCGAGCCAGCCGAGGGGCGACTTGCCGTAGCGCATGAGGACTTTGGTGTCGGGGCTGGAGGTGGAGAGGAGCTCGGCCCAGATTTTGGTGGGACCGCTGCCCCAGGCGCCGGAGATGGGGATGGTGGTGTCGAGGGCGTAGAACTGTTCGACGCGGCCGCCGAGGAGGGGAACGAAGGGGCCGGGTTGCCGCTCGGGTTGGAGGGCGTTGTCGATGGTCTTCATGCCGGAGCGCTGGGTGAGGACGAGGTGGCCGCCGTTGCGGACGTAGGCGATGAGGTTCTTGGCTTGCTCGTCGGTGATGAGGTTGAGGGCGGGGGCGATGAGGAGTTTGTACTGGGAGAGGTCGGCTAAGGGAATGGAGGGATTGATGATGTCGACGGAGTGGGCGAGGGCGCGGATGGCGCCGTAGTAGGCGACCAGGTTGGCGATGGGATCGAAGGCCTGGTTGTGGCGCTGCCAGTTGATGGCCCAGAAGGCGTCGTAGGAGTGGAGGATGGCGACGTCGGAGTGGACGGTGGTGCCGGCGAGGGCGGGGCCGGCCTTGGCGAAGTCGGCGCCGAGCTGGGCGACTTCGGCGTAGAGGGGGACGGGGGTGCCATCCGCGCCGACGAGGGTGCCGTGGTACTCCTCCTGGCCGTTGAGGTCGGAGCGCCACTGCCAGTAGGAGACGGCGTCGGCACCGTGGCCGACGTCGTGCCAGGCCATGGCGCGGACTTCTCCTTTGTCGAGGGAGTTGTTGTCGGTCTGCCAGTTGACGAAGCCGGGCTGGGTCTCCATGACCCAGAAGTTTTTGCGGAGGAAGCCGCGGGTGAGGTCGTGGGCGGCGCCGTTGTAGACGGGGTTGAGCTGGCCGGTACCGACGTAGTCGTCCCAGGAGGCGAGGTCGAGGTCCTGGGAGACGGTGTAGTGATCGTAGCCGTCGAAGAAGCCCATCATGTTGGTGGTGATGAACTGGCGGGGGTCCGCGTTGGCGCGGATGACGTCGAGCTGATTCTTCTGGTAGCTGCGCCAGGTGTCGGAGACGAAGCGCTTCCAGCTGAGCAGGAGGCCGGGGTTGCCGTAGGAGGTTTCGATGGGGATCTGCGACCAGGCGGAGTAGGTCTGGCTCCAGTAGGCGGTGGTCCAGCGGGCGTTGAGGTTGTCGAGGGTGCCGTAGCGGGCCTTGAGCCAGGCGTCGAATCGGGCCTGGTCGGCGGGGCCGTAGGAGACGTCGGCGTACTCGTTGTCGATCTGCCAGCCGATGACGTTGGGGTCGTGGCCGAAGCGTTTGGCTTCCTGCTCGGCCATGGCGCGGGCGAGCTCACGATACTTGGGGTCGGACCAGTTGAACTGCTGGCGGTTGCCGTGCTGGTCGGGGCGGCCGTCTTCCTTGATGCGAAGGGTCTCGGGATACTTGGTGGTGAGCCAGGCGGGAGGCGCGGCGCTGGGGGTTCCGATGACGACGGCGATGTGGTGGCGTGCGGCGGCGTCGATGGCGCGCTGAAGCCAGTCGAGGTCGTAGTGGCCTTCGGAGGGCTCGAGTTGGGACCAGGCGAACTCGCCGATACGGACGAAGCGGACGTGCGCGGCCTCCATGAGGGAGAGGTCGGCGTCCCAGCGGGATTCGGGCCACTGCTCGGGATACCAGGCGGTGCCGAGGTAGAGGGCGGGAGGCGTTGGGGGCGGGGGTGGGGCCTGGGCGCGGAGGGCGGGGCCGAAGAGCAGCATGGAGAGCGGCGAGGGAGAGGATGAGAGCGCGGTGCGTGCGGTTCATGCGTTGATCCTTTTGGGGATACGTGGGGGATGCGGGATTCGCTTTAGACAAACGTTGTGCTGGAAAGGAAAAGGGCTGGGCAAAGGTATTGCCGGGCTGATATGCTTCGGCGGCCGAGTGAATTCCGTGTCAATCTAAATCGGTTTAATATGGACTGCACGAAGGGATTGCCTGTGTGGAAACAGTTTTCATCCGGAACGACGAGGTTGGAGGGTGATTCCGGACAAAGGGTGTTGGGATCAGATGGGCTTGCGAAAGGGAGAAGCATGAGGATTGGGTCGGTTGTGGCAAAGAGCTGCGTGTGGGTGGGCTGCGGGTTGATGAGCATGGGCCTCGCAAGTGTATGTGGGGGGCAGAGTGGGACGCAAACGGCGCAGTCCGGCGGAGAATCAGCCGTGGATGAATCCGGCGCTGGATCCGGACACGCGCGCGGACATGGTGGTGAAGCAGATGACGCTGGACGAGAAGATCCAGCTGGTGCATGGGATTGGGTGGGGACCGCTGCGGGCGGGAGCGTATGTGCCGCCGGCGGATAACGGGGGTGCGGGATTTGTGCCGGGGATTCCGAGGCTGGGGTTGCCGGATATTAACCTGGCGGACTCGGCGGTTGGGGATGAGGATGGCGGCGAAGGATAGCCGCTATGCGACGCTGCTGCCGAGCGTGATTGGGATGGCGTCGAGCTGGGATCCGAAGATGGGATTTCTGTATGGGTCGGTGATTGGGAGAGAGCTGCGCGACCAGGGATACAACATGTCGATTGGCGGCGGGGTGGATCTGATTCGCGAGCCGCGCAATGGGCGGAACTTTGAGTATGCGAGTGAAGACCCGGTGCTGGCGGGGACGATGGTGGGCGAGCTGGCGATGGGCGTGCAGTCGAATGACGTGATGGGCGACATCAAGCACTACGTGCTGAACGACCAGGAGACGGGACGCAATACGCTGAATGCGGAGTTGAATGAGCGGGCGCTGCAGGAGACGGATCTGCTGGGCTTTCAGATTGCGATTGGGATGGCGAAGCCGGCGGGCGTGATGTGCAGCTACAACCATGTGAATGGCGACTATGCGTGCGAGAACCACTACACGCTGACGGATGTGCTGAAGAAGGAGTGGGGGTTCAAGGGGTTTGTGCTGTCGGACTGGGAGGGAACGCATAGCACGGTGAAGGCGGCGCTGGCGGGATTGGATATGGAGCAGCCGGGGGACACGTACTTTGGTGCTCCGCTGAAGCAGGCGGTGCTGGATGGGAAGGTTCCGCAGGCGCGCTGGATGACATGGTGCATCGGATTGTGCGCAGCATGTTTGCGACGGGAGTGGTGGATCAACCTCCGGTGCGGAGGGTGGTGGACCCGTTCAAAGGGCGGGACGATGCGAAGAGGATTGAGGAAGAGAGCCTGGTGCTGCTGAAGAACGAAGGCGGGATTCTGCCGCTGGCGGGCGGCGAGGGAAAGACGATTGTGGTGATTGGCGGGCATGCGGATGAGGGCGTGCTGTCGGGCGGCGGGTCGGCGCAGGTGGATGCTCCGGGGGGACGGCCGGGCGGATCGTTGTGGGGCAAGGCGGTGTATTTTCCGTCGTCGCCGCTGAAGTATGTGAAGGAGCAGGCGGGCGATGGAGCGCAGGTGAGCTTCGACGCGGGCACGGATGTGGAGGCTGCGGCGAAGGCTGCGGCGAACGCGCAGGTGGCGATCGTGTTTGTGACGCAGTGGATGAGCGAGGGGATGGACCGGCCGACGCTGAGCCTGCCGGATGATCAGGACGCGCTGGTGGAGGCGGTGGCGAAGGCGAATCCGAACACGGTGGTGGTGCTGGAGACGGGTGGGCCGGTGTCGATGCCGTGGCACCAGCAGGTGAAGGGGATTGTGGAGGCGTGGTATCCGGGGATTGGCGGAGGCGAGGCGATTGCGAATGTGCTGTTTGGGAGGGTGAATGCTTCAGGGCAAGTTGCCGGTGACGTTCGCGGAGAGTGATGCGCAGCTGCCGCATCCGCAGGTGGCGGGGTTGACGCCGACGACGGGGAACAACGGAATGAATGGCGGCGGCTTTCATGGCATGGAGACCAAGAATTTTCCGGTGGACTACAACGTGGAGGGGATGAAGGTTGGGTACAAGTGGTTCGAGGCGAAGGATGAGACGCCGCTGTTTCCGTTTGGATTTGGGCTGAGCTATACGAGCTTTGCGTACTCGGATTTGAAGGTGGCGCCAGGGGCGGAGAGTGTGAGCTTTGAGGTGAAGAATACGGGAGCGCGCGCGGGCGATGAGATTGCCGAAGTCTATGTGACGCTGCCGAAGAGCGCGGATGAGCCGTTCCGGAAGCTGGTGGGATTTGCGCGCGTGCCGCTGGCTGCGGGCGCGAGCGAGAGGGTAACGGTGCCGATCAAGCCGCTGTATCTGAAGGTGTTTTCAGACGGAGAAGAATGGCTGGGAGCGGTTGGGAGGGGAGTATGGGATTGAGGTTGGCGGGTCGTCGGCGGAGTTGCCGCTGAAGACGGAGGTGTCGTTGACGGCGGAGTAGGCGGCGCTGAAATTCTGAAGGTGTTTCACGCTGTGAGGTTGGCGTTCTGTACAGGCGATGTGCGTGCGGGATAGATTGTTGGCGGGAAAAATACTCGTGATAAAAATCGTTTTAGTTAGCGCTGTGTTGAGTTGGAGCCTTGCTGGATGGTCGCAGCAGGAGCGTGGGAGTGTGGCGCAGACGGCGGTGTATGCGGACAGCAGAGCTCCGGTGGAGGCGCGGATCACGGACC
This sequence comes from uncultured Acidobacteriaceae bacterium, assembly GCA_963762375.1. Taxonomy (GTDB): domain Bacteria; phylum Acidobacteriota; class Terriglobia; order Terriglobales; family Acidobacteriaceae; genus Granulicella. The sequence goes on from CAVXKP010000012.1 coordinate 267,493, forward strand.
TGCTGAGCCGGATGACGGTCGAGGAAAAGGTGGATGCGTTCAGCACGAATCCTACGGTGCCGCGGCTGGGTGTGGTGGGGACGGGGCACGTAGAGGGACTGCATGGACTGGCGCTGGGTGGGCCGGGGCACTGGGAAGGACGGACGGGTCGCGACTACGAGACGGTGATTCCGACGACGACGTTTCCGCAGTCGCGGGGGCTGGGGCAGACGTGGGATCCGGCGCTGCTGTCGGAGGCGGCGGGGCAGGAGGCGTATGAGACGCGGTATGCGTTTGGGAAGTATCACCGGGGAGGGCTGGTGGTGCGGGCTCCGAATGCGGATTTGAGTCGCGATCCTCGGTGGGGGAGGAGTGAGGAGTCGTATGGGGAAGATCCGTTTTTGGTGGGGACGCTGGCGACGGCGTATACGCGCGGGCTGCAGGGCGATGGGACGTACTGGACGACGGCGAGTCTGCTGAAACATTTTTTGGCGAACAGCAATGAGAATCTGCGGACGTCGAGCTCGTCGGACTTTGATGAGCGGCTGTTTCAGGAGTACTACTCCGTGCCGTTCCGGATGGCGATTGAGGATGGGCACGCGAATGCGTTTATGACGGCGTATAACTCGTGGAACGGGACGCCGATGATTGAGAATCCGGTGCTGCGCAATGTGGTGATGAAGGTGTGGGGCGAGGATGGAATTATCTGCACGGATGGCGGCGCGCTGACGGCGCTGGTGAAGGACCACAAGGCGTACAAGACGATGCCGGAGGCGGTGGCGGCGACGGTGCATGCGGGGATCAATCAGTATCTGGACACGTATAAGCCGGCGATGGAAGAGGCGCTGAAGGAAGGGTTGATCAACGGAGGCGGACCTGGATCGGAATCTGCGCGGGGTGTTTCGCGTGATGATCAAGCTGGGGATGCTGGATCCGACGGAGATGGTGCCGCAGGCGCGGATTGGCGTTTGAGGATGGTGCGGGGAAGGTGCTGGCGAAGGATCCGTGGTGGACGCCGAGCAGGCGAAGGCGTTGGCGAGGAAGGTGACGGATGAGTCGATTGTGCTGTTGAAGAATGAGTGCGGCCGAGGGTGGGAAGAAGTTGTTGCCGCTGGATGCGAAGGAGTTGAAGTCGATTGCGGTGGTGGGGCCGTATGCGAATGAGGTGCTGCTGGATTGGTATAGCGGGACGCCTCCGTTTACGGTGACGCCGCTGGAGGGGATTCGCGCGCGGGTGGGGGAGGGCGTGAAGGTGACGTATGCGGCGGGAGATGATCTGGCGGCGGTGACGGCGCTGGCGAAGAGCGTGGATGCGGTGGTGGTGGTGATCGGGAACAACCCGACGTGCGGTGCGGGATGGAATGTTTGTCCGACGGCGAGCGATGGGAAAGAGGCGATCGATCGGAAGAGCATGGTGCTGGAGCAGGAGGCGATTGCGAAGGCGGCGCTGGCGGGGAATCCGCGGACGGTGGTGGTGCTGCAGGCGAGCTTTCCGTATACGACGAACTGGACCGAGGCGCATGTGCCGGCGATCCTGGAGATGACCAACGGCAGCGAAGAGCAGGGGGATGGGTTGGCGGATGTGCTGTTCGGGGACTACGACCCTGCGGGAAGGCTGACGCAGACGTGGGTGCGCGATGAGGCGGATCTGCCGCCGATGATGGACTACAACATTCGCGATGGGCGCACGTATATGTATGCGAAGCAGAAGCCGCTGTATGCGTTTGGGTTTGGGCTGAGCTATACGAGCTTTGCGTACTCGAAGCTGCGGGTGAGTGCGCCGGTGCTGAAGCGTGGCGAGACGGCGACGGTGAGCGTGGAGGTGAAGAATACGGGTTCGCGCGAAGGGGATGAGGTGGTGCAGATGTATGTGTCGCACGAGGGATCGAAGGTGGCGCGGCCGGTGGAGGAGTTGGAAGGGTTTGCGAGGGTGTCGCTGAAGGCGGGGGAGAGCAAGACGGTGACGCTGCCGCTGGCGGCGAAGGCGCTGGCGTATTGGGATGATGCGGCGAAGGCGTTTGTGGTGGAGAAGGATCGGGTGGTGGTGAAGGTGGGCGGGAGCTCGGATGATTTGCCGTTGAAGGCGACGGTGCAGGTGATGTAGGAAGAGATTCGAGATTCGAGAGGCGAGAGGCGGGAGATAGCAGGTTCCTCCCCTTCGGCTTCGCTCAGGGTCGGAATGACAGCTCGAAGGACAACAGCGAGAGCAGTGATAACGGCAGGTGTTGGTTTGTGAGGGATGGTATGGGAGTTCGTTGGGTTGGGTTGATTGTGTTGGCGCGTGGCGATGGCGGCGCTGAGTGTGCGGGGCGCAGCAGTTGACGCTGCACAGGGGCGCGGCGACGGTGGTGGTGGAGCCGTATGCGCCGAATATTGTGCGGGTGACGATGAGCCTGGATGAGGCTCGGGCGATGGCGGGGCCGGGGTATGGGATTGTGGCGAAGCCGCAGAGCGATGGGTGGACGGCGGAGAGTGGGGCGACGGGCGATGTGCTGCGGTCGTCGCGCATGGTGGTGGATGTGGCGCCGCAGCCGAAGCCGTATACGGGCAAGCTGCCGGATACGGCGAAGTTCTTCGGTGGGTCGACGCCGTGGGTGGGGCTGACGATCAAGACGCCGGAGGGCGCGACGCTGCTGGATATGCAGGGGTGGGAGATGTCGGTGCCGAACTATAAGGATGGGAACCACGACATCCTGAATGAGCGGCGGCCGGGGGACGATCCGTATTTTCGGGTGGGCGCTACGTTCGCGGCGCCGAAGGATGAGCACTACTACGGGCTGGGACAGAACCAGGAAGGGTACTTCGATCGGCGGGGACGGGTGGTGCGGTGTGCGCATGACTACAACGCGCCGGGCGGGCAGAGCGTCTGCGTGCCGTTCGTGGTGACGAACAAGGGCTATGGGATTTTGTGGGATAACCCTTCGCGGACGACGGTGGCGTTTGCGATTGGGAACGCGACGAAGTGGACGAGCGATGTGGGGCAGCGCGTGTCGTTCTTTGTGATCGCGGGCAAGACGTATGACGAGATCTATGAGGGGTTTCGGACGCTGACGGGCGATGCTCCGATGCTGCCGAAGTCGGCGTATGGGTATATCCAGTGCAAGCAGCGGTACTCGAGCCAGGCGGAGTTGATGGCGGTGGCGAAGAAGTATCGCGCGCTGCATCTGCCGATTGATGACCTGGTGATCGACTGGTTCACGTATACGAAGATGGGGCAGATGGATATGGATCCGGCGAAGTGGCCGGACCCGGTGGGGATGACTGAAGGAGCTGCACGCGATGAACTATCACGTGATGATCAGCGTGTGGCCGAGGTTTACGGCGGCGGAGCCGGTACTATCCGACTGCTGCTGAAGAATGGGTGGTTCGAACACCTGGCGGATGGGACGCCGACCAATGGGAGCCGTATGACCATGCGGGGTCGGACATTGATACGACGAATCCGGATGCGGCGAAGTGGTACTGGAGTGTGATCAAAGAGAACTATGTGGACAAGGGGTTCGACGCGTTCTGGGCGGATGAGACGGAGCCGGACCTGCCGCCGAATGGGAGCTACTTTCACATTGGGCCGGGGACGGAGTACTTCAACATGTATCCGCTGTTTCATACGGCGGCGTTCTACTGACGGGATGCGCAGGGACATGAAGGAGCGGGCGCTGATCCTGGCGCGGGATGCGTATCCGGGGGCGCAGCATAACGGGACGATCTTCTGGTCGTCGGACATCTATCCCGACGTGGGATGTGTTGAAGCGGCAGGTGCCGACGGGGATTAATTTTGTGGCGTCGGGAATGCCGTATTGGAGCACGGATATTGGCGGGTGGCAGGCGTTGCCGCATGTGCATAAGGCGGAGCGGCCGCTGCTGATTGATCCGAGCGACGCGCGCGCCGAGGTGGGCGGGTATGACGACTATCCGGAGCTGTATGTGCGGTGGTTTGAGTATGGAGCGTTTCAGCCGAACTTCCGCACGCATGGCACTCGTCCGGAGAATGAGGTGTGGAGTTATGGCAAGCAGGCCGAGCCGATCCTGGAGAAGTTTTTGCGGCTGCGGTATCAGTTGATGCCGTACATCTACTCGCTGGGATGGAGCGCGCATGAGACGGGAGCGCCGTTTATGCGCGGGCTGTTTATGGACTTCGGGAGCGATCCGAAGGTTGCCGATATTGGCGATGAGTATATGTTTGGGCCGGCGCTGCTGGTGGCTCCGGTGACGGACCAGGGGATGACGAGCCGCGAGGTGTATCTGCCGGCGGGGACGGACTGGTATAACTTCTGGACGAACGAGCGCGTGCATGGCGGGCAGAGGATTACGGTGAGTGCGCCGATCGATGAGATTCCGCTGTTTGTGCGGGCGGGTTCGATTCTGCCGCTGGGGACGGTGGTGGAGAGTACGAACGAGGTGCAGAAGATCGCGAAGTTTCGGGTGTATCCGGGAGCGGATGGAGTCGTTCGATCTGTATCGCGACGATGGAACGACGTATGCGTATGAGAAGGGGATGTATGAGGTCAGCCATCTGCACTGGGACGATGCGGCGCAGACGCTGACGCATACGGGCGCGGAGGTTGGGTTCGCGAAGGGGGAGGCGGTGGAGGTTATCGGCAAGCAGTGAGATGGCGGTGAGGCGAAACGTTGCGCGGCCGCGCTATAATCTTCGCTAACGAGCGGGTGAGCGCATGTCGATGCAGCGCAATTCGACGATGGACCTCCAGAGGATGCGGAGAGATGCCAAGACACATGAGCGTGTGTTGGCGCATTCGCGCGCATCTGCCGAGCAGTCTCGCGGCCCAATCTTTTCTCCGGCGATTAAGCCTGCGATCACTCCTGTAGCGCAATGTTGCCCTGAGCTCCTTTGACCTGGTCGAGGTGAGCGAAGCGTTCATGCCGTTCGAGCGGCGTGGCCTTCTATCCGTTGCAAAGCCAAAGGAGAGATTCGATGAGCACCCAGACACAAGAGTTTGTGCATGTGGCGACGCCTGAGACGCATGCGCGTTTTGGTCCGAAGTTTGTTGGGGCATGTGCCGGGACCACGCGCGAAGAAGATTGTTGCCGAGGATGAGCTTTATCTCTCGCCGAGCTATACGCGCGGGTATCCGCTGGTGGTGAAGCGCGGCTATGGCTGTCGTATCGAAGATGTGGACGGGAATGAGTTTCTGGATTTCACGGCAGGGATTGCGGTGACGTCGACGGGGCATTGCCATCCGGAGGTGGTGAAGGCGGTGCAGGAGCAGGCGGCGCAGCTGATCCATATGTCGGGCACGGATTTTTACTATGAGCTGATGCCGAAGGTGGCGGCGAGGCTTTCGGCGATTGCGCCGATGCCGGGGCCGCACCGGATCTACTATGGGAACTCGGGCACCGAGGCGGTGGAGTGCGCGATGAAGCTGGCGCGCTATCACACGGGGCGGCAGAACATCATCAGCTTCCTGGGCAGCTTTCATGGACGCACGATGGGCGCGCTGTCGCTGACGGCGTCGAAGGTGCAGCAGAAGCGGCGGTTTGCTCCGTTCGTTCCGGGTGTGACGCATGTGCCGTATCCGTATGCGTATCGCGGCTGCAGGGAGGGCCCGAGGAGCAGGAGGCCTACGCGCTGGGATGTGCGCGGTTTATCGAGGAAAAGCTTTTCAAGACGATGCTGGCGCCGGAAGAGGTTGCGGCGATTTTTGTCGAGCCGATCCAGGGCGAGGGCGGGTATGTGGTTGCGCCGGATATTTTTCTGCAGGAGATTCGGAGGATCTGCGATCGTCACGGGATTCTGATGGTGGTGGACGAGATCCAATCGGGCGCAGGGCGGACGGGTAAGTGGTGGGCGATTGAACACTCGGGCGTGCAGCCGGATATTGTTTGCATGGCGAAGGGCATTGCGTCGGGAATGCCGCTGGGTGTTTGCTTGTCGAAGGCGGAGGTGATGGATTGGGTGCCGGGCTCGCATGCGAGCACGTATGGCGGGAATCCACTGTGCCTGGCGGCGGCGCTGGCGACGCTCGACGTGATTGAGCGCGAGGCGATGGCGAATGCTGCGGACGGTCGGAGGCGCGGCGCTCGAGCGGCTGGGCACCTGGGTCGAGAAGCACGAGATCGTTGGCGAGGTGCGCGGACGCGGGCTGATGATTGGCGTGGAGATTGTGACGGACAAGAAGACGCGCACGGGCGCTGGTGATCTGCGGGACAAGATCGTCGACCTCGCGTTTGAGCGCGGCCTGCTGCTGCTGGGATGCGGAGCGAACACGGTTCGCCTGTGTCCGCCGTTGGTGGTGACACAGGATGAGACGGACATTGCTCTCGATCTGCTGGAAGAGTGCATCGTTCAGGCGATGCAGTAAGCACGCAAATACGCGGCGGCGCGTGAAGAAGAGTGAAGGAGAGTTTCTATGACGACGGATACGGTTGCGTTGGACCAGGAGGTCCACGAGCTGCTGTCGCAAGTTGGGCGTGCCTGAGAGCAAGTACTCCGAGGGCGAGTTGATCGTGCGCACGCCGATTACAGGGCAGGTGATTGCGCGCGTGGCGAAGACGACGGAGCGCGGCGGCGAGCGATGCGATTGCTGCGGCGCACGAGGCGTTTCTGGCGTGGCGGAATGTTCCGGCTCCGCGGCGAGGAGAGCTGGTGCGCGTGCTCGGAGAAGAGCTGCGTGCGGAGATTGAGACGCTGGGCCGGCTGGTGACGATCGAGACGGGGAAGCTGCTCTCGGAGGGCTACGGCGAGGTGCAGGAGATGATCGATATCTGCGGCTTCGCTGCGGGGCTCTCGCGGCAACTGGCGGGGCTCACGATTGCGTCGGAGCGCGCGGACCATCGCATGATGGAGACGTGGCATCCGCTGGGGGTGGTGGGTGTGATCTCGGCGTTCAATTTTCCGGTTGCCGTGTGGTCGTGGAATGCGGCGCTGGCACTGGTGTGCGGGAATGCCGTGGTGTGGAAGCCGTCGGAGAAGACGCCGCTCACTGCGTTGGCAACGCAGGCGCTCTTTGAGCGGGCGGCGGCGAAGGTGGGCGACGTGCCGGAAGGGCTTTGCGCGCTGTTGGTGGGGGACGTCCAGCATGGGCGAGCTGCTGGTGGATTCGTGCGCAGATTCCACTGGTGTCCGCGACGGGATCGACTGCCATGGGGCGAGCGGTAGGGCCGCGGTTGGCGAAGCGGTTTGCGCGAGCGATCCTGGAGTTGGGCGGGAACAATGCGGCGATTGTGTGTCCGAGTGCGGATCTCGATCTTGCGCTGCGCGCGATTGCATTTTCTGCGATGGGTACGGCGGGACAACGGTGTACGTCGCTGCGACGCTTGATTGTGCACGAGACGATCTACGATGAGTTGATTGCGCGATTGAAGAGGGTATATCTGTCGGTTGGTGGTGGGCGATCCTCGCGCGGAAGGAACGCTGGTGGGGCCGCTGATCGACGAGCGCTCGTTTGCTGGCATGCAGGCTGCACTGGATGAGGCGCGGCGCAATGGAGCGGTGGTTACGGGTGGAGATCGCGTCGCCGTCGAGGGAGCGCGAGGATGCGTTCTATGTTCGACCTGCGCTGGTGGAGATCGCGCAGCAATCAGAGGTGGTGAGGCGCGAGACGTTTGCACCCATTCTGTACGTGATGAAGTATGGCGAGCTCGAAGAGGCGATCCGATTGCAGAACGATGTGCCGCAGGGATTGTCGTCCTCGATCTTCACGTTGAACATGCGGGAGGCAGAACGATTTCTTTCCGCGGCTGGATCCGATTGCGGAATTGCCAACGTCAACATTGGAACATCGGGCGCGGAGATTGGCGGAGCATTCGGCGGCGAGAAGGAGACTGGCGGGGGACGCGAGTCTGGATCGGATGCGTGGAAGCAATATATGCGCCGGGCAACCAACACCATTAACTATGGGACGAAGCTGCCGCTTGCGCAGGGAGTGAGCTTTGATATCACGCAATAGCGGCGCGTGCTCGCGGAATAACGCTGCGCATAGCGTTAGGTTATTTCGGAATTAATTCGCGCCATGGATTTTCGTCGTTAAGTTCTGCTGATTTTCGCTGATACAAGCTGCGAAATATTATCACGCATATCTATGCAGCAACCTATGAATAATCATTCTTGTTGACGGCTCTGCAGTGGCCTGCGATGCTCCAAGCTATGCAGACCGCTACAGATAGGCACGCCGAATTACTCTGAAGTGACCCAAGATTCCGCTGCCTCCTCTTGCAACTGTGAAGTAGGCCAGCGCTTCTTATGTGCGCGCCTAAGTTGTATGAGGTGAGTTATGTCATTAATCCATGGATGAAGGGTAACTTAGGAAATTCTTCGCGACGGCGAGCGGTGCAGCAGTGGGAAGAGTTATATGGCGTTCTATCCGGGTTAGCGGATATCTACCTGGTAGAACCTATGGCTGGATCTCCGGATATGGTCTTTACTGCGAATGCGGGTTTGGCACGCGAGGGCGTTGTCGCACTCAGTAGCTTCTACCATCCTGAGCGTCAAGGGGAAGAGCCGCACTTTCGTGCCTGGTTTCGTGAAGCGGGGTACGAGGTTGTCGATCTACCGCGGGAGACGCCGTTTGAGGGTGAGGGCGATGCGCTGTTCTCCGTGGACGGTTCGCGACTTTGGGTTGGGTATGGCCCGCGAACGCATCGAAGCAAGCCACGATGCGTTGCAGAGAGTTGTGGGGTATCGAAGTGACGAGTCTGCACCTGGTCGATCCGCGCTTCTATCACCTGGATACCTGCTTTGCTCCGCTGGAAGATGGATCGCTGCTGTACTATCCGCCAGCATTCGATGAGGCGTCCCGGAAGAAGATCGAGGCGTTTTATCCGCCGGAAAAGCGCATCGCGGTTTGCGAAGAGGATGCGATTGTCGTTTGCGTGCAATGCGGTGAATGTAGGGTAGACGATCGTGCTCAATCGCATTGGCGCGGAGTCTGGAGCAAGACGCTTCGTGGGCGAGGGTTCATGTTCTTCAGGTGCAGCTGGATGAGTTTCTGAAGGCTGGAGGCGCGGCGAAGTGTCTGGTCATGAAGCTGACGCCGGAGATGCATCGGAAGGCTGAGAAGAGCGCAGGGCCTGAGCAAGGAGGGCGTATGGAGACAAAGCTTATTGCGATGGAAGAACAGTATGGGGCGCACAATTATCATCCGCTGGATGTGGTGATTGAGCGCGCGCAGGGGGCGTGGGTAACGGATGTGAATGGCCGGCGGTATCTTGATTTCCTGGCTGCTTACTCCGCGGTGAACCAGGGGCACTGCCATCCGGCGATACTGAGTGCGATGGTGGAGCAGGCGCAGAAGGTGACGTTGACGTCGCGCGCGTTTCGGAACGATCAGCTGCCCTTGTTGTTGAAGGAACTGCATGAGCTCACGGGCTTTGAGATGGCGCTGCCGATGAACTCCGGCGCCGAGGCGGTGGAGACGGCGCTGAAGGCGGCGAGGAAGTGGGGCGAGACGGTCAAGGGGATTGATGCCGATCGAACGGAGATTATTGTTTGCGCGAATAATTTTCATGGGCGGACGATTTCGATTGTGGGCTTCTCGACGCGATGCGCAGTATCGTTCGGGCTTCGGTCCGTTCCCGGCGGGATTCAAGCATGTTCCGTTCGGCGATGTGGAGGCGCTGCGGCGAGCGATTACTCCGCAGACGGCGGCGTTCCTGGTTGAGCCGATTCAGGGCGAGGCTGGAGTGATTGTGCCTCCAGAGGGATATTTGCGAGCGGTGGCGGCAGATATGCAAGGAAAACAACGTGCTGCTGATTGCGGATGAGATTCAGTCGGGGCTCGGGCGCACGGGGAAGCTGTTCGCGTATATGCATGATGGGATCACGCCGGATGTGGTGATTGCGGGGAAGGCGCTTTCGGGTGGGTTCTATCCGGTGTCGGCGGTGATGAGTTCGGCGGAGGTGCTGGGGGTGTTTCGGCCAGGGGATCATGGCAGCACGTTCGGTGGGAATCCACTGGCGTGCGCGGTGGCGCGAGCGGCGCTGCGGGTTGTCGTGGAGGAGAGGCTTGCGGATCGGTCTGCGGAGTTGGGAGCGTATGCTTTGGCGCGGCTGCAGACAGCTGCGCAGTAAGCGTGTGGTGGAGGTGCGTGGGCGCGGGTTGTGGCTTGCGATTGAGTTGAATGTGCCGGCGCGGCCGATCTGCGAGGCACTGCGGGATCGAGGCGTGCTGTGCAAGGAGACGCATGAGACGGTGATCCGCATTGCGCCGCCGCTGATGATCAGCCGCGAGGATTTGGATTGGGGGTTGGAGCAGATTGAGCGGGTGATTGAGAGCGGTCGAGCGTAGATGAGCGCTGCTTAGAAGCGAAGAGGACGCTTTCTCTCGAGTGGCGTAGAGAGGACCATGCTGGTGGTGGGACTGCCGTAGGGGAGAAGCTTTTCGATGAGGTCTTCGAGCTCGGTCATCGAGGCGAGGACGACCTTGAGGAGGAAGGCATCGTTGCCGGTGAGGTGGTGGCACTCCTGCACGGCGTCGAGTGTGGGGAGGAATTTGAGGAATGGTTTGTAGCGCGTGCCCTCGCAGGTGAGGCGCACGAAGGCTGTGATGGTGAAGCCGAGGGCGTGGAGGTTGATGTCGGCACGATAGCCACGGATGAACTCGAGGCTCTCGAGGCGGCGGAGGCGCTCGGCGGTGGCGGAGGGTGAGAGGCTGATCCGCCGGCCGAGTTCAGCTACGGTAAGGCGTGCGTCCGTGGTGAGCTCCCGCAGGATTTTGCGGTCGATCTGGTCGATTCCTGTGTGGAGAAGCATGCGGCGCTCCTTGGACTGTGAGGGGTTGCGGGCCTAGAGGTATGCTAGCACTCTCGGGTGTGATGCGGCGAGGCGAGCCGTTGATTGGGGCTCAAATAATCGACTGAAGCCATGGAATCGACGGTATAGGTCCCATATTACCGCAGGAGGATCGGTTCCGTCCTCTGCCGTGCGCTCCATAGGATTACAGCATGATCATTCTCGATGGAGCGTCGCTGAGCGATTGAAGACGTTGTAGCCGTTGCTGAAGGGCGCGAGCAGGTAAGGATTGGTGGGGATGCCCTGGAGCGCATGCGGCGGTCGCGCGATCGGGTGGAGGGGGCGATGCGCGGAACGACGCCTGTCTATGCGCTCAACACGGGCGTTGGGCTGTTGGCGAATATCCGGCTCGAGGACCACGAGATCGAGGTGATGCAGGTGAACCTCATCCGATCGCACTGCTGTGGGGTGGGTGAGCCGCTGGCGACGCCGGTGGTGCGGGGCATGATGCTGATCCGGGCGAATGTGTTGGCGAAGGGGTTGTCGGGGATTCGGGCGGTGGTGGCGGAGCGGATCTGCGATCTGTTGAACTGCGGCATTACTCCGGTGGTGCCGTCGCGCGGGAGCGTGGGGGCGAGCGGTGATCTGGCGCCGCTGGCTCATATGGCGCTGGTGCTGATTGGGGAAGGGCGCGCGGAGTACCAGGGGGAGGTGCTGGATGCGGCTGTGTGCATGCAGCGAGCCGGGCTGAAGCCGTTGAAGCTGGAGGGGAAGGAGGGCATCTCGCTGCTGAATGGAACGCAGGCGATGTTGTCGATTGGGTGTCTTCGGCTGAAGGAACTGGAGGATCTTTTTTATGCTGCGCAGACGACGGCGGCTCTGAGTATCGAGGCGCTGCGAGGGACGGCCGCGGCGTTCGATGCGCGGCTGCATGCGGCGCGAGCCCATGCGGGGCAGGTGTTGAGTGCGCGGCATCTGCTGGAGTTGTTAGAGGGCAGCACGATTCCGAGGACGCACGGTGAGGGTAGCCGCATCCAGGATGCGTACTGCCTGCGCTGCATTCCGCAGGTGCATGGCGCGGCGTGGGATACGCTGCAGTTTGCGCGCGGGGTGTTCGAGATGGAGTTGAATAGCGCGACGGATAATCCGCTGGTGTTCGAGGATGCGATTGTTTCGGGCGGGAACTTTCATGGGGCACCGCTGGCGCTGGCGCTGGATTATCTTGCGATTGCGGTGTGCCAGCTGGCGGGGATCTCCGAGCGGCGAACGGAGCGGCTGATGAATCCGAGTTTGAATGAGGGGTTGCCGGCATTTCTGGCGTCGCAGCCGGGGATCGAGTCGGGGATGATGATGGCGCAGGTAACGGCGGCGGCGCTGGTGGCGGAGATGCGGGTGCTGGCATCGCCGGCGTCGACTGGATCGATTCCGACAAGCGGCAACCAGGAAGATTTTGTCAGCATGGGGATGACGTCGGGGCTGAAGCTGGAGCAGACGGTGGGCTTGGCGAGAATGGTGATTGCGATTGAGTTGCTGGCGGCGATGCGGGCGATGGATCTTCGTGGAGACACGAGCACGCCGGCGCTGGAGGAGGCGCGACGCCGATTCCGAAGGCGAGTTCCGGCGTGGGAGGAGGATTGCGTGCTGTCGGTGTGGATGGAAGAGGCTGCGAAGTTCCTGGAGGAGGATGGGTGGAGAGATCAGCGAGCCGGACAGGTTGCGATTGAGGAGGCAGTTCGATGAGTGAGGGATATTCTCCAGTTCGTGCGGCGCGGGGTAGCACCAGGACAGCGAAGGGATGGATTCAGGAGGCAGCCAAGCGGATGCTGATGAACAATCTCGATCCCGAAGTTGCCGAGAAGCCGGAAGAGCTGATTGTGTATGGCGGGCGCGGGAAGGCGGCACGCAACTGGGATTGCTTTCACACGATTGTGGAGACGCTGGATCGGTTGGAGAACGATCAGACGCTGCTGGTGCAGTCGGGCAAGGCGGTGGCTGTGCTGAATACGCATCGGCTTGCGCCGCGGGTGTTGATCGCGAATTCGAACCTGGTGCCGCATTGGGCGACGTGGGAGGAGTTCGACAAGCTGGATGCGGCGGGGCTGATGATGTATGGGCAGATGACGGCGGGGTCGTGGATCTACATTGGGACGCAGGGGATTCTGCAGGGAACGTATGAGACGTTTCGCGGCGCGGCGAAGCTCCACTTCAACGACACGCTGGCGGGAACGATCACGGTGACGGCGGGACTGGGAGGCATGGGCGGGGCGCAGCCGCTGGCGGTGAAGCTGGCCGGGGGCGTGAGCATTTGTGTGGAGGTGGATGCGAAGCGGATGGATCGCCGATTGGAGACGCGTTACCTGGATAAGGCGACGCGATCGCTCGAGGAGGCGATTCAATGGGCGCAGAAGGCTAAGGGGGCAGCGGGAGGCGGTGTCGATTGGGCTGCTGGGTAATGCCGCCGAGGTGTTGCCGAAGATGGTGGCGTTGGGATTTATTCCGGACCTGGTGACGGATCAGACGAGCTCGCATGATCCACTGTGGGGATATCTGCCACCGGCGAAGGCGGATGAAGATTTGAATGCGCTGCGCTCGATGCAGCCCAAGGAGTATGGGGCGCGCGTGCAGGCTGCGATGGCGCAGCATGTGCGGGCGATTCTGGAGATGCAGCGGCGCGGGGCGGTTGCGTTCGACTATGGAAATAATCTGCGGACGCAGGCGAAGCTTGCTGGAGTGACGGACGCGTTTTCGTATCCGGGATTTGTGCCGGCATTTATTCGCGACTCGTTTTGCGAGGGACGCGGACCGTTTCGCTGGGTGGCGCTGTCGGGTGACCCGGCTGATATTGCGGCAACGGACCAGGCGCTGCTGGAGCTATTTCCGGAGGACAAGCGGCTGACGGAGTGGTTGACGTTTGCTTCGAAGCAGATTGCGTTTCAGGGGCTACCGGCGCGCATCTGCTGGCTGGGGTATAGGGAGCGCGATCGGGCTGGACTGCTGTTCAACCAGATGGTGCGGGACGGGCGGCTGAGCGCGCCGATCGTGATTGGGCGCGATCACCTGGATGCGGGATCGGTGGCTAGTCCGTATCGCGAGACGGAGGGGATGCTGGATGGGTCGGATGCGGTTTCGGATTGGGCGCTGCTGAACTTTGCGACGGGTATTGCGAGTGGAGCGGGGTGGATGAGCTTCCATCATGGCGGGGGCGTGGGGATGGGGTACAGTCAGCATGCGGGGCTGGTTGCCGTTGCCGATGGCAGCGACGAGGCGGATGAGCGTTTGAAGATGTGCCTGACCAACGATCCGGCGATGGGAGTGATTCGCCACGCGGATGCGGGGTATGCGTTGGCAAAGGAGACGGCTGTGAAGCGGGGACTCGATCTGCCGAGTGTGCGATGAAGACGGAGTTGCTCATCACGGGGATCTCGCAGCTGGTTACCGCGCAGGGTGCGGAGGCAAAGCACGGCCGGAGGATGGGTGAGCTGAGCGTGCGGAAGGATGCGGCGTTGGCGATCTCGGGTGGGCGCATCGATTGGGTGGGGACGAAGGGTGACTGGGTGGGGACTGCCGAGAGCACCGTGGATCTAGGCGGCGTTGCGGTGTTGCCGGGGCTGATTGATCCTCATACGCATGCGGTGTGGGCGGGCGACCGGCTGGCAGATTTTGAAGCGCGGACGGCGGGTGCTACCTATGAGCAGATTTTGCTGGCGGGAGGAGGGATTCGCAGCACGGTGCGAGCGACGGCTGCTGCGTCGGTGGAGGAGTTGGCGGCGTTGGCGAAGCCGCGAGTGCAGGCGTTGGTGCGGTCGGGCGCGACGACGATCGAGGTGAAGTCGGGCTATGGATTCACGATGTCTGCCGAGATCGTGATGCTGGAGGCGATCGCGAAGCTGGCGGCAGAGACGCCGGCGCGGATGGTTGCGACGCTGCTGATCCATATTCCGCCAGTGGACGCTGGAGAGCGGGCGCGGTATGTCGAGGAGGTGTGTTCGGCGTTGATTCCAGAGGCGGCGCGCAGAGGGTTGGCTTCGGCGGTGGATGTATTTGTGGAGCGAGAGGCGTGGCAGGTTGCGGAAGCGGAGCAGATGTTTGCGTGTGCGAAGAGGTTTGGCCTGGCAGTGAAGCTGCACAGCGATCAGTTTCACAGCATCGGAGGGGTGGAGCTGGGTGTGCGCGTGGGAGCGCTGAGCGTGGATCATCTGGAGGCCGCGGGTGAGGCGCAGATCGACGCGCTTGCGGCGAGCCGGACGATTGCAACGATCCTTCCAGGGGTGTCGCTGCATTTGGGAATTCCCGCGGCGGCGGGACGGAGGTTGATGGATGCGGGCGCGGCTGTGGCGGTCGGTACGGATCTCAATCCGGGTTCGAGTCCATTGTTTTCGAGTGCGGCGGCGTTGGGGCTGGCGGTTCGGATGAACGGGTTGACTGCCCAGGAAGCGATCGTTGCGGGCACCGTGAATGCGGCGTGTGCGCTGGGATTGAGCGACAGAGGACGGCTGGAGGTTGGGTGCGTGGCGGACTTCGTGGTGTTGCATGACAAGGACTGGCGAGAGCTGGTGTACGTGCTGGGCGCGAACCCTGTGCGTGAGGTGTGGGTGGGTGGAAGAAGGGTAGACGCGTGAACACTCTTTATCGGCCGGAGATGCTGTATTCGAAGGGCACGTTCATCGCCGGTGGCGAGCTGTTGGTGAGCGAGGAAGGGTTGGTGTTGGATGTGCCCGAGGAGCTGGATCGCGCGACGGTAAAGGTGGTGGCGATGCCCGGGAAGGCGCTGATGCCGGGGTTTGTGAATGCGCACTCGCATACGTTTCAGCGATTGATTCGAGGCAAGGCAGAGTCGCGAGTAGTGAGTGGAAGAGATTTCTGGTCGTGGCGCGGGACCATGTATTTCGCTGCTGGCAAGCTGAGCCCGCAGCAGGTTTATGATGTGGCGCGCATGGCGTTTCTGGAGATGGTGCTCGCGGGCACAACGACTGTGGGCGAGTTTCACTATTTGCACAATGCTCCCGATGGAAGCGCTTATGAGGATCCGAACCTGCTGAGCAAGCAGGTGATTGCGGCGGCGCGGTCGGTGGGGATACGGATTGTGCTGTTGCGGACGGCGTATCTGCGAGCGGGTTTTGAGTTGCCTCCCGAAGCGGGGCAGAGGCGCTTTTATGAGTCGACTGGGACGTTCCTTGAGAACATGACGGCGCTGGTGAAAGAGGCGGGCGGTGACGGTTCGCGAGTTCGCTTTGGCGTGGCTCCGCATAGTATTCGAGCGGTGCCGCTGCGCGATTTGCATGAGATCGCGGAGTGGGCGCGGGCGCATACGCTTCCGCTGCATATGCATGTAGCGGAGCAGCTTGCGGAGAACGCGGCGTGTGTGCGGGAGTATGGGGCGACTCCGGTTGAGTTGCTGGCGCGAGAGAAGATCCTGGGGGCGGACTTCACTGCCGTGCACGGCGTCCATGTGAGCGAGGAAGAGATTGCGATGCTGGCGCGGGCGGGGACGACGATCTGTTCCTGTCCGACGACGGAGCGAAATCTTGGCGATGGCTTTGTGAAGGCGGATGCGATGCTGGCGGCGGGGATTCGCGTGGCATTGGGGTCGGACAGCCAGGCACAGATTGATCCGCTGGAGGATGCGCGCGAGCTGGAGTACCATCTGCGCCTGCTCCAGCAGAAGCGTGCGGTGCTGGATCAGCTTGGCGGGAAGGCTTTGGCTGCGCATCTGTTCGATTGCGCAACGGTGGATGGGGCTCATGCGCTGGCGGTGCCGGCAGGAGAGTTGAAGCCGGGAAGTTTTGCGGATTTCGTTACGCGTCGATCTGGACGATAGCTCGATTGCTGGAAACTCTGCGGAGGATCTATTGCCTACGCTGGTGTTTTCGTTGCATCGGGGGGCTATTCGGGATGTCGTTGTGGGGGGCGAATTTGTTCTTCGCGATCAGCAACATGCGCATCGCGAAGAGATTGTTTCGCGGTACAAAGAACTGCATGCGGCGATTTGGTCGGACGCCAGGCGGCAGGGATAAGTTCTGCGGGGCTGGATGGCTCCATTCATTTCCCTGTGGGTCGCACATCTTTTTCGGGTTAGACTAACTCATCCGCGCCCATGGCTCCGGAAACTGCTCATTCTCTCCATATGGAAGGCCTACAGCCCGCACACGGGGCTGCATGGCGAACCCGTACACATTGAACGGGACATTTGTTTCTCCATCGTTCTGTTCGTCGCTTATCAGTAGCTCCCGTAGTTAGTCGTCATCGGCTTAGTTGGCAAACCTTATCTTCGCGGAGGAATACATGGCAGACATACCTGCAGTCGAAATGAAAAAGACGCTGGGGCTCACGGGGCTCACCAGCAATGCGATGGCGCTGATTGCGCCGGGCGCTTTTCTCTGGCTGACGTTCTTCATCCAGGCGACTACGGGTGTTACCGGACCGTCGATGTGGATGGGCGTCATTGGTGCGCTTGTGCTGTGTCTCTCGACGGCGGTCTGTTATGCGGAGATGGCGAAGCTCTATCCGGGGACGGGCAGTTCCTATTACTTTGCGGAGCAGGCATTTCTGAATCGTGAGCGTGCGTGGAAGTATGCGCGCATCTCGAAGTTCATTGTGGGTTGGGCGTCGCATCTCTACTACTGGATTTATCCGGGAGTGATGGTGGGGACGATGGGGATCGTGTCGGGCTACCTGGTGGGGACGCTGTATCCGAATTTCATGAGCGCGTCGAATCCCGGGATGCTGTTCATGATGGGCGTGGCGGTGGTCTTCGCCTTCGCCGTGGCGTATATCGCGTATCGCGGGGCGAATGCTTCCACGGCGATCAATCTCGGCATCAACGTCATGCAGATTACGGCGCTGATGATCTTCAGCGTGCTGGCGCTTGGCTACCGGATGAATCATCCTCCGGGGTCGGTTGCCTACCAGTTCGATTCGACCAGCGGCGAAGCGTACACGTACGAGTTCAAGACGACCACGGCGGTGGTTGGCGGAGTTGCGACGGACACGATCGTGCGCGATGCGAGCGGTGTGCCGTTGCCGAAGCTGGATGCGAGCGGCAAGCCGGTTCCGTACCATGTGAGCTATCCGGAACATGATGCTGCCGGAAACTTCCTCACGCATCGCAACGCGAAGTCGGTGGTCAGTCCGCATCATTGGAGCTGGGTGTTTATTCAGGCGACGGTGGCGATTCTGATCCTGGTGGGGTTCGAGTCGGTGACGTCGATGGGCGGGGAGGCGAAGAATGCGAAGCGGGATGTGCCGATTGCGGTGATTACGTCGCTGCTGGTGCAGGGCGTGGTCTTCTACTGCTTCGAATACTTTGCGGCGAATTATTTTCTGAATAGCGGATACACGATGCAGAGCGCGACGGGCTCGGCGGCTCCGATCGGCGACATGATGGTGATGGTTGGCGATGCGCTGTTCGGGCCGGGGCATGGGCGAACGTTCATGCTGTGCGAGGCGGCGACGGTGGTGCTGGCGCTGATCGGGACGACGCTCTCGTGCATGAATACAGGAGCGCGCGTGACCTACGCGATGGGCAAGGATCAGGAGGTGTCCAATCGCTTTGGGTTGCTGCACAAGAATAATCTGACGCCGCATCGCGCGGTGTGGACGCTGGCTGCGATCTCGGCGGTGATTGGCTGCATTGCGGTGGCGATGGTGTTCGGCGATGGCGGCGCTCCGACGGCGGCTGCGATCTCTGCGATTCCGCATGGCCTCTTTTCGAGCTTCGGCTACACGACGCACGATAAGATGGCGGCGCTTCCGAATAGTTTGCTGACGGTTACGCTGGCTTCGAACTTTGGCACGTTCCTGCTGTATGCGCTGAGCTGCACGCTGTGCATGGTTGCGTATCACAAGCATCCGAAGTTCAATGTGGTTCGGCACCTGGCGATCCCGTTGTTCGGCTTGTGCGCGAATCTGGCGTGCATGGGCTTCTATCTGGTGGGGCCGTTCATGGGGTATGGCACGAAGATGGAGCCGCTGCTGGCGCTGGGCATCGCGGCGGTATGGGGTATTTATGGCAGCTTCCACTTCCTGAAGACCGGCAAAGCGGCGGGGAAATCGGCGCTGATCGAATCGCGGCCGACTTCGGCGTAGACTGATGGCGCGGGGTGAGGCGATGTGGTCTCGCTTGGCGCACACAACTTCTTATGCTCGATCTTGAATTCGCCGAATTAACCGACCCGGGAAGGGTGCGGTCGAATAATGAAGATGCCATCGGCCACGTGCTGCCGACGGGTCCTGCCCAGGTGCAGTCGCAGGGGTGGTTCTTTGCGACTGCGGATGGCATGGGCGGCCATGAGCAGGGAGAGGTTGCCTCTCATCTTGCCGTCATGACGGCGCTGGAAGGATTCCGCAAGATTCCGAAGGGCGTGATGCACGTCTCGCTGCTGCCGCGGTTGGTGCAGGAGGCGAATGCCGCGGTGTATGACGCGGGGCTGGCGACTTCGTTGCGTGGCGCGCGCATGGGGACGACGTTCGTTGCGTGCGCGCTGCGATTCGACTCGGCGGTGGTTTCGCATGTGGGTGATTCGCGCTGCTACCTGTTTCGCAATGGCAATGGGACGCAGTTGACGCGGGATCATACGATGGCGGCAGAGCAGGTGCGGCTGGGGATTCTCACCAAGGAAGAGGCCGCTGCTGCACGATGGACGCCACGTGCTGACGCGCTCTCTGGGCAATGAATTGTTTGTTGCCGCGGACACGATCACGGTGAATATTCTTCCGGGAGATGTGCTGTTGCTTTGCACGGACGGGCTGTATGGCTATGTGCCGGACACGACGATTCTGCAGATCATTCTGCGCAACAGCAACCTGGAGCAGGCGGCAGCGGCGCTGGTGGCAGCGGCCAATGACGCGGGTGGCCAGGATAATGTCAGCGTGCAGTTGATCCGCATCAAGACGGTGGAGCGGATGGGGCTCTATCGCGGACGGCCGTACAGGTTGCTCTAGATGATCGCGCCCAATCTCACACTTCGGCCCGGCGACAAGCTCGATGACTACGAGCTGGAAGAGATTGTTGCGACCAGCGGCATGGCGACGGTGTTTCGCGCGCGCGACCTGAGGAGCGGGCGGCAGGTGGCGATCAAGGTGCCGCATCCGGAGGTGGAGAGCGATCCGACGATGTTCGACCGCTTTCGCCGCGAGGAGGAGATTGGCACGCGCATCGAACATCCCGGCGTGATGAAGGTGTTTGCGAATCCGGACCGCTCGCAGGTGTACATGGTGATGGAGTGGCTGGATGGGCGGCTGCTGCGCCAGGTGCTGAACGAGGAGAAGAAGCTGCCGGTGGAGCGGGCGGTGAAGCTGACGGTGGGCATCTGCGAGGCGCTCGAACATGTTCATGCGCATGGCGTGGTGCACCGCGATCTGAAGCCGGAGAACATCATGGTGGGCGAGGGGGATGAGATCCACCTGATCGACTTTGGCATTGCGGCCAGTGCGGGCGCGCGGCGGCTCACGTTCGCGCACTTTTCGCAGAGCATGGGAACGCCGGATTACATCTCGCCGGAGCAGGTGCGCGGCAAGCGCGGCGATGCGCGCAGCGACGTCTATGCGCTGGGGGTAATGCTGTACGAGATGCTGACGGGCGTGGTGCCGTTCTCGGGGCCGAATCCGTTTGCCGTGATGAATGACCGGCTGCTGAATCAACCGATGCCTCCGCGAGAGATTGAGCCGTCGATTACGCCGCAGCTGCAGGAGATTGTGTATCGCGCGATGGAGCGGGAGCCGAAGAACCGGTATGCGAGTGCGCGGGAGATGGCGCATGATCTGTTGCATCAGGACGAAGTGGGAGTTGCTGCGCGGCCCGATGCCGAGCAATGGAAGACGCGGCGATCGCCGGAGACGGCGCCGCATCGCTGCTGTATGCGGCGCTGGCGTTGATCCCGGTGGTGTTGTTTGGGCTGTTACTGTTTGTGTCTCGCCATCACTAATCGCCACGTCCAAGTTGCTTCAAGGGTGAAGGAGCTGCTTTCCTGCTCGCTTACGCGATGCAACTCTCGCTTACGCGATAGAACTATAGATAGACTGGATGATTCATCTCTATCTCCACCGCAAAGCGAAGAGGAACTCTTCATGACTTGATCGGCTATCTGTTAATGGTCTCTGGTTGGTTGCTTGTCTTCGCGTCACTGTTCCTGCTTGCAGGGTTGGGGCAGCGGTTCACGTTCGTCGTCGCTGGCCTGCCGTGGAGCTGCTGGGTCTGGCGCTGGTCGCGCTGCGCTATCGCTCCCTGCAGAGAGGACCTGCATGAGCGTTGACCTCTGCCTGCTCTGCATCTCCTGATCCCGCTCGCGGCCACGGGCTGGCTCTCATTCACCAGGGGCTGGGACGCTCGCGCAGCGCGGCGCACGCGATGCTCGCGACTCTGTGCTCGCTGGCGATCACGGCGATCGTCTTCGTGCTGATCGGCTCGGCGTGGATGGGCTTTCCTGGTGGTCTGGCGCATATCGTCCACGTGAGTGGCAAGGCGCTGGACTGGCTGGGCGCCGAACCGCTGTTTGTCGCTTCGGGGCTGCGCTCCGATCTGCTGCACGGACCTTATGCGGCGCTGGTGGTGGCGCTTGGGCTGTTCGCCGGTGGGGCTGGCTTCGCTGATCCCCATCAGCTCGGGCAGCGATCGCTGGCGGCTGGCTGCCATCTGCGCGTGCCAGCGTGCTCTTCGCCGGGCTCTTCTTTCCTCTCTTTGCCCATTGGGTGTGGGGTAACGGCTGGCTGGATCAGCTTACGCCGCTGTTCGGGCTGCCGGCGTTTACGGATGTGGGCGGAGCGGGCGTGTACTGCAGGTCGCCGGTGGGCTGGCGGCGCTGTCGGTTGCGTGGATCCTGGGGCCGCGGCAGGGGAAGTATGCCGACGGGATCGCCGCTGCGATTCCTGGGCACAACATTGTGCAGGTGCTGTTCGGCTGCATGCTTGCGCTGATCGGCTGGATCGGGCTGGAGTCGGCTGCGGCGATCCTCTTCCACCGCGCGGACTTCACGCAGATTGTTCTGACGGTGATCAATGCGGTGCTGTCGGCGTCGAGCGGCTGCCTTGCGGCTGTGCTGACGACGCAGATCCGCTATCGCAAGCCCGATGCGTCGCTGAGCGCGAACGGATGGATTGCGGGGCTGGTTGCGGGCAGTGCTGGGTGCGGCCTGCTGTCGCCGCTGGCTACGATCGTCATTGGGCTGGTGGCGGGCACGTTGGTGACGTTGCTGGTGGAGACGCTGGAGCTGCGACTGCTGATCGACGATCCGGGTGGGGCGATCTCGGTGCATCTGGGAGCGGGGCTTTGGGGTTTGCTGGCGTTCGGGATGTTCGGGCCGAGCCAGGGATCGCGGGTCGCGCTGGTGCTGGCGCAGTTGATTGGGATTGCGACGTTGCTGGGCTTGATGTTTCCGCTGATCCATGTCGGTCTTCGGCTGCTGAATCTGGTGATTCCGTTCCGCGTGGACGGCGATGGGGACTGGCAGGGGATGGATATTCGCGAGCTTGGGGCCGGGGCTTATCCGGAGTTTGTGGTGCATGCGGATGAGTTCGTTCCGCGCTAAAGTGCTTGCGTGAGGAGAGGCTGATGAAGAGTGTGTTGAATCAGGTGGTGTCGTCGCCGATGGGGGCGTTTGTGGTGCTGGTGGTGGCGGCATCGCTGGAGGTGCTGGGGGATTCGTTTTTCCAGTCGGGGCTGTATCGGTCGACGGGTGGGCACCGGGGGGTGTGGTTTGTGGCGGGAGTGGCGGTGCTGGGGGTGTATGGGTGGAGCGTGAACCTGCCGCAGTGGGACTTTGGCCGGCTGCTGGGGGCGTATGTGGCGCTGTTCTTTGTGGTCGCGCAGGTGGTGGCGAAGGTGCGGTTTCACCAGTCGCCGAGCGTGCCGATCTGGGTGGGGGGAGGCCTGATCGTCGCGGGCGGGCTGGTGATTACGTTCTGGAGGGGGTAGGTGGAGGTGGGGAAGGAGGGTTAAGAAGTCATGCCGCCCCACATACAGGCGACGGCATCGACCTTGGGCATATGGAACTCTGCATAGCCCGTCTGTAGATGAATCTATAGGGCGTTACGAAAGATTTTTGTGAGGTGGTCACTCCATTCCTAAAAAAATTCACATGGTCCCGAAAGGGAAATGTTTTCTGTTAGATGGGGAGTATTTCCGGCTCTGATTCTGACGGTTGTTTGTGTGTTTTGGGGACTGCTTCTAATAGAGCAGGCCGGGTGGAAACTATGCCAGGTTTTTGGGGTTTCATTGGGCTTGCTTTCAGCGGATTACGGGAATTGGGAGATTTGGGGGGCTTTACGCTTGCGGTATTGGCGGGGCGAGGGGTTGGGGGCTGGGGTGGGTCAGGTGCGAGGGGCGGTGTGGACGGTGTTTGGTGCGAACGTCACAAAACTCGGGAGGCTGTGGGGCGAAGGAGTCGGCGACGATCCAGGCGGCGCCGAGCAGGGTGATGTTCAGGGCGAGCTCGGTCCAGTTGAAGGGGGTGGGTGGTCGGTGAGGAGGATGCGGATGTGGACCAGAGACGGTAAAGGTGCGCGAGCATGAGGGTGAGCAGGATGGTGGCGAGGCGGGCCTGGATGCGCGAGAGGATGGCAAGGCCGGCGGCGAGGAAGGCGACGCCGGTGAGGTATCCCCAGAAGACCTGTGAGGGGGGAAGCCATTTGGGGACGAGGGGAGCGGTGAGGTTCATGTAGATGAAGTGGGCTCCTCCCCAGACGAGGCAGCAGAAGCCGAAGGCGAGGTGGCCGAGGCTGATGAGGCGGGCGGCGGTAGCGGGGGAGAGATCCGGGCGGTGGCGGCGTAGACGAGGAGGGCGGCGGCGGCGATGGCGAGCTGCAGGGCGATGTTCTCGTAGATGCCGTACTCGGCGAAGTGGGCGAGGAAGCAGGCGGCCGTTCATGAGGAGGACGACGATGAAGAGTGTAGTAGGCGGTGAGGGCGGCGGCGCTGAAGGCTGCGGAGCTGCGAGAACTGGAGGGCGGCGCCGGCGATGAGGAGGAAGGCGGCGACGAGGTAGGCGAGGGCGGTGCGGTGGGGAAAGTCGTTGGGGACGGGCTGGCCGGGGACGAAGTCTCCCCAGACGAGGAAGGCCAAGCCGAGGGCGAAGATGCCGAGCCCGAAGAGTCCTGCGCGGACGGCGGGGGGCTCCGCGTGGCTGGCGAGAGGTGCTGCGCGGACGGCGAGGGGCTCCGGTGCTGCGCGCACGGAAGGAGGCTTCTCGTGGCTGGAGGGGATGTGCGTCCGCTGATTGGAGGAGGTGGGGGGCGACGCTTCGCGCTGGGATAACGCATCATTCCGTGGCAAGGATTCGCTCAAAGGGATGCTCCATTCTCCGTGGCGAGGGTGGGCTCGGTGGCCTTTCTATCGGATTCGCCCTTCGGGAAGCTCTGCGCGTTGCTGTTGAGTTATCTGTATACGCCATTCTTTTGAATTTTTCACACGGTGGTGCGCGGGCGGCGAGAGTTTTCTGTGGCGGAGAAGAAGGGAGGGGTAGCAACTTATGCGGTGCGGCTGCCCATCTACCTTGAGGAGCGAACGCGGTGGGAGATATCTCTGGCAGGTGCTGGAGGTGCTTTCGAGGCCTCGTCGCCTGCGGATGGAGATTGCATGAAACGTTCTTTCGTACAAGGTCTTTGTTCGTGGTCCCTGGTTGCTTTGCTGGCGTGCGGGTGGATGCCGGAGGCGCGGGCGGATGCGATGCCGGTGCGGTTTGTGCAGGGGAGCTTTCATGGCTTCCTGGAGCTGCGGTCGGAGGGAGGGGTGGTGGTGGCTTCGGGAGACAGCCTGCAGTTTGTGCATGGCGACCGGATCACCACGGAGACGATCTTCCACTTCAAGGACGGCTCGGTGGACGATGAGACGACGGTGTACACCCAGCGTCGGACGTTTCATTTGATCAGCGATCGGCATGTGCAGAAGGGGCCATCGTTTCCTCACCCGATGGATGTGCTGATCGATGCCGGAAGCGGCGTGGTGACGGTGCGTACGACCGATAAGGACGGGAAGGAGGAGGTGAAGAGCCGAGCATATGAAGCTGCCTCCGGATCTGGCGAACGGGCTGATTCCGCTGGTGGTGGAGAACATGCGGCCGGCCGAGCAGGGGACGACGGTGGAGATGGTGGTGATGACGCCGAAGCCGCGCTTGGTGAAGCTGGTGATCTCGAATGTGGGCGAGGAGGATTGTTCGGTGGTTGGGATGGGGCGGAAGGCCAGCCATTATCAGATCAAGATTGAGCTGGGCGGCGTGGTGGGCGTGGTGGCTCCGTTGATTGGGAAGGCGCCCCCGAATATAGAGCTGTGGGTGATTCGCGGGCTGGCGCCGACGTTTGCGCGGGAGCAGGGGCCGCTGTATGCGGAGGGGCCGGTGATGACTATCTCCCTGGCGAGCCCGGTGTGGGGGGCGAAGGTAGATGGGGGTGGGCGTGGATGTCCTTAGAATGGGGCGGAGGAGATTTGCCCCAGGATGAGGAGTCGAGGATGAAGAGCGCGAGGATGTGGGGATGGCTGGTGTTGGCGCTGGTGGTGGCGGCGTTGGGTGCGGGGCGGTGTGCGGCGCAGGCGGGGACGTTTACGAATCCTCTGCTGGAGCGGGGGCCGGATCCGTGGGTGGTGTGGTGGAAGGGGTTCTACTACTACTCGAATAGCGAGGGGAAGGATCTGGTGTTGCGCAAGACGGCGGATATTACGGACTTGCGCAACGCGGAGGTGAAGGCGGTGTGGACGCCGGAGGAGGGGCATGCGTGGTCGAAGGAGGTGTGGGCTCCGGAGCTGCACCGGTGGGGGAAGAAGTGGTACATCTACTTTGCCGCGGACGCGGGGGAGAATGCAGGGCACAGGATCTTTGTGGTCGAGAACGACAACGATGATCCGATGGTGGGGACGTGGACGCTGCTGGGGAAGGTGAGCGACGCGACGGACCGGTGGGCGATCGATCCGACGCTGTTTGAGCTGCGGGGGCAGCACTACCTGGTGTGGTCGGGGTGGAAGGGAGCGGTGGATGGGGAGCAGGATTTGTTCATTGCGCACATGAAGGATCCGCAGACGATCGACTCGCCGCGAACGTTGATCTCGCAGCCGCAGTATGACTGGGAGATGCATGGCGATCTGCCGGGGCGGCATGTGAATGTGAACGAGGGGCCGGAGTTTTTGATGCATGGGAAGAAGATGTTCATCGTGTACTCGGCGTCGGGGTGCTGGACGGATTTTTATGCGCTGGGGGCGCTGGAGGCGGATGTGCGTGCCGATCCGCTGGAGGCGAAGAGCTGGAAGAAGATGGATCATCCGTTGCTGAGTACGGATGCGGCGGCGCATGCGTATGGGCCGGGGCATAACGGGTTCTTCACGTCGCCGGATGGGAAGGAGAATTGGATTATTTATCACGCGAATCCGGGGCCGGGGATGGGATGTGGAGAGATGCGGTCGCCGCGGATCCAGAGGTTCACGTGGGGGAAGGATGGGCGGCCGGTGTTTGGGAGGCCGGTGGGGCCGGGGGAGAAGTTGGAGAAGCCGGAGTAGGCGGGGCGAGGGTAAGGGCAAGCGCTTTGGCGCAAAGGGAGCCAAGTTTCGCTACGTTAAGGCGGCTACGGCAAGGGGTAATGCAACGGCAAAGGAAGAAGCAGATTCCCAGAGGGAATGACAGAAAGAACGGCAAGGGCAACGACAGGAGAAGCAAGGGCGAGGGCCGATGCGAGATCCTTCGGCTGCGCCTCAGGATGACGGCGAAGAGCGGGCAACGGCGGGGGCGGTGGAGGTTTAGAAGGCGCGGACGCCGAGGTCGATGACGAGGTCGTCGACGGAGATGTTGAGGGCGATGCCTACTTTGCGGAAGCCGTCGCGCCACTCGCGGGGCCAGTAGGTTTCGTCGGAGCGGCGGAGGAGGTCGTTCCAGATGTTCTGGGCCTGCCAGAGATTGATCTCCATGGGGAGGGTGCGGAGGGACTCGGCGATGGCGAGGGTTTCGTTGAGGACGGAGAGGTTTTGGGGGTACTGCTGGGCGGAGCCCTGGAGTTCGAGGGCGGCTTCGAGGCGGACCATGGCGCGCTTCATGCGCTTGTCGGCGGTGTAGCTGAGGAGGTCGTTGTCGAGGGTGACGTGGTCGACTTCGGCGCGGCGCAGGAGGCGGGTGATCTCGGCGGAGTCGAAGGTGTCGGCTTCGAGGGAGCGGCGAAGGCTGGCGTTGATGGCGAAGCCGGCGGTGACGGCGAGGGCGGGAGGGGCGGCGACGTTGGCGTCGGCCAGGAAGTCGAGCAGGGTGGCGTGCTCGTTGTAGATGCGGATGAGGGAGCCTTCGACCTCGGAGAGCGTCTGGTTGAGGATGCTCTGGAGGATGCGGTGCTGCTCGTCGGCGAAGAGCGAGGTGAGGGAGTAGAGGGTGCAGTCGAAGTAGCCGTCGATGAAGCGGATGAGCTCGGGGAGGTTGGCGTGGCGAATGGAGTTGCGGGCGTTGGTGACGAAGGTTTCCCATGCGGCGGCGTCGTTGGGGGAGTAGCGTTTGACGGCGGCGGAGAGGTTCTGGTCGCCGAGGTGGAGGACGGCGAAGCAGATGTCTTCGCACTCCTCGGTGATGCGGGAACAGAGGGTGGCGCGGCCGACGGCGAAGCGGCCGCGGCCGGAGGTGAAGATGTCGTAGGAGTGGCGGTGGACGTCGAAGCAGAAGATGGCGCCGGCGTCGGGGTAGCTGCGGAAGATGGAGCTGATGGCGTAGTGGGCGCCGACGCTTTCGAGGTCGAGGCGGCCGGCGTTGACGAAGCGGCGGTAGACGTCGGCACCGTTGCCGGCATCGGCGTCGTTGCTTTGGGCGGTGGCGAGGAGGTCGAGGAAGTCGGCGTCGAGGGTGGCGGCGGAGAGGATGGAGGCGGGGTCGGTGAAGAGGCCGGGCTCGGTGAAGAGCTTGTTGGCGAGCTGGAGGACGCGGCCGGCGTAGGCGATGATCTGGACGGTCTCGATGCCGGAGATGTCGTCGAAGAACCAGCCGCAGGAGGTGTACATGAGCTGGGTGTGGCGCTGGAGCTCGAGAAGCTCGAAGACGGTGATGCGTTCCTGCGAGGTCAACGGGTGGGTGGCGTGGGCGGCGAAGAAGCGGTCGAGGTTGTCGGAGGAGCGGTCGAGGATGACGTGGATGTAGGCGTCGCGGGCGGCCCAGAGGTCTTTGAGGAGGGGCCGGGCGACGGCTTCGGCGAGCGGGGCGGTGCGGTCGCGGAGGAGGTCGAGGGCCTGGCGGAGGGGCGTGCGCCAGCGCTGATTCCAGCCGGGCTTGCCGCCGTTGCAGCCGCAGTCGGAGCGCCAGCGCTCGATGCCGTGGGCGCAGCTCCACGAAGAGTTATCGACGACCTCGGCCTCCCAGGTGGGAGGGAACTTCTCGAGGAACTCGCCGTAGTTGGTGAGGCGGGCGAGGTTGTTGTCCTTGACCCAGTTGAGGGCGTAGCTGAGGGCCATCTCGCCGTGGCGGTGGTGGTGGCCGTAGGATTCTCCGTCGGTGGCGACGTGGACGAGCTGGGGTTCGGTGGCGGGCTTGTCTTCGGGGAAGCTGGCGAGGAGGCGGCGGGCGAAGGTTTCGCCGTCGTTGAGGAGGCCTTCGAAGGCGATGGCGCGGGAGGCGGGGCCGTCGTAGAAGAAGACGGCGATGGAGCGGCCGTTGTCGAGGCGAACGAGGTAGGGGCGGGTGGTGTCGACGGAGGCGTTGGGGGTGTCGAGCCAGGGCTCTTCGGTGGGGGCGGGGTCGGAAGCATCGGGGTCCTTCGGCTGCGCGCTACGCGCTTCGCTCAGGATGACGGCCTCTTTTTGCGCGCTGCGCGCTCCGCTCGGGCTGGCAGGCTTGTTGGTGAGCTCGGCGCCTGGCAGCTTGCGGATGCGGGCGGCCTGGTGGGGGGCGAGGACGGTGAACTGGATGCGCTCCTGGGCGAGGAGGTCGAGGACGGAGCGGGAGACGGCGGTCTCGGCGAGCCACATGCCTTCGGGTCTGCGGCCGAAGCGGTGCTCGAAGTCGGCGATGCCCCAGCGGATCTGGGTGCGGGCGTCGCGCTCGGAGGCCAGCGGCATGATGATGTGGTTGTAGACCTGGGCGAGGGCGGAGCCGTGGTTGGAGTAGAGGCTGGCGCTGGCCTGGTCGGCGTCCTGGATCATGCGATAGGTGCGGGGAGCGAAGTCTTCGAGCCAGCTGAGCAGGGTGGGGCCGAAGTTGAAGCTCATGCGCGCGTAGTTGTTGACGATGCGGATGATCTGGCGGTCGCGGTTGACGATGCGGGAGGCGCCGTTGGGGGCGTAGCACTCGGAGGTGATGCGCTCGTTCCAGTCGTGGTAGGGGGCGGCGGATTCCTGGAGCTCGACGGTCTCCAGCCAGGGATTCTCGCGCGGCGGCTGGTAGAAGTGGCCGTGGACGCAGAGGTAGCGCTGCGGAGGAGCGGACGAGGAACCGGAGCGGCGGGTTGCTGCCATCGTCTACAAGGATAGCAAGGTGGGCGAAGGCGACGCGGGATGGGACGCGCTCGGCTAGCTATAGGGGGGCTTGCGGAGACGGCGTGAGAACGGGAGCGGGAGCGGGCTGGCGCAGGCGATCGAGGAGGGAGTTGCCCAGCCAGGCGGAGGCAGCGATGAAGACGAGACCATCGATGAGTTCGTAGCTGTTGGACATCTCGGTGGGCTTCCACAACAGGAGAATGAAGAGGATGGCGGCGGGCAGAGCACGGAGCGAGGTGCGCTGGTTCAGATCTTCAACCAGGTAGGCGATGGCGCCGAGGAGAAAGATGAGGCGGTAGTCGAAGCTGGTGCCGCGGACGAAGGCGATGCAGAAGATGGCGAGACCGGCGACAGCGATGCAACCTCGCGCATCGTCGAAGTCAAGGGGCGGGAAGAAGTGGTCGAGTTGTTTGCGGAAGGAGGCTCCGGCAGCGATGGACAGGATGGCGAGGAGGAGGGCTCCGACGGCCGCGGCTTTGGGGTGATGCTGGATGATCGAGAGCAGCGGGTGGGGGGCGAGGGTGAAGAGGCCGAGGAAGAACGGCAGCGACCCGAAGGACCCGAATACGTCTTGCGGGGTATTGGCGAGAACCGGATGAAGATAGCGTCCGCAGGTAAGGACCAGTGCGGCGATCGACACGACGGCGGTGACCAGGGCCATTGCGGCACCTCTTCGATTGCGGATCAGAAGGGCGGCGGCCGCAACGGGAAAGATCTTGAGGACGGTGAGCAGGACAATCAGCGCGCCCTGGAGGAGTGGCTTGAGGTTGGGTCGCAGGCGATCGATGAGGAGCAGGCCGAGGACGAGGAGGAAGAAGATGACCTGGTCGGTATTGCCGCGCTCGACGGCAAAGAGAACGGCGCCCGAGGTGACGGCGAAGAGAACGACGAGAGAGCTGAGCCAGGTGCGCGCCCGGAACAGAAGCAGGAGAGCGCAGACGTTCATGGCGGCGAAGAGGCATCCGACCAGGTTGGACGAGGTGGAGGAGACGCCGAGATAGCGGAGGTCGAGCCAGAGGGGAGGGTAGTTGTAGAGGCGGTGCCAGGGGTCGAAGGTTCGCACCTGGTACGGATCCTGGCCGGAGCGAAGGCAGTCGATGGAGTGGGTGATGGTGCGGGTATCGGCGAAGAGCGGCGTTTTCTCAGGAACATGGAGCATCAGCCATGCCTGGGGGACGCTGCCGCGGATCGAGGTGCCGATCCATAAGGCGAGCAGGACGGCAGCTACGGCCGCGAGGACGGGCATTCTGGAGCGGAGGATGGAGAGGCAGGTGGGCATCAGAGAGAGCGATTTGGCAGAACTTTACTGGGTCGATCGATGCGTCGAAGGCAAAGGCCTGGGCGATTGGCGGTTGATGGGGTATTCCGAGCGCAATCGTAGCATGTTCAGGCGATAGCCAGAAGGTGGGCGCTAGGGGTGAACAGGCGGCAGGTAGCGAACGACGTAGAGGGTGCCGGGGGTGCGGTAGGGCCAGCGGGAGTAATGGACGGGGGCGAAGGGGGCGAGGCCGTAGCAGGCATGAGGCGTGAAGGAGATTCCGTAGACGGGATGGATGTGGGGGAATTCGTCATAGTCGCTCATGGGGCATTGGTCAGCGGAGGGAGGAGGTGTGGGGACATACGCGTGAGCGGGTACGGCCATGCGGAAGTTATTGATGTAGGGGGCGTGCTGGAGCTCGACGGCGGTGTTGTATTCCCAGCCATTGTCGACGGAGGTGGGAGGGATGCCGGCAGCGCTGAGTTCGTCGACTAAGGCGACACGGGCGCGATAGAAGGAGAAGAGATTGTGGGTGAGGGTGATCGAGAGGAGGGCCATGGCGGCGATCAGGGGAATGGTGACGAAGGGGAGTCGCGTGCTGACGCGATCCTGATAGAGGCGGACGAGGCAAGGAAGGGCGACGACCAGCAGACTCAGCAGATAGCGCTCCGTGATGCCGGTGGTGGCGGCGCGGGGGATGAGAAGAAGGAGGTTCGCGACGGCGAAGGGGATGGTGAGGATGAGGAGCTGATGCCAGGAGATGCCGGTGCGGGAGTCTGCGGATCGGGATTGGGAGCGGGGGAAAAGGAGTAGGGCGACCAGGCCGAGCAGGCCGCCGAGGGCGGCGACGGTAAAGAGCACGCGCACCCAGACAGGGAGGAAGAGCGGCGGTGTGCCTTTGATGAAGACGAACTCGAAGACGCCGTGGACGTTGATCCAGTCGTTCATAGCCGGCTCGAGGGGAAAGTTGCCGCGGAGGTGGCTGGGGTGGAGGGCGAGAACCAGGTAGCCAAGCAGCACCGCTGCGGAGAGGGCGAGGACGAGGGAACGGCTGCGGCGGAGAGGGATGAGAAACAGCGCCGTGATGGGGAGCAGGAGGAAGGGAAATCGAGGAGGGAGTGGAAGAGTTGCCAGAGGATGGTGGTGAGGGGGAAGGATCTGACGAAGAGGTGCTCGGGCTGGGAGTAGGGCTGGAGGGAGAACCAGAGCATGCAGCCGAGGATGAAGAGTGCGCCGAGGAGGACGGCGGCGGCGCCAGAGAGGAGGACGCGGCGCTGAGAGCGCAGCAGCCAGAGTGTGGAGGGAACCATGACGAGAATGCCGAGCCACTCGATCTGCCGGGAGGTGCCGCAGAGGGCGTTGGTCACGACGGCGAAGGCGATCCAGGCGATAGCGGCTCGGGATGTCGGGGCCTGCAGGGCCCGCAGGCAGCCATAGAAGCAGAGCGCGACGGCGAAGAGGCCGCTGATGTCGGTCATGAAGGTGACCGAGAGGATGAGGTAAAGCGGCGAGAGGACGAGGGCAAGGGTGCCGAGGGTGGCATTGCGCTGGGAGATGTTGGCGTAGACCAGGATGCGCTGCAGGACGAAGGCGAGGGCCATGGAGACAAGGAGGGTGCTCGCGCGGACGGTGGTGAAGGTGAAGCCGAAGAGCTTGATGAAGGCGGCGCCCAGGTAAAGCTGCCAGCCGATGATGGCGGTGGCCCATCCGTTGTAGGCGATGTGGCCGGTGGCGGCGAGGTGCTGCGCCATGAGGATGTAGGGACCGTCGTCGACAAAGCCCATGGAGCTATAGGGGCGGCTGACGAGCCCGCAGATGAGCACGGCGAGGGCGCAGATGAGCGCTGGGATCTGGAATCTGCGGATGCGTTGCAATGAGCCCCCTGCGTGGATTGGATGCGTCCGGGTTGACGGGCAATGTCTGGGACGAGAGTGGCGTGCTCTCAGGATAGCAACTGCGAAGCGGAGCTCAGGGCGTGACGGGGAGATAGCGGACGACGTAGAGGGTGCCGGGGCTGGAGGCGAGCCAGCGGGAGTAGTGGACGGGGGCGAAGGGAGCGGGGCCGTCGCAGACGTTGGGCTGGAAGGAGATGCCGTAGACGGGATGGATGTGGGGCGTGTCGTCGTACCAGAGCATGTGGCAGATGCCGGGAGGGGGTGGAGGGACGGGGGTGTAGGCGTTGGCGGGGAAGGTGATCTCGTGTTCGTTGATGTGGCTGGAGAGCTGGAGCTCGGTGAGGAGGTTGTACTCCCAGCCGTGGTCGACGGAGGTGTCGGGAACGCCGTTGGCGCGGAGCTCGGCGGCGAGGGCGATGCGGGCGCGGTAGAGCGAGAACATATTGTGGGTGACGGTGACGCCGTAGATGGCCATGATCGCGACGAGGACGATGCCGGCGAGGGGAAGTTGCGGCTGGATGCGCTCCTGGTAGAAGCGGACCAGGCAGAGCACGGCGAAGAGCAGCAGCGGAAGAAGGTAGCGATCGAAGAGAAGGCCGGTGGCGCGGGGGAGGAGCAGCAGGATGTAGACGAGGGTGATGGGGAGAAGCAGGGTGGCGAGCTGCTTCCAGGTGGGGGCGGTGAGTGGTTGCGGGGGCGGCGGTGCGGGGGTTCGGGCGCGGATGGGTGAGCGCGACGAGCGAGGCCGAGGAGGCCGCCGAGGGAGGCGATGGTGAGAAGGATGCGCACGCCGGTGTGGAGGAAGAGGGGTGGGGTGGAGTGCCAGTCGCTGAGGCTGACGACGCCCTCGTAGATGCCGTGGACGCTGACCCAGTTGCCGTTGAAGAGGGTCGGCTCGAGGGGAATGCTGCCGCGGAGGTGGCTGGGGTAGAGGGCGAGGAAGAGGTATGCGAGGAAGACGGAGGAGAGTGCGGCGAAGAGGCGCGGGGAGCTCCTGCGGATCGAGGGGAGGAAGAGGGCGAAGAGGGGGAGGAGGAGGAAGGGTGCGTCGAGGAAGAGGTAGAGGAGCTGGGCGAGGGTGTGGCCGAGGGGGAAGGTGGTGGGCAGTACGTGCTCGGGGATGATGTAGGGCTGGTGCTTGAGCCACTGCATGCAGGCGAGGATGAAGAGGACGCCGGCGAGGGTGAGGGCGGAGCCGGCGAGGAGGATGCGGCGTTCACTGAGGAGGCCGCGGCTGGGTTGTGGGCTGCTGCGGTTGGCTTGAAGGAGCCAGAGCGTGGAGGGGAGAAGGATGAGGATGCCGAGCCAGGCGATCTGGCGGGAGGTGCCGCAGAGGGCGTTGGTGAGGACGGCGAAGCCGAGCCAGGCGATGGTGGAGCGGGGCGTGGTGGCGAGGAGGGCGCGAAGGCAGCCGTAGAGGCAGAGGAGGATGGCGAAGAGGCCGAAGATGTCGGTCATGTAGGTGACCGAGAGCATGAGGTAGAGCGGCGAGAGGACGAAGGCGAGGGTGCCGAGGGTGGCGTTGCGCTCGGAGATGCCGGCGAGCGCGAGGGTGCGCTGGAGGAGGAAGGCGAGTGCCATGGCGACCAGCACGGTGCTGCATCGGACGGCGGTGAAGGAGAAGCCGAAGAGCTTGATGAAGGCGGCGCCGAGGTAGAGTTGCCAGCCGAGCATGGGTGCGGCCCATCCGTTGTAGACGACGTGGCCGGTGGTGGCGAGGGTGCGGGCCATGAGGATGTAGGGGCCGTCGTCGCAGACGCTCATGTTGGCGTAGGGGCGGGCGATGAGTTCGCAGGCGAGCACGGAGAGGGCGCAGAAGACGGCCGGGAGGTGGAAGCGACGGGCGAGTTGCAAACAGCCTCCTGAATGCCGGTTGGATGCGCCAGGAGCACGTGGCGCTCGCTGACCGTGGCCTGCTTCCTCGTGTTGTCGCATCGTGCTCACAGGATAGCAAGCGGCAGGCGAGGTTCAGGCAGGCTGATCGAGAGGGAGAGGCGCGGGCTGGCTACTCGGGCTGGACGGATTTGCCTGCGGCGAGGTCGCAGGCGCGCCAGAGATACCAGCTGGCGACGGAGCGCCAGGGCTGCCACTTTTTTGCGCGGCGTTCCATGACGTCCGGCTTCGGCAAGAGGTCGGGGGTAACTTTGGCCGTGGGCTTGAGATTTTGGAAGGTGAGGGCGAAGCCTTTGCGGACGCCGTAGTCGCTGGTGGGGAAGACGTCGGGGCGGCCGAGACGGAAGATGAGCATCATCTCGACGGTCCACTTGCCGATGCCGCGGACGGCGGTGAGGTGTTCGATGATGGCTGCGTCGTCCATGCGGCGGATACGGGCGAGTGAAGGGACGGTGCCGTCGATGGTTTTGGCGGCGAGGTCGCGAAGGGCGAGGGTCTTGTTGGCGGAGAGGCCGGCGGCGCGAAGCTGCGGTGTGGGGACGTCGAGGATCTGTTCGGGTGTGGGATGAACGGGCATGAGGGTGGGCAGGGGCTGGAAGCCGGCGATGAGGCGGGCATGGATGGCGGCCGCAGCTCGGCCATGAACCTGCTGATAGATGATGGCTTCGGTGAGGGCCTCGAAGGGGGACTGGTTGGCGGCGAGGCGAAAGGTGGGCGGGCCGACGCGGGCGATGAGTTTGGCGAGCTTGGGATCGGCGGCGGAGAGCGCGGCGGCGGCGGCGACGGGGTCGTAGGGAAGCTTGCGGGTGGGGCCGGTGCGGAGGGGCATGGGAAGAATGATAGGCGAGCGCGCGGATGTTGTGCGCAGAGGTCGATCACGGAGGGCGGAACGGTGCGGCGAGGTCGACCTCTCGGCAGGAAGTTCGCAGGGCGAGCGGCAGAAAAATGGTGCGGCTGATTTGGTTGGGTGAACAAGGATAGAAAAGATTTGGCAGCTGCGCAAATGGTGATCGATAAGCGACCAGATTTTGAAAATGGTCATGGTGCAGGTGGTGTGACGGCTGTCACATCATTATTTCTGGCTGCTATACTCGTGTTCTCCAAAAGCAGGGACGTTAGACACGAAAGTGGTCTGACCATATATAGCCTTAGAAGTTCAGCTCGGAACGCGAAGTCATCAACCTCAACAGTGGTTTTTCTGACGCAGAGGAAGCAGGAACGGATTCATGGCGCAAGTATTTGACCGCAGCTCGAATGCCCTGGCTCGCGCAAGCCTGGTGCTGTCGGGCTTGATTGTCATCGCACTCGGGGTGACGCTGAACAGCTTGCAGCGGTCGCCGTGGGTGACCAGGCAGGGACAGCGTCCGGATCAGCCGGTACCCTTCAGTCACAAGCATCATGTCGAAGGGCTGGGGCTGCAGTGTCAGTATTGTCATGTGTCGGTGGAGAAGAGCTCGTACGCGGGCATCCCGCCGACGAAGACGTGCATGAACTGTCATTCGCAGATCTGGACGAATGCGCAGTTGTTGGAGCCGGTGCGGCAGAGCTGGGCGACGGGGGCATCGCTGCAGTGGATCAAGGTGCATGACCTGCCGGACTTTGTGTACTTCAATCACGAGATTCATGTGAACAAGGGCATTGGGTGCGCGAGCTGTCATGGGCGCGTGGACGAGATGCCGCTGATGTATGAGCAGAACTCGCTGCAGATGGAGTGGTGCTTGAACTGCCACCGGAATCCAGCGGTGAATTTGAGGCCGACTGCCGAGATCTACAACATGGCGTGGGCCGGGCCTTCGAGCGATAAGCCGGTGTGGTGCGCACCGACGGGGACAGCGGGACCGACGGCGCAGCAGGTGGGATGCGTGACGAGCGATCCGGCAGCGAGCAATCCGCAGGTGGCGCAGTTGAGCAACCCGACGGGACTGGACAGGGCGCAGACGGTGACCGAGGTGCCGCCCGCCGTGACGCTGCCCGCGAATTATGTGAAGTTCACAAGCCAGGAAGAGCTGGGTCACTACTTGATGAAGCAGTACCACATCCGCACGGCGAATGAGCTGTCGAGCTGTGAGGTGTGCCACCGATGAACGAGAACTTTGAGCGGACTGAGTTGCCGATGAGTGAGCAGCAGAAGCAGATCCCCTACGGGGATGACAACCAGAAGAGCAACAGCGAAGCTGCGCAGGTGGTGAACACGATTGCTCCGGCCCAGCAGGCGAAGACCAAGATGACGCTGGCCGAGGTGCGGGCGAAGCTCGACGGCAAGAGTGGCAAGCGCTACTGGAAGAGCCTGGATGAGCTGGCCGATACGCCGGCGTTCCAGGAGCTGATGCAGGAGGAGTTTCCGCGGCAGGCTTCGGCGGGCGAGTGGGTCGATTCTGTTAGCCGCCGCGGCTTCCTGAAGGTGATGGGCGCGAGCTTTGCGCTGGCCGGGTTGGCGGGTTGCACCAAGCAGCCGGATGAACCGATCTTTCCGTACGTGAAGCAGCCGGAAGACCTGGTGCTGGGCAAGCCGATGTTCTTTGCGACGGCGCATCCGTTTCCGACGGGCGCGATTCCAGTGCTGGTGAAGTCGGATGCGTTCCGGCCGATCAAGCTCGAGGGCAATCCGGAGCATCCGATTGCGAAGGGCAAGTCGGACGCGTTCACGCAGGCTTCGCTGCTGGATTTGTATGATCCGGACCGGTCGCAGTTTCCGCGCTTCCGCGGAGAGCAGGCGGACTTCACGCAGTTCCAGGAAGAGTTCACGAAGGCGGTGGCGGGGACGAAGACGGGTGAGGGCGTGGTGTTCCTGTCGGAGACGGTGACCTCGCCCACGCTGGCGGCGCAGTGGAAGCAGGTGCAGGCGAAGTATCCGCAGGCGAAGCTGGTGCAGTACGAGCCGGTGAACCAGGATGCGGCGCGCGCTGCGTCGAAGGCGGCGTTTGGAGATTATTACGACACGCAGTACAAGCTCGAGGATGCGGATGTCATTCTCGCGCTGGACGCGGATTTCCTGGGAGGGATTGGGTTCCCGGGATTCCTGCCGATGTCGGCAGCATGGGCGGAGCGGCACCGGTTCGATAAAGACAAGCCGATGAACCGGCTGTATGTGGTCGAGACGATGCCGACGGTGACGGGCTTCAAGGCGGAGCATCGGCTGGCGCTGAAGCCGAGCGAGATCGATCAGTTTGCGAATGCGCTGGCAGGCGGAAACTCGACGCTGAGCAATCCTGAGGCGCAGAAGTTTCTGTCGGTGGTGATGGCCGATATCAAGAAGACGGGCGGGCGGTTCGCGATTGTCGTCGGTCCGGGGAGCTCGCAGGCTGCGCACGCAGCCGCGCTGACGGTGAATGCGGCGCAGGGTGCGGTGGGCAAGACGGTCTTCTACACGGAGACGGTGGTGCCGCTGCCGAGCGAGCATGTGTCGGATCTGAAGGCGCTGGTTGCCGATATGAATGCGGGGAAGGTGCAGTGGCTGGTGATGCTGGGCGTCAACCCGCTGTACAACGCTCCGGTGGACCTGGAGTTTGAGACGGCGTTCAACAAGGTGACGAACACGGTGCATCTGGGTTCGCATGTCGACGAGACGGGATTTTATTCGACGTGGCATATCAACAAGGTGCACTACCTGGAGAGCTGGACGGATGCGCGGGCGTATGACGGCACGATCTCGATTGTGCAGCCGATGATTGATCCGCTGTATGGCGGCAAGAGCGCGCATGATGTGCTGCAGACGCTGCTGGATCCGGCGGTGAGTGCGTACAACGCGGTGCTGGCGAATGCGAAGACGTATCTGGCGGGTGGGGGCGGGGCGGCGAGTGCTGCTGCGGCTCCGGTAGCTGCGGCGACGAAAAGTGCGGCGACGGTGTCTCCGGACCAGGCGGCGAAGGCTGCGCTGGGATTGGCTGCGGTGAGCAGTCCGATGGAGCTGGCGTGGCGCAAGGCGCTGCATGATGGCTGGGTGGCGAACACGGCGTTTACGCCGAAGACGCTGGGCGCGCCGAAGGGCGGTGCAGCGGTTGCAGGTGTTGCGGGCGGCGGGATCGAGATCAGCTTCCGGCCGGATCCTTCGGTATATGACGGGCGCTATGGCAACAACGGCTGGCTGCAGGAGTTGCCGAAGCAGGTGACGAACATGAGCTGGGACAATGCCGCGCTCATGAACATGGACCTGATGGGCAAGCTGGGCATCGAGGAGAATGAGGCGATCGAGCTGACGCTCAACGGCCGCAAGATCATTACGCCGGTGCTGATGTCGCCGGGACATCCGAACGATGTGGTGACGGTACACCTGGGGCTGGGCCGGAGGGCGGAGGCTGGGCGCGTGGGTGCGGGCGTCGGGTTCAATGCATATGCGCTGCGAACGGCGGACGCGCCGCTGTCGGCGGGCGGTCTGACGATTGCGCGCGGGCATGGAACGTACGATCTGTGCGTCACGAAGGTGCACAACATTGAGCACCGCGGGGCGTATGCGCAGCGCGACCTGGAGCATCCGGAGTCGGACAAGGAAGGCACGTACTCGCTGGCGGGACACGAGGCGATGGAGCGGTCGATCATCCGCTACGCGACCTACGAAGAGGCGATGAAGAATCCTGACTTCGCTCACCTGGGCACGAAGGATTCGAACGGCACGCTGGTGAACAAGGTGGGGTATAACCCGCAGGGTGAAGCGGTGCCGCATGACGAGAGCTTCTTCCCGGACAACTGGCGGTATGACCATATTGAAGAGGTCAGCGCGGGGAAGGTGCTGCAGAACAAGTGGGGGATGTCGATCGATCTGAACTCCTGCGTGGGCTGCAATGCGTGCGTGGTGAGCTGCTACGCGGAGAACAACATTGCGGTGGTGGGACGCGAGCAGGTGAAGATTGGCCGCATCATGCAATGGATGCGCATCGACACGTACTTCGAAGGCGATCTGCATGCTCCAACGGCGCACTTCCAGCCAATGCTTTGCCAGCACTGCGAGAGCGCGGGCTGCGAGCAGGTTTGCCCGGTGGGAGCGACGGTGCACACGCCGGAGGGCATCAACACGATGGTGTATAACCGTTGCGTTGGGACGAGGTATTGCTCGAACAACTGCCCGTACAAGGTGCGGCGTTTCAACTTCCTGCTGTACTCCGATTACGACACGGAGAGCTTGAAGTTCATGCGCAATCCGGATGTGACGGTGCGGTCGCGCGGCGTGATGGAGAAGTGCAGCTACTGCATCCAGCGCGTTGAGGCGGTCAAGATCGAGGCTGATAAGAACAACCGCGCCATCGCAGACGGAGAGATTCTGACGGCCTGCCAGCAGGCGTGCCCGACGGATGCGATCGTCTTCGGCAACCTGAACGACCCGAAGGCGCGCGTGACCCAGCGCAAGGCGGAAGAGCGCGACTACCAGGTGCTTGCTGATCTGAACTATCGCCCGCGAACGACGTATACCGCAGGCGTCATCAACCCGAATGCGGAGCTTGCCTAATGGCTACCAAGGGACCCGTACCTGAAATCGTAGATCCGATGACTGACCCGCGCACCGGCGAGTACGCGGTGATCGCGCCGGGACACACGTTCAAGAGTGTGACGCAGAAGATCGCCGGGATCGTGCTGACGTCCAACACGCCGGTGGCGTGGATGGGCGGGCTGTTTCTAGCAGCGACCGTCGCGATGGGTGTTGTGATCGCGGTGACGTGGCTGGTGCTGAAGGGCGTTGGCATCTGGGGCATCACGATCCCGGGCGCGTGGGGATTTGCGATCATCAACTTCGTTTGGTGGATCGGTATCGGCCACGCGGGCACGCTGATCTCGGCGATTCTGCTGCTGTTCAAGCAGACGTGGCGGAACTCGATTAATCGATTCGCCGAAGCGATGACGATCTTTGCGGTAGTCTGCGCCGGCATGTTCCCGCTGCTGCACGTGGGGCGGCCGTGGCTGGGGTACTGGCTGCTGCCGTATCCGAACTCGATGAACGTGTGGCCGCAGTTCCGCAGCCCGCTGGCGTGGGACGTGTTCGCGGTATCGACGTACGCGTCGATCTCGGTGGTGTTCTGGTATATCGGCATGGTGCCGGATCTGGGCACACTGCGGGACCGCGCGAAGCTGCCGCTGGCGAAGTATGTGTACGGGATTCTGAGCCTGGGGTGGAGAGGGTCGACGCGGCACTGGATCCGGTATGAGTCGGCTTCGCTGCTGCTGGCGGGGTTGAGCACGCCGCTGGTGCTCTCGGTGCATACGACGATCAGCTTCGACTTCGCGGTGGCCGCGATGGCCGGCTGGCATACGACAATCTTCCCGCCGTACTTTGTGGCGGGCGCTGTGTACTCGGGCTTTGCGATGGTGTTGACGCTGGCGATTCCGATCCGCAAGTTTTATCACCTGGAAGACCTGGTGACGCTGCGACACTTGGACAACATGGCGAAGGTGATGCTGGCGACGGGATCGATTGTGGCCTATGGGTACGGCATGGAAGTGTTCATGAGCTGGTACTCGGCGAGCCACTGGGAGTTCTTCATGATGTGGAACCGCATGTTCGGGCCGATGGGCTGGGCGTACTGGATTCTGATCCTGACGAATATTGCGATTCCTCTGACGACGCTGTGGAGCAGGAAGCTGCGCGTGAATGTGGGCTATCTGTTCTTCCTGTCGTTCGTGGTGAATATCGGTATGTGGTTCGAGCGCTTCGTGATTGTTGTGACGAGCCTGTATCGCGACTACCTGCCGTCGAGCTGGGGAACGTACCGGGCGACCAAGTGGGACTACATGCTGTTCATTGGAACGTGGGGATTGTTCACGACCTTGTTCCTGTTGTTTGCGCGGCTGGCACCGATGATTCCGATGTCGGAGATACGGATGATGCTGCCGCAGACCAAGGTGCATCCGGGTGGTGCCGATGCTGAAGTTGTTGCACAGGAGGCGCTCTAATGCCGCCACGCGAGGGAGTGTACGGCCTGCTGGCCGAGTTCAATACGCCGAGTGAGTTGGTGCACGCGACCGAGATGGCGCACCGCGCGGGGTATCGCCGCATGGAGTGCTACACGCCGTATCCAGTGGAGCAGGCTGCCGAGGCGCTGCGGTTCCATAAGACGCGCGTGCCGCTGCTTTGCCTGCTGGGCGGGCTGTGCGGTTTGACGACGGGAGCGCTGCTGGAGATCTGGATCAACGTGTGGGGGTATCCGTTGAATATTCGCGCGATGCCGCTGTTCAGTTGGCCGGCGTTTGTAGTCCCGGCTTACGAGATGACGATTCTGTTCGCGGGATTCTCGGCGGCGTTTGGGATGATTGCGCTGAATGGACTGCCGCAGTTATATCATCCGCTGTTCAATGCGCCGAACTTTGCGAGCGGAGCGACGACGGATAAGTTCTTTCTGTGCCTGGAGTCGAATGACCCGAGGTTCGAGGTGGGTGCGACGCGGGCGTTTCTGGAGCAGTTTGCGCCGGTCTCTGTTGTGGAGGTCGACCACTAGTGAGATACGAGATGCGAGATACGAGATACAGGCGGGCTGTACGTGCAGGTGTTGCTGCGAGCGCGATGTCGGCGGTGCTGGTGCTGGCGGGTTGCCGGCAGGACATGCACAATCAGCCGAAGTTTATTCCTCAGCGCGGAACGACGTTCTTCGCGGATGGCCGGTCGGTGCGGCCGCAGGTGGAGAACACCGTGGCGCGCAACCAGATGGACGAGGACACGTACTTCTATACCGGCATCGATAACGGCAAAGAGGGCGAGGGGCTGCCGATTCCATTGAACGCGGCGACGCTGGAGCGCGGGCAGGAACGCTACAACATCTATTGCACGCCGTGCCACTCGCGGGTGGGCAATGGCGAGGGCATGATTGTGCAGCGCGGGTATCGGCCGGCGGGGAACTTCCATACGGATCGTCTGCGCAATGCGCCGCTGGGACACTTCTTCGCGGTGATGACGAACGGTTATGGAGCGATGCCGGATTACTCGGCGCAGTTGACGCCGGCGGATCGCTGGGCGGTGGCTGCGTATATCCGCGCGCTGCAGTTGAGCCAGGATGCGAAGCCGAGCGATGTGGCGGCGGGTGCGCACGTGGAAGATCTGCATGAGATTGCGCACGACGTGGGCATGCCGAGTGGCTTTGCCGATCCGTGGGCGCTGCCTTCGACGGCGATCTATGGAACGCCGAACAACGAGGATAACGGCATTCCCGGGCAGCCGATGGGGATACCCCCCGCGGGCGCGGGCGCGCACTACGGGCAGGGAGCGACGGAGAACTCGGGCCAGCGCGACTCTGGCGGAGAACCGACGGCTCCGGTATCGAACGGCACGCCGTATGGCAAGCCGTACTAAGGCAGGGATTACGGAACAGGGATTCGGAACACGTAACTACAGGATTGAAGGCGACTGACGCATGGAAATGGCAAACGAACATCACGGAGCGGATCTGACGCTGGGACACGCACACCACGGTCCGCGTGCGCTGCCTGCTGTCCTGGCAGCACCGGACGTTGTCTCGACGTGGCGCACGCGCGCGGCGATTGTGGCGGTCGTCTTCGGGCTGATCTCGCTGGTATTTCTGGGGACCGCGGAAGGGCGCAATCACCTGCTCCGCGCGTACCTGATGGGCTACATGACGTGCTTCAACTTTGTGGGTGGAGCGCTGGCGTTCCTGATGGTGCAGTATGTGTCGGGCGGCAAGTGGGGGCAGATCCTGCGGCGGCCGCTGGAGGCGATGACGCGCACGATCTGGGTGGTGATTGTGATGCTTCTGCCCGTGCTGCTGCTGATGAAGCACCTGTACCAGTGGGCGGCGTTTCCGGATATGGCGGCTACCTTGTGGGCGTACAAGAACGGGTTCATGACGCAGGAGCAGCAACTGACGGCGAACTCCAAGCACACGATGCTGAACCCGAGTGCGGCATGGATCCAGGCTGTGATCGTGCTGGGCTTCATGGCGCTGGTGATCACGATTTTGAACTACTGGTCGGTGCAGCGCGATCAGGATCCGGCGGCCGGCACGCTGGCCAGCTTCGACAAGTGGCGGGTGCGGTTTGAGAATCTTTCGGGCCCCTCGATTTTGCTGTACGTGATCCTGATGACGGACTTCGTGATTGTGTTTGTGAAGTCGCTGGATGTGACGTGGTACTCGTCGGTGTATGGGCTGCAATTTTTGGTGGCGCAGGGGTATGCGGTGCTGGCGCTGGGCATCCTGACGCTGGTGCTGCTGTCGCGTTATGAGCCGATGAAGACGCTGTTCCGGATTACCGAGCAGCACGATCTGGGCAAGCTGGCGTTCGCGTTCGTGATGCTGAACATCTACCTGTGCTTCGCCGAGTTTCTGATTATCTGGTCGGGCAACGTGCCCGATGAGATTCCCTGGTATCTGCACCGCATTCATGGCGGGTGGTGGACGATCTGTTCGCTGGACGTGATCTGCCACTGGGTGATTCCGTTCTGCCTGCTGCTGTCGCGGGACATCAAGCGGTCGAAGCACAAGATGATCTGGCTGTGCTGTTTCATGATCTGCGCGCGGTTGATCGATATGTTCTGGCTGATCGAGCCGAACTTCAAGGACGCGGCGAGCAACCTGCATATTACGGGCAATATCGGCATCCTGGCCTACATCACGGTGCCGATTGCGGTGGTTGCGTTCTGGGCGGTGTTTTACCTGACCGAGTTGAAGAAGCGGCCGTTGATCAACGTGAACGATCCGCATACGGAAGAGCTTTTGGAGCCTGAACATGCACACTGAGGGACACGACATGGGCAAGCCGGAGGGAGTGCAGGCGCACCCCAAGCCCAAGATGGATAGCGAACATCCTGGCTATGAGACGCAGGACGTCGCGATCGGCGGCATTATCACGTTTCTCGCGGGGCTGTCGGGCTTCGTCATCATCTTTTTCTTCTTCTGCTTTGCTCTGGGCAAGGCGATCAACTACGCGCTGGTGAAGCATGATGGCGAGCCGGACAAGTGGCATACGCAGGCGGGAACGCTGGGAGCGACGCCGCGCGGCGAGAAGCGCGAGGATCTGACCTCGAATGCGGTGATGGAGCAGCGCGCGCTGTCGGAGATGACGAAGGCGTATCCGACGCCGCGGCTGGAGACCGATGATGGGAACCAGGATATTGCCGATCTGCACGCGCGCGAAGATCTGTTGCTGAACTACTACAGCAGCTCGAAGGATCTTCCTGCCGGCGCGATTCGCATACCGATTGACCGCGCGATGGAGTTGATCCTGCAGCGCGGGTTGCCGCAGGCTCCTTCGCCGCAGCAGGCGGGGACGCTGATGGCGGGCGAGACGGCGCCGACGGTGACGGCTCCGCTGACCGATGGATTTGCGCGGACGGGATACGAGCTGCAGACGATTGAAGCTCGCGAAGAGAAGAACGAGTACAACCGCGCCGAGGGCAAGCAGTAGGGTTTGAAGCAGGAGAGCAGGAACGCGTGATCGCAGGCCGCACAACTCGCACTTGGACTCGAAGGACGGCAGCTATGGCAGGGCTGGCGCTGGCGTTTGGCTTGCTGGCCGCGCCGCTGCAAAGTGGTGCGCAGGTTTCAAGCTACGGCGACAAGAGC
The DNA here is from genome assembly GCA_963762375.1 of uncultured Acidobacteriaceae bacterium. GTDB lineage: Bacteria > Acidobacteriota > Terriglobia > Terriglobales > Acidobacteriaceae > Granulicella. The sequence continues at coordinate 312,116 of CAVXKP010000012.1, forward strand.
GAAGGCGAGAATCTGAACAACGAGCTGCCGACGGTGCTGCATAAGGTGCAGGTAACGCAGCATCTGAATGCGCAGCTGCCGCTGGACGCGCAGTTCGTCGACGACACGGGCCAGCCGGTAACGCTGGCGAAGTACTTTGACGGCAAGCATCCGGTGATCCTGACGACGGTGTATTACAACTGCCCGATGCTGTGCTCGGAGGAGATGGACGGGCTGACGAGTGCGCTGGAGATGGTGCACCTGGTGCCGGGCAAGGATTTTCAGATTGTCATCCTCAGCATCGATCCGACGGAGACGCCGAAGCTGGCTGCGGAGAAGAAGGCGTTCTATCTGCGCCGCTATGGGCATCCGGAGACGGCCAACGGCTGGCATTATCTGACGGGCCAGGCAGCGGCGATTGACGCGGTGACCAAGGCTGTGGGCTTTGGCTACACGCGGGTGCCGGGACCGGATGGGAAGCTGACGCAGTTTGCGCATGCGAGCTCGATTGAGATTGCGACACCGCAGGGCAGGTTGGCGCAGTACTACCTTGGCGTGGAGTATTCGCCGAAGGATGTGCTGCTGGGATTGGTGGACGCTTCGGGGAACAGGATTGGATCTCCGGTGGCGAACATTTTGACGTATTGCTATCGCTACGATCCGCAGATTGACAAGCACTCACTGATGGTGGTGCGTGTGGTGCAATTGGGCGGAATTGTAACGGTAGCGTCGCTGGGCGGCTTCATATTTTTGATGTTTCGGCGTGACATCCAGCTTGCGCGCGAACACGACACACCTCTGCCGGGCAAAAACAAGTCCGGTGAAATGGATAAAGGCTAAACGATGGGACTTAGTCCGGTACTGTGGCAATTTCTAGTGCATTGGCTGCACGCTTCGGCGCTGTTTCCGGCGGAGGCGAGCGGGATCGCGCCGTATGTCGATGCGTTGTATTTCTTCCTGGTGTTGATGACGATCGTCGGGACGACGCTGGTTGCGACGCTGCTGCTGGTGTTCTCGATTCGCTATCGGCGCGAGAAGAATCCGGTGGCGACGCAGATCGAAGGGTCGACGCTGCTGGAAGCGACGTGGACGATTATTCCGCTGGCGATCTTCCTGCTGGCGTTCGTGTGGGGAGCGCTGCTGTACTTCCGCATCTACGATCCACCGGCGAATGCGATGAATATTTATATCGTCGGCAAGCAGTGGATGTGGAAGGCGGAGCACCCGGGCGGGCAGCATGAGATTGACTCGCTGCATGTGCCGTTGGGCAAGCCGATCCAGTTGACGATGATCTCGCAGGACGTGTTCCACAGCTTTTCGATTCCGGATTTTCGGATCAAGCGCGAGGTCATTCCGGGCCGCTACTCGACGGTATGGTTTGAGGCGACGCAGGTGGGAACGTACCACCTGTTCTGCACGCAGTATTGCGGCACGCAGCATGCGGGGATGATCGGCGAAGTGACGGTGCTGACTCCTGGTGATTACAAGAAGTGGCTGGAACAGTCGAACTCGGGGCAGAGCCTGGCGCAGAATGGCGAGCGGTTGTTTGCGAGCATGGGTTGCAACTCCTGCCACAACGGCACGGCGGCATCGCGCGGGCCAAGCCTGGCGGGTGTGTATGGTTCCAAACTAACCCTTACCGATGGACGGCAAATTCTGGTTGACGATGCCTATCTGCGGGACGCGATCCTGAATCCATCCGAGCATGTGACGGCTGGGTTCGCGCCCATTATGCCGACGTACCAGGGGCAGATCAGCGAGGACGGGTTGATTGACCTGGTGGAATTCATCAAGAATATGCAATCGAACTACCGCGTGCAGCAAACACTGATGACGGCTGCGAGCGGGGAAGCGGCTCCAACAACGCCCACAGAGGGCACAACGGAAACGGTGAAGCCATGAGTGCTGCGATCGGTAATACCATCGTCTCTCTGCCAGACCAGAGCACGGCGGAGATTCCCAAGCGGAACTACATCAACAATGAGCACGGCTTGTTGAGCTGGCTGCTGACGGGTGACCATAAGCGGATCGCGATCCTCTATTTGATTTCGATCACGTTCTTCTTCTTTATCGGTGGAGCGTTCGCGGGGTTGATTCGACTGGAGCTGTTGACGCCGCAGCCGGACCTGGTGGCCGCGGACACGTACAACAAGTTTTTTACGATGCATGGCATCATCATGGTGTTCCTGTTCCTGGTGCCGTCGGTGCCGGCGACGCTGGGGAACTTTCTGATTCCGATCATGCTGGGGGCGAAGGATCTTGCGTTCCCGAAGATTAATTTGCTGAGCTGGTACCTGTATCTCGCTGGCGGCGGAATGACGCTGGCGGCGCTGGTGCTGGGAGGCGTGGATACAGGCTGGACGTTTACGACGCCGCTCTCGACGCACTATCTGAACACGCATGTGATCACGGCGGCGACGGCGATCTTCATTGCGGGCTTCAGCTCGATCTTTACGGGCCTGAACTTTATCGTCACGATTCACCGCATGCGCTGCCCGGGGATGACGTGGTTCCGGATGCCGCTGTTTGTGTGGTCGCACTATGCGGCGTCGCTGCTGATGGTGCTGGGCACGCCGGTGCTGGCGATCACGCTGGTGCTGGTGGCTCTGGAGCGGTTGTTCGGGATCGGGGTCTTCGACCCGGCCAAGGGCGGCGATCCGCTGCTGTTCCAGCATCTATTCTGGTTCTACTCGCATCCGGCCGTGTACATCATGATTCTGCCGGGCATGGGTGTGATCTCGGAGGTGGTTTCGACGTTCAGTCGAAAGCGCGTCTTCGGGTATACGGCGGTGGCGTTCAGCTCGGTGGCGATTGCGCTGTTCGGGTTCTTTGTATGGGAGCACCACATGTTCATCATGGGTGTTTCCAACTACTCGGCGCTGGTGTTCTCGCTGCTGACGATGCTGGTGGCGGTGCCTTCGGCGATCAAGATCTTCAACTGGGTGTTCACGCTGCAGAAGGGGTCGATCACGTTTGAGACGCCGATGCTGTATGCGTTCGGGTTCATGGGCCTGTTCACGATTGGCGGCCTCACGGGCGTGTTCCTTGGCTCGCTGGGCATGGATATTCACCTGACGGAGACGTACTTCATCGTGGCGCACTTTCACTTTGTGATGGTGGGCGGCATGTTGATGGCGTTCCTTGCGGGGGTGCATTTCTGGTGGCCGAAGATGACGGGGCGGATGTATCCGGAGTCGTTGTCGAAGCTGGCTGCGGTGACGACGTTCATCGGGTTCAACCTGACGTTCCTGCCGCAGTTTATTCTGGGCTACCTGGGAATGCCGCGGCGCTATCATGCGTATCCGGCGGAGTTCCAGGTGCTGAACGTGCTGTCGACGGCGGGCGCAACGGTGCTGGGTGTGGGCTACATGCTGCCGATGTTGTACCTGGGATGGTCGCTGAAGTATGGAGCGATTGCGGGCAACAATCCGTGGCAGGCAACGGGGCTGGAGTGGCAGATCCAGTCGCCGCCGCTGACCGAGAATTTCACCGAAATCCCGATCATGGATCACGAAGCGTATGACTATGAGTGGCTTGAGAACAAGACGAAACACGAGGTGACGACCGTTGGATAGCGCACTCGCGACTACCGAACACGAAGTCCACGCAGAGCACGAGCACGTGGCGCTGCCGCAGCACCGGCATCATTTTGAGACCGAGGAGCAGCAGCGTGAGGCGGGCAGCTTTGGCATGTGGCTGTTCCTGCTGACCGAGATCATGTTCTTCGGCGGACTCTTCTTTGCGTACCTGTTGTATCGCAACTGGTACTACCCGGCGTTTGCGGTGGCATCGAACCAGCTGAGCGTGCCGCTGGGCGCGGCGAATACGGCGGTGCTGATCACGTCGGGCTTCTGCATGGCGGTGGGCGTGTGGGCGGCCGAGGTGCGGAAGAAGGGCCTGCTGGTGATGATGCTGGTGCTGACCACCTTCTTCGGGCTGATCTTTCTCGGCGTGAAGTATGACGAGTATCACGAGAAGTATGAGCTGCACCATATCCCCGGTGACAGCTTCAATATCTCGATGTTTACGAACCCGGCTGGGTATGGCATTAAGGAAGAGCCGCTGGCTCCAGACATGGCGCAGAAGACGCAGATCTTCTTCTTCCTTTATTTTGCGATGACGGGAATGCATGCGCTGCACATGGTGATCGGCATCTGCCTGTTGTTCTGGCTGACGTGGCGGGCGTATCGAGGTGATTTCAGTTCAGGCTACGTGGCGCCGATAGAGAACTTCGGATTGTATTGGCACTTCGTCGATATTGTCTGGCTGTTCCTGTTCCCGCTGCTGTATCTCATCAATCGGCATCCGCTGCACTAACGTCCACGCTGACGGCTACACGCACCTACGAAGGAAACAAGATGGCCCACGAAGGAATTCATACCGACGCCAACGATCCGCAGAATGTAACGAACCCGGAGCATGCGCAGCATCACATTGTGACGCCGCTGCAGTACACGTATGTCTTTGCCACGCTGCTGTTGTTTACCGGCATTACGGTGGGAGCGGCGTACATCGACTTGAAGTGGGCGAATCCGGTGATTGCGCTGGGGATTGCGTGCTTCAAAGCGGTGATCGTGATCCTGTTCTTCATGCATGCGGCGTACCAGTCGCGGCTGATCAAGATGACGATTGGCGCGGGGTTCTTTCTGTTCCTGGTGCTGATCACGATGACGCTGACGGACTATATCAGCCGGGCGTGGGGTATGTGGTAGGGCGTAGGCGTTGATCGAGTTTGGAGAGAAGATTGGCCTCACCTTTCGGTGAGGCCAACCTGTTTTGGTGGGAGTGAGATGCCGGGCCGGCGATATCGCGAAGGGGGGTTGGTATCCTTAGAGGATGGCAGAGCGAGTTGAGGGAAAGAGTGTAGCGGTGTTTTGCGCGTCGGCGAATGGGACGAAGCCGGAGTATGTTGCGGCCGCGGATGAACTGGGACGCACGCTGGCAGAGCGGGGCATTGGCCTGATCTATGGCGGAGGGAAGACGGGGTTGATGGGCGCGGTGGCCGATGGTGCGCTGGCTGCCGGTGGGTACGTGGTGGGAGTGATTCCGCATGTGCTGGTGGACCTGGAGGTGGCGCATGATGGGGTGAGCGAGCTGCATGTGACGAGCACCATGCACACGCGCAAGGCGCTGATGGCGGAGCGCGCCGATGCGTTCCTGATTCTGCCCGGAGGGTATGGCACATTCGAGGAGATGTTCGAGGTGCTGGCGTGGCAGACGCTGAAGATTCATTCGAAGCCGGTGGTGCTGCTGAACGTGGCGGGATTCTACGACACGATGCTGGCGTTTCTGGATGTATGCGACCGGGAGGGAATGTTGCGGGGGAATCGCGGGATTCTGCTGGTGGCGGAGACGGCGGACGAGGCGCTGCGGCTGGCCGGGCTGGGTGGTTGAGTCCGGCGCGGGGCGGCGGATGACTACAATGAAGAGAGCATGTTTTTTGAGCACATCCCTCATCTGCATTACATCTGGTTAGTGGCTGCATCGACCATTGCGGGCGTGATGAACGCGATGGCCGGCGGCGGATCGTTTATCTCGTTTCCGGCGATGCTGGGGATGGGCGTTCCTCCGGTGCAGGCGAATGCGACGAACACGGTGGCGCTGTGGCCGGGGCAGTTGACCTCGCTGGCGACGCTGCGCAAGGATGTGCGCAAGGATATTCTGCCGACGGTAGCCGCAACCTGCGTGCTGGGCGGGGTGTGCGGCGCCGAGGTGTTGCTGCACACGCGGCAGCGGACGTTTCTGCATATGATTCCGTGGCTGATCCTGGGAGGGACGGTGATCTTCGGGATCAGCGGCCGGGTGTCCAAGTGGATTCGCAGACGTCCGCTCCATCCCGGGACAGAGCATCCGATCCCAAGGTTCTGGCTGGCGTGCTCGCTGTTCCCGGTGTGTTTTTACATCGGCTACTTTGGAGCGGGCGGCGGGTTCCTGGTGATGACCATCCTCGCGATGTTTGGCATGGAGCGAATGCATGCGCTGAATGCGACGAAGGTGGTGGCGGCGACGCTCTCGAACATGTGCGCGATTATTACGTTCATTGTGAAGGGAGCGATTGTGTGGCACTTCTGCGTGGTGTCGATGGTGTTTGCGGCGTTGGGCGGATGGGTCGGCGCTCGCTTTGCGCGGCGGGTGAACGGCGATGTGCTGCGGGCGATTGTGGTTGGAACGGGCTGCGTGATTGCGGCGTACTTCTTCTGGAGGCAGGCGCAGGGATGAGCGCTGCGCGGATTGACATGAGGGAATCAAGATGAGTCATGAAGGAATTCGGATTGTGCGGGAGGGTGAGGCGGGCGGCGCCGAGTGGCCGAAGCTGACGGGCGACGCGATTCGTCCGGAGAAGGTGCGGGTGGACAAGAGCGGCGGGACGGGCGTGGTGATCGAGTGGAAGGATGGTCATCGGAGCTCGTGGAATTTTGCGTGGCTGCGGGCTGCGTGCCCCTGCGCGACGTGCCATGAGGAGCGGGAGAAAGAGGGCAGGGCGCCGGGGGTGGCGAAGGCGAAGCCCGCGCCGTTGCTGCCGATGTATGAGGCTCCTCCGCGGCCGGTGGAGGTGACGCCGGTGGGGAACTATGCGGTGCGATTCAAGTGGAACGATGGGCACGAGGCGGGGTTGTACTCGTGGGATTATCTGCGCAATGTTTGCGATGTGGAGGCGAAGCGGCAGAGCATGGCCGAGGGCTAGCGGGTGGGCGCCAGCTCGAGTGCGGGGAGCTCGGGGGTGGCGGCGAGGAGCTGCCGGGTGTAGGGTTCGCGGGGGGTGTCGCAGACTTCGCTCCAGGTGCCGGTCTCGACGACGCGGCCGTGTTGCATGACGGCGACGCGGTGGCAGAGGTAGCGCACCAGCGGCATGGAGTGGGAGATGAAGAGGTAGGTGAGGCCGTAGCGCTGCTGAAGGTCGCGGAGCAGGTTGATGACCTGCGCGCCGACGGAGACGTCGAGGGCGCTGACGGGTTCGTCGAGGACGAGAAGCTCGGGGCGGAGGGCGATGGCGCGGGCGATGTTGATGCGCTGGCGCTGGCCGCCGGAGAACTCGTGGGGATAGCGGCGGAGGGCGGAGGGATCGAGGCCGACTTCGGAGAGGAGCTCGTGGAGGCGGGGTTCGAGGCCCTGAGGGGGAGCTTCGCGGTGGATGGCGAAGGGCTCGGAGAGGATCTGGCGGACGGACATGCGCGGGTTGAGGGCGGCGTAGGGATCCTGAAAGACGATGGAGAGACGGCGGCGGAGGCGGCGCATGTCGCGCGAATTTAGCTGCAGGAGATCGCAGGTGGGCGGGGCCGTTTCGCGCGAATCGGCAGTCGCGTCGTGGAAGAGGATGCGGCCGCTGGTGGGTTCGATGAGGCGAAGGAGGAGACGAGCGATGGTGCTTTTGCCGGAGCCGGACTCGCCGACGAGGCCGAGGGTCTCGCCGCGCAGGATGTTGAGGGAGACGCCGTGGATGACGCGCGTGGAGCCGAAGTCTTTGACCAGGTCGCGGGCTTCGAGCAGGGGTGTGGGGTGCATGCGGCTCCTGCAGCAAGGGTAACGCAGGAGGCTATTTGGATGCTGCGGACTGGGCTGCAGGCGGAGGGAGGGCGCTGGTGTCGTCGCGGACGATCTTCCAGCCGGCGGGGGTGTGCTCGACGACGAGGAGGAAGTAGCCGTCGGCGTTGCCACCGCCGGCGGTGGTGCGCTCGAGGTGGAAGCGGCCGGTGACGGTGGCGAAGTGGGCGTCGAGCGGCTGGACTTCGAGTTGCGAGAAGGCGAGCTTGCCCATGGCGGCGGAGTTGGCGTAGGCGGCCTTGTAGTGGGCGAGCATCTGCGCGTAGCCGTGCTGGATGGTGCGGCCCATGAAGAGGATGTCGGGGGAGTTCTTGTAGCTGGTGGCGAAGGCGTCGAGGTCGCCGCGGTTCCAGTCGTCGGCGGATTGGTTGAGGACGTGGAGGATGGCTTGGGTTTCGGCGTGGGGGCGGATTGGGCGGCTGCGCTGAGCGGCATGCAGAGAACGAGGGCCAGGGCGAGGCGGTTCATGGGGACTCCAGGGGGAAAGGCTTTGACGCAAAGGGCGCGAAGTGAGCCAAGTTTCGCAGAGGGAAACGAGGCGGGAGCGAAGGGGTGACGCCTACAATATATCTATGGCTGCGGCGGTTGCAAACTCAGGCGGAACGAAGATGGTGCATGCGGTGTGCACGCATGACTGCCCGGACTCGTGCGGCGTGCTGGTAACGGTGGATGCGCTGACGGGGCGGGCGACGAAGGTGCAGGGGGACCCGGCGCATCCGGTGACGCGCGGATTTCTGTGTGGGAAGGTGGCGCGGTACCTGGATCGGGTGTACTCGCCGGAGCGGCTGCTGTATCCGATGCGGCGGAAGCAGGGCGTGGCGAAGGGGCCGCTGCCGAAGGGGCATGAGGCAGAGGCATTCGAGCGGATCTCGTGGGATGAGGCGCTGGAGTTGGTGGCGCAGAGGTTGAAGGTAACGGCGGAGGCGTGGGGGCCGGAGAGTGTGCTGCCGTATAGCTATGCGGGCACCATCGGGCAATTGGGATACGGCTCGATGGACCGAAGATTTTTTCATCGGCTGGGCGCGTCACAGCTGGATCGGACGATCTGCGCGAGCGCGGGCGGCGAGGGGCTGAAGCAGGTGTACGGCGTGCGGCTGGGGACCTCGCCGCAGGATTTCGCGCAGTCGGGGCTGATCCTTGCGTGGGGCGCGAATATTCATGGGAACAACATCCATCTGTGGCCGTTCATCGAGGAGGCTCGGCGCAAGGGTGGGCGGCTGGTGGTGATCGATCCCTACCGGACGCGCACGGCGGGGCTGGCGGATGAGCACCTGGCGATACGGCCGGGAACGGATGGGCTGCTGGCGTTGGCGATGATGCATGTGCTGTTTCGCGATGGCTATGACGACGCCGAGTATCTGCGGGAGTGCGCGCAGGGTGGGGACGAACTACGGGCGCATGCGCTGCGCGAGGAGCACTCGCCGAGGCGCGCGGCGGAGGTGACGGGGATTGCCGGCGAGAGGATTGAGGCGCTGGCAAAGGCGTATGGGCAGGCGGGGAGGGATGGCCGGGGTGCGGCGGCGATTCGGTTGAACTACGGGATTCAGCGCAGCGAGAATGGCGGCACGGCGGTGCGCGCGGTGGCGATGCTGCCGTTGATTACGGGAAGTTGGAAGCGGCGCGGGGGTGGGCTGTTGCTGTCGGTGAGCGGGGCGTTTCCGTTCAACGCGGCGAAGCTGCAGATGCCGGAGCTAATGCAGCAGAGCTCGCTGGGGCGCGCGGCGCGGGTGGTGAATATGTCGGAGCTGGGGCTGGCGTTGACGGAGCTGGGGCGGGAACCTGACGCATCCTGCAAACCCATGTCCCCAAGTGCGAGGGACATGGGGCACCCGGTCTCATCGCCGGTCAAGGCGCTGTTTGTGTATAACTGCAACGCGGCGACGGTTGCTCCGGATTCGGAGCGCGTGCTGAAGGGGTTGCGGCGCGAGGATTTATTTACGGTGGTGCACGAGCAGTTCTTTACCGACACGACCGACTATGCGGATGTGGTGCTGCCGGCGACGACGTTCCTGGAGCATAAGGATGTGATGGGAGCGTATGGGCATTTCTTCGCGCAGATCTCGCAGCCGGCGATCGCTCCGCTGGGGGAGGCTCGGTCGAATGTGTGGCTGTTTGGAGAGCTGGGCAAGCGGCTGTTTCCGGGGGAGGCGGAGTTTGAGGATGGGGAAGAGGCGTTGATTGCGCAGGCGCTGGAGACGGAGCATCCGTATTTTGCGGGAGTGACGAAGGCGCGGTTGGAGGCGGAGGGACAGGTGGGGCTGGCGCTGCCGAAGAATGAGCGCGGAGAGAGCTTGCCGTTCAGTTCGCGCGAGTGGTTCAGGACGGCGAGCGGCCGGGCGGAGTTGACGCCGGTGCCGGAGTGGGTGGCGCCGGTAGAGTCGCGGGGCGGTGCTGAGGGCGGGGGAGCGTATCCGCTGGAGTTTCTGCCGCGCAAGGCGGACAACTTTATGAACACGACGTTCGCGAATCTGCCGGGGCATCGGCTGATGGAGCGGAAGACGGCGGGGCTGCTGGAGATGCATCCGACGGACGCGGCGGCGCGCGGTGTGGTGACGGGCGATCGCGTGAGCGTGTGGAATGGGCGGGGGCGGATCACGCTGACGGCGAGGGTGGGGGAGACGGTGCCGGAGGGCGTGGTGGCGGCGCGGCTGGACTGGCAGAAGCTGAGCCAGGATGGAGCGAATGTGAATGCGCTGACCAGCGAGCGGCTGACGGATATCGGGGGAGGGGCTACGTTTTACTCGACGCTGGTGGAGGTGGAGAAGGTGGCGGCGATGGAGTTGGCTGCGGACTGAGAGGTGAGGTTGGAAGGCTCGGATTACAATCAGCCCATGCCGTTGATGTCGGAAGTGGATCTCGTTGGAGTGGGTCTCAATGCTACGGACACGTTGATTGCGCTGGCGGAGTTTCCGGTGTGCGGGTCGAAGGTGGAGTACAGCCACGAGACGGTGATGCCGGGTGGGCAGGTGGCGACGGCGGTGGTGGCGTGCCAGCGCTGGGGCATGCGGACACGGTATGTGGGCAAGCTGGGAGATGATGATGGGGCGCGGCTGCATGCGCGTGCGTTTGCGCAGGCGGGTGTGGAGGCGCGGCTGGTGACGGTGGAGCATGCGGCGAGTCCGCGGTCACTGATTCTGGTAGACGGTTCGGGGGAGCGGACCGTGTTGTGCCGCAGGGATGAGCGAATGATTCTGCGGCCGGAAGAGCTGGAGCGCGAGTGGATTGTGCGCGCGCGGGCGCTGCATGTGGATGGCTACGACACGGCCGCGGCGACGCTGGCGGCGGGGTGGGCGCGGGAGGCGGGCATTCCGGTGACGGCGGATCTGGATGAGATTTATCCGGACGTGGAAGCGTTGATCGAGCAGGTCGACTACCTGATTGTGAGCCGCGACTTTCCCTGCCGGCTGATGGCCGAGAGCGATCTGCGGCGTGCGCTGCGGAAGATGCAGTCTCGCTATGGATGCCGGCTGACGGCGGCGACGCTGGGGCCGGATGGGGTGCTGGCCTGGAATGGGAAAGAGTTCCACTTCAGCGCGGCGTACCGCGTGCCGGTGGTGGATACGACCGGCGCGGGCGATATCTTTCACGCGGGATTTCTGTATGGGTTGCGGCAGGGGTGGGAGCTGGAGCGGGGGCTCGATTTCTCGTGCGCGGCGGCGGCGATGAACTGCATGGCGGATGGGGCGCGGGGCGGGATTCAGACAGTTGCGGCGATCGAGGCGTTCATGGCGGGGGCGGAGAGATATCCCAGGCCGGGAGAGCTTGCGGCGGTGGTGGCGTAGCAGGTACGCGGAGCCGCGGCTAGGCGAGGCCGGTGGACTGGGCTTGCTCGTGGGCGTGGTAGCTGGAGCGGACCAGGGGGCCGGACTCTACGTGGCGGAAGCCCATCTGCAGGGCTTCGTGCTTGAGGAAGGCGAACTCGTCCGGGGTGTAGAAGCGGGACATGGGGAGATGGTCGCGCGAGGGGCGGAGGTACTGGCCGATGGTGAGGATGTCGACCTTGCGGTCGGCGAGGTCGCGGAAGACGGCGAGGAGCTCGTGCATCTCTTCGCCCATGCCGACGATGATGCCGGTCTTGGTGACCAGAGGCGGAGATGCGAGATGCGAGGGACGAGATACCGAGGGCGAGGCGATGGCGTCGCGCTTGGCTTCGGCGAGGAATTCGAGAGAGCGCTCGTAGCGGCCTCCGGATTTGGCGACGCGGTACAGGCGGGGGACGGTCTCGATGTTGTGGTTGAGGATCTCGGGGCGCGCGGCGACGACCATGCGGCGGGCTTCGGGGACGCCCTGGAAGTCGGGGGTGAGGACTTCGACCTGCGTGCCCGGGGATTGGCGGCGGATCTCGGCGATGACGTTGACGAAGGCCTGGGCGGCGCCGAGGTTGTCGTCGTCGCGGTTGACACTGGTGATGACGGCGTGGGCGAGGCCAAGCTGGGCTACGGCGTAGGCGACGCGGGAGGGCTCTTCGTGGTCGATGGGCTCGGGCTTGCCTTTGGGGACCGCGCAGAAGCCGCAGCGGCGGGTGCAGAGGTTGCCGAGCATCATGAAGGTGGCGGTCTTGTGGTTCCAGCACTCGCCGATGTTGGGGCAGTGGGCGGACTCGCAGACGGTGTGGAGGTTGAGGTCGCGGGCCAGCTTCTTGAGGTTGTGGAAGGTCTCGCCCATGGGGGCGCGGGCTTTGAGCCAGGCGGGCTTGGGGGCGGGCTTGCGCGGGGAGAGATCGATCTGGATAAGCGCGTCGGCGTGGGGGTTGGAATGCCCGTCGGATTGAAGGAGGGGAGCCATCTGCTGCTTTATTGTAGATGGTTTCGGCGGATGGGTGCGGGTGGCAGGGCTGCGCCGGGGGGAGCCATGGCCGGCTTTGGGACAGAGCGAACGACACTAAAGTCTGTGGGTTGACTGTCGATAGGGCGGATATGATCCCCGACCTGCTGCTCGCCCTCGCATCTGTTGCCGTACTGCTCTCACCCCTGCCGCTCGATGCGCTGAGGGGGCAGGCCTTTCGGAGGCGTGAGGAGGCGAAAGAGGCTTTTTGGCACGACTAGGTGCTGTGCGCACGCCGGGAGCGCTGCGCGGTGGTGCGTGAAAGCGCTGGGTGCGAGCCTGTTGAATGCAGGGTGCGGCTGATTAGTGGAGGCGTTCGCGGACTTCGGTGCGGCTCAGGTAGAGGAAGAAGACGATGCTGAAGAGGCCGCGGATGAGGAGAAATCCGATGTGGCGGCGGGAGTAGAGGTAGAAGTCGCCGGCTGCGAGGAGAAGGAAGCCAGCGGCGACGATGGCCCATCCCCAGCGGCGGAGGCGAAGGAAGCCGAAGACGCCGATGACCATGAGGGTGCAGATGCCGAAGATGCCATAGCGGGGAAGGCCGGTGCCGAAGATACCGCGTAGAGCGGCGAAGGCGTTGAGCATGGCGAGCAGCAGCAGATACATGCCGATGAAGGCCATGCCGGGGAGTATGCCTTTGAGCTCGCCGGCGGGGGTGCCGGGGAGGTGGCGGGTGGAGAAGCCGGTGTCTTGCGCGGGTGTGGGCGTGGCGGACGGCTGAGGATCGTCTGGGGTCATGGAGCCTGAGGTACAGGGTACGGCTACAGGGTGGGTTTAGAGGGTATGGAGGTAGGCCAGGAGGTCCTGGGTGTCCTGCGAGTCGAGATTGATGGCGGGCATCATGCCGTGGCCCTGGAGGATGGTGACGGTGACGCGGTCATCGTTGGCGGGAGCTCCGCTGGGAAGGTATTGCTGCCGGAAGACGCCGAGCATGGGTGGGCCGTGCAGGGCGTCGGAGTCGCGGTCGTCGTGGCACTGCGAGCAGGCGGCCTGGAAGACAGCGTGGCCGCGGGTCTGCTGCGCATTGAGCTGGCTGAGGGGCGTGGCGGGTGAGACCGCCGGGCGGCAGCCGGCGAGGACCGGAAGGAGCGCGCAGAGCAGGCCAGCGAAGGGAAGCCGCGATAGAAGAGTTGAGGTCACTTCGGTTGGTTCTCCCGGGTGCTACTGTGCGTCGCGCTTGAAGACTTCTTCGGCGAAGTAGTTTTCGACCTTAGCCTGGGCGGTCAGCATCTCGCGAAAGGCTGCCTGGAGGAGCTGGGCGCGGCTTTCGTGGAGCTGCTGGCGGATGCTCTGCTGGACGCGCGGGTCTGAGAGCTCGCGCTGGCCGGCCGCCTCCTTGCTGATGAGCTTGAAGATGGAGTAGCCGCCGGGCTTGTGGGTGGTGGGATCGATCTGCGGGATGATGTCGGTGGTTTCGCCGGCGGTAAGCTTGCTGATGGCGGCGTAGATGGCGGGATCGGTCTTCAACTGCGACTCGGTGATGAAGCCCATGTCGCCGCCGTTGGGGGCGGTGTCGGGACGCTCGGAGAAGTTCGCGGCGAGCTCGCCGAAGTCTTCACCGGAGTCGATGCGATTCTTGATGACCTGGATCTTCTTGCGCGCGTCCTCATCGCTGGTGGCCTTGTTGTTCTGGAGGTTGCCGGCCTGCGCGGAACCCTGATCGGTGACCTCGATCTGGGCGATGTGGTACTTGGGCTCGACGAAGTTGAAGTCGGCCTTGTGGGCGTTGTAGTAGTTGGTCACAGCCGCGTCGGTGACGGTGATGCGGGAGTTGATCTCCTTGTTGAGGAGCTTCTCCTGGGTGAGCGAGCGGCGGACGTCGCGCTTGAGCTCGTCGAGGGTGAGATTGGAGGCCTTGAGCTTGGCCTGGAACTGATCCTCGGTGTAGGGAGCCTTCATCTCGGCGAGCTTGGCTTCGACCTCGGCATCGGTAGCGGTCAGGCCCTCTTTGGCGGCGCGCTGATCGACTTCGGCCTCGAGGATGAGGTTATGGAGGATGTTCAGCTTGAGCGAGTCCTCCTGGTCAAGCGTGGGCGCCTGCTGCTGGGGATTGGTGGCCAACTGCGCGTTGTAGGCCTTGTCGACGTCGGTCTGGAAGATCGGATGACCGTTGACCGTGGCGACGACGCCCTGCTGCGGGCCCTTGTGGCAGCCGGCGAGGAGGAGGATCGAGGAGGCGAAGACGATACTGATCGTAGGGACAAACTGCAAACTCATCGTGCGAACAGACATAGGCATCGGGGAGGATTCCTGACGCTGCGGGGTGGTGTCCGCAGCCATATAAGTTTATAACTTACCGAGTTCCACGACGCGAACGCTAGTGATCGCGTCCACCTGGCGCAGGGCGGTGAGGGCCTGCTGGAGCTCGGGAGCGTTGGAGGTTGAGCCGTCGGGCTGAACGATATCCAGCTGGACGACGGCAAGGGCATGGCCTTCAGAAGTCTGAGACGAGGAAGCTGCCGGGTGCGCTGGTTTGGCGCGGCCGAGAGCGAAGCTGGCGATGTTGAGTCTGGCTTCGCCGAGGATGGTGCCGATGCGGCCGATGACACCGGGAACGTCCTGGTTGCGAATGATGACGAGGGTTCCGGCGAGCTCGGCCTCGATGTCGATGCCATCGTAGCTGAGCAGGCGGGGAGAGTGGCCGTGGAGGACGGTGGCGAGGCCGGTCCAGTTGCCGTGTTCCACGTCGGCTGCGTGGCCGGTGGAGCTCTTGCGGCTCCAGTGGAGGCTGAGGCGCAGGGTGGCGCCGGTGCCTCCGGAGATGTGCTCGCGCTTGTCTTCCTGGACGCGGATGCCGCGCTCGCCCGCGGCGGCGAAGGCGTTGATGCGGTTGACGCCGTCGGCTCCGTGGAGGACACCGGCGATCGCGGCGTTGCGGATCATGTCGGTCTTGAGCTGGGCGAGACGGCCGTTGTAGGTGAGCGAGATGCTCTCGATGTGGCCGAGCGCGGTATCGGCGCTGCCGCTGCCGCCGGCGTGGCTGAGCAGCTGGCCGAGGCGTGCGGCCATTTCGATGTAGGGAGAGACTTCGGCGTACTCCTCTTCCGAGAGCGAGGCGACGTTGACGGCATTCTGGACGACGCCGAGCTTGAGGTAGTCGCGGACCTGGTTGGCGAGCTGGATGCCGATGGCCTCCTGGGCTTCGTCGGTGGATCCGGCGATGTGCGGGGAGAGCAGGACGTTGTCGATGCCGAAGTAGGGGGAATCCTTGAGGGGTTCCTGGCGGAAGACGTCGAGGGCGGCACCGGCGACGTGGCCGGACTGGACGGCGGCGGCGAGGGCCTGGTCGACGATGAGCTCGCCGCGCGCGCAGTTGATGATGCGGACGCCCTTCTTCATGCGGGCGATGGAGGCCTCGTTGATGAGGCCTTCGGTCTGCGGGGTGAGGCCGACGTGGAGAGAGAGGAAGTCGGAGCCGGCGAGGACTTCGTCGAGCGAGAGCAGGGCGACGTGGTTCTCGCGGGCGATGACGGGGGCGATGAAGGGATCGTAGCCGATGACGTCCATGCCGAAGGCCTGAGCGCGGCGAGCGACTTCGAGACCGATGCGGCCGAGGCCGATGATGCCGAGGGTCTTGTTGCGGAGCTCGGAGCCCTGCAGGGATTTCTTGTCCCACTTGGCGGCGTGCATGGACGCATTCGCGCGGGGGATGCTGCGGCACATGGAGATCATGAGGCCGAGGGTGAGCTCGGCGACGGCGACGGCGTTGGCGCCGGGGGTGTTCATGACGACGATGCCGCGGCGCGTGGCTTCGGCTGCATCGATGTTGTCGACACCGACGCCGGCGCGGCCGATGATGCGGAGCTTGGGAGCGGCGGCGAGCAGGGCTGCATCAGCCTGCACGGCAGAGCGGACGATGAGGGCGTCGGCGTCCGCGAGTTCCGCGGGCAGGCCGCCGGGGGCAATCTGATCCGCGGTGACGATGTTCCAGCCGGGCTCCTTCTGAAAGATAGCGAGCGTGGCGGGTGAGACCTTTTCTGCAAGAACGATCTTCAAGACGGCTCCAGTACGGTTGGGGCGCGGATTCACGCAACCGTACTAGTGTACTTCGGGAGGGACCGAATGGGGTGTGCGCTGCGTCGCATCGCTGACCGGGGAAGCCGCGGGTGCCGGATGAGACTGCACGGCGTGCTGTGGCTCAAGGCGTTCTAAACAGCGGGTTTGCGCGGGATTTTCCGGGGAAATTCGGTTTATGGCGGGAGTGGGGTCGTCCTTACTGGAAGAGAATCTTGGCCATCATGCCCTTGTCTTCGTGCTTGAGCAGGTGGCAGTGGAAGAGGGACATGCCGCGGATGATGGGGTCGGTGAAGTCCATGACGAGGTCGACGGTACCCCCGGGAGAGACGTTGACGGTGTCCATCCAATCCTCGGTTGCGGGCTGTTCGCCGTTGACGGAGTAGACCAGGAAGTGGACCTGGTGGATGTGGAAGGGATGAATCTCGTTGGAGGCGTTCACGACCTGCCAGTGTTCGTAGTGGCCGATCTTGACGGTGAGCATGGGACCGCCGGTGGGAGAGTATTTCTGGCCGTTGATGTAGAAGCCGTTCTTGTCTTCGCTGAAGACGACGTTGAACTTGGCGGGAGCGTGTTCGACCTGGGCGAGGGTTGCGGGCGGGATGACCTTGTGCACGGCGGGACCGTGGGTGGTGGGGGTGAGCCTGCCGGTGGAGGGGTGCGTGGTATCGAGGTCGGCGAGGACCATGGCGGGATTGGGATCGCCGTCGGAGCCGGTGTCGACGCAGGCGGTGCGCAGGGAGGTATGCGAGCCGGCGCGCGGGCCGGTAGCGATGAGCTCGAGGCGGGCGGCCGGGGAGAGGAGGAAGTGGGCGAGCGATTCTTCGTGGCGTTTGGGGTCGTGATAGGCGAGGGGCATGCCGTCGATGGCGACGACGTGGAGTTGCTGGGTGTCGAGGGAGAGGTCGGCGTAGAGGTCGGGCGAGGCGTTGACGATGCGCCAGAACTGGCGTTCGCCCGGGGCGATGGCGATGCGGGGGCGGATGACGCCATTGACGGTGAAGGCTCGTTCGGGAGCTTCGGTCTCTGAGCCGCAGCGGGTGGGGGAGAGCTCGACCTGCTGCTCGAATCCGGCGAGCGTTGGCGCCGGGGAGATCGAGCACGGCGTCGCGCAGGACCAGGATCTGCTCTTTCATGGAGCGGACTTCGGGGACGTAGCGGTCGATGCCGTCGATCACGATGGCTCCGGACATGCCGTCGAGCGACTGCTGATAGCTCTCGCCGTGGGGGTGGGTGTGATACCAGTAGAGGCCGGGCGCCTCGTAGGACGGGATGACGACGGCGTATTGGAGGCTCTGGCCGGGCATGGCCATCATGGAGAGGACATCGTCCTGATGGGCATGGGGAGAGACGTGGAGGCCGTGGAAGTGGAGGTTGGTCATGTTGCGGCAGGGGCCGTCGACGCAGAGCTCGCGGGAGTGGGTGGTGAGGTGGTTCTGGTAGACCAGGTGGAGGATGCTGCCGGGCGAGGTTCGCATGACGGGAGGGATCTCGGCGCCGTGGTAGGAGAAGGCGGACCTGCCGGTGGCGGGGTCGGTGACGGCGCCGAGGACGAAGGGCGAGCGGGCTTCGGGGAGTCGCGGCAGGAGAGGGCCGGTTCCCCAGGGGGATTGCTGGGCGAGCAGGGGAGTGCCTGCAAAGAGCGCGGCAGCGGAGAGCAGAAGCGATGCGCGCTGGATTGCTGCCAGGGGATGCTGCCTCATGGACGGTGGTGTCTCCTTTCCGTTGGCCAATTGTGGCCGGCACTGCTCAGGCTGATTGCGGCGATCGCTGGACCCTGGTCGCTGCACTATTAGAGGCGCGGAGGCGAAATTTCGCCGCGTGTTTTTGTCCTGCGCGGACGGTCGAGGGGCTTCGCGTGGATCGGGAAGTGCATGGGGAGACTGGAGATTACTGCTTGAGTTCGGCTACATACTGCTGGTCGAGCTGGATGAGGAACTGCTTCAAGGTAACGAGGTCGATCTCGGTGGCGGCGTTATCCCGGAGCATCTGGGTGAGCTCCTCGGCGGGGATGCTGGAGATGTTGTAGCCCATGAGGGTGGGGATGCTGGCACGAAAGCTTTGTTCGCCGGCGCGGATGGCCTTCTGGTTGACCAGGTCTTCGAGCATGTAGAGGTCGGAGTAGCGCTGAACTTCGCCGTAGGGCATGAAGCTGAGGGCGCCGGTGTCCCGGGCAGTGCGCCAGGCGGCGTCGTTGAGTGTGTCGAAGGACATGCTGTTGGTGAGGGAGCCGTGAAAGTCTTTGGGGTGGGTTTGCAGCAGGTGGATGGTATCGATGTTGGCCCGGAGGGTGTCGATGTTCTGCTGCACGAGAGCGATGTCTTTCCGCGCGGCCTGGTCGTCGATCTCGATCTCCTGGCGGATGTTGGCGCGGGCTTCGCGGACGAGGTGGCGGTTGTGGAGGTGTTCGACGAGGGCCTCGAGCGACAGCGCGATGAAGAGGCCGATGGTGACGATGGTGAGATGGATGGCGAAGTCGCGCCAGGTGTGGATGGGTTCGTGCGGGGCGTGGACATCCATGAGGCTGGCTCCTTGGGGGCTACGGGTTTCCCGTGCGGTTGTAGATTCGGTCGAGGGATTTGCAGAGATCGCGGAGGTGGTCGAGATCGGCGAGGGTCAGCTGGATGGCGGCGATGGACTGATCGAGGTCGGCGGGAGTGAGCTGGGCGAATGGGCGGCCCTTGAGCGGTGCCTGGGCGCGGTAGATGTCGTGGATGTAGACGCTGGCCTGATCGTTGACCGCACCCTGCTGGCCGTAGATGACAGCCCAGGCCTGCTCGGTGTCGTAGGACATGAGGGTGAGGGCGCTGGAGTCGCGGGCAGTGGTCCAGGCGGAGTCTTCCATGCTGTTCCAGCTCCAGCCGAAGTTGAGGGTGTCGGGGAGGGCGGGATTGGACTTGCGCGCGGTGAGGGCGGCGATGTCGTTCTGGAGGTGGGCTTGGGTGAGGTCGAGATGGTGCTCGTCGCCGGCGAGGAGATCGCGATTGTTCTGGAGCTCGATGTGGAGGTTGATCTCGGCGGTGTGCAGGAGGTGGCGCTGGTGGATGTGCTCGACCAGGGCCTCGAGCGAGAGAGCGATGAGGAGGCCGATGGTGACGACGGTGAGGTGGATGGCGAAGTCGCGCCAGGTGTGGATGGGTTCGTGCGGGGCGTGGACGTCCATGCAGAGAAGGCTCCGGGATCAGGGGTGCAGATAGAGTACAGGGTACCTGACGCAGCGAGGCCCGCTCCAGCCGTTGCGGAAGCGGGCCTTACGGGGTTCGGAGGGTTTACTTGCCGGAGGTTGGCGGGGTGGTGGGTTCGGCAGGAGCTACGTAGGGCGGGGGCGGGGTGACGCCTTCGGCGCGGAGGGCGTCGTCGATGCGGGCGAAGACGTAGTCGATGGGGAGGGCTCCTTCGAACTTCTCACCGTTGATGAAGTAGGTGGGCGTGGACTCGATGTTGAGGGTGGTGCCGAGCTGCTTGGAGGCATCGATGGCCGAGGTGTCCTGCTTGGTCACGCAGGCGTCGAGCTTCGCGGTGTCGACCCTCTGCTCGGCGCCCTGGTCGCGGGTGAGCTTGTCGAGCTGGGCGTAGGCGCGGTCGAGGGTGTGCTTGGGGGCGTCGGGCTTGGTGGTGTCGGCCTTCGCGTTGGGATCGGCGCCGATGTCTTCGGCGTGGTGATGGATGTAGTCGACCAGGTTCCAGTAGCCGGCGGGGGACTGGGCGGCGAGACAGTTCACGTCGACGGCAGCGTGCATGGCCCAGGGATGGATCTCGGAGAGGGGGAAGTCTCGGTAGACGATGTGGACCTTGTCGCCGTAGCGCTGGGTGATAGCGGGGAAGAGGCTGTCGTGGAAGCGGCCGCAGAAGGGGCACTCGAGGTCATCGAAGTTGACGAGGATGACGGGGGCGGAGGCGGGGCCTCCGCGGGAGGGCCGGCCGGCGTCGGAGACGATGGTGCGGGGGTCGGCGGAGATGTCGTACTTGATGAACTGGGCGATGGTCCTGCCGTCGTCGGAGATGAGGAAGTTGACGGGGTGCGAGGTCTTGTCGTCGGCGGTAAAGGTGACGTTGATGGTGTGGAAGCCGGCGACGTCAGAGGGCTGCGCGGGACCGATGGAGATGGTTGATCCGGGGGGCAGTTGTGCTTTGCCGCGCAGCAGGATCTCGACGCGATGGGCCTCGGCTGGGGTGAGGGTGGCGCCCGTTTCGATCCTGGCCGGGCTTGCGCCGGGGGTTTGGGCGTGGCAGCCGAACGAGGTCAGGGTGGAGGCGAGGAAGAGGGTAGCCAGACGGCGAGAGGTGAGCACAATTCCTTGATTATCGCAGAGTTAAGGAGTCAGGCCGCGGCGGGCTTAGAAGAGCGAGGCCGCGCGGCGGATGGTGCCGGCGCTGCCGATGTTGGCGAGGGTGAAGTTGAAGCTGTAAGCACCTTCGTCGCGGATCGTGCCGAGGTCGTATTTGCGGTACTCGACCGAGAGGCCGCAGCAGTTCCAGTTGTAGTTGGTCTGGACGGTGATGTACTGCGAGCTGCCAAGGTTCAGGTCGATGCCGGAGGAGACCGCGGCGGAGAGGCCGGCGTCGGTGGGCTTGCCGTAGCCGAACAGGACACGCATCTGGGAGAAGTTGGCGACGGCTGAGGTGGTGAGGCCGGTGACGATGTTGGTGGTGGTGTTGATGACCTCGGTGTAGGTCTTGCCGGGGGCGTTGAGGCGGGCGTACGAGAAGCCGCCGAAGATCTTGCCTTCGTGCACATCGAGAAGGGTGTTGGAGCTGGTGAACTTCCTGGCGCCGGTGTCGTAGTCGAAGTCCCAGGCGATGTCGGTATGGCTGGAGGTGCGGAAGCGCATGCGGGATTTGAGGGGAGAGATGTTGCGGGGCTGGGTGAGGAAGGCGACGCCGGAGAAGTCCAGGGTGGTATCGAAGATATTGCGGCGCTGGTTGATGACGGCTCCGCCGAAGGTGGGTTCGAAGAAGGTCTTCTGGGTGAGGATCCAGCTGAACCACTCCTGCTGGGGCGGGGCGGCGGGGGACTGGGCGCAGGGGTCGGGCTTGCGGTGGGTGCGTAGGGGCTGGTCGGGCGCGTTGGCGTTGGCGTTGGGGATGCCGTTGATGTCGAGGGTGGCGCGCTCGTCGGGCTCGAGCGTGTCGACGGCCGGGGTCTCCGGAGTAGTCTCTGTTTCGCTGCCGGAGATCGTGGGAGTGACGGGTTTCGCGGGGCAGCCGGGCATGGGTTTGGCGGGCGTCCTGGGATGGGGCTTGAAGTAGAGATGCTGGGTGACGCCGTACTGGAGTTCGTCGGTATCGCTGGCGAGGTCAACGTCGTCAAAGCGCAGGACGCCGAGGAAGTTGTCGATGCCGTGGGTATTGCGGTAGGTGATCTCGGGTTCGATGGTGTGGGTCACCTGGTCGCCGAAGACGCGGCGCCAGCGCTCGGGGACGGTGAAGGTGCGCTCGACGGCGGGGGGACGGATGTCGACGGCGAGATCGAGATCGTGGCGATCGAGCGGCTCGTTGCTCTGGACGGGCGTGGCGTTATTGCCGTAGGGGGTCTGTCGCGAGCGGGAGTAGACGGTTTCGCGGACGGCGGCGCTGGCGAGAACGTGCCAGCCTTCAAAACGCAGGGGGAGGGAGAGCTCGGGGCGGAGGTCGAGGCGCCAGGTGAGGCCGGCGGTGGCGAAGCCGGGCTCCACGCGCTTGAGGCCGGCGGTGGAGGCGGCGATGTTCCAGAACAGGGGCGTGCCGGGGATGGGGTGGTCGAGACCGGTGAAGTCGATCGAGGGCACGTGGTAGATCTTGACCTCCGCCTCGGGGCTGAAGTCGGTCTGCACGACCTTGAGGCCCTCGTAGCGGTCGAAGCGGGTGGCGGCGGAGAAGCCATCCTTCTGCTGGGTGAGATAGACGCTGGAGGTGATGTCGGTACTGATGGCCTGGTTGAAGTTGGGGGTGAAGGCTTCGCGGTAGATGAACGAGCTGAGATATTCGGCATCGCCGACGCCGCGGATGGTGGGGGTGAACTGGCGGCGGAAGCTGGAGGTGATGTCTTCGCCACCCTGGTTATTGAAGACGGTAACGGACTGGCCGGCGGCGTTGACGCCGGGGGCATAGAAGCCGCGATCCTGGAGGGCGGAGATGTGGGCGTTGAAGAAGTTGTCGCCGAAGCCTTTATAGCGGAACGTGCCATTCTCGGAGAAGCCGCGCAGGGAGTAGTAGATGGTGCCGAGGGTGAGGTCGGCGGAGCGGCCGAGGACGAGGTAGAGCTGCTCGCCGATGGTGGCTCCCTTGGAGCCGGTATCCTTGCTGGCGCTGGAGTAACCGAACTCGGGGATCAGGAGGCCGGACTGGCGGCCGTTGGAGTCGGTGGGATGGGTGACGTAGGGGAAGAAGAGCAGCGGGATGCCCAGCAGGGTGAAGGTGGACCTGGCTGCGCGGGCTTTGCCACCGTCCATGGTGATCTTGCGGGAGGAGAGTTGCCAGTCGGGATTGGGCAGGAGGCAGGTGGTGACGGAGCCGTTGTAGATGGTGTAGTCGGTGGGGCCGGTCTTGACGACGACGGTGCCTTCGAAGAGGAAGGGGTTGGAGTTCTGATAGCCGGGAGCGTGGGCGCCGGGAGCGCCGATGGTGCCAGGCGTGGTGGGAGAGACGAAGGAGTTGACGGGATAGGCGCGGGCCATCTCGACGGAGCCGTGCACGTCGTAGAAGCGGCCGGTCTCGGAGCGCAGGTTGTAGGTGCCGTGGCTGGCTTTGATGTCCTCGTTGTTCCTGCCGCCGTTGAGCTCGACATGACCTTCGGCGGTGACGTCGCCGGTGGAGCGGTCGTAGGTGAGGGAGTCGGCGCGGAGGATGTGGTCGCCATAGGTGAGGACGACGTTGCCGCTGGCATAGTCGGTATCGCCATGGTGGGATTGGGTATCGCTATCGAGGTCGGCGATCGCGGGCGCCTTCTCGGGCGGCAGCGGAGAGGCATGGGGGATGGTGGAGAGGTCGGGAGACTGCGATGTGGAGGCGGCGAGTGCGTTCTGATTCGGGACTGGAGCGTTGGGGGGTTCCTCGGTCGTTACGCCCTGTGCATGCAGATGTTGATGACCCACAGCGAGGAGGATGGTACTTATGAACAGAGGGATAAAACGAAGCATTCTCCCCGAAGACCGGAAACGATGCCTGGCGCGCATGCTGGGATTGTTGGTGCCGAGAGCTTGGATAAGACCGTCCACAGTTTTGAGATTAGACGATCCAGGGGCGTTGCTGGTTTAGATTTGGCAATTTGGGCCATAGAAGCAAGGACATTTGATTATGAGCAGTGCCGCGCAACGCGATGAGACCACCAACAGCTACCAATCGACGGGAACGGAGGGTGGGACCGCGCTGAAGCAGTTGGCTGCCGAACGATTGGCGGCGCATCGCAATCGACGGGCAGGGATGGAAGGCCACGAGGCGCAGGCGCGCCGGGAGCAGGCCGAGGCGCAGGCCGCGATCCGTTTGCAGGCGCGGCGCGACGCTGCCCGTGCGGAGACGCATCCGGACGTGTCGCGGGTACGCGAGGCGGTGGCGGCGCGCTATCAGCAGAGCGTGAGCTATCGCGAGTTTCTTGCCGCCGAGGCTGCGCGCGCCACGGCGCAGGCGCAGGCGGAGGCCGAGGTGGCCGCGCGCAATGCGAAGGCGATCGCAGAAGCACAGCGCCAACTGCTGGACGAGATGGAGCAGTGGCACGCGCCGGCGCCGAGCGCCGAGGCGGAGATGCTGTTTGACGAGCTGCCGGTGCTGGAGGTTGTCGAACGGGCGATTGAGAGCGCTCCCCTGGAGAGTGCAGGCCGCATCACCGAAGGTCAGCGCGCAAAGAAGCGCGTGCGCGAGGAACCGAGCTTCGATTTCACGCAAGGGTCGGAGCCGGCGAGACGGTTCACGCCCGCGCAGCTGCAGGTTCGGCTGCATGAAGAGGTGGAGTGGGCCGCACCCGCCGAGGCGTTCCGCATGCCTTCGGCGAGGGAGATGATGACGGCCGAAGAGTTGGCCGAGCTGGACGAAGAGATCGAGTTTCGGCGGGCGCCGGAGTTTCATGACCTGGTGCTGGAGACGCAGGCGATTCCCGGCAACATCATCGAGTTTCCGCGGGAGCTGGTCGCATCGCGCAAGGCCCGGCCGCGGTTGGCGGAAGGCCCGCTGCGCGCCGATGGCACACCGGAGCCGCAACTGCGGATCTTCGAGGTAGAGCCGGCGCAGATCGCGGCAGAGCCCGAGATGCCCATAGCGGCGGAGGCGCCGGAGTGGCAGGGATTGCTGCTGAATGCCGAGCCGTCGGCGGCGACCCGGTCGATGCTCTCTCCGCAGCTTGAGGCGCAACTGCAGCTGGATCAGCAATACTACGCGGCGCCCGTGTCGCGGCGAGTGCTCTCTGCGGCCATCGATGCGGTATGTGTCGGGGCGGGACTGGCGGGCTTCGCGGCGGTGGTCGTGAAGATTGCCGGGGACACGCTGCAAGCCATGCCGAAGCCTCTGCTGGTCGGCGCGGCGGTGGGCACGTTCGCGTTTTTTGCCGTGATGTATCAGCTGCTGTTTTTCACGCTGAACGACGCGACCCCTGGGATGCGCGCGGCGCGAGTGGCGTTTTGCACGTTTCGCGAGAATAACCCGTCGCGCAAGGCGATACGCCGAAGACTCATCTCGACGGCGCTGGCCGCGTGTCCGCTGGGGCTGGGGCTGGTGTGGATGCTGTTGGATGGCGATCGGCTGGGCTGGCACGATCGGATGTCGCGCATGTATCCGCGCGCGTACTAGCTGCGAGGCAGCGGCTATTTTGCGGGAGAATCGGGAGGCATCACCATGCCTGCCTGAATCCATTCGCTGATGGTCGCGATGTCCGCGCTCGAGAGCTTGTGGCGCGGCGGTGGCGGCATCGGCATGGGATCGTCGGCGGGACCCTGATGGCGGACCAGTCGTAAGAGTAGAGACTGGGCGGCATTGCCAGGAACGACGACGCTGCCGTCCATGCCGCCGCGCAGGAGGCCAGCGCGTGTAGCGAGGCTGAAGTGGCCGCGATGATGTTGGCCGCCGTGGCAGCGATAGCAGTTGGCCTGGAAGATGGGCTGGACGCGCTGCGTGTAGAACGCGACGGTGTCGGGAGCTGGAACACTCTGCGCGGAGACACCGTTCGGTTGCCACAGCAGGGCAGCGGCGGCAAGGGAAACGGCCGCGATCGTGAGAGCGGCGACTTTACGGTGGAGCGAGACGCGGGAATCAGCGGTGGGCTGGCTGCGGGGCATGCATCAAAATCTCCGTGGTGCACCCAATGTAACGTGAAGGGTGCGCTTTTCCCAAGCGGGAAAATTGTGGGGCGTAAATGCTAATTGTGATTGCGTTTAGGAACTGGCATCCGAGTCGCTACTATCGCAGCAGCGGGGGATAGCGATAGCCTGAAGAGGCTCGGCGGCTTCGCGGCCACCTTTAAAAACTTGTGATGATGATGACGCAGTGGGGCCATGCTCAACCGGAAGTCTGCGCACGCGTGAAGGAGTTCTTTCGCGCTGCGACGCAGGCTGTGGTGTTGGGCATTGTGGTGGGGTTTGTTTTGATGTGTGCAGGCGCTTCGGCGGGGGCGGAGACGTATACACCGCATCTGCGTCATGCGGCGGGGCATCGGATCACGGCGCGCTATACCACGGCACACTACACCACGGCACACTACGTCAGGCATCGGGCTGGAAGTCATGGTCGTTCGGCGCGTGAGCGGTCGGCGAGGTTGCAGCCGGTGAGGGAGACTGTGGCCGTGCGGCGGACGAGCGTGCGGCGGCTGCGTGCGGCGAGGGGTCGGGAAGAAGCTGCGACCGCATCGCGTCGAGTGAATGTGCGGCGCCGGCGAGGTGGGCGGCACGCGAGCGACCGGATCGATGTGGTGGCAGAAACGCCGAAGGATTCGTCCAGGGTGGAGAGAGCGCGTGCGGGCCGCGAATCTGCGGTGGACGACAAGGGGCTGTCCGTCGATGATTTTGCGCGTGCGGCTGGAGGGCAGGCGGCAGCTGCGAGCGGAGTGTATGCCAGCGGTGTGGCGCATCCGGATGAGGATGTGAGCCTGGCGGAGACGCATGCGACGACTGCGGTATCGCACGCTGCAGCAGAGCCCGCGGGGACGGCGAGCGTTGAGGCAGAGCCCGTAGAGCATGAGCCGGCGCCTGTCGAGCGCAGCGCTCCGGCGGATCTGGTGGGGGCGCCTCTGGCCGCGTCTGCGCATACGACTGCGCGCGTTGCGCCGCGCGGCAGGGCAGCGGATGCTGGGGCAGAGACTTCGCAAGCGACGCACATGGAGCTTGCCGAGGCGGTGGAGCAGCCGGTGGTGTTGCCGGGACTCTATCGGGATGGGCGGCTGGTGGTGCCGCCGCCGATGCGTGGGACCCGCGAGATTCTGGTGCATCAGAATCTGATGGCGGACGAGGAAGGTCTCAGCCGGATTCAGGACGACGAGGATCTGCGCCGCATGCGCGCGGAGCGGATGCTGGTGGACTTTCCCGAGAGCGCGAGCCTGCATGTGAATCCTGAGCTGGCGGGCGATCGGCGTTGTGCGAGGCCCTGGACGGTGCGGTTCGCGGCAGAGATCGCGCGAGCGTATTATGCGCACTTCCATCAGCCGCTGCAGTTGAACTCGGCGGTGCGGACGGTGGCGTACCAGCTGCGGCTGCGGAGAGTGAATGGAAATGCCGCGGGGATTGACGGAGACCTGGCGTCGCCCCACTTGACCGGCGAGGCGCTGGACTTTGGCAAGCGCGATATGAGCACGGCGGAGATTGCGTGGATGCGCTTGTATCTGCGGCCGCTGATGCAGGCGGGGAAGGTCGATGTGGAGGAGGAGTTTCAGCAGGCGTGCTTCCACATCAGCGTGTACCGGTCCTCTGCTCCGGACATGCCGAGCCCGCGACGCTCGGCGCGGCGAGAGTATGCCCAGCTGCGGGAGCCGCGGGTCCGCGGGGCGCGCGGGGATCAGTAGAGGGGCTAGGCGGGAGGGTCGAATGGGGATTACGTACTTTAGCCCCCCTGATGAAAATAGCTTTGACGTCAGTGATGGTCGCAACTGCCTTATTTCTAGACGCCGCCAGCGTCGCGGGAATCCAAATAACACTCATTACGCAGATCAGCTGAAAGGAAGGGACAGCGGAGCTTGGACGATCGGAGTCGAGAGCTTCGATTGGCAAGAGGTTGTCGATGATATTGGAGAAGATGGCAACTGAACATAACACTACGACCGTATACAAGAGATTGCTTCCGTTTTCGAGCGTGAATGTCGATGACGTTTTCAATATGAGGGATCTGACCGCTCTACCGTTCTGGAGGGATATGTCCCCCATTGAACAGGAGACGTTGCAGCAGGAGTTCAAGAACATCATTGCTGCCTATCGCGGAGGCGAATACCTGTCCGTTGGTGAGTCTCTGATTATCATCAACCGGATCGGCCATGACTATCACGGCTCGTTGAAGCTTCTGGGTGCTCTCATTGACACACGCATCCGTATCGGCTGCCGCACTCAGGCTCGTATCGCCACGCTCTTCAAAAATGTCAGGGAGAGGTTCCCAAAGAATGTCGTTCTGGCGATGAATGAGGCAAAGCTCAGTTTCAAACAGGAGAACGCAGGGCAGTTGTACGGCAAATATACCGCCGTAATTTCTGACCTCGGTATACCGGAGTCTGCCAGCGAGGCGGAAGCGAAGGAGTATGTGGAGCGGGTCGTGGAAGTCTACAACGAAAGCAGGAAGGGTAGCCGGGAACACCATTCCCGTCCCCGTTACCGGAGTCGCAGGGAGTCAAGTATGTAATTCCCATTTAATGGGACGCCGGGTCGGCCGCAGCGATGCGGCCGCTCCATTTTTCGTTTACTCGTTGGGGTTGGGTGGAACCTTCGCGCCCTTCTTGCGGGCCTCCGAGAGGCCGATGGCGATGGCCTGCCTGGGGTTGGTCACCTTCTTGCCGCTGCGACCACTCTTCAGCTTGCCCTGCTTCATCTCGCGCATCTCGGTTTCAACCTGCTTGCCGGCGGAGGGGCTGTACTTGCGGGCGGACTTTTTTGCTGGAGCTTTCTTTGTAGAGGACTTCTTTGCGGGCGATTTCTTTGCCGGAGATTTCTTTGTAGCTGCTTTCTTAGTTGCGGACTTCTTCTTCGTTGCCTTCTTGGTTGCCATGTGGGTGGAACCTCCCGTGAAGTAGGAGGGGCACGGGCACCCACTTCGTTGCATCAGGAGGTGCGGGGTTTGCGCACGATGATGTAGCCGGCGATGAGCAGGCCGATGCCGAGCGCTACGTAGAATACCCGGCTATGCGAGCGGCCGAGGTTGCCGTTGCGCCATGCGGCATAGGTGAGGTTGAGGTCGGCGGCGAGGCCGGGGATGGTGATGGCGTTGAACGCGTTTGCGGGGTCGGCGCCGGGAGCGACGGGCAACGACCCGAAGATGCGGGCCGGGCCGGGCGAGGCGCCGTTGCGGTCCTTGGGGATGGCGGCGATGAGGGCGTTGATCCCGGCATCGCGCGGGTCGTTGAAGAGCGCGGTGTCGGCGGTGTTGGGGAAGAGGGTGACGCTGCCGGTGAGGGCGTGTTCGATGGCAGAGACGCCGTCCTGGCAGACGCCGAGCGCGTAGTAGCCGCCGAAGGGAAGATCGGGGTGCGCGGCGTGGAGATGCATATAGGCCACCGTGAGAAGACCAGCCAGGCGGGTAACCTCGATGGCCTGCGCGCCGGTGTACTCATGGGCGTTGCGCTTGAGGACCCAGGGTTGGTCGAGGGTGTCCATGGTGCGCCACTCGGCTTTGCCGTCGATGCCGAAGTAGTAGCTGATGTCGGCGTTGATGTGGGGGCCGCTGCTGTTGGAGGAATGGATATGCCATTCGTACTCGGCGTGGGAGGCGGGGACGAGCAGGTGGCGGCCGCCGGAGTGGGGGACGATGAGGCCGGAGTCGATCCAGAAGGGGGCCATGACGTCCTCGGCTGGTTGCGAGGGGCCGCGGGCGCTGTAATGGAGATGCGCGAAGTTGGCGAAGTAGCGGGCGTCATCGACCGTGATGGTGTGGCCGGTGGCGGCGAGGGCGGTGAGGAGCTGCTCGGGGGTGGTGGCGGCGTGGCCGGCGAGGGTGACGGTGAAGGGTTGTGCGCCGTCGAGCCTGTTGGCGGCCAGGCGGTTGAGGATGTCGGCGAGACGCTGGGATTCGGCGTGCTCGGGGGCGAGGGAGTTGGGGCCG
Source organism: uncultured Acidobacteriaceae bacterium (assembly GCA_963762375.1). Classification (GTDB taxonomy): domain Bacteria; phylum Acidobacteriota; class Terriglobia; order Terriglobales; family Acidobacteriaceae; genus Granulicella. The sequence goes on from CAVXKP010000012.1 coordinate 341,669, forward strand.
TCGCCGCGGGTAACGCCATCGCCGAGGCTCGTGACGATGCCCGCGGTGGTGAAGGGTGGGAGGGTGGAGGGTTCGTCGAGCGAGATGGTTCGGGTCTTATCGAGCGCGTAGGGGCCGAGGTCGAGGTACTGCTTTGCTTGGGCGGCGGAGAGGGGAGCGCCGGGGTGGGCGGCGGAGGCGGCTTCGAGCTTCTGATCCTTGCCGGCGACGTGGCCGACGACGCGGACGGCGGGGTTGATCTCGCGCATGGTCCAGCCGGGAAAGCGGTCGAGGCCCTGCCAGTCGGCGCCGAGGATGCGCTTGCGGAACTCATCGATGAGTCTGGGCGTGAGGAGGGCCGGGCCTCGCTTTCCATTTCCGTTCGGCTCCGCGCCGGACTTGTCGATCTGGTCGATGAGGGTGTTGGTGAAGCCGGGCTGGGCGGAGAGCTGGCGCATCATCTGCGAGAGCAGGATGGTGTTGGGCGGCATGGGCGTCTCGGGGACGACGTAGGGGTGGTGGCAGCCGGAGAGGGTGAAGAGGGTCCCGAGGAGCGCGAGCTTGCGGGTGGGGCGCATGAGGGAATTAGACGCTAAATTTTCATGACGGCGGACCGGATTTCCTGAGGGGACGGTATACTTGGCGATCATAGTGCCCACACCAGAAGCTACGTCCACTCCATCCAGCGGATACGCGGCCGGGTGCGGTTGCCTGTCTATCGTGATTGTCCTGGTTCTGGCTGCGGGCGCAGGCTATGAATGGCTCGACTCCGCAGGTTGGGTTCCCCATTCACGGTCGGTGGACCTGTACGTATCCGGGGACTGGCTGACGGGTGAGAGGCGCGATTGTCTCGGAGTTCAATCGAGACTGCCGGGCGAGCCTCCGGAGATCACGTCGTTGGACTGCCGCATCGATGGTTCCGCAGAGAACCCTCACAACCAGAAGGATATTGACATCAGGTTTTTCGGGAAGACCTCGCGTCCGGATCTGCTCAAATCCGACACAACTGAATTTGAGTGGCGTTGCACGCGACAGGGAAACACGTTCACCTGCCACGCGCAGAATTAGAGCGTGACTTATTTGCTGACGCTGGACGTGCGGCTGTCGCAAAGGCTCGCGGGCGCTTGGAACGGAAGCGTGGTTCGAGCGCGGAGCTGCAGATCGCTTCCCCTCGCTGCGCTTCGGTCGAGAGGACAGTGCTCGGGGATGCTATGCGTCGAGCTTTTTCACGACGAGCTCATTGAGCAGGGCGGGATTGGCCTGGCCCTTGCTCAGGCGCATGACCTGGCCTACGAAGAAGGCGGCGACGGTGCGCTTGCCGCCTTTGAACTGGGCGACCTGTGCGGGGTTCGCTGCGATGACTTCGTCGATCATGGCTTCGATGGCCGAGGTGTCGGAGATCTGTTGCGGCTTGTCGCGATCGTAGATAGTGAGGAAGTCGCGGCCTTCGGCGAAGCAGGTGTCTAACAGTTGCTTGAGCTGCTTGGAGGAGATCTCTCCGGCTTCGGCGAGATCGGCGGCGAGGACCAGGCCGTCGAGGGTGACGGGGGACTGGCCGAGTTCGATGCCGGCGGCGCGGAGGCGCATCGTGATCTCGCTGAGCAGGATGGCGGCGACGCGTTTCGGATTCTTGGCAGAGCGTGCGGCGAGCTCGAAGAAGTCGCCGAGAGGGCGGTCGGTGGTGAGCGTGGCGGCGTCCTGGGCGGAGAGGCCGTAATCGGCGGAGAGGCGGGCCCGGCGGGCTTCGGGGAGCTCGGGCATGGCGGAGAGGATCTGCTTCTGCCACTCGGCGCCGACGACCAGGGGCGGAAGGTCGGGCTCGGGGAAGTAGCGGTAGTCGTGGGCCTGCTCTTTGGAGCGCATGGAGTAGGTGCGGCCTTCGGCGTTGTTCCACAGGCGCGACTCCTGCACGACGCGGCCGCCGTCTTCGAGGACGCCGATCTGGCGCTCGATCTCGTACTCCAGCGCGGCGCGGATGTAGCGGAAGGAGTTGACGTTCTTGACTTCGGCCTTGGTGCCGTACGCAGCGGCGCCGCGAGCTTCCCAGTCAGACCGGAGCATGACGCTGACGTTCGCGTCACAGCGCAAGCTTCCTTCTTCCATGTTGCAGTCCGAGACGCCGGTGTAGAGGAGAATTTCTTTCAGCTTCGTCAGGTATTCGAATGCCTCGTCCGGTGTGCGCAGGTCGGGCTCGGAGACGATCTCGACCAGCGGTGTGCCGCAGCGGTTGAGGTCGATGTAGGTGCGGGTGGCGGAGTCGGGAAAGCCGTCGTGGAGGCTCTTGCCGGCGTCCTCTTCGAGGTGCAAGCGGGTGACGCCGATGCGCTTGGATGCGCCGGTGGCATCCGGCACGATGATGACGCCGTGCTCGGCGATGGGCTTGTCGAACTGGGAGATCTGGTAGCCCTTGGGGCTGTCCGGGTAGAAGTAGTTCTTGCGGGAAAAGATGCTGGTCTCGCGAATCTCACACCCAATCGCTTTTGCCGCGAGCACGGCGAACTCGACTGCCTGCTTGTTGAGCACGGGGAGGGCGCCGGGGAGGCCGAGGCAGACGGGGCAGACGTGGGTGTTGGGCTCGCCGCCATACTCGTTCTTGCAGCCGCAGAAGGCCTTGGTCTGGGTGAGCAGCTGGACGTGAACCTCCAGGCCGATGACGGGCTGGTACTTGGCGAGGATTTCCGGCGAGAGTGCGAGGGCTGCGGACATTGTCTTCATTTTATCAATGCGCGAGCGCCGTGGCATGGGGGAAGCTGCATCTCACCGAGGAACAGAACCCTGAGGGATGAGCATGGCAGACGAGAACAGGAACGCTGGTCCCGAAGAGAAGACCGAAAGTGGATGGGCCACGGCCGAGGAGCCTGCCGCTGCGCCGGCCACCGACATCGACGCTTCGGCGTCGCAGCAGAAGAACCTCTCGCGACCGAGTGCGCACGAGATCTATCAGCAGGTGGCGAAGAATGCCCGGGAAGAGCTGAGGCGGTCGAGCACGGCGCTGGCAATCTCGGGATTTACGGGCGGGATCTTCATGGGCCTGTCGGCGCTGGGCGTTGGGATTGCCGTAGCGCGGCTAGGTCATTCGCCGAGCTCGTTTGTGGTCTCACGGATGTTTTATCCGCTGGGGTTCATCGTGGTGATCCTGGGACGGTCGCAACTGTTTACGGAGAACACCCTGTATCCGGTGGCCCTGGTCTTGACGGAGCCCCGCCAGATCTGGAACACGCTGCGGCTGTGGGCGACGGTGCTGCCCTCGAACATGCTGGGGGCGCTGACCTTTGCGGCGCTGGCGGGCTTGACGCAGGCGATGCCGGCCGATGTGGTGCATGCGATTGCGGGCCTGGGCATCGCGGCGGCGCAGCAGCCGGCGAGCACGATCTTCTGGAGCGGCGTGGTGGCGGGATGGATCATTGCGACCGCGGCGTGGCTGGTGTCGGGATCGCACTCGATCACCGGGTCGGTGATGGTGATCTGGGCGTTGACGTTCGTGGTGGGCCTGGGAAACTTTGCGCACTGCATTGCAACGTCCGGAGAGATTTTGACGGCGGTGCTGACGCACCAGTTGGCGTGGGCGGCGTACCCGCGATGGTTCGGGCCGGCGGTGTCGGGAAACATCTGCGGCGGCGTGGTGATGGTGACGCTGCTGGAATACGGGCAGGCGGTGCTGAGTCGCACCAGCGACGAGGAGCAGGACGCGCAACCGGATCCTCAGTCATAGACTCAGGAAATGCGTGGTTCTATTCGTGGTTCCGTGCGTGGTTCCGTGCACAGCGTCGCGAGCATGCTTCATGTACGATGAGGGCACTCATCCCCCGCCACTGCTGGCTTCCAGGGTAGTTCGCCAGGACCATCATTTGGAGCCCCAATTGTTCCATGCAGTCGTGCTGACTGGACAAGCAGCGGTTCTTGCTCAGTCCTCGATGCTGGAGAGGCTGGCGGAGCGATGTGATCAGGCTGGAGCCATGAACTGGCTCAGCTATCTTCTGGCTGCTTCAAGCTTCAAGGGAAAGAATCCGTGCCTGGTCTTGATCGTCCGATCCAGCGCGACGGCTACCTCGCCGCGTGTGGACGACGTGCATGCCGCGGTGCTGCTGTATGAGTCTCGCGTGTTCGGCATACCGACGAGAGCCTTCTCCACCGATGACTGGGGAGGGTTTCGCACGGCGATCGCTCCCGAGGCAGAGCGCGCGGCCATGACCGCCAAGGCGGCGAATGCTTTGCTGCGAGAGGGAGCACATCTGGCGCTTATCTGAATCCGCACGCAGGACGTAAGATAGAGTCTGCATGATTCTTCCCTTCGTCCGCGAACTGATTGCGGACCTGGAGCACTCGGAAGCCTTTGAGCGTGCGCGTCGCCACCTGGCGGGCGGCACGGGCCGGAGACGTGTGTCCGGATTGACCGCGACGGCACGAGCTCTCTACCTCCCATATTTTGTGCGGGCTGCGCAATCGGTGCAGGGGCAGCACGCGCCCGTACTGATGCTCGTATCGGACAACAAGGCAGCGGAGTCGCTGCATGCGGCGGTGACAGCAGCGTGCGAGCTGACGGGCGCGCTCGATGCGGAAGAGGTGCTGCGGCTTCCGGCGCATGATGTCCTGCCGTTCGAGAACCTCTCGCCGCATGGAGAGATCCAGGAGCAGCGCGCGGCGACCTTGTGGAAGCTGGCCAGCGGAGCGGCGAAGCTGGTGATTGCGCCGGTCGAAGCGGCGTGCATGCGGTTGTTTCCGCGCGACTACTATGCGGCGCTGGCGCTGCGGCTGCGCGTCGGCGAGGAGCATCTGCCGGACATGCTCGTCGAGCACCTTCTGTCCGTCGGCTATACGCGTGTGGATGTCGTGGAGATGCCGGGGCAGGTTTCGGTGCGCGGAGGGATTCTCGATGTCTATGGGCCGGAGATGGAGCGGCCGGTGCGTATTGATTTCTTCGGCGACGAGATTGAGTCGATGCGGAGGTTCGATCCGGAGACGCAGCGCTCGAGCTCGGCGGTGGATGAGGTGCTGCTGCTGCCGCTGACGGAGACCCCGGCGACGGAGGCATTGCTGACGGCCATCAATGCCCGTCTGACGCGCAGTGGGACCGCAGGCGCGCAGCTGGAGGGCGGCGAGACGCCGGCGGAGCTGGTGAATCATGTTGCCCATGCTGCCTCGCGGACCGGCGAAGCAACGATCTTCCCGGGCTGGGAGTTTTACGCGGCCGTGGCCGGTGCGAAGTCATCGCTGCTGGAGCTGATGGGTGCACAGGCTCGGGTGATGATCGAAGAGCCCGCGATGGTGGAGAACCAGGGCGAGCGCTGGTGGAACAAAGTTGAGCAGCGCCATGAGCGTGCGGGGATTGGATCGCTCGTGGGGCCGGGCGATCTGTATCTTTCGCCGTGGGAGCTGCAGGAGCGCATCCACGCCTATAACGGCTTTGAGCTGGACCAGTTGGGGGCGGTCGACGTGCTCGACGGCGATCGCAGCGACGCCAGTGAGATCGAGTTTGCGACGCGGCCGACGATGCGCTTTCACGGATCGATTCCGGCGCTGATCGACCAGTTGAAGCTGCTGATGGAGAGCGACGCGCGGGTGTTGATTGCGGCGCCGAACCAGGGCGAGGTGGAGCGGCTTGCCGGGCTGATGCAGGAGTATGGCGTGGCCTATCGGATCGGCTCGCGGGTGGAGCACGGCGGGTCGACGACGGTCTATTCGGAGTCGAGTTACCTGGCGGGCGAACTGAGCACGCCGGTGATCGTGCGCGCGGCGATTGCCAACGGCGTGCAGGTGCTGGACCTCGACCGCAGGACGGCGCGGCAGGTCATCGTGATTGGTGCGAATGACATCAATGACGATGCGGACGTGATGGCGCGGCCGGCGAGGAAGAGATCGAAGACAGCGGCGTTTGTGTCCGACTTCCGCGATCTTGCGGTGGGCGATTTCGTGGTGCATGTGGAGCATGGGATTGCGCGCTATGACGGGCTGCGCGTGATCGAGCAGCCGGATGGCTCCGAGCTGGAGCTGATGATTCTCACCTTCGCGGAGGACGCGAAGCTGTATGTTCCGCTGACGCGGCTCGACCTGATTCAGAAGTATCGCTCGACGGAGACCGGGCCGGCGCCGCAGTTGAACCGGCTGGGAAATCCTGCGTGGGCCAAGACCAAGGCGCGCGTGAAGAAGGCCATGCAGGACATGGCCGAAGAGCTGCTGAAGCTTTACGCGCAGCGCAAGGCCGCGGTGGGCACAGCGTTTTCGCCCGACAACAATATGCAGCGCGAGTTCGAAGACGCCTTCGACTTCAACGAAACCGACGACCAGTTGACAGCGATTGCGGACATCAAGGCGGACATGGAATCGACGCAGCCGATGGACCGGCTGCTCTGCGGCGACGTGGGTTACGGCAAGACAGAGGTCGCGATGCGCGCGGCCTTCAAGGCGGTGCAGGATGGCAAGCAGGTCGCGGTCCTGACGCCGACGACGGTGCTCTGCTTCCAGCACTTCGAGAGCTTCAAGCGCCGCTTCAGCAAGTTCCCGGTGGTCGTCGAGATGCTCTCGCGCTTCCGCACGGCGAAGGAGAAGAAAGATATTCTCGAGCGCGTGGAGCAGGGGAAGGTCGACATTCTTATCGGCACGCATGCCGTGTTGTCGCAGGGGTTGAAGTTTCAGGATCTCGGGCTGCTGGTGGTGGACGAGGAGCAGCGCTTCGGCGTGCGGCACAAGGAGCGGCTGAAGCAGATGCGCGCGGCGATTGATGTGCTCAGTATGAGCGCGACGCCGATTCCGCGCACGCTGCACATGTCGCTGGTCGGGCTGCGCGATATGAGCGTGATCGAGACGCCGCCCAAGGACCGCATGGCGATCCAGACCATCGTGGCCAAGTTCGATGAGAAGCTGATTCGCACCGCGGTCGAGGTCGAGCTGGAGCGCGGCGGCCAGGTGTACTTCGTGAACAATCGCGTGGAGACGATCTACGAGCTGGCAGCGAAGATTCGCGAACTCGTGCCGCAGGCGCGGGTGGTGGTGGGGCATGGACAGATGCCGGAGGCAGAGCTCGAGCGAACGATGCTGGCGTTTATGGATGGCGAGTATGACGTGCTGTGCGCGACCTCGATCATTGAAAACGGATTGGATATTCCACGCGCGAATACGATCATCATCAACCGCGCGGACCGGCATGGGCTGAGTGAGCTGTACCAGCTGCGGGGCCGCGTGGGGCGGTCGAATCGGAGAGCGTACGCGTATCTGCTGATTCCTCCGGAGCAGCAGTTGACGGAGATTGCGCGGCGCAGGCTGGCCGCGCTGAAAGAGTTTTCGGATCTCGGCGCGGGCTTCAAGATTGCGGCGTTGGATCTCGAGCTGCGCGGCGCGGGCAACATGCTGGGCGGCGAGCAGTCGGGGCATATCGAAGCCATCGGATTTGAGATGTATACGACGATGCTCGAGGAAGCGGTGAGCCGGCTGAAGGGCGAGGGCCGCGAGGAGAGGCCGCAGGTGACGGTGAACCTCGGGATCTCGCTGCGCATCGATGACACGTATATTCCCGAGGAAGGACAGCGTCTGCGGATGTATAAGCGGATCGCCGGAGCGGAGTCGATGAGCATGCTGACCGAGGTGCGGGCGGAGCTGGAAGATCGCTATGGGCAGCCGCCGGAGAGTGTGCTGCACCTGCTGATCGCGGGGGAGATTCGGCTGACGTGCGAGATGCTGGGGATCGCGCAGATCGAACGCAAGCGGACGCTGGTGGAAGAGCCGAAGAAGGCTGCGCCCGCGCCGGCGAGGCCGAATGTGCAGCGGCCGGGCTTTGGGAGCTGGTCGACCTCGCAGCCGCAGCGCGCTCCGCTGGCGGGGCGGCATGGGCAGGCGCCGCAGACGGCGAATCTGCAGTTCTCCACGCGCGCGGCGGCGAGCCGGCCGGAGACGAATGCGACCGTTGCGCTGCGCGAGACTGCCGCGGTACGGCCGGCGAATGCGCCGGCGGCGCAGGCCGGCAAGTTGAAGCCGATGCGCGAGATGCTCTACATCACATTCAGCGAGAAACTGCACGCGGTGCCCCAGGAGGATGGCAAGGGGATCAATGTAGGTGCGCTGATGAAGCTGGTCGCACGGAACGCGAAGAATGGAGCGCAGCTCACGCCGCAGGGAACGCTGCGCTGGCCGCTCTCGAGCGCGCAGGCGGACGTGGTGCTGGCAGAGACGCGCGAGTTGCTGGAGATGCTTCGGCCGCAGGGCGACTCGGCTGCGTAGCGGCGTCTAGATTTCACGGCCAGGCGCAGCGGCATGAAAGCAGTGGCGATCTGCGCTACACTTTGCGCATCATGAAATTTTGCAGGATTCTCGCCCTTCCCCTCCTCGCCACCCTCATCACGAGCTTTCCAGCAAGGGCTCAAAATCTCGCTGCCGACGGCGCCAGCCAGACATTCGACTATTTGAGCAATCAATATTTCCAGGATATTTATTTCAAGTTTGCGCCGACGGCGGGGACCAGCGCGGGTCTGCATCAGTATGACTCGCAGCTGGAGGATTATTCGGCTGCTGGGGCGCAGCGGGAGATTGCGGCGCTGCATGAGTTTGAGAAGAAGCTGGTGGCGATCGACCCGACCGCTCTCGATGCCGAGCCTGCGGCAGACTACCAGATCCTGTTGAACAATGTGCGCGGACAGCTGCTGCAGCTGGAGGTGATTCGCGGCTGGGAGAAGAATCCGGATCTTTATTCGAGCGGCGTGACGAACTCGATCTTCGTGATTATGGAGCGGCCGTATGCGCCGGTGGATGTGCGGCTGCATGCTGCGATCGACCGCGAACAGCAGATTCCTCAGGCGCTGGAGTATGCGCGCGCGAATCTGAAGAATCCTCCGCACATTTATACCGAGATTGCGCTGGAGCAGATTGATGACGACATCAGTTTCTTCCAGAACGATGTGCCGAGCGCGTTCGCTGCTGCTACCGATGCGCAGGCCAAGGCGGACTTCGCGAAGAGCAACGCGGCCGTGATTGACGCGTTGAAGAGCTATGCCGCGTGGATGAAGACGGATCTTCTGCCGCGTTCGAATGGCGACTTCCGCTACGGGGCGGACACGTTCTCGAAGGCGCTCTCCTATAACGAGATGGTCGATATTCCCCTGGATCGCCTGCTGCAGATTGGATATGCGGACCTGCACAAGAACCAGGCCGAGTTCGCGCGGGTAGCGAAGGAGATCGATCCAACCAAAACGCCGCAACAGGAGCTTGCCGAACTGGCGACGATGCATCCGGCGCCGGATAAATTGTTGCAGGCCTTCCACGATCGCTTCGACTCGGAGATCGCATTCATTCGCTCGCACCACATCATCACGATTCCGAGTGACGTGCAGCCGACACTGGAAGAGACGCCGCCGTTCATGCGTGCGACGACTCAGGCGTCGATGGATCCTCCGGGACCGTTCGAGAAGAACTCCAACAAGGCGTACTTCAACGTGACGCTGCCGGAACCGAGCTGGTCTGCGGATCGCACGTCGCAATACATGGCGGCGTTCAACCTGGGAACGATTGTTTCGACGAGTGTGCACGAGGCGTATCCGGGGCACTACATCCAGTTTCTGTGGACGCCGCAGTTTCCGTCGACGATTCGCAAGGTACTGGGAGCGAACACCAACATCGAAGGCTGGGCGCATTACTGCGAGCAGATGATGCTGGATGAAGGCTACGGGCAACCGGGTGCCGGGGCAGCAACGGAGCGTGAGGCGAAGTTGATTCGCCTTGGGCAGCTGCAGGATGCGCTGCTGCGCGATGCGCGATTCATCGTCGGCATTCGCATGCATACGGGCGTGGGAGGGGCGTTGACGATTCCCGAGGCGGAGGACTTCTTCGTCAAGGAAGGCTACCAGGCGCGGCCCATTGCGGAGGTGGAAACGAAGCGGGGCACAGCGGACGCGCTTTATCTCTACTACACCCTGGGCAAGCTGGAGATCATGAAGCTGCGCGCGGATGTGCAGAAGAAAGAGGGCGCGGCGTTCAATCTGCAGCAGTTCCACGATGACTTTATGCGGCAGGGGTTTGCGCCGATCAAGGTGATCCGCAAGGCGATGCTGCATAACGACAGCCCGGTGCTGTAGGCGTCAGAGCTGGGGTCTGGGAGACGACGAGATTGCCGAGCGCAGCCAATGCAGGTCTTCGGAGCTGAAGCGGCTGCGCTCGATCGCGGCAAGGTTCGCGCGCAGGTGATCGGGCCGCAGCATGGACGGAATGACGATGTGGACGCCGGTGTCACGCGTGACGGCGTTGAGTACGACGTCGGCGAGCGTCGTGTCGTCTGCGGGGCGCAGCTTCTCGCGGAGTGCGGCGGGGGTTTCCGCAGAGTTGGCGAGGGAGGTGAGCAGGGCCTTGCCGGCGGTGATTCCGGAAGCGCCGCCGAAGGGGTGGTTGGCGACGGCGAGGATGCTGGCGCCCGTGGCGGCCAAAGGCAAGGAGATGCTCAGGTTGGAGAGGTTGCAGGGGAACTGCATGCTTCGCAAAACCGGTAGCCGTGCTGCGAGCGCAGCTTCGATCACCGGGGGCTGGGAGGAGATTCCGACGTGGCGAATCTTGCCGGCTGCGACCAGATGTTCGAGCGCGGCGAAGAGGTCTTGCCGATGCAGCACGCTGGTAGGCGCATCGTGCAGGAAGAAGAAGTCGACGTAGTCGGTGCGCAGGGCGCGCAGGCTGGCGTGGAGGCTGGTGTGCAGAGCGGCGACGCCGAAGTGTCCTGGGGAAGACTGGGCGTTGAGCTGCCGCTGCATAGCCATGCGCGCGCTCGGAACGATTTGCAGCAGGGTGCGCGCGACGGGCTTGAGAGCTCGCTTCCAGGGGCTGGCCGGGGCGGGCAGGATGCCGAACTTTGTGGAGAGCAGCACGGAATCCCGGCGCCCGCGCAGAAACTCGCCCAGCAGGGCCTCGGACTCTCCATAACCATAGGAGCGGGCGGTGTCATAGAAGATGATGCCGGCGTCATACGCGGTCTGGAGGGCTGCCAGGGAGGCTTTGCGGCCGACGCGGCCCATCATGGCGGAGCAGCCAAATCCGAGCACAGGAGAGCGCATGCCGGAGCTGTCGAGCGCAATCGTTTGCATGCTCATGCGCCTTGCATCGCACGCGGCAACCTGCCAGAATCATTTGGCCATCTCAGCCAGAACATCCAGTGTTCCTCCGGTCCTTCTGGGTTGTATCACGATGAACCCTCTGCGTGCGTTCAAGTTCTGGTCTCGACCTGACGATACGGAAGAGGTAAAACAGTAGAGAGACAATCAGCGTCCATGATTCAGCAAAAGATCCGCAAGGCAGTCATTCCCGCAGCCGGTTACGGCACCCGCTTTCTTCCCGCTACCAAGGCCACTCCGAAGGAGATGCTTGCGCTGGTCGATAAACCGCTGATTCAATACAGCGTCGAGGAGGCGGTCGCTGCCGGGTGCACGGACATCATTATCGTCACGGGCCGCGGCAAGACGACGATGGAAGATCATTTCGACCGCTCGCCGGAGCTGGAGGCTGCGCTTCGTGCGAAGGGTCGCGCGGATCTGCTGAAGATTACCTGCGAGGTCTCCAAGCTGGCGCGGATCAGCTATGTGCGCCAGCCCGAGGCGCTTGGCCTGGGCCACGCCGTGCTCATGGCGAAACAAATGGTCGGCAACGAACCCTTCGCCGTGATCCTGCCCGACGACATTGTGGATGCGGAGGGTGGGTGCCTGGCGCAGATGGTCGGAGCCTTCGAGGAGACCCAATCCACGATCCTCGGCACCGAGGTGGTGGAGGGCGCTGCGATCTCCATGTACGGGTGCCTGGATTGCACGCCGCATCCCACCAACCCGCGCCTGGTCGCGGTGCACAACCTGGTGGAAAAGCCGAAGGCGGACGAGGCGCCCAGCCAGAACGCGATTATCGGGCGCTACATTCTCACGCCCCGGATCTTCGAGATGATCGAGCAGCTTACCCCGGGCGCGGGCGGGGAGCTGCAACTGACGGATGCGATCAAGGCGCTGCTGCAGTTCGAGAAGGTCTTCGGATTTCACTATGCCGGGCAGCGCTACGACGCCGGCGACAAGCTTGGATTCCTCAAGGCGACCGTGGATTTTGCGCTGCAGCATGACCATGTGGGGCCGGCCTTTCGCGAGTGGCTCAAGGCCCGGACCTTCTAACGTCTCCCCACATCCACGCGTCCGTGTGCGGATTCCAGCTAACTGGCGATATCCTTGAGAGTGACTGAGCGTGCGCGGGATCTTCCAGCCCGCGACGGCGCGACCGCAACTGCCTGAGGACGTCTTGAAGAAGAATCTGCTACCCATTGAAGCCATCGCCGCCAAGCTCAACTTAACCGATAACCAATATGAACGGCGCAGTCCGATCAGCGCCAAGCTCAGCCTCGACCTGCTGAAGCAGTCGCCCAGGGGCGAGCGGCGCGGCAAGCTGATCCTCGTGACGGCGACTTCGCCGACAGCGTCTGGCGAAGGGAAGACCGTGACCTCCATCGGCCTGGTGCAGGGTCTGGAGAAGATTGGGAAGAGTGCGATCATCACCTCGCGCGAGCCGTCGCTGGGGCCCGTCTTCGGCATGAAGGGCGGCGCGGCGGGCGGTGGAAGTTCGCAGATCGAGCCTGCGGAGAAGATCAACCTGCACTTCCACGGCGACTTTCACGCCATTACCTCGGCGCATAGCCTGTTGTCCGCGCTCATCGATTCGCATCTGTTTCATGGGAACGAGCTCGACCTCGATCCGGATGCGGTGACCTGGCCGCGCGCAGTGGACATGAACGATCGAGCGCTGCGCAACATCATTGTGAGCGTGACGAGCCCGGAGAAACGGCAGCGCGATGGCAGCAACCGGGCGGGTGGATTCCTGATCACGGCGGCGTCGGAGATCATGGCGATTCTCTCGTTGGCCTCGGGTCGAGACGATCTGCGCCGCCGCATTGCGCGCATCGTGATCGGGGAGAATCGCAAGGGCGAGCCTGTTACGGCAGGTGACCTTCGCGCCACCGGGCCCATGCTGGCACTGCTCAGCGAAGCTCTGCTGCCGAACCTTGCGCAGACTACCGAAGGCACGCCGGCGATGGTGCACTGCGGGCCGTTCGCGAATATTGCGCATGGAACGAGTTCGGTCATCTCGCACGAGATCGGGCTGCGGCTGGCCGACTATGTGGTCAATGAGACTGGCTTCGCTTCGGACCTCGGCTTCGAAAAGTACATGGACCTGGTGATGCCGTCGTCGGGCGTGAAGCCAGCGGTTGCGGTGCTGGTGACCACGGTGCAGAGCCTGCGCAACCAGGGCGAGGGAGACCTCGATCGCGGCTTCAAGCACCTGGAAAAGCATATTGACATCGTGCGCGGCTTCCATCTGCCGGTGGTGGTCGCGATCAATCGCTTTCCCAACGACACGCCGGAAGAGCTGGAGGTGCTGCACCAGTTTTGCGAGGCGCACGGGGCGTCGTTCGCCTTGTCGGAGGCCTTCGCCAAGGGCGGCGAGGGCGCAGTGGAGCTGGCGAATAAGGTCGTCGAAGTGATCGAAGCGCATCCGGAGGTCGAGCCCAGCACGACCTATGCGGCGGAAGATTCCGCGGTGGAGAAGATCACGAAGGTGGCGCGCTCCATCTACGGAGCCGACGGCATTGAGCTCAGCGCCCGTGCGCAGGAAAACCTCGCGCGCTTTGAGCGCTGGGGCTTCGGCGATCTGCCCGTCTGCATTGCGAAGACGCAGTACTCGCTCTCGGACGATGCCAAGCGCATGGGCGCGCCCACCGGCTGGACGCTGCATGTGACCGACGTCGCGCTTTCGGCGGGGGCCGGGTTCCTGATCGTCATTGCAGGCTCGATGATGCTGATGCCGGGCCTGCCCAAGGCCTCGCGAGCGCTGGAGATCGATGTGGATGAGGATGGCGAGATCATCGGGATGTCGTAGCGGCATTCTTCAAGAGAAAACGCCGGGCACTGGGCCCGGCGTTTCCTTTTGAAGTCAAACGTGCCGCGAGATTCCCGGAGCCGGGTGCGGTCCAGGGGCAGTGCCATTGGCGACGACCAGTTGATTCCGACCGCACTCCTTCGCCGTGTACATCATCGTGTCGGAGGCGCGGATGAGGTCGTGCAGAGAGCTTCCATCCTGCGGAAAGGTTGCGAGTCCAAGGCTGGCGGTGAGGGAGAGGGAAAGGCCTTCGCCGGTGAGAAAGCGCGTCTGGGTAAGCTGCTCGAGGATGCGGCGCGAGAGCTCGGTGGCTGCGGGCTTGTCGAGTCCGCGGAGAAGCACCACAAACTCGTCGCCGCCGTAGCGAAACGCCGCATGGTCCGGCCCGCCAACGCGCTTCAACAGGTTGCCTACCTCGGCGAGCAATCGCGAGCCAACCAGGTGGCCATGCCGATCGTTCACCCGCTTGAAGTAATCGAGATCGAGAAACAGCAGGCTGAAGTGCGGCTTGGTGATGGGCACCACGCGGAACGCACTCTTCGAAACATGTTCCGCAATCTCCTGCTCGAGCAAGGTGTAGAGGTGCCGCGAGTTGAAGAGGCCGGTACAGTCGTCGGTGATGCTGAGATGGTGAATCAGCTTCACGTGGCGCGCATTCTCGAGGGCAATCGCCGCGTAGTCGCAGAGCACGCGAAGGAATGCGATGGAGGATTCGGGCAGCAGATCGAGCTTGCTGTTATTCAGCTGCAGCGCACCCAGGGTCCGGTCGCCGTGGCGAATCGGAAGGCATGCGATGGAGCGCAGATTCAGCTCCGGATGCGCCAGAGCATAGCGCGACCAGTCGGGGTCGGCACTGACGTCCGCGACCACCAGCGGATTGCCCGTGGCGGCCACGTAGCCGGCAATCCCCTCGCCGGGCTTCAATCGCAGATCGCGCAGCAGCGACTCATCCAGCCCGGTGGAGAGCGCGTAGTAGAGCTCGCCGGTCTCTTCATCCACCATGAGCAGCGACCAGTGCTCCGGCCCGAAAAACTCCTCCATCTTCGCCATGATGGAGCGCAGCAGGGAGTCAAGCTTAAGGTTGGAGGTGAGGGCCCGGGCGACCTCATGAAACACGCGCAGGCTATCCATCTGGCGCGAGTCGATGGAGGCCAGCTGTCGCCGATCGTTCTTGCGTATATCGCTCATGATGTGCGGCCAGTCTTGCCGCTTACCCCCTCCGAGCGGTGCTTCCTGCTGCGGTGTGTATTTTGGAATTACGGGTGCTGCCCGGCAGGCGCCAGACAGTCCCGCTAGCATAGCTTAGAAAGGGGTTCATTTCTACATCCTGCAGGACAGACACGGCAGGCGAGGTGATGGTACGCACACGCGATGGAGGGGCGATCAGCCGCCAATGTGGACCATGCTGCGCGACGGCTTGAGAAATCCCGGCTCCCCAATGTGGTGCCGAGCCTCCTTGCGCAGGACGATCTTCCGTATCCAGGTACGCATCTCGAGGTCCGTGGCGCCGCGATCCATCTGCCCAAGCAAGTCATGATCCGACTGCGAGAACAGGCAGGTGCGCAGCTTGCCATCGGAGGTCAGGCGCACCCGGCTGCAGTGGCCGCAGAAGGCCTCCGAGACCGGAGCGATGATGCCAATCTCTCCCACGCCATCGTCAAAGGTAAACCGGCGCGCCGTCTCGGAGGCGTGATTGGCCGGCAGGGCAACCAGCGGCCGCACGGCGTTGAGCCGGGCGATGATCTCCTTCATCGGGACCACGGTCGCGGGCGACCAGGTTCGATCTTCCTCCAGCGGCATGCACTCGATGAAGCGAACGATGACCTGCTCGCGACGTGAAAATTCAGCGAATGCTTCGATCTGCGAGTCGTTGAAGCCGCGCAACAGCACGCAGTTCACCTTGACTGGGCCGAGGCCGGCATCCTGGGCCGCGCGAATGCCGTCGCGCACCCGTTCAAAGCTGCCGGGGACGCGGGTGATGCGCGTAAAGGTCTCGGGGTCGACCGCATCCATGCTGACGGTGATCCGCGAAAGGCCGGCCTGCTTGAGCTCTCGTGCCATGGGAGCGAGCAGGTGCCCGTTGGTCGTGATGGCGATATCCAGCGGAGCGTCGGAGAAGGCGGGCCGCATCTGGGCCGTCTCGCGAATCAGGTCCAGCAATCCATGGCGCAGCAGCGGCTCGCCGCCGGTCAGCCGCACCTTCTCGATGCCCAGCGAGACGAACACCCGCAGCATGCGTGCGTAGACGGCAATCGGCAGCTCGGTGAACTGCGGACCCTCGTTCCCGGTCCGGCAATAGACGCAGCGATAGTTGCAGCGATCGGTTACGGAAAGCCGCAGGTCGGTGAGGGCGCGCCCATGGCCGTCGCGCAGACGCAGCTCTTCCCCGCGGTCACCGCTGAGCAGCTCCGGAGCCATTTCTGGCGGAGCGTGCTCCAGTTCGAGGATGGGAGGCAGGGAGATGGCCATAAGCAACGATACATCCTGTTAGATGCGCGACGGTGCCTGTCGGTGTCAGTAAAGGACGACCGGAAGCAGCGCTGCCGGGAACGGCAGCTTCTTCTTTTACAGGGAGGTTCGATGCGCCTAGATCCCGACGCCAAATTCTACGTCCTGCGCCTGGTCGCCTGAATGCGCATAGAAATCATACGGCGTGCGGCGATTGAACTTATAGCGCTGGCGCAACTCCCGACCGATGACCACGCCCAGTGCCACCGTCGCGATGCCAGCCGATACCCAGCCGACATTGCGCAGGAAGGTACTTCCGTCATCGGTCACGCTTTCGACGGAGTCCTCGATCTGGTGGCCGAGTTTGCGGAGCGAGCGAGAGAGCTTCATGGGTTGGATGATAAACCAATCGTGTGAGGCTTGTGTAATCGGCGGGGGCGGAAGCCAATCCGCTATTCATCGAACTGGTTAACAGCCGGCCCCGGCCGGAACATCGGGCGAAGGTGTGCCGCCCGGACATTCAGTTCCTGGCGCTGGTTGACGGTGCCGGTGCGGGGCTTGCCGCTGCTGGCTTGGCGCTTTCGGCCGGCTTGGCGCTGTCGCTGGACTTCGCTCCGTCCGCGGAGGCAGAGACGGAGTCTGCCTTGCCTCCCGACGCGCCATTGCCCGAACCGCCATTGCCCGAGCCACCGCTGTCTGACCCGCCTCCGGCGCCGTCGCCACCCGAGCCCTCGCTCGAGGCCGCTGCCGGCTTGGCCGACGCGTAGCCGTCCTTGTACCAGCCGCCTCCCTTGAAGGAGATGGCCGCCGCCGTGATCGTGCGTTCCAGCGGCCCGCCACAATGGGGGCAGACGGTCAGTTCAGGGTCGGAAAATTTCTGGATCTTCTCCGTGCGGCGATGGCACGAGGTGCATTCGTACTCGTAGAGCGGCATTGCGGGTCCTTGAGGTATCCGGCTGCACGGCGCATGCTGCGCACAAAATCAGCCTTTCTTCAGGATACAGAACCCTGCCCGTGCGTGGCGAGTTTCCTCTCCGTGCCCAGGCGGGTGGCGTGCGTGGCATCCCCGCGGAGTGCTATTGTTTTGGCGATGAAATCTTTCGTTCGGTGGATAGCGGTGGCGGGGTTGTGGTCCATGGCCGCGGCAGCACAACAGGCAAACGTCGCGCCCACACCTCCCATGGGATGGAACAGTTGGGATGCCTACGGCCTGACCATCACCGAGCCGCAGTTTCGCGCCAACGTCGACGTGCTCAGGGACAAGCTTCTGCCGTTCGGATGGCGGTACGCTGTCATCGATGAAGGCTGGTTCTTCGAGAATCCCCAGGACCGTCCGGCGCCGGACAAGCTGCGCTATGCCATTGACTCCCATGGCCGCTACGTCCCCGTGCCAGCGCGCTTTCCGTCCGCTGTCGTGAACGCTGCGCCGCCACCCGTTGCCAGTCCCTCCGACGCCACGCACAGATTTTCGGTAACGATGGAAGAGACCAGCTTCGCAGCGCTCGGAGCGTGGGTGCACGCGCAGGGGCTCAAGTTCGGCATCCACATTGTGCGGGGCATTCCGCGCGCGTCGGTGGAGCGCAATCTGCCGATTGAGGGTTCGGACTTTCATGCCCAGGATGCTGCCGACCCGGCCGACGCCTGCCCCTGGGACCCGACCAACTGGGGTCTGCGCAACAACGCTGCAGGCCAGGCCTGGTATGACTCGCTGCTGCGCCAGTACGCGTCCTGGGGCGTGAATCTGCTCAAGGTGGACTGCATCGCCGACCATCCGTTCAAGCTCGACGAGATCGAGATGATCCGCCGCGCGATCGACAAGACGGGCCGGCCGATGGTGCTGAGCCTCTCGCCCGGGCCAACTTCGCTGGACCACGCGGCCGAGGTAGGCAGGCTGGGCAACATGTGGCGCATCGCCGACGATGAGTGGGATGTGTGGTCGACGACGCCGAGCGCGCCATTTCCGCAAGGCGTACGCGACCAGTTCGCGCGCACCGCGGCGTGGGCGAAGTACGCCGGGCCGGGCCACTGGCCGGATGCGGATATGCTGCCCATCGGCCAGTTGCGCCCGGAACCCGGGTGGGGCAAGGCGCGCGCCTCGCTGCTGACGCCCGACGAGCAGCGCACGGAGATGACGCTGTGGTCGATGGCGCGCAGTCCGCTCATCGTTGGCGCGAATCTGACGCTGTTGGATGCACCGACGCTGGCATTGCTCACCAACCGCGAGGTGATCGCGATCAATCAGACAGCGACGAAGAGCTTCGAGGTGCTCCACCAGGGCGACTTCATCGTCTGGCAGGCCGACCTTCCCAACGGCAGGGTCGCGCTCGCCCTCTTCAACGCGGGCGACGCCCCGATGAGCCGGAAGAGCACCTTTGCCGAACTCAGTCCCGACCTCGGCGACCATCCCTGGAAGGTTCAGGATGTGTGGGCAGGCAAGGACCTCGGTGCGCAGCTCGGCGTCTCGGCGGATCTCGCAGCCCACGCCTCCCGCCTGGTCATCCTGCACCGGTAATACGGCAAACGCCTTTGCCGCGGTTATGCGAAGATGGAACTCTCACATCATGCTGCGCCGCGTTCTATCGATCGTGATGTTCTGGGCGACCCTGTTTCCCATGGTGGCTCCCGCGCTTGCCGCTGGAGCGGTGGGGCAGTCGATGCTGCCTGCTTGCTGTCGTCGCGGCGGCAAGCATCACTGCATGATGTCGGCGGAAGAGCGCGCGCTGTTGATGGGCGAGCCCACGGGCGCCATGCGCGTCGGCGCTCCTCCTGAGCAGTGCCCCTACGGTCAGCGTTCGCTCGCCGCAGCTCATCTCCAGGTCTTTGCTCCCGGTGCCGCGGCAAGGCACGCGGAATGTTTGTTCCATGAGCCTTTGGCCGCCGCGCAAGCCGAATGTCTGCGTCGAATCTCCTTCGATCGCTCCCGCCAAAAACGCGGCCCTCCCTCTCTCCTCAGCTAAACTCCGCACCACGTTGGATGACTCCTGCTGCAAGATGGCGGAGCGTTCATGTCTTGTCGTTTTCCGCGGCGGCCGTTCCGCGACTCGTCACCATGCGTGACACAGGAGAGACCCATGTATCGCCCCTTCTTCCACCGACCTGCACCGCAGGTACGCCGTGCGGTTCTTTGCATCCTTGCGCTGTTGCTGCCCGTCTCGCTCGCCTGGGCATCCATCTTCGGAACCGTGCAGGGCATCGTCCATGACGCCCAACATCGCCCCATTCAGGGGGCACATCTCACGCTGAAAGCGCAAGACTCAGCGTTCACCCAGTCGCTGCAGACCAACGCGAACGGCGAGTTTGTGTTTACCTCCGTGCCCATCGGGAATTACACCGTGACAGTCTCATCGAACGGGTTCCAAGAGGTGAGCCAGAACGTCATCGTTCAGTCGGACACGAGTCCGATCCTGCACTTCCAGCTTAGCCGTTGAAGGGGTGAAGGAGAGCGTCGTTGTGCCCGGTACCGCCGTGCAGGCGACGACCGACAGCGTTACGCCCACCACGATGCTGAGCCGGCTGGACATCCAGCAGACTCCCGGAGCGGACCGCACCAACGGCATGGAGATGGTCACGGATTACGTTCCGGCATCGTATGTGACCCACGACATGCTGCACATGATGGGCGGCCACCAGGTCAACTGGCTGATCGACGGCGTTCCGATTCCCAACACCAATATCGCGACCAACCTGGGCCCGCAGATCGACCCGCGCGATATCGATTATCTCGAGGTCTATAGCGGCAGCTACGATGCTGACTACGGGGATCGCACCTACGGCGTGTTCAATATCGCGCCGCGTACCGGGTTCGAGTACAACCGGGAGTGTGATCTTGTGTTCACCGGCGGCAACTTCTACCAGACTGACAACCAGATCAGCTGCGGCGACCACTCCCAGCGGTTTGCCTACTATGTGAGCCTGAACGGAAACCGCAGCAACTACGGGCTCCAGACACCTGTACCGCAGGTGGTCAACGACGCTGTGAACGGCTTTGGCGGGTTTGGTTCGCTGATCTACAACCCGGACGCGAAGAATCAGTTCCGGGTCGTCGGGTCGCTGCGGAGGGACTACTACCAGATCCCGATCGATCCCGATCCGAACTCGATGGGCAACCAGAGCTATCCGTCCAGCGGTCTGCATGACGCCGAGGTGGAACCCGACGGTTACGCGATCTTCTCCTGGATTCACACGTTCGATCCGAAGATGTTGCTGACCATTTCGCCGTTCTATCACTACAACGGGGCGGACTACCGAGGCGGCGCGCATGACACGCCCGTTGACTCCACGGTGACGCAGAATGCCAACTACGCCGGGATGCAGGCGCGACTGAGCCGGTCGTTCTGGAAGAACGATTTGGAGGCTGGCATGTACAGCTTTTACCAGCACCAGTACAACTACTTCAGCAACGTATACACCGACGGCACGCCCAACGTTGCGCCCTCTTCCGTCGGCGTCAACGGAGGCGTCGTCTCGGAGTTCGTGAACGACAGGTTCAAGGTATCGCCGTGGCTGTCGTTCATTGCCGGGCTGCGGGAGACGCAGTTTGATTCAACCTCGCTTGCAGAGCATGCGACCGACCCGCGCGTTGGTGGCAACCTGCGCATTCCCCGGCTGAAATGGGTCTTCAGCGGCTTCTATGGGTACTACTACCAGGCGCCGCCGCTCTCCACGGCGTGCCAGGCGGGTGCCGCGAGCACGGCGAGCGGATGCCAGCTCCAGACCCTGGCCAACGACCAGGGGTTCACCTTCTCTCCCCTGCATGGCGAGCGCGATATCCAGTGGCAGTACGGGGTCACGATTCCGTACCGCAGCTGGACTCTCAACGTCAATAACTACGAGACCCGCGCAGAGAACTGGCTGGATCACAACAATATCGGCGAGTCGAATATCTTCTGGCCGATCACGTGGGCCTATGCACAGATCCAGGGATGGTCGCTGACGTTGCGATCTCCGGACGTCTTCCACTTCGGGCAGTTCCATCTTGCGTACGCCAACCAGATCGCGCAGGCGACGTCGCCGATCACGGGAGGCCTGGTGTGCCCGACGCCGGTCACGGATGCGTGCCCGTTCTCGCCGGACAATCTCCCCACAGGACTCTCCCCGGTCGACCACGATCAGAGGAACACGCTGAACGTTGGTTTCAATGGCAGGTTTCCAGGCAAGGTCACCGCTTCGACGAATGTCTACTATGGGTCGGGCTTTACGAACGGTATGCCGGACGCGCAGTATCCGGGCGCGTACCTGCCCAGCCACACGACCTTCGACCTGGCCGTTGGCAAGACGTTCGGAGACAAGCTGACGGTGTCCGTGAACTCGATTAACGTGGCCAATCGCCGGGTGCTGCTGGATAACAGCCTGACGTTCGGCGGATTTCACTGGAACGACCCGCGCCAAATCTATGGGGAGGTTCGCTACCGCTTCAAGTACTGATCCGCTACTGCCTCGTTCCGCCGTGGAGTACCTGCTCAACGACCGCATGCACGTTGATCAGGCTCCACGGCGTTCGAGTCACCTCCGCCTGCGTCTGTCCGGCGTGATGAATGATCACGGCCGGCCGCGGATCGAATCCCGCACTTGAGGCGCGACCATCTTCGGCAGTCCATGCCGGCTGGTCATCCCACAGATAGATGCGCCACGAGTGGTCGCCCTGGACGATCAGCGTCGTATCGTTCCAACGCGGCGAGCTCTTGAGTGTCGCCACAATGCTGCCAAGCTCCCGGTCAGCCAGCGCCAGCTCGTCGAGATACGAGCTGCCGCATTCCTGCATGTAGGCTCCACGCGCGCGGCTCCAGATGTTCGGACTGTGCGGAACCGGCAGATGCAGGAAGATGAAGTCGGCCTGATCGGTCTTCAGCACCTGCGCCGCATGCTGCTGCAGGTCGATGTAGCTCTTGTAGCGCTGCTGCACGCCGTAGGTGCAGATGTCGTCGTCCGCGCGCGACGGCTGCACAATCTGTTCGCCCGCCTGCCGCAGGGGAGACCACACATTGCTCCAGTAGCTGGCATCCTGGGCCATCGGTCCATCCAGCCGGTCGAAGTTCATCCAGTAGCAGTCGTCGATCGTGCCCGCGTAGATCGTGCAATAGGGGTTATACCAGCCGACGGCCGCGGTCCGCCAGCCTTCCTTCTGCGCATCGCCAAACACCGTGCCGGCTCCCGTCAGCTGTGCGAATCCGTGCATGCCCTGGTGGTGAACGACGAGGCGGTTGTCGGAGGTGAAGTTATAGGCAGTGACGACCTGGCCGCTGAGCAGCGACGGCAAGATCTTTACCGTCTTGTCGCCGATGGGCTGCGCGTCGGTGAAGACAGTGCTCTCGCTGCGCAACGCATCGAAGTTCGGCAGCGCCAGGTCCGCTGCGCGATGCTCATACACCTGGTCGTAGGAGAGCTCGTCGAAGACAATCCACACCAGCCGCGGATGGTGGCGCGGCGGCTGCGCGGTGGACTCCCATGCGGCAGCATGCCGATACGGCCCAGGCTTCCAGCGCAGGATCCAGAGCAGCTGCGCCATGCTGCACAGGCAGAACACGGCGAAGAATGTTCCGGCGAAGTCGCCTGCGCGCATCAGCCACCGATAGCCATTCCTGAACCTCATCCAGAGCAGCAGAACCGCGGCCGCCCATGCAACGGCGATCCCCAGGAGCAGGATGTCGCTCACCGGAAAGGGGCTCTCCGGGCGCACCAGCAGGAACAGGTAGGGTGGCACCAGGATGGTCAGCAGCAGCCTCACCCAGGGGTAGGCGCGCGTGCGCGACAGGGGCCCGATCACCGCGAACAACAAGAGGCCCAGAAGCACAATGTCCGTCAATTGCGCCCACACGATTCCGTTCAGTGCAAACGGCACATGCATGCGGACGTCATAGCCGCCGCCCAGCAGATCTCCGTAGCTCATGACGAGCAACATGGAGGAGAGGCCCAGGCACTGGCCGAACTTCTTCAGCATCTTGTCCTTTTCAAACTCTTGGTGCGCGAAGGTTGCCAGCGCGGATTCGCTGTTGTCGTTCAGGCCGTTGCGCGCCTCGTTGGTTAATCTTTAGCAAAGAGAAATAGAACACGGCCATTCTCCAGAGGTTGTCTCCGCAGGATGTGAAAGCGGTTCTCGCAAGCCTGCAGCAGATCATCTTCGGTCAGCGAGCCGTACAGCGCATCGCGCCCGCGCATCAGGCTCTGGAACATCGGATCCGTCACCGGCACCCATTCCAACACCAGGTAGCGCCAGGTTAACCGGTAGGCCAGGTCGAGGATCGCGCGGATCGGAATCTGCTCCATCAAGATCAGGTGATGAATCACAGCCAGCATCAGCACCATCTCCGACTGCGCTTCCAATCGGTGCAGAAGGGTGCTGGTCTCGCGATTCTCCCAGCCCACGGCCGGCGTCGGCCGCGCCAGGTCCGCGTGGATCGTCTGGATCGACAGTCGGCTGTTGCGGGTCATGCGGAACAGGCTTTCGGCAGCGGCGGCATCGCGTTCGAGCGCCACCACTTGAGCTCCTTGCTCTGCCGCGAGCGCGCTGAAGACGCCGGTATTGGCTCCAATGTCCAGCACGCGGCCTGGTTTCAGGTCTTCCAGCACCTTGCGCACCCACTCCAGCTTTTGCTGGCTCTCCTGCGCGGTGTAGTGCGTCAGCGTAGCCGTATAGTTCGACCACTCCGAGCCGGCATACTCGGGCATCGCACCAAGCGTCCGCTTGCGCAGGCCGGTCAGCGTCCGCTTCAGCAGGTGCAGCGCCAGCTCCGGTGACTTATGCTGCGGCGCAGGCCTGGCAGCCTTCGTCTCCGCACCTTTCTTGTCCAGACGCGCCGGCAGCGTGACGGGCCAGAACGCCGCAGGCGATAGCCGCTGCGACCAGCTCAGCGCCTTGTACAGCTCCACCGGTTCGTAGCCATCGCGCTTGAACATCGACATCTCGAGCGGCCAGCTCAGCATGCGGTTCATCAGCAGCGGCAGCAGGAACGTACGGATGTATTGCCCGTACGCCAGCCAGATATGCGAGGGATGATGTTCGGGCGCCGGGTCCCAGGGCTCAAACGACAGCACATCGACGAGCACCGGCCGCGAGCCCACAAACAGAATATTCAGAGGGGTCGCGTCCTTCAGCACCCAGCCTTCATTGAGCGCCTCGGCACACAGCGAAAGGGTCAACTGCGCTGCCAGCAGCCACTGCGAAGGTGTCCACTCCCACGGGTAGGTTGGCACAGGGACCCTGGGATGCAGCAACTGCATGCCGGCCGGCGTGTTCTTGATGGTGATGGCGACCATATCTCCGCGGTCCTGCAAGCGGTTGCAGAATTGCGAAGTGACAAACTCCATGACCTGGTCGCGGGCAGAGGGATGAATGGTGCGGACGGCGAAGTCGCCTTCGAGGCTAAGGGAACCGGCAGGGTCACGAAAAGTAGCAGTCGGATTTCCAGGGGTCATGCTGCGTTGCGAGAGTCTTCTTTCCGCACCGTTACCCGCGATCCAGCGCTGGCCAGGGGCTTCTTCCTATTGAATAGCCCCATGATACGCCTCCGCAGAAAGAAGGCCGCTGCTGCCAGCATCGATCCGATGGACTGCAGCGCCAGCAATCCCGAACCTGGATCGACATACGCCATCGCTCTCTGTTCCGTCGCGAGCATCAGGCAAACGCAGAAAAATACTGTAAGGGAGACAGAAATCAGGCGCTTCATCAAAGTGCTTCCCATCTGGTGCGCGCCGAAAGGTCAACGCCCACCCTCTCTAAAATTTGACCACTCCAGGGAACCGCCCTCAGCGATGCAGCGAAGCCAGTGCCGTGCAGAACACAGCACTGCGGATAAGTTTCTGCGATCACAACATGACAGCCCTGTTACTCGCTTTTGTGAGACGTGCCTTCTTCCCCACAAGACGCAAACTTATGATTTGTTTTGATGCAGGTTTTTCCGGCTTCGACCACGCGGCGCAAGCCACCTGGAATCAAGGCTCTGCGTAATAGCCAGTGGAGGTCGCGGCGGTCGCGTTCGGTTTTGCCACCATCACCTTCAGCGGATGGTAGACGTCCCGGGTTTCGGTGGGCGCCGGTTCGAACGATAGGCGGTAGTAGGTGGCGTTATCCGCGACGCACTCCTGCAGCAGCGCGGCGACGTCCGTGCTGTTCAGGACCAGCCCACCGGTTTGCGTCGCGAGCACCTGCAGCCCCAGGTTCCCGATGCTGACGTCGTTCGGCCGCTTTACTCCGCCCAGAAATTGCTGATAATAAAAAACATTCTGCAGCGACTCGCCAATTCCCAGGGGGTTGACGGCATACAGCGTGGTCTCTGCCTCGCGCAACGCCGAGGACAACCAGGTGATCTCGCTGAAGATCCTGCCCTGATCGTGACCGGTCAGATTGATCCCTGGTCCCGACAGCAGCGGCCATCCCGGCGACACCCAGAGAATGATCTTGCGCCCCGGCCGCTGCGTCTCGTACATCGCCAGCATCCGCAGCGCCTTCAACGAGTCGTCCAGGCGCTCCGCCGCGCCTTGAACGCCCGCCGATCGGCCAATCGCCCGCAGGCCGATCGTGTACTTGTCGAACGCGGTGGCCAGCCCATTGCCATCGCGGCTGTACGATCCCTGGATCGCCACTCCGGTGTCGCCCAAGACCGCGAGTGCCGTGGGCAGCGCCAGCTTGCCGCCGTTGGCGCGCAGAAACTTCTGGATCTGGACCCGTTCCTGCGCCACCTCGCCGTAGGGCGTGTTGACGCTGTCGACCAGCAGGATGGCTTCGACAGGCTGCTTGCTGCCGTCAACGGCCTCAAACGAGGTAATCTCCCGCGGCGTCTTGTCGTCCAGCAGCGTAAAGTCCTTCTGCTCGAGGCCGGTCACCGGCTCTCCCGGCTTACTGGTCACGACCACGTCCAGGTGGATGGTCCGCGAGGGAGGCCCGGTGCGCGTATGCAGAACGGTGGAGTCCGGCCTTTGTTGTGCAGGCGCGGCTCCTGCGCCCAACAGCAGGGCCGCCATCAGCGGCAGGAAAAAGCGTGAGGCTACAGGCATGCGTGCTCCCGGGTTCGCGAAGAGGATCCTCCGAACCACCAGCCTTAGATGCTAGCGCACTCCCGCTGCGGATCATCGCGGGCCGAGCGCGGCGGTCACGCTGCTCCGAGCGCGCGGCTGCTCATTCGTCCCGCAAATCCCCGAACCAAGCCCCTCGCTTCCTTCCACAGATTGCTTCAGCGGCAGCTTCGCCTTATCCTCGCCTGAGGATGGACTTCGAGCAAAAGCGAAAGATTGGCCTGGGCAGCGCCGCGCCCCGCGGCAATGAGCCCAGGAATGCGGAGGCCGACCGCCTCGTCTCCGCCGGCCGCGTCGACGACGATGATGCCGTCGAGTTGAAGCTGCGTCCCAAGCGGCTGGCCGAGTTCATCGGTCAGACCAAGGCGAAGGAGCAGTTGAAGATCGCGCTCGAAGCCGCCAAATCGCGCGGCGAAGCCCTCGACCACGTGCTCCTCTTCGGTCCGCCCGGCCTGGGAAAGACCACCCTCGCGACGATCATCGCGAACGAGCTGGAGGTCGGCTTTCAGCAGACCAGCGGCCCGGCGCTGCAGGTCCAGGGCGACATGGCCGCCATCCTCACCAACCTCAAGGCCAGGCAGGTTCTCTTTCTCGACGAGATCCACCGCCTGCAGCCGGTAATGGAAGAAAAACTCTACACCGCGCTCGAGGACTACCAGCTCGACATCATGATCGGCACCGGCCCCTCGGCCCGCACGCACGTCATGCGCATCGACCCCTTCACCTTCGTCGCGGCCACCACCCGCCCCGGCCTGCTCAGCTCCCCATTGCGCTCCCGCTTCGGCATCCTGCTGCGCCTGGAGTTCTACACCGACGACGAGCTCCGCTGGGTCGTCGAGCGCTCAGCCGAGGTCCTGGGCGTCCCCATCGACCACGACGGCGCCGCCGAGATCGCCATGCGCTCCCGTGGCACGCCGCGCATCGCCAACCGCCTCCTGCGCCGCGTGCGCGACTATGCCGAGGTTCGCGCCGCGGGCAAGATCGACCGCCCCACCGCCATGGCCGCCCTCGAGATGCTCGAAGTCGATGCCCACGGCTTCGACGAACTCGACCGCCGTCTGCTGCGCACCATTATCGAGAAGTACGACGGCGGCCCCGTCGGGCTCAATACCCTCGCCGCCGCCCTGGCCGAGGAGCAGGACGCCCTCGAAGAGGTCTACGAACCCTTCCTCATCCAGATCGGCTTCCTCGACCGCACCCCCCGCGGCCGCGTCGCCACCCGTCTCGCCTACGAGCATCTCGGCATCGACATGCCGCGCAGGCACACCCTGTTCACCTAGCGCCGGCGGCGCGGGTCAGCGGAACGTCTCAGCCTCTTCTACGCAACTGCCAGCTTGGCAATCACCAGAAACACGAAGCCAAGCAGGGCCCTGCGTCCAAGCACCTTCAGGTACGGGATGGAAATAAGGGTTTGCATATGGCTGCCACCTTAGTTGCGGGTGATTGCGGCAGTATGAACCGCCTGTAGATTTTGGGCATCAGCGAGGATACCCCCAGCCTCCGCCAGCCGCTCCGCCACTCGCTTGCAACCAGCGCTGCACAAACGATTGCGGTGCCATTTCACTTGACACACACATATATTAGAGATGTGATGTATTGAATCTCATTAGATTCTATGGATTACCGCTCGCTTTACATCTTCGCCACCCTATCGCTCGCTATCTACACGGTGGCGTTGCTGGTGATCGCCGTTAAGAATCGGCGAATGAAGGGGATAGCGTGGTTTGCCGTCTCTATGGGGCTGCAGATGCTTGCGTCGGTTCTCCGTACCCTTTGGGGAATCATCCCTTACTGGGCCACGGGCCTTGCCTCCAACGACCTCAGCATCCTCTCTTTTTTTACGATGTACATGGGATTTGGCTGGTTCCTGCTGCGGGACCCGGCGCAGCGTTGGATTGGCTGGCTGCTGGGCCGGCTGGGCTGGATTCTCTTTGCCTGCACCTTCGGCCTGTATGTAGGGCTCGAGTTCGTCAGGCCAAGGCATTTCGTGGTCACGGTCCTGTCGCCCGGGCTCGTCTTCTGCATCCTCTGCGTATGGCTGCTCCTGCGGCATGGCAAGGGGAGCTTTCGTTCCGCTTCCCGCGTCGCCTCCGTCGCCCTCCTGGCGCAGCTGATCCTTGGACTCTATCGCTCTCGCATCATCCTGATGTACTGGCCAGCGAGAGTGAGCGAGGCGATGTCCGATCCCCGGCTGCTCGTCGCGAAGTTCGCCAGCATGCTCATCGGCTTCTCGATGGTGCTGCTGTACGTCTGGTTCTTTGTGATCGAGTCGCAGCGGGATCTCCGCAAATCCGCCCTCACGGATGCCCTCACCGGGATCTTCAACCGGCGCGCGCTCATTCGCGAGTCGGAGCGGGAGATTGCCCTGGCCCGTCGCGCCTCCCGGCCCATCTCGGTCATCGCGATCGACGTCGACCTGTTCAAATCCATCAATGACCGCTTCGGCCACCATGGAGGCGATGTCGCTCTTTGCGCGGTCGCCGACCTGCTCCGCGCCGGGCTGCGCCGCACCGACCTGATCGCGCGCCTGGGGGGCGAAGAGTTTGCCTGCGTGCTGCCCGAGACCAACATCAGCGGAGCCCTCCACATCGCTGAAAAGCTTCGCGACCGGCTCGCCTCGACCCCCATCTCTCTTCCCGCCGGGACCATCCAGATCACCTTCACCGCGGGGGTCGCGCAGATGATCGGGGCGGATGCGAACTTCAACTCCATCATGGAACGCGCGGACCTGGCTCTGTATCGTGGCAAAGCCGCCGGCCGCAACTGCGTCGTCGTCGCCGAGCCGCACGGTTTGCCCACGCCGTATCACTCCGCCGTCAAGCTCACTGGCGAAGGGAATGCCGCGTCGCCCATCCGAAGAAATTCCTTTGTTCGTTTTTGCCGGCGCGTGCTCTATGACGACTCGCACCATAAGCTTCCCCGGAACTACCGGGTCACGGCAGCTCCGGAGAGTTACGCGAAGCCGCCCTCCCCAGTGCCCTCCGAAGCTGCCCGCCCGCAGCCTGAAGCGCCTGCTCCGCCGCCGCACGTTCCACGCCCAGCCTCCCCATCGCAATCGCCACCTTCACATCTCTCCCCGACGCCGTCAGCAGGCGCGCCGCTGTCGCCGCATCGCAGCCCACCGCGGCTGCAATAATCCTCTCCGCGCGATCCACCAGCTTGGCGTTCGTCGGCCGCACATTCACCATCAGGTTGCCGAAGGTCAGGCCCGACCGCACCATCACGCCCGTCGAGAGCATGTTCAGCACCATCTTGGTCGCCGTGCCCGCCTTCAGGCGCGTGCTCCCGGTCAGTACCTCCGGGCCCGTCGCCGGTGTAATGGCAATCTCCGCGGCCTGCTCCACGGCGGATCCCGGCACGCAGCTCAGACCTACCGTGAGAGCTCCCAATCCCTTCGCATACTCCATCGCTCCGAGCACATAGGGCGTCCGTCCGCTGGCTGCGATCCCTACCAGTGTGTCAGGCTTTTGGTCGGCTCCAAACCCGGCCGCCGCCAGGTCCCGTGCGCCCTCCTCGCGCGAATCCTCGGAGTGCTCACTCGACAGCCGCAGCGCTGCATCCCCGCCCGCAATCAGCCCTTGCACCAACTCGGCGGGTACGGAGAAGGTGGGTGGGCACTCGCTGGCATCGAGCACGCCCAGCCGCCCGCTGGTCCCTGCGCCGATATAAAAGAGCCGTCCACCGCGCGTGAATCGCTCGGCGATGGCATCGACCGCGCGAGCAATCTCCGGCAGCCGGGCACGCACGGCGCCTGCCACCTTCGCGTCCTCGGCGTTCATCAGCCCCAGCATCTCGAGCGTTGGCAGCTCATCCAAATGTTCGCTCGCGGGGTTGCGAGCCTCCGTCAGCAGGCTTCCCAGCGTATCTCTGTCCGGTGCAGTCATCCGATCTCCATCGGTCTTTATCATAGCGGCGGTCCTGGCTCCCGGCGGCCTCCTTACCGTAATACCCCAACTGTGTCAGCATAGTAGGACAGATGAGCGAGGCCGATCAGCATCCTCCCAGCGCCACCGTTGCGTGGCAGTCGCGCGAGTTCCGTTTCTACTCCGCTGCCCGCCTGATGGGCATCATGGGAGCCGAGGCGCAATCGGTTGGAGTGGCGTGGCAGGTCTACCAGATCACCCACTCGGCCCTCGCGCTCGGCTATACCGGCCTTGCGCTCTTTCTGCCGGGCATCTTTTTCGTTCTTCCCGCCGGCCACGTCGCCGACCGCTACGATCGCCGCACGGTGATCCTCACCTGCTACTCCGTGCAGTCGCTCGCGACCTTCGCCCTGCTGTGGCTCGCTCTGCATCACTCGCAGAACATCTGGCTGATCTACGCGATCCTCTTCGTCATCGGCTCCGGCCGATGTTTCAGCGGCCCTGCAGCGAGCGCGCTTGTCCCCTCGCTCGTTCCCAGGGAACACTTCGTCAACGCCGTCACCTGGGGCTCGTCCATCTTCCAGATCGCCAACGCCACCGGCCCCATGATCGGCGGTCTGCTCTTTACCGTCCCGCTGGCGCATCTCTTCGGCGGCCGGCTCGCCCGCTTCAACGGCGCGCCGCTCGTGTACTGCTTCACCCTCGTTGGCCTGCTGCTGTTTCTCAGCTTCTTCAGCGTCATTCAGCGCCGCGGTCCCGCAGACAAAAAGGGCTTCACGGTCGAGACCATGCTTGCGGGCCTGCGCTACGTCACCGGAACCCGCCTCCTGCTGGGCTCCATCTCGCTCGACCTCTTTGCCGTCCTGCTCGGAGGCGCTGCCTCGCTGATGCCCATCTTCGCCGTGGACATCCTGCACTCCGGCGCCAACGGCCTCGGCCTGCTGCGCGCCATGCCGTCGCTCGGAGCGCTCACCGTCTCGCTCACGCTGCTCGTGGTTCCCATCAAGCGCAGGGCCGGCAAGACGATGCTCGTCTGCGTCGGCATCTTCGGAGCCGCGACCATCGTCTTCGGTCTCAGCCGCAACATCACGCTCAGCTGCATCGCGCTCATCATCATCGGAGCGTCGGACATGATCTCGGTGGTCGTCCGCTCCAGCATCCTTCAACTGGCCACGCCGCCCGAGATGCGGGGCCGCGTCTCCAGCATCAACTGGCTCTTCATCGGCGTCTCCAACGAGGTCGGCGAGTACGAGAGCGGCCTCACCGCCCACTGGTGGGGAGCCGTCCGGGCAGTGGTGATCGGCGGCATCGCCAGCATGGTCGTCACCGGCTCCTGGAGCGTCTTCTTCCCCGCGCTCCGTCACGCCGACAAGCTTACCGCCGAAAGCCTCATCGCTCTCGAAAAGCAGTTCAGCAGCATGGAGCCGGTGGGCTAACGGGAGCGTAGAGAAACCGCGAGCTAGTACTGCCCGTACCTCCCCTTCGCCGACTCCAGCAGCTTCTGCGCGTCGTATCCCACGCCATCCTTGAAGACGATCTCGGTGTTCTCCATGTCCGCAATCTTCCGGCTCGGATCGCCGTTCACCACCACCAGGTCCGCGTTCTTCCCAACGGCGATGCTGCCAATGGAATCGGCGCGCCCCTCGTACGTCGCTCCATTCAGCGTCGCAATCTTGATGGCCTCCACCGGAGTAAACCCGGCCTCCACCAGCAGCTCGACCTCGCGCTGATCGCCGAACCCCGGCAGCACGCCGCCGTCTCCGGTCGGGTCAGGCCCTGCCAGCAGCAGCCCTCCCGCAGCAACGAACTCACGCTCCAACGCCATGCCGTTCTTGAACATCGCTGCATTCTGCTCGGCTCGCTGCGGATTCGCCGCCGCTCGCATCAGCTCCAGGTTGCGCGTGTACAGGTACGCCTCGCGCGTCGGTTCTGCCATCGCCTCCAGCACCCGCGACTGCAGATGCAGATGGCTCGGGTCGAAGGACTCGAACACCGGCAGCGTCGAGGTCACCGCCACATGATGGCTCACCAGCAGGTCGATCAGCGCCTTCGCCTCCGGTCCTCCCGCCGTCATCTTCTCGAGCGTGGGGTCGCCCACCGTCGTCGGACACACGTCCGGCTGCTTGCCGGGATCCAGCTGCGTGTTCACAAAGAACCCGTGCTCCAGGTTGTCGATCCCAAGCTCCGCGGCCTCAGGATAGGTCACCGCGCACAGGTGCCCGGTAATCTTCAGGCCATGCCGGTGCGCCTCGTCGATGGCCGCCTTCAACTCCGCGCGCGTAATGTACATGTACGCCTTGAAGCTGGTCACGCCCTGCCTGGCCCAGAAGTCCACCGTCTCGCGCGCATCCTCCGCATCGCGCAGCTTGTGCATCTGGAGAAACACCGACTTCGACCCCTCGAGATACGGTCCGGTCACATCCATGTGCGGCCCGGGTATCTCCCCGTCGTCGATCGCCTTGCGCAGATTCAAATCGGTATACGGCTCGACCGATCCAGTCGTTCGCAGCGTGGTGACGCCCGCGCCCAGGTACAGATGCAGCGACGAGAAGGGAAGCTCCGGCACAATCAAGGGCGGCTCCGAGCGCCCCTGCGCATCCAGGTTCGGCCGCGCAATGTTGTACATGTGGTCATGCATCCCCACCAGTCCCGGAAACACCGTGCGCCCGCTCAGGTCCAGCACGATCTCGGCCGGTACAATCGTCTCGCCCGTACCGATCGCATCAATCTTTCCGTTGTGAATCACCACATCCGTCTTCTCGATCGCGGGCGCGCCCGTTCCATCGATCACGCGAACGTTCTTCAGGACGATCCACTCCGCGGCCGGCACCTTCACGTAACGCGCAACCGCCGGCGAAAGCGTTGCCGGATTCTTTCCCGCCACCTGCGCCTGCGCTGGCAGCGTCAAAACAAAAGGGATGAGCAGCAGAACGCGAAGCGGACGCATGGCAGAACCTCGATGGAAAGTATGCTCGTGATCATAAAGGATGTTCGCCAACACCGCCTACCGTTGAATTTCGCTGCCCCCCTCGCAACCTTTTTGCGATCACGCTAATCTGTCAGGAGGGAGGATTTTCATGCAAAAGGGACTCAAGATTGGCCTCGCCGTAACGGGAGTGATGGTGCTCGCCGTAGGCATTCGGATCGGACTTATTTACAAAGCCAATCACGAGGACGTGCCCGTCAAGAAAGATCCCTATGCCGACATCAAGGTCGATCCCGACGACAACGTCTTCCTCAAGAAGGAGCGTCCCGACTCCCTCGCCGACCAGCGCGCCTTCATCGGCCAAACCCTCTGGGTGAGTGCGGGCGGCCAGCTCGACTACTACCTCGACAAGGGCAACCACGTCGACTACGCGCATCCGGTCGGAAGCCTCCTCGGCGCCACGCCGTTGCTCATCAAGGGTGTCTTCGAAGAGAAGGCTCCGGCGACGGGTGCTGCCGTCTTCCGCATCCCCGCAGGCGATCGCCATGTCCTGCTCGCCTTCACGCTGCCGAAGTCCTCTGACCCCGCCACGCTGTACGCCACCCCCGTGGGCAACTACAACAACGGGCGCTACAACTTCATCAACGACAGCGTCTTCTTCTACGACGATCCGCACAAACTCTATAGCTACTGGCCCGCGCCGATCTGGGCAGCCATCGATCAGCACCAGGCCGTGCTCGGCATGAGCGAGAACCAGGCCATGATGGCGCTCGGCGAAGTGACCGTTCCCGACTCCGACAACCTCGGCAACCGCCATGTCAAATTCGAAAACAACGGCCACCCCCTGCTGATCCAGTTCGTGAACAACAAGGCCGTAAAGATCACGCCGCAACCCGTGGCGAAGTAACTCCACAGGCTCCTGCGACTCTCTCCCGGCAGCGCGACGCTGCTAAGCTAGCGGAGAGTCTCAGGAGCCGATTCATGTTAGATGTCCATGCCCCGGAACATGGGATCAATGGTGTGCGCGACTTCTTCCTGCACCTCTTCACCATCACCATCGGTCTGCTCATTGCCCTCGGCCTGGAGGCTGCGGTCGAGGCTGTCCACCACCGCCATCAGCGTGAAGAAGCCGAGACGCTCATTCGCCAGGAGCTCCAGAATAATCTCGCGCAACTGCGTGAGGGAACTCCCGTAGCGGTTAACGAGCTTCGTCAGATGAACCTGGTCCTGAACACGCTCGAAGCTCTCGAACAGGCGCAGCCCGCAGCTCTGCATGAGTCAGAGTTCAGCTTCCACGAAGCGCCCATGCAGGATGCCGCCTGGCGCACCGCCAGCACGACCGGCGCGCTCAGCTACATGGACTATGCCGAGGTGGAGCGGTTCTCGAACGCCTACAAAGAGCAGGCGCTCCTGCAGACCATGGAAGAACAGGCCCTCGACGATTACCTCGAGCTGATGCCGATCCTCAGCCATCATTCACCGCAAGGCGCGGTCTCGCCCGAGATGGCCAAGGATGCCGAGGCGCCCACGCGACGCATCATCGCTCACCTCAATGGGATGCTCGATGTAGGCGAGGGCACGATCGGCGCCTACCAGGAAGCACTCAAACCATAGCGCCAACCTTGCGCCTCAGCCGGTGTTCCGCAGCCCTGCGCTGATTCCGTTGATCGTCGCCGTAATCGCGCGATCCAGTTCCTCGCCCCGCTCGCCCGCGCGCTTGCGCCGCAGCAGGTCCAGTTGCAGCAAGCTCATCGGATCGACGTACGGATTGCGCAGCCGAATCGATCGCGCCAGTACCTGGTTGCTCTCCAGCAACTCCGTCTGTTGCGCGACCGCGAGCACCATGCGCCGCGTGCGATTGAACTCGGTCTCGAGCGTCGTGAACACGCGCTCGCGCAGGCCCTCGTCCGTCACCAGCGACGAGTACTGCTTCGCGATGCCGAAGTCCGCCTTGGCCATCGCGATCTCTACGTTCTTGATGATGTCCACGAACAGCGGAAGTCCCAGCATCATCTCCTGCAGCAGCGCCAGCCCGTTCTCATGCGTCTTCGCGAACTGCTCCAGCGCATAGCCCACGCCAAAGTATGCCGGCACCACGTGCCGCGACTGCATCCACCCAAACACCCACGGAATCGCCCGCAGGTCCGCGAGGCTGCGCTTCTCTGCCGACTTGCCCGAAGCACTCGCATCCGCGCGCTTCGCCGGACGCGAGCCGATCCGCGCGTGCTCCAGCTCCGCCACCGGCGTCGCCTGCTCGAAGTACGTGAAGATCTCCGGATCATCCATCAGGTGCTTCGTGTAGAACGCGAACGAGGTCGCCGAGAGCTCGTCCATCGCCGCCTCCCACTCGGGCAGAATCTCTCCGGTCAGCACGGGTCGTACGCCGGGCTTCACTTGCGGACGCGCCAGGGCATCGAGCGCCGCCGCAATCATCAGCTCCAGGTTGCGCTCCGCCAGCACCACGTCCGAGTACTTCCAGTTCAACACCTCGCCCTGCTCCGTGATGCGCAGCTCGCCCGTAAAGCTATCCAGCGGCTGCGCAAAGATCGCGCCATGGGTGGGTCCACCGCCGCGCCCCACCGTGCCGCCTCGCCCGTGGAAGAGCCGCAGCGTCACGTCGCACTCCCTCGCCACCACGTGCAGTGCGCGGTGCGCCTTCCAGATCTCCCACGTGCTGGTAATCATGCCGCCATCTTTATTGGAATCGGAGTAGCCCAGCATCACCTCCTGGTGCCCGCCCCACGCCTTCAACAACGGCGTGTACGCCTCATGGGTCCACAGCGCGCGACATACTTCTGGCGCGTTGCGAAGATCCTCGATCGACTCGAACAGCAGCACCGGCTGCAAGCCCGGATCGTGCTCGCCGCTCGCGCTCGTTCCGCCCTCGACCGCGACGCCGCCCATCCGCGCCAGCTCCACCACCGTCAGCGCGTCCTCCACCGACGTCGCGCCCGACACCACATACTGCGTGATCGTTGCCGGCAGACTCTGCTTCAACTCCGCAATCGCGCGAAAGGTCGCCATCACCTCCTGCGTCTGCGGGCTGAGGTCGCCACCCGCCTTCAGCTCCCGCAGCGCCGCCGCATCCACCTTCGCGTGTTGCCGAATGTCCAGCGTCTGCAGATGCAGACCAAAGGTGCGCACCGCCAGCAGCAGGGGATCGACAAACCGTTCCGCCAGCCGCTTCCCGCGATTCTCCGCCAGCGACGCGTGCAGCAGGGTCAGGTCATCCAGCAGCGCCGCGGCAGTCTCATAGCGCGGCAGCGTTGCCTGCAGCGGCAGCGCCAGGTGCTTGTGCATCGACACCGCCGGCGACCCACCCAGCCGCAGCGTCATGCACGCAATCTGCATCCGCACCGCTTCGGTAGGGAAGTCGCCCACAAACGACATCGCGTATCCGGCAGCCTTCAACTGCGCCAGGTATCCTGCCAACCGGTTGTGCAGCGCGGACGAGATCGGCGCCTGCCGCGTCGACGGCGCCAGCTGCTCAAACAGATCGGTCAGCCGCGCCACGTAGTAGTCGTGCACCAGCTCGCGCGACATCCCCAGCGACTCCGCCGTCGTCGTCGCGGTGACAAACGGATTCCCATCCCGATCGCCGCCGATCCACGACCCAAAGCGCACCACCACCGGCAGGTCCGCGAGCTGTGTCGGCTCCGGCCCCGGAAACTCCGCATCCAGAGCGCTCGCCATCTCCGCATAGAGCACCGGCACGGTCTCGAACAGCGACGCGTCGTAGTAGTCCAGCGCCATCTGGACTTCATCGCGCACCGTGGGCCGCGCGTGGCGCACGTCGTCGGTCTGCCAGAGCGCCGTAATCTCCGCCAGCAGCGCAGCCTCCAGCTCATCGAGTTCCGTGACGGGAAGCGGAATGCCGTCCAGCTTCTCCAGCAGGTCGGAGATGCTGCGCCGCTTGAACATCACGCTTCGCCGCGCTACCTCCGTCGGGTGCGCGGTGAACACCGGCGTGATGCAGATCTGCTCCATCAGCGCCAGCGTCAGCTCGCGCGAAAACCCCGCCGCCCGCAGCCGCCGCAGCGTTCCCCGCAGGCTGCCGCGCTGGGGTTCGGCCGCTACCTCCAGCAGCGACGATCGCCTTCTTCGCTTGCGATGATTCGTCTCGGCTAAATTAATCAGCTCAAAATAAAACGCAAACGCCCGCGCCAGGAAGAACGCCGTCCGCGCATCCGCAGCGACCTCGTGGGTGAACGCCTGCGCCTGTTCCAGATGGCTCCGCGCCGCTGCCAGATCTTGTTTCGCATCGGCCTCGCGCCGCGCAATCGCTGTTCGCCGCAAGCTCTCTACGGCGCCAAACAGCGCATTCCCAGGCTGCTCGCGCAATACCTGTCCGAGCAATGTTCCCAGCGACCGCACATCGCGGCGCAACGGCGCATCCTTCGCCGGGCTGGAGCGTGATTCAAGTTCTGCAAGTCGATCAGACCAACTGGTGGGAGTCCAAAGAGAAGCCATGATTGATTATCGCGCACTGCCTTGTCTTCTCAAGCGCAACATCTCCGTGCGCACCACAACGCTCAATCGAACGCAGAAGACGTTCTTATCCCTTGCGCGCGCCCGCCGCCGTGTCCGCCAGGCCCGCCGAATACACGCTCAACTGCGCATACGCCGCCCGCACCAGCGGCGCCTCCACCCCATGCCGTCGCCCGCGCTCCAGCAGGTCGCCCAGAATCTGATCCGCCTCCACCCGCGCACCCTTCTGCAAATCCCGGTACATCGACGTCACCAGCGACGAGCCCGGCTCCTGCAGTCGCTTCTGCGTCGACGCATATTGCGCCGCGTCCTCGGGAGGGTAGCCGTTCGCGACCGCAATGGCCAGGCACTCTGCGACGATCGCCTGCACCGTCTCCACGCCTCCGGGCGCTGCGACCACGGCGCCAATGGGCCCCCGCAGCAGGCACGTGATGGAGCCGGCCGACGCCAGCATCGTCCACTTCTGCCACATCGTCGCCACAATATCCGGCCGCAGCCGCACGTCGAACCCCGCGCCGCTCAGCGTCGTCTCAATCGCCTTGATCCTCTCCGTTACCGCCCTGTCGCGCTCGCCGAAGCTCAGATCGTGCAGCGCCGTCATCGAGTGCACGGCCCCCTCCGCATCCATGTCCGCGACAATATACGTCGTTCCCCCCAGCACGCGCTCGGCGCCAAACCGTGCATCCAGCGCATCCAGGTGGCGCATGCCATTGAGCAGCGGAAGGATCACGGTCGCACTGCCCACCGCCGGCGCAAAGTCCTCCATCGCGGCCTCCAGCGAGTACGCCTTGGTGCTCAGCAAAATGAAATCGAAGACCTCAG
The DNA here is from genome assembly GCA_963762375.1 of uncultured Acidobacteriaceae bacterium. Classification (GTDB taxonomy): domain Bacteria; phylum Acidobacteriota; class Terriglobia; order Terriglobales; family Acidobacteriaceae; genus Granulicella. The sequence continues at coordinate 380,072 of CAVXKP010000012.1, forward strand.
GCCGCGCCGCCAACTCCTCTGCGAGCAGCAGCTTCGGTTCGACGTTCACGTCGCCATAGCGATCGAAGATCTGCAGCCCTTTTCGCCGCAACTGCTCGGCACGCCCTGCCCGCACCAGGAACGTCACATCGCGTCCGGCCGCTGCCAGCCGCGCACCAAAGTATCCACCCACCGCCCCCGCACCGATCACTAGTATCCGCACTTCACTCCGTTCCGCGTGCTCCATCCGGCCACGCTAGGCGATGCTCTGCTCCTCGAGCTGCGTGGCGAGCTCTTCCCACTCCGCTGTGCGCGCCGCATGCTGTTCGCGCAGAGCGTCCAGCTCGGCTGCGAGCGCCTGGGCCGCCTCCGCCGTCGTGAAGATCGCCTGCTGCTGTTCCGCAGCCTGAATGCGCGTCTCCAGATCCGGAAGCTCTTCCTCGATCGCCGCCACGCGGTCCTCAAGCTGCTTCAGCTTGATCGGATTCAGCCGCTTCACATTCGCCTTCGGAGCCGCCGTCACCTCCGCCAGCGAGCCCTCGATCACGTGCGCATTCGCTGGAGCCTCCGGTACAGGCTTCGCAACCTTGGGTGCAGCGACGACCTTGAACATCCCCGTCGCCGCGTCCACCTTCGCATTCGTCGCAGCATCGTGCGTCAGCATCTTCTCCGCCTCCGCCGTATTGGTCGGAATCCCGCCCTGCTTGCGGAACAGGTAGTCCTCGTAGTTGCCCGGGTAGATATGCACGCGGCGATCTTCCACCTCGAACACCCTCGTCGCCAGCCCGTCGATAAAGTAGCGATCGTGCGAGACGAACAACACGGTCCCGCTGAAGTCGCGAATCGCCTCCAGCAGCACATCTTTCGCGCGCAGGTCGAGATGGTTCGTCGGCTCATCCAGCAGCAGAAAATTCGCAGGGCTCACCAGCATCTTCGCCATCGCATAACGATTGCGTTCGCCGCCGCTCAGCACCCCGAGCGTCTTGAACACATCATCGCCCGAGAACATGAAGCATCCCAGCAGCGACCGCAGCGTCACCACGTCTACCCGCGGGTTCGATCCCGTAATGTCGTCCAGCATCTGCGCCGAGCCATCCAGCACCTTGTACTGGTCCTGCGCAAAATAATCCGCCAGCACATTGTGTCCCAGCCGGATCGTCCCACTCGTCGGTGCTTCGAGCCCGCTCAGCATGCGGATCATCGTCGATTTACCCGCGCCATTCGCTCCCACCAGCGCAATGCGATCGCCGCGCTCAATCGTAAAGCTCACGTCGTCGAGCACCACCTTCTGCCCGCCATCGGGAGTCGGATAGACCTTCGTCAGGTTCGAGACCTCGATCACCGTGCGCCCGCTCGCCGGAGGCTGCGGGAAGCTGAAGTGAATCGTCGCCTCTTCCTCCGGCACCTCGATGCGCTCAATCTTCTCCAGCTCTTTAATGCGCGACTGCACCTGCTTGGCCTTCGTCGCCTGCGCGCGGAATCGATTGATGAACGTCTCCAGCGCCTCAATGCGGTCGCGCTGATTCTTGTACGCGCTCATCAGCTGCGTGCGCCGCTCTTCCTTCAGCTGCTGATACTTCTCATAGTTGCCGTGGTACACATGCATCCGCTTGTTCCAGACTTCAACGGTCTTGTTCACCGTCACGTCCAGGAAGTAGCGATCATGCGAGATCAGCACAAACGCGTTCTCGTAGTTGTGCAGGTAGTCCTCAAGCCAGTTGCGCGACTCCAGGTCGAGATGGTTCGTCGGCTCATCGAGCAGCAGCAGCGACGGCTTCTGCAGCAGCAGCTTCGCCAGTGCAATCCTCATCTGCCAGCCGCCGGAGAACTCCTCGGTCCGTCGCGCCCAGTCTTCCTTTGTAAACCCCAGCCCACCCAGCACCGCGCCTACCTGCGAGTCCAGCGTGTAGATGTCGTGATGATGCAGCAGCTCGGCAATCTCGGAGTAGCGATCGGCCGCCGCGGCATACTCCTTCGACTTCGGGTCCGCATCGCTCAGCACATGGGTCAGCTGTTCCTGCTCCTTCTCCATATCGCGCAGCTCATCGAAGACCGACAGGCACTCATCGAACACCGACCGGCCCGAGAGCGCCAGCCCATCCTGCGGCAGGTATCCCAGCGTCATGCCCTTGATGTGCGTCCGCTGGCCATAGTCCAGCGTCTCCATCCCTGCCAGGATCTTCAGCAGCGTAGACTTGCCCGTACCATTGCCGCCGACCAGGCCGGTGCGTTCATTGGGCGTGACCAGCCAATTCACGTCTTCGAAGAGGAGTTTGTGGCCGTATCGTTTGCCGGCGCCAGAGAGTTGAAGCATCCCTCCCATTTTCTCATCCGCAGACCCCGCCGCGTGTGACGTTTCCGCACTTGGCGGCATCGAACCAAGATTGGAGCCGGAAAATTGCCCGAGATACGCACGACAAACGGCGACACACGCTCGCATCGCACCCGCAACCGTTGGTTCGCGGCCCTTGGCCTTGTCCTGGGTGTGCTCTTGATCGCATTCGCCGTTACGGCTGAGTACGTCGCCCACCACCTCGGCCCGATCCTGCGCAGCAGCGTCGTCGCCACGCTCAGCAACCGCTTCCACTCCCCCGTCGAGCTTGACTCCCTCGATGTCTCGATCGCCAAAGGCCTCAGGGTCCAGGGCCGCGGCCTGCGCATCTTCTACCTCGCCGGCCCCTCGCAGCCGGATCTCCAGCAGAAGATGGGCATCGCCGCTCCTCCCATGCTCAGTGTCAACCGCTTCAGCTTCCGCACCTCGCTCCACTCCCTGCTCCATCTCCAGGCCAACATCGCCCGCGTCGACATCGACGGCATGGATCTCCACATTCCACCGCACAGCGGGGCGCATATGCCTCACGTCACAGCGCCCGACTCGCGCATCAAGATCACCGTCGCGAAGATCTTCTGCAAGAACGTCCGGCTCGTCATCGAGACCTCCAACCCGGCGAAGGCTCCGCTGATGTTCGACGTCCAGGACCTCCAACTCACCGACGTCGGCCCCGGCCAGCCCATGTTGTACGACGCCTTCGTCATCAACCCCAAGCCCGTCGGCGCCGTCCACGCCACCGGCCACTTCGGTCCCTGGCACAGTGACGATCCCCGCTCAACATCGGTCGATGGCCACTACACCTTCACCCACGCCGACCTCGGCACGATCAAGGGGATCGCTGGAACGCTGTCCTCTACCGGCGACTTCAACGGCCGGCTCGACCACATCACCATCGACGGAACGACCACCACCCCTGACTTCGCGCTCGACATCTCTAACCACCCCGTGCCTCTCGAAACCACCTTCCACGCCTACGTCGACGCGACCAATGGCGACACCACGCTTGCTCCCGTCCAGGCCACCCTGCTGCACTCCCACTTCACCGCTCAGGGAACCGTCGCGAACATTCACGGCAAGGGGCACGACATCGACCTCACCGTGAACATGCCCCACGGCCGCATCGAGGATCTCCTGGAGCTCGGCATGAAGTCGGCCACGCCCATCATGCATGGCGCCGTCACCCTCGACGCCAAACTCCACATCCCTCCAGGTGACGTGCGCGTCTCCGAGAAGCTCCAGCTTGCCGGCACCGTCCACATCCAGGGCGTAGAGTTCACCAATGCCAAGCTGCAGGATCGCATCGACTCCCTCAGCATGCGCGCCCAGGGCAAGGCCTCCGACTCCAAGGCTGCTGGCAGCGATCTCAAGCCCGAGGTCGCCTCCCAGATGACAGTCGATTTCTCCCTGGGCAACGCGCTACTGCTCGTCCCCTCGCTCCACTACGAGGTTCCCGGCGGCGCCGCGCAACTCCACGGCGCCTACACGCTGAACCGCAGCGCCTACCAGTTCCTCGGCCACATCAGCACCACCGCCACGGCCTCCCAGATGGTCACTGGATGGAAGTCCGTCCTGCTCACCCCCTTTGATCCGCTCTTCAAGAAGCATGGCAAGGGCCTGGAGCTCCCGGTCTCCATCGGCGGAGTCGCCGGGGATGTCCACTTCGGCCTCGCCATGCACGGTGTCGACGAAACCCCGCAGCAGATCGCCGGCGACCTCCACACCCTGCATCCCGTGCAGCCGACCCACCCCTAACGAACTCTCGCCGTCCGCGCAGGACCCGCGCAGGACCTGATAACGTTAGAGACGATGGCAGCGCATCAGGACCCCCTATCGATGGAAGCGCACACTCCCCCCGGACCCCCTGCCGGGCGCCGCCTGTCCCCCACCCCGGCGCCTGCGCCCGTGTGGTTGCAGCGCATGAGCCTGGTGGTCCTCGTACTCTTCTGCTTCTACATCGGGGGCCTGCTGGCAGTCCTTCCCTGGTCGCCGCGCTACTGGGACCAGAACGGCTGGCTGCTCGCCCATCCTGCCATCGAGAGTGTCATCAACAAGGGCTGGGTGCGCGGCCTGGTCTCCGGCATCGGCTTGCTCGACGTCTGGATCGGCGTCAGCGAACTCCTCCACTACCGCGACTTCCGCGGCTGACGAAAGCGAGCCCGCATGCCGGACAACCCCGCCCATCCCTCCAAGCCCGCGCCCACGCCGCTCTCCTCCGCGCCCCTGGCCTACGAAAACTCCGACTTCCTCGACTCTCCCGACGGCCGCACCCTGCGCATCCTCGCCGAGTACAACGAGCCCATGGCCCGCTTCCGCCGCGAACGCATCCAGGACACCGTCGTCTTCTTCGGCTCCGCCCGCTTCCGCGCCCTCGACGTCGCCTCGCACGAGCTCGAACTCCTCGACAACACCGGCTCCGCCGCCCCCGCGCCCGAGTCCGAGCAGCCCGCCCGCGAGGGCGAGCCCGAACCCTCCGAGCTTCGCCGCAAACGCGCCGAAGCCGCCGTCGAGATGGCCCGCTACTACGAGGACGCCCGCTCCCTCGCCCGCCGCTTGACCGAGTGGTCCAAGAACCTTCCCGGCCGCCGTCACCGCTTCGTCATCACCTCCGGCGGTGGTCCCGGCATCATGGAAGCCGCCAATCGCGGCGCCTGGGAGGCCGGCGGCAAAACCATCGGCCTCAACATCATGCTGCCCTTCGAGCAGCAGCCCAACCCCTACATCACCCCCGCGCTCAACTTCAACTTCCACTACTTCTTCATGCGCAAGTACTGGTTCGCCTACCTCGCGAAGGCGCTCGTCGTCTTCCCCGGAGGCTTCGGCACCCTCGACGAGATGTTCGAGCTCCTCACCCTCGACCAGACCCACAAGCTCTCGAAGCCCATCACCATCGTCATCTACGGCTCGTCCTACTGGAAGAACGTGGTCAACCTCGAGATGCTCGCCGAGAAGGGCGCCATCGGCGTCAAGGACCTCGACCTCTTCCAGTTCGCCGACACGCCCGAAGAGGCCTTCGCCATCCTCAAGGACGGCCTCACCCGCAACCACCTCGACATCGAGCAGCCGCGCACCGAGGCTCCCATCCCCGACACGCCCGAAGTCAGCGCCCAGGAGCTGCTCGGCCCCGACATCGCCAAGACCAGGCCCAGCCGCAACAGCCTCTAGCTCTTAGCCGAAGCTAGAAGCTGGAAGCTGTTTCTCCCCACCATCTTCGCCGTCCTTTCATCCATCCCTGTTAGCATCCTTCGCGATGCCGCCTCTCCGCGCCCCACGCATCGCTTACTTTCCCGACAGCTTTCATGAGGTCAACGGCGTCGCGCACACCAGCCGCAACTTCACCGCCTACGCGCGCCGTCACGACATCCCCATGCTCTGCGTCCGGGCCGGCCAGACCACGCGCCGCCTCCCCCGCGAAGGCTCTCTCCGCGCCCTCGAGCTCGGCCGCAGCCCGCTCGCCGTGCAGGTGGAAAAGGACCTCAGCTTCGATCCGCTCTTCTTCCGCTACACCAACCGGATCTCCGCCACCGTTCGCTCCTTCCGTCCCGACGTCATCCACATCACCGGCCCCAGCGAGCTCGGCCTCTTCGGCGCCTACTTCGCCCACACGCTCCGGATTCCGCTCGTCGCCAGTTGGCACACCAATCTCCACGAATACGCCGCCCGCCGCATGCGCTGGCTCTCCCGTCACCTGGGCTTTGCCGGGGGCAAGCTCGAGCAGACCGTCGAAGCCGTCACCCTCCGCATCACGGCCAGCCTCTACCGTCGAGCGGCTGCCGTCTACGCTCCCAATCCCACCCTCTGCGCCCTGCTCGAAAGCGTCACCCAGCGCCCCTGCCACCTCATGCAGCGCGGCGTCGACACCGATCTCTTCACGCCTGCGAAGCGAACACGCTGCCAGGACGAGCGCGAGGTCGTGCTCGGCTACGTCGGCCGCCTGTCGGTCGAGAAAAACGTAACCCTCCTCCCCAAAGTCGACGCGCAGCTGCGCACCCTCGGCCTCATCCCGCGCTGGCTCATCATCGGCCACGGCGCCGAAGACGACCACCTCCGCCGCGCCCTGCCCAACGCCGAGCTTCCCGGCGTCCTCCGCGACCAAGCCCTCGCCACCGCCTACGCCAACATGGATCTCCTCGTCTTCCCCTCGCACACCGACACCTTCGGCAACGTGGTCCTCGAAGCCCTGGCCAGCGGCGTCCCTGCGATCGTCACGCCCCACGGAGGCCCCGCCCACATCCTGCGCTCGGCCACCCAGTCTGCAGCACCCTGTTGTACGAAGTGTGCTGCGTCGATCACCCCCGGCCGCATCGCCAACGACGAAGACTTCGCCGCGGCCATCGCCGGCGTCCTCAACGATCCCGCCACCCTCGCGGCCATGCGGCTCAGCGCCCGCACCTACGCCCAGCACTGCTCCTGGGACGCCGTCTTCGACCGCGTCCTCGCCGCCTACCCTAGCGCGTCTCCCCCACCACCACCTGCCCCGGCTCCACCTTCAACAGATCGCCCGGCGCCGGGTGCAGCAGCGACCGCATAAACGTCACGGTCGACACGCCCACATCCCCCAACACCACCGGCCGATCCGACAGATTGCACGCCACCACCACCGTCGTCGACGTGCGCGAGCTCGCCGGCGGCCGCCGCACCCACACCAGCGCTCCCAGGTCGTCGCGGTTCAGCACCGTCTGCGCTCCACTCCGTACCGTGGCGTTGTCGTGGTGCAGCCGGATCAGCTGCTTGTACAAATTCAGCAGCGACCCCAGCTCATAGGTCTCCGTCGCCACGTTGGCCGTTGCTCCATTCGGAGCTGCGAGCGCGGCGTCAAAGTTCCCCGCCGTAAATCCCGGCAGCGCCGCCATGTCCACCGGCGTCGGCTGGTCACTCTCCTCCACCACCGGCATCACCGGAGGTGGAAAGAAGTTCCTCGGCAGTGGCTTCACATACGGCAGAAACGTCGTGTAGCCCCCATTCGGCGACGGAGCGGGTGCCGCCTCCTTCACTGGTGGAGGAGGCGTCCTGGTCAGGTTCGTCGCCGTCCACTGCATCAGCGGATCGCCGTTCTTCCCCGCCTCGTCCAATCCCAACTCCTGCCCATACTCCAGCAGCACCGCCGACCGCGAAGCCAGCAGCATCACCGCCAGCGCCCGCTCCATCGCCAGCCGCTGCGCAGGATCCGCCACCGCAGGAACGCGCAGCGCCATCAGCAGCGGATTGTTCGCCGTCTGCGCTCGCGGCGCACTCTCCCTCCGCCGCGCATGGCGGCCTCGTCCCTGTCTCGATCTCGACGGCTGGGCGGCCGTTGCTGGGGTGGCCGTTGCAGATGCGATCGCCGGCGCAGGATCTGCACTCGCCGATGGGTCGCCCTTGCTGTCTCCCAGGTCGGCGGTCCACTCCTCCCGCAGCTCCGCTACCGTCGGCGCCGCGCTGCCGGTCTCCGCAGCCCCCAGGGGAGCGCTCGCCGTCAGCTGCGCATACGTCGCCAGCCCATTCTCCAGCATCACGTCCGGCTGCGCCGGAGCGTCGGCCAGCAGGACCCGGTCTCCGGGAAAGCTGTTGGTCAGCGCGCGCAGTTGTTGCAGCAGCAGCGCAATGTGCGCTCCGCCATCCACCTGCTCCAGCGCCGCGGTTGGGATGTAGAGGCCCGCCGCTCCCTGGTTCAGCCACGCCCGCGCCGTCTGCAGATACTGCGCGTCCGCCTGCTGCGATGCCGGAGCGCCCAACTCCACCAGCACGCGCAGATGCCGCCCCACCGCATCACGCACCAGCGTATCGAACGCCGTGCTCACCTCCGGGGTGGGCAGCAGCGTCGCCCTTCCTCCCTCGGGAGCTGTCTCCAGGACGATGGCATCCACGCCCAGCGCCTGCAGGTAGTTCAGCCGCTCTGTGATTCCCGCCAGGTCTCCCTTGCCGCTCCCCGTCGAGTCCTGGAACCTGGTGGGGTCGATGCGATAGAACACCGCCCGCTTCCACCACACCTCCACGGTCACGCCCGAGCCGGCCCAGTCCTTCTGTGCCAGAACCTGCGCCTGGGCGCGTGGAACGCCTGGCGGGCACAGCAGGCACGCGCCGAGCGCAAACGAAACAGCTCTAAGAATGGGTCGGGTTGGAGGCAGGAAGCAGATCCGCATAGACAAAACTGTCGCGCTCGACAATCTCGCCTGGCGACACCTCAATGCTACCGGAGAACATCGGCCCGGCGCTCACGAACGTATGAAACTCCCCTCGCTCGCCACATGGAAGTGGTCGAGAAGGGGGCTCAGGCTGTCGATTTGCAACGCGAAACGGGGCAGAGGCTTACCTGAAACTCACTTCTGCTGGCCCAGGTAGGCACGATACCGGGTCTCCACCACCCCCGTATTCCTGGCCAGCTGCAGCTTCGCTACGTTGTACTGATACAAGGAGTTCACCAGCTGCGCCTGGGCGCTGGCCACCGAAGCTTCGGCATCCACCAGCGGCAGATTGTCGTCGACGCCGGAAGTGAATCGCTCCCGCTCATCCGACAACTCCTGCTGCGCCAGCTCCACATTGCTCTGCGCAACCTTCACTAACTCCTTTGCTGCGTTCACATCCAGCATCGAAGCACGAATCTGCTCGTCCATCGTGACGCGCAAACTCGCCTCTTGCTGGTGCAGCGCCGTCAACTGCGCCGCCACCACATCCTGCTCGCCACGCTGCGCGGCTTCGCGAAAAATCGGCACGTTCAGCGAGCCCTCCGCTGCAAAATCTCCGTGGTAGGGACCGGTCGTCAGGCCAATGATTCCATAGTCGCCATTGAAGGCAAGTGTCGGCAAACGCTGGTACTTAACCGCCTTGAGCTCACGTTGGGTCAGGGCAATCTGCTGCAGCAGGCTGAGATAGTCTTTGCGATGCTTGAACGCCGTGATCATGGCGGCATCCAGATCCATCGCATCGAGCTCCGCAAACGGAGCAGAATCAGTGAGATCCAGCTTCTGTCCCGCCGGCAGCCCGAGGATGCGAGTCAGCTGAATCGTATCTTTCTCAAGCTGTGCCTGGGCCGCGACCAGGTCCTGCTCGCGCTGCTGATACTCCACGTGGCCGCGCAGTTCATCAAGATTCGTCCCCACGCCGGCCTGATGCTTCTGGGTGGCCTGATCGAATAAAGTCTTTGCGGAGCGTTCCTGGGCCTCGGTATTGGTCACATTCGCTTGATCCGCGAGCACCTGAAGGTAAGCCATACCGACGGCGAGGGTGAGGTCGCCCTCATCGTTAAGGGTCTGTAACTTCACTACTTGCGTCTCATTAGTCGTTCCACGATAAATTTCGTAGTCGGGAAGACTGAAGAGCACCTGGCTGGCGTTTAACGAGGCCTGCGTGGTGTTGATCTTGACGATCTGCGAGAAGGTATAGCCGGGTGGCAGGAGGCCGGAGCTGGCAAAGCTTGAGAGCTCCGAGGCCTTGAACCCCAATGCGGCAAGATTGAGCTCCTGGGCGCTGCTCTGGGCGTTGAAGCTGAGGTTGGGGATGAGCGCGTTCAGGACCCCTAAGGTGTCTCCTTTGACGGCTCGCTCGTTGGCCCGATCGTACTTCAGGCGAACATTGCGCGCGAGCCCGATCGAGATGGCATCGTCGAGTGAGATGGGCAGAGCGGCATCGCTGGCGCGGTCGACGGCCAGGCCTCCCGGCCCGGGAAAGGTGCCGGTGGGTGTGAAGACATAGCCTGAGCCGGTGGGCCGGGTAAGGCTTTCATTCTGTGCGGCAATCAGGGCGCTGGGAGCGCTGGGAAGCGACTGCGAATCCTGTGCGCCGGCAGCGAGCGAGGTAAGCACTCCCGCGGCGAGGAGCAGCAATGGTCGTGCGGCGCGCGGCGTGAAATTGGGAAAGAGGGTTGTCACTGAACTCTTAGATTGCCATGCCCGGGGTAGAGATGCGAAATCGTTGTTGCGAGGTTACTGCTGGGTATCTAACGTGTGGGCGGCTTGTTGAAGGGTATCGTCGGTCGAGGGTTTCCAGTCGGTTTTGACGTCATCCTCCTGCTGGCCGATGGTTCGGAACAATAAGGCGTGGCCTCCAATGTGGACGTGGGTCTCGGTAATCTGCCAATGCCCCTCGCCGACCTGCCGGCGTTCGACGTCGAAGGTGCCACCTTTGTAGAGCTTGGCGAGGAGGCCGAATCCAATCAGGACGTTGTAGCTGAGCTGGCCACGGAGGGTGCGGATGCGGTTGCCATCGCGCGCGATGATCATCTCTCCGCTCATGGCGCTCATGACGCGGGATTGCATGTCGGGAGGATTGAAGTTGGGATTGGGCCGGAAGCTGAGCGTGATCAACTCAGGGGTTTCGCTGACCTTCGACCAGAGGAAGGCGTCGGGGAGCATCTTGAGCATCTCGGCGGCCTGAGCGTCGTCGTGGGCGCTATTTTTTCGGGCCCTGGCCTGGGCGTACGGATCGTGCACATAGTTATCGATTCGGCTGGTTTCGGCCTCCGCGGCGCTGTGGGAGAGGGGCTGGCCGTTGAGTTCAATCAGGCGGCGAAGGGTGCCCTGGCGGGTCTCGATGGTGAGGTAGGTCCCATCGTCACCAGGAAGTGCGTCGTGGTCGCGATAGGTCCAGATGCTCTGATCGGTGTGGTTCGCCTCCATCTCAGCGCGAACGGCGGCGCGCACCGCTTCGAGGGCGTCGGCCTGGGAACCCTGGGCGAGGACGGCAGGCGTGAAAGCGCTGAGTAGGAGAAGCGGGAGGACAAGGGTGGCGTGTCGTGAGGCGCTACGCATAAAGGCCTTGGATGCAGTGGACTGCGGGAGGTTTGTGTTGTGGTGGTCTCGGAGAGGCAGGTAACTGGGCCCGTCAACCGGATTGGAAACGCTGTTGCGGTATGGCGGCATGCGCTTATTCTGGAATAATTTTGACGAAGATGCCGTCGGGAAGGGTAGCGCCCCCGAGCAGGTGAATACTGCCATCGCGGGTAAAGCCACGCAGCATGGAAGGACTTGGATTTGCGGGCGCCGCTGGTTTTGGGCGCTCCTTCGCCCTGATGGAAGGCGAGGCTGGAGCGACGGACCTGGTCGGAGCGGCCGACGATGGAACGGGCGCGCCTGAAGAGCGCTGGCGATTGGTTCCGCGGTCCATGGCGTCATTTGCCAGTTGGTCGGCAGCTTTGTTCTTGTGCCGCAGGGCGTGGCTGATTTCGAAGCGATCCAGTCGTGCAATGCGACGGCGCGCTTCCTCCCAAAGGGGACGCAGATCGGGCGAATTCACCTTATATTTCCCCTGGATCTGTTTGACCATGAGCTCGGAGTCGGAGATGACGCGGAGGCGGCGATGGCCGTGCTCGAGCGCCCATTGCAGGCAGCCGAGCAGGCCGGAGTACTCGGCGAAATTGTTGGTGCGATTGCCGAGGAACTCGGAGAGCTCAGCCAGGACGCCTCCGGCCTCATCCTGGAGGAGGGCGCCGTAGCCGGCGGGGCCGGGATTGCCGCGGGCTCCGCCATCGCAGTGGGCGATCACCCAGCCAGTCGGTGGGCCGGGAGTTGGGGCGTCGGGGGTGGATTCGTCAGGGAAGAGGTTTGAGGGGGAACGGAGCATCCGAATCAGTTTACCGCCAGCCAGGAAACTTTCCGGTGCCAGTGCTTACGTTTGCGCGGGGGCTTTCGTCTATCGAGGTGTAGTTACCCTGACTCCGGAGTCAGAACAGCATGAGTAGCAGCGACGCGATTGTTCTCGCCGGCGAAGGCCGTCGGCGTTCCAGCCCGTTCAGTCTGGGCTTGAGTGAGACCTTGGCACAGGGCGCGGTAAAATCGACGGTAATGACGCCGAATGCCGCCGCCCAGCCCGGAACCCGTACCAAGCTCACTGCCGAGCAGATGGACGCACGGCAGCAACAACGCGCCGAAGATGACGAGCTGATTCGCGCGGCGCAAAAGGGTGACCGGCAGGCCTTCGACGCCCTGGTGCGACGGTATGACCGCAGCGTCTTGCGGCTGGCGCTGCACATGCTGGGCAATGAGCAGGATGCGCAGGACGTGCACCAGGAGGCGTTTCTCAAGGCGTATCGCCACCTGTCGAACTTCCGGTTTGAGTGCTCGTTCTACACGTGGCTGTACCGGATTGTGACGAACCTGTGCCTGGATCAGCTGCGCAGGCGGAAGAGCCGGCGTGAAGATCCGTCGACGGCGTTGGATGGAGCGGGCGATGAGATTGACCTGCTGGCGAATCTGACCGACGGACGGGCGAGTGCGAACCCGGCCCGTGAGCTGGAACGCAAGACGATGAACGCCGCGATCCAGGACGCCTTGGAAGAGTTGACGCCACGGGAACGCACGGTGTTTGAGCTCAAGCACTACCAGGGGCTGAAGTTGAGAACGATTGGCGAGATGCTGTCGACGACCGAAGAGACAGCGAAGAACACGCTGTTTCGCGCTACGCGCAAGTTGCGGGCGCGCCTGGCGGAAGCACGATAGCGCATACGAGGTAGTTTCGGGCCGTTAGTGGGCAAGTAGGGCTATAGACCCGCATAAGGCAGCAATAGCACCGCGATTTAGAGGCCGTAGAGGTACGCAATATGAAGTGTGACATCGCGCAACAGAACATCATCCTGGCACAGTACGGTGAACTACCTGATGAGTTCCAATTCCCGTTGGAGCAGCATCTCACGATCTGCGAAGATTGCCGTCGCGAGTGGAATGCGCTGCAGGCGCTGAATGAAGAACTGGCGTTGACGCCGATGGTGGATCCTTCGCCCAATTTGCTGGCGGCGTCGCGGATGCGGCTGGACGAAGCATTGGATAGTTTGCCGCCTCGCTCCGTTTCCCAGCGTTTCTTTGGGAATGCGTTTCGCTGGCTTGGATTCCTGCAGGGCGCACCGGCGTTGGCGACGTTGCTGCTGGGGGTAGGGTTTCTGGGGGGGAATTTGATTGCTCGCTATCAGGCGGCTCATGCTCCGCAGTTGCCACGACCGGTGATCTTGTCGAATACGGCGAATGGGGCGATTGCGAGCGTCTCGGGTATTGTGCAGACGCCGAACTCTGAGTTGGTCCAGGTGAAGTACAACCGGCTGGTGCCGGAGACCGTGCAGGGCTCACTCGATGATCCGCAGATTCGCCAGTTGCTGCTGCTGGGGACGAAGCTTGCCACCAACAATGATGTGCACGCTGATTCGGTCGCGCTGCTGGCGAGCGAGTGCCGGGCAGGACACAATTGCGACGGCGGCGATGATGGAACCAATGACATTCGCGCAACGTTGGTCTCGTCGCTGCGGACCGATAAGAACCCGGCTGTGCGACTCAAGGCGCTCAACGGATTGGAGCCGTATGTGGCGCAGGACGAACGCGTGCGCGATGCCGTGCTCGATGCGCTGTTGTATGACAAGAGTGCGGACGTGCGGACGGAGGCGATCTCCATGCTGACGCCGGTGCAGGCGGATTCCAGCGTGCGGCAGGTGCTGCGTACGGTTTCATCCCAGGATGTGAACCCGGCAATCCGCAATGCGTCCTTTCAGGTGCTACAGGGATCGGCTGATATCCAGTAGATGCGGATGTTGCGAGTGGCCATGATGCGCAAGATCGAATCCGGTGGGTGTGCAGAGCGGCAGAGCGCGAGTGCGGCCAGTTGTGCCGGTGTCGTATGTGGGCTGGCACTGATGATCCTGGCTGTTCCCCTGGGTCGCGCGGAGAGCGTTCTGCGGTATCCGGCGCGTCAAAGCGGAAGCCTTTCGGGGGTGGGATCGCATACGAACGCAGCAAAAGGGGTTCCACTGCACGCGCCAGGCTACCTGGGTATATTGTTCCAAGACCTTACGGATGAACGAGTTAGCTCGTTGCATATGAGGGCCTCGCTGGGGGTGGAAGTGATCATGGTGGATCACGACGGACCGGCGGGGAAGGCGGGGTTGCAGCCCCATGATGTGATTGTGAGTTTAAATGGGCAGGCGGTTCCGAACGCGGATTCGCTGCGGCGGATGATTCATGATGCCGGGGTGGGCGCTGACATCTCCATGGCGGTACTGCGGGGAGGACGCCAAATCACTGTAAACGCACAACTTGCGTACAGGGGCGAGGTGGAGCGGGAGGCGGTGGCGCGCATGGTGGCGGCGGCTCCTGCGGTGAATGACGATGCTCCGGTGCTGGACGAGTCGGGAGAGGCAGATCCGGTGGCTTCGGATACGTCCTCGCGCAGCCGAAAGTTTCTGGCGCAAGTGCTTCATCCCACACCCTTTACCGGGTTGACGCTACAGCCGCTCGGGCCGCAGTTGGCGGGGTATTTCGGGGCTCCGGCCGGGGTAGGATTGCTGGTGGGGAGGGTGGAGCCGAACAGTCCGGCGGCGGCGGCTGGGCTGCGGGCTGGGGATGTGATCCTAAAGGCTGATTCGATTGAGGTTAGGTCGAACGGAGGATGGGTGCGGCTGCTCCATGAGAGCCGTGGGCGGGGGATTGCGCTGGTGGTGCTGCGGGATAAGCAGGAACAACATATCATGTTGATTCCAGAGCTCAAGAAGCACTCGAAGGTGGACTGGCCGGAGATCTTCGGGGAGCAGCCGGAGCTGGCGTAGCGCGGTATTCGTCGAAAAAGTGTGTGACCCTGCCCCGTTTCGGGTTGCGCGACGACAGCTTCAGCCCCGTTCTCGACGCACTTCTGCGCGCCGGGTGGTCTGACCTCTCGGCGGTGGGTCAAAAGACGCAGGGGTGGGGTTACTTCTTGACGGCGGCGGGCTTGCCTTCCTGGACGTAGTTCTTGTTCCAGGCGGGGATCTCGGCGACGTAGGTGCCGGGCTTCTCGATAACGCACTGGCAGCCGAGGCGGGAGTTGAGCTGGAGGCCCGGGGCCATGTCGAGGCGGTCGAGCTCGAGGTCTTCGGCTTCGGAGACTCCCTCGGCACCCTGCTTGAGGAAGATGTGGCAGGTGGTGCAGGCGGCGACGCCACCGCAGGCGTGGTCGAGGAAGATGCCGTAGTTTTCGGCGACGTCGAGGAAGCTCATGGGCTGGCCGTGGCCGTCGTAGGGCAGGGTGTCGAAGACGAACTCGACGGTCTTGTTTTCAGGCTCGAAGGTGACGCGGACGACGTTGTCGGCGGGGGGCTTGGAGAGGTCGATTTCGGGGAGTGGGGAGGTTTCGTGATCGGACATAACATCTTCTAGTTTAGTGCGTACGGGTGGGTTGTGCAGGGGGAGGGGAAGAATAGGGTGGGCGGCAGCGGCTGCACGACCGGCGCGGCAGACGGCGGAGGCGAGCGGGTTGGCGAACCTTCCCTTGGCGAACGGCCGCGCGCGATTTCAAATCCGGCAAGACGTGATGGCTATCACTGCTTGCAGACATCGCGGGGTTCGATACTTGGAGACCGTACTCAGGAGGTCTGTCCTTGAATCGCTTCTATGCGCGCATGTTCGGTTTCGCCCTGTTCGGTCTTCTCGTTGTCGCTGTCGCCGTCCAACCTGCGTTTGCTCAGCAGGATCAAGCCAAGCATGTGCACCATCGGCTGATTCCAGCCGGGGATACCTGTGCGACCTGCCACAAGGCGATATCCGACCAATGGAAGGCGAGCCCGCATGCGGCCAACGGGGTTGAATGCACGGTGTGCCATGGCGAGACGACCGCTCCGGACTTTGCGGGGACGCCGGCGTTGAGCACCTGCGAGACCTGTCACGCCGACCAGGTGGCGCAGGTGAAGTCTGATCCCTTCATGAAGGGCAAGACCTGTGTGAGCTGCCATCAGGCCCACGTCTTTGTGGAGCACAAGAAGGCGGCGACCCCGGCAGGCGAGTAACCACAACTTCCCGGCGGGGATTGTCGAACTGGCGGATCGAAGCTTTCGTCGCAGGAGCGGCCTGTCAGTGCAGCTCCGGATGGGTTCGATAGGCGACGATGTCGGCGCTGAACGATGTCCCGCTCAGGCGGGAGGTCTTGAGGAGCACCTCGAAGTACGGAAGGTGATCGGAGTGGAAGAGCGTCTGCAGGTGTTCCATCTGCGGTTCTGAGATGAGAAACTCGGCGGCTGCTTCCGTGGCATCGGAATCGGTTCCAGCCAGAATGATGGCGTTGCCTGTGCCGCTGGGATTGGGAAGGTAGGCAATGACGCTGTAGGCCATGAGGCTGCTTGGCGCGGAAGAAGGGTCGTAGGTCGCCTGCTCGCCTGGCCGGGGGTGGCGATTGAGCACGAACCCATGCGCATGCACGTCGTCGTAGTCGGTCAGGAAGTTCACCTCGTCGTCGAAGAGGTGATCCCACGGCACGGCTTTCTTTCCACCCACCAGCACGACGTTGTTGCGCTTGATCTCGTCGGGCGCGTAATAACGGCTAAGGGTCATATAGTGCGGATAGGATGCCGGGATCTCATTGAGAATGTCCTGGGCGGCGCGCACGGCTCCAAAGGTGACGAGGTTGTGATTGAGGATCTGGTAGAGGTCCTCTTTGCGGTCGGCACTCATCTTCGAGGCCTTGATCCAGTCGTCGTTGCGATTCAGGTAGTCTCCGAGGGTGGTTGGGCGTCCGGAGATATCCTCGACAACACTCGCCGAGTCGTCGGGTAAGACGACGTCAATCCGCTGATGGGAGCGAAGGAAGCCGGTCCAGAAGGCCTCGACTGCGGGTTTTCCGTCCCACGGATAGAGCGCCACGCGCATGGTGCGGTTTTGCTCCGCGAGCATGAGGCAGGCGACGGCGAGCAAGACGCTGACCAGCGCCCACGCGGCATGCATCCAGAGCGGCGATCGGGAGCGGGCTTGGGCTGCGACAGGAGAGGGGTGGGGAAGCTCCGGCAGAGGCTCTTCGACCAGCGGCTCGGCAGGCTCCACTGCCGGCGGCGCCGCTCTGCGGTGAAAGACAGGGGTATAGCCGCCGCGGGGGATCTCAAAGACCAGCGGCTCATCCGCGCCGGTCGATGCAAAGTAGAGCTCGATCCGTTTGCGCAGCTCGGTCGCGTTGACCCGGACGATATTGTCGGAGCTTCGATCGTAGGAGATGGGTCTTCCGAAGACCTTGGCCCCAATCTCCTGCTCATGAATCTCGGGCCAGCCGTCCTTGAGGGACTGCCTTCCGACATAGAGGAGGAAATCCCGCAGGCGGGCGGACCGGCTGAAGTGGGCGCTGGCGGCGACGCGCTCGATCAGCGCCTGCCGCTGCGCAACGCTAGGGAGTTCCTGCGGGGGTTCCACGGCCGGGTTTTCGGTAATCGGTTCGATGGTGGATCACCCAGAAACTATTCCCAAATGGTCGTCCGCCATTGTAGTGCCTGCGCTCAACACCTCGCAATGAGGGTCTGGAAACGCCTGAAATCCGGACTCCGCGAAGCTCTAACCGGCCTCCCGGGCGGGCGGCGCATGGTGCGTCTATCTGCTTGTTGTGAAGGGAGTTGCAGAAGTTCTAACGGTTAGGACGAACGCTCTCTTCCGGTGACCTTCCGGTAAATTAACTTGCCGGTCGTAGGTGCCAGTCCCGAGAATCCGTCAACGAATCGCTTTGACCGAAAGATATGTCTTGGACCGAGATGCTCGTGCCGCGAACGATGGAAGAGATCCATGAGGCAAACAGGACGACTGGCGAGGCGCCAGTTCCGTCCGGACCGAGAGCAAGACATTCACTGGCGACGCTGCAGCACTACAGGAGGCATCATGCAATTGAAGGAAGTACCGGAGTTCATCCTCGCACGAGCACGGACGATCAGGAATTTCAGCCTGTGCCTTGTGGCTCTCATGGTTTCAGCGTTGCTGGCCGTGTCACCGCTATCGGCCCAGCGTTACCTGGGAGCCATCTCGGGCCAGGTGAGCGACGCAACGGGAGCGCGGATCGCCGGCGCCCATGTGAGCGCGGTTGAAGGGGCGACGCACTTCAAGACCGACGTGGTGACCGGATCGGATGGAACCTACCTGATGCCGGCACTGCAGCCCGGCACCTACACGCTCACGGTTACGGCTCCGAACTTTGGCACCGAGACGCGCAATAGCGTGGTGCTGACCGCGGGCCAGACGTTTCAGCAGGACGTGACGATGCAGCCGGGAAGCGTGAGCGAGACGGTCCAGGTGCAGGCGGCGAGTACGCTCATCGATGCGAGTTCGCCGACGATTGCGACGACGTTGAGCACCCAGGAGGTGACGGACCTGCCGAACGAGGGACGAAATCCTTACGTGCAGGTGGCGCTGGCGCCCGGAGTGATTCCGTCGACCGGCACGTACTTCACGTCGAAGTCGAGCCAGTACACGAACCCGTATAGCGGCTTCGCGGTGGCCGTCGTGACGGACGGCATCAGCGGGCATAACCGGCTGACGCTGGACGGCATTCCGAATGACGCGGCTGAGCGGTTTTCCGGCGCGAGCTATACCAACTTCGTGCCATCGCCCGAGGCGGTGCAGGAGACCAAGGTGGAGAACGGCATCTTCGACGCGCAGGTTGGCCATGGCGACGGAACGGTGACGAACGTGGTTGTGCGCACTGGAGCGAACAAGATTCACGGTTCCGCGTACTATGTTTTTCAGAATACGTACCTCAACGCCAACACGTACGAAAAGGCAGCGGTTGGTCAGCCGCGCAACAACGATCAGGTAAGCCAGACGGGGCTGGTGATCGACGGGCCCGTGGTGCTCCCAAAGATTTACAACGGGCGCAACAAGACGTTCTTCATGTTTTCGTTTGAGCGGTACGCAACGCATACGGCGCAGAACTTCAGTTCGCGGCTACCGACCGCGGCGGAGTTGAACGGCGACTTCTCCGGTCTTTGCAGCGCCTTCAACTCGGCTGGGCTGTGTACGTCGGGCGTTCAGCTTTACGTGCCGAACTCGCCGGTTGACGCGTCCGGGAACCGCATCGATTATTTTCCGAATAACAACATCGCCTCTGCATTGAACACGACGGGCAAGGACTTTGCGTCCTACTTTCCGAGCCCGAATGTTCCCAACTCGAATGCGTTGTCGAACCCGAACTATATTTCCACGCAGACCACGTATCCGAGCACGTATCCGTCGTTCATCGGGCGCTTCGATCACGCGTTTGGACAGAGCAACAAGATTAACGTGATTGGATTCCGGTCGGGGTTGACGCAGAATTATCCGCTGGAGGGATTTCCCAAGGGGATTGGGCCGACCAACAGCTCCACGGGCTACGGCTATAACGTGGCTCGGGACAACCGCGGCGGGAGCATCGACGATGTGGAGATGTTCTCGTCGACGATGGCGCTTGATTCGCGCTTCGGCGTGGACTACCACCCGTTCGCGCTGGTCTATCCGGGCAATTCGAACTTCGATTTGTCCTCGTTGGGCATGACGACCAGCGGGCTGCCGTACAGCACCTTCCCGGGCGAGTACATGAACAGCGATGGATACTCGGGGCTGGCGCCGGGAGCGGGCGGACAGGTGAGTACGGATGCCTTGAGCTCGTGGGAGGAGACGCTCAGCAAGATCTGGGGGAACCACTCGGTGCGGTTCGGCTTCGAGGGGAATCTGACTCGCTACGACGTACAGAATCCGCAGAGCGGGTTCGGCATCAACTCGCAGAGCGGAGCGGGGTTTGTGTTCGACCGCAGCTTTACGCAGCAGAATGTGAACGCCACGGTTGGCTCCGAGGCCAACTCCGGCGATCCAATGGCATCGATGCTGCTGGGTTATTTCACGACGGCGAACTACAACGTCAGCATCGCGTATGCGCTCCAGCAGATTTACCTGGCGCCCTATGTGCAGGATGACTGGCGCGTGAACAACAAGCTGACGCTCAACCTGGGCGGGCGCTGGGACTATGAGTCGCCGTTCACCGAACGGTATAACCGCATGATCTCGGGCTTCTGCACGACCTGCACGAACCCCTTGCAGAGCTCGGTTCCAGGGCTGCCGCTCAACGGCGGTCTGGAGTTCGTCAGCTCCTCCGACCGTTACCCGTATCCTCGCGATCTGCACAACTGGCAGCCGCGCATCGGCGCGGACTACCAGCTCTATCCGAACACGGTGCTCCGTGCGGGCTTCGGCATCATGTACTTCAACACGCTGGAGACGCCGTTCTCCTCCGGCTACAGCCAGGCCACGAGCTACACGTATGCGCCCAGCGCTTCAGTGAACGGCGCCGCGATCAACACGATGACCAACCCGTTTCCGAATGGCGTGACCATGCCCTCCGGAGATTCGCTGGGACTTGCGACAGCGTTGGGACAGAACGTCAACTTCAACGATCAGCACCACGTGCAGCCCCGCACCGCGGACTACACGCTCAACATCCAGCAGCAGCTACCGGGCAACGTCGCTCTGCAAATTTCGTATGTCGGCGCACGGCCGACCCGGCTGGATGTGAGCCACAACATCAACGCGCTTCCTGCACAGTACTTCAACCAGGGTCCTGCGGAGCTCGCGTATCTGACCAGCAAGGTGCCTAACCCCATGGCAGGCCACATCCCGAACAACGCGACCCTGAATGGTTCCACGATCGAGCAGTACTTGCTGCTGCTGCCTTATCCCGGAGTTCGGGAGCGTTACCGAGAACTACTCGTCGATCGGGACGGCGCCGTATAACGCTCTGCAAATCCAGGTGAGCCATCCGATGTCGCACCACTTCTCGCTGCAGGGCAACTTTACGTGGGACAAGGTGATGGACCACAATGCCTTCCTCAATTCCGGCAGCATCACGGGCACCGTCACGCCGCTCGACAGCCATCTGGAATCGGTACAGGACGGAAACTCCACGATCCTTGCGAACATCTTCGGCATCTATGAGCTTCCGAGGTTTCAGTCGAAGCCGTACTGGTTCCGCGAGACACTGGGAGGGTGGCAGATCAACGGCGTGCTGCGCGCCGCGAACGGAGGCCTGCTCTCCGCACCGAGCAGCGTCAACATCATTGGCCACGTGAATCAACCGGACCCAACCTACGCGCGCTACTTCAACACGTGCTACGAAAACACGAGTGGGGTGTTGGTGCAGACGACACCGCAGGCGCCGGCCTGCGATGCCTCCTCGCCGACACCTGCGTACCAGGAGCGGCCCAACTTCACCTCGCAGACCAACAGCAACGTGATCAACGTTCGCACGAGAGTCTACCCATTGATGGACGCGTCGCTCTTCAAGCGATTCGCCATCACGGCAAACACCAACTTCGAGATTCGTGGTGAGTTCTTCAACGTCCTCAACACGCCCATCTTCAACGGCCCCGGAACCGGCATTGGAAGTTCCACGTTCGGCGTGGTGACGTTGACGCAGGCCAATGATGCGCGGATCGGACAACTGACAGCACGCATCAACTTCTAAGCATGGTTATCCACTGAGCGGCGCCCGCAACTCTTGCGGGTGTCGCCTTCGGTTTATCCTATTCAGTCGTTCCTCTTGGTGGATCCATGAAGTGCCTTCCTCTCCTTCGCTCTTCGGTGTTGTTCTCGGTCGCTTCTCTGACGCTAGCCGCTTCTCTGCCCTTGGCTGCGCCTCTGCTTTCACAATCCCTGACTGGCGTCGAGGCTGGCTCTCTGCGTGCCGGCTTTGAGCGGCCGCCGGCAGCCGCGGAGGTTCGCTGCTACTGGTGGTGGCTCAATGGCAATACCACAGCAGATACCATCACGCACGACCTTGAGGGCATGAAGGCCAAGGGGTATGCGGGCGCCATCCTGGTCGACGCCGATGGCTCGGGGCAACAGGGCAACGTGGAAGTCCCGACAGGGCCGGCTGTCGGCAGCCCCCAGTGGATCGCGCTCTTTGTCCACGCGCTGGACGTGGCGCAGAAGCTTGGCCTGCAAATCAGCCTGAACGTGACGAGCCGTTGGGATGTCGGGATTATTGGCGGAGCAACGGTAACGCCCGAGGATGCGCTGAAGCTGCTTACGTACTCGCAGCAGATCGTTGCCGGCGGCGGCCGCACGTCGCTGGCTCTTGCCGCTCCGCCGATTCAAAACGGCTTCTATCATTCCATCGCGATCCTTGCGTATCCACTGCATCACGGCGCCGCACTCGCGGGATCGCCGGGCAGCGCGCGTCCAGCGATTCTCCATCTGCGTGCCAAGACCGCATCGGTGGAGACGGGGATCTCGATGCCCTCGTCGAAGTCGGTCGCACAGGATCTTCCCTCGGTGAGCGGCGAACAGGACGCCGACGTTGGCGAGGTCGTCGATCTCACGTCGCACACCGCTGCGGACGGCACGCTCGACTGGACATTCCCAAGCGGCACATGGGAGGTGCTTGCGCATCGGCTACACGGACAGCCCGAAGCATCTTACCGACGATAAGGGAACGCCGCTCGGGCTGCCCCTCGACGCGCTGAGTCCCGATGCCTTCGACGACTACTGGCGCCAGGCCGTGACTCCGTTACTCGACGCAGCCAAGCCGTACCTCGGCACAAGCCTTCGCTATCTTGTGACCGATAGCTGGGAGGCTGGAGGAGCAAATTGGACCAAGCGTTTCCGCGAAGAGTTCCTGCGGCGCCGCGGCTACGATCCTGTTCCCTACCTGCCCATCGTCGCGGGCCGTATCCTGAGCAGCCGCGATGTCAGCAACAGATTCCTCTTCGATCTGCGCCGGACCGTTGCCGACCTGATCACCGAGAGCTACTACGACCGATTCGCGGACCATGCGCACGCCGTGGGACTGGGAACGCATCCCGAGTCCGGAGGGCCGCACGGAGCGCCGATTGATGCGCTCGAGACGTTCCGCGCTTCTTCGTTCCCGCAGGCCGAGTTCTGGGCCTCCTCCAACTATCACCGCGTCAGCGACGGTGATCGCTTCTTCGTCAAGGAAGCATCGAGCGCCGCGCACATCTACGGCAAGCCATTCGTTGCAGCCGAAGGACCAACGAGCATGGCGCTGGCCGCGTGGTCCGAGTCGCTTGGCGAAAACCTGCAGCCTGCGTTCGACCAGGCTCTCACGGAGGGGTTGAACCATCTGTTCTGGCACGAGTTCACGTCTTCTCCAGCGAAGTATGGCGTGCCTGGCCAGGAGTACTTTGCGGGGACGCACCTCAATCCTAACGTGACGTGGTGGCGCCAGGCCGGGCCATTTCTGCTCGCCTTCGAGCGCGCGCAGTTCCTGCTGCAGCAGGGGCAGCCGGTCTCCGATGTTCTCTACTTTTACGGCGACGAGGTGCCGAACTTCGCGCGCCTGAAGGCGGACGATCCCGCAGGCGTGCTTCCCGGCTACGACTACGACGTCACCGACGCGGACGCCCTGCTGCATCGCATGCAATTCAGCGGAGCAGACCTGCACACTCCCGAAGGGATTCATTACCGCGCGCTCGCGCTGCCCACCTCGCGCGCGGTTTCGTATCCAGAGCTCGAATGGATTAGCCGCTTTGTGCATCAGGGTGGGGTTGTGGTCGGGCTCGAACCGCTGGGACCGCTTGGCATGGAATCGAAGCAGCAGCAGGGCCTGTATACGCGACTGGCCGATGCGATGTGGTCAGGGTGTGACCAGGGGAAAAGCGAATCCCACTACGGGAGCGGCCGCATCTTCTGCACAACGCAGTCGAGAGCTGCGCTCACTTCTCTGCAGATCGTTCCGGATTTCGCTTATCAACTCGACGGCAAAGATGAGAAGGGAGCAGCAATGTGCAGGCCTTCGATTACGTACACCGTACGACGTCCACGGCGGAGATTTACTTCGTCCGCAATACGCTGGACCAAAGCGTCGCGACGACCTTGTCCTTCCGCGTCCAGGGGCGTGTGCCCGAGCTGTGGTTTCCTGACAACGGGTCTATTTCCCCGGCTCTGGTCTATAGCGAGAGCAAGGACGGCCGCACTGAAATTCCTCTGACCTTCCCTGCAAAGGGATCGACGTTCATCGTCTTCGAGCGGCCACAAGCGCAGCACATCACGGGGATGTGGAGAGCCGGCAGCAAAGTTTTTCCGTCGGTGCGGCAAGGCGTGGGCGTGTTTTCGTCCAGCGGAACGGGGGTTCTTGCCTCGGAGCCTGGCAGCTATCGCGTGACACTTTCCAGCGGCGAAACCAGAGGCTTCCGCATCGCGCAAACGGAGACAGCGGCGCCGGCCTTCGCGGGCTGGACGCTCTCGTTTCCGGCGGGATGGGGAGCGCCGGCTTCGGTTCCTGTGCAGAGCTTCGAGTCGTGGAGTGAGTCGCAGGATCCCGGTGTGCGGTACTTCTCCGGGACAGCGACGTATCATGCGACGCTGCACATTCCCGCGAAGCTGATCACCGCGCAACGGCAGCTCTGGCTGAACCTCGGCGACGTGCGCGAGATCGCGACGGTTGCGGTGAACGGGGTGCACGTAGAAACGCTGTGGCGCGCGCCGTTTGTGACGCGCATCGATCCGCAACTGCACGCCGGCGACAACACCGTCGACATTGAAGTCAGCAACCTGTGGCCGAACCGGCTGATCGGCGACCTGCAACCTGACGCAACGGCACGCTACACGCACACCAATGTTCGTGCGTATACAAAGGACTCTCCGCTGCTGCCATCGGGCATCCTGGGACCTGTGACGCTGGAGATGGTCGGCGTCCAAGCGCTTCGATAGATAGCGCCACGGAATATTTTTAATCGGGAGAAGCAACTGTATGTTGAGAAGAGATTTCTTGTCGGGATCATCGCTGGCGCTAGGCTTTTCGGCGGCAGGTGTTGGCTCCGCTGCACCCTTGCTGGCGGCGAAGAGCATCGTTGACTACGGGGCGGTTCCGGATGGAAAGACGATGAACACCAAGTCGATCCAGCGTGCGATCGATGCGGTGTTCGCGGCTGGCGGGGGCCTGGTGTACGCGCCTCCGGGAACGTTTCTGACGGGCGGGCTCGAGCTCAAGAGCCGCGTCACCCTGTATCTTGAAGCGGGCTGCGTCATCCTGGGCAGTCCTTCGATACGGGACTACACGTATCATCCTGGGCCTCCGCTGCTGGGCGACGCGAATGGCCATCATCTGATCTTCGCGCGGGGTGCTGAAGACGTTACGATCTGTGGGCTCGGTACCCTTGACGGACAGGGTGAGGCCTATTGGCAACACAACGTGGAGCGCGGCCCGATTGCGCCGGAGATGGAGTACCGCGACGTGGCGTCGGGCCACTATCACGCGATCGACAACAACAATCGTCCGTCGCCCATGGTGGAGATCGCGCAGTGCCGCAACGTTCGCATCAGCGGGGTTACGCTGAAGAACTCTCCTGGCTGGACGCTTCGTCCCATCGACTGCGAGGGCGTGGTCATCGATGGCATCCGCGTGCGCAATCCGTATTACGGCCGCAACACGGACGGCATGGATATCACCGCTTGCCGCGAGGTGTTTGTCTCCAACTGCGACATCCTCGGCGGCGACGACGGCATCTGCCTCAAGAGCGAGAATTATTACGGCGACAGTGTTCCGATCTCGAAAAATATCACCATCACCAACTGCGTTGTAGCCAGCGCAAGCAACGGATTCAAGATGGGAACGGCCACGCGCGGGGCGTTCGAAAATATTACGTTCAGCAACTCCGTGATCTATGCCGATAACGGTGGCCCGATGATGAATCGCCCGATCGGCGGCATTAACGTGGAGATGGTCGATGGGGGCAGCGTGGACGGTGTGGTGGTTTCGAATATCCGCGTTCAGAATGCGCGCGCACCGATTTTTGTTCGTCTCGGACAGCGCACCAAGGGCGAGAACAGCTTTCTTCGCAATGTACTGATCGAAGGCGTCGATTCCGTTGGCACGATCGTGACGAGCTCCCTTACGGGCGTGCCGGGGCTTCGGCCTACCGACATCACGATCAGCGACTGCCGCATTCGCACGGTCGCGGGAGGGCCGGCGGAGTGGGCGGATCGTGAGATTCCAGAGGTCGCCGGTGAATATCCGGAGTCCTGGATGATGGGGCGGCTGCCGGCGTTCGGCTTCTATGTTCGCCATGCGGACCGCGTTCGCCTGCGCAATATCGAGGTGATCGCGGACAAGCCGGACGCTCGTCCCGCGGTGGTCTGCGACGATGTGAACGATGTGATCTTCGCCGGCCTGGAACTGTCGGCGCCGATGGGAGGGGCTCCCGTGTTTGATCTCAGGAACACGCGCCGGGCATTCTTGACCGGAATGCGTGCACCGCTGGGCAGCAAGGTCTTCGCGCAGGTGAGTGGAGCGGGCTCTTCGGATGTACGGCTGGTCGCTAATTCGCTGGAGCAGGACCAGCAGGCGGTGAACTACGTGAACGGAGCCCACGAGTGAGCGTTCATCCCTACAAGATCGCTGTGCTCGCAGCCGCGATGGCGCTGCAGGCGGGAGTCGCATCCTCGCAGGGCAAGCCTTCGGAGCGGCCGGTTCAGCGTTCGCTGCAGGCAGGCTTCGAAGAGCCGCCTGAGAGTGCGCTACCCCGGGTATGGTGGCACTGGATGAATGGCAATATCTCGAGAGAGGGAATCAAGCTGGACATCGACTGGATGCACTCTGTCGGCATTGGGGGCTTTGACACCATCGACGCGTCCCTCGCTACGCCGCAGGTGGTGAAGCAGCGTGTGATCTATATGACTCCGGAGTGGAAGAGGGATTTTCTCTACGCCACGGAGCTCGCCGAAGGCTTCGGGATGAAGGAGTCGATCGACAGCTCTCCGGGCTGGAGCGAGACGGGAGGGCCGTGGGTGAAGCCTTCGCAGGGCATGAAGAAATACGTGTGGAGCAGGATCATGGTGGAAGGCGGGCACCCGTTGGTGGAGAGGCTCCCGACGCCTCCAGGGAATACGGGAGCGTTTCAGGATGAGGCGCTCCGTTCGGGTGAGGGGGCGGAACACATCCCGCAATATTATGCGGACTCCGTGGTGATCGCTTACCGGGTTCCTGAGAGCGACGTACCGCTCTCGTCGCTGCATCCGGCGATGAGCAGCAGCGGCGGCGATCCCGACTATGCGATGCTCAGCGATGGCGATCTGCAAAAGACGACTTCCATTGCGATTCCTCCGCCAGGAGGCGACGCGTGGATTCAGTACGCGTTTCCGAGTGCTGTGACCCTTCGCGCAGTGTCGCTGGTGGTGCAGGACCCAAGTCGCACGGCAGCGGTGGTGTATGGCATTGGCGCTCCGCAAAAGGCGCTCGAAGCGAGTGACGATGGCAGGAGCTGGCGCACCGTCGTCAGGCTCGATACAGAGCGTTCGCCGGAGACGACGGTTTCGTTTCCTGCGATCTCTGCGAAGTATTTTCGGGTGACGTTCCATCGCGAGATTGCGTCGCAGCCAGCGCCAACGGCAGCGGAGATGGATGCAGGTCCGGCGCCGGTGGGCTACCAGATCGCGGAGCTCGTGCTGCATACGGGGGCGCGGGTCGATCATTTCGAACAGAAGGCGGCGTTCGTGCCGGCCGCGAATCTTGACGGCTTTTCAACGCCGGATTTTGGTCAGGGCAGCGTGGTGGGCGTGACGGATGTGGTGGACCTCACGGCGAAGATGCAAGCGGACGGCACGCTGCACTGGACGCCTCCGCCGGGGCGCTGGGCGATCCTGCGGTTTGGTTCTAGCCTGCTCGGCATTACGAATCATCCCGCCACCGTGGAGTCGACGGGTCTTGAAGTCGACAAGATGAACGGAGCGGATGTTCGGCAGTACATGGAGAATTATCTGGACAGTTACAAGAGCGCCGTGGGGGCGAGCCATATGGGTGCGCGCGGCATCACGAGTGTCACGAATGACAGTTGGGAGGCGGGCTCGCAGAACTGGACGGACGACATGGTTCAGCAATTTGAGAGGCTGCGGGGGTATAGCCCGATACCGTGGATGCCGGTCCTCACTGGCGTGGTGGTTGGCAGCTCGGCACAGAGCGATCGGTTTTTGTGGGACTTTCGGGAGACGATCGGGGACCTGATTGCGAGCCAGCATTTCGGAACGATTCAGCAGGTCCTGGATGAGTGGCACTTGCAGCACTATTGCGAATCCGACGAAGGGGGGCGAGCGTTTGTCGCGGACGGCATGGAGGTGAAGAAGGACTGCCAGGTGCCGATGGGCGCGATGTGGACGCAGTCTCCGGGCGTCAACAAGATCCAGTACAACTACAACACGGACGATCGAGAGTCCGCGTCGGTGGCCCACATCTATGGGCAGAACCTGGCCGCGGCGGAGTCCATGACGGCATCGGTGGCGGCATGGGCATGGTCTCCGGCGACGCTCAGGCCGACCGCGGATCAGGAGTTTCTGAACGGCATCAACCGCATCTTCATTCATGAGTCCGCGCATCAGCCGCTCATCAACGAGAAGCCAGGGCTCACGCTGGGGAAGTATGGCCAGTGGTTCAATCGGAATGAGACCTGGGCGAACGAGGCGAAGCCCTGGGTGCGTTATCTCGCGCGCAGCAGTTACATGCTGCAACAGGGACGGTTCGCTGCGGACATCCTGTACTACTACGGGGAAGACACGAACCTGACCGCGCTGTATCGCTACCGGGCGCCGAATCTTCCGGCGGGCTACGACTTCGATTATGTCGATGCGGACGCCCTGGTTCATGTGCTCGGCGTGAATCGCGAGGGGGAGATTACGACTCCAGGCAAGGTGACGTATCGCATTCTCGGGCTCAATGAGCATAGCCAATCGATGTCGCTGGCGGTCCTCCGGGCGATCCATCGGCTGGTGATGGACGGAGCTACGATTGCGGGCCCCAAGCCTACGAACGATCCAAGCCTCGCCGACAACCAGGCGGCGTTCCATGCGCTGTGCAAGGAGATCTTCGGGGATGGAACGGGCGTGCACCGTGTCGGGAAGGGCGTGGTGTATGCGGGGCAGACGGTGGCTGAAGCGCTGAGCGCGATGCATGCTTCACCGGACTTCGATACCACGTCGTCGCAACCGGGAGCCAACGTGGAGTTTCTTCATCGCAGACTCGCGGATGGGGAAGTGTACTTCGTCGACAATCGCAGCGATCAGCGGGTGAGCGTGGACGGCAGCTTCCGCGTGGCCGGCCGGGTGCCGAGGCTTTGGTATGCCGATACCGGGAAGGTCGAGCCGGTTTCCTACAGCATCGCGGATGGCCGCACGACGGTGCCGCTCGCATTGGGCCCATGGGAGTCGGTCTTCGTGGTCTTCGGGGAACGATCGACTCGGCAAGCGTGGACGGCACCCGCACGGGTGGAGACGAAGCTGGTGACGCTGAATGGTCCGTGGACGGTGCGGTTCCCTCCAGACTGGGGTGCTCCTTCGTCGATCACTCTCGATACGCTTTCGTCATGGAGTGATAGCTCTGTTCCGGGGGTGAAGTATTTCTCCGGAACGGGGGTGTATACGAAGACGATCGACGCGCCGGCCGCGTGGTTTCAGCACGGAGCGCATGTATGGATCAACCTTGGCGAGGTGAAGAATCTCGCGGACGTGCGTGTCAACGGCAAGCCTCTCGGCATCCTATGGCATGCACCGTTTGCGGTCGACGCTACCGCCGCGCTGCATCCGGGAACCAATCTTCTCAAGGTTGAGGTGACGAACGCCTGGGTAAATCGACTGATCGGCGACCAGCAGGCCAATGCCACCAGGACGTACACGTTCACAGACTTCCATCCGTACACTGCCCACTCGGCGCTGCTTCCCTCCGGGCTGCTGGGACCGGTGAGTGTCGATTCGGTTGTAGTGGAGTAGGGGCGGATGCCGTGTGGCCTTTGAAGAGACAACGGATGCCGCGATGCTTTTAGAATGTTGGCATGAAGCGAAGTGCGGTCAGCTTCGAGACGGTGCGGCGGGTGGGCGGCTCGCTGCCGGGGGTGGAGGAGAGCACTGCCTATGGGATGCCGGCGCTGAAGGTACGGGGGAAGTTGCTGGCGGCGGTGCCGGCGAATCGGTCGGTGGAGGAGAACTCGCTGGTGGTGCGGGTGAGTGCGGTGCAGCGGGATGAGCTGGTGGCGATGGAGCCAGCGGTGTACTACCTGACCGCGCACTATGAGGGGTATGACGGCGTGCTGGTGCGTCTGTCGCGGATTGATGCGGCGGCTTTGAAGGGGCTGCTGCTGATGGCGCATCATTACGTGACGCGCAGTGATCGCGAGGCTGCGAAGGCGCGGCGCGGTGGTTCGAGGGGCTAGCGTTCGGGACCGATCGCACTGCGTGGGGAACAGCGGTGCAGGACTATTGGGCGGCGGGGATGTTGGTGGTGAAGAGGGCGGCGACCTTGTGGGTGCTCGCTTGAGCCTGGGAGGTGGTGGAGATCCAGCCGGTGAGGACGATGGCCGCTCCGGAGGCGCTCATGGCCCACCAGATGGGATGGGTGGCGTGGGAGAAGTCGGACCCGCTGGCGCGGCTGATGCTGACGACGGTGCCGGCGGCGGCGACGCCCAGGGCCGCACCGACCTGGCGGCTGGTGGAGGCGATGGCTGCGGCGACTCCGGTCTGGGCGAGGGGCATGCCGGCGATGGCGCTGTTGGAGATGGCGGGATTGATCATGCCGAGGCCTACTCCGAAGAGGCTGTAGGCGAGCATGAGGAGGAGCAGCGGGGTGGCGGGGGTGAGGTGGGTGAGGATGAGCGTGCTGACGAGGAATCCTGTGCCGGCGAGGAGCACGGAAGGACGCGGGCCGGAGTTGGCGACCATGCGACCGGAGATCGGCGAGCAGAGGAACATCAGGAGGGCGAGCGGAAGGGTGCAGAGGCCGGTGGTAAAGGCCGAGAGGCCTCGTTGCTGTTGGAGGTAGAGGGCGTTGAGAAAGAGGAAGGCGGCGAAGCAGGAGAAGGCGAGGATGCCGAGGATGGCGGCGCTGGCGAAGGGGATGCTGCGGAAGAAGCGGAGGTCGACGAGTGGGTCGGAGCGGCGGGGCTCGTAGAGAAGGAAGGCGATGAGCGAGATGGCGGCGGTGGCGAAGAGGGCGAGGATGGTGGGGCTGGACCAGTGGGCGTGCGGGCCTTCGATGACGGCGTAGGTGAGGGAGGCGAGGCCGAGGAAGACGAGGGTCTGGCCGATGGGGTCGAAGCGGCGGGCGCGCGGTGCCTTGGATTCGGGGATGAACGTTGCGGCGAGCAGGATGGCGGTGAGGCCGATGGGGAGGTTGATCCAGAAGATGGAGCGCCAGCCGATGGTCTGGGTGAGGGCTCCGCCGATGAGGGGGCCGATGGCGAGGGAGATTCCGGCGACGGCACCCCAGACGCCGACGGCGCGGGCCCGGTCTTTGGGTTGGGGAAAGACGTTGGCGATGATGGAGAGGGCGACGGGGTTGAGCATGGAGGCGCCGAGGCCCTGCATGGCGCGGAAGAGGATGAGCTGGCCGATGGTGTGGGCGAGGCTGCAGAGGAGGGAGCCGGCGCAGAAGAGGCTGAGGCCGATCTGGAAGAAGCGGCGGCGGCCGAAGCGGTCGGACATGGAGCCGGAGAACATGAGGAGGCTGGCGACGACGAGGGTATAGGCGTCGAGGACCCATTGCAGGCCGGAGAGCTGGGCGCGGAGGTCGTGCTGGATGGCGGGAAGGGCGACGTTGACGATGGTGACGTCCATGCCGACGAGCAGGAGGCTGCAGCAGCAGATGGCGAGGACGACGTCGGGGTGCGTGGAGGAGGAGCGGGAGGCAGCGGCGGGAGAGGGGGACATGGGGATCGCTCCAAAGTTGAGGCTTTCCTCGACTTCGTTCTATGGCTAGTATATGAGGGTGGCCTCAACTTCTGCAAGCTCGCGGCGGGAACCTCAGCAGGAGAGGGCGGCGCTGCGGCGGGCGAAGTTCCTGGAGGTGGCGGGGCGGCTGATCGGGGAGCAGGGGTACGAGGGTGTGACGATGACGGCGATCGCGGAGCAGGCGGGGGCTTCGATTGGGACGCTGTACGACTACTTTCCTGATAAGCCGGCGATTGCGCTGGCGTTGAAGACGCAGTATGTGGAGCAGGGGGACGCGCATTGGAAGGGGCTGCTGAGCCATGCCGCGGAGATGACGCGGGAGGAGCTGGCGGAGCTGTTTGTGGAGGGAGCGCTGCAGTTGACGAAGGAGCTGCCGGCGTACCTGGCGCTGATGGGGGCGCAGGTGCCGTACACGCGATCGCAGTCGCTGCGGCGGCCGCTGCGCAAGTCGGTGGTGGGAGCGTTGCAGGCGATGCATCCGAAGCTGGGGGAGGAGCGGGCGTTCATCTATGCGGAGGTGATTGTGCAACTGATCAAGGGGATGCTGACGGTGTACCGGGAGGCGGCGCTGAAGGATCGGGAGAAGGTGGCGGAGGAGTTCAAGAGGCTGTTCCGACTGTACTTGATGGAGACGCTCAGCTAAGCCGGATGCGGAGGCGGGAGGCAGGCGACCGGCTGGTTGGGGCTAGCTTGCCTGTGTCGGTTGAAGGGCATCGAAAGCAATACAAAACATGATAGGTTAGCGAGACTCCCAATTTTTTTGTGAGGCTGGGCGCCAGCGGAGGAGTTTGCCCAACAGCATTCGATAGGAAGGGCGCGATGTTAGGCGAACGATCTAAGACGGTGCTTGCGAGGGATGGTGCGCCGCGGAACGGCGGCTCCCTGGTGTATGCGGACGGGGAGATGGCTGCGTGCATACGGGAGTTCGCGTGGGAGCGAACGTCGGTGGGCGCGATGGCGGTGTGGCCGGATACGCTGGTGGGCGCGGTCAACCTGGTGTTGGAGACGCACTTTCCGACGGTGCTGTTGTGGGGGCCGGAGCTGGTGGTGATGTACAACGACGCGTACATGCCGTTCATGGCGGAGAAGCATCCACGATTGCTGGGTCAGCCGGGGCAAACGGTGTGGAGCGAGGCGTGGCACATTATCGGGCCGAAGCTGGAGGCGACGTTTGCGCGCGGCGAAAGGTTTTACCTTGAGAACCAGCTCATCCCGGTGGTGCGGCAGGGTGTGTTGAAGGATGTGTACTGGACGTACGGGTACAGTCCGATACGCGATGCGGCGGGAACGATTTGCGGCGTGATGGCGATTGCGCAGGATGTGACGGAGAAGCTGGCGGCGGAGCGCGAGCGGGATGAGATTGCGGCGAGCCTGAAGCACGTGCTGGAGAGTACGACGGATGGTCTGGCGACGCTGGATACGCAGTGGCGTTACAGCTACATGAATGAGCAGGGGGCGCGGATGGTGGGCATGCGGCCGTCCGATGTGATGGGGAAGGTGCTGTGGGAGCTGTTTCCGGAGGCGGGGGAGAACCAGTTTGGGCGGGAGTATCGCCGAGCGGTCGAGTCGGGAAAGCCACGGCACTTCGATGCGTATTATCCGGAGCCGCTGAATGTGTGGCTGGAGTGCCATTGTTATCCGACGGAGCAGGGACTCTCGGTTTACTTCAGGAACGTGACGGAACAGAAGGTGACGGAGAAGGCTCTGCGGCTGAGCGAGTCGCGCTTCCGCAATTTGTTCGAGTCGGACCTGATGGGGATCGGGATCCCGACCCGTTCGGGAGCGATGCGGGAGAGCAACGATGCGTTGCTGCGATTGACGGGGTACACGCGCGCGGACCAGGAGGCGGGGTTGGTGCGCTGGGATGTGATGACTCCTCCGGAGTATGCGGAGATCGATGCGGCGCACATCCAGGAGGCGCTGGATCGCGGGAGTTGCACGCCGTATGAGAAGGAGTACATCCGCAAGGACGGAACGCGGGTTCCGATTCTGTGCGGCTATGCGCTGGTGGAGGGATCGGGTGAGGAGTTTGTCGGGTTCGCGCTGGATTTGAGTCGTCAGAAGCAGGCGGAGGATGCGCTGCGGAAGTCAGAAAAGCTGGCGACGGCGGGGCGGTTGGCGGCGAGCATAGCGCATGAGATCAACAATCCGCTGGAGGGAGTGACGAATGCGCTGTACCTGGCGCTGCAGGATGACGCGCTGGGGGAGGAGACGAAGGATTATTTGAAGACGGCGGAGCAGGAGCTGCAGAGGGTGTCGCATATCACGACGCAGACGCTGCGCTTCCACAAGCAATCGAATGCGGCGATGCGTGTGGATGTGTGCGACATTGTGGACTCGGTCCTGGCGCTGTTCAAGGCGCGGCTGGTGAGCAAGCGGATTGAGGTGAAGGCGGAGTTCGAGCGGGGAGCGTTCGCCACGTGTTTCGGGGATGAGATTCGGCAGGTGGTGGCGAACCTGGTCAGCAACGCGATGGATGCGACGGCGGAAGGCCGCATTCGCTTACGGGTGCGGCGGACGGGAAGCTGGACGCGGGGGAGATGGGTGGAGGGCGTGAAGCTGGTGGTGGCCGATACGGGGCAGGGGATTCCCCGGGTGGTGGTGGAACATATCTTCGAACCGTTTATTACGACGAAGGAGACGACGGGCATTGGATTGGGCCTGTGGGTGTCGGACGGGATCGTGCGCAAGCATGGGGGATGGATTCGGGTGCGGAGCCTGAGCGCGGGGCCGAGGACGGGGACGGCGTTCCTGATCTTTCTTCCGGCGGAGGCGCAGACGGAGAGCCAGTAGGCGGGCGGGAAAGGGTGGATGGTCGCAAGGGGGCTTCCGTGAGGCGGAGGGTAGCGCGTATCGTTTAGGAAGTGGCAATGCGATTTTGACGGGTGTGGATGATGGCAGCTCGGCGAACTCTCGGATGGATGGCGTTGGTGGTGGCGGTGGGGCTTGGGGTGCAGGCGATTCGACCATCGCTGGGCAAGCCGAAGGGGCCGCAGGTGGAGATGGCGG
The DNA here is from genome assembly GCA_963762375.1 of uncultured Acidobacteriaceae bacterium. Lineage (GTDB taxonomy): Bacteria > Acidobacteriota > Terriglobia > Terriglobales > Acidobacteriaceae > Granulicella. Next base: position 414,752 of record CAVXKP010000012.1, read on the forward strand.
TGCCTGCGCCGGTGAAAGATATTCTGGTGCGGCGGTGTTATGCCTGCCACTCGGATGAGCCGCAGCTGGCGTGGTGGGATCACGTGGTGCCGGTGTACTGGGTGGTGTCGTCGGACGTGCAGCGGGCGCGGGCGGCGGTGAATTTTTCGGAGCTGGGAACGAAGCCGGCGGCGGCGCAGAAGGCCGAGCTGTATGAGGCGGTGAACCAGATTCAGTTGGGAGCGATGCCGCTGAGGCTGTATCTGATCGGGCATCCGGATGCGGGTGTGACGGCGGAGGAGCTGGCTAGGTTGAAGGCATACCTGAATCCGTTCAAGCCGGCGAGTGGGCCGAGTGGGACGGCTGCGGGAGAGGCTCCGCAGCATTTGACGGCACCGGCATCGCCTTCGTTGAATGGGGTGCCGTTTCTGCCGGGGTATGCGGACTGGAAGGTGGTGAGCACGACGGACCGCGGAGACAATCACACGCTGCGCATCATTACGGGGAATGACCTGGCGGTGCGGGCGATCGAACAGCACCAGCTGCCGTCGTGGCCGGAGGGAGCGGCGTTCGCGAAGATTACGTTCCAGGCGTTGGATGATGGGCACGGGCACGTGGTGCCGGGGAAGTTTGTGCAGGTGGAGTTCATGGAGAAGCATCGCGTGCAGTATGCGGGCACGGGGGGATGGGGGTATGCGCGGTTTCGTGGGGCGGAGTTGAAGCCGTATGGGAATGGGCCGCACTTCGATAACGAGTGCCAGGGATGTCATGAGCCGGTGCGGGATAACGACTATGTGTACTCGCTGCCGCTGCCGCGGTCCGGTGGTGGGCGATGAGAGCGAAGATGCTTGTGGGTGCGGCGATGGTGTTGATGCTGTGCGGTTGCAGCCGGAAGAAGATGGCGGATAGCGATTTGTATAACGTGCAGGCGCGCGTTGGGGCGGGGCTGCCGTATCCGGTGATGGAGTGGAAGGCGATTACGTCGGTGGTGGATCGAGGCGCTGAGACGACGTCGACGCTGTTTGGGAATGATGCGGCGGTGGCTGCGGCACGGGCGGGGGAGGCGTATCCCGCGGGAGCGGTGCTGGGGCTGGTGACGTGGAAGCAGCGGGAGGATCCGCATTGGTTTGGGGCGAGGATTCCGGGGCAGGTGGTGTCGGTGGAGTTTGTGGAGGTGGGGTCGGGGGCCGGGGTGGGGTCGGCAAAGGATCGGGAGTTTGTGGGGACGCCGTGGCGAGAGGTGGCGGGGACTGGGGCGACGGAGATTGAAGGGATGAAGGCGGCGGTGGCGCCGTAGAGGGCGTTGCGGAGATTTGGATGGAGAGACGAAGGGGAAGCTGCTACTCTAAGGCCGCTTTAGGAGATGCGCTTGCGATTCAACCGCTCGGTTCCTCCATGTCCGGTGATTCCTGTGCTGATGTATCCCGATCCGAGCGTTGCGGCGGAGTGGCTGGTACGTGCCTTTGGATTCAGTGTGAGGCTGCGGATCGCCAATCATCGTGTGCAGATGCGGGCGGGCGAGGGGTGTTTCACGATCGCGGAAGGCGATGTGATGCCGAACCGGTCGTGTGGCGTGCAGGTGCGGGTCGAGAATGTGCCGGAGCATTGCGAGCGCGCGCGGCGGGCGGGAGCGAAGATCCTGACGGAACCTGTCGAGCACATCTATGGCGAGCGGCAGTACAACGCCGAGGACTTCCACGGGCACATCTGGGATTTTACGGAGACGATTGCGGACGTGGAACCGGAGAGCTGGGGCGGGGTTTTGGTGGAGCTCTAGCGGCCCGATCGGCGGAAGACGGACACCGGCCGGGCCGCTCCGATCATGATTAGTCTTCGGTGGATTTGCCAGGGGTTTCGGGGTCGGCTTCGGCTCGTTCGATTTCGTTGCGGGGGGTGGAGGATTCGACTTCGGCTTTGGCGAAGGCGTGGGGTGCGGTAGGGGCGGCGCCGAGGCCGTGGGAGAGAGAGTCGCCGGCGGCGGCCATGGTTTTGCCGCCGAGAGCTCCGGTGACGGCGGCGTCCATCATGAGCTCGGCGAAGCGGCGCGTGGCCTTGTCGAGGTACTCGATGGCTTCGCGGATGGCCTTGTAGTCGTCGCCTTGCATGATGCGGCGAAGCTCGGTGGCGTGGGACTCGATGGAGGCGTGCTCGCCGATGGAGAGCTGCTGCCAGGCGGGAGATTTTTCTCCCTTGGCGAGGGCGTCGAGGATGGTCTGGGCTTCGTTGCGGGCTTCGATGAGCTGGCGCGCGGTGATGTCCTGCTCGGCGTTGTCGAAGGATTCGAGGATCATGGTTTCGACCTGCTCGTCGGTGAGACCGTAGGTGGGCTTGACTTCAACCTGGGCCTCTTGACCGCTGCGCTGTTCGCGAGCGCTGACATGTAGGATGCCGTTGGCGTCGATGAGGAATTTGACCTCGATGCGGGGGAGGCCGGCAACCATCGGGGGAATTCCCTTCAAGTCGAAGCGCGCCAATGATCTGCAGTCTTTGGCTAATTCGCGCTCGCCTTGCAGCACGTGAATGGCTACGTTGGTTTGGCCGTCGACGCCGGTGGTGAAGTGCTCGGTGGCGGAGGCGGGGATGGTGGAGTTGCGTTGAATGATCTTGGCGACAACTCCACCTAACGCCTCAATGCCCAGGGAAAGCGGTGTGACGTCGAGGAGGAGGAGGTCGTTGGTGGCGGCGTTTTCGGTGCCGGAGAGGATCTGGGCCTGGACGGCGGCGCCGAGGGCGACGACTTCGTCGGGGTTGAGCTCGGTGTGGAGCTTGCGGCCGCGGGCTTCGAGGTCGAAGAGCTGAGTGACGAGCGCGCGGACGGCGGGGATGCGGGTGCTGCCACCGACCATGACGACTTCGTCGATATCGGACGCCGTGAATCCGGCGTCTTTGAGGGCTTGTTTGACGGGCGCGGCGGTGCGCTGGATGATGGGCGCGATGAGCTGCTCGTACTGGGCGCGGGTGATCTCGCGGGCGTAGGTGTGGGTTTCGCCGGCGTTGGTGCCGGTTCGATCCCACGTCTCAGAAGCGAGACGTGGGGCACCCGGGATTTGCAGGGTGAGGCGGGTGGAGTCGGAGGAGCTGAGGGCGATCTTGGCGTCGATGACGGCCTGGCGGAGTTGCTGGATGACTTCGGGGTTGTGCGTGACGTCGATGTTGAGGTCGCCGCGAATGTCGTCGAGGGCGACGGCGGTGAGGAGGTTGTCGATGTCGTCGCCGCCGAGGTGAGTGTCGCCGCCGGTGGCGATGACTTCGAAGATGCCGTCGTGGAGCTTGAGGATGGAGATGTCGAAGGTGCCGCCGCCGAGGTCGTAGACGGCGATGATGCCGTCCTTTTGTTTGTCGAGGCCGTAGGCGAGGGCGGCGGCGGTGGGCTCGTTGACGAGGCGGAGGACGTCGAGGCCGGCGATGCGGCCGGCGTCCTTGGTGGCCTGGCGCTGCGCGTCGTTGAAGTAGGCGGGGACGGTGATGACGGCGCGGGTGACCTCGGCGCCGAAGAAGCGGGCGGCGTTATTTTTGAGCTGCAGGAGGATGTAGGCGGAGATCTCGGGGGGCGTGAGGGTGAGGCCGCCGACGTTGAGCTTGAGGACTTCGCCGGGCTGGAGGCCGGGGGCGAGGCGGAAGGGGAAGTGCTCGAGCTCGGGCTGGACGTCGGCGAGGTCACGGCCCATGAGGCGCTTGACGGAGTAGACGGCGTTGGCGGAGTTGGTGAGGAGCACGCTGCGCGCGGCGTTGCCGACAGCGAAGCCGTTGGCCGTGTCCTGGTCGAAGGCGACGACGGACGGGACGATGGCGGAGCCGTCTTCGCCGGGGATGACGACGGGGGTATCGCCCTGCATGAAGGCGATGAGCGAGTTGGTGGTGCCGAGGTCGATACCTACAACGCGGCTTTCGGCTGGGCCTACGACGGGGGCGGTGGGGCGCTGGGGCTGTTCGGGCACTGCTTCCTCTGCTTTCATGGGCGCGGTGCGAGACGATTCGCGCCAACTTCTATTGTCGTCTATCCGATGGATTCTGTCCGAGATTGGATGCAGCGGGGGATCAGGCGGGGTCGGATTCGACGAAGGAGCGAAGGCGGCGGAGGGCGGCGTCCCATTGGCCGGAGAGGGCGTCGAGGTAGTTTTTGAGGGCTTGGACGGGGAGGGGGTCGAGTGCGTAGAGGCGCTCGCGGCCGGAGAGGGTGCAGCGGACGATGCGGGCTCGCTCGAGGACGCGGAGGTGCTTGGTGATGGCCTGGCGGGTGAGGGGAGAGCCCTGGGCGAGCTGCGCGATGGAGCGCTGCCGGCCGTTGCCGAGCTTGGCCAGCAGAGCGAGGCGGGTTTCGTCGCCGAGGGCGGCGAAGAGGGGAGCGTGACCGCGACGGCGTGGGCTAGGGGTGCTTCGCGACATAGGCCTCGATGTGGCTCATCTGCACGGTCCAGCCGCCATCGTCCATGTGCAGGGCTTCGGAGCGGCGAGGTTCGGGGAGGTTTTCGAAGCCGGACTCGGTGACGCGGATGAGGGTTCCGGTGGGAGTGGGGGAGAGGGTGAACTCGACGAGGGTTGGGGCTTCGGTGGAGTAGTCGATGGCGGGATCGACGGCGTAGGGGTGCCAGGTGAAGGAGAAGGTGTGTTCGGGTTCGATCGTCTGCACGACGGCCCTGAACTTGACGTACTCCAATCCGGGATAGGTGATCTGGCCGCGGATGGGCTGGCCGGCGCGGAAGGGGCCTTCGAGGTGCACGAGGAACCATTCGCCGAATTCGCGATAGTCGGTGAGGGCTCGCCAGACGCGGGAGACCGGGGCCTGGAGTTCAATGGATTTTTCGATGCGGTTGACTTCCATGGGCAACCTCCGGGTTGCATGTTCGAGCGATGCCTTCATAGGCGCAACCTGATGGTTGCATAACGCTCGAGAGGAGAATTTCCGGGCAATGCGAGGTGATTTTATTTTGCTCGAAGGGCGGCAGTGTCCATGCGCTTGTTGTAGTTTCTGGGGACGCGGAGGATAGGCGTCGGCCGGGTCTTGGTTTCAGCCGGCAGGGCGGCCGCAGGCTGTCCTGGTTGCGTGGCCTGGTTGAGGATGGGTTGGATAGGGAGCTCGGCAAAGGTGTCGTCGGAGGTGAGGGGGACGGTGGCGGTGTAATGCTCGTAGCCGCTGACGAGGACGTTGACGTTGACGCTCTGGTTGGGCGGAGGGGGCGTGGTGGTGTTCATGATGAAGGAGTAGCGGCCTTCACTGTCGGTGGTCTGCGTGGCCAGGGTGGGGCCGAGGTTGGCGGTGACCATGGCATTGGCGATGGGCTTCTGGGAGACATTGTCGGCGACGAAGCCGTTGAGGCCGACCTGCGTGACGGTGGCGGGGGCGGGCGGGCGAGTGAAGTAAAAGATCGCGACGCCTGCGATGACGGTCGCGATGATTCCTCCGGCCCAGCTGAGGACAGCACCGGATTTGGATTGGTTGTCGGCCATGAGATTTCTCCGGCAACAGGATACGCGCGGAGAGGGGATGGCCGGCGAACTAAATTTGGGGGCGCTGGAGCAGCCTCAGGAGGCAGGGTGGCGGGTGGGCTTTCGGGCGAAGAGCGCGAGGCAGGCGCAGGTGGGCAAGGCGAGGGCCCACATCCAGCGGAGGTAGCGATAGAAGTGGGCGGTGCGGGATTCGCTGGGGAGGAGGCTTTGGCCGGCGAGGACGAAGCCTCCGTTGGGCATGGGGCGGCCGGTGAGGGCGACGCGGATGCCGGGTTGCGGCTGCCAGGTGATCTTGTCTTCGCCGCGTTGTTGGATGACGTTGAAGATGCCACGGGGCGGTTGCGGGAGAACGCCGTGGAGGGTGGCGTTGGCGGCGATGGCGTTGCCGGAAGCGTCGTAGAGAGCGACGAAGGGGCGGGCGCTATGGAGCCAGGAGAGCGAAGCGATCTCCTGTTTGGGAGCGGCGAGAAGTCCGCTCACGACTTGTTCACGAGCTGCTTCCGATGCCTGGCCGGGCTGCGGGGAGCTGACGAGTTGGGCGATGAATGTGGGCTGGCGGTCGGCGCCGCGGCGAAGGATCTGCTGATCGACGACAGCGACGGTGAGGAGGAGCACACTGAAGAAGAGCGCGAAGGCGGCGACGTAGCCGGGGCTGGCGGCCGAGGCGGCGCGGAGGTGTTCGCGGAGCAGGGAGCGCAGGGTGTCGGAGGCGAGGGCGGCGATGAAGCGCGGGCGGTGGGAGGATTTCGCGTATTCGAGGCGCGCGGTCTGAAGCATCTCGGCGGCGTAGCGGGAGCGAAAGTCGGCGGGGTAGAGCTGGAGGGCGAGGGCGTAGAGGCGGAGGCGGGGCTGGGTGGGTGCGGTCATGAGCGTGACTCCTGAGCGCTGATGGGGACGCGCGTGAGGACGCGAACTCCCTTGCTGCGGGCGCGTTTGACGGATTGGGCGAGGCGGGTGGTTTCGGCGGCGAGAACCTGGTGACCGAGGGCGGAGAGGCGGTAGTAGCGGCGGCGTTCGTCGTCGGTAAAGCCGGTTTCGGCGATGAGGCCGCTGGCGAGGAGGCGGTCGATGGAGCCATAGAGGGTGCCGGGGCCCATGGCGATGTGCTGGCGGGCTTCGAGCATGATGGCGTAGCCGTGCTTTTCTCCGTCGGCGAGGGCGAGGAGGATGGCGAAGACGGCGGGGGTGAGGGGGAGATGGTCCTGGAAGGCGCTGGCGCTGCTCATGGGAGGGACGATATATCCGTTGCGGATATATCGTCAAGGGGAATAGCGGCGGCGGCGCAGTTTTCTAAGGAGAGTTGTCAGGGCTGGAAGACCAGGCGGACTCCCTGGTCGTCGGTGTTCCAGAGGGTGGAGACTTCGCTGAGGGGGGCGGTTTTGCAGGTGAACTCTACGGGATGGATGGCGATGGTGGCGAAGAAGTCGGCGACGGCCTGGCGGATCTGGTCGAGGGAGGCGCTGCCGAAGCCGCTGCCGAGGAGCTCAAGGCCGGAGCTGCGGAGCGTGGCGGCGGGGAGCGAGATGGTGGGGCCGGCGATGTTGCCGATCTGGATGTAGCGGATGCGGGGAGCGGCGTGGCTGAGGCCCTTTTGGGAGATGGCGGCGAGGAAGGTTTCGGCGGGCGGGCCCCAGAGGTAGTCGAGGACGATGTCGATGCCGTGGGTGGCGATCTCGTCGCGGAAGGCGGCGATGAGGGTGTCGCGATCCTGGTCGAGGGAGAGGGTGGCGTCGGCGCCGAGGGCTTGGAGGAGCTCGAGGGCCTGGGGGTTGCGGCCGGTGGCGATGACGCGGCGGGCTCCACGGGACTTGGCGATCTGGACGGCGAGCTGGCCGGAGACGCCGGTGGCGCCGAGGATGAGGACGCTTTCTCCGGGTTGGCATTGGGCGCGCATCAGGGCGACGGCCGAGGACATGGCGGGGTTGGCGATGGCGGCGGCGGTGGCGTCGTCGAGCGCGTCGGGGAGGGGGATGAGCATGGAGCCGACGGCGAGGGATTGCTGGGCGAAGGTGCCGAAGGGAGGGCGGGCGGCTCCGAAGAAGACGCGGGTGCCGGCGGGGAGGTTGCCGAAGGGGAGCTGCGAGATGGCCGACGCCGTCGACGCCCGGGACGAAGGGGAGGGCGCCGGTGCTGCCGTAGTGGGTGCCGTTGGCGAGGGATTTGACGATGCGATGGAGGGCGGCGGCGCGGACGTTGACGAGGGCTTCGCCGGCGGCGGGGTTGGGGACGGGGTCGGCGAAGGTGGTGTAGACGGGAGGGGCGTCAAAGGACTGGACGACGGCGGCGTGCATGGGAGGCTCCTGAGACAGATTACTTTTCACTGTACAGAGGCGCGATGGTCGGCGCGATGATGTTCGCTATGAGTGAGACGAGATCCGGGTCGATGTTGATTCCGAGTGTGCGCTATAAAGATGCGCATGCGGCGATTGCGTGGCTGGAGCGGGCATTCGGGTTTGAGCGGCATGCGGTGTATGACGGGCCGGAGGGAACGGTGGCGCATGCGGAGCTGCGATTTGGGACGGGGATGATCATGCTGGGGTCGGCGTCGAATCCGGGGCCGAATCGGCACTTCTACGCGATGCCGGCGGAGATTGGGGGCAGGGTGACGTCTCCGCTGTATCTGATTGTGAAGGACTGTGTGCCGGTGTGGGAGCGGGCCAAGGCGGCGGGCGCGGAGGTGGTGATGGAGTTGAAGGAGATGGAGTACGGGGGGAAGGCGTTCAGCGTGAGGGACCCGGAGGGGTATCTGTGGTCGGTGGGGGAGTATGATCCGTGGGCGTTTGCGAAGGAGTGAGTGCTAGCGGCTAGTTGTCAGTCTGGGCAGGGTGGCGCGTCGATGATTTGACGCGCCGGTGGTGGGGGAATTACTTGGTGTCGGAGGGTGGGGCGAAGCGTTGGACGGAGGGATCGAGGCGGTTGGAGCCTTGGGTTTGGAGCATCCAGCCGGGGTACTCGGGTGGGAGGGCGCTGACGGCGTCGAGTTGCTTGAGCTCGTCAGGGGTTAGCTTCAGGTCGGTGGCGGCGATGTTGTCTTCGAGCTGATCGAGGCGCTTGGCTCCGATGATGATGGAGGTGACGACGGGCTTGGCGAGGAGCCAGGCGAGCGAGACGCGCGCGGCCGAACAGTTGTGGGCTTTGGCGATGGGGGCGATGACGTCGAGGATGCGCCAGGTGCGCTCTTTGTCGACGAGGGGGAAGTCGAAGTTGGAGCGGCGGGAGTCGGCGGGCTTCTGGTTTTCGCGGGAGAATTTTCCGGAGAGCAGGCCGCCGGCGAGCGGGCTCCAGACGAGCAGGCCGGTCTTCTCGGCTTCCATGAGAGGGACGAGTTCGCGTTCGAGGTCGCGGCCGGCGATGGAGTAGTAGGCCTGCAGGGTGTCGAAGCGGGCGAGGTTGCGGAAGTGGGAGATGGTGAGGGCCTTGGCGATCTTCCAGGCCTGCCAGTTGGAGATGCCGAGGTAGCGGACCTTGCCGGAGGTGACCAGGTCGTCGAGGGCGCGGAGCGTTTCGTCGAGGGGGGTGATGGCGTCGTTGCCGTGGATCTGGTAGAGGTCGATGTGGTCGGTCTGGAGGCGGCGGAGGCTGCCGTCGATGGAGTCCATGATGTGGCCGCGGGAGGCGCCCATGTCGTTGCGGCCGGGACCGACGCGGCCGTAGACCTTGGTGGCGATGACGACGTCTTTGCGGGCGATGTTGAGGTTCTTGAGGGACTGGCCGAGGGTCTTTTCGCTCTCGCCCTCGGAGTAGACGTCGGCGGTGTCGAAGAAGTTGATGCCGGCGTCGATGGAGGATTGGACGAGGGTGTCGGCGGTGGGCTGGTCGACGCTGCCGATGGCTTTGAACATGCCGGTGCCGCCGTGGAAGGTCATGCAGCCGAAGCAGAGTTGGGAGACGAGCAGGCCGGTGTCGCCGAGAGTTTTGTATTGCATGCGGGATCCTTTATGCCGAGTGCGGCAAGTAGTGTGTTGGACGCATGAGGGCGGGGAGGCGACTCAGGGCTGTACAGGGAGGACGCGGGGGTGATGATAGCGGAGGAGGAGCGAGCGATGAGTGGAGTTCCCTATGCGGCGATGCTGGAAGGGCGGGATGCGGCGAGGGTGATTGCGGAGACGCCGGTGCGGCTGGGGTTGATTCTGGATGGGTTGAGTACGGCGGAGGTGGAGACGCGGCCGGCCGAGGGGAAGTGGTGCGTGCGGGAGATTGTTGCGCACCTGGCGGACTGTGAGATTGCGTGGGCGTGGCGGCTGCGGCAGGTGCTTGGCGAAGAGCACGCGGTGCTGCAGCCGTTTGAGCAGGATGCGTGGGCGAAGGTGTATGACGTGTACACGGTGGACGCCGCGTGGGCGACGTTCAAGGCGCTGCGGGCCTGGAATGTGATGCTGGTTGGGGCGTTGAGTGAGGCGGATCGGAAGAAGGGGTACACGCATCCGGAGCGCGGAGAAGAGACGCTGTGGACGCTGGTGGAGATCATGGCGGGGCATGATCTGCATCATCTGGCGGGGTTGAGGACGAGGTAGGGAGGGGCGGGTTAGCTGGCTTCTAGCTTCAGCTGCTCAGCTCCTAGCAAAGGCAAAGGAAGGCAAAAGGGCAAGGGAAGGCAAAGGCAAGGCTAAGGCTTATGCGGGAGCTTGGAAGGTGTTGCGCGGCGGCTTGTTGGCGGGCCAGGTCGGCTTCGAAGTCGGCGCGGCTTTGGGCGATGGCGCGGTGGTAGCCGGCGGGGTCGATCCAGACGGAGGGGCCTTCGGTTTTCATGCGGGCTAGCTTGGGGAGCAGGTCGAAGTATTCGCCGTGGGAGCTGAGGAAGATGTCGCAGGGGAGGGCGTCGAGGGTGGTGAAGGTGTGGGCGAAGTCGCGCGCGATGCCGGGGTAGGATGCGGGGTGGTTGGGCGTCGCGATGAGGCGGTACTCGCTGAGCGCGGTGACGCTGCAGACGATGACCACGTTCAGAGGCTTGCCGGCTTCCATGACCTGCGTGGTCCAGGTGGTGCAGCCGGGAGTGTGGCCGGCGGTCTTGTGCGCGGTCAGGGTGATGCCGCCGAGCTGGACGGTACTGCCGTCGTGGAGGATGCGATCGACGTGGGCTGCGGGGAAGGGTTTGAAGTGGGCGAAGTCGGTGCGGCCGCCGGTTTCGATGCTGGAGGCGTCGGCGTCCATGACCATGTAGCTTGGCGTGGGTTTGTTTGAGGATTTCGGCGCTGCCGCCGGCGTGGTCGGAGTGGGCGTGGCTGATGAGCAGGATCTTGATGTCGGAGGGGTGGAAGCCGAGCTGCTCGATGCTATGGAAGATCAGCGGGGGAGAGGAGGTGAGGTTGGAGTTGATGAGGATGTCGCCGGAGGGGGTGGTGATGAGGTAGGAGGCGAGGTCGCGGCTGCCGACGTAGTAGAGGTTGGGAGCGATGCGGAAGGGAGGAAGGGGCGTGGTCCAGGAGGGATTTTGCTGGGCGGGGAGAGGGGGCAGGGCGAGCAGAAGGGTCGCGAGGGTGGCGAGGCGGAGGCGTAGGGCGCGCATGCTTTGTTGATAGCAGGCTTAGGTTGTGGGGGGAAAGTGGAGGGCCGTGGCGAGAATGGTTCTGGGCTTCTGGCAGGGGCCAACGACAACAACAAAAGCAAAGGAAGAAGCAGATCCCTGCGGGATGACAGACTAGAAAAGCGAACAGCAACGGCAAAAGAAGAAGCAGATTCCCAGGGGAATGACAGAAAGAAAGGCAAGGACAACAGCAACGGCAAAGGAAGAAGCAGATCCCTGCGGGATGACAGACTGACAAAGGCTAAGGCGGGGATTATTCGAGGGCGGCGTTGACGTCGCGGACCAGGTTGCGGACGTAGCTGCGGCGGTTGAGGAGGGCGACCAGGGCGTTGACGGCGGCTTGCTGGGCGGCGGCGTTGCTGGCGTCGACGGCGGTGTCCCATTGGGTCCAGAGGGACTCGAGCTGCTGCTGGGTTTCGGCGAGCATGGCGGTGAACTTGGTGCGGGCGGATTCGAGCTCGCGGCGGGCGTCGGGATCATCCCCGCCCATCTTCATCTCTTCGAGGGCCATGTTGAGCTCGAAGGCTTCTTCGAGGAGGTCGGGCGGGGCTACTTGTTTCTTCTGCGTGCCGGTGGACTTGGCGAGGTCGGTGGCAGCGCGGGATTGCTCTTCGAGCTGGATGCCCTGGAGGGAGAGCAGGTATTCGGTGCGGAGGATGGGGTCGCGGAGGGTGCGGTAGGCGTCGTTGAGCTGGGAGGATGGCGGCGAGCGCGGCTGCTTGCTCGGCGGCGGGTCTGGCGGCGAAGCGGTCGGGGTGGAGCTTGCGCGACTGGGCGTAGAAGGTCTTCTCGAGGGCGGCGAGGTCGAGGTGGAGATGCTGCGGGAGGGAGAAGAGGGTGAAGTAGTCGGTGGCCATATTTTTTGGTTCTCAGTTGTTCGTTCTAAGTTCTCAGTTGTTAGATTACCTGCGGTGGTCCCGGGGTGCGAGGGATGGAATGTGTTTGAGGGAGGGCGAGGGGATGCTACACTCCCGGCTATGCGAGTACGACTCTCCTTTTGTCCTGCGGCCGTGATGGGCTGCGCGCTTTCTCTTAGTGTTGCCGTGGGTGCGCAGACGGCTCCGGCGAAGCATGGGATGACTCCGGATGACCTGGTGAAGATGGCGCGGGTGGGAGCGCCGGTGGTGTCGCCGGATGGTGCGTGGGTGGCGTACACGGTGAGCCGCATCGATGCGAAGGAGGACAAGAACGCGAGCCAGCTCTGGATGGTGAGCTGGGATGGCAGGCAGGATGTGCAGTTGACGTTCAGCAAGGATGGCGTGGGGGCGCCGCAGTGGAGTCCCGATGGGAAGTGGCTGGCGTTCACGACGGGGCGCGAGGCGGATGGGCCGCATGCGGCCAAAGGCGAGCAGGTGTGGGTGCTGGATCGGCGCGGAGGAGAGGCGCAGCAGTTGACGAATGTGAAGCAGGAGCTCGAGGGATATAAGTGGTCTCCGGACTCGAAGACGTTGCTGTTGACGCTGCAGGAGCGCGATGAGCCGCTGGAGGATAAAGGGAAGCCAGCGACGCCGAAGCCGATCGTGATCGATCGCTACCACTACAAGGAAGACCGGGTGGGCTTTCTGACGGACAAGGAGCCGCATCTGTATCTGTTCGATGTGGCGACGAAGAAGCTGAGCAAGCTGACGAACGGGCCGGTGGATGGGGCTGGATCGTATGGGGAGGAGGGTGGGGTGTGGAGTCCGGATGGGACGATGATTGCGTTTGTGAGCAACCAGAGCAAGCCGGATCCGGACCGGGTGGATAATCCGGATGTGTTTGTCGTCGATGCGAAGGCGGGGTCGACGCCGCGCCGGCTGACGACGTTTGCGGGGACGGATTCGGGGCCGCTGGTGTGGACGAAGGATTCGAAGGCGATTGTGTATCGGCAGGGGACGGCGCCGCACTATTCGATCTATGATCTGCGGCAGATGGCGATGGTGTCGGTTGCGGGTGGAGAGCCGAAGCTCCTGGCGCCGAAGCTGGATGCGTGGGTGGGGGCTCCGGTGCTGGCGCCGGGTGGCAGCGCGGTGTTGACGGCGGTGCCGGAGGATCGCGAGGAGTATGTCGGGGAGATTCCGCTGGATGGTCGCGGCGGTGTGTCGCGGCTGACCAAAGCCAGTGGGGCGGCGAGCGGGATCGATCAGGCGGGAGGGCATGTGGCGCTGCTGTGGTCGACCGATGCGGCTCCGGCGGAGATCTATGCGCTGGAGGGTGACAGCCTGCGGAAACTCACCGGGCAGAATGATGCGTTGATGGCGACGCTGGACGTGGCGCCGACGGAGAACATCGAGGCGAAGACCAAGGACGGCAATGACGTGCATGGGTTGCTGACCTTGCCCGTGGGATATGCGGCGGGGACGAAGGCTCCGATGATTCTGTTTATTCATGGCGGGCCGACGGCGCAGGATCAGCATGGGTTTGATGTGACGCGGCAGATGTTTGCGGCGCATGGATATGCGGTGCTGCAGGTGAACTATCGCGGCAGCACGGGGCGCGGGCAGGCGTATAGCTCGGCGATCCATGCGGACTGGGGCGATAAGGAGGTGATCGACCTGATGGCTGCGACGGATGCGGCGGTGGCTACGGGCAAGATCGATGAAAGCCAGATGGGCGTTGGGGGATGGAGCTATGGCGGCATCCTGACGGATTACACGATTGCGAGTACGACGAGGTTCAAGGCGGCGAGCTCGGGCGCGGGCATGGGGAACCTGCTGGGGTTCTATGGGATCGACCAGTACATCCTGCAGTATCAGGATGAGCTGGGCGCGCCGTGGAAGAACCTGGATCTGTATGTGAAGTTGTCGTACCCGTTCCTGCATGCGGATCGGATCAAGACGCCGACGCTGTTCATGGGCGGGGACAAAGACTTCAATGTGCCGGTGGAAGGCGGCGAGCAGATGTACCAGGCGCTGCGCGCGGTGGGGACGCCGGCGGAGTTGATTGTGTATCCCGGACAGTTTCACGGGTTCACAAGGCCGAGCTTTATCAAGCAGCGGTACCAGTCGTGGTTTGAGTGGTACGACAAGTATGTGCGCGGGATTGCGCCGAAGCCGGCGGCGGAGAAGAAGGCGGAGGAGAAGAAGGACGCGGAGTAGTTGGGGCGTGCTGCGGGCGGGGCTGCGGATTTAGTACACAGCCACGCTCTGATCCCCGGGAGGCTGCGCGTTTGGTAGGATGATGGACTCAAGATGCGGGCCCGATCCTCAGGAGGATGACGATGCCTCAATTCGTAATTGAACGCACGATCCCAGGCGCAGGCAGTTTGACGGCGGAGCAGTTGAAGGCGGTATCGCAGACGTCGTGCGGTGTGCTGAAGACGCTGGGGCCGGCGATCCAGTGGGAACACTCGTATGTGACCGATGACAAGATTTATTGCGTGTACTCGGCGCCGAATGCGGAGATGATTCGGGAGCATGCAAGGCTGGGAGGATTCCCGGCGGACTCGGTGCAGGAAGTGAGGACGGTGATCAGTCCGGCGACTGCGGGGTAGGGGCTTAGGCGGCTACGGAGATGCGCTCGGACAGCGTTTTCGGCTGGGGCACCGGATAGCCGAATTCTTTCAAGCTCGCAATGTGAATTGCGATGCCTTCGGTGATTAGCTGTTTGGCATCTTCGAAGGAATCGCCGACAACGCCGAGGCCCGGAAGATCAGGGGCGTAGGCACCCCAGCCGCCGTCATCACCCTGCTCGTAAATGACTGTGTATTCCTGCATGGATTCCTCCGATTACTCCAGCCCTGCCTGCTTCAGAATACTCTTCATCGTACCGACGGGGACATCTTTTCCGGGTCGAGAGACGATTGTGACGATGCCTGGTTTCGTTGGGTGCTTGTATTGACCATGACTGCCCCTCATCCGGAGAAACTCCCAGCCATCCTGCTCGACGCGTTTGATGAGATCTCTATATTTCATCTCGACCTCACGAAGGATAGATGCAGGGCAAGGGCGGGGATTTTAGAAACAAAAGTCTACGCGGAGAAGGAGGAGCCGCAGCCGCAGCTCTTGGTGGAGTTGGGGTTGATGAAGTTGAAGCCCTGGCGCATGAGGGTCTCTTCGAAGTCGAGGACCATGCCGGCCAGGTAGAGGAAGCTCTTGGGGTCGACGAAGAGGCGGACGGGCTTGGCGCCGGAGGGGTCGTTGGGGGTCTCGATGCCGGCGCCGAAGATGAAGGTGCGGTCGCGCTCGCGGGGCTGGGTGTCGAAGCGGATGTTGTAGCTGAGGCCGGAGCAGCCGCCGCCCTGGATGCCGACGCGGAGGCCTCCGGCTTCGGGGGAGATGCCTTCCTTGGCCATCGCTACGCGGATGCGCTTGAGGGCGTTCTTCGTGATCTCGATGGCTGCCTTGGCGCGGGGCTGCTGGCCCTCGGCGGTGAGCAGGGTCATGCCCGCGAAGGGGTCCTTGTGGGGGTCCGGCGTGGGGACGCTCATGGACTGGCTGGTGGTCGTCGAGATGGAGATCGTGGACATGGTCGGTCCTGATGGTTCGACACGGGGCGATGCCCCGAATGGTTTATGCCGGGCCTTCAGCCCTCAACCCTCCGCGGCACGGGCACCTAGGCCTTCGGCCTAGGCTGTGATATGTCGCGCCGTTGGCGCTAGACAGTACTAAATCCCATCCATGACAGAGGACTGTCATGGATGGGCACCCTGGGAGAAACGTCGGGCTTAGTGTGCGGCTACAGCAACCTTGGCTTCTTCGGTGACGCCGTTCTTGGACTTCCAGTCGCCGATGGCGGCGCGGATGGCGTCCTCGGCGAGGACCGAGCAGTGGATCTTGACTGGCGGCAGGGCGAGCTCTTTGACGATGTCGGTGTTGGAGATGGTGAGAGCTTCAGCGACGGTCTTGCCCTTGACCCACTCGGTGGCGAGGGAGCTGGAGGCGATGGCCGAGCCGCAGCCGAAGGTCTTGAACTTGGCGTCTTCGATGACCTGGGTCTCAGGATTGACGCGGATCTGGAGGCGCATGACGTCGCCGCACTCGGGAGCGCCGACGAGGCCGGTGCCAACTTCGGACGAGCTCTTATCGAGCGTGCCGACGTTGCGGGGATGTTCGTAGTGATCGACTACCTTTTCGCTGTATGCCATGGTGTTTTGTCCCTCTCAGATGAGGCGGCGCAGCTTCGAAGCAGGGCGCTCACGCTCAAATCTTTTCTAGTTAGATGATAACTCGGACTGTTTTGGTGCGCGAGAGTTTGTCGCATTCGGGAGCGAAAGTTTAACGGGGGCCCGGCCACCCCCCCTCCCCCCCCCTATCGGGCGAAATGGTCGTAAGTGTATGAAATGGGGGTGGTTAGGTGCGAAAGTATGGCAGGGTCGAGTGCGAAAATGTCGCGTAAAGTCTTGCAGCCATGGCGGTTAGGGGCGAAAGTACCCCTGCCCTGGCCGCGGTTGGTTCGTAGGTTAGCTGATTTGTGTCGGGGTCAGAGGCTTAAACGGGAAAGCTGCAGCGGCGGATGCCGGTGCAGCGTTTGCCATCGGGTCTACTTCCAGTGTACCAAGTGGGGTGGGGTGACTATGCCAGGTTTTGGAAAGATATATCGCCAGTGTTGACAGGGGGTTTCGCTGGTTTGGCGGGGTTGGAGGGGTTGACAGGGTGCGCGGCCGACGGGCTTGTTGGCTAGAAGCGGTCTTGCGCCTTGTACCAGCGGAAGAGGGCGAAGAACCAGGTGAGGGTGGCGCCGAGGAGGGCTCCTTCGAGGGCGCCGGGGAGCTGGGCCCAGGCGAGGTGGCTGTGCAGGAGGGCTTCGAGGAGGATGTCGAGGAGGGTGTAGGCGATGAGCCAGGTGAGGAAGAATGCCCAGGAGGGTTTGGTTTTCATGGGACTCCTTCTGTGGGTAGTGTAGCGAAGGCCGATGTGTTGACGTCAGGGCCAATCGTATTGGCAAAGTTTGCCAATACGGTCTAGGCTGGAGACTGGAGGGGACGATGCCGACGCGGAATGTGAATCTGACCAAGGAGATGGATGAGTTCGTAGCCATGCGGGTGCAGAGTGGGCGCTATGAAAATGCCAGCGAGGTCGTGCGCGCCGGGTTGCGGACGCTGGAGCTTGCGGAGTTGGAGTATGAGGCGAAGGTGGAGGGGCTGCGGGCTGCGATTGCCGAGGGGTTGGCGAGCGGGATTGCGGAGGGGGATGTGTTGGGGCGGGTGAGGCGAAAGAGTGGTGTGCGGGAACGAGCTCGTCGCTAGCGCGGCGGGTTCGGTACTCCGGCGCGGCGGAAGATGACCTGCACTCGATTGCGGACGATACGCTGGGTCGATGGGGCGAGGCCCAGGCTGACCGTTACCTGGCGGAGCTGGAGGATGCGTGGGAGCGGCTCGGCGGTGCTCCCGAACTGGGTAGAGCGTGCGATTGGTTGAGCCCGGGATTGAGGCGGATGGAAGAGGGCAGCCACGTGATCTTCTTCGTGGTGCGGGGCAAAGGGATTTTAGTGGTGCGCATCCTGCATAGAGGATGTCGCCGGAGCTGCGTACGTTCTGAGCGGAGACGCTGTTGGGGAATGGGTGCGAGGGCTGCAAAGAGTAAACCCCACTCATCGCAGAGAACGCGATGAGTGGGGCCCCCGGGTCTAGCGCTTGTACTGCAGGTAGTCACCGCGAACGAATAAGGCCAGAAAGATCAGCAATAGCGGACAAACACACGTAAGAAGCAGGTGAGACTTTGTGTAAAGATCTGCCTTGCCGCCGTCCACATACGCAAGAGCCAACCGGACCGTAAGGACGATCAGCACAGAGAAACCAAGTCTTCAGAGTGCTCCCTACCTTGGCCATGGCCTTCTCCCTAGTGGGCGGCCCATTCGATCTTGGAGAGGTCGATGCCTTCTTTGACCATCTCGTAGAGGGGAGAGAGCTCGCGGAGTTTCTGGACGACGTCGATGATCTTGTCGGCGACGTAGTCGACTTCGGGCTTGGTGTTGAAGCGGCCGATGCCGAAGCGGATGGAGGAGTGGGCGACGTCGTCGCCGAGGCCGAGGGCCTTGAGGACGTAGCTGGGTTCGAGGGTGGCCGAGGTGCAGGCCGAGCCGGAGCTGACGGCGATGTCGTTGATGCCCATCAGGAGCGACTCGCCCTCGACATAGATGAAGCTCATGTTGAGGTTGCCGGGGAGGTGGTGCTCCATGTTGCCGTTGACCTGGGTGTAGTCGAGGGCGGACTCAAGCTTGTTCTTGAGGTAATCGCGGAGCTCGATCTCGCGGGCGGCTTCGGCGGTCATCTCTTCCTGGCAGATCTCGCAGGCCTTGCCGAGGCCGACGATGCCGGGGACGTTCAGCGTGCCGCTGCGCATGCCGCGCTCGTGGCCTCCGCCGTTGATCTGCTCGGAGATCTGGACGCGGGGATTGCGGCGGCGAACGTAGAGGGCGCCGACACCCTTGGGGCCGTAGATCTTGTGGCCGGAGATGCTCATGAGGTCGATGTTGTCGGTGAGGACGTTGACCGGGATCTTGCCGACGGCCTGGACGGCGTCGCAGTGGAAGAGGATGCCCTTCTCGTGGCAGAGCTTGCCGATGGCCTGGATGGGCTGGATGACGCCGATTTCGTTGTTGGCGTACATGATGGAGACGAGGATGGTCTTGTCGGGGCCTTCGGTGACGATGGCGCGCTCGAGGTCTTCGATGTCGATGAGGCCGTCGGCGAGGACGGGCAGGTAGGTGACGCGATAGCCGGACTTCTCCAGGCGCTTGCAGGTGTCGAGGGTAGCCTTGTGCTCGGTGACCTGGGTGATGATGTGGTTGCCGCGCTCCTTGTACATCTCGGCGACACCCTTGATGGCGAGGTTGGTGGCCTCGGTGGCGCCGGAGGTGAAGACGATCTCCTTGGCGGTGGAACCGATGAGGCGGGCGATCTGCTCGCGGGCCTTCTCGACACCCTGCTCGGCTTCCCAGCCGAAGGAGTGGTTACGCGAGGCGGCGTTGCCGAAGATGCCGGTGAGGTAGGGCATCATGGCCTCGAGGACGCGGGGATCGAGCGGCGTGGTCGCGTGGTTGTCCATGTAGATGGGAAGCTTGACGCCCTCGGGGAGAGGGTGATGGGACTGGGTGACGTTGATTCCGAGTGTTTCAGCCATGATGTTCTTGCTCCTAAAGGCGAGATACGAGATACGAAATACGAGATGCGAGATGCGAGATATGCGATAAGGGCGCTGGATTAGCGTTCGATGCTGACGAGGCCGCCGGCCATGGCAGCAGGGAGATGGTCTACAGGTTCGGTGAGATCGGCGATGCTGATGGCGGAGAGAAGACCGGTGATGCTCTCGTTGACTTTCCGCAGTGGTTCTTTGATGGTGCAATGGCCGGCGAGGTCGCAGGGTCCGTGAATGGTGATGCAGCTGGTGATGAAGAGCGGGCCGTCGATGGCGCGAATGACTTCGAAGGTGGAGATGCTGGAGGCAGGACGGGCGAGGGCGTAGCCGCCGTTGGTGCCGGCGTGGGAGACGAGGAGGCCGGCGCGGGCGAGGGTCTGGAGGATCTTGGCGAGGAGCTGCGGAGGGATGTGGTAGGCCTCGGCGATATCTTTGGCGGAGCGGGCGCCGGAGAGGTGGAGGTCGGCGCCGGCCTTCTCGGCGAGCTCGGCCTGTTCGGCGAGATACTTGAGGGCCATGAGGCCGTAGTCCGCTTTTTTGGTGAGCCTGAGCATGGGAAGATGGGCAGAAAGCGAGGCGCTGATGGAAGGAGCGCGAGCTTTCTCCATGTTTAGTGTACGGAATCCCGGCATGGGAAGCAAGACCAAATCGGTCGTAGATTGAGGCGGAGGATTCCGGGAGCAAAATCGGCTACCATGGGCGTATCCCCGGACGTGATGTGGCCAGGGTTTCCGACGTCTGTGACTGCCTTCCGACAATTTCGAGCTGCACCGAACCTGCTGACGATGCTGCGGTTATTTGCGCTGCCGTTTCTGGTGATCACGATCCTGAATGGGCACTGGCGGCTGGCGTTTGCGCTGCTGTGGGTGGCGGGGGTGAGCGACGGGCTGGATGGGCTGCTGGCGCGGGTGCTGGAGCAGCGGACGACGCTGGGGCAGTATCTGGATCCGATTGCGGACAAATTGCTGCTGAGCACGATGTTCCTGGTACTGACGCATGTGGGCGTGATTCCGCGGTTTGTGACGGTGCTGGTGCTGAGCCGGGACATCGGGATCCTGCTGATTGCGACGCTGCTGTTTGCGACGAATACGCTCAGGGACTTTCGGCCGAGCAAGCTGGGCAAGCTGAACACGCTGGTGCAGATCCTGGGAGTGCTGACGGTGATGACGTGCCAGGTGATTCCGCGGTCGGGGCTGGAGGATCTGCGAACGGTGTTGCTGTGGGCGATTGCGGTGCTCGCGCCGCTGTCGGCTGCGGAGTATGCGTGGATTGTGATCCGGCGGGTGAGCGAGCCGGTGGAGATCGCGGCAGGGCGGTAAATTGGGGCGGAAAGGTTGCGGTGGGGGTGGGGGCTCGGGTACACTGATAAGACGCACCAGAGGCGCGTAGCTCAGTTGGTTAGAGCGCTACCTTGACACGGTAGAGGTCAGCGGTTCGAATCCGCTCGTGCCTACCACTCATCCCCACGGATTTTGGGAAATCGAGTCCGGGCAAGGGTCCACGCGAAGGTTACGGATGCGGGTGGAGTTCTCTGGAAGTTTGCGTCAAGTTTGATGTTTGGAGTGATGTCATGGCACAGGTATGTGAGCTTTGCGGCAAGGGTCCGCAGTTCGGAAACAACATCTCGCACGCGCACAACGTAACTCGTCGGCGCTGGAACCCGAATCTTCAGTCGGTGAAGGCTGCAGCACCCTCGGGCGGCGGCACCAAGCGGGTGAAGGTGTGCACCAGCTGCATCAAGAGCGGCAAGGTTGTTAAGGGCTAAGAGCAGTTCTCAGCTGTCCGTTCTCAGTTCTCAGTTTTGATCTAAAGAGTGATGAAGCCCCGGCGGTGGATGCCGTCGGGGCTTTTTGTGCTTGTTTCGATAGGTGAGAGTCGCAGTTCGATCTAAAGAGACTGAGAACTGAGAACGCTGCGATTCTACTTGTCTTCGAATTTGAGGGAGGCGGAGTTGATGCAGTAGCGTTGGCCGGTGGGGTTGGGGCCGTCGGGGAAGACGTGGCCGAGGTGGCCTCCGCAGGTGGCGCAGGTGACTTCGACGCGGGTCATGCCGAGGGTGCGGTCTTCGTGGAGCTCGACGGCGTCGGGGGAGATGGGCTCGAAGAAGCTGGGCCAGCCGGAGCCGGATTCGAACTTGGTGCCGGACTTGAAGAGGGGGGCGTCGCAGGCGGCGCAGTGGTAGAAGCCGTCGGCGTGGTTGTTGACGAGAGCTCCGGTGAAGGGGCGCTCGGTGCCCTTCTCGCGGAGGATGTGGTACTGCTCGGGGGTGAGCTCGGCGCGCCATTCGGCGTCGGATTTTTGAAGTTTGGTGGGCATGGGGACTCCTTGGAGAACATTAGATGCGCGGGGGGTGGGGAGGGAACTCGCGGGCTTGCTTAGGCGACGACGGCGATGCACTCGATCTCGACGAGGGCGCCCTTGGGCAGGCCGGCGACCTGGACGGTAGAGCGGGCGGGAGCGACGACGCCTTCGGGGGCGAAGGATTTGGCGTAGAGGGCGTTCATGGCGGCGAAGTCGGCCATGTCTTTGAGGAAGACGGTGGTTTTGACGACGTGGGCGAAGTCGAGGCCGGCGGCGGTGAGGACGGCCTTGAGGTTTTCGAGGACGCGGGTGGTCTGGGCTTCGATGCCGCCGGCGACCAGCTCGCCGGTGGCGGGGTCGAGGGCGACCTGGCCGGAGGTATAGAGGGTGTTGCCGATGCGGATGGCCTGGGAGTAGGGGCCGATGGCGGCGGGAGCGGCGGTGGTGGCGACGGCGGACTTGGCGGGATGGTCAAGAGGCATAGGCTGGATTGTGCACGCTGGGGGCGCTGTGAAGCAAGCGGCTGCGCGGCGATGCTGCCCCGTGCTGGAAGAACGTTGCAGGCTAGTGGGGGAAGGTGTCCTCCGCCTGCAGGGCGCTGAGGGGGCGAAGCTGGCAGGCGGGCTGGGATGTGGTTGGGGTGTGGGTGGGGCATGCGGTGTGGCAGGTGAGCTCTACGCGGCGCACGATGACTTTGGGGGCCCTGGTCGGGGAGGGCGAAGGTTTGGGGTGAGGAGCGGGCGATGTCCGCGGCTAGCGGTTTGAGGGCGTCGACGCCGCTGACGAAGAGGACGCGAGGGGCGCGGCGGGCGGTGTAGAGGAGATCGAGAGGGCGGTTGTCGGCGGGGGCGGCGATGGGCGAGGAGAGGCGCGGCGGCGGGTGGGGCTTCGACGGCTGCGGAGAGGTTGATCTGTGCGGATCTGATCTTTTTGTTTGCCGACGGGGCCGGTGAGGGTTTCGCGATAGATCGCGAGGGCGGCGGCGGGATGGCCGGTGTCCTCGAGGAGCTTGCCGAGATGATTGCCTAGTAGGCGTGGGGATCGAGCTCAGGCGCTCTCGAGGTACTGCTTTGCGAGGCCGGTTTCGCCTCGCGGGCGTGATATAGCCGAGGGTATGCCAGTAGCGGCCGAGGGTGGCTTCGCGGCTGAAGTCGTCGCGGTTGCGCTGCTGGCGTGATCCGCGGAGGTCGTGATCTCGGCGCTGGACGGCGATTTCGGCGGCTGCCGGGCTTCGGAGAGGGCGACGTTGGCGCGGGCAAGCTGATAGGCGACTCGTCCTTGAGACGGAGGCTGTTACTGGTCTGGGCTTCGTTGACGAGCGCGGCGGCGGCAGCGATTTGCTGGTCGCGGTCGCGGACTTGAGCTTGAGCATGGCGTCGTCGTGGGAGAGCGCGGGGGCGTGCGCGAGGTCGAGGGGGCTGGAGGACGAAGCGGCGGGTGACGTGCCCGGTGACGTGCAAGAGACGTGCTGAGAGCTGCGGATGCTGTGCCGGGGATAGGCGGGCCGATCCTGCGGATGGTGTAGCCGTCGGGAAGGCGAAAGCGGGCGGGGTCGGGTTCGATGAGCTTGAGGTCCTGGAGCTCGATGGTCTGCTCGCCGCGCTGGGGGCTGCGGCTGGTGTCACTTACGACGAGGTGGAGGTCGTCATCGGTCCACCATCGTGCTCGGATTCGGTGGCGATGGCGTTGCCCAGGGTGCCGGCGGCGATGGTTTGCTGGGTACGGCGGCGGTGGTCATGAGACGGTGCAGCAGGCGATGGCCGAGCAGCTCGGTGGTGCTGTTGGCGGGCGGAGGCGGTGCCTTTCCGGCAGCGGCCGCGGTGGCGAGAGCGCGCATCTGCGGCGAGGGGATCGAGCGGAGGATGGCGGACTTGCCGAGGCTGTTCCAGGTGAGGAGGGTTTGCGTGTTGGGGTCCAGCAGGGAATCCAGGGTGAACTCGATGCTGGAGTGGCGGGACGCCGTGGGTGGAAGGGTTGTTTTGAGCTCGACCAGGACGCGGCCGCTGCTGTCGCGTGCCTCCCAGATCTGGGCGTCCTGGGTGGTGATGGTTCCGTCGGCGAGGGAGCGCCGGGTGTGCGAGAGCTTGTCGGCGACGAAGGGCTTGTTCTTGATTGGGGCGCCGGGATTGGCGGTGGGGATGTCGAAGGTGGTCTGCGCGTGGGCGGCGGGGGCGATGAGGAGGAGAGAGGCCAGAAGGGTGCTTTGCGCTAGAACGACACTGCGGGCGATGGGCTGCAGCGGGAGTGAATCTCGAAACATGTGCTACCTCGCAGGGGATGATTATCGTTGATCGGGGCACGGATCGGGGCACGATGGAAAAGGATCAACGAAGCTGCGGGGTCAGCGGGTGGACTGGGCCCAGGTGGAGAGGTCGGCGGGGGTGTTGATCTTGTGGGCGAGGATGGCGTCGAAGAGCTCGCGGCTGTTGACGATGCGGAAGGGAGTGTCGATGTGGGAGCTGGTGGTCTGGTTGGGGAGCTTGACCAGGTAGGCGGGGCGGGGATCGTACTGGGCTCCCTGGCTGGCGAGGTTCTCTTCCGGAGACCATAGATCGGCCCAGTGCTTCCAAATCTGTTCGGTACGCCAGCTGTGATCTCCCATGACGACGATGGTGGAGGAGTCCCACTGGCCGGTCTGCTCGAGGGTCTGGCGGAGGGCGGCGAAGCACTTGTCGGCGAGGGCGAGGTTGTTGATGTAGGAGGAGGGGCCGGTGCTGATGAATTTGCCGGTATGGCGGTCATAGATTCCCCAGGGATGGGGAACCGGCAGATGGAGCAGGACGAAGCCGTAGGAGGGGTCGCGCAGCAGGGCATTGGAGCGGGCGGTGAGATCCAGGTAGTCGTCGATTGCGCCTGGCGGACGAGGGCGGTGGCCAGAGGGATGTGGAGGCGGTCCATCGCGTAGTGATAGACACGGCCGGGGGTGACGCCGAGGAGCATCCATCCGAAGAGCTTGAGGGGGCGAGCATGTTCTCGCTGAGGGAGTTCGAGGGCACATCAGGTTGGTGGGGAAGCGCTGGTCCAGTAGCAGTTGTCGACGACGGCGGGAACGATGCGGCAGTAGGGGTTATACCAGCCGGCGATGGCGGTGTTGTAGCCGGCGTTGAGAGCATCCTGAAAGACGGTGTTGTGCTGGTCGAAGATTTGCCATTGGCCGGTGTCCGCGTTGTGAACGGAGAGCTCGACGGCAGGGGTGGTCTTCATGTCGTCGTAGGTCTGGCCGGTGAAGAGGCCGGGAAGGACGACCTGGGTACGAAGGTCAAAGGTCTGCGCCTGGGTGAAGTTGGTGGCGGTGGCGGCGAGAGCGTCGAAGGCGGGAAGCTGAAGGCCGGGAAAGCGACGCCCGAAGGTCTGCTGGTAGGAGAGCTCGTCGAAGACGATCCAGATGATGCGATGGGGTTGGGTGGTGACGGCGAGTGACTGGTTGAGAGGGAATTGCCCAGGCGGCGGGCTGCCAGCCGCGAAGGCAAGCTGGCTGAGGATGAAGACGCCGAAGAGGCCGGCGAAGACAAGGATGGTGCTGGCGGTCGACGACGCGGTCGAAGCGGGGAGCGAAGGCCGGACGCCACACACCACGAGGACCAGGGTGGCCAGGGCAGCGGCGACGAGAGGGCGCGGTCCAGCTCGTGGGTGACGGGAATGAGGGTGAGGGCGGGAGGGTCTGGCCGACGAACAGGGGGTGAAGAAGAGCAGCGGCGCCCCAGATGCCGGCGCGCAGGCGCCCGGAGATGCGGCAGCGAGCAGGAGAAGCTGAGGAGCACCAGAAGCAGGAAGCGAGGCCGCGGGCAGGAGAAGCTGAGGCGGGGCCACTCCAGTGATAGAGGGCATCCGCTGACCGAGGAGGCGAGATCCACAGAAAGAAGAGCGTGGTGAAGCCCAGGGCGACCAATAGAGTGCGTGCCAGGGCCAGGCGCGGCGTGACGAGAGCGCGCGGCGCTGCTCAACATCCAGCGTGAGTTGCGAGAGTGGCAAGAGATCAGGCTTCCGACTTGGGGCCATGGCCTCGACGGCCGGCAATTCTGAGGACTTGTGCGGGAGAAGAGCGACTTGATCCGCTGCGCAGCGTGAAGAGCACACCAGTGACGACGTGCCGGCGGCTGCAGCATGAGCAGGCCGGAGCCTGGGTCGACGTAGGCATAGGCTCTGGGCTCAGGGCCAGGCTGAGGCTGAAGAGCATGGCAATCGTGACAACGGCATAGGCGAAAGCGCATGAAAACCTCCACTGGCAGGGATGGAGAGGGTCCTCACACACGGAGACCCGTACGTCGCGGGACCGGAAAAGATATAGGTGCGTGAGGAGAGGATGAAAATTGGATCAGTATTCTGTGAATCGTGTCACGAAGTTATCGTGCCTCGATGGTCACTGTCAATGACGGAATCGTCATCGGAACGACGTCCGCGGCGGGATGGCCGGTATCCTCGAGGAGCTTGCCGAGATGATTGCCGAAGTAGGCGTGGGGATCGAGCTCCCAGGCGCTCTCGAGATATTGCGATTGTGGTCGCGAATGGCTGAAGGGGGCAGCCGAGAAATTCCGGGGGGAAATTTCGTGGGGGAATGAGGAGGGGCGAGGATTCTCTCCTCGCCCCGGGTGGTGGTGCCGTTCGTTGTGGCTTAGCGGCCGCGGTTGCCGCCGCCGCTGCGGCGTCCTGCGGGACGTCCGGCGTTGCTGCCGTGCGGGCGGCTGCCGCTGGAGCGGCCACCGGAGCCGGAGCGGCCGAAGCCTCCGCCTGAGCCGCTGCGCGAGCCTCCGCGAGGCCGCTGCGGAGCGGCGTTGGGAGCGGACTCGTTGACGGAGCCGTCGGCGTTCTTCCAGCTGCGAGTCTCCATCTGGAGGAGGTCGGTGATGCCAGCGGCCGGCTTGTTGAGGTCGATGGGCTTGTTGCGCTCTTCCTTGGCGAGGTTCTTGTCGGCCTCGTTCCACTCGAACTTGATCTTGAGCTCGCGCTCGAGCTTGCGGGCATCGCCCTTTTCGAGAGGGGTGACGAAGGTGGTGGCGACACCCTTGGCTCCCGCGCGGCCGGTGCGGCCGATGCGGTGGACGAAGTCGTCCGAGCCGTTGGGGAGATCGTAGTTGACGACGTGGGCGATGTGGGAGATGTCGATGCCGCGGGCGGCGACGTCGGTAGCGACCAGGATGCGGCTGCGGCCGTTAGCGAAGGCTTTGAGGGCTGCGGAGCGCTGCGACTGCGAGCGGTCGCCGTGGATGATCTCGACGGTGTGGCCGAGCTTTTCGAGCTTGCGGCCGATGCGGTCGGCGCCATGCTTGGTGCGCGAGAAGACCAGGTAGGTGCCCTCGTCTTCATTGAGCATCTTGTCGAGCTGGGCGAGCTTCTGGTCCTGCATGACGGTGTAGATGCGGAGCTCGACGCGGTCGGAGGGGCGGGAGGTGGTGCCGATCTCGACGCGGACGGGGGTTTGCACGTAGTCCTTGACGATCTCGCGGATGTTGGCGTCGAGGGTGGCCGAGTAGCACATGGTCTGGCGGTCCTTGGGGAGCGCGGCGACGATGCGCTTGATGGCGGGAAGGAAGCCCATGTCCAGCATGCGGTCGACTTCGTCGAGGACGAGCATGTCGACGTCCTTGAGGTGGATGGCCTTGCGGCGGAGGAAGTCTTCGAGGCGGCCGGGGGTGGCGACGATGAGGCGCGGGCCGCGGCCGATCTGCTCGATCTGGGTGTTCTCGGAGAGGCCGCCGCAGACCAGCACGGCGTCGGTCTTGAGCGTGGGGCAGATCTTGTGGAAGGCTTCGAGGACCTGCATGGCGAGCTCGCGGGTGGGCAGAAGGATGAGCGAGAGGACCGGGGTCTTCTTGCCGCGCGTGGAGGGGACCGAGATCTCCTCGAGGCGCTCGATCATGGGGATGAGGAAGCTGAGGGTCTTGCCGGTGCCGGTGGAGGCGGTGGCGAGGATGTCGTCGCCTTCGAGGGCGGGCGGGATGGCTCCGGCCTGGACGGGCGTGGGGGTGATGAAGCCGGCCGCGCTGAGGCGGGACTTGAGGGAGTCGGAGATCTGAAAGTCGTTGAAGGTGATGGAGGAGGCGTCTTCGGGGGTGGCCGAGATGTGACGGGAGACCTGGAGTGGTTCAGGGTTCAGAATGGAATCAAGAGTAAGAGTAGACAAGGTTTTCCTTTGCAATGGGTGAAGAGGAGAATGAATGCAGTGACGCGTACGGTTAGCGGGCGCACAAATGGCGGCGAGCCAACGGTTGCGTGGATTCCTGTTTCAGCATTGCTTGGTTCTGGTCTCCCAGGGGCCCTTCAGGGGCGCAATAAGCATTGCTGCTGCACGGCGAGGCGTGATCCTGTGATCGGCCTGCTAGCCAGAGCAACCAACGCTTAAAGAACGGGCGGTGGGTGGGGTATGTGGCGCTCGCGGTCTCTGGCCAGACTCGAATCCATTGGGAGTCATCTGCCCGCGGTGCCCTGCGTGAATCTATCAACGCACGATCAGTATAGCACGACCGCCGGGGAGCAGGTCGGCGCAGGATCGGGAGGTATACCGGTGGATGCAAAAAAGCCCTGCGCCGAGGAGCTTCGTGGGCGCAGGGCTTTTTGTCGTGGGGGGCTAGCGACCGTGGCCGCCGTGGCCGGCAGGGCTGAAGTGGCCATGGCCATCGCTCATGTGCGAGGCATGGAAGTCATGGAAGTTGTCCGCGGGCGCGTGGTAGGCGCCGTGACCGGGCAGGGCGCCGTGATAGCCCATGCGCGGGTCGAAGTGACGATCGACGGAGCCATGGAAGCCGCGCGGGCCGTGGAACCAGGGACCGGCACCGATAAAGACGCCGCCGTCAAACCATTCGGGGCCGTAGTAGCCATAGGGAGCGCAGTTGTACGGCGCGTAGTCAAAGTAGCCATAGGGGCAGTCCGGCGCGGCTCCGATGTTGACGCCGATCGAGACCTGGGCGTTGGCCTTGGGCGCAGGAACCAGCAAGAGAGCCAGAGCTGCTGCAGAAGTTACGAGAAGAGCTTTCATTCCACGCATGGGGAACCTCCGTTTTGGTAAGAAACCAAATCCCCGGCAAGAGTTGCCGGAACGCCGCGAAAAGAGTCGCCGGAATACCCCAAAACGAGGAACCCCTATGCCCTTGAGGGACATAGGGGTGGCTGGAAAAAGGAGGGGAAACCACCGTTTGTTGGAGAGGCGCGGTCCTGGAGGATGCGCCTGAAGTTGTACCTCACCCGTTAGGCGTGGGTGGGGTGAGGAATCGTTGCCATTTCGTTCGGCTAATTCGTTGAGTGTGAGTAATTTAGCTCACAATTAGCTTCTAGCTTCTAGCTAAGAGCTTCTAGCTAAGAGCTAAGCGCTAAGGGCGGCGGCTGGTTGGGGTGCCGGTTCGGGGGCGGAACTTGCGCTTGGGGGGGACGGGCTTCTTGAGCTGGGCGGCTTCGGGGAGGACCTTCTTGCGCTCGACCTTCTTGCCGGCGGCAGCGCGGTTAAGGGCCTGGACTTCGCCGGGGAGGAGCTCGCGGAAGCCGCCGGGAGGGACGTCGAGGGTGAGGGCGCCGTAGCCGATGCGGCGGATCTTTTCGACGTGGTGGCCGATCTCTTCGAACATCTTGCGGAGCTGGCGGTTGCGGCCTTCGGTGAGGGTGACCTCGTACCAGGGGTTGTCGCCGCCGCGGACTTGCTCGACTTTGGCGGGCTGGGTGAGGACGCGGTCGCGGCGGCCGGTGGAGCGGGTGTCGGCGAGGCGGCCGCGGTCGATCATGATGCCGCGGCGGAGCTGGTCGATGGCGGCTTCGGTGGGAGCTCCGGAGACTTTGACGAGGTAGGTTTTGAGGACGCCGGTGGCGGCCTTGGAGAGCTTGTTGGCGAGGTCGCCGTCGTTGGTCATCAGGAGCAGGCCTTCGGAGAGGTAGTCGAGGCGGCCGACGGGGTAGAGGCGGGGGAACTTGCTGTGCTCGCCGATCTGCTTCTTCTGGCGGTCTTCGCCGAGGAGCTGCATGACGGTGGGGCGGTGCTCGGGGTCGTCGAGTGTGGTGACGTAGCCGCGGGGCTTGTTGACCATGAAGTACTTGGTGGGCTCGGGGCCGTGGAGGAGCTTGCCGTCGACGCGGACGTGGTCGCGGGAGATGTCGGCGCGGGTGCCGAGCTCGGTGACGGTCTGGCCGTTCACCTGGACGCGGCCTTCGAGGATGATGGTCTCGGCGGCGCGGCGGCTGGCGATGCCGGCGCGGGCGAGGATCTTTTGCAGGCGCTCGCCGGTGGGCTCGTCGCTGGGGTTGGAGGCGGGACGGGTGGTCATGGGCTGGGCTTTCTGACTGCGGAGTGGCTCATCGCGGTCGGGGTGCTGCGGGATGGCTTGCGGGTACGGCTGTCTTCCAGTCTACGCGACCGAGCGTACGCGGGGCGGGGAGGGTAGAGCGGTAACCTCCCTGGTCTCAAACGCGAGACCTGGGTCACCCGGACGGTGAGCGTCAGGATTGCCGCACCCGGCCGCAGTTAGCGGCGGCGGCTGGAGCCGGAGAAGATCTCCGTGAGGGCGAGGAAGATGTTGAGGCCGTCGAGGTAGATGCTGAGGGCGAGCTCGACGGCGGTGGCGCCGTCGCCGCCGTTGTGGACGCGTTTGAAGTCGACGACCACCAGGACGCTGAAGATGGCGAGCGTGAGGTAGGAGTAGACGTTGGGGCTGATGAAGTGGAAGAAGGCGCTGAGGATGCCGACGATGATCAGGCCGAAGAGGGCGGCGATGGCGTAGTTGCCGACGCGGCGGTAGTCGAAGGTGAAGATCTGGGCTCCCATGCCGAGGACGGCCATGCCGACGGCGGTGGTGAGGGCGGCGTTGAAGACGGCGTCGCTGTGGCCGGTGTGGAGGAGCATGTTGATGTACGGGGCGATCTCGAAGCCCATCACCAGGGTGAGCACGAGGAAGAGGCCGAAGGCCAGCGCCGGCGTGTTGCGAGCGGCGCGGATGGCGAAGATCAGGCCGATGGTGACGAGGAAGTACAGCCAGAACATGCCGCCGGGAGCGGAGAGGGGCGCGAGATAGACGCCGACGGCCGAGGTGAAGAAGCCGACCGAGGTGATGACCAGCACCTGCGAGAGCAGAGAGGAGGCGCTGCGGGTTCGGCCGGAGGTGCGAGCGTCGTTGCGACTGTCGATGATGATGGGATTATTGCGGGTATCCATAATGCCTCTCGAATGCCTCTCGCGGTTACTTAATCCTACGCTGATTGGACGTACGACGGCCTGAAACGATCCGGTCCTGCGCGGACGGGGAGGGTTTGACGGGGCGGGTCAGGCTTCGTGGTCGGGCGCGGGCTCGTCTGGGGGCTCGGGGACTTCGTCTGGGGGCTCGGGGACTTCGTCGGGAGGTTCGGGGACTTCGCCGGGGTCGCCGTCGGCCTGGGGAGAGTGGAGGCCGGCGGAGGGTTCGAGCTCGGCGGGCGTCTCGGCTTCGGGGATGGATTCTGTTGTTTCGGGGATGGATTCGGGCTCGGAGGTGGGGGCGTCCGGTTCGGCGGCTGTGACCGGCTGGAGGTTGTGGCCCTCGAGCTCGATGGGGTCGGTGCTGGCTTCGCCGGCGGCGTCGGGCGCTTCGGGCTCGGCGGTATGGGCTTCCATCGGGATCTCTTCCTGGACGGCGTCGTTGAGCTCGCCGGCCATCTTCTCGAACTCTTCGATGCTGGGGAGCTCGTTGATGTCCTTGAGGCCGAAGCGGAGGAGGAAGTCCTTGGTGGTTTTGTAGAGGATGGGGCGGCCGATGACCTGTTTGCGGCCGGCGGTGGTGACGAGCTTGCGGGTCATCAGGGAGCCGAGGGTTCCGGCGGACTCGACGCCACGGATCTCGGAGACCTCGGGGGCGGTGACGGGCTGCTTGTAGGCGACGACGGCGAGGGTTTCGAGCGCCTGGAGAGAGAGCTTGAGGGGCGGCTTGAGGCTCTTGACGAAGCCGCGGACGGCGTCGTGGTACTCGGCCTTGGTGCCGAGGCGGAAGCCGCCGGCGACTTCGCGGATCTCGAGGCCGCGGTCGCCGTTGGCGTAGTCGGCGATGAGCTCGTCGAGGAGCGAGCGGAAGTAGTCGCGAAGCTTGCGGGCGGCGAGTTTCTGCTCGGCGTCGCGGGCTTTGGTCTCGGCGGCGAGAGTTTTGGCATCGGAGACAGCGTTTGGGGCCGGGGCCGTTTCGGCCGAAAGGGCCTCGGGGGTAGTGGCGGGGCCGGCAGCTTCGGGGTCCTTCGGCTGCGACTCGCTCAGCGAGTCTTCGCTCAGGATGACAGTTTCTTGAGCGGCTGCGAGGCTCTCGGTGGGGACGAGGCTCTCGGTGTTGAGGGCGTCGGCGTCGTTGATCGGCTCGGCGCCCTCGTCGGAGGCTTCTGCCCCTTCGTCGGCTCCTTCGTCGTCGAGGGCGAGGGAGTGTTGCTGCGCGGCGATGGCTTCGAGTTCCGCCTGGCCTTCCTCGCCGAGCAGGCCGGTGAGTTGGGCGAGGGTGACGGGCTCTTCCGATGCGTAGATGACGGCTTCGATCTTGGCTTTAAGACTCATGGGTGCAGCGTTGAGTGTATCAATCCTGCGGTGGTCTGGGTGACGGGGCGGGGTGAGCCGTGGGTGGTCGCAGCGGGCCAGGAGCGCCCGGCAGGGGACCCCCCTCCCCCCTCCATTTCGGCTTTCTCGCGCTAAACCGCTCTAGTCAAAGGGGTTAATGGTGAAAGTAGGGTGGTTTCTGGTTTATTTTTGGCGTAAGATATTCCATTCAGGTGGGTTAGGTGGCAAAGTACCCCTGACCGGGGGAGGGATGAAATTTTCGTTTTGGGTCCTGCTTCTATTGTAGAGAGTCGGCGGGGGTGATTGTGCCAGGTTTTGGAAATATAAATCGCCAGTGGTTATAGGGGGTTTGGAGGTTTTGAGGGTCGTGGGGGGCTTGACAGGGTCCTGCGGTCCTTCGCGGACGGCGGGAGGCTTCGGTCCTGCGCGGACGGCGAGGGGCTTCGCGTGGGGCGGGTGGGGTGGTGGCGGGCGAAGGAAGGCGATTTGGTCGTTGCGCCTGCGGCTTCACTCCGGCCTTCGGCAGAGCGGAAGGGCCTTCGGCCTGGCGTTATGCCCAAGGCTGAAGCCTTGGGGTACCTAGATGCGGAAGGGCCTTCGGCAAAGGTGGAGGCAAGGGCAGAAGCAAAGGCAAGGGCAGGGGCAGGGGCAAGGGCAAGGGCAGGGGCAGAAGCAGATCCCTGCGGGATGACAACCAGAAATGCAAGGGCAGAGACGAAGGCAAAGGCAGAGGCAGAGGCAACGGCAGAGGCAACGGCAGAGGCAGAGGCAGAGGCAAAGGCAAAGGCAAAGGCAAAGGCAGAGGCAAAGGCAAAGGCAAAGGCAAAGGCAGAGGCAACGGCAGAGGCAGAGGCAAAGGCGAGAGGCGAAAGGCGAAAGGAGCAGTAACGGAAAAGCGAGAGCAGGTGCAAAAGCGAGCGCCTCGCCCGGGGTGGTGCTGGTCCGGGCAAGGCGCTGGGGGGTGGGGTGGTTAGTGGGCGATCATGTTGAAGAGGTAGAAGAGGCCGCCGGAGAGCAGGGCCGCGGCGGGGAGGGTGAAGATCCAGGCGAGGGCGATGTCGCGGACGGTGGAGAACTGCAGGCCGCTGCGGTTGGCGGCCATGGTGCCGGCGACGCCGGAGTTGAGGATGTGGGTGGTGGAGACGGGGACGCCGAGATGGTCGGCACCGAGGATGGTGGCCATGGTGATGAGCTCGGCGGAGGCTCCCTGGGCGTAGGTCATGTGGGTCTTGCCGATCTTTTCGCCGACGGTGACGACGATGCGCTTCCAGCCGATCATGGTGCCGAGGCCGAGAGCGAGAGCGACGGCGACCTTGACCCAGGTGGGGATGAACTTGGTGGCGGCGTCGAGGAACTTCTTGTAGTTGGCGATGGTCGGCGATGTCGGCGTCGGAGAACTTGGGAGCGCCTTTGGCCTTGGGCAGCAGGCGGAAGGTCTCGGAGGTGAGGTACATCTGGTTGCGGACGTTGGCCTGCTGGTTGGCGGGGACGCCCTTGAGGGTGCCGTACAGGGTGACCTCGTTGCGGATGTCGGTGATCTCCTGCCGGAGGGCGGTGGTGACGACGGGGGTGAAGGTCTTGGTGCTGACGAAGTGCTCGAGCTCGGGTTCGGGGTCGCCGATGGTGACGCTGGGGTCGACGTAGTTGCCGACGGCTCCGGCGGTCTGCGGTGGAGACGGCGACGAAGGTCTGCATCTCTTTGGGGGAGATGGCGTGGTTGAGGGCGTAGGCGGTGGGGACGGTGCCGACGAGGATGAGCATGATGAGGCCCATGCCCTTTTGGCCGTCGTTGGAGCCGTGGGCGTAGCTGACGCCGCCGCAGGTGAGGATGAGCAGGATGCGGATGTAGAAGGGCGGCGGAGCGGAGCCTTCGGGGGCCTTGTAGAGGCGGGGGTCGCGGGCCACGAGCTTGAAGAGCATGAAGAGGATGAAGGCGGCGCCGAAGCCGATGACGGGGGACCAGAAGAGGGCGGAGAAGACCTTGGTGACCTGCGACCAGTCGACGCCGGCGGTGCCGGAGTTGCCCTGCATGAGCTGGTTGGCGATGCCGACGCCGATGATGGAGCCGATCATGGTGTGGGAGCTGGAGGCGGGCAGGCCGCGCCACCAGGTGGCGAGGTTCCAGATGATGGCCGCGATGAGCAGGGCGAAGACCATGGCGAAGCCGGCGCCGGAGCTGACCTTGAGGATGAGCTCGACCGGAAGCAGCACGATGACGGCGAAGGCGACCGAGCCGGAGCTGATGAGGACGCCGATGAAGTTCAGGATGCCGGAGTAGACGACGGCGATGTGGGGCTCGAGGGAGTGGGTGTAGATGACGGTGGCGACGGCGTTGGCGGTGTCGTGGAAGCCGTTGACGAACTCGAAGCCGAGGGCGATGAGGAGGGCGACGCCGAGGAGGATGAAGGGAAAGATCGAGGCGGTAGTGGACGACGGAGAGATCGGTGACGAGGCTGTGCGCGATGTAGATCAGGCCGATGGCGGCCATGACGGCGAAGAGGATGACTCCCCATTTGCCGACGGAGGATTTCGACATCTTGGCGTCGAGGAGAGAGCCGTGGGGCTGGGGAAGGGATGCGTCGGGAGAAAGGGGAGCGGGAGCTGTGGACATGTGAGTCGCCTTCGGAGTGCTTGCAGAATGTTGTTGGTAGACGCGAGTAGCTTAGCGGGGGAAGTGTTGCCGTGGCATGAATGGACGTGTGAACTTTGGGTCCTGCGCGGACGGCGGGAGGCTTCGCGTGGTGGCGGAGAGTCGCGCGGACGGGCGAGAGGGCTTCGCGTGGTGGCGGAGAGGGTCGTGGGGAGATGGAATTAGTTGGCCGGGATGTGGGCGTAGGTGGTGGGCCAGTCGGCGAGGAGCTTGTGGAGGACGGTGGAGCCGCAGAGGTAGGCGGATTCGAGGGCGAGGTGGAAGCCGATGTAGGGGGCGGTGATGGATTCGGCGGCGGCGTGGCCGGGGCGTTCTTCGGAGAAGTTGGAGGCGGAGCGGAGGACGAGGACGCGGTTGGGGTCGACGCGGTGCATGTTGCCGAGGCGCTCGATGGCGTTGAGGAAGCCGGCGTCTTCCATCTCGGTGGTGGTGAAGGTGCCTTTGCCGGCGGTGTAGAGGCGGACCCAGTCGCG
This sequence comes from uncultured Acidobacteriaceae bacterium, assembly GCA_963762375.1. Classification (GTDB taxonomy): domain Bacteria; phylum Acidobacteriota; class Terriglobia; order Terriglobales; family Acidobacteriaceae; genus Granulicella. Next base: position 449,667 of record CAVXKP010000012.1, read on the forward strand.
GGCGTACTGGGTCATGATGGTGCCGTGCCAGTAGTAGTCGCTGGCGAAGGTGGCGCCGATCAAGACGAAGGGGGGACGGCGGGCGGCGGGGTCGTTGGTGTAGGCGGAGCGGAAGGCGGCGACGGCGGGGTCGTCGCCGAGGTGGAGGTCTTTGGTTTGGGCGTAGGCCCAGGCGGTGAGGGAGGGGTTGAGGGTGTAGAGGTTGGAGCGGGTCCAGGAGGTGGTGGTGACGGCGGCGGGGTCGGGGCGGGTGGCGCCGGAGGGGTAGATGCCGTAGGGCCAGTCGGCGGGGGCTTCGCGGGGATCGATCTCGCGGGCGACGTCGTTGACGACGTAGTTGGCCCAGGCGGCGGAGCCTATGGAGGCGATGTGGGGGTCGACGCCGGCGATGCCGTTGATGAGGATGTAGGCGTGGGTGAGGTCGAAGCGGGGATCCGTGCCGAGGGCCATCATGGAGGCGGTGGCATTGACGAGGGTGGTGCCGGAGACGATGCCGAGGATGGTGTGCGAGGGGTTGGTGCGGATGGGGTGGGTGCCGGAGGGGTCGAGTGCGTCGAGGGGGCCGCCGGGGAAGGGGAGGGATTCGGAGAGGTGCTCGCGCTCGACCCAGAACTGGAACTCGCCGGGGACGTCGCCGGTGTCGTGGCCGATCTCGAAGGTGGTGACGATGACGGCGCGGATGGGCCAGGGTTTTTGTGGGGTCTGGGCGAGAGAGGCGGAGGGCAGGAGCGCGGCGAGGAGGGTGAGGGCAGAGATCGGGAGAGGGCGCATGGGAGGCTCCTGCGGGGGTGCTGGGTTTCGGAGTGTTCAGGGTATCGCAGGTGCGGGGAGGGATAGAGTGGGGTGGTGCCGACTGTGTTGAGATTTCGCGGCTTCAATCTTGTCATCTATACGCGGGACCACGAGCCCGCGCATGTTCATGTGCGTGGGCATGGTGTGGAGGCGGTCTTTCTTCTTCCTTGCGCTGGTGGCGCGGTGGAAGTGCGCGGCAGGTTTGGGACGAGTCCGCAGGAGGAGACGATGTTGGCGCGATTTATCGAAGAAAATAGGGATATTCTGTGTAAAGCATGGGAGGAACTGCATGGCGACGCCGGAAAAGCGTGATTGGCTTGAGGTGTATGGCGACGAGTGCCGAGCGCGCGGGCTCTATTTCGTGGCCGCTCGCTATGATCCGGCAACAGGAATGATCCATGCGCAGCTGAAGGCGGGGATGACGATCTCTGTTCCCAAGGAGAGGGTGCAGGGGTTGGCAGATGCTACCGATGAGCAGCTAAGCGAGGTGGAGATCAGTCCGGCTGGCTGGAGCTTCGACTTCCCTGGCATCGACGATGGGGTGACGCTCGAGGGGATGCTTTCGGGACGGTTTGGCAACGACCAGTGGGAGCAGGAGTGGGCTGAAAAACATCGCGAGACACGGGCGGCCTAGGGCTTCGATTCCGATGCCGAAGGGCGGTAGCGTTTAGGCCCAGTCGTCGCGGACCTGGGCTTGTTCGGCGACGACCTGGTCGAAGCGGTCGGATTTCTTGACGAGGATGTCGCCGAAGTGTTCGCCCTGGCGGAGGACGATGGCTTGGAGGCGGACGAGCTCCAGCATGGCGAGGAAGGTGCAGATGACGGCTCGCTCGGACTTGGTGTTGTGCAGCATGCGGCGGAGGCTGATGGGCTTGTCTTCCATGAGCAGGCGGCGCTTGACGAAGTCGATCATCTGGGCGACGGTGACGGTTTCTTCGTCGATGCGGTGGACGGGGCGGGTGCGGAGGCGTTCGAGGATGTCCTGGAAGACGCGGACGAGGTCGACGGTGTCGGCGTCGATCTCGCGCTCGGTCTCGGTGGAGTCGAGGCCTTCGTCGTGGAGAAAGTTCTTGAGGCCGGACTGGGTCCAGGTGGCTTCTTCGAGCATTTGTTTTTGCTGGAGCATCTGCGCGGCGGCCTTGAAGCGCTCGTGCTCGAGGAGGCGCTGGACGAGCTCGAGGCGGGGGTCTTCGGTGTCGGCTTCGGCGCCAGGGAGGGTCGGGTCGCGGGGGAGGAGCATGCGGCTCTTGATGTGGATGAGCAGCGAGGCGACGTAGATGAACTCGCCGGCGGCGTCGACGTCGGTGTCCTTGAGGTGGTGGGTGTACTCGAGGAACTGGGCGGTGATCTTGGCGATGGGGATGTCGTAGATGTCGATGTTCTGCTTGCGGATGAGGTCGAGGAGCAGGTCGAGGGGGCCGTCGTAGACCTTGCCGACGGTGATGCTGAAGGGGGATTGGGAGGCTTCGTCGCGGGACTTGTCGCGCTCGCGCTTGGGCTCGGGGGGTGGGGGGGGCGTGGGGGGATGGGCGAGGGCGAAGGGGGTGGTGGGGGTGGCCGATTCGGTGGTGGATGTCGCCGATTCGGGAGGTGTCGCTGGTTCATCCCACGTCTCAGAGGCGAGACGTGGGGCACCCGGTTCGGTGGGGGGCTCCGCTGCGGGGTCGGGTTGGTGGTCGAGATTGGTTTCGTCGGACATGCTTAGGCGATTCCCATGGCGTGCTTGGCTTCGGCGAGGGTGAGGTTGGCGCGCTTGGCGGCGCGGTCCTTGCCGTTGGCGAGGACGTCGTTGACGACGCCGGGGCGGCGCTCGAGGTCGGCGCGGCGGTCGCGGATGGGGGCGATGGTTTGGACGATCGCGTCGGCTACCCAGCTCTTGCATTCGATGCAGCCGATGGAGGCGGAGCGGCAGCCGGCGGCGGCTTCCTGCTGGACGGCTTCGGTGGAGAAGACCTTGTGGAGGTCGAAGGCGGGGCAGACGTCGGGGTTGCCGGGGTCCTCGCGGCGGACACGGGCGGGGTCGGTGACCATGACCTTGAGCTTGGCGCGGATGCTCTCGTCGGACTCGGAGAGCTCGATGTGGTTCTTGTAGGACTTGGACATCTTGCGGCCGTCGAGGCCGGGGAGTTTGGGCGAGGGGGTGAGGAGGACCTGGGGCTCGGGGAGGATCTCGAGGCGGCCGAAGGGGGAGATCTTTTTGGTCTGCTGGGCGGCCTCGAAGAGCTGGCGGGGGCTGAAGTCAGAGCGGGTGGAGTCCTTGGGCTCGCCGGCGAGCTTGCGCGCCTTCTCTAAGATTGCCGGGAGCTCCCAGGGGGCGGCTTCGGGCGAGGTGTAGAAGTCGCCGGGGTAGAGGGAGTTGAAGCGGCGGGCGACCTCGCGGGTGAGCTCGACGTGGGCGACCTGGTCGGCGCCGACGGGGACGAAGTCGGGCTTGTAGAGGAGGATGTCGGCGGCCTGGAGGAGGGGGTAGCCGAGGAAGCCGTAGGTGGCGAGGTCCTTTTCGCGGAGCTGCTCCTGCTGGTCCTTGTAGGTGGGGACGCGCTCGAGCCAGCCGAGGGGGGTGAACATGCTGAAGAGCAGGAAGAGCTCGGCGTGGGCGGGGACGTCGGACTGCTTGAAGATGACGCAGCGGCCGGGGTCGAGGCCGGCGGCGAGGAAGTCGAGGGTGATCTGGATGTTGTTGGCCTGGACGTCGCCGGGGTCGGCGTAGTCGGTGGTGAGGGCGTGGAAGTCGGCGATGAAGAAGTAGCAGTCGTAGTCCTGCTGGAGGCGAACCCAGTTGTAGAGGGCTCCCATGTAGTTGCCGAGGTGCAGGCGGCCGGTGGGGCGCATGCCGGAGAGGACGCGGGGGCGGGGTGTCGTGCGTGGGGAGGAGGGGGTCATGGGGTCGAAGCTTAAGGATACATGGCCTGCGGTCCTGCGCGGACGGCGGGAGGTCCTGCGCGGACGGCGAGGGGTTTGGGTGGTGGTGTGGGGCCGGGGAAAGATGGTGCCCAGGGCTAAAGCCCCGTGCTCATCCGGTAAGACAAGCAACGGCAAGGGCCTTGACGCAAAGGACGCAAAGGTTCGCGACGGAGAACAGGCAACGGCAAGGGCAAGGGAAGAAGCAGATTCCCGGAGGGAATGACATAAAGAAAGGCAAGGGCAAGGGCAACGGCAAGGGCCAATGCGGGGGTCCTTCGGCTGCGCCTCAGGATGACGGCGAAAAACAAGCAACGGCAACGGAAGAAGCAGATTCCCGGAGGGAATGACAGAAAGAACGGCAAGGGCCACTGCAAATTCTCTGCTTACCGCTTTCTGTTTGCTACTTCCTACTTCCTGTTTGCTGCCTGCTGCTCTTAGAGGGTGAGGACGCGGATGAGGGCGAAGCCGTCGTAGCCTTTGCTGCCGACGGTTTGGACGGCGGTGGCGGAGAGGCGGGGGTCGGCGGAGAGGAGGTCGAAGAAGCGGCGGACGCCCTGGACGTTGGGGTCGGGGGTGGCGGGGTCGAGGATCTCGCCGTCGCGGATGACGTTGTCGGCGAGGATGAGGGTGCCGGGGCGGGCGAGGGGGAGGGCCGCGGTGAGGTAGTCGGGGTAGCCGTCTTTGTTGGCGTCGAGGAAGATGAGGTCGAAGGGGGCGGACTCCCCGGACTGTAGCTCGGCGTGGAGCTGGTGGAGGGAGTCGAGGGCGGGGCCGAGGCGGAGCTCGACGAGGGGAGCGAGGCCGGCGTGGGCGATGTTGGCGAGGGCGACTTCGGCGTGATGGGGGTCGAGCTCGAGGGTGATGAGCTTGCCGTCGGGGGGAAGAGAGCGGGCGAGGCAGATGGTGGAGTAGCCGCCGAGGGTGCCGATCTCGAGGATGCGGTGGGGGCGCTGGGTTTCGGCGAGGAGCTGGAGGAGCTTGCCCTGGGCGGGGGAGACGTCGATGGAGGGGAGATGGGCGGCGTGGTTGGCGGCGAGGGCGGCGTCGAGGCGGGGTCGGGCGGGAGAAGGAGGTGGTTGAGGTAGTGGTCGACGGCGGTCCAGAGGGCTTCGGATTCAAGGGAGGGGATTCGGGCAAGGGCATGGGGGGAGAGGCCTCGGGTGGTGGTTAGAGGAGGAAGAGGAGGAGTTTGAAGATGGTCATGATGGGGAGGAAGAAGATTTCGATGACGTAGTAGCCGAGGAAGAAGAAGGCGAACATGAAGAAGAGGCTCATGCTCTGGTAGGTCTTGGCGGCGTTGAAGGGGAGGTAGTGCATGAGGATCTTGCCGCCGTCGAGGAAGGGGAGGGGGACGAGGTTGAAGACGAAGAGGAGGAGGTTGACGAGGATGCAGAAGTAGAGGAAGAGGATGAGGGGGAAGATGCCGGGAAGGCCCTGGGTGCCCATGCTCAGGTTGCGCATGGCGAGGAGGGAGGCGATGCCGATGCGAGTCGATGGAGCCGGGGATGGTGTGGCGGACGATGATGAGGATGATGAGGGCGACGATGGCGGCGAGGAGCTGGGCGGCGGGGCCGGCCAGGGTGGCGAGCATCTCGTCGCGGGAGGGGTTGCGGAAGTTGCGCGGGGTGAAGGTGATGGGCTTGCCCCAGCCGAGGACCAGGGGGCTGCGGAAGATGAAGAGGACGGGCCAGATGAGGGTGCCGAGCAGGTCGAAGTGGCGGGCGGGGTTCATGGTGAGGCGGCCCATCATGCGGGCGGTGGGGTCGCCGAGGCGGTTGGCGGCCCAGGCCTGTGCGCAGTCGTGCAGGGAGATGGAGAGGACCATTACGACTAATTCAAAGATGATCAAAGCGTACGTCAACGGCATGGAGATAGTTTACGGGAGGAATTTTTCTGCTTCCGCCGGGGGTTTGGGAGGTATAGACTCTGGGCATCGAGATCGCCGCGGTTGCCTGGGTCGACCCTGCTTAGCAGGAAGTTCACCCAATGCAGGCGGCCGCGGAGATCGACGAAAGCGGAGACAGCTCAGGCTGTCTCCGCTTTAGTTAGGGGTGGTGTGGGGAGGGTGGGCTACTCGGCTGTAGGGATGGAGCCGCTGGTGGTGACGCCGGCGGTGATGACGGAGTTGTAGCTGGAGTTGGCGGTGGAGAAGCTGAAGCCGGCGCTCTGCGCGGAGCTGGAGGAGAGGAAGGGAGCGAGTGCGGAGGCGGCAGTGGTGCTGGAGCCACCGACGCCGACGATGAGGCCGGTGAGGCCGGCCTGGCTCTCGTAGTTGACGTTGTTGGCGGGGATGAGATTGGTGGCGGCGAAGGTGGGGCTGGCGACGGTGACGGAGGGGATGGCGCGGATGAGGGCGCGGTGTTCGGACTCGACGCCAAGGATGGAGGCGGCGACCTTGGCGTAGAGGATGAGGTCGGCCTGGGTGTAGTTGCTGCCGCTCATGGCGGGGTTGGCCTGGGTGGCGCTGAAGCCGTTGTAGCCGGCGGCCATGGAGGCGAACTCTTCGACGGCGGTCATGTAGGCGCCGACGAAGGCGGTTTCGAGGGCGAGCAGGACGGGGAGGAAGTTGGTGAGGGTGTCGAAGGTGCCGGTGGGGTAGTAGAAGGTGGCGGGAACGCCGGCGCCGACGTCGCCGCTGCCGGAGGTGGAGAGGCCGAGGAGGGTGCGGAGGAGCTGGGCGTGCTGGACTTCTTCGAGGAGCGCGCCCTGCAGGTAGGCGACGTTGACCTGGCTGCCGCTGGCGGAGACGTTGGTGGCGGAGCCTCCGGGGCCGGCGAGGTTGGGATCCTGGATGACGGCGCCGGTGAGGGCGTTGTAGTAGGTGGTGATGGCGAGGTCTTCGGCGATGAGGGCGGCGGTGAAGATCTGGGTTGCGGTGTCGGTGGCGGCGCTGGCGGAGACCTTCATCATGCCGGAGCCGTTGTCGGCACAACCGATGAGGGTTGCGGCGGCTGCGCCGAGGCCGACGGCTCCGACGGTGGTGAGGAAGGAGCGGCGATTGGTGACGCTGTCGATCATCTGCTGGGTGACTTTGGCAAGGGGCATGGGGATCTCCTGTGGGGATGGGTGGATGGAAGAGCGTGCGGGGCCGTGGGCGCGAGGGGGTGCGCGCCGGGGCGGGGACGTGGGAGTGCGTGTTCTCCTGTGGTGCGCTCGCGTTGGGTGCGTGCGAGGAGCGAGTGTCACGGGTGGTGCGTTGCTTCGTCAGGAGAACGAGGGGGGAGGGGTGGGTGGATTGGGGTGGGGTGAAGATTTTTTGGCGGGGATGGTGGGGTTGAGAGGCAACGGCAAGGGCAACTACAGGGGTCCTTCGCTTCGCTCAGGATGACGGCGAAAAACTGGCAAGGGCAACGGCAAGGGCAAGGGCAAGGGAAGAAGCAGATTCCCGGAGGGAATGACAGAAAGAAAGGCAAGGGCAAAGGCAAATACAAATGCATAAAGGCAAATGCAAGGGCCAATAAAAATACACAAATGCAAGGGCCAATGCGGGGCCTTCGGCTGCGCGCTATTCGATGGCGAAGACGGCGTAGACGGTGGCGGAGCGGGTGATGCGGTTGGGGGAGATGGCGAGGGGCTTGAGGTTGGGGGCGGGCATGGCGCCTGCGGCACCTCCCATGGCCATGCCGTACATGCGGGGCCGCACGCCGTCGGTGACGGGCTGCTGGTTGCTGGCGTAGAGGAGGGTGCCGAGCTTTGCGCCGAGGCCCTGGGCGAGGTGCTCGGCGATGTCGCGGGCGTGGTGGAGAGCTTTCTGGGCGGCTTCGAGCTGGAGGGCGTCGTCGCTCTTGAGCTGCCACTGGATGTTGCCGCTGTTGTTGGCGCCGTGGGTGATGGCGAGTTGTAAGAGCTTCGCGGCCTGGTCGGCGGGGACGGTAACCTGCCAGCGCTGCGCGAACTGGAAGCGCATGCCTTCGGCGTAGCGGGTCTTGTTCTGGAAGTCCTCGGGGTTGATGGGGCTGAGGTTTTGTTCTTCGCTCTGGAGGTCGTCTTTCGCGACGCCGGACGCGAGGATTGCGGAGACGATGGCATTGGAGGTTTGGGTGGCCGCGGCGTAGGTGGCGTCCTGATCCTTGCCGAAGGAGTTGAAGCCGATGGAGACGACGGCGGTGTCGGCGAGGGCGGAGGCTTCGTCGGTGGCGGTGATGGAGATGGTCTTGTTGTCTTTGCTGATCTGGATCTCTTGAGCGGAAAGAGGCGGGGCAGAGAGGGGAAGGACGGCGAGGCAGAGGGTGAGGAGGACGGTCAAGCGCATGGTTATTCTTCCTTGGCTTCGAGCAGGTCGGCGAGGGTTTCCTTGTGCTTGGGGCGGGCGGTGATCTTGTCCTTGATGGTGGGGAGGGGGTGCGAGGGAGGGGGCGTGCCGAGGCGTTCGCGGGCGTTGGCTTTGACGGCCTTGGTGGAGGAGAAGACTTGTTTCTTTGCCTTGGACTTGGATGGGGGCATCGTAAGACCTCCGGGGTCAGACGGTTGTGCACGTCTGGGTGAAGTACAGGCTACTCCTGATGGACGCAGCGGGAGGGGGTTCGCGATGAAAAAAGATCAGGAGGCGCGTGCGGAAAAAATGGATTTAGGAGGAAGATTCCGGGGGGTTACCGATGGAGGGCAAAGGCGTATTCTGTGAGTGGGTTGAACGCGCGAGTCTTGACCTAGATTGAGTACTGACGAGGGAAATGATGGAAGAGCGCGACTTCTTCGACGAAGTGACGGAAACGAAGATCCACACGATGCACTGCCCACACTGCGGCCAGCCGGGCGAGTATGAGCTGAACTGGCTAGTGCGGCGGAAGCGGGCGCAGGTGCCGCGGGGAGCCGATGAGCTGGACAGGGCGCGGTTTGCCAAGGCGCGCAGCTACATGGTGCGGCGAGACGACCTGGTGGGCTGCAAGAATATCCGCTGCCGAAAGAGGTTCGAGGTGGTGGGGATTCAGTCGGTCGCCGATCTGCAGGAGGTTGCGGTGGGGACGGCGGAGAACCGGGCGGAGCGGATACGGGCTGCGTTTGGGCGACGGACGTTGGGGTAAGGCGACGTTGGAGGGCATTGGTGGGCGCCGCGGCTTGCCGGGTGGCGCAGTTTCGCAGCGTGTACGGTTTGTGATTTAATGCGGTCAGATTCAAACGACCCGGAAGTTGCAGCAGGAGGAAGACGCGATGTCGAACAAGTTGATCCCGGTGGAAGAGCGGCACCTGACGCCGGAGCAGGTGGACCTGATCGATCGCCGGCGGCGTCGCGGGCAGCTGCTGCTGGTGATCGGGTTCCAGACGCTGATTATCGGCACGATTATTACGCTGTGGAGCGGGCAGGATCTGACGTACTCGCCGGGCTGGATTCATCCGCTGGCGTACTGGGACGGGCTGCTGTTCCTGGTGTCGTTGACCTGCCTGGTGAGCGGGGTGCAGCTGCGGCGCGGGCTGAACGAGTTCTTCAGCTACTAAGGGATTTTGAGATGGGGTGAACGGCGGGCTGCGGCTCGCCGTTTGCATTTGGGGTGACGGGCGGCGGGGCGAAGGGTGGGGCGGGTCTGGTATGGTGGGCTCGCCGAGAGGTGCGGAGGCTGGCGTGGTGGCTGCGGGGTTGCGGGAGGCGATGACGGGAATGCGGCTGGGGGAGCCCGGGGTGTTTCCGGTGGGGGAAAAGGTTTTGCTGGCGGCGGCGATTGTTGCGTCGGTGGGGGTGTTTGCGTGGCGGCTGGGGCCGATGGCGCGGAATGTGTGGGGCTCGAAGAAGGATGCGGATTTTTCGCTGCGGCCGGTGGGGGCGCGGGTTTGGAAGTTCTTCTGGGAGGTGCTGTGCCAGGGGAAGGTGATTGAGCAAAGGCCGCTGCCAGGGCTGGCGCATGCGCTGGTGTTCTGGGGGTTCCTGGCGTTTGCGCTGGTGACGCTGAATCATATGGCGGTGGGGTTTGGGGTTGGATTTCTGCAGTATGCGGGAGGCTTCGGGACGTTCTATGTGGGGTTTGCGGCGGTGTGGGCGCTGCTGGTGGCGGTGAGCATTGCGGGACTGTTTGTGCGCAGATTTGTGGTGAGGCCGCGGTGGCTGGGGGCGAAGGTTTCGGTGGAGTCGGGCGTGATTGCGGGGCTGATCTTTGCGCTGATGGTGACGTATCTGGCCGCGCTGTTTGTGGAGGATCGAAGCGGGGCGGCGGTGGGGTTGTGGTGGGCGCATACGCTGGTGCTGCTGGCGTTTCTGCCGATTATTCCGGGGACGAAGCATCTGCACCTGGTGTTGAGTCCGCTGACGGTGTTTCTGAAGCGGCCGGGGTTTTCGCAGCTTCCGAAGCTGGAGGGGGATGAGGACTTTGGGCTGGTCGCGGGCAAGGACCTGACGCAGATGATTGCGCTGCAGGCGTATAGCTGCGTGGAGTGCGGGCGGTGTACGGAGCACTGTCCGGCGGCGACGACGGGGAAGGTGCTGAACCCGAAGGAGATTGTGCTGGGGGTGAGGTCGTATCTGAATGCGGAGGGGGCGGGGAGTGAGGTGGCGCTGCTGGATGGAGAAGCAGGCGGCGTTGTCGATGGAGGCGGCGTTTGCGTGCACGACCTGTGGGGCTTGCGAGTTTCAGTGCCCGGTGGGGGTGCAGCATCTGCCCGTGCTGATTGGGCTGCGGCGGGGTGCGGTGAATACCGGGGCGTGGGAGGACAGGTATGGGACGAAGCTGTTTCTGGCGCTGGAGAAGCAAGGGAACTCGCTGGGCATGAGCTCGGCGGAGAGAGACAAGTTTATTGCGAAGCAGGAGTTTCCACTCTTCGATGGCTCGCAGGAGTATTGCCTGTGGCTGGGGTGCATGGGGAGTTATGACCCGAAGGGGCGCGAGATTGTGGCGGACTTTGCGCGCGTGATGCGGGCGCTGGGGACGCAGTTTGGGGTGCTGAAGAAGGAGAAGTGCACGGGCGATCCGGCGCGGCGGCTGGGGAACGATCTGTTGTTCGGGGATCTGGCGGAGCAGGGGCTGAAGGCGTTTCGGGCGGCGGGGGTGAAGAAGATTGTGACGATCTGTCCGCACTGCGTGAGGACGATGGCGACGGATTGGCTGGAGTATGGCGTGGGCGCCACGAATGAGATTGAGCACCACTCGGAGTTTATGGCGCGGCATGCGGAGTTGTTGCCGAAGCAGAATGTGGGGAGCGTTGTGTATCACGATCCGTGCTATTTGGGGCGGTATCGGGAGGTGTATGACGAGCCGCGCAAGGTGGTGGAGACGGCGGGAGATCTGGTGGAGGCCGAGCGGCATCGGGAGCGGTCGTTCTGCTGCGGGGCTGGCGGCGGGCTGGCGTTCCTGGGAGAAGAGAGTGGGGAGCGCGTGAGTCATGTGCGGGCGAAGGAGCTGGTGGCGACGGGGGCGCGGACGATTGGGACGGCTTGTCCGTTTTGCAACTCGATGTTTCGGGATGCGCTGGGAGCGGTGGGCGGGGAGGAGCCGCCGCAGTTGCTGGATATTGCGCAGCTGGCGGCGCGGGGATTGGCGGCGAGAGGTGGGGCTGAGGAGTGATCTTGGATGTAACGACGGTGCAGGTGCTGGTGGTGGTGTTTTTCGCGACGTTGATACGGTCGACGTTTGGGTTTGGCGAAGGGTTGATTGCGGTGCCGCTGCTGGCGTTTCTTCTGCCGCTGGATGTGGCTGCGCCGCTGGTGGTGCTGCTGTCGATTACGATTGCGGCGGTGGTGGTGGTGCAGGACTGGCGGAAGATTCATGTGCGCAGCGCGGGCTGGCTGCTGGTGCCGACGTTTGCGGGAGTTCCACTGGGGATTTTGTTGCTGGCGAGTGGTCCTCAGCGCGTGGTGAAGGGTGTGCTGGCGGTAGTGATCCTGGGGTTCTCGGGATATTTTCTGGTGGGGAAGAAGCCGCATGGCGCTCGACCGGGAGAGCCGGCCGTGGATGCTGAGCTGTGGTTTTCTGGCGGGGGTGCTGGGCGGAGCGTATGGGATGAATGGGCCTCCGCTGGTGATCTACGGAGCGATGCGGCGGTGGTCTCCGCAGCATTTTCGAGCGACGCTGCAGGGATACTTTCTGCCTGCGAGCGTGGTGGCGATGGCGGGCTACTGGATGGCGGGGCTGTGGGTGCCGGAGGTGACGCACTACTACCTGGTGTCGCTGGCGGTGGCGCTTCCGGCGATCTTTCTGGGCACGGATGATGAATGGGAGGCTGCGCGGCGACTCCTTTCTGAAGTATGTGCATGTTGGGCTGATGGGGATTGGCGTGGTGCTGCTGGTCGAGGCGATTCGGCGGGGCTGATGCCGCGATAGGATTCAGAGATGCCAAAAGGTAGAGGGCTGGGAGCGTATGGGACGCTGGGGATTGGCGTGGTGGCGATTGCGTGGTCGGCGATCTTTGTGCGGTGGACGGCGATGCCGGGGATTACTTCGGCGTTCTACCGGATGCTGATTGGGGCGGTGGTGCTGTGGCCGGTGCTGCTGCTGTCGAAGGTGAAGCTGCGGAGTGTGAGCCGCGGAGGGTACCTGCTGGCGGCGCTGGGCGGGGTGTTCTTTGCGGGCGATGTGGGGTTGTTCAATACGGCGGTGATGCATACGTCGGCGGGGAGCGCGACGTTTCTGGCGAACAATGCTCCGCTGCTGGTGGGGCTGATGACGTGGGCGCTGACGCGGAAGATACCGGGGTGGCGGTTCTGGGTGGCGCTGGCGATTGCGTCGACGGGGGCGTGGCTGATTGTGTCGGCGGATGCGGGGCGGGCGCGGTCGGCGAGCGCGGCGGATCTGCTGGCGGTGGGGTCGTCGGTGTGCTTTGCGCTGTACCTGATGACGACGGAGCGGATGCGCAAGGAGATGGATACGCGGATGCTGGTGACGATCTCGGCGACGGCGAGCGCGGGTGCGCTGCTGGTGATGGCGCTGCTGCTGCATGCGTCGCTGGCGATACCGGGTGCGCGGCCGCTGGGGGCGGTGCTGGGGCTGGGGCTGGTGTGCCAGGTGCTGGGATACTTCTGCCTGACGTATGCGCTGGGGCATCTGCCGGCAACGGTGACGTCGGTGGTGTTGCTGACGGTGGCTCCGCTGACGGCGGTGTTTGCGTATGGTCTGTTTGGGGAGCGGATGACGCTGGCGCAGGTGGCGGGCGGCGTGTTTGTGATTGCGGGGGTGTGGGTGGTGAGCCGGTCGGCGAAGGTGGAGGCGCGAGACTACGAACCGTTCAGTGCGATAGGCTAGGCTCGCAGGGAATTGCGGTCGATGCGGAGTTCGCGATGAAGATTGTGGTGGCGGTGAAGCAGGTTCCGGAGCGCGATGCGGTGGTGCGGGTGGCGGCGGATGGGCGCAGCGTGGAGGAGAGCGACGTTGCGTGGACGATGAATGAGCCGGACGCGTATGCGCTGGAAGAGGCGCTGCAGTTGAAGGAGCGCGCGGGGGCTGCGGGCTCGGGGGATAGCGAGGTGGTGGTGTTGTGCGCGGGGCCGGAGCGGGTGCAGAGTACGCTGCGGGAGGCGCTGGCGAAGGGAGCGGATCGGGCGGTGCATGTGGTGACGGCGGAGAGTGGGGAGGGGTCGCTGGGGGCGCGGGACACGCTGGATGTGGCGCGGCTGCTGGCGGCGGCGGTGAAGGGGGAGATGCCGGACCTGGTGCTGACGGGGTTGCAGTCGGATGATTTGGGAGCGGGGCAGACGGGGGTGGTGATGGCGGAGCTGCTGGGGGTTCCGCATGCGACGCTGGTGCTGCAGGTGGAGCTGTCGGGTGGCGGGATTAAGGTGAAGCGCGAGTTGGAAGACGGATGGATGCAGCATGTGGAGATGGCGCTGCCGGCGCTGCTGACGATTCAGTCGGGAGGGAACCGGCTGCGCTATGCGACGCTGATGGGGATCAAGAAGGCTCGGCAGAAGGAGATGCGCGAGGCTCCGGCGGCGGCTGCGACGAAGCGCGTGGTGGAGGTGCTGAAGGTGTCGCCGCCGACGCGGGTGAAGCAGACGGAGATGCTGACGGGGTCTGCCGATGAGATTGCGGCGAAGCTGGTGGAGAAGTTGCGGTTCGAGGTGAAGGTGCTGTGATGGCGCTCGCTGGAGCGTGTGGAAGCTGAACGCAACAACAACGGCAATGGAGAAATTATGCAACGTCGCCAATTCTTGAGTGCATCGCTGGCCGCTACGGCGGCGGCTGCGGTGCGTGGAGCTTCCGCCCAGACGGAGCGGAGCGGAGAGCGCGAGTTCTACCAGATACGGCGGTACCAGCTGCAGAGCGGGCCGCAGGGGAAGCTGACGGCGGATTATTTCAGCGTGCTGATTCCGGCGCTGAATCGGCTGGGGATGACGCCGGTGGGCGCGCTGCAGCTGAAGTTTGGGCCGGAGACGCCGGCGAATTACCTGATCATTCCGAGCCGGTCGGTGGAGTCGCTGGTGACGATCGATCAACAGCTGGCGAAGGATGAGGCGTTTGTGAAGTCGGCGGACGCGTTCTGGAGCGCGCCGGCGGTGACGCCTGCGTTTGAGCGGGTGGAGAGCTGGCTGCTGTCGGCGTTTGCGGGCTGGCCGCGGCTGACGGTGCCGACGACGACGGCGACGGGAGCGAAGCGGATCTTCCAGCTGCGGACGTATGAGAGCCCGTCGATGCGTGACCATGTGCGCAAGATCGAGATGTTTCATAGCGGCGAGTTCGATGTGTTCAAGAGCTCGGGCGCGCAGATGGTGTTCTTTGGCGACACGCTGATTGGATCGCGGATGCCGAGCCTGACGTACATGCTGAGCTTCGAGGATGATGCGCAGATGGACAAGGACTGGGAGGCGTTCGGGAGCGATCCGCGGTGGAAGAAGCTGGTGGCGGATCCGCACTTCGGGTTTGAGCCGACGGTGAGCAACGTCTCGAACCTGGTGTTGGGGCCGATGGCGATGTCGCAGATTTAGGGGCGAGAGGAAAGCTGGAGGTTGGCGATGAACGGTGTCCTGGTGGTGATGGAACGCAAGGGTGACGGTGGCTGGCACCGCATGAGTTTCGAGGCGCTGGCCGCGGGACAGAGGCTGGCCAACGAGCTGGGGGTGACGTGCTCGGCCGCGGTGCTGGGGGAGAGCTCGGCGATTGCTCCGCTGGCGCAGGAGTTGGCGGCGAAGAAGCTGTCGCATGTGTGGGTGGTGGGGGATCCGCTACTGGCCGAGTATACGGCGGATGGCTGGGTGGCGGCGTTGCAGCAGTTGATTGCGGAGAGGAAGACGAAGTTCGTGGTGCTGCCGCACACGTACCAGGTGAGAGATTTTGCTCCGGCGCTGGCGACGCGATTGGGCGAGGTGTTGATCAGCGATGTGACATCGATCGCGGTTGCGGATGCGCAGAGCGGGGTGACGTTTCTGCGGCAGTGGATGCAGGGAAAACTGAACGCGGAGTATCGCCACCGGAGCGAGGGCGGGGTGTGCTTTGTGTCGGTGCAGGCGGGAAGTTTTCGCGCGGACGCGGTGAAGGCGGGGACGGGCGAGGTGAAGGTGTTTGCGCCGAAGCTGGATGCGGCGAAGATTCGGACCAGGCCGGGCGAGCCGTTTCGCGAGGCGGCGCAGACGGTGGATCTGTCGAGTGCAGCGGTGATTGTGAGTGTGGGCCGGGGGATTGGGGAGCAGGACAATCTGAAGCTGGTGGAGGAGCTGGCGAGTGCGCTGGGAGCGGAGTTGGCGGCGTCGCGGCCGATCTGCGATGCGGGCTGGCTGCCGATGGAGCGGCAGGTGGGAAGCTCGGGGCAGACGGTGGCGCCGAAGCTGTACCTGGCGGTGGGGATCTCGGGCGCGATCCAGCACCTGGTGGGGATGAAGGGCGCGAAGACGGTGGTGGCGATCAACAAGGATGCGGACGCGCCGATCTTCGAGGTCGCGGATATTGGCGTGGTGGGCGATTTATTCGAGGTGGTTCCGGCGCTGACGAAGGCGATTCGCGGGAAGGGTTGAGCCGGGGCAAGAATTTAAGAGACTTCCCCGAGGGGATTTGCGTCATACTGGAATAGATCGCTGTAACCGAACTTTCATCTGAAGCAGACCCTTGATCGAGCGAGCAAAACGCGGAGCGGTTGGGCAGACGCATCCTTTGTGGATGCGTGTGCTGACGCTTGCGTGTTTATTGCTGGTGGCGGGCGTAAGCTTGGCGGGTGCGGTTCACATGCACGGGCAGTGGTTGCCGCAAAGCGCAATCACGGCAGGAGCCCAGCCGGACGGCTCACAGGTTCCGGGTGGGGAAGAGAGTTGCCCGCTGTGCATGGTGATGCACTCGGCGCTGCCGGCGGCGGCCCATGTGGAGCCGCTGCAATCTGTGCTGGTGGAGTGCAAGGTGGTGCAGGCGGTCGATCACGCGCCTGAGACGCTGTGGCACTACGCGATGTTCAGCAGGCCTCCGCCTGTAGAAACCCTCTAAGCGAACGACACGGAAGATCGGCGTGCCCGGATGGGCGCGCAGCCGGGCGAGAGGCCCGGGCGATCTTCTTCAGGAGTGCAGCAGTTGCGTCGTGAGGACGCTGACGCTGGACCCGCCGCAGCCGTACAAGGTTTCGGCGCCTGTAGTGCTAACCGACAGGAGATTAGAACCATGCAAAGAGTTGTATTGAAGCGATTTTTGGGAGTGCTGGCGCTGTGGATGATGGTGTTTGGGGTGGGCTACGCGTTTGGCCAGAGCACATCGGGCAGCGTGAGTGGAGCGGTGACGGATCCGAATGGAGCGCTGGTTTCCGGCGCGACGGTGGAGATTGCCAATCCGGTGAGCGGCTATTCGCGGACGGTGACAACGGATTCAACTGGCGTCTTTCACTTCTATAATATGCCGTTCGATCAGTACACGGTGACGGTGAGGAGCCCGCAATTTGCACTGCTGCGCAAGCAGGTGCGCAGGTGTATTCTACGGTGCCGGTGGCGTTGCCGGTGCGACTGCAGGTGGAGAGCGTAGCCTCAACCGTTACGGTCGAGAGTTCGCCGGACACGGTTGAGCAGAGTCCGACCTTCCACACGGATATCGACCGGTCGGATGATCGATCACCTGCCGGTGGAGAGCCGCGTCCGTGCGCTGAGCTCGATTGTGACGCTGGCGTCGCCGGGCGTGGCGGCGGACTCGAATGGGTTGATGCATGGGTTGGGTGATCATGCGGAGAACTCGTTCAATCATGGATGGAGAGCCGATTACGGACCAGCAGAGCAAGGTGTTCTCGAACCAGCTGCCGGCTCGTGCGGTGCAGTCGCTGGAGGTGATTGACGGTGCGCCGCCGGCTGAGTATGGCGACAAGACCGCGCTGGTGGTGAAGTTGACGACGCGTTCGGGCCAGGGTGTGACGAAGCCGACGGGCAGCGTGACCGTCTCATACGGAACGTTTGGCTCCAGCAACGCGGTCGTTCGATGTGGCGTATGGCGGAAAGAAGTGGGGCAACTTTATCGCGGTGGATGGCCTGCAGACGCGGACGTTTTCTGGATGCGCCGGAGTTCAACGTATTTCATGACAAGGGCAACGAGGAGAACTTCTTCGACCGTGTCGACTACGAGTTCACGCCGAAGGACTCGATCCACGTGGATGTGCAGTACACGCGCTCGTGGTTCCAGACGCCGAATCGATTTTTGAGAACTCAATGTCGATTGCGGCCGGATGGAACGCCGGTGGGGAATACGGACCAGCGATCGAAGATTGGTACGATCAAATGTCGCCCGTACGTATACGCACATCGATCAATCAGGACTCGGTGGCGAACTTCGGCGTTCTATCTGCGCCGCGATGCGTACAACTACTATCCCAGCAACAATCCGCTGGCCGATTACGCGCTTGACCAGCAGCAGGAGACGATCGCGCAGCTGCGCTCGCTGACCAATGCTGGCGATGCATGCGCGATATCTCGTACGTGCATGGCATCAACAACGTCGAAGCTGGGCGGCGATGTACGAGCAGACGTTCCTGCGCGAGAACGATAAGCTGGGGGTCGTCGATCCGACGGTCAACCCTCAGTGCATCGGATGCAGTACGGTAATCCCGCATTGCCTGCGGCGAGTGTCAGGCAGCGACGCCGAATCCGAACTACAACCCGGTGCTGGCTCCGTATGACCTGACGCGCGGCGGAGCCATGTACGCCTGGAAGGGCCGCACGGATGTGAAGCAGCTGGCGCTTTATGGCGAGGATCAGATCACGGCGGGCAACTGGATGTTCAACCTGGGCATCCGCGGCGATATCTACAACGGACTGACGATTCAGCGGCAGGCCGAGCCGCGGGTGGGCATCTCGTACAACGTGAAGAAGACGGGAACGGTGTTGCGCGTCGAGCTATGCGCGCACGCAGGAGACGCCGTTCAACGAGAACCTGGTGCTGTCGTCGAAGGGTTGCGCGGATCCTGTGCTGTACAGCATCTTCGCAACGCTGTCGGCTGGCAGCTGCGCGGCGGAGGCGGTGACTCCCTTCAATCCCGGGTTCCGCAACGAGTTTCATGCCGGACTTGGGCAGTCGTTTGGCCGGCACTTTGTGCTGGATGGCGAGTACATCTGGAAGTACACGCATAACGCGTATGACTTCAGCGTGTTGGGCACGACGCCGATCACCTTCCCGATTGAATGGCACAACTCGAAGATTCCGGGATACGCGCTCAGCGCGTCGCTTACGGATGTGAAGGGGCTGTCGGTGCGGCTCAATGCATCGTCGGTGGCGGCGCGATTCTTCAATCCGCAGCTGGGCGGCGTGGGAGCGACGCCGGGAATCGCCGGCAGTGCGTATCCGTTCCGCATCGACCATGATGAGCACTTCAACGAGACGACGCACGTGGAGTATGCGATGCCGTTCCGCAAGAGCATGTGCTTCGCGTTCAACTGGAGATATGACTCGGGCCTGGTGGCGGGAGCGTCGCCCTGCTATAACGTGACGGATCCGAACAGCATCTGTAATCCGATCAATGGAGGGCCTTCGATCACGATTAATGGACAGCCGGGGATCAATCTCAGCTATCTGAGTCCGGACCAGCAGTTTCAGGCCGGCCTGACGTGCAATGGCGTGAAGGCAACGCCGACGGCGGGGCTGACGCAGTGCCTGGCATCTCAGCTGACGTCGAATCTGATCGTGATCCCGGCACCGGGCACGGAGGATGATGACAAAAATCCACAGCGCATTCAGCCGCGCAATGTGTTCGATATGGCGTCTGGGGGACGACAACATCGTGCACTTCGGGGAGCGAGCGCACTATAAGGTTGGAGCCCGCGTGACGGCGATCAACATCGCGGACAAGTATGCGCTGTACAACTTCCTTTCTACGTTTTCGGGAACGCACTATCTGACGCCGAGGGCGATCACGGCGGAGGTGTCGTTCCACTTCTAAGCGAACGCGCAACGATTGAGGACAACGTCCGCCTCGAGTGAGGCGGACGTTGTTGTTTGCCTCGCAGCGGGAGAAGGACGGCGGTCGGGCGTCCCGGTTGCACGGTCGACTCCCGTAGCATGGAAGAGATGCTTTCGCGGATACCGAAATCGACGCTGGTGCTGCTGGCCTTTGGCAGCGTGTATTTGTTCTGGGGATCAACGTATGGGGCGATCCATGTGGCGGGGGAGCACCTGCCGGTGCCGGTGGTGTCGGCGACGCGGTCGCTGATCTCGGCGACACTGATTGTGCTGATCTGCCTGTTGAGCGGAAAGAGCCTGCGGGTGCCGAAGGGCGAGGGGTGGAAGCTGGTGGTGGTGGGGCTGCTGTTCATGTCGTGCAATAACATGCTGCTGACGTGGGGAGAGAAGATGGTGCCGTCGGGGTTTGCGTCGCTGATCGTGTCGACGATGCCGATCATGATTGCGCTGCTGGAGATGGTGTTGCCGGGAGGGGATGCGCTGAACAAGCGGGGATGGGCGGGGACGCTGCTGGGGACGCTGGGGATCGGGGTGCTGGTGTGGCCGTCGCTGCACGCCGGGGCGGGACATGCGGCGGCGCGGGGGCGTGGGTGGATCGAACGCGCTGCTGGCGGTGGGCGTGTTGCTGTGCGCGGCGCTGGCGTTCGCGATCGGGTCGGTGTTGTCGCGGCGATTTCGTTTTTCGGCAGACACGTTTGTAGCGACGGGATGGCAGATTGGAGCGGCAGGGATCTTCAACGCGACGGTCGCGTTTGCCAGCGGTGGATGGCATCGCGCGGTGTGGACGTGGCCGGGCTTTGGAGCGATTGTGTATCTGTCGATCTTCGGGTCGCTGTTTGGGCTGGTGGCGTTTACGTACCTGCTGAAGAATGTTGCGGTAACGAAGGTGTCGACGTATGCGTTTGTGAACCCGGTGATCGCGGTGCTGCTGGGGGTGCTGCTGCTGAAGGAGCGGCTGGTGAAGACGGAGATTGGGGGGATGGCGGTGATTGTGTGCGCGGTGGCGATGGTGGTGTATAGCCGCGTGGATCGGGGCAAGCGGGAGATTGTGGGGATGGCGGGCGAGGCGGTGGAGTAGGGAAGGGGTCTTCGATGGCCGGGCGTCTACTTGCGCTTCCAGCGGACGCCTTCCTTGGAGTCTTCGAGGAGGATGCCTTTTTCGAGGAGCTCGTTGCGGATGGCGTCGGCGCGGGCGAAGTTGCGCTGCTGCTTGGCCTGGGTGCGCTCGAGGACGAGGGCATCGATGTCTGCGTCGGAGAGGGCGCCGGTGCCGAACGTCTCGAGGACTTCGGGGGAGACGCTGGCCATGTGGCCTTCGGCTTCGGCCCAGGTGAGAGCGGCGCGGGTGAGCTCGGCGTCGCGGTCTTCCAGAATGGCGAAGATGGAGTCGAACTTGGCGAGCAGGGCGAGGGTCTCTTCGGCGTCGAAGCGGGTGAGGCGGGAGTGGTCGGCGGCGGTGTTGACGGCGCGCAGGACGATCGAAGATGGCGGCGCGGGCTTCCGCGGTGTTGAGGTCGTTGTTGAGGGCGGCGGTGAAGTCGAGGTCGGCTTTGCGGATGAGGTTGGTGAGGGTCGTGGAATCCCAGGTCTCAGAAGCGAGACCTGGGGCACCCGGATTTGTGGTCGGATTTGTGGTCGGATTGGGGATGGTGTCGGGCCAGGTGCCTTTGCGGATGCGGTCGTGGAAGGTGCGCAGGCGGTCGACGGCGTTGGTGGATTCGAGGAGGCCGTCGAAGGTGAAGTTGAGCTGGTGGCGGTAGGGAACGCTGAGAGCAGCAGGAAACGGATGGCGGAGGCGCGGTAGCCCTTGAGGAGGAGGTCGCGGAGGGTGTAGAAGTTGCCCTCGGACTTGGACATCTTCTTGCCTTCGACGAGCAGGAAGCGAACGTGGAACCAGTGGCGCGCGAAGGGCTGGTGGGTGGCGGCCTCGGATTGGGCGATCTCGTTCTCGTGGTGCGGGAACATGAGGTCTTCGCCGCCGGCGTGGAGGTCGAAGGAGTCGCCGAGATATTTCATGGCCATGGCGGAGCACTCGATGTGCCAGCCGGGGCGGCCGGCGCCGAGGGGCGTGTCCCAGGTGGCTTCGCCGGGCTTGGTGGCCTTCCAGAGGGCGAAGTCGCGGGCGGCGTCCTTGTCGTACTCGTCGAGGTCGACGCGGGCGCCGTCTTCGATGCCGAGGAGGTCCTTCTTGGAGAGCTTGCCGTAGGCGGGGAAGCGGGCGATGCGGAAGTACCAGCTGCCGTCCTCGGCCTTGTAGGCGATGTCCTGGGCGGCAAGGCGCTCGATGAGGGCGACCATGCCGGGGATGTTTTCGGTGGCGCGGGCGATGTCTTCAGGGCGCTCGACGTTGAGGGCGTCCATGTCTTCGAAGAAGGCGCGCTCGAAGCGGGCGCTGTACTCGCCGATGGGTTTGCCCGCGGCGGCGGCGTTGCGGATGATCTTGTCGTCGACGTCGGTGATGTTCATGACGTGGTGGAGGGCGAGGCCGTTGAGGCGGGCGGCGCGGCGGAGGACGTCGACGTGGAGGAAGGTGCGGAAGTTGCCGATATGGCCGTAGTCGTAGACGGTGGGGCCGCAGCAGTAGAAGCGCAGGGCGTGGCCGTCGGAGGCGAAGAGGGGCTCGTTTTTTCCGGAGAGGGTATTGAAGAGTTCGAGGGGCACGCTGGGTTGGTCGCCGCTGGGCGTGACGTTGGCGTCGCACCGCAGGCTACTTTCTGTTGTCTGTCCTGTTTGATTTTAGCTGAGTTGTGGGCGTGAGAGGGCTTGCGGCCGCCGAGGCTGTGAGCCCTCAGCCTAATCGTAGCTGGGGTGTGGGTTCGAGGGTGTCGGGGGCGAAGTTGCGGGCGAGGAACTTGGGCCAGGCGGCGGCGGCGATCATGGCGGCGTTGTCGGTGGAGAGGGCGATGGTGGGGAAGGCGAGGGGGAGGTGATGGCGGGCGGCTTCGGTGGAGAGGCGGCGGCGGAGCTCGGAGTTGGCGGCGACGCCTCCGGTGACGAGCAGGCCGCGGGCGCCGAAGTGCTCGGCTGCGGAGAGGGTGGTGCGGGTGAGGGCGTGGGTGACCGCGGCCTGGAAGCTGGCGATGAGGTTGAGGGTTTCGGTATCGAAGAGGGCGAGGGCGGCGGCGAGGGCTTCGGGGTTGGAGGGCTTGGCGTGGAGGAGGTTCCGGGCGCGGAGGGCGGCGGCGCGGGCTTCGATGGAGGCGCGCAGGTCGTGGAGCTCGACGTAGCGGCGGACGGCGGTCTTGATGCCGGAGAAGGAGAGGTCGAAGCGGGTGGGGTCGGCGTGGTCGAGGTTCTCGCGGGAGAGTTTGGGGGCGGTGTTGCCGGAGGCCTTGGTCTTGATCTGGGCGAGGGTGAAGGGGACGGCGTGGGGGTCGCCGTGGGGGGCGAGGGCGTCGATCCAGGGGCCGCCGGGGTAGGGGAGGCCGAGGAGCTTGGCGACCTTGTCGAAGGCTTCGCCGGCGGCGTCGTCGAGGGTCTTGCCGACGTTGCGGTAGTGCCAGGTTTCCACCCCAGCGGGCAACGAACGCCCGCTGGGGACCCCGGTCTGCTCAGGCGTGCGGGTAGCGAGGTAGAGGTGGGTGTGGCCTCCGCTGACGACCAGGGCGAGGAGGGGGTTGGAATCCCAGGTCTCAGAAGCGAGACCGGGGCACTCGAGCATGGCTCCGTGGCAGGACATCTGGGGCACCCGGAGTGGTGGTGTCCATGAGGACGGCGTGGATGTGGCCTTCGAGGTGGTTGACGGCGATGAGGGGGAGGTTGGCGCCGAAGGCCAGAGCCTTGGCAAAGCTGATGCCGACGAGGAGGGCTCCGGCGAGGCCAGGGCCTTCGGTGACGGCGACGGCGGCGAGGTCTGCGTAGCGGACGCCGGCGCGCTGCATGGCTTCGCGGACGACGGGGACGATGGCGCGGAGGTGTTCGCGGGAGGCGAGCTCGGGGACGACGCCGCCGTAGCTGCTGTGGATGAGCTGGGAGGCGACGACGTTGGAGAGGACTTCGTGGCCGTCGCGGACGACGGCGGCGGAGGTCTCGTCGCAGGAGCTTTCGATACCGAGGATGAGGGCGCCGGGCACGAGGTCTATCGTACTAGGCTAGTAGTGAGTAGAGGATAGAGAGACGGATGGCGAGGCTCGAGAGCGAACACTACGTGGCGGCGTTTCGGATTGTGCGGCGGCTGCGCGCGCTGGGGCATATGGCGTACTTTGCCGGGGGGTGCGTGCGGGATCTGCTGCTGGGGGTGGTGCCGAAGGACTTCGATGTGGCGACGTCGGCGACACCGAAGCTGGTGCTGGCGGCGTTTCCGAGGACGGAGTCGGTGGGGGCGCACTTTGGGGTGGTGCTGGTGATCGACCACCTGGCGCACGTGCGGGTGACGACGGAGGTGGCGACGTTTCGGCATGACGGGGCGTATACGGATGGGCGGCGGCCGGATGCGGTGCAGTTCTCGATGGACCCGCGCGAGGATGTGCTGCGGCGGGACTTCACGATCAATGGGCTGCTGCTGGATGCGATGGCGTATGAGGCGGGTGATCGGCTGGAGGACTGCGTAATGGATTACGTGGGTGGGCGCGGCGATCTGCATGCGCGGCTGGTGCGGGCGATTGGGGAGCCGAAGCTGCGGTTTGCGGAGGACAAGCTGCGGATGCTGCGGGCGGTGCGGTTTGCGGCGCGGCTGGAGTTCGCGATTGAGCGGCGAACGATGGATGCGATCTGGCAGCAGGCGGCGACGATTGAGGTGGTGTCGGCTGAGAGGGTGCGGGATGAGTTGACGAGGATTCTTACCGAGGGAGGGGCGCGGCGGGGGTTCGAGCTGCTGGACGAGACGCGGCTGCTGGCGGAGGTGTTGCCGGAGGTGAAGCGGATGCAGGGGGTGGAGCAGCCTCCGGAGTTTCACCCGGAGGGCGATGTGTGGGTGCATACGCTGATGCTGCTCGAACAGCTGCCGGCGGGGGTGAGTCCGACCTTGGCGTGGGGGATGCTGCTGCATGATGTGGGCAAGCCGGCGACGTTTACTCCGCCCGATCCGGCGAGGCCGGGGGATCGGATACGGTTCAATGGGCATGTGGATGTGGGCGTTGCGGTGGCGCGAACGATCCTGACGCGGCTGCGGTTCAGCAACGAGGAGTGCGAGCAGATCCTGGCGCTGATCAAGCATCACATGCAGTTTGGCGATGTGATGCAGATGAAGCAGTCGACGCTGAAGCGGTTTCTGCGGCTGCCGAAGTTTGAGGAACATCTGGCGCTGCACCGGGCGGATTGCCTGAGCTCGCATGGAAAGCTGGAGATGTATGAGTATGCGAAGAAGCATCTGGAGGAGATGGGCGAAGAGGAGATTCGGCCGGCGCTGTTGTTGACGGGCAACGACTTGATTGCGGCAGGGTACAAGCCGGGGCCGGGGTTCAAGGCGATGCTGGAGGCGGCGGAGGATGCGCAGCTGGAGGGGTCGGTGAAGACGAAGAAGCAGGCGCTGGGGCTGGTGCGGAAGATGTTTCCTGGCAAATAGAGTGGGTGCGGGAGAAATTTTATTTGCGCGGTGGGCGGCTCGGGGTACACTTCCGTAAATCCGAAGCAGTTCAAATGAAGGAGCTCGATATGGCAGAGGCTGTGGTGGCGGGTGCAAGTGTTCCTGAGGCAGGCGGGCTTTCGCAGGTGGAGCGGGTGGTGGATACGTTTGTGGCGCCGAGCAAGACGTTCCGGGATATTCTGCGCAGCACGAGCTGGTGGCTGCCGTTTATTTTGCTGACGGTGGTGACGATGGCATCGACGTATGTGATCGATCAGAAGATCGGGTTCGACCGGGTGGCGGAGCAGTCGATCGCGCAGAGTGCGTCGGCCGAGGAGCAGATGGCGTCGCTGCCGGCGGCGCAGCGGGCGGCGGCGATTCATCGGGTGGCGGTGGGGCAGAAGTACGGGTCGTATGCCGCGGCGGTGATCATTTTGATCATCGTGGCGTTCATTGCGCTGCTGAACTGGGCGAGCCTGAACTTTGGCCTGGGAGCGAAGACGACCTATGGACAGAACTTCGCGGTGTGCATGTATGCGGGGCTGCCAAAGATCTTTATCGGCTTGCTGAATATTGTGTTTGTGTATGCGGGCGTGAATACGGAGAACTTCGATCTGAATAATCCGGTGGGCACGAACATCGGCTATTACCTGTCGAGCTCGCCGCACTGGGTGCAGATGGCGGGGAGTTTCTTCGACATCTTCGGGCTGTGGACGCTGGCGCTGACGGTGATCGGGCTGTCGATTATTGCGAAGAAGAGCAAGGCGCAGGCGGCGATTGTGGCCGTGGGCTGGTGGCTGATCGGGCTGCTGGTGCTGACAGGCATGACGATGGCGCGCGGATAGTTGGGCGACGGATAGACGAAGAGGCCCGGCTGCGTGCCGGGCCTCTTTGTGTGGGGTGGGTTACTTCGCGATGAATGCGAGGAGGGCTTTGTTGACCTCGGGGGCGTGGGTCCAGTTGAGGCCGTGGGGGCCACCTTCGATGACGTGGAGCTGGGCTCCGGGGATGAGGGCGGCGGCGCGCTTGCCGGTGGCTTCGATGGGGAGGATCTGGTCGGCGTCGCCGTGGATGACGAGGGTGGGGATTTTGATCGGTGGCGATGTCGGCGCGGAAGTCTTCGAGCCAGGCGTCGACGCAGTTGAGCAAGGCATGGTAGCTGGAGGCGCTGCCGACGTTGAAGTCGGCGTGGATAGTGGCGTCGGAGATGCGGGAGTTGAAGAGGAGCTTGTGGTTGTAGAGGTTCTTGAGGAAGGCTTCGAGGAAGGCGAAGCGGTCGGCCTCGATGGCTTGCTTGATGCCTTCGAAGACCTTGGGGTCGACGCCTTCGGGGTTGTCGGCGGAGTGGCGCAGGGCGGGCGCGATGGAGGCCATGAAGACAGCCTTGGTGACGCGGCCGTTGTTGTACTTGCCGAGGTAGCGGGCGACTTCGCCTCCACCCATGCTGAAGCCGACGAGGGTGACGTCCTTGAGGTCGAGGGCTTCGATGAGCTTGTAGGTGTCGGAGGCGAGGGTGTCGTAGTCGTAGCCGATGCTGGGCTGCGAGGAGCGGCCGAAGCCGCGGCGGTCGTAGGTGATGACGCGGTGGCCGGAGGCGAGCAGGGCCGCGGCCTGGCGCTCCCAGGAGGCGCTGCTGAGGGGCCAGCCGTGGATGAGCAGGACGGGTTTGCCGGTGCCGCGGTCTTCGTAATACAGATCGATGTCTGCGCTGTTTTCTTTGCCAACGTTGAGGAATGCCATGGTGTCGTTCTCCTTGTGGTTGGATGCCGTAGGGGAAGGATACGTGGCGGGCTGGGAGGGGAAGAACAAACAACGGCAAAAACTTTGACGCGGAGGGCGCGGAGCGCGCAAGGGATGGAGGGGGATGGAGGGGGAAGAGAAAAAGCCCGGCGAGGTGCCGGGCTTTCGTGGAGTTGCGGTAAGAGTTACTCGGCTCCCCAGCGCTTGAAGACCAGTGAGCCGTTGGTGCCGCCGAAGCCGAAGCTGTTGGAGAGGGCGTAGTCGATCTTCGCGGGCTGCGGCTTGTTGGGGACGTAGTTGAGGCGGCAGGCCGGGTCGACGTTTTCGAGGTTCATGGTGGGAGGGGCGATCTGGTTGAGGATGGCCATGATGGTGATGCCGGCTTCGAGGCCTCCGGCACCGCCGAGGAGGTGGCCGGTCATGGACTTGGTGGAGCTGACCAGGAGCTCGTGGCTCATGGCCTTCTCGCCGAAGACGTTCTCGATGGCCTTGGACTCGAGGGAGTCGCCGACGGGGGTGGAGGTGGCGTGGGCGTTGACGTAATCGATCTTGTCGGGCGAGATGCCGGCGACGCGGAGGGCGGCTTCCATGGCGCGGCGGCAGCCATCGCCTTCAGGGGCCATGCCGGTCATGTGGTAGGCGTCGCCGCTCATGCCGTAGCCGATGATCTCGGCGAGGATGTTGGCGCCGCGGGCGCGGGCGAACTCCAGCTCCTCGAGGATGAGGATGCCGGCGCCTTCACCGCAGACAAAGCCGTCGCGATCCTTGTCGAAGGGGCGGCAGGCGTGGGTGGGGTCGTCGTTGCGGGTGGAGAGGGCCTTCATGGCGGCGAAACCGCCGACGGAGAGAGGGGTGATGGCGGCCTCGGTGCCGCCGGCGATCATGGCGTCGGCATCGCCGCGCTGGATGATGCGGAAGGCGTCGCCGATGCTGTGCGCCGAGCTGGTGCAGGCGGTGGCCGTGGCCTCGTTGGGTCCCTTGGCGCCGTACTTGATGGAGACATGGCCGGCGGCGAGGTTGATGATCGTGGCGGGGATGAAGAAGGGGGAGATCTTGCGCGGGCCGCCGTTCATGAGCGCGGTGTGTTCGCGCTCGATGACGTCGAAACCGCCGATGCCGGAGCCGATGTGGACGCCGACGTTCTCGGCGATATCGGGGGTGATCTGCAGGCCGGAGTGCTGCATGGCCTCCTGCGCGGCGGCCATGGCGAAGTGAATGAAGCGGCCCATCTTGCGGGCCTCTTTCTTCTCCACGAAGACGTGCGGGTCGAAGTCTTTGACTTCGGCAGCGATGCGGACGGGGTGGCCGGTGAGATCGAAGGCAGTGATCTCAGCCATGCCACTCTTACCGGCGAGCAGGCCCTCCCAGATCTGGGGAGCGGTATTCCCGACCCCGCAAAGGAGGCCCATGCCCGTTACAACGACACGACGATGCGACATCTTACTCTCATTCCTGGTTGTCCTTAGACTGCAGAACGTTGTTCCTGAAACTGAAGAACGCTATCTCTAGACTGCAGAACTGCGGAGCAGGTTACTTAGCCTTCTGGTGCTTCTCGATGTATTCGGTCGCATCCTTGACGGTCTTGATCTTCTCCGCGTCTTCGTCGGGGATCTGGATGTCGAAGGCTTCTTCGAACTGCATCACGAGCTCGACGACGTCGAGCGAGTCGGCACCGAGATCTTCCTGGAAGCTGGCACCGGGGGTAACCTCGGCTTCGTCCACCTGAAGCTGCTCGACAATAATCTGCTTAACCTTCTCATCAACTGCTGCCATCGTACGATCTCCTATGAAGTCCTGGGTTGGGCGCGGACATTGACCATCTAGAGCGAGCTGCCCGATTGACTGCCCCAGTGTGAAAGCATACCGACGTGGTTGGACGGTGTAAAGAAGCGTAGGGGTTGGCGACTGTGGAAGGACGTGACCGCAACCCACAAAGGTACTCGGCGAACCCAAACTTAGGTATATTCTAGCGTGAATATCCGGGGCGGAGCTACAGACCGGACGGTAGAAGGATCGGCGCGCATGGCGGTAAGAGTTTGTTTCTGGTGCGGATCGACGAAGTTTCGCCGGGTGAATCGGCGCGGGGTGATCCAGCGGTATCTGCTGAGTGCGCTGGGGTGGTATCCGTGGGAGTGCGCAATCTGTCGTCGTAAGACATTGAGACATCGGGAGAATTAGGTGGTGGGGGATTCGTCGTCGTCGGTGGCGGCCGCCAGGCCGGGGATGTAGCCATCGAAGGCGCTGAGTGGCGGCTGAGGGCAGGGATGCCTGGGTGGCTTCCACGCTGACGTCGCGCAGGGTGCGGTTGATGGCGCGGGTGCGGACGCCGAGCTTGTCGATGGTGCCTTGGACCTTGCCGACGTCGGCGGTCATCTTGTCCATGAGGGTTTCGAAGGTGCCGAACTCCTTGCGGGCGTTGGCGAGGACCTTCCAGACTTCGTCGCCTTTTTGTTGGAGTTGGAGCATGTGGAAGCCCATCTGGAAGCTGTTGAGGATGGCGGAGAGAGTGCTGGGGCCGGCGATGGTGACGTGGCACTGCTGCTGGATGTCGGACTGGAGGCCGTCGCGGCGCATGACTTCGGCGTAGAGGCCTTCGGTGGGAAGGAACATGATGGCGAAGGAGGTGGTGGTGGGCGGCGCGATGTATTTGTCGCAGATCTTCTTGCCTTCGAAGCGGATGGCGGCCTCGAAGGCCTTGCCGGCGCTGAGGATGTCGGCGCCGGTTTCGTAGGCGGTCTCGAGGCGTTCCCAGGCTTCGCGGGGGAACTTGGAGTCGATGGGGAGGAGGGTTTCGCCGCTGGGGGTGGGGAGCTTGACGGCGAACTCGACGATATCGCTGGAGCCGGGTTTGGGCTTGACGTTCTTCTCGAACTGGCTGGGGGCGAGCATCTGCTTGAGCAGGGTTTCGAGCATGACTTCGCCGATGGTGCCGCGGGATTTGACGTTGGTGAAGATGCGGGAGAGGTCGTCGACGCCGGCCGAGAGTTTGGTCATCTCGCCGAGGCCGGCATGGACCTTGGTGAGCTGGTCGGTGACCTGGCCGAAGCTTTCGGTGAGGCGGGTTTGCAAGGTGGCGTGGAGTTTTTCGTCGACGGTGACGCGCATCTCTTCGAGCTTGGCGGCGTTGGTTTCGTTGAGCTTGTCGAGGCGGCCTTCGACCGTCTTGCGGAGGGTTTCGAGGTGCTCGCTCTGGCCGGAGCGGAGCTCGGAGAGGCGGGAGTGGAGGGCTTCGCGGCTCTCGCTGGCCTGCGCGGCGGCGGCGGTGCGGGAGGCCTCGAGGGTGGAGCGGAGGGTGTTGCCGAGGGTGTCGATGTTGGTGAGGACTTCGGTGCGGAGCGAGGCGCTGGCGGAGGCGGTGTCGGCGCGGAGCTGGGAGAGCTCGGCGCGGAGGTGGTGGTCGAGGCCGAGGGAGCGGGCGTCGAGGCGGGTGAACTGGCCGGGGAGATCGGCGGCGAGGAGCTGGGCGAGGCGAGGGTCTTCGGCGGGTGGAGCGGCGGGCGGAGCGACGGTGTTGCGGCGGAGGAGGAGCACGATCAGGGCCGTGAGCGTGAGGAGTTGGAGGGCGAGGAGGGCTGGGATCATTTCGATTTTCCTTCGCTTGGAGGATAGCATCGAAGGAGGGTGTGGGGGATGGGCGTGGATTTGCAGAGGCTGGGGTGGTGGGCCGGTTTGACGACCGATGTGATCGACGTTGCCATAACGCCGTATTTCCGGAACTGGGTGCGCTGGGGCTATGCTATAGCCTCAGCCTGGAGGAGACCTGCCTGAACAGCGTTATGTCTATCCTTGTGCCGCTCGCTCTTGTCGGCATGCTGCTGTTCACTCTTCGTGCCTGTGCGATCGACGCACGGCGGCGTGGCAAGTCGCCGATACTGGTCAGTCTGTTGGTTATCTGCTCTTTTCCTCTGGGATTGATCGTGTGGCTTCTTTTTCGTCCCGAACCGACGGATCGCGCAGGTAGAGACTTCCGTTTAGAAGACCACCGAGTGCAGTGACCATAAGGGGGCGGTAGGCCTCCGACTTGGGCGAACGTGGTGGCGACAAGCTTGTTTCGAACATAAGTGCCACGATTGGATGTCGTTTGGCGAATTGGGCGGCAGGTGGTTCAATGGGGGTGGAGCATACTTGCTCGCAAAGGTCAGCCACTTGCGTCTATCCGCTATGTCTCGCATTCTTCTTCCGATCGTTCTCGTGTTCTCGCTCGCCGGAGTTTCGGCGAAGGCGCAGGTCGCCGTTCCTTCCAGCCAGCAGCCGGACCACTTCCGGGATACGTCGATGCTGGTGCCTCCGCCGGGAGCGAAGGTGGCGCTGATCGAGTGGGAGGACCTGGAGTGCCCGGCGTGCGCGCATGCGTTTCCGTTTGTGCACATGGCGATCGACCACTATCACATTCCGTATGTGCGCTATGACTTCCTGATTCCGGGCCACATCTGGAGTCGCCAGGCGGCCGTGTATGCGCGCTACCTGCAGGATAAGGTCTCGCCCGAGCTGGCGACGCAGTATCGCCGCGAGGTGTTCGCGTCGCAGTACAAGATTGCCAGCCAGGACGACCTGAACCGCTTCACGCAGGAGTTCTTCAAGCGGAACGGGAAGCAGGTGCCGTTCGTGGTCGATCCGACCGGGGAGCTGATCCGCGAGGTGGAGAAGGATGTGGCGCTGGGCAACAAGCTTGGCCTGATGGAGACGCCGACGCTGGTGGTGGTGACGCCGAAGGGATGGATCCAGGTGAAGGATGTGTCGGATCTGTACCAGGCGATTGACCAGGCAGAGGCGTCGGTTGGCGGAGCGGCGCCGGAGCATCACAGGACCGCGAAGTAAGGTTCAAGAGGTGGGGAGAGCCGTCCGCTGGCGCGGGCGGCTTTTCTTTTGGGGGCCGGGTGTTTCGAGCGATTGGGGAGTGGGTGCAGCCGTGGCTCGGCGAGCGGACAGCAGATTCCCAGAGGCAATGACAGGAAGAACGGCAAGGCCGCTGGCGGGTTGGCTTAGGCGCTGGGGGTTGTGGGGGCGCTGGTGGGCCAGGCCTGGAGGGCGAGGTCGACGGCGCTGTTGAGGTCGTCGCGGCTGTGACCGCTGCTGGCCTGCACGGCGAGGCCGTTCATCATGCTGACGAGGAAGAGGGTGAGGGCGGGGACGTCGGTGGAGGCGGGAAGGTCGCCTTCGCGGCGGGCGCGCTCGAAGCGTTCGCGCATCTGGGCGATGCCTCGCTCGCGGAGGGCGGCCATCTCCTGGCGGATGGGTTCGCCTTCGGCGCTGGCGACGAGGGCTCCCTGGACCCAGAGGCAGCCGCCGGGATTGGCGGTGTCGGTGGCCATGGCCACGGTGCCGCGGAGGAGCATCTCGGCGACCTGGCGGGCGCGGGGCTGGCCGAGGGCGCGGCGGACGTAGCGGCCGGGGCCGGAGCCGTAGCGTGCGACGGCTTCGCGAAAGAGGCCGGCCTTGTCGCCAAAGGCGGCGTAGAGGCTGGGGCGATTGATGCCCATGGCGGCGGTGAGCGCGGTGAGCGAGGCGCCTTCGTAGCCCTGCTTCCAGAAGACACGCATGGCGGCGTCGAGGGCCTGCTCGCGATCGAACGAGCGAGGACGGCCGAGCGGCGGCTTACCGGTCAGGGCGGGCGGAGGAAGTTGCGGCGTGGGAGAGGCCGAGAGACTCATACGCACCGATGGTAGTCCCCGCGTGGTGCTTTGCGCTCGGAATTTCGCGGGGAGAGGAGCCGAAAAGGAACGGGCTCTCCGCGGCCGAGGGCAAGTGTATGAGGCTAAGCGTCTTTGGCGTCCTCGTACTCTTCGTGCCAGGCGGTCTGGATCGCCTCGAGGATGCCTTCGGTGGACTTGGAGGGATCGCCTTTGAAGCCGGGGAGCTGGATGACCCACTTGTGGAGGTCGGTAAAGCGGACGGAGTAGGGATCGGTGTCGGGAAACATCTCCTGTAGTTGAATGCCAATCTCCAGGGTGTCGGACCAATCGAGTTCGTGCGGCATGGGTGTTGCCTCCGAGGGTAGTTTACTGCGAGGGGAGGGCTGGTGCGGCTGGCTGGCACCCGAGGCCGGCTTCCGAAGCAGCACCCGCGAAGGCAGGCTGGCACGATAGAATAGCAAAGCCGCATGACGACACCGACACCAGCTCCGAAGACCGAACCCGCGAAGGGTCAAGGTACGCGCCGCATGACCACTCGCCGGCGGTTGATTGCCGCAACGCGCAAGCTGCGCGAGGTGGGGTCGATTGCGTCGGCCGTCGCCGGGACCTCGCACCCGTACATGGCGCATATTGTGCCGATGCGCCGGTGCAACCTGGCGTGCACGTACTGCAATGAGTTCGACGATGTGTCGAAGCCGGTGGACATCGAGGAGATGAAGCGCAGGGTGGATCACCTGGGGCGGCTGGGGACGTCGGTGATTACGATCTCGGGCGGGGAGCCGCTGCTGCATCCGGAGCTGGACGATGTGATCCGGCAGATTCGGAAGACGGGCGCGATTGCCGGGATGATCACCAACGGCTATCTGCTGATGCCGGAGCGGATCGAGCGGCTGAATCAAGCCGGGCTCGATCACATGCAGATTTCGATTGATAATGTGATGCCGGATGAGGTGTCGAAGAAGTCGCTGAAGGTGCTGGACGCGAAGCTGGCGATGCTGGCCGAGCATGCGGACTTTCATGTGAACATCAACTCGGTGGTGGGCGGAGGGATTGCGAATCCAGAGGACGCGCTGACGATCTCGAAGCGCGCGCTGGGGCTGGGTTTCAGCTCGACGATTGGGATTATTCACGATGGCAGCGGGCAGTTGAAGCCGCTGGGCGAGCGCGAGCGCGGCGTGTGGGACGAGGTGCGGCGGCTGACGCGCAGAAGTTATTCGCGGTTCAACCATTTTCAAGAGGCGATTGCGAACGGCCTGCCGAATGACTGGCGGTGCCGGGCGGGGTCGCGGTACCTGTATGTGGACGAGAACGGGATCGTGTCGTACTGCTCGCAGCAGCGCGGGTATCCGGGGATTCCGGTGGCCGAGTACACGACGGAGATTGTGAAGCGGGAGTTCCTGACCGAGAAGTCATGCGCGCCGAACTGCACGATCAGCTGCGTGCACCAGGTGAGCTACATCGACCACTGGCGGGCGCCGCAGAAGACGACGATCACGCCGGGCGGTGCGGGGCATGGCGCTGAGGCTGACCTGGTGCAGATTCGTTAGCTAATCTGGTGCAGATTCGCTAAACGTGTAGGCATCCTGTCGGGCCGGGACGGGGCCTCTATGGAATGTATCGAGGTGTCTACGGCCAGCCATCTCATTGAAGCGAGACTCACTCAGCAAGAACGTATGATCTCCGCGGTGTTTGTGGATGGGACGATATCCAGCCTGGTAGAGGCGGCGGATGGTCTTGAAGGTTCGTCCGGGTCGGAGCCACGCGTGAAACTCGACGCACAACTGTCGAATAGGGATCTGCTCGGCCAGGATTTGATCGATGACGTCGTATTCGAATCCTTCGATGTCCATCTTGAGCAGGTCGATCGCGGAATCACCGTTTTGGGTCATGATGGTCTGCAGATTCCAGCAGTCGAAGGATACCCTGCCCAGACCCTCCCGCGGAACCGAGAACGATCCCTCGTTCGGGTCGGCGGGCAAGGAGAATTCGACGGTTCCGTCTTCCGCGGCAATTCCTACGGGCAGGAACTGTAAATGGCTCATATCGCTGCGGGCGATCGTGGGCAATGCCGTGGGAGATGGATCGAAGACAAGCACAGGCTTCTCTGCAATGCGGGAGAGCTCTTCCTCAAAGGAGATGCCTTTCCCGACGCCAGCGCAATAGCAGACGCGGAGCCGGGTTCCGGTATGGATGACCCAGCCGCTGCCAATATCTCCAAGGCGTTTTACTTCAGCCGATGACGAACAAAAAGGCCAGTCTACGGCGTGTCGGACCATGTTGCGAAGCGATCGTGAAATTCGCATTGACGACCGATCATAGTAGGTCGCATCACGATAAGCAACTGGTTCAGTCCAATTTCAATCTCCTGTAACGATCGTGGCGACGCGATGGTTCGAACTCTTCCGTGTCCTCCTGAGCGAACCAGGTCGTGTTCGGCGTTAGCGCGTCGCGGGGCCCAGCACGGTGAGGCTTCCTGTCGTACATGGCTCCAGGGCAAGGGCGAGATAGCGGCGGTGGCTGGCGAGCAGATGAGCGGCCAGGGCGTTGCCGTGGGAGTGTGTGGCGCAACCGGGGGGAAGGCTGGTAGCGCCCGAGATGTATAGTCTTAGCAAACCCGTACTTTGGGAATGTGGGCCCCAGGACAAAGCTTTCGCTAAAGGTCATCAAACTTCGCCGGGGAGGGCGAATCGTTGAAGGCAACCTCAGGCTGGATCGCGCGGAACCGTGACGTTACTGTCGCAATCCTTGCCACGATGGCAGTGTTTGCGGTGCGGATGTGGATGGGCCTGCATACGATGTTTTGCGGCGATCCAGACTCCTGCGCGTACCTGGCGTTAGGCCAGTCGCTGAGCCACCATCATGGAATGGCTCTCAACTTTCTCTATCAATATCAATTTGTGAACCTGAATCTTCCCACGACCGGGTTGGAGTACTGGCGGCCCGGTGTCAGTTTCCTGCTGTTGCTGGCGCAACCGTTTGGCGGAGTTACGCTCGGCTCCAGCATCATCGTCGTGACGCTGGCAGGCATCGTTCTGGCGCTGGCGGCGTGGAAGATCGCGATGGGTATTTCCGAGGACCGAAGGATCGCCTGCGCGAGCTACCTGCTGTGCCTGTTACTTCCGGTGTGCTGGCTCTGCTCGCTGGCGCCTGATTCCACGCTGTTCTATGGAGCATTTGCGGCCTGGTTTCTGGCGCTGTTCACCGTGCGCTTTCAAGGCTACGTTGCGGACGCCGTGGCACTGCTCTGTTTGGCGGGGGTGGATCTGATCCGCAACGACAGTATTCTCCTGGTGGTTCCTCTGCTGGTTGTTTTGTGGCTGCGGCAACGCTCGGGTCAGAAGCAGGGAGCTTCGGCTCGCTATGCTGCGGTGATCGTGGTCGCCTATCTTGCTACCCGGCTTCCGCTGCAGTTGGTGAACTACGTGGTGGCGGGCAAGGTGGTCCACGCGCAGACGGCGCAGGTGTTTTATCTGAACAATCTTTCCGAGCTGCTGCAGTATAACCGGCCGTCCACGCTGCATACGATGCTTGCTGCGGGTATGGGTGCGCTGGTGAAGCTGCGCGTCGCCACGCTTTCGCTGATCGTCTATCGGCTGGCGTTTGTGGAGATTGGGTTTGGCCTGGTGTTTCTAATTGCACTTTCGTTGCGAGGACGGGAGGAGACGGGGCCGTCACTCTCTGAGCTGGCGGGGGGATTGAGTTTTGGGATGACGGTGGTGGGGGTGTACGGTCTTGTGATTCCGGCGGTTGGCATTTCGTCGTCGCTGCGGTCGTTTGTTGCGGTGCTGCCACTGATTGCTGTGCTGATCGTTTGGAGTGTCTACCGGGCGACCTCGGCTGAAATCGCGGGCAAGCTGATGGTTGCTGTCTTCCTGTTCTATGCCATCCAGGGTGTCATGGACGATCGTCGCACGCTGGCAAGCCGCAATCAGCGGGGAGATGAGGACCGTCGTGTGGCCGCGTACCTGGCGCAACAGGGGGTGATGCCGGGGCAGGGCAGTCTCATCATGACGGCAGACGCTGCGCAGTTCTCCGAGACGACGGGTTATGCGGCGATTCCGCTGCCCAGCAACGGAGTGCCTGCGGCACAGCAGGCAGTGCATGACCTGAGGCCGACGGAGATTCTGCTGGATGCGGGCGACGGTCCGGGCTCGACCGAGACACAGATGCGCGAGGCTGTGCGGCCGGTGCGTGTGGCGGCCATTCCGAACTCCCGGACGGTTGTGCTGACGATGGCTGCCAGGCGGTGAAGATCGGGTCGTCGCGCGGCCTGGCGTCACTCCGCCGAATGAGGAATCGCCTAATGTCACCGCAGAGGACACCGCGGCAGGCACGCATCGTGCAACGTTGAAGTGCTACGCTTGGGGTACGACGACGCGCAGACCATCCTATTGTTGGGACATTGACTCCTATGGGCCGAAAGGCGATGCGAAGTGGTGCTTTCTCGTGGTATCCGCGGGCCATGGTGGTGGTGGCGTCGATTTATTTCGTGCAGATGTATTCCGGTCTAGTCCATCAGTATCTCTCCATCCCCTGGTACCTGCGAGGCCAGGAGCGAATGCCTTTTCAGGCTCGAGAGCTCGTACGCTACCCATTGATGCTGGCGAGCCATTCACATCTTTTGCAACGCATTGCGAGTGGTCACCAAGTAGTGAATTCACCGGAGATGCTGATGCTGGAGATCGTCTCCTGCATCTCGCTGCTGCTGGCTGGCTGGGCGTCGGTGAAGATCTACCGTTTCGCGGCGCCACACGGGCGGGTACCGTATCTTCCCTGGGCGATCCTCGTGATTCTCTGCCTGTTCGACTTGTTCTGTTCAGCTTCCTACGCATTCCCTTACGATCTTCCAGCGGTGATGTTTCTCGGCTGGGGGACTTATTTCGTTCTTACGAGGAACTTTGCCTGGCTGCTGCCGGTTTTCATTGTTGGAACAGTTAACCGCGAGACGACGCTGTTTCTGATTTTCATCGCGCTGATGGTGGCGATGACGCAGGACGGAAAGCTGCGCTTTCGCGCGATGACCAGGAAGGATGTATTCCAGCTGCTCACGCTGACGCTCATCTGGGTGATCATCTACGGAATTCTGCACCACCTGTATCGCGGAAACCCCAGCGAGGGAGGCTTGAGGGTGATGTCCAACCTTCACTATCTGGCCAAGCCGCAGTGCTGGCCATGGATTCTTAGCGGGTCGGCCTTTCTGCTGCCGTACGTGTATATGAAGCGCTCCAGCATCTGCTGTGAACCGCTTCGCGCCTGCCTGCTCGTCCTCCCATTCTGGGTGCTGCTGCTGCTTGCGGTCGGGCAGATTCTCGAGCTGCGTATCTATGCGGATATCTCCGTGCTGATCGCGGTGGCGGCGGCGCTGATCCTCAGCGCGGAGATCTCGCCAGCGATCGTCGCGCTTGAACAACCGGCCTCCATTGGTCGGGCCGGCGTAGACGAAGCGCAGTAACACGTTCGTGCGGTCCGCTTGTGCCGTCTCTAGAGGATTCGTCGTCTGGTTGTTGGACACGGGGCTGCCTGGTGGCGACTGGAACGGTCTGCGACTCGGAGGCAGCGCCCAGCAAGGTATTTGCCGGTTCATCCTGTAAACTCAGCCTAATGCGCCTTTCGCTGCCAACACGGATCTCCCTGCCGAAGGTATTTGTCTTTGCGTCGGTGTTTTTCTGTATACAGCAGCTTGAACATACCAATTTATTCTTCAGCCTGATGTACTACGTGTTCCTGATCCTGAGTGTGGTGGCCTTCAATCTTGCCGAGGGCTTTACGCGACTCACGGGCGCCTATACGTTCTGGTATTCGACGCTCATTGTGATTGTGGGCGTCACCTGGAAGGCCGTGGTGGGTGAACCGGCGGACTCCAATCTTTACAGCCCTCTTCTCGACATGGCTCTCTACGCAACCAGCATGGTGATGCTGTTGCTGGTGACGGTGCTGAACAGGAAGATCGACTTTCGATCGATGGGGGTCGGAGGTGGATTCAGCACGGCGGAACTGAACTACACGGCAGCCGGTCTTGGCTGTCTCGTCGTATTTTATGGAATTATCAATGCCCAGCAGATGTTTGGGCAGGCTCCGGGAAGCCTGGTAAGCGCACTCGTTCAGGTGAACGTGTTTGGCCAGTTGGGCCTCATTCTCGGCACGATCGGTGCGGTCAAGGACAGCGGTGGACGTCGCAGCACAAATATGATCACCATCATGGGATTCGCCTTTTTGGGCTACCTGGGGGTAGCGAGTTTTTCCAAGCAGGCGATGCTGGGGCCGATGGTCTGCTGGTTTGTCGGAGCTTTTTACTCTCGCCTGAGACTTCGGTTTGCGCATGTCGTGGCCATCATCTTGATGGCCGTTGTGGCCTTTGGCGCCGTCT
Source organism: uncultured Acidobacteriaceae bacterium (assembly GCA_963762375.1). Taxonomy (GTDB): domain Bacteria; phylum Acidobacteriota; class Terriglobia; order Terriglobales; family Acidobacteriaceae; genus Granulicella. The sequence continues at coordinate 487,869 of CAVXKP010000012.1, forward strand.
CGCCACTGTCTGCATCGCGCGATCTGGCGGACGGGTTAGATTCTCCGCAGCGAATAGCGCTGGCTGCCAACCTGCTGATTCACTATTCCATGTTGCGTGCGCACGTCAAAGGTTTGGAAGCCGTGGAAAAGTCGGGAGGCGTGAACACCTACTATGACTCGCCACAAGGATCGCTCGTCGAACGGATGAGCATGATTCCTCCCGATGATGAGCTCTTTACGTACAGTGCAGAGGGCCACTACGAAGGCATGGCGCCAGTCTTTGAGTACTTCGGCAATCTGCTTCCGCATGCCTTGAGTCCCAATAAGACGACGCACTTCAGCGGCAACTATTACGCTCACGAAATGGGTGCTGGGCTTGCGGCGGATGACTTCAGTACGGGAATTTCGTACAGCCCGGTGGCTGAGGCCTATCACTGTCTGGGTTGGGGAGGGATCCTGTGGCTGCTGCCGGCAATCTGGATCATCCTGTTCAGCACCGTTGACTTTATTGTTGGCGATATGACGAAGTACCCGTGGGGCTTGATGGTGGTGGTGTGGTTTGCCCATGCCGCTCCGGAGACGCTGCTGGGAGGCATGATCTATTTTATCGGCTACGGCAACTTCGGCATGCTGGTGGCGATTATTGTAGTGACGCGCATTGCTCCGATCATTGGAGCCCTGTTTATCGGCAGGGTTGCGTCGCCGCCTGCCCGCCGGGTGAATGCTGCGCGACCGGTGGTTGCGCAGATGCCGGGATGACGCTGCTGCGATTGACCTCAACGACGATACCAAACGCGCACGAGCGGGGGTGCGCTACTATGAAAGCTGCTGCCATCATGATGAACATCTTCAGCATCACCCATGAATAAACTGATTCTCGGCAATCTCGTACATCGTCCTCTGCGCTCGCTCATCAGCGCCTTCGCCGTCGCCATTGAGGTCATCATGATTCTCTCGGTGGTGGCTATCTTCTTCGGCATTTTGAATGGCAGCCGCGCGCAGACGACAGGGATTGGCATGGATATGATCGTGCATCCCGGGGCTGCAACCGCCATGATGATGAGCAGTTCGGCATCCGCGGACGTGCGGATTGCCAATGTGCTCGGCAAGCTGCCGCATGTGCAGGTGGTGGCTCCGGTGAATATCAAATTCACGGCGGGAAGTTCGGTAGAGAATATCTACGGCATTGATTTTCAGAGCTACAACGCGTTGCGCCCCTTTGTGTTTGTGAGTGGTGGACCGTTCAAAGAGGCGAACGACCTCATCATTGACGACTTGCAGGCGAGGTCCGGCAAGGGAACCAAGGTGGGTGACTCGGTCAAGGTGCTCAACCACTGGTTCACGGTGTGCGGGATTGTGGAGCACGGCAAGGGTGCGCGCAAGTATATCCCGCTGACGACGATGGACGCCTTCGACAATAACCCGGGGAAGGCCTCGCTGTTTTATCTTCGGACCGATGACCAGCCGAAGTATCAAGAGGATGTTCGCAAGGAGATTCTTTCCACCGACGGTCTGCAGGACTGGAGTGTGCAGACGAGTCAGGAGTTTCTTTCCATGCTGACGCCGGAGCATCTGCCTGGATTCAATATCGCGCTGAATGTGGTGATCAGCATCGCGACGATCATTGGCTTCCTGGTGATCTTTCAGTCGATGTACACAGCAGTGCTGGAGCGGACGAGGGAGATTGGGATTCTCAAGTCGATGGGCGCCGGGCGCCTGGTGATCGTATCGGTGGTCCTGCGCGAGACGATGCTGCTGGCGATTGTGGGGACGATGCTCGGTGTGGCCTCGACCTATGTGCTGCGGGATTTTCTGCATGCGCGCTTTCCAACGCTGAGCTTTCAGGTTACCGGAGGATGGGTGCTGAACGCGATTGGGATTGCGATGGGCGGAGCTTTGCTGGGCGCGCTCTATCCGGCGTTGAAGGCGGCGCGGAAGGATCCGATTGATGCGTTGTCGTATGAGTAGGCCCTGCAGATTGTGGGCGGAGCCTGTCCGGTTGCCCGAGCGCTGAAGTGAAGCGTGCGCTCGTGTAGCCGGGCAGCTGCGGAAGGCGAGAGGGAGGGTGATGCCAAAGCGTTATCGAAGCCTCATCCTCATGTTCGCCCTGTGGCTCCTGGTGTGGCTGTTCGTGTCCTGGCCCGCGATGCAGGACGATGCGTTCATCCATCTGCGGTATGCCGCGAATCTCTTTCGGTATCACATGATCTCGTACGACGGGGTGCACCCGGACTACGGGACATCCAGCCTGTTGTACGTATGGCTGCTGGCGGCGTTGCGCGAGTTCTTCCGCTCCCCGGTACTGCCGCGGGTGGTCTCGACGGCGTTTCATGTGGGGTTGTTTGGCGGCCTGGCGTGGGCGTTTCCGCGGGCGCTGCGTTCCGCGCCAAGGCTGGCGTGGGGATTCGCTCTGCTCCTGCTGGCGATCCTTGTGATGCCGATGGCGGTGCGCTGGCTGGACGATGGCATGGAGACCTCGCTCACGCTTTGCCTGGTCTCGGTGTTCGCGTTTGCGATCTCGCGTCTGGGCCACAGCGAGACCTCAGCATGCGATCGGCGATCTGGCTGCTGGTGCTGGGGTTTGTGGGGACGCTGACACGGGTTGAGTATCTTCTGCTGATGGGGGTCGCAAGCCTGACGCTTTTCTTCTCGCAGAACTCGCTGCGGAGGGAGACGACGCGGGAGGCCAGCGTCTCGTGCGCGCCTGCGTCTGGCAGGATACTGTGCTGCCCCGTTGATTGGGGCGTTGCTGGCCGCTGGCGTCATTCGCGCGACCATGCACAGCCTGGTGCCGGATACGGCGATCGCCAAAGCGGACGTGTCGGCTCCATGGCTTTCGACGGTGAGCGCAGCCGTCTCTGTGTTTGAAAGCTCGGTATCGCTGGGCACGGTTCTCTTCGTGCTGTGGCTGCTCACGGCGGCAGCGGTGATTGCGTATAGGCGGCGCGTGTCGCTCTCGATCCTGGCGGCGAACAGCCTGTTTCCGGTGGTGCTGGCTTTGGCAGCGCTGCGGGGGCAGCAGGTGCAGGGGGTGCGCTACTTTCTGTGGACGCTGGTCTTCCCGACGCTCTGGAACATTCTGGAGCTGCGCTGGAGTGCGTCCGAGCCGGCGCCCTCGACAGAACGCACGCTGCGGTTCGCAGGCTATGCGGTGGCGTGCCTGCTGCTGGTGCTGGCGCCGATTGAATCGGTGCTGCTGGACAAGGAGTTTCGCAGGCGCGAGCAGAGCCTGGCGGAGTTTCGGGCGCAGCATCTGGGGCGCCTGAGCTCCATGCAGCTGGTCGCGTTCGATGTGGGGTACATCGGTTATTTCACGCAGTCGCCGCTGTGCGATATGGCGGGCCTGGTGAATGGGCGAGCGCGTGCGGCGATGCCGTTCAAAGATCGCGTCAAGGCGTGTGCCGCGGAGCATCCGCAGTATGCGTTTGTGAGCGGCTTCAGCTTGTGGGAGTTGAGCCAGGCGCGTGGATCTGAAGGGCTGGTCGGTCTGTTCGGTCTACGACCTGGCGAATCTGCGGGCACCGGATGTGCATTACCTGATTGCGTCGCCGGCTGCGACGGCAGAGGTGTGCGCGGCGACAGGGAACGCGCCGCAGCCGCTCGGGACCGTGTTGCACTAGAAGGGGTCAGGGGGCGGTGCGGGCTGCCCGGCGCGGAGGATGGCCATCTCTGCGGTGAGCGGAGCCAGGGCGAAGGCGAAGGGGAGAAAGATCCGGACTTCGTCGATTTCGCCGATGCAGAACCACAGCAGTCCGAAGAGCGTGGCTCCGGTGAGGACGGCCAGTCCTGCCGCGTTGCGGGTATATCTGCGTCGGGCTACCTGCACCACCATCCACGCGAGGGGCAGAAGGAAGAGAACGAAGGGCGGCCAGCGGGTGGTGTGCACGAGGTTGGGAACGAGCTGCCTCACCTTGGTTCGCCCGTAGCTGGCGTGGGGGAAGGCTACGAACATGAGATAGAGCTGGACGATACCGGCTGCGAGCGCGCCGGTGACGCTGACGGCGCAGGCCAGGGAGCGAGGCAGGGAGAGCGGCAGGCGGGGGCGCATCAGCACCAGCAAGCAAACGCCGGCGTTGAACAGGCAGGCATCGTCCGCTCGGAAGGTTGCGAGCAGCAGGGTGAGGGCGATCAAGGCGAGCGCGGTCAAGGTCGGCCGGGTGGGCTGACGGCCGGGCTGCCACAGCCACAGCATGAGGGCGAGGAAGAGGGCGGTGGGCAGTGTCTCCGGCTTCTGCAGCCACAACAGCCAGCCCAGGAACCAGTTGATGAGGAACGCGAAGACAGCGGCGCCCAGCCAGCGCCCGAGGCGGGTGGCATCGCGGTAGGCGTCGGTGCGTTCGAAGACATGGAAGAGCACAAGTACGGCAATCATGCCGCTGAGGAGATCGATGGACGCAAATGCCGTGCGGAGCTTGATGTGGAGATGCACGGCCAGAGTGTGCGCCAGCCAGACGATAGCGAAGCGATATTGTTCGGGGGCCGGTCCGAGTCCGCGGAGGCGGTCGGCCCAGGCCAACTCGGCGGTGAGGCCCTCGGCACGGTAGCCGAAGAAGTCGAGATACGAGGCGGCAAGGATGGTTGCGATCAGCAGAACGCGGGTAATTCTCTCCGGGCCGGAAGCATCGCTACGAACAGCCGTCATCGGGATTCAACCTCGGGTGGCCAGCCTCCTTCGATTAGGAGTCAGGATCAAGTCTTTCTATAATTCGGAAGCGTCACGTACCGTGCGATTAAGCGTCTGAGCGCTTTGCATCCATGCCTATAGTTTGCTGCATCGGACCACTGTACGTCGTTTGTTTGGTCTAAGTGCTCGACTCGAATCTGCCCAGAATGCCTGACTTCTCCAATTCGCCTGCCGCCGTGATGACGACTCCGAAGCCAGCGGAGGCGTCGGCATGGCTGGCTCGACGGTGGCCGCAGATGCGTGGCGCAGGCGGGGTCTCGATCCTCCTGCTGGGGATTTCGGCGGTCTTCTTTGCGCTCCACTTTGTGCACCTGACCGCGGACTTTCCGAATCACTCGCCGTGGATGGATTGGTCCAAGTATACCGACGAGGGTTGGTATGGCGATGCTGCCATTCGCCACTATGTGACTGGCCACTGGTACTGGAAGGGCGATTTCAACCCTGCGGTGGCGTTGCCGGTGTGGCCGGCGATCGAACTGCTGGTCTTCAAATTTACCGGGGTCTCGGTGACGGCGGCGCGCGCGCTGACGGTGGGGGTCTTCGGGATTACGCTGCTCCTTCTGTACCTGCTGATCCAGCGTCATACGCGGCCGCACAGCAGCGACTCCGGTCAGTCGCTGGCGGCGCCGCTCGCTGTGTTCTTTCTGTGCACCAGCCCATTTCTTTATGTCTTCGAGCGCATGGCGATTCTCGAGCCGCTGATGATTGCGCTGACGGCGCTGGGATTGCTGATTGCCTCGCAGATGCATCCGATTCATCGGCATGGACGAGGCCTTCGCGGCGTTGGGTCAGCGCTGCTGCTGGCGATGGTGCTGCCCGGGCTGGTGCTCACGAAGACCACGGGCATCTGTTTGATCCCTGCGATTTTTTACATGGTGTGGGCGCGGGCGGGGTATCGGATTCGGCCGGCGCTCAGGCTCGCGTTGCCGCCTGCGATGGGCGGAGTCGTTCTGTGGTGTGCGTACTATTTTCTTTTTGTGCGGCCGCACTACCTGCTGGACTATCAATACCTTTTCTCCGCGAACGCGTATACCGGAATCGGTCTGGAGCCGGTGGCGAAGGTGATTCTCAATACCATCGCCGATGGCGCGTGGATGGGAACGCTGATCTATGTTGCCTTCTTTGTGGTGATTGCGCTGGCGCTGCTGTGGCGTCCACGGATGCTGACGAATCCGTTGTTTCCATCGCTGTTGTTGTGGATCGGGGGATACTTCGCGTTCCTTGCGTATCACAATAATCTGCAGCCGCGGTACTACCTGGTGGTCGCGGTGCCGATGACGGTGGTGGTCGCGATGGGTCTCGACAGCTTTCGGCAGGCGCGGGGACGAGCGGGTGCGGTGGTGGGGTCGGCAGTGTGCGCGGTGGTGGTGTTTGCGATTGCGATTCCGGATGCTGTTCAGCAGATCGGGTATGTGCGGCATCCCACGTACGAATTCGAGGCGGCGGCGCAGGGCATCCGGCGGATCGTGCTGGCGGATAAGACGCACTCGCATCTGATCCTGTCGATCTCGGGATCGGACCTGACGCTGATGACGGGTCTGCCGTCGATCGATGACGACTTTGGCACCGATGATATGGATGTGCGCGTGAAGCGATATCAGCCGGGGTGGTATGCGTCGTGGAATGATGTGGAGGACGACAAGGCGGACGCGATCACACCGATGTACCAGATGAAGCGGGTGGCGGCCTTTCCGGCCTACGACGATCCGGATCGCAACCTGCTGATTCTCTATCGGCTGGTTCCGGTGACCGAAGCGAGGCCGCCGCGGCACGGAGCGCGACGGCACATTCCGAAGGCGCTGTTGAGCAGGATCGGGCAGCAGCCGAGCAGCGACCAGTTGGAGCACTAGGCGACGTCCTGCGAGCGCTGTGCCCAAACCTTTCAGAATGAATGGTTGATCCGGGGTGGACGCGGGCAGCCTCTTCGCGGAGGGTCCCGCCGTGGGAGCTGTCGGCGAGGATGTTGCGAGGCGGGAGTGATTCCTTGTGGGCGCAGGCGACGTCGTTTGCGCGTATTCAATGGGTTTATGCGGTAACATCACAAGAGTTTCTTGGCATCAATATCTGCAAATATTTTGATTGCTTTTTTCGGACTCCCAAGTCATATGTCGAGCAGGCAATAGTTAACGTGATTTTTTGCGGGTGGTTCCGAAGGTCGAACCTCTGGTGGGCTGGTTGCGCTCTGGCAATCTGCTGGGCCCTTACTCCGTCGCGCTGCTTTGCGGACGCGACCGGCGATGGAGTTCGCGCGAGCGTTGAGAGAGTGCACCCCACGGTAGAGGAGATGCCAGCGATTGTGGATGTGTTGAGCGGGACGGTCTCGGACCCTTCCGGAGCCAAGATCCATCATGCCCGGGTGCATGTGGAGAGCGGCAGCCTGGAGCGGGACACGGAGACGGACTTCACCGGTGGCTTCAGCTTGCCGCTGCCTGCGGGAACCTACAGAGTTACGATCGACGCGGACGGCTTCAGGAGCTACAGCACCAACGTCACGCTGTCGGATCGGGCGGGGCACGCAAGCCTCACGGTGCGGCTGCAGGTTGCGGCGAAGGATGAGGAGATCACCGTCCCGGCGGAGAACGCGACCAGCACCGCGGCTGCCGATAACGGCAGCGCCCTGGTCTTCAAGGGGAACCAGTTGAAGGATTTCTCCGACGACGACAGCACGTTCCAGCAGGAGATTCTGGCGATGGCGGGCGGGGAGGGCAACAAGCCGCCGGAGATCCTGGTGAATGGATTTTCGAATGGACGGTTTCCTCCGAAGAACACGATTCGCGAGATTCGGATCAACCAGAATCCATACTCGGCGGAGTACGACAGCCCGGGGTTTGGGCGCGTGGAAATCTCTACGAAACCGGGAACGAGCCAGCTGCATGGCGAGCTGGACAGCTCCGGCACGGACAACGTGCTCAATGCGCAGAACCCGTATACCACCGTCGAACCGCCGTACTATACGGTCAATGTCAATGGAAATGTGAGTGGGTCGTTCAACAAGAGGACATCGTTTTTCGTGAGCGGGCTAGTCAACGATCTGCAGAACAACGCGATTGTGGATGCGATTGACCCGATACTGTTAACGCCGCTCAGTGAAGCGGTGAGGGCGCCGCAGGTCACGCAGACGTACAGCGGGCGGATCGACCACCAGGTGACGACGGGCAATACGTTTACGGGCAGGTATGAGTACAACGAGCTTACGTTCCGCAATAGTGGTGTGGGGCTGCTGGTGCTGCCGAGCGAAGGTCTGAATACCACGACCACCACGAACACGCTGCAGCTGACGGACACGCAGGTGGTTGGTTCGAAGATCATCTCCGAGGCGCACTTTCAGTACATTCGCACGCGGCTGGATCAGAGCCCGGCGAGCGGCGAGGCGACGGTGGTGGTGCAGGGCGTCTTGAATGGAGGCGGCAATCCTGCGCAGTCGCAGACCGACAACCAGGACAGCTACGAACTGCAGGAGTTTCTGACCGTCGAGCATGGATCGCATTTTCTGCGGATCGGCGGTCGCTACCGTGGGCTGCGCGACGCGAACAACACGCGCTCCGGGTACAACGGGCAGTTCACCTTTCCCGATCTCGCGACGTACCAGCTGGCGCTCGAGGGAGAGACGCCGGCGCAGATCTTTACCAATCTCGGCGAGACAATTCAGTACAACCTGACGGCCGGGCAGTCGAGCGCGGTGGTGTTCATGAGCGATGCAGGGGTGTTTGCCGAAGACGAGTGGAAGGCGACCAGGAACTTTACGCTCGACTATGGATTTCGCTTCGAGAGCCAGTCAGGGATTGCGGACCACGTGAATCCAGCGCCGCGCGTGGGGTTTGCGTGGGCGGCGGGAAAGACGGCGAAGCGGAGGGCGCTGTTCGTTCTGCGCGGCGGCGGCGGGATCTTCTACGATCGCTTTGCCTCCTCAAATATTTTGACCGCGGTTCGTCGGCAGAGCGGAACGCAGCAGGCGGCTTACTTCGTCGAGAATCCCAACTTTTTTTCGCAGTATCTCAATACTCCTCCACCCGCGGCGTCGCTCGGCGCGGTTCCTCCGACGCTCTACAACATCGACCCGCGCCTGCGGACGCAGTATGACACCATCGGCGGTGTTACGGTGGAGCGGCGCATCGGCAAGATGGGCACTGCGAGTGTGAACTATATCTTTCTGAAGACGAACCACCTGTATCTGTCGCGCAATATCAATGCGCCGCTGCCGGGGACGTACAATCCTGCCGATCCAGGGAGCGGTGTGCGGCCCCTGGGAGGAACGCAGAACATCTACCAGTTCAGTTCGGGCGGCGTTGCGGTGAATCATCTTATCTTCGCCAATACGAATCTGCAGGTGAGCACGCGGGTGAGCATGTTCGCGGCGGGGTTCTTCGCGTTGACGCAGAAGAATGATGCGCCGGGTGATGCCAGCTTTCCGACCAACCAGTATGATCCGTCGGTCGATTATGGACGCGAGGCGAATCCGCGGGTGCAGACGTTTGGTGGCGTCAACGTGAAGCTGCCGTATGGATTCAGTGGCAGCCTGTGGGCCTCCATCCAGACGGGAGCGCCGTTCAATATCACCACGGGCACGGACTTGAACGGCGATACCATCTACAACGATCGTCCGGCGTTCGCGACGAATCCGACGGCGAACTCGGTGGTCTACAAGACGCGTTTCGGGAACTTCGATGCAAACCCGCAGCCGGGGGAGGCGATCATTCCCTTTGATTATGGGAACTCCCCGTCGTTTTATTTTCTGGACGCGCATCTGGAGCGGGCGTTTCCGGTCGGCCCGCGGCCTGCGGCTGCAGCACCGGCGCCCGGCGCTCCGGCGGCCCAGGGCCCAGCTCCCAAACCGGACCGGCCGTACAGTCTCACGTTTTCGGTGGAGGCTTCTAACGTGTTCAACCATAACAATCCCGGGCCTCCGGTGGGGGTGCTGAGTTCGCCATTCTTCGGCCAGTCGATCTCGCTGAACGCGCCCTTCTCCACGTCGGGGACGTCGGCCAATCGCATCGTGACGCTGCACTGCAACTTCAGCTTCTAGACGGCGCAGGATCTGGTTGCCTCACGCTGGTACCGTACGGGCAAAGCCAGCAGCAACGGTCGTCCACAAGCGTGCGGACGTCGTCGCCGGCCGCGACTGGGCGGGCGGGGAGTTCTGGGGTAAACTTGACCTTGACTCTATTCTCAGCCTGACATATCCTGATAACTCGCGCAGTCTCGCGCCTGCACCTCCGTGCGTCCGACGTTTGGGCATTAGCGAGGTTTGCGGGTGCCGGACATCGAGGTGAGGCACCTCGGGGCAGGGCAGGTTCCGTAGGATTTGGAGCTGGTCGGCTTCCGAAGCACCCACTCCACCGTCGCTTGCCGTTTGATCGAGCAGCCGCTTCACCCAGCAGCTAGATCCAGCACAAGGGCTCTGTGCGCTCAACCGCAACTCCGGCATTGGCCTGCGTGGACATGGTGTCCGCGCTCGTCCCGCCGCCTAACGCATTGACTGCATACGATCTTCGCGCTTCAAGCCGCGCAGTTGCTTCACGAAGACGGCAGAACCAAGGAGTAACCCAGATGAACCTCAATCAGACGACTACGATTCCCAGCGGCAAAGACATCAAGCGCAAGTGGTTCGTGTTGGACGCCTCCGGCCAGACGCTCGGCCGCCTGGCCTCGCACGCCGCCAGCCTTCTCGCGGGCAAGCTGAACCCGCTCTACACGCCGTACATCGATATGGGTGATCACGTCATCGTCATCAACGCCGAGAAGATTGAAGTGACCGGCATGAAGGCCGGCCAGAAGCTGTATCGCCGCTACACCGGCTTCCCCGGCGGGCTGCGCGAGGAGGAGTACAGCAAGCTGTTGGTTCGCCGCCCGGAGAAGATTCTCGAAGAGGCCATCAAGGGCATGTTGCCCAAGAGTAAGCTCGGCCGCCAGATGGCCACCAAGCTCAAGGTATACAAGGGTGCCGACCATCCGCACCACGCACAGCAGCCGATCGCCATGGAGCTGCACCGCTCCGGAACGCCGATGGAGTTGCACCAGAAGCAGGAACTGCACCGGAAGCAGACGGCCTAAGAGCAGGGTTCAGGGGCCCGAGGTTGAGGGCCCGGGACAAGACAGTTTCGCGGCACAAAGTTTGAGGGGCTTCGAGCCCCGGCAGTCAAAGAGGATTCGAAATGGCAGATTTGATTCAGTACTACGGCACCGGACGTCGCAAGAGCGCGATCGCACGCGTCTTCCTGCGCCCCGGTTCGGGCAAGTTCACCGTCAACGGCAAGCAGTTTGAGGAGTACTTCGTGACCCCGGCGCAGCGCGCTGCGGCGAAGCTTCCCCTGGGCATCGCCGATATCAACGAGACGTTCGATGTGCTCACCACCGTGAAGGGTGGCGGGGTCAACGGCCAGGCCGACGCGGTCAAGCTGGGCATTGCGCGCGCGCTGATGGAGTTCAATGTCGAGCTGCGCAAGACGCTCAAGGCCGGCGGCATGGTTACGCGTGACTCGCGCGGCAAGGAACGCAAGAAGTACGGACAGAAGGGCGCTCGCGCTCGCTTCCAGTTCTCGAAGCGGTAACCCGCTTCGGAGATGCGCGACACGAGATTCGAGATGCGGCAGATTGTTCGCATCTCGATTCTCGCAACTCGCATCTCGCACCTTCGCAACACCCACTGGCAACGCGCTGGTGGCAGGAATCCAATCTCCCACCCGGGATCAATCGTCTGTCGCCAAGGCTGCGGGTTTCGCAAGAAGCCAAGGCCGGAAACACAGGCAGCGATGCCCCAGAAATAAGGAGCCTTTATGGCCAGCATTACGATGAAGGAACTGCTCGAAGCCGGTGTCCACTTCGGCCACCAGACCAAGCGTTGGAACCCCAAGATGAAGGAGTACATCTTCGGCGAGCGCAACGGAATTTACATCATCGACCTGCAGAAGACGCTGAAGATGTTCAAGGAAGCGTCGAAGTTCGTCACCGACCTGACCTCGACCGGCAAGCTGGTCCTCTTCGTCGGCACCAAGCGCCAGGCGCAGGATGCGGTGGCGGAAGAGGCCAAGCGCGCCGGCATGCCGTACATCAACAGCCGCTGGCTGGGCGGGCTGCTGACCAACTGGGTGACGGTGCAGAAGTCGGTGAAGCGGTTGCAGGAGCTCGACGACATGTCCACGGACGGTCGCTATGAGCTGCTGACGAAGAAGGAAGTCATCAAGCTGGAGCGCGAGCGCAAGAGCCTGTCGACGAACCTCTCCGGTATCAAGGCCATGAAGCGCCTGCCCGACGCGCTGTTTGTCATCGACTCGAACAACGAGGCGATCGCGGTCGCCGAGGCTCGCAAGCTGGGCATCCCGGTGGTTGCGGTGGTCGATACCAACTGCGATCCGACGGTTGTGGATTACGTGATCCCCGGCAACGACGACGCTCTGCGCGCGATTCGCCTCTTCACCACGAAGATTGCGGACTCGGCGTACGAGGGCACGCAGCTGATCTCGGACAAGGCGTTCTCGCAGGAGTATGCGGAGGTTCAGCCGCTCGAGACCGAATCGCACTTCCTCGGTGAGGACGGCGAGGATGCCGTTGCTGAGGTCCGCGAGTCGGCCGGCACGGCTGAGGCTTCGATCGAGGATATCGACGACGAGAACATCGATCTCAACGCCGCTCTGGGCGGTGGTATTCGCAAGGCTCCGGCCGCTGCGGACACTGAGCCGGAGATTGAGGCTGCAGAGGTTAGCGCCTAGATCGTTGGCCGCGCGGATACGGCGTTTGCCGTACCGTAATGGCCAAGCCCTAGAATCATGGCGCGGGCCCAGGCCCGCGCCATTTTCGCAAAATACGCATGCGCCGTGCGCGCTGCCCCAGAATTGAGAAGGAAATTTATGTCCACCACTGAAGCCGTAAAGATTGACGCCAAGCTCGTCAAGGAACTCCGCGAAAAGTCCGGCGCCCCCATGGGCGACTGTCTCAAGGCCCTGCAGGAAGCCAAGGGCGACATGGAAAACGCCTTTGTTGTGCTGCGTAAGCGCGGCATGGCGTCGGCTGCCAAGAAGGCCAGCCGCTCCACCAACGAGGGCGCAGTTGGAACCTACATCCACGCCGGCGGCAAGATCGGCGTGCTGCTCGAGCTGAACTGCGAGTCCGACTTCGTGGCCCGCACCGAGGACTTCCAGGAGCTGCTGAAGGACATCGCCATGCACATCGCGGCGGTCGATCCACGTTACGTGGGCAAGGACGAGGTCACGCCCGAGGATATCGAGAAGGAAAAGGAGATCTATCGCGCGCAGGCAGCAGCGACGGGCAAGCCGGCCAACATCATCGAGAAGATGCTCGAGGGCAAGATGTCGAAGTTCTACGAGGAGGTCTGCCTGCTGGAGCAGCCGTTCATCAAGGAGCAGACCCTGACCATCGCGCAGCTGATCGCGCAGAAGGTCGCCAAGCTCGGCGAGAACATCAGCGTTCGCCGCTTCGCACGGTTCAAGATTGGCGAGCCCGGCTTCACGGTCGCCTCGGCGAAGGTCGTCGTGGCGGAAGAGCCGGCAGCGTAAGGACTCGTACTCTGCGCACCCAATAAAAGAGCCTGGGAGAAGTTCCCAGGCTCTTTCGCTTTCCGAAATATGGGTTGGACTGCAGACGCGGGACCGGGTTGAACAGGCGCGTAAGACCGCAGGCCGTTGAGCGATTCTCCGCTCGGGGCTAGTGAACGCCGCCGAGCAGGGAGACGAGCCTGCGAAATCCCTGGGCGCGTGCGGCTGAGTTGGCGGCATCCGCATCGGGAGCCTCGCCGGCGCGCATGAATCCGTGGCCGGCGCCGTCGTAGACGACTGGGTCGTAGGTCTTGCCGGCGGCCTTCATGTCGGCTTCGGTCTGGGGGATCGTGGAGCTGATACGCGCGTCGTTGCCTGCGTAGAAACCGTAGACCGGGGCGGTGATGTTTTTCATTAAGGCGGCGGGCGGCGGCGGACCGTAGAAGACAAAGGCGGCGCTGAGGTCACCGCGATGGGTTGCGAACAGGAAGGACTTGCCGCCGCCCCAGCAGAATCCGGCGACGAAGAGCTTGCCGTTGGCGGAGGGAAGTTTCTTGCCGTAGTCGGCAGCGGTGTCGAGGTCCGTGAGCACCTGGGCATCCGGCAGCGAGGACACCGCTTTCACCACGGCGCTCTGGTCCGGGAACGCGGCCGTCCCGCCGGGCGTGGCTGGCACCATGGCAGCTCCAGCGCCGCCCTGAGCCGTCTGCATGGATGCGTGGTCCATGGGGGAGCCGGACGCGGGTGCCGGCATTGCTCCGGCGGGAGGCCCAAAGCCGCTCAGAAGATCGGGCTCGACGACGATGTATCCCGCGGCTGCGACCTCATCGGCCATCTCGCGCGCCCAGTCGCTCAGTCCAAAGATCTCGTGGATCATGACCACCACCGGGGCCTTGTCTTTGACCTGGGGGTAGACGACCCAGACCTGGAGCTTGCGCCCGCTGGCTTCGGTGAGGGTGACGAACTCCCCGTGGCGGGGGCTCGTATCCAACGCGGCGCGGGCCCATGCCTGCGCGGAGCAGGAGAGAGCGCAGGAACCCAGCAGGGCCACGATGCAGCACGCGATCGGGGCGAAACACAGCAGCTTCTTCACTCGCATCATGCCGCGAGTCTACGTCGTAACTGACCATGGCTGCAACGCGTTGGCGCCTGATTTTTGTCGATCGGCCGGATACCCACTCGCCTCGGCCGCTCGCGGCGGGTGCGTGGTTAGATCCGGTAGCCGGACTGCTCGGCCGCGAATTTCCCGATTAGCGGGATCACGAACGCGCTGCCTTGCGAGGCCTTGACGATGCAGATTACCCAAACCACCAGAAGGGCGACCCAGCCAATCGACCAGACCAGCCAGCCGAGGAATGGGACGATCAGGAGAAGGTGCAGGCACACGCCGATGATGGTCAATCCAAGCTCCTGGATGGCGTGGAATTTGATGACGGGCTTCTCGTTGTAGGGCGCCAGCACCAGGAAGATGATGGCTGGAATGAAGGTGAGGTAGGCGAGGGCGCTGGCGGTGGTATCGGTGAGTCCAGCCCCTGCCGCGGAGGGGGGTATGTAGTTGGGCGGAGGTGGCGGAGGGTAGGCTGCCTGGGTGTAGTTCGGAGGGGGTGCTCCCCATGCCGGCTCGGTGGCTGGTTGAGGGTTGCTCTCGGGGCCCGAGGGGTTATTGGTGAAGTCCTGGTCGCTCATGTTAGCTCCCGTGAAGAAAAGATTGGGGATACGTGAGCGAAAGGCTAGCACAGTGGGTTGGGAGGCCGCCATGAGAATCGCAGCCCCCCGCGGAAGTTCGCGTTAGCGGTTGTCGAACATGCTGCCGACGATGCCGCCGAGGACTGCCGCCGTCCCGACATTTCTCGTCTCGCTGCTTCCCGAGGGAAGATACGGCTGCAGCGCGTGGGCGAGGTTGGCGAGCGGCAGGGTTTGCAGCCAGATGCGGCCTGGCCCGGTCAGCGCGGCCAGAAAGATGCCATCGCCGCCAAAGAACATATTCCGGATGCCCTGGATGCGCGTGATCTGGAAGCTGACGCTGGCCTGGAAGGCTCCGACGTGGCCGGGATGGACGCGCAGGGTCTCGCCGGGCTGCAGGTCGCGGACGACAACCTCGCCGCCGAGCTCGAGCCAGGCCGTGCCCATGCCGGTGACCTTCTGCAGAAGGAAGCCGTCGCCGCCGAAGATGCCGGCGCCCAGCGACTGCTGAAAGCCCACGCCGAGCTGGATCTGCGGGGTGGCGCAGAGGAAGCCGTGGCGATGGATGAGGAACTCGTGGCCGGGGCTGACCTCGATGGGCAGAATGTGGCCGGGAACCTTGGCGGCAAAGGCGACCTCGCCGGGGTAGCCCTGGGCGGTGTACTCGGTCATGAAGAGCGTGCCTCCGCCGGCAACGCGCTTGATGGCGCCAAAGATGCCTCCGCCGCCGGCCATCTGCGTGTGCGTGGTCATGGCGATGGTCTGGGTCATCCAGCTGAGCTCGCCAGCCTCGGAGATGAGGCTCTCGCCGGGCTGCAGCAGGGCTTCCAGTACGGGCATCGTGGTTCCAACAATTCGGCTCTGCATGGTTCGTGGATCCTTTCGCCGCGTCTGGATCGACTGCCGAAGGCGCAGCTTTGCAGAATATCCTACGCTTGCGGGGCTTGTGGAGTTCCATTGCAGAGCGATTTTCGAGCGTCGGCTACTCACGGGGGAAGAGGCTTTCAGCGGTCGTGGCGGCCATGGTTCCTCCCGCCATCGCAACGGCGCGTGCCAGCAGGGTCGCTGGATGAGAATCTGTTCATATGCTGCTCCGCCGGCTGGGCGTTCAGCTTACACTACCGAAAAGCAGCAACTGTGGGGAGATGACTAGATGGCGAGTGGCAGGTCGAGATCAGGTGCGGGCGGTTCGGGTGGGTTTATGAAGTTTCTTCTTGGCTTCGTCTTCGCGTTCGTGGTGCTGTTCGTTGGCGCGTGGGTGTATCTGAAGTTCGGCAACCCTCCCGTTGCTACCGCCGACAAGCCCTTTCCGTTTGAGAAGCAGATTGTGAGCGTGCCGCTGGGCGCCCGCATCGATAGCCAGATGCAGCAGCCGCCGTTTGGCATCAGCGAGGACGTGTACGAGACGGGGGCGATGGCGTACAAACTTCAGTGCGCCAGCTGTCACGGCACTCCTGGGCAGGACGTCGCCTTCGCCAAGGGAATGTACCCGAAGGCTCCGCAGTTGTGGAAGAAGCATAGCCACGGGGACGTGGTGGGCGTCAGCGATGACGAGGCGGGCGAGACCTACTGGAAGATCAAGAACGGTATCCGGCTGACCGGCATGCCGTCGTTCCAGGGCGTTCTGACGGACGACCAGATGTGGGATGTGGCGTTGCTGCTGAAGCACGCGAACGAGCAGCTGCCCGACCCGGTGGTCGGCATGCTGAAGGGGCAGTAGCGGCTCAGGATGTTTGTCAGGGCGGACCCCGCTGCGGCCAGGCGGGGGCGAGTCCATACCCTGTACACTGTTTATTGACATGTATAAACGCGTCCTCCTCAAGCTATCCGGAGAAGCCCTGGCCGCCGGCCGGGGTTTCGGTGTCGACGCTTTGTTCGTCAGCGCAGTGGCCCACGAAATCGCCGAGGCGGCCCGCTCCGGCTGCCAGATCGGCATCGTCGTCGGCGGTGGCAACTTCTTCCGCGGGGTCGCCGAGCAGGCGGTCCACATGGACCGCGTCGCTGCGGACCACATGGGCATGCTGTCGACGGTCATCAATGCAATCGCGCTGCAGGACGCCATCGAGAAGACGGGCATCCATGTGCGCGTGATGAGCGCGATCCAGATGCACCAGGTCGCCGAGCCGTACATTCGCCGCCGCGCGATTCGCCACCTGGAAAAGGGGCGGGTCGTGATCTTCGCTGCCGGCACGGGCAATCCCTACTTCTCGACCGACACGGCAGCCAGCCTGCGGGCGATGGAGATTGGTGCCGAAGTGTTGTTGAAGGCCACCAGCGTGGACGGTATCTACGACGCCGATCCGAAGAAGGTTGCGGACGCGGTGAAGTTCGAAGAGATCACCTATATGGATATCCTCAAGCTGGGCCTGCAGGTGATGGATACCACCGCTGTCTCGTTGTGCAAGGACAACCGGCTGCCGATGATCATTTTCTCGATGCGCGAGAGCGGGAATATTTTGCGCGTGATCGAGGGCCAGAAGCTGGGGTCGCTGGTCACGGCGTAGATCGCGGACATGTTATTGCTGCGCGTGAGATTCTGCGCTGCGTAGGAAGATCAGCCGACGGCAACCGCCGCGCGTTGCATCTTCGCGGCCTCGCGCCGCTTCCACCAGGCGCCGATTGCCTGTTGTGCCGGGTGCTCCACCCACTTGCGCACTGCGACTGCCAGCAGGACCACAAACACATAGGAGATCCAGGGGTCGAAGCAGGCGAGATGCAGCTTGTCCAGCACGTGATACTGGTGCAGCAGGATGTAGACGTTGAAGTGCAGCAGGTAGAGCGCATAGGTGGAAGCGCCGACGGCTACCAGCGGCTCCCAGGAGAAGAGCTTCGCCAGCGCGCTCGGACCTGAGAGTCCAAGAATGATCGCGGCGAAGAGCGGTGTGAGCAGGCCGCCGTGCACCATGATGTAGGGCATGGTATCGGCGAGGTGGTAGGCGGCAAACCATACGCCGACAAAGCCAAGTGTGCCAATGAGGACGCGAGCCCGCGACGTCAATCGAGCGGCGGCATGGAACTGGCCGAGCGTGAGTCCCGCGAGAAATGTGCAGACATAGGGCAGCGGCGTGTACTTCAACGTATTGATCCAGAGGCCGTCACTGTAGCGGTTGGCGGCGTGGCCAAAGTGGTCGGGGTCGCGCAGCACGTAGATGGAGTGGGGGATCAATCCGACCACCCAGAAGAAGAGTCCCAGCGCCAGCAGCTTGCCGGTGCTGCGTGGCCACGGCAGCTTGAGCAGCCATGGAAACGCGATGTAGAGCATCACCTCGCAGGAGAGCGTCCAGGTGACGGTCATCCAGAAGGTCGCGAGGTGGGGGAAGAATCCCTGCACCAGCAGCGGCGTGGCGATCGCGCCCATCCAGAATTCGGTGCGCGAGCGAACGACCCACTCGGTCAACAACATGGGGATCGACACGATCATGGTGAGGGCGTAGACCGGATACAGGCGCGAGAATCTGGCTACCCAGAAGTCCACGGCGTTCATCGGCTGCGGGCGTCCAGCGTAGTTGTAGGCAAGGATGAAGCCGGAGATCAGAAAGAAGAAGCTGACGAACACATACCCGATGTTGATCAGCGGATAGAGCGTGATGGAGGGGTGCCGGCTCCATGTCAGACCGTTCGGCGTGAAGTGAAACAGGATAATGGTTAGCGCCAGCAGCGTGCGCAGCCCGGTGAGCGCCGGGAGCGCCGGCTTCCGCATGTACTTCGGCGGCGGCTGCAGTTCGCCCGCTGGTTCTCCCGTGGATGTGGGTGCTGTCGCGATCACGGCCTGCATCTCCCCTCATAGGACGCCTGCTGCTCAGGGGAAGTTCCTATCGGTTTGCGAAATCTAGCGAATTTCGACATGCTCGAATCCCAATCCTCCGAGCATCGCCGTCACCGTTGCCCTCGCGTTCTTTGCGGCCGCATCCAGGATGCCGTCACTCAGCGCTGCCTGCTGCAACTGGGCCTGCGCGGACTGCAGCACCTGCGTCTCCAGATTTGGATCGGCCCTCACCAGCAACCCGGTGTCGCGCGCATAGACGCGGGTCTTGTGCACGTCGATGGTGGTGAGAAAGACCTGCGACGGCGGCAGCGTCAGGCGGATCGACCGTCCCTGCGAGCCTTCGGTAATCTGCACGTTGTCGGCCTGCAGCTTGGTCAGGTCAATGCCGGCGATCGTCTGTCCGTGCACAATCATCAACAGCTTGTCCCCGGCGAGCGCGTCGGGCAGCACGGGGTTTGATTCGTTGCCTTCGACCACGGTGTCAAGCGAGTACACCACGGTCTCCAGGCGATTCAACTGCTGGATCTTCTCCACCACATCGGGTGCGGAGATAATCGTCAGCGGCCTTCCGGTGATCAATCCTGCGAGCTTGCCAGCGATGCCGGAGCGCGCATGGTGCACGAACACGCCCAGGGCCACGGCGCCGAGGATGAGTGCCAGGAGCACACCGAAGAAGGTCCCGGACCCGCGTTGCCGTCCGTAGCTGTATTGCATGGTCATGGGTTTTTCGTCATCCGCGTTTCTTCAGGATACAGTCGATAGCGCTAAAGGTCCTAGGCAAGAAGACACGCTCCTAGAAGGCGAGGGTGTCGACTCCCAGGACGGGTCCAAGGTTCGGTTCCTGGGCCCATACAATGAGATGCCTGCGGCTCTCGGGTGTCGTCTTCAAGTCGGCGGGCAGTGGGATACGCACGGTCGTCTCGCCGGCAGCGTGGAGGGTCGCGGCTTTTCCGAAGGTGCGCGCAACCGCTGCATTGACGAGGGTTCGGCCCTTGTTTTCCCCGGCCGTGACATCCCTGGTCGTCTCATCCTGGGCGACTGCGGTGAACAGGTCTGCGCCATGTTTGGGGAGTTCTCCGGCAACCGAAACGACCACCATCAGGACCTTGCCCTCGATCTGCGCGGAGACAATCTTGACGGTTGCGGCTTGCTCTGTCTGCACGCTTCCGATCGCTTGCAGGAGTGCTTTTCCGTCGCTGCCTACAAGCTGCACTTTGCCGTCAACGACCATCTGCGGCGTGTACGGGCTGTCGAGATGGAATCGCTCGGCATACTGGGTCTGGCGAGCCGTAATTTCGTCGGAGTCGAAGGGATCTTTCCATCCGCCGTGGTCCCAATAGGTCACGTGTTCACTGATGCCCACGAGGAAGGTTCCGGAGTTGGTATGCTTGCCGTCGATCTTGCGCAGCAGGTCGTCCGCGGGTGGGCAGGAGGAACATCCTTCCGAGGTGAAGAGCTCCACGAGCACCGCGTGTCGGCCCGCAGCCTGAGGTTCGCCCGAGGGCGACGACTGTGGTGAGGGCGCCACGATCGGCGCCGCTGCGGGCTTCATTGGGGCGCTACTCATCGGGACGCTACTCATTGGGGCGCTACTCATCGGGACGCTACTCATTGCAATCGCCGCACATCCCAGCACAAGGTCCAGCCGCGTCATCTGCATGGGGTACCACCTTAAGCTTCAACCTCCGAGCGCACCAACCCCTCGGCCTTGGGCAGGCCGCGATTGGCATAGCTCGCCTTCACGAAGTCCCGGAACAGCGGATGCGGCTCCAGAGGCTTCGACTTGAACTCCGGATGAAACTGGCAGCCGAGGAAGAAGGGATGATCGGGGATCTCGACGATCTCGACATAGGTAGCATCCGGCGTTGTTCCAGTTAGACGCAAACCGCCGCCTGTGAGGACAGCTTCATACTCGCGATTGAACTCGTAGCGGTGGCGGTGGCGTTCGTTGATGGTGGTCGTGCCATAGGCTTTGGCTGCCAGCGAACCGGCTTCCATCACGCACTCCCACGCACCCAGGCGCATCGTGCCCCCCATCTCTTCCACGCCAATCAACTCCCGCAGTTTGTAGATGATGCGATGCGGCGTGGCGGGATCGAACTCGCCGGAGTTGGCCTTGGAGAGGCCGCAGACATTGCGTGCAAACTCGATGCAGGCGGTCTGCATGCCCAGGCAGATGCCGAAGTAGGGCACCTTGTTTTCGCGCGCATACTTGATGGCGTTGAGCATGCCCTCGATGCCGCGCTTGCCGAAGCCGCCGGGGACGAGGATGCCGTCGAAGCCGGCGAGCTGCGACTCGTAGCCCTCGACCTCCAGGCCCTCGGCCTCCACCCAGGTGACCTTGAGCTTGAGATTGGCATCGAGCGCGCCGTGGACCAGCGCCTCCTTCAGCGACTTGTAGCTGTCCTCATACTCCACATACTTGCCGACGATGCCGATCTCGACCTCGTCCTTCGGGTTGTAGGCGCGGCTCACAATGTCTTCCCACTTGGACATGTCGGGCTCTTTCGTCTCGAGCCGCAGATACTTCATAGCCAGCGCGTCGACACCCTCCTTGCAGAAGTTCAGGGGAACTTCATAGATGGACGGCACATCGCGCGCGACCACGGCGGCGGCCTCTTCCACGTTGCAGAATGCGGCAATCTTCTGGCGCATCTCGCGGGGCACGGCGCGGTCGGCGCGGCAGAGCAGAATGTCCGGCTGGATGCCGATCGAGAGCATCTCCTTCACCGAGTGCTGCGTTGGCTTGGTCTTCAGCTCCTGCGCGGCGGCGATCCAGGGAATCAGCGTGACGTGCACGAAGCAGGTGTTGTCGCGGCCCATCTCCTGGCGCATCTGGCGGATGGCTTCGAGGAAGGGAAGCGACTCGATATCGCCGACGGTCCCGCCAATCTCGACGATTACCACATCGCAGTCGCCGGCGACCTTGCGCATCGCGTTCTTGATCTCGTTGGTGACGTGCGGGATGACCTGCACGGTCTTGCCCAGGTAGTCGCCGCGGCGCTCCTTGGTGATGATCTGCTCGTAGATACGGCCGGTGGTGAGGTTGTTGTCGCGCGAGAGCTTGGCGTGGGTGAAGCGTTCGTAGTGGCCGAGGTCGAGATCGGTCTCGGCGCCGTCGTCGGTGACGAAGACCTCGCCGTGCTGGAAGGGACTCATCGTTCCCGGATCGACGTTGAGATATGGATCGAACTTCATCAGGTTGACGCGCAGGCCGCGCGCCTCCAGGAGGCAGCCAATGGACGCTGCCGCCAAACCTTTGCCTAAGGACGACACAACTCCGCCGGTCACAAAGATGTACTTTGCTGACATCGCTGCTACCTCTTTTGATGGGTGGTTTTGGTTGTGCTCGGTGTGCACGATCAAGTATATCGCGGGAGCTGTGGAGATGTCGTCCGGAGAGGTCTATCCTGCTGCTATGGGACTGAATTCATTCACCCTTGGGCTCGAAACCCGGGCCTATACCGCGCTCCGCTCGTTTGCCGACCGCAGGAGCCTGAAACCGCAGCATCTGCTGACCGGCGAGCGCGGAGAGGATGCGGCGTACTACCATCTTCGCGGGCTGGGCTACACGGTGGTTGGACGCCGATGGCGTACCGAGCGGCTCGCCGGCGACCTGGACCTGGTGGCGTGGGACGGCGCTACGCTGGTGATCTTCGAGGTCAAGACACGCACTGTCTCGTCCCGGGAAGAGGCTTTTGCGCCCGCCGAGGCAGCGGTAGACCCTCGCAAGCAGCGCGTTCTGCGCAAGATGGCCTCGGCCTATCTCCGGCAGTTGCCCTCCCCCATGCGCAATGCCATCGCCGTCCGCTTCGATGTTCTCTCCGTCTATCGGCTGCCCTCCGGATGGGCGTTCGAGCATCTTCGCGACGCCTTTTCTCGCTCAGAACCTGCGGGCAGGCGTTGACCCGAATGGCACACATCCAATTTTGCAGCCTGCGGTGTCTAATAGCGTGAGCTTGAACTTGAAAGAGAATAGTTTGAGCTTGAAATTGACCGAAAAAGGATCCTGCCAATGGCCCTGACCGACTTGATGGATGCACCACCGTACGACCCTGCCCGCGATAACCGTCGGCGCAACATCATTATCGGCGTGATCGTCGCGATCCTTCTGGTGGGGGCGATTGCATTAGCCGGCTTTGTCTCCGGTCACGGGTGGCTCTTCACCAACCTTGGCTACGAACACCAGGTCAACAACTTCTTCGACGCGCTCGAAGCCAAGGACTACGCCAAGGCCTACGGCATCTACTACGACGATCCCGACTGGCAGCAGCATCCGGCCAAATACAGCGGCTACCCCCTGGCGCGGTTTACCGACGACTGGACCACAGACAGCCCGATCAACGGCCCGATCACCTCGCACCATGTGGACAAATCCGTGTCGGCCGGGAGCGGGACGTTTGGTACCGGCGTCATTGTCGCTGCCACCGTCAATGGGGATCACAAGGTCTTTCTGTACGTGAATCGCGCCGATAAGACCATCACCTGGCCAGCTCCGTACGTATTCAAATACTGAGGGCCAGCGCGAAGCGGACTTGTGCGCCGCAGTCTACCCGATCAAGGCTTCCGTGACCGCCGCGCTGGGG
Organism: uncultured Acidobacteriaceae bacterium; assembly: GCA_963762375.1. GTDB lineage: Bacteria > Acidobacteriota > Terriglobia > Terriglobales > Acidobacteriaceae > Granulicella. The sequence continues at coordinate 511,058 of CAVXKP010000012.1, forward strand.
TGCTCGAAGGCGCTGCGCGAGGCGGCGATCAGGAGCGTCATGACCGCGGCTGCGGCCAGCGGGACCGTCAACCCGGCACGCAGCGAGTGCGTAGCCGTGGATAGCGTGCCCGTCGCCAGCGGAAGGAACGAAGCGCCCACGCCCGCGATCGCAAACACAGTGGAGTTCTCGCGATGGCGGAGGGCCGAGGCCAATACCAGAGGGTATACGGGCCCGGCTGCCAGACCGAGCACCAGCGCCGCCAGCATGGTGACGATGCCAGCCGGCCATGCGAGCAGCAGTGCCAGCGCCGCTGTCATGGCCAGCATGCTCAGGCCCAGCACGCTTCGCTCCGGCAGACGCGAAGCCCAGGGAGTCGAGTGCACGATGCGGCTCACCAGCGCGCCGACCCAGAGAAAGGTGGCCGCGCCGATCGTAATCCCCAGCGAGTCGCCAGCGCGCTGCGCATAGGAGGTTAGCCATCCACCGGCGGCCGCGTCGACGCCGGTCGCGCCAAAGATCAGCACCAGGAGCGGCCACGGCACGCCGAACCGGCTCGCGTAGCTGTGCCTGCTTGCGGCGGGAACGTGCCTGCTGGCCGCTGCTGTCTGAGGGCTCTCCTCCATCCACATGGACCACGCAGCGGCGAAGGTGAAGAAGACAGCGACGCCGAAGAGAACGTGTTGCGCATGGAGCAGAGCGCGTGCCTGCGTCACCGAAGCTCCGCGCGTGGATCGCAGGGCAATCCACGGTCCCAGCGCCGCGCCAATCGCCCATACCAGGTTGAGCCGCGTCAGCTCCAGCCGCCGCTGCTCCGGAAAGCGCTGCGAGAGCATCAGGCTGATCGACGTCATGGTCAGTGACAGCCCGAGTCCATACAGCGCGATGGCGCCGTAGGCCGTCCATCGGCCCGCCCAGCCAAGGCACAGAGCACCGAGGACAGTCAGAAGTGCTCCCCGTGCGATCGACCGGTTCATCCGTCCGCGCGCACAGTAGGAACCGATGGAGCCCACAATGTAGAAGCTGAACAACAGCAGCCCGCCGCGCGCATCGTTCATCGACCAGCGCAGCAGGAGGAGAGGGAGGATTGCTCCAGGAATGGTGAGGGCGACACCGGTGGCGATGAACCCGACATACAACGGAGCCTTGCGCCGAAGATCCTTCCAGACTGTGCTGCTCACCGACGCTCCCGAATCAGAGTGGTGGGCCGAAGCCCACCGAGTTGTACCGCTTTGCTCCGAGTGTATCGAAGGCGGAGGTTCCGCGTGTGGAGATCGCTAGTATTCTCAGGGGTTTGCAAGGTAGGGCGGCGGCGCTTGTCGGTACGGATGCGCCGAATGAGCAGTATGTGAAGGCAGAGAAGACTGGAACGATGGTGCGTTGATACCCGCTATCACCCGCGCGAGCACAAAGAACACGCTAGCTGACGAGGCAATAAGAGGCCGTGCTCTCGCTAAGTGGAATCGGAAAATTACCTGGCCGAAGGCTCGCCCAATCTCATGGGGCGACTCACCGCCTTCCAACCTTGCAACAGGTCGGAAGCCTTCTCCGGGGGAGAGCCCTGTCTGGTCTTCATGTGTCACAAATACTGCCTTTAGAAAATCATTCAAAGTGGATGGCATTGTCTCGACCGGGTGAGATTGATTTGGAATTCCGTAACTCCAGATCGGTGCTGCGTTTGCAGGCGTGACTTGCTGCACTCCCTGCCAACCTTCCGTGACTCCGAAATACTAACTGAAGTACCTACCGTTACGACCGTATCCATCCTGCGAAACCGCATTTTTTCTTATAGTTACAGCGCAGTTAGGATACGCCCCTAACGTTGTAAGTGTCATAAACGACGGCATACCGTAATCGGCGATCGGAAAAGCTGATGATGGCTTCCGCGAAAATAAATTTATTTTGCAAAAGTGGCAAATTTTGGAGGCAAAAGTAATGGGTTCACAGATACGATCGATGATCAAGAAGACACAAAGTCTCGAACTTATGCGGGTCCCGTTGAGGATGGTCGTCCTGATTCTTTCGATGTGTACGGGTGCTTTGTCCGTCACCCATCTGGCAAATGCGCAGGACACAGGTGCCGGGGTCATCGCGGGGACGGTGACTGATCCATCGGGCGCGGTGATTGGAGGGGCGAAGCTCACCATTACCGATGTTGCAACCGACGTCTCCAGCGCTACCGTCACCAACGGGACCGGGTATTACGAGGTCGACGCTTTGAATCCGGGTACATATAAGATTCAGGTCAGCGCACCGGGTTTTGAAAGCCTGACAAGGTTGGGAATCACGCTGGAAGCCACTGCACGGCTCAGCGTTCCCCTCCAGTTATCCCTTGGGGCGAGCGTGCAGAACGTGGTGGTAAGGGCGGATGCGAGTTTGCTTAACACTGAAAGTGGTTCGAGCGGACAGCTGTTAACGACGAGACAACTGGAGGCGCTCCCTGTATCCGGGTCTAATCCTACTTGGCTGGCGCTGATCGCACCGGGTGTGCAAGGCACTGTTGGGCAGGCAGCTTCAACGGGTGATACGGGGGGACTGCTATGGACGGGTCTCACTGCAGACTTTGGCACGTTTGGGCAAATTGGTGTCAATGAATTCAGCCTGGATGGTGCGCCCAACATGACCAATGGCCGCACGTCGGGAATCAACCTGGCCCCCGATGAAGTTGGAGAAATGAAGCTCGATGTGACTGGCTATGATGCGGCGGTCGGCCATACGATGGGCGTCGAGGTCACGCAGACAACGAAAGCCGGAACGAATGCCCTTCATGGTGCGATTCGTGAAACCTACACTGCGCAGCGCTGGGCAGCATTGAATCACTTCGCCGGATTGAATTATAAGTACCAGGAATCAATCAACGGCTGCACCTACGGCCCTAGCACCAATGGGCTATGCCGGACCATTGAGAACGCCTATGGTAATCCAGGCACCCATGCGAATGATGGTGATGCCTCGATTGGCGGTCCAGTTTATATTCCAAAGGTCATTAATGGGCACAACAAACTCTTCTTCTTTGTATCCGTCGTGGATGATGTCCAGGCCGGCTCCGGAGCGCAGACGTTTAGCATTCCAACCGTGCAGGAGAGAAGCGGAGATTTCAGTGATCTTCCACAACAAACGGCGGGAATACCCGCGCAATTTACCGCTGATTGCCCAGCGGGAACGCCATTCTTTGGCCAGTATCAACTATATGATCCATATTCAACCCGTCTTGACGCAAACGGAATTCCCCGTCGAACTCCGCTATGCGGCAACGTCATACCAGCGGACAGACTGGTTAATAGCGATATGACGCAGCTCTATAACAGTCTGATGCCTGTCCCGACCCAGAATAGTCCTACCGGCAGTAACTACACCTTCACTCAACTCTCGCCGCAAACGTTTCGTAGCTATACGACGCGGGAAGACTACAAATTCACATCCCAAGATAATCTGTTTGTTCGCTATACGAAGCAGGACTACACGAAGTCAGAGAATGATGAAACAGTCGGCGACGTTGGCGAGCAGGAAGGTCCTCGCTGGATTAATGTTGCTTCCGTCGGGTGGGATCACGTTTTCAACGATCGCACGAATCTTGATATCACCGTTGGCGGAACCAACTACAAGACGCACTGCTGCTACTATCCTGGGTTCGACAAATACACCCCAGCATCCATGGGCTTACCTGGCTACACGAATCAATATGCAGAAGCAGCAAGCCCGACACTTACAGAGCTCCCTGTACTTCAGATCGCGAACTATGAGAACGCCAATAATGGCGAGCCCGCTTCGTCGCTTGGCGCAACGGACAATGTTCCCACGACGACTCGAGATTTTGCGCTTCGTGGCAATCTGACCCATGTAGCGGGTAAGCATACCATCCGCGTTGGAGCCGAGTGGCGGTTGCAGAACTACTCGACAGGAGTGAACGGAAATGTTTCGGGAACCTACAACTTTGACGATACCTACACCCAAGAAAATAATGGAAGCGACAATACCTATGCAGAGTCCAACACCGGCCTAAGCTACGCTGCATTTTTGATGGGTGTTCAAACAACAGCTAGCGTTGCCCAGAATAGCTCCGAATCTGTTCAATCCCCCTATTATGCTGGCTACGCGGGTGACACGTGGCGTGTAACTCCTAAACTTGTCATTATTCCTGGCATTCGCTTTGAATATGAAGCGGGTGTGGTGGAAAAGCATAACCAGATGATTGTCGGCTGGAATCCTACAGCGGATCTATCCTCGATTTCTGGACCAGCAAATGCGGCCTATCAGACAGATCTCGCCGGGGCAAGTGCGGCGCAGGCGGCAGTATTGCCCGCTTCACTGAATATTCAAGGTGGACCGGAGTATGCCAATGTGGGAGGGGCTCCCAGGAATGAATGGAATAATAGCTATCGCTTCCTTCCGCGAATTGCCGCAACCTACCAATTGAAGCCAAGTATCGTGCTTCGTGGAGGGTATGGACTTTTTTATGACACGCTGAACGCCTTGAATCCGTTGCTCGACCAAGACGGATTTAGTGCATCTACCAGCGTGCCTAGTTCCACCACGTTTGGTACGAATTTCGTGGCTGGCGTTTCACCGCTGGCCAATCCATTTCCGGCAAACGCGAGTGGACAGCGGTTCAATCAACCCATTGGGAGCGAGGCTGGATCCCTGTATTATTTGGGCGCCTCTCCTACAGACGTCTATGATCACAATGTCAGCCCCGGCACGGCAAGAGCGTGGATCAGTTGGCGTGCAAGTCCAACTGGGTGCTTCCACTATGCTGGACTGTCTCCTACAATGTTGCGCTGACGACCCACCTTATCTCGGCAAAAAATGACGCGTATACCCCGGCTTCGTTTTATACGGGAGGAAACCAGCCCAATACAGCGGCAAGCGATCTGCTGACCAGCCAAATTGCTAACCCCTTTGCCCTGGCAAACTTCAGCGGTGTCGCTGGCACCAACCCAGCAGCATATAACATCATGTCGCTCAGCGGGTACTTCACTCAACCACTCATTTCCATCGGAAATCTCGTGAGGGCGTATCCCACAGATGGAAGGTTTTACTCTTAATGAGTCTCTGGGGAAATCGCATTTCCAGGAGTTTCTAGTTAATCTGACTCGCCGTTATAGTCACGGGATCACCGTGATGGCTACATTTCAACTAAATGACCAACATGACCGCGATTATTACGCGAATGCATTTGATCCTTTACCCAGCTGGGAGCCGTCAAACTATAGCGCTCCAAACCGCTTTACGGCAGAGGGCGTTTGGAAACTGCCCTTCGGCCGAACACGGGCCTGGGCGCGTTCCGGATGGAAAAGCATTGCTTTCGGAGGGTATCAAATTAGCGCAAGCTATGAAGCCCAGCCAGGCATGCTCGCAAACTTCGCTAATCTCTTCTACATAGGTGACATCAAGGGAAGTGACATAAAGCTGAAACATCCTGTCTATGTCAATGACCAAGCTTCCGGAGGATCCAACTATGTCCAATGGCTCAATCCGGGAAATGTAACTGCCACAGCTACCACGGCAGCAGATGGAACAACGACATGTACGTATAGTGGTACGGGTTTTGTGACGAACCCCCAATGCCAGCCGACTGCCTATAATCTCCGCGTCTTCCCAACCCGAGTCAATGGAGTTCGGCAGATGGGCATGAATGGGGCGAACGCCACATTAGCTCGTACTTTCCCCATCGGAAAGCGGATGAACCTGGAGACCAGCATGATTGTCTATAACTTGTTCAATCATGACATTCTTGGCAGCATCAATACCTCGCCGACCTCGCCACAGTTCGGCGAGGTGACCGGGGACGGATGGCCAAATTCCTCAGAGCGTTGGATTTCGATTCAGGGGCGCTTGCAGTTCTGACATTGATTCTTCGAAAACCTGATGTGTGTGGCATAGGTGCAAATGCCACACACATTTCAACCTGGTGGTGTGTCCCGAAAGGCCGATTACACCGCCCCTCGGTACCGGGATAACGGGAAGAATCCATTTGCGCGTAATTCCGGTGCTGAGGAACTGCAGTTAAGCTCGTCGAGCGTGGAAATTCGCGTGCGGGGCAGGGTCGTCCTCGGTTAGCTATGGGCGGCGTAACTAGATGGTATTCAGGCCTGCGAAGGATTTAGATGTTGTGGCGCAGGTCCAGTGGATCTGGTCCCAAAATGGATCCTCGATTTGGCTGCCATTCCTTGCCTGGGAACCGGCGCTAATTCGTCACTCTATAAGTGCGAGGAATTATATTGAAGAATGTGACAGGCTTCTACGCTGGCATTGTTGGGATACCCTGCCATCGTATTTAACTTAAGCAAAAGTTCGAAATGCTTCAACGGACCCGCCGCCGAAATTCCACATTGTTGTAACGCGGACGTGAATCGCGGCATGTCCGTGATGAGTCTTCCGGCTGCCTCGGTTCCTTCGGCGTTGGCACCTGCCAGGAGGAGAACGAGTCCATTCTGATCCGGATTTTGCACTAGAGCAATCATTGCATAGGATTGCCCCGTCGCTCCTCCTAAGGCTGTTGGTACATATTGCGCGGCCTCATTTGGCCTTGGGCGAAAGTTTTGAATAATTTCTTGACCGGAACTCTTGTCAAAAGCGAACCGGAAATCGAGCTGGTTGCTGAAAAGGTTAGACCATGGATCAGAGCGCGGGCTTCCCAGCAGAATAAAGTTGTCATCGGTCTGAAAGGCTGACATGGGGGTGTTCCGGGCTGCATCCACATCAATCTGCCTTCCATGAGCCTCGGCGAGATCAGCGATCTGCACGGCAATTCTTGTGTCGACGAAGGATGCTTTGTCGTCACCCATGATAACGTTCCAGAAATGTTGAACTTCAGGCGTCATGTTATCGGGATTGGGAATGAGATGATGGTTGGCGTAGTCAGACGTGGAAATTTCGCCACCTACATACTGCTGTATCTCAGCTATATCGGGGTCGCTGGTGATCAACTGAATGGCGTGGGGAGAATTAAAAAATGCTGACCAGGGCAGCACCAGCGGCGGTACAGGTGCCACATGGTCCATGTGCTTCCATGTCACTCCCCATATAGCCAGATTCACACCCGTAGCCAGGAGAAATAATATCAACAATATACGGTTGAATTTAGCCTTATCTGGCGTTGCCGCGACCTGAGTATCTACGTTGGCCGCAGTAGCCAAATTGGGGGAATCTGCAACAGGTGCCAATCGTGGCACTGTGTCGTTAGGGATGGCTTGCACTTCCACAGAAGCAGACCCCTCATGATCTCTCCCGCCATTGCCGTGAGGTTCGTGAGTAATCTCTGGAATATATGAACCGAGTGGGAGGTTGATGCGGAACTTGGACGTAGTTCCGTAGCGGCCGTAGTGCTGCAGAAGGCGCTTGCGGACGTCGCTCGCCGTGACCCGAACGATTGCGTCATCACCTGTGTCATACGAAGGGGATCGACCAAACAATTCTATGCCAATGACCCGCTCCTTTAAGGAGTCGAAGTGACCGGCAATGGCTTGATCGACGACATATCTCAGGAATTGCCCACTCCGGCGGCTGCCGCGGAAGGCCGCTCCTTCCACCACCTCTTTCAAATGTTGCTGCAGAATGGCTATGTCTTCTTCGCTCTCGACAATTGTCACCACTCGTTCGTCATTCAAGGAGCCTGATTGCATAGAAAACTCGAGTGCCCAATTTTAGCACTGAACGAGTTGGGCTATCTCGCCTGCCCATCCTACTTCAGTGACGCTGTTATCGACGCTGCTGGTCCCTGATAGGGGCCATCTTCACTACATCGATGGCATCCCAAAACATGAATTAGCCCAGCGCTAACAATGGCTTAGTTCGTTCAAAACAGGATCATCGGGTGCAGTTCCTCAGGGAATGTACCTACTGTTAAGCTGCCATTGATTCATCGATCTTTGACTTTTCAATTACATAGAGCGGCGTTAGAAGGTGCTGCTAACGTTGCCATTCTCAGCGCTCATCAATTAGCGTGGACTTCGGCTGAACGTCGCGCTGGAGAAAGCACTATCAAAATGATCAGAGGTCGTTCTTTAGGAAATACCCAGAGGGATCGCACGTGCTCAACCTCGAACAGATCTGATTCTGGTCTGTGCAGCAAGGCCGATAGTCCGGCAAGGAGATTGGCATTTCTCCCAGCCTCTACGCGCGAGGTCGGGCTCTGCGTTCTTGCAGCGTTATGGTTGTTTCCTCATCCGGTGGCCGGCGCACAAGAGGCGCATACGGAGGCCGGAGCACATGTTTTATACCGGCAGGTAAACGCTCCAATTGAGCAGCGTGTCGATGACCTTCTTCGGCGCATGACGCTCGAGGAGAAGGTGCGACAACTGGATATGTATGCTGGCGCAACGGACATCATGAGCCGTCATACCGACGATACCCATGCTGCGGCCGACGCGAATTTCCTGCCGGAGAAGGCGCAAGCTTTGTGGGGAGATCTGGGAGTAGGGGCGATTCATGATCTCAACCCGACACCGGAACAGGCAAACGCGATCCAACGATGGGTTATCTCTCACAATCGTCTGGGCATTCCGGCGTTGTTTATCGAGGAAGGCCTGCACGGATTCGATACGGGCACCGTCTTTCCCGCGCCAATCGGCCTCGCGGCTACATGGAACCCGCAGATAGCGCAGCAGACCGCTTCGGCCATTGCAGCAGAAGCGCGTGCAACTGGAGTCGACATGATTCTGGCTCCTGTTCTCGATCTAGCCCAGGACCCGCGATGGGGGCGGCTTGAAGAAGATTTTGGCGAAGATCCTTATCTGACCGGGCAGTTCGGTCTGGCCTATGTGCGCGGAGCGCAAGGGGACAGTCTGAATACGGACCACACAGTGGTCGCCGAGCCCAAGCACTTCGTCGGACATGGTGCTCCCGAGGGTGGCACGAATACCTCGCCCGTGCATATGGGGGAGCGCGAAGTGCGCATGGTCATGCTGCGATCATTTGAGCCGGCGATTCGCGAAGGGCACGCGATGGGAGTGATGGCGGCATACCACGAGATCGACGGCATGCCGATGACCGCCGATCCTTTCCTGCTGAAGACCGTTCTGCGCAAGGAGTGGGGATTTCGAGGATTCGTGCTCTCCGACCTTGGCGCGATCAAGCGTCTCTACACCGTGCATGATGTAGCTGCGAGCCTTCCGGACGCGGCCTGCATGGCCATTCGATCGGGAGTGGATATGCAGTTCTACGACCTCGATCATGATCTATTTCAAAAAGCGCTGATCGATTGTGTGCATGACGGTTCTCTGTCCGCGGTGGATCTGGACCGGGCAGTGCGATCAGTACTCCGCGTGAAGTTTTCTCTGGGGCTCTTCGACCATCCGTTCGTCGATCCGACACTGAATACAAAGGAGCATCGTTCCCCCGCGCACCTTGCGGTTTCGCTCGAGTCGGCGCGGGAGTCCATGACCCTGCTCAAGAACGACCATCAATTGCTGCCGCTCTCGAAGTCGACACAGCGGATAGCGGTGATTGGTCCGAACGGAAATGTTGCGCGCTACGGAGATTACGAAAAAGAGGCAAATGGTCTGCACATCAGCATGCTCGATGGCATCCGCGAACTCCTTCCCAACGCGAGTGTCAGCTTCGATGACGGCAAGAATATTCCGGACGCAGTAGCCAAAGCCAACGATGCGGATGTTGTCATCATGGGGTTGGGCGAAAAGCTGGGGATTTCCGGCGAAGGATTTGATCGTTCCAATCTCGACCTGCCGGGCGACCAGGAACAATTGCTCGAAGCTGTTGTAGCGACTGGAAAGCCCGTGGTTCTGGTGCTTGAGAATGGGCGGCCTTTGACGATCGGTTGGGCAAAGGAGCACGTCCCGGCCATTCTTGAAGCCTGGTATCCGGGAGAGCTGGGGGGCAAGGCTATCGCCGAAACTATCTTCGGAGATAACAACCCGGCGGGGCGTCTTACGGTTACCTTTCCGCGGACGGTGGGGCAGTTGCCCGACTACTATAACTCCCATCCATCGCGGGTTTATGGCTATGTCGACTCCAATGGCAAGCCGCTCTTTCCCTTTGGATTCGGCCTGAGCTTCACGACCTTCCGCTATGACCATCTGGTCGTGCGGCCACGTGCGCCCGGAGCCAAGGGGGATATCGAGGTCGCCGTGGATGTGACGAATACCGGGAGCCGGGAGGGCGATGAAGTCGCGCAGCTCTACATTCGAGAGGACGTAAGCAGTGTCGAGACTCCGCGGCGATCGCTCGCCGGCTTTTCTCGCATTCATCTGAAGCCTCAGGAGACGAAGACGGTCGTCTTTCGGATTCCGCTGAAGCAAATTGCAGTCTGGAATGCGGAAGAGAGATGGGCTGTCGAAGCGGGCAACTACACGGTCTGGGCTGGTGGATCGTCCGTCGCCTCCTTGAATACGAAATTCTTCTTGAAGCCCTGACGCAAACTAATTTGCGTTGCGGCAACAGAACGCCATTGCCGAAGTCCCGATGAAGAGAGAGACATGTCGATGAGCCGGACGATGAAATGCGCAATGATGCTGGTCTGCTCATCATTTTTGGTGAGCAATGCCGCAGACGATGGGAGATAAGCCCAATCTGCAGTGGGGAAGCACTCCTGAGGATACGCCTCCCTTCATGTCGACCACAGTCCGAACCGACGGGAATTAGAGCCAACGGAACGTTCATTGGAGTTGTAACATGCGTGATTTCCAGACAACGTCGCGTCGTGAACTTTTCCCGAGAGGAGCTGCGGCGGCGCTTGCAAAGCTGCTTAAGAACAAGCCTCATGTCCTGTTGGGAGAAGGCGTAACGCGTGCTGTGATCTAGGGCAATTTCTTTGCGGGTCCGGCGCAAATTCAAAATAAGTCACCTAACGATGTGCAGATTAGATGGAACGCCGCGTCATCCTGAAAGGCCGGGGCATCGCGTTGCGGGAGGTAAGCGTGAAATATGTTTTGACGAGGTCAGTAACTTCTTCGGTGCTTCTATGCTTGGCTCTCGTTGTTTCGGCTGCAGCGCAATCTGCTGCGCCGAATGGCACAACCGCGTGGAAGAACGGGCGCTTTGATGTGGATGTTGCGGGTGTAGTCGGCCGTTCCGATATTGTGCTCGCGCGCCCGAATGAGGAAGCGGGACAGGCTATGTCGCTGGGCAATGGACGGCTTGGAGTTGCCGTGTGGTCGGAAAACGGCTTGACCGCGCAACTGAATCGCGCCGACACTCTTCCCGATCGTCTTTCGCCCGGACAAGTGTCGGTGCCGGGACTTTCTGCTTTGACTCGGGCAAAGAATTACTCGGGTCGCGTGGATTTGTACAGCGGCGAATTTCGGGAACAGGGTGCAGGTATGACCGCGACTGCCTACGTCCAGCCACTTACAGATGCCCTCGTGATTGAGGTTACCGGCGCGCATCCCGACGAGACGCAGACGGCAGAGCTAAGGCTCTGGAACCCTCGTGCTCCACTGGCCATGGTTCGTGGCAGGATCGGGTTGCTGTCTCAGTCCTGGATCGACGACCAGCGCCCGGGAGCTTCTGGACGTACTTTTGGGGCCCTGTCTGCGATTACTGCCGACGGCCGCAATGTCTCCGTCGCCGTCACAGATCCGTTGACCATCACGATTTCCTTCAGACCCTTTGAAGACGGTCACTATCGGATTGTTGTCGCTGCGCCGCACTATGACAGCAGCCAAAGTCCACTGCATGCCGTCCAGTCTGTGCTGAGCTCGGCATCTTCGCAAGGGCACCAGTTGTGGTGGCATAACTTCTGGAACCGAGCCGCGACCATCAAAATCACCTCACCGGATGGCGCCGGAGAGTACATGGAAAATCTCCGGAACATTTATCTTTTCGATGCGGCAGCTGAGAAGGGAACCGAATACCCGGGCTCGCAGGCTGGGGTCGCAGATATGCTTTCTTCTGCTCGCGATGCGCACCGATGGGACTCTTCAGCTTTCTGGCATTGGAACTTGAGGATGCAGGTTGCAGCGAATCTTGGGGCTGGCTTGTTCGACCTGAATACGCCCTATTTCAATCTGTACCGGGAAGACCTGCCGAGCATTGAGCGCTGGACCCGCCAGAACATGAATGGGCGTGCGGGCGCATGCGTGCCTGAGACGATGCGCTTCAATGGTCCCGGCATTGAGTATGAATCGAGCTGGAAGCCGATCAGCATCGGACGCGACTGCGACGCCGCCTTCAGGCCTTATTACAACGCGCGCACGCTTTCGACGGGAGCGGAGGTTTCGCTCTGGATATGGCAGCAATATCTTGCCACCAATGACCGCAGCTTCCTTGCCAGGAACTACCCGGTGATGGCTGCGTCTGCTCGTTTCCTGCTCGCGTACCAGAAACCAGGGGCTGACGGATCGTTGCATACCAGTCCGTCCAATGCGCATGAGACGCAATGGGATGTGACCGATCCGACGACTGACCTTGCGGCAGCTCGCGCGCTCTACCCTGTGACCATCGAGGCTGCGAAGCTGCTTGAACGAGATCCAGAGTTGGTCCGGCAGTTGCAGGACGCAGTGACAAAGATTCCGCCGTTCCCGCGCACGCAGCCATCCGGCGATCGAACCCTGCTGCCGCCCTCTGCGGATGCCGAAGGCCAGGACGTGATCGCGGAATCCTACCTGCCTGGCGCACAGAATCACAATGCAGAAAATATCGGGTTGGAGCCGGTGTGGCCTTACAACCTGATCGGAGATACTTCTCCCTCCTTTGCGCTCGCCCAGCGCACGTATGAGCATCGTCTTTTCCGCGGCGTTGCCGACTGGAGCTTCGATCCAATTCAGGCCGCGCGTCTTGATATGGGCAGCGAAGTAAAGGAGACTCTGGAGCAGATTACAGAGCGTTCGCAGCATTCCGTCAATGGCCTCGCTAACTGGGACAAACAGTATGGAGAGTTCTATATCGAGCAGACGGGGGTTGTCGCCGCGGCGCTCCAGGAGATGCTGGTTCAGGATTTTGACGGACTGCTTCGTATAGCCCCTGCGGTCCCTCCAGGCTGGAATGTTGACGGAAGCGTTTATGTGCGTGGGAGAACGAAGGTTGATGTCCAGGTGCACAACGGTGTGGTGACGACCGCGGTCATCGAGTCGGGTATGTCGCAGAATCTGAGAGTTCGGAATCCGTGGCCAGGCCAATCCGTGGACATCCTTTCGGGTGGTGCCGGCGCGGCCGTCGTCAAAGGGGATTCCCGGGCAGTCCTGACATTTCATGCGGCCGCAGGCGTGCGCTATCTGTTGGAGCGCACAGACACTCCAGTCTCCAGCATGCCGTTTGCGCCAGTCAGCGGCGTGCCCGCGAACATGGCAAAGAAGCTTGACCGCGTACAGATCGGTCTGTTCAGAGAGGATCAATCCTTCTGATGCGTTATCTCTGGATCGGCCTATTCGCCGTGATCGTGCAGCCTGCGATGTTCGCATCCAACGTTGATGCGCAGCAGGCTCCCAGGTCGCCGTGGGTTGGCACGTGGGCCACGCCGTCCGTGCAGGTTGATGCCAAGCGGAGCTTCGATCGACAGACGTTACGGCAGATCGTGCATACCAGCGTCGGTGGTTCCAGGGCGCGCATCCGCATCTCCAATCTATTTGGCCGCCAGCCAATTCGAGTAGAAGATATTCATATTGCGCTGCGGCAAAACGGCTCGTCTACGATCGCCGATTCGGATCGACGGCTCCTCTTCGATGGGCAGGCTTCGATAACCATTCCGCCTGGTGGAACAGTCGTCAGCGACCCTGTCGCATTTTCCGTGCCGCCTCTTGCCGATGTCGCGATCAGCATGTATCTTCCCGGACCCACAGGGTTGCCGACCTTCAATCCCGCTGCGCACCAGACCAACTATATTGCGCCGGGGGATGTCAGCGAAGTCTCAGCGCTGCCCAACGCCGCTACAAGTGGAAGCTGGTACTTCATCACCGGCCTCGATGTTCAGGGAGAAGCATTGCGTGGGTCCGTTGTAACTCTCGGTGCTTCGATCACGAATGGATATAGAGCCACAGACGACATGGACCGCCGCTGGCCCGATCTCCTTGCTGAGAGGCTGGCGAACGCGGACCTCAAGATCGGAGTTCTGAACGAGGGGATCAGTGGAAACCGGTTGCTCGTTGACGGAGCAGGTCCAAGCGCGGAGAGTCGCTTTGACCGAGATGTTCTAGCTCAGTCCGGGGTCCGCTGGGTGATCTTCGCCGATGATCCGATCAACGATCTTGGGTCAACCCGGCCGCCGCCCACAGCCGAAGCACTCATCGCAGGCATTCGGCAATTGATTCGTGAGGCACACAGGCAGCATATCGAATTTATTTGCTCCACGTTGACGCCTTATCAAGGAGCTAACTATTGGACTCCAGATGGAGAAGCTTCTCGCAAGAAGATCAATGCCTTTCTTCGAAATCGGCTGAGCGGATGCGATGCAGTTGTGGACGACGATGCGGTCACGCGCGATCCGGCTCACCCGGATCGATACCTGCCCGCCTATGACAGTGGCGACCATCTTCATCCGAATGATGCGGGTATGCAGGCTATTGCGAATGCCGTAAATCTCGCGATCTTCTCACCGGCAGCAGCTACGAGCCTTAGGAAATGAGATTCTTGCGGAGATTGCAAGAACCATGCCTATGCGCGGAGCAGTAGATAAAAGTAATGGCGAGTGTCTGATGTTTTCCATCTTCAAAGGAAATACCTGTTCAATTCATCCATGGACGTTCTTGGCAACGTTACCCGGTTCCCATTGGGCGTCCATACCGATGATGCCAAGCCACCACTAAGCCATCCAAGGGTTCCGCCGCAGCATTGAGGGTCTACTAGCGAACCTGGCAGTGGAAAAATACCTTCGGCAGAATTACGCCGATGCGAGGGGAGTCCTAAGCCGACTACTCAAGAAAACCGATGATGAGCGGAGCCTGGGCAACGACAACTCGCGAATGCCCTCAGTCCAGCTATTGCGTGGGTATCAAATTTTCCGGCTCCACGCAGAGTTATTACTCTCCCTTCAATCAAGCCACATCCTAGTCCCCAGCACCCTTGTGTGCTCTGCCCGTTCTCCGCGTCTTGTAATCTGCAGTGCTATGCAAGGTACGACGCAGCCCTCACCGGGAAAACTGTTACATTGCGCAGTTAGCTCTCTGTTGTGAACTAAGTCGTTATCTCCCAACAAGAAAACGCGACGTTACAAAACCTCCCTAACGTTGTGAGCGGTGCAGCCGGAGGACTATGTTTCGCTGGCTCATGAAAACCGGTTGCTGGCAGTCACGAAAAAGCGATGGCGTCACATCCGGTGACAACGCTGAAATTTTTGGAGGGGAAACACAGTGACAAAGCGCATCAGACTTCATATCTATGCAATGCTCATGGTCGTCTTGTTTGCCGGAGCACATGCCTATGGACAGAACGACCGGGCCACGACTACGGGAACCGTCAGCGACGCCAGCGGAGCGGTGATCTCCGGTGCGAACATCCTGCTTACCGAAGCCGCTACAGGAGTGAGTGTTACAGGCACCACCAACGGCAACGGCATCTATACCATTCCCGGCCTGCCGGTCGGCACCTATACGCTCACCATCAGCCACTCCGGCTTCAAAGACTACAAACAGACCGGGATCATTCTCATCGCAGCCCAGGTGCAACAGATCAACGTCCACATGGAGATCGGCTCCAGCACCCAAACCGTGACCGTGACCGGCGGCGCGCCTCTTCTCGATGCCGAGACCTCCGCTGTATCCATGACCATGGAACAGACAGCGATACGGAATCTGCCGCTCAATGCATTTGGAGGCCAGGATGCCCTCAATCTGATGATCGCCGTCACTCCCGGGGTAACGGGAAACAATGGCACCAACCAGGACTTCGTCGCCTTCGCGGGCGCGCAGGCGTTGACCAACTCCGTCTATCTCAACGGCGTTGAGTCCACTTCGGGACTCCAGGGCAACTTCGCCACTCCCGCCCGGGACGCCCTCCAGGAGATACAGGTCATGACCAACGTCTCCGATCCGGAGTTTCAAACCGGCTCCGTCGAGATGTTTCAAGTCAAGTCCGGCACCAACCACTTCCACGGCAGCGCCTTTGAAATCCTGCAGAATGAAGATCTGAACGCCAACACCTGGTCAAATAACTACTTTCTCTCCCAGTGCGCCCCCTCCGACACAAGCTGCAACCACCAATACAGCAGGCCCCTGGATCGTTTCAATGACTATGGCGGATCCGCAGGCGGTCCCATCTGGAGGAACCGCGCCTTCATCTTCGGCTCGTTCGAAAACTACAGCAGTACAGACGATGCCCTCAATCCGGATTCTCAGACCGTCCCTACCCCCCAGATGCTGCAGGGGAACTTCGCCCAGCTCCTTACCGAAGGTACCCAACAGGGAAACATCCCGGGGACATTGAACCCTTGCACTGGGCAGCCCTATCAGTACGGACAAATCTTCGACCCTCAGACGCAACAGACTGTGAACGGGGTAACCTGCGCGACGCCGTTTCCCGGCAATATCATTCCCACCAACCGGCTCAGCTCCACGGCGCTCAACGTAGCCAAGATCTATGCGCAGTATTATGCGCCAACCATCTCCACCAGGATCTACAACAACTTCCCGACCATGCTAGCTGGCTCATCCCAGACCGCCGCAGGCAGTTCCCCCCAGCAGTCGAAGAGATCGTACGATTTCAAGTTCGACGGCACCCTTTCGGAGCGCCACCACCTCAGTGCATCCTTTGACCGCACAACATGGCACGGCCTGGGTCTCAATGGAGGGATGAATTATATCTACGGCCCCTTCAGCTCCTACTGGGTCCAAAATCTCCCCAGCATCACCTATCAATTCATCGACACCTACTCCATCAAACCAAGCCTCCTCAACACCTTCGCGGTCGAGTTTGTCGAACAAAACAATACGCAAATTCCGTACGTCAACACCACCGACAACGGAAGCCTCGGATTCAACGCGAACAGCAACGTCTTTCCAGTGCTTGGTTTTGGCGGTTCGAATGGTATTGCCGTGAACGGCGACTCCACCGCCATCGATGCCTACTACGGATACTACGGCTACCATTTTCAAGACACGCTGTACTGGAACAAGGGCAAGCACAGCATCAAGCTGGGCGGCACCGTCGTGGCCCGCGGCATGAATGCCACCTTCGGCGGCAACGTCGAGACCTACAATTTTGCAAGCGACACGGGCGGCCCTACCGATCCCAGCGTCACTCCCTACGTCGGCAGTGGCTTCGCTGCTGAAATGCTGGGCGATGTGCAGAGTGCCAACGAGGCCATCACCCAGCGCAACTATCCGCGCCAGAAAAGCATGGCGATCTTTGTGCAGGATAACTACAGGGCAACGCCGAAGCTGACTCTGAATCTGGGTCTTCGTTGGGACTTCAACCTGAGAGGCCACGAACAGTCGGGACGCTGGCAAAATTTCGATCTGACCCAACAGAACCCGCTGTGGGGCTCCTACCCTGGCGCATGGGTGTTTGCCGCCAACTCCGGGCAGAGCTTTGAGACAAGCGAGGATTACCTGGAGTTCGGCCCCAGAATGGGAGGTGCCTATGCCATCAGCCCCAAGCTGGTCGCGCGCGCTTCCTACGGCCTGTTCTTCGTTCCCCTCAACACCTTCAACTCCGGCTTTGGATCCAGCTTCCCGGCCAATCAGAACTCGCTCTCTTTCCCCGTCAGCCAGGTCCTCAACAGCGTCCCCGGCTCAACGGCCTTCAACTGGGACGGAGGTTATCCCGGCGTTCCCACCGTCGGTCCGCAAAACAGCACCAATACAAGTCTCGGCTCGGCCAACGATCCCCTTTACATCCATCCCGACTTCCTGCATCCCGGCTATACCCAAAACTGGTACGTGGGCCTGCAGTATGAGCTGACCCAGCATACGGCGTTGGATGTCTCCTACATCGCCAACAGGGGACGCAACCTGCAAAGTGCGGGACTCTCCTCTGTTCAAAACTATCCAGCCTTCAGCACCTACCAGCCGGTTCTCCTCGCAGGCCATATCAATACGACGGTCTCGAATCCAAGTGAGGCTGCCGCGATCGGCGTACCCTACCCCTATCCCGGTTTCAGTGGGCCCGCGTATGCCGCCATCGCACCCTTTCCGCAGGTACTCGCCTATGGAGATAACGTCACAACCTACGGCGATCCCGCGTATGGCGCCGTGAGCGCCTACAACTCACTGGTGGTTGAATTCAAGGCACGCAGCGCTCGTGGTTTATATGCTGATTTCAGCTATGACCTCTCCAAGCAGACCGGGAATTACTCAACCACCAATGGCAACTGGGGCGGCGGAACAAACTCCTATGGCCAAAACCTTCAGGATGCGATGGACGCCAGGCATTGGATACAGCCGACGGATCAACGACAATTGCTCAAGGGCTACATGACCTACTCGCTACCACTCGGCCGGGGCCGCAAGTGGCTCTCCGGAACTCCCTGGATGCTCAACGAATTTATCAGCGGATGGGAGCTCGGATACTTTGGAGCCTATGGCACCGGTCTGCCCATCGGTCAGGTCAGCTCCACCTATCAGCTACCCTATTACTTCAGCACCGACCGAGCTTCCTTTGCCCCAGGGCAGAATGCTTACAACATACGCAATCACTTCAGCGGCAAGAAGGTGGATCTGGATAACTTGAACGACTCCAGTAATACTGACTTCAATAAGAACCTCTTCGTGGCGACCACTCCACAGAATCCATTCGGCAACACGCCGTACGCGTGGAATCACTGGCGCTGGAACTCCGCACCCGCTCAGGAAAGCCTGAGCATCGCCAAGCACTTCGGCTTTGGTGCAGGGAATCGCTACAACGCCGTTCTTGCTGCCCAATTCTTCAACGTCTTCAATCGCCACTTCGCCGGGCCCCCGGACACCGGCATGGCGGACACCACCTTCGGCCAGATCACGTCCGTCACCGGGACCCCGCGAACGGGTCAAGTGAGCGCACGGCTTGAGTGGTAAATTTCTCTGTCGACATTTGGGGCGCGCACACAGGGCATGTGCTCTGCATGCGCGCCCTCGACGTCAAGCGAACGACTCCCGACGCACACGCGCCCGGGATATTCTTCGCGCAACCGCCGCCATGGCGCCTTCCACTTCCCGCGAGCGATCGAATCACGGCCCTGTTCGTGGTCTGTCCGGGATCAGGGGCGGGTTGCCATGCTATTGAGAGAAAGAGGTCTGTCTTGCTGCCCAAAAGTTTACTAGGTTTGCTTCTGTTGTTCGGTATCTTTACCGCCAGCGCCAGCGCCCAGGTGGAATACGTCGATCCCACCATCGGCAACGTCTCGATCCTCCTTGCGCCCACTGAGCCTACCGTCTATCTGCCCAACAGCATGGTGCGCGTGTATCCGCTGCGTTCCGATCCCCTCGACGACCGCATCGAAGGGTTTCCTCTCACCATCAGCTCCCATCGCGGAGAAGAATTATTTACCATCATGCCCGGCGATGGAAGTCCCGCCGCGTATGACCAGCAGGTCGCGACGCCGTACTTCTACTCCGCCCGTTTCCCCGCGTCGAATGGCGCCGCCGAGTTCACCGCCACCGAGCGCTGCGGCTACTTTCGCTTCACCTATCCCAGCGGCAAAGCCTCGCTCGTTCTCTCCAATCGCACCGCGGGAGACTTATCTCTTCACGACGGCAATATCGTAGAAGGCGAAGAGCAGTTCAATGGCATGAAGGCCTATGTCTATGGCATCTTCAGCCGGCCGGTCACCTTCACCAGGAGTCAATCCGGCCAGCAGCAGCACCTGCTCATCGCTTCCAGCGGCGGCGATCTCGAGTTCCGCTACGGCATCTCCTTCATCAGCACAGATCAGGCAAAGAGCAATCTGCAGCATGAGATTCCAACCCCCGGCTTTGACCGCGTGAAGGCCGCAGCCAAGGCTCGCTGGAACGAAACCCTTGGCCGCATCACCGTCGAAGGTGGAACCGACGCGCAGCGCCGTGTCTTCTACACCGCCCTCTACCGCTGCTCCGAACGCATGATCGACATCACCGAGGATGGACGATACTACAGCGGCTTCGACCATCGCGTGCACACGGACCCTCGTCCGTTCTACGTCGATAACTGGCTGTGGGATACCTTCCGCGCCCTCGAGCCGCTGCAGACTATCCTCAACCCCGACATGGAAGCGGACAAGCTGCAATCCTACGTGCGCATGTATCAGCAGGGAGGGATTATGCCCACCTTCGCGCTCGTCAACGGGCCGTCCGCCACCATGAACGGCAATCACTCCGCTCCGTGGTTCGCGGACGCATGGTTCAAAGGTGTGCGAAACTTCGATCTCGCCACCGCCTACGAAGGCATTCGCAAACGCTCGCTCGATACCACCCTGCTCCCGTGGCGGCTCGGTCCGAAGACTCCGCTCGACGACTTCTATAACACCCACGGTTATTTCCCGGCGCTGCGCCCCGGCGAGCAGGAGACCTATCCGCAGGTCAATCCGTTTGAGAAGCGCCAGCCCGTCCCCGTCACCCTCGAAAACAGCTTCGATGACTGGTCCATCGCCCAACTCGCCCGCGTGTTGAACAAGCCCGACGACGAGCGTCTCTTCATGACCCGCGCAACCAACTACCGAAATCTCTTCCGAGCCGACAAGTCCATGATGTGGCCCAAGGATGAAGCTGGCAATTGGATCGAGCCGCTGGACCCGAAGTTCGATGGCGGCATGGGAGGACGCGATTACTACGACGAGAACAACGGCTACACCTACACCTGGGATGTGGGCGAGGATTACGCCGGCTTGATCGACCGGATGGGAGGTGTGCAGAAAGCGGAGGCCAACCTGGATCATCTCTTCCGCGAGCCGCTCGGCCGCTCCCGGTACGAATTCCAGGCCAAGTTTCCTGACTCTACGTCCATGGTCGGCGAGTTCTCCATGGGCAACGAACCCAGCTTCGCCATCCCTTACCTGTACGATCGTCTGGGGGCTCCGTGGAAGACGCAGGAGCGCGTCAGGATGCTCCTCGATACCTTCTTCACCGACACCCTGCAGGGAATTCCCGGGGACGAAGATGGCGGAGGAATGAGTGCCTTTGTCGTCTTCTCGATGATGGGCTTCTATCCCGTCACCCCGACCCTCCCGGTCTATGACATCGCCAGCCCTGTCTTCCAGAAGGTCACCATCCACCTTCGCAATGGCAAGGACTTTGTCATCCTCGCTCGCAACTCCTCCCGCGAAAACAAGTACGTGCAGAAGATCGTGCTGAACGGAAAGCCGCAAGATAAGATCTGGTTCCGCCACGCCGACCTGGTCAATGGAGGCACGCTCGACCTCACGATGGGCGACACGCCCAACAAGGAACTCGGCGCAAACCCGAAGCTCTTTCCGCCCGACGCGCTGAATGTCAATCCCGCAGATTATCAATGAGGGAGGCAGGTCCACGCTGTACCAGACCAAGCACGGAGCTCAAGATGACGAGATGACATAGCGGATGCGAAGCAGCGCAATCGGGTTCAAAGTTTGCTGTTCGAGGAAGGATTGCACTGCTCGCCGAAGCTTGGCTTCTTGAACCGTTCTAACTCATGTCTGTTGCAGAAGATGAGGCAGCCCATTGGAAGGTTTGGTGGGCCCGGAGGGATTTGAACCCCCAACCAAGGGATTATGAGTCCCCTGCTCTAACCGTTGAGCTACAGGCCCTTCTGTTTGCCTAACGCAATGGAAGACAAAGACTTAGGCTTGTCTAGTCTGTTCAGCATCCGAAAGCCCCAGGACGCTAGTGTCGGTTCTGGTGCCGGTTGCTTCCTCGTAAGTGTTGCATAGGCGTTCGCTCTCCGCCAACTGGTGAGACTGGGACACATGGGCTGCGGGACGAATGGCGATGGATGCTGAGGCTAGGATTTTGGCGGAGGGAGATAGCGCACGACGTAGAGGGTGCCGGGGCTGGAGGCCAGCCAGCGGGAGTAGTGGACGGGAGCGAAAGGGGCGGGGCCGTAGCATTCGTCCGGGTCGAAGGAGATGCCGTAGAGAGGGTGGATGTGGGGAGTGTAGTCGTAAAAGTGCATGAGGCAGGGGCCGGGAGGAGGAGGCGGCGTGGGGACATAACCGCCGGCAGGGACAACGATGGTGGGAAAGTTGATGTGGTCGGAGTGGCGCAGTTCGACATCGAAGTTGTACTCCCATCCGTTGTCGGTGGAGGTGTCGGGAACGCCGTTGGCGACAAGTTCGGCCGCAAGGGCTACGCGGGCGCGATACAGCGAGAAGGTGTTGTGGGTGACTGCGACGCTCCAGAGGGCCACGGGGGCGATGAGCAGAAGGCTGCCGAGGTGAATCCGGGGATGGATTCGATCCTGGTAGTAGCGGACAAGACCTAGCAGAGCGATGAGCGCGAGCGGTAGCAAGTAGCGATCGAAGATCCAGCCGGTGGCGCGGGGAATGAGAAGAAGGAAGTAGGCGAGTGCGAAGGGCCCGAGGAGCACACCGAGTTGCTTCCAGCTAAGTCGTGAGGTCGTGGCTGCGGCGACCGATTTGTTTCGGGAGGGAAGCAGTAGTGTGATGACCAGACCAGTCACTCCTCCGAGACAGATCACGGTGAGCAGCACCTGCACTCCTCTGCTGAGAAAGACGGGAGGCTTGCCCAGAAGAGACACACACTCCGGGATTCCGTGCACCCCGACCCAGCCTGCCTCCCAGGCGATTGTCGGCTCAACCAGAAAATCGCCGCGGAGGTGACTTGGATACGCGGCGAGAAACCAATAGCCGAGCAAGAGAAGGCAAATGGCTCCGAAGATGCGGCGCGGAGCCTTGCGTATCTGGGGGACGAACAGAGCCATTGGCGGAAGCAGGAGAAAGGGAGCGTTGAGAAGGAGATTGCTGAGCTGTCCAAACATGTGGCCGACGTCGAAGGATTCCGGGAGCAGATGTTCGGGTATGGAGTAGGGTTGGCGTTTCAGCCAATGCATGCAGGCGAAGATGAAGAGGACGCCGACGAATGTGGCGGCGGAGCCTGCGAGCAGGACACGGCGGTTGTCGCGGAGCAGCCAGAGCGCACAGGGGACCATGACGAGGATACCCAGCCAGGCAACCTGTCGGGAGGTGCCGCAGACGGCATTGGTTGCGATGGCGAATACGAGCCAGCCGATGGTGGCATTGGTGGTCGTGGCGCGAAGGGCGCGGAGGCAACCGTAGAGGCAGATGAGAATGGCGAAGACCCCGAAGATATCGGTCATGTAGGTGGCCGAGAGCATGAGGTACATGGGCGACAGGACGAAGGCGAGGGTGCCGAATGTGGCATTGCGCTCGGAGATGTCTGCATGGACCAAGGTCCGCTGGAGGACGCAGGCCATGACCATGGCGATGAGCACGGTGCTCATCCGGACAGTGGTGAAAGAAAAGCCGAAGAGATTGATGAAAGCAGCACCGAGGTAGAGCTGCCAGCCAAGCATGGGAGCGGCCCACCCGGTGTAGACGATGTGTCCGGTGTTGGCGAGGGTGCGCGCCATCACGATGTAGGGGCCGTCGTCGTCGACGCCCATGGTGACGTAGGGGCGGCTGAGGAGCACGCAGAGGAGCACGGAAAGTGAGCAGACGAGAGCGGGGATGCGAAACCTGCGAGCGAGTTGCAATGAGCCCCCTGCGAGACGGTATCGAAGCGTGCGCGAGACGATGTGGAACGATCCAGGCGAAACCGCGATTGTGATCTCAGCATACCAAGTGCATGAAGGCAGCGGCGCTTACGGACCTGTCGCCGCGGGTCCGGCGGAGAACAGGAAGCGTCTCCGTGGCGAGTGATCCGCCATGGGGCGAATGGCGCGCGAGCAAACGGGGCATGGAGAACGCTAGAACGTCGCCCGTATCCCCAGTTGTGCAGCGAATGGAATGCCGACGGTCGTGCCCGGGCCGAAGAAATCTCCCAGCGCTCCCTCCGGAATCTCGAGTTGCTTCAGGCTGGTGATGGGCTCGGTCGCCGAACAGTCGGCGTTGGTGCAGACCTGGGTGACGTTGGTGATGCCATTCTGGTTGGGCTGCATCTGCGCTGCCGGAACTGGAAGCTGCACGACGTTCACCGCATAGTTCGCGCCAGGGTTATTGCGGTTGAAGATGTTGAACATCTCGACGAATGGATCGATCTGCCAGCGGCTGCCAATCTTGAACGGACGCGTCACGCGCAGTTCGGTCTGCAGGTAGGGCGTTCCGCGGAACTCGTCGAGGCTGGTGTAGTTGCCGTTCACCCAGATGCGCCCCGTGTTGTTGGCGTTCGTAATGGTGATGGGGCGAGCGCTTTCGTTCTGCGAGATCGCGCTCACGTCGAAGCCGCCGCGAATATGCACGGTGCCGGCGAGGACAAAGCGATGCCGCACATCTTCGCCAGAGGGGCCGTAGTCGCCGGGGCCGAAGGCGTCGAGCTGGCCCGCCTGTGGGCCACTCTGCAGGGTGCATACTCCGTCTACGTAGTCGAAGAGCTCGCCCAGCAGGCAGCCCCAGGTCTGTGCCTTGGAGAACTGGTAGTTCGCGACGAGGCTGAAGAGCCGCATGTTCCCCTGCACGTGGAGCATCAGCGCGTTGTAGCTGGAGCGGTTGTCGGATTGAAAGACGTTCACGTTGGGCACCACGTTCGCCTGGTCGGTCGCGTAGTCCGGGTCGGACGCAGGAATGAGCGGCGTCAACAAATTCGCGCCGCCCGCGTACGGGAAGGCACGGTAGCCGTGGTTGCCCTGTTCGTGGACGAAGTCCGCGCTGGCCAGCCAACGCTGATTGAACGCGTGCTCAGCGCCCGCAGTGATGTGAATCGCATACGGCGTTTTATAGAGCGAGCCAATCAGGTTGCCCGTGGCTCCATCGCCGCCTTGCAGGCAACCTGATCCAGTGAGAGAGTAGCTGCCTGGACCGCCAGTGAGGGCGCAGGATCCAGTGGTGGCGTTTGTGTTGTTGATGCCTTGCAGCGCGGTGGCCCAGCCATTCTGCGCGAGGTCGTCGAAGTACATGCCGAACCCGGCGCGCAGCACGGTTTTCTCGCTGCCACCAGGCGAGAAGGTAAGGCCGAGGCGCGGCGCGATCTGCTTGCGGTCATCGTGCGGCAGGCTGGGCACGGTCGGAATCTGCAGCGCCTGCAGCGTGATGTACGCACTGTTCTGCTGCTGCGTGCGCCCCGAACCTTCGAAGAGACCGAAGGTCGTCTGGTAGCGGAGGCCGTAGTTGACGGTGAGGTGATGCGAGACGCGCCAGGAGTCTTCCCCGTAGAACGCGAGCCGCTGCACGTTTTGCGAGAAGCTGCCGTCGCCGGCAGGGGTGTAGGTGCAGGTGATGCCGGAGGCGGCGTCGGGCGCGGGGATTGCATTGCGCCGAAGGAGCAACGTCATAGAACGGCAGTGGCGACGTGATGCCACCGCAGTCCGCGCCGGGCTGCCCGATGTAGCAGTCAGGGTTCGACGGATATTGAACGATCTGTTCGGCAGTATCGGCGAACGCTCCGCCAAGCACCGGCTCGTGAATGAAGTCGACACCGAACTTCAACGCGTGGCTTCCCAGCACGTGGTTCATGTCGTAACGGGCCTGATATTTATCCTGGTTGCGCAGATCGGGGAAGAGCGTGATGGGCGTCGCGAACTGGTTGTCACCGAATGTCTCGAAGCCGGAGATGGTGAGCGCGGTCGAGCTGAACGGGAAGGCCAGCGCAAAGCCCAGGTCGGAGTTGCGCGTCTGCGTCAGGTGCAGCAGGCTGCCAGCGAGCACCAGGTTGCCAAACCAGTTGGGACTGAATGTATAGGAGTTGCTCACCACAGCGTTCCAGTAGTTGTTGTGCGTGAGCAGACCCGTGGACGGCAGCGTACCTTGTTCTACGAGCGCATTGCGCGTGAGGTAGGAGTCCTCCGACGTCCGCAGAAACCACTGCGACTTCTTCGACTGGGCCCAGTCCAGACGCACCGAGCCAAGATAGTCGCGGAAGGGAATCGGCACCGTCGAGGGAACAGCGATCGAGGGTGCCCCGGGTATCAGTCCTGCCGCGGCGAGCTCGCTCAGCGCCTGGAACTGCTCGGTGCTCGCGGGGCTGTACGCGATGCTGGCGTTCTCGTGCACGTTCTCGAACGATGTGAAGAACCACACTTTGTTCTTCACGATCGGTCCGCCGAGGGTGCCCACGTAGTTCTGGCGCGAGAAGGGCTGCTTGGGGTTGTAGACGCAGGTTTGATTGATGCAGGTCTCGGCCGGATTCTCAATCGGGAAGCGGGCGTTCAATGCCGCCGCACGCTCGTAGAAGGCTCCGTCACCGTGCCAGTCGTTGGTGCCGTGCTTGGTGGTAATCACGACGGACCCGGCGGTGGTCCATCCGGTGTCGGCGTCCTCGTTCGAGGTACGGACGGCGAACTCCTGAATGCCGTCGGGCGAAAAGTTTTGCAGGAACCCGCCAATCCAATCGTCGGAGTCGTCAGCGCCATCGACCGAGAGTTGGTTGTTCAGGCCTGAGCTTCCGCCCGTCGACACGGCGGTGATGCGTGCCTTGGTAGGATCGGAGGGCTCCACCGGCTCGGTGCCT
The DNA here is from genome assembly GCA_963762375.1 of uncultured Acidobacteriaceae bacterium. Classification (GTDB taxonomy): domain Bacteria; phylum Acidobacteriota; class Terriglobia; order Terriglobales; family Acidobacteriaceae; genus Granulicella. Next base: position 537,433 of record CAVXKP010000012.1, read on the forward strand.
GGCACAAGATACGCGATGTTGGCGAAGCTGCGCGCCGGGAGGGGCAGCGACTCGAGGTCCTTGCTCCCTACCACCCCTCCGCGCACAGCGCTCGCGGTGTCCACCGTCTCCGTTGTGATCGACGACGCGCCGGCGGCGACATTGACGGTCTCTTGCGCGGCCTCCGGCTTCAGCGTAACGCTGATGTCACGGACCACGCTGACGGCGACATCTACATTGGCCGTGGCTTCGGCAAAGCGGCTCGCCGTGACGGCAACTCGATACTCTCCCGGCAGCAGGCCGTCGATACGAAATTCGCCCCGGCCGTTGGTCTTCGCCGAGCGGCTGATCGAGGAGCCTGCAGCCTGCACAACGACGCGAGCTCCTACCACGCGCGCAGCGGTCGCGTCCTCCACCTCGCCACGCAGCGAACCATTCGGATTCTGCGCGCACAGCAGAGAGGGAAGAGCAATAAATAGTGCGAAGAGAGCAGGGCGACGGAGGTAACGGCAAAGCAAAATGGCTGTACTCCTTTACAGGGCGGTACCACCCCAAACGGGAGTACCGCCCTGCAGGTTAATTCCTACTTGTGATTGTCATCTTCGCTTGCATCATACGGATGTGCGCCGCGCGGATCGGGAGCGACAAGCGCGGGCTGCGTGTACGTCTTGCCATCCACGCTGAGCTGCACGGTATATTCGCCTGGTTCGAGCGCGACCAGACCCCGCCGGCCCGCTCCACGAGCGGCTGTTGGCTTCGGCGGCATGCTGCCGGTACATGCGTCGTGCGGCGCGGGCTCGGCTGCGCCTCCTCCGAACTCCTCGCCGTGGCTCTGTGTCACGTTCAGCGCAAAGCGATGCATGCCTGCGGTCGCGACCGGTGGCGGCGCCGGCTCTCTCCATAGAGCCTGCACGTCAATCTTTTCCGTGTCCACCGGCTTCACCGGCGTGTCGCTTGCGGCGCACGCGCGCACCACGCCCTTGCTGTCTATCAGTTCCAGTTTCAACGGCGTGGTCGGCGCGGACTTCAGCCAGTAGTATGCCAGCACGCCTCCGGGAGCATTCTTCTCCTGCGGTTCCTCGGGCGGCAGCGGCGTCCCATCCTCCGTGCCCGGCACCAGCGCCAGCGCCGTTCCAGGTTTGAACAGATACGCCGGCGCGGACAAAATTTCTTCGCCCTTCTCCGCCAACTGCCGCAGCGCCGTCATCTGATCCAACACCCAGAAGCCTCGCCCATGCGTGGCGATATCCAGGTCGTCGCCATGTACGATCAGGTCGCGCACGGAGGTGGCCGGCATATTCAACTGCAGCGGTTGCCAGTGGTCGCCGTCATTGAAGGACACATACACGCGCAGTTCAGTTGCGGCATAGAGCAGGCCCTTCACCTTCGGATCTTCTTTCACCGAATTCACAAACGCTCCGGACGGAATTCCATCCGCAATCTTCGTCCACGTCTTGCCGCCATCGTGGGTGCGATAGATGTACGCGCCATAGTCCGCCAGCCGATGCCGATCCACCGATGCATACGCCGTGTTCACATCAAAGTGGCCGGCCTCAACCTGCGAGACCTTGCTCCACGCCGTCAGCGCCGGCGGCGTCAGGTTGTTCCAGTGCGCGCCGTCATCGGTGGTGTTCCAGATGAGCCCATCATCGGTTCCCACCCACACCGTCTTCGCGTCCAGCGGCGACGGGCTGATGGTGTACACCACGCCGAAGTGGTCCGTCATCGGCTCGTCGATATCCTTGGCGGTCACCGGATCGAGCGTCTTCGGGACCGCGGGATTTTCTCGCGTCAGGTCCGCGCTGATCTTCTCCCACGTCGCTCCATGATCGCGCGTTCGAAACACAAACTGATTCGAGTAGTACAGAGCCTGGTCGACCGGCGAGAACACCTCGGGAAGCGTCCACGTCTTGCGGGCCGGATCTTTCGGATCATCTGCTGGCAGCTTCCCCAGCGGTTGCTGCACATTCAATATTTGGTTGCAGCGGCCCGCGCCTCCTCCGTACAGCTCGCTGGGGTCCTTAGGATCCGGAACGACGGTATCGCTCTCGCCGGCCTGGCAGAGCGGCTCCCAGCTGCGAAAGTCCAGCACGCCGAACCTCGACCATGTTGCAACGCCCACGGCGCCCGAGTCCTGCTGCGCGCCTACCAGCCAATAGGGGAAGCGGTTCTCCGCGGCTACGTGATAGATCTCCGCAGTCGGCTGGTTGTACCACGTGCTCCAGCTCTTCGCTCCATCGACGCTCACTACCGTGCCCTGATCGCTCGAGAGCACCATGCGATTCCGATCGTTCGGATTGATCCACAGCTGGTGATAATCATCCCCACCGGGAGCAGCCTTCACCGGCACAAACGTCTTGCCGGCGTCGGTCGTCCGATAGGTGGCCGTGTTGATCACGTAGGCCTCATTCGGATTCGTCGGATCGATGGTGACCGACTCGAAGTACCAGCCGCGACCCCACAGCCGCTTCTCATCATTCACCAGCCGCCAGGTCTTGCCGGCGTCGTCCGAGAGATACACACCACCCGTAGGCTTCGGAGCTCCCGGCGCCGCCGGCTTCGCGGCTTCGCGGAACGATGGCGCGACGGCTGCGCCAGATATCATCCACGACGGCCCACAGCCGATTGGGATTGCTCGGCGCTACGGCAATACCAATCTTGCCGACATACGGGTCATCGGGAAACCCTCCATGCAACTGTGTCCAGTGATCGCCGCCGTCGGTCGATTTGTAGAGCCCGCTGCCCGGCATGTAGGAAGGCGCATACACCGCCCAGGGTGGCCGGCGGGTCGCCCACAGGGACGCATACAGCACACGCGCGTCCTTCGGATCGAGGGCAATATCAATCGCGCCCACGTCTTTGGGATCCGCGGAGCTCATCAGTACCTTCTTCCAGTGTTTGCCGCCGTCGGTCGACCGATACACGCCGCGCTCCGTGTTGGCGTCATAGATATGCCCGAGCACAGCCACGTACACGCGCTCCGGGTTGGAGGGGTCCACCACGATCCGTCCAATATGTTCGCTGTCGTCCAAGCCGATGTGCGTCCACGTCTTGCCCGCGTCCACCGACTTATACATCCCGATGCCGTACGAGTGCTGGTTGCGAATATCCGGCTCACCCGTGCCCACGTAGACCACGTTCGGGTCCGACGGCGCAACCGCAATCGCGCCGATCGAACCAATCGGAATCCCCTGATCCGCAATCGGCTTCCAGGTGCGTCCGGAGTTTTCCGTCTTCCACACGCCGCCGCCCACCGAGCCCATATAGAAAGTGTCCGGCTGGCTGGGCACGCCCGCAACGGCGAACGATCGCCCGCCGCGCATCGGCCCCACGTCCCTCCACTCCAGCCCCGAGAGCGCTGTTGCCGGAACCTCGCCGGTTTGAGCGGTTGCCGTGATGCCACTGATGGTGGTCACGCAAAAAGAGGCAAGGAAAACGAATCGGAAAAGCGAGCGAGTCATGGCAGGTCCTCGAGACGTTGGAGAGGGTCAAGATAAAGAGGTAGGGAGAGACGCAATGGAAAAGCCGGAGACAGTCAGTATAAGTTGTTAAGGTTCAGTGTTTTCGACGAATCGAAGCGCAAAAAGGTCGCAGGCTCGGCACCAGCAACAGGCAATGCGTCTTTTCCGCTTCGCAGTTCGTCCGTTTGGCATCAACGCATCATGCACATTTCAGGAGCCGTCGTGACCCTCTCCGGCCGTACCGCCGCACTTCCCATCCTGCTCGCGCTTGTCGGCGCTGGCGTCGCCGCAGCTCAAACGCCCGCTCAGCCCGCGTCCTCCAGTCTCTACTCCGCCATGCGCTGGCGAGAGATCGGTCCCATGCGCGCCGGCCGCACTCGCGCTCTTGCCGGCGTCGCCTCCGAGCCGTCCACCTTTTATATTGGCGCTGTGGGTGGCGGAGTGTTCAAGACCACCGACGCCGGGGAGACCTGGCACAGCCTCTGGGACCACGAGCCAACCGGCTCTATCGGCGCCATCGCCGTCGCTCCCTCTGATCCCAGGATCATCTACGTCGGCAGCGGCGAAGGCCTTGCCCGCCCCGACCTCTCCACCGGCGACGGCGTCTACAAGTCCACCGACGCGGGCAAATCGTGGACGCATCTCGGCCTGCGCGACTCGCAGCAGATCGGCCAGGTAGCCGTCGATCCCACCAATCCCAACATCGTCTTCGTCGCAGCGGAGGGGCATCCCTACGGACCCAACGAAGAGCGCGGCCTCTACAAGTCCACCGATGGCGGCGCTACCTTCAAGCGCGTGCTCTTCGTCAACGACCGCACCGGAGCCTCTGAAGTCCAGATCGATCCGCAGCATCCCAACATCGTCTTCGCCGGCATGTGGCAGCGCCAGGAAGGCCCCTGGGAGAACGGTTCCTGGGAGGGCCCCGACGGCGGTCTCTTCCGCTCCACCGACGGCGGCGAAACGTGGACCAAGCTGACGGGCGGCGGCCTTCCCGACGGCATCACGCAGGTCAACCTCACCATCTCGCCCACTGACTCCAAGCGCATCTATCTCGAAGCCGCGACCGGTCGCAAGGTTGGGCTCTATCGGTCCGACGACGGCGGCAGCACCTGGGTCCACGCGCCCGTCGACGACACTCGCCCTGAAGAGCGCATCGGCGGCGGCGATCTTCCCGTCCCGGTCGTCGATCCCAAGGATCCTGACACGATTTACGTCGCCAGCGTCGTGACCTGGAAGTCCACCGACGCGGGCAAGACCTGGACTGGTTTCCGCGGCTCGCCCGGCGGCGACGACTACCAGGGCGTTTACATCAATCCCAACAACACCAAGATTGTCGCGCTCACCAGCGACCAGGGCGCCATCATCACCGTGAACGGAGGCCATACCTGGAGCCAGTGGTACAACCAGCCGACCGCGCAGGTGTATCACGTCACTGCCGACAACGCCTTCCCCTACCGCGTCTGCAGCGGACAGCAGGATAGCGGCTCCGCCTGCGTGGCCAGCCGCAGCGACGACGGCCGCATCACCTTTCACGACTGGCATCCGGTGGGCATTGAAGAGTACGGCTACGCGGCGCCCGACCCGCTCGACCCCGACATCGTCTATGGCGGCAAAGTAACGCGTTACGACCGCCGCACCGGCCAGGTGCAGGACGTGCCACCCTCTGCCCTCCACGCCTATCGCGCTCTGCGCACCGAGCCTCTGCAGTTCTCGCCCATCGATCCGCACAACCTCTACTTCGCTACCAACTTCCTCTGGCTAACGCGCGACGGCGGCAAGAACTGGAAGCAGATCTCGCCCGATCTGAGCCGCGAAACCTTCGCGCTTCCCGCGGTGCTGAATGCATACGACAAAGAGAAGAGCGCTCAGCCCATCCGCCGCGGCGTCATCTACGCGCTTGGCCTCTCCCCTCTTAACATCGATCGCATCTGGGCCGGCACCGACGATGGCTTTATCTGGACGACCACCGACGGCGGAGCCCACTGGTCGAACGTCACGCCCCCGGAACTGAAGCCCTTCTGGAAGGTCTTCAATATGGATGCCGGCCACTTCGACACCCAGACCGCCTACGCCGCCATCAACACGCTGCGTCTGGATGACATGCGCCCGCATCTCTTCCGCACGCACGATGGCGGCAAGACCTGGACTGAGATCGACAACGGCATTCCCGACGGCGCAGCCACCAGCACCATCCGCGAAGACCCGAAGCAGAAGGGCCTGCTCTACGCCGGAACGGAGACGCAAGTGTATGTCTCCTTCGACGACGGCGACCACTGGCAGTCCCTGCGGCTCAACATGCCCGCTACCTCCGTCCGCGACCTCACCATTAAGGGCGACGACCTGATCGCCGGAACGCACGGCCGCGGCTTCCTCGATCCTGGACGACGTCACGCCGCTGCGCCAGATCGCCGCGCATGCGCAGGCCGGCAAAGCTGCAATGCTCGCCGCAGCGAATGCTCACCTCTTTGTCCCCCAGACGACGATCCGCGTGCGCAACGACATGAATCCGCCCACGCCCTGGCCGCCCGACATGGCCACCGGCGAGAACCCTCCCGATGGCGCCATCATCGATTACTACCTCGGTCCCAACATCAACGGCCCCGTCACGCTGCAGATCCTCGACAGCCATGGCGCGGTCGTCACCGAGTTCAAGAGCACGGACCCGGTGCCTCCACTCGATCCGCGCTATCCGGATCCAACGCTCTGGGCGCGCGCGCCGCGTGTCCTCTCCGCCGAACCTGGCGACCATCGCTTCCTCTGGGACATGCACTACCCGCGAAGTCCCCGGCATGTCCACCGGCCCCGACGCCGACTCTGCCGTTCCGCATGACACGCCCGCCGTCTCTTCGTCGCCCTGGGTCATGCCGGGTGCCTACACCGTGCGCCTCATGGCCGGCGGCGAGTCGCTCGTCGAGCAACTCACGATCGTGATGGATCCCCGCGTCAAGACCTCGCGCTTCGATCTCGAGCAGCAGTTCAATCTCGCGCACACCATGTACGACCAGATGCTGCAGGCTACCAAGGCTCTCCACGAGATCACGGTCCTGCGCGACCAGCTTGACTCGCCCAGCTCCAAGGTCTCGCACGAGGCCGCCGAAGATCTGGAAGCCAAGCTCAGGAAGATCGCTGGCGGCGAGGAGGGCGAAGGTGGAGGCCGTCGCGGCGGTCCTGCCGGCTCGGCGACGTTGAGCTCGGTCCGCACGCAACTTGCGCGACTCGAGCACTCCATCGAGAACGCCGACGCGGCTCCTACGACCAGCCAGACCGCTGGCGCCGCGGAGATCGCCAAGCCCCTCCCCGATCTCCTCGAGCAGTGGAACCAGCTCAAGTCTACCGACCTCAAGGCGATCAACCAGCAGCTCCGCAAGCAGAACCTTCCGCTGCTCTCCATCGACACGCGCATCATCGACCACGGCGTGGAGGACCAGATCGAGTACGGCGACGACGAGTAGATCCTCGCCAGCACCACCAAACAGCCGTGCCCGGAGAGCGTTCCCGGCACGGCTGTTTGTATCTCCAATCCTTACGACTTAGATCTGCGCCGCATCGATATCAATCTCGATCCGCACCTCGTCCGACAGCACCGCATCCCCGCTCTTCAGCGTGCCGTTGAACGACAACCCGAAGTCCTGGCGATTGATGGTCGTCGTAGCCGTGAACCCGCGATGCACGCTCTTTCCGTCCATCCCCGTCTGTGGCTTACCCAGCTCCTCGAGCTTCAGCACCACGGGCTTGGTCACGCCATGGAGCGTCAAATCCCCGGTCACGTCATAGTGGTCGCCGGCCTTGTGCACGCTGGTGCTCTTGAAGGTCATGGTCGGGAACTTGGTCGCGTCGAAGAACCGGGGGCTCTTCAGATCCGTATCCCGTGGCGCCACGCCCGTATCCACGGTGTCCACGGGGATGGTCGCCTCCACGCTCGACTTCGCCACATCCTTCGGATCAAGGTTGATCACGCCCGCGAGCCCATGGAACGCGCCATGCACCGTGCTGATCGCCAGATGCTTGATCGCGAAGTCCGCCTCCGAGTGCATCGGGTCGATCTTCCACTGGGTGGTCTGCGCGCTCAACACGCCCGTACCCAACGCCAGCACCGCCGCAGCCGTCCATCCTGCCACACGCATTACGCTTCATCGAGGTTTCCTCCGAGAGATTCTGATGCTTGTATCTATCCTGCCGATTAGAACAGTAAATGCCCACACGGCGCAGGCGGTCCAGGAAAAATCTATAGTATTCATGAGCCAGCAATCCGCGCCGGGGCCCCGTCCTTTCCAGGACGCTCAACTCTGTTCCTGCATCCAACTCACCGTAGCTCCGGCCACGGGCTCGGGAATGTGCGGAAAGTCGCGCCAACCGCTCACTGGGTGTAATCCTATTCCCCCGCGGAGTCGTCTTCATTAAAGGCAACCGCGAAAAATCCGGCCCGGGCATCCCAACCGGCCAATTCATCTTCGTCTCAACTGTAGTTCCTTTGTACGCAGAGTCAGGGCCTTTATGAAACGTGTTCCGATGAAACTCCTGTTCCAGCCGCTCTCCGCATTGGTTTTGTCTGCAGCAACGTGCGCAATCCTTCCCGCCGCTGCCCAGGTGCAGGCTCCGAAGCTGCAGCCGCGCATCACCGCGCCCATCGACAACTCCAGCCGGGTCACCCTGGCCGGCTCGCATCCCCCGCGCGCGCTGGCTGCCGACGACATCGGCGCGGTTCCCGGCACCTTGCAGCTACAGGGCATCTCCCTGGTCTTCAGCCGTTCGGCCGCCCAGCAGAACGCCCTCGACGCCCTGGTCGCGGCCCAGCAGAACCCCGCGTCCCCGCTCTACCATCATTGGATCACCCCCGATCAGTACGCCGCGCAGTTTGGCGTCGCCGACTCCGACATCGCCGCCGCCGAGACCTGGCTCGAGCAGCAGGGCTTCTCGGTCGACCGGGTCTCGCGCAGCCGCAACCGTATCTACTTCTCCGGCACCGCCGGCCAGGTCGCAAACGCCTTCGGCGTCCCCGCTGCACTACTACCTCACCGCCGGGCAACGCCCTTCAGCCTGCCGCAAGGCACTTCGCTCCCTCGGCCGACCTCAGCCTTCCCGCCGCCCTCGGCTCCAGCGTTCTGGCCGTCGGCAACCTGTCCGACTTCCGGCTTGTCCCGCACATCGTCCGTAGCGGAGTTCAGCCGGCCAGGCCCCGCTTCACCTCCAGCCAGACCGGGAATCACTACCTCACTCCCGGCGACCTCGCCACCATCTACGACATCACCCCGGCCTACAACTCCGGCTACACCGGCACCAACCAGTCCATCGCCGTCGTCGGCCAGTCCGCGGTCAATCTCACAGACATCTCCAACTTCCAGAACGCCGTCGGCATCGCCGGCAAGGCGCCCATCGTCGTCCTCGTTCCCGGCTCCGGCACCTCCACCGTCTATGCCGACGGCGACGAAGCCGAGTCCGACCTCGATCTCGAGTACTCCAGCACCATCGCCAAAGGCGCGCAGGTTTACTTCGTCTACACCGGCAACGGCAACGAAGGCGCCTTCAACGCCATCGAGTACGCCGATCGACCAGCGCACCGCTCCCATCATCAGCTCCAGCTATGGCGAGTGTGAGCCTGCACTCGGCGCGTCGGAGTACGCCTCCTACAACGCTGACCTGGAGCAGGCGGCCGCGCAGGGGCAGACCGTCGTCGCCGCCGCCGGCGACGATGGCTCCACGGACTGCTACGGCGGGTTCAATGCCAAGAACGTCACGGGCAACGAGCAGCTCGCCGTCGATTTCCCGGGCAGCAGCCAGTACGTCACCTCCATGGGCGGCACCGAATTTCCCGTCTGCTGACGTTGCCTCCGGCAACAACACCTACTTCGACGCCGCAGTCCTCCACCGACATCGTCAGCTCCGCAAAATCCTACATCCCCGAGATGGTCTGGAACGACGACGCTTCCTCCTGCAGTGATCCGCAGGCTCCCATCTCCGCCGGCGGCGGCGGCGTCAGCATCTACACCCCGCAACCCACCTGGCAGGCGGGCACCATCGGCGGCGTAGCGATCCCCGCCTCGGGCGGCAAGCGCATGGTGCCGGATATTGCGCTCACGGCCTCGCCCTACAATGCTCCCTTCGCCTTCTGCACCAGCGATCCCACTTTCTGGAACACGGCAGCCAACGGCGGCACGCCTCCATATCAGCAGGCGAGCTGCAACGACGGCCTGCGCGACGCCTCCAGCCAGCTCCTCACGGTCGGTGGCGGCACCAGCTTTGACGCTCCCACCTTCTCCGGCCTGGTCGCCATCCTCAACCAGGCCAAGGGCTACTCCGCTGCCAGCGGCCAGGGCGTCGTGAACTCGACGCTCTACTCGCTCGCCGCCACCCCGGTCTACGCTACCGCCTTCCACGACATCACCTCGGGCGGCAATCAGTGCCTCTCCGGCACCTCCTACTGCGCGTCTCCCGGAACGACACACTACGCGGCGACCACCGGCTACGACGAGGCCTCCGGTCTTGGCTCCATCGACTTCTTCAACCTCCTGACCGCCTGGCCCAGCTCCGGCACCACGACCTCCGGCGCACCATCGTTCGGGCTCGCCGCCACTTCGGTCAGCCTCGCCCCGGGAGCCTCTACGACCGGCACCCTCACCATCACCCCCACCAACGGCTACACCGGCACGGTCGATCTCAAGGTCACCGGGTCCCTGACTGACGGCTGCATCGTCCTGGGCTCAAGCTCCGTCCCGGTCACCGGCACCGCGCCCGCCAACGCTACCTACACCGTCTATACCAACTCCTCCGCCTGCACAACCGCAGGCGCAGCCCGGCCAGGCACCACGGCCGTCGCACGCAACGCCGCTCCTCCGGCTCCCTCTCCCTGGAAGCGGCTTCCGCTTCCCGCCACGCTGGCCGGCGCTTTCGTGTTGGTCTGCGCCCGCCGCCGCTCCCGCAAGTTCCTGGGCGGCGCCCTGGCGCTTGGCCTCCTGCTGACCCTGTCCCTCACCGGCCTCGGGCTCACCGGCTGCAGCGGCGGTAGTTCGACCAGCAACGGTACCGGCAGCACCACCACCACCACAACGACCAACTCCCCGGCCGGCACCTACACCATCACCATCACGGGAACCGACAGCGCCACCTCCACGCTCACCAGCACCGCCTCCTTCACCGTGACCGTCACCTAGGCGGAGCCTCGCCGACCGAGCCATTCCCTCTGTCTCGTGCGTCCTCCCGCGACCGAATCCGGTCGCGGGGTGGACGCGCTGCACCATGAGCCAAATCCCCGTCGTCCGCGCACTGGACTTTTCCACCTCCGGCACCGCTTTTCCCCCGCACTTCACCCTTGCGCTCACCCCTCCCGCGCCGTACCCTTGATTCATCGCGTATTCACACGCGCAAACCCCGCGATTCATGCGGCATTCACGAAGTTTCCACAGCAAAACCCCAGAAAAACCAAAGTCACCACCGCTTAAACCCCGCGCTGTGGGAGTATCTACTTCTACACCACTACATGTAGTTGTTTTATACTTGACTCGTACCAGATGCGGCGTTACTTTCGACTTCACCCGCAGCTCTGGTGCAGCGCCTGCCGCCTTGGCCACACCGCTGACAAGGACCCGAGACGTACCCCTTCCAGCCGTGCCGACAGGCTGGAGAACCGTCCCTAACCAGGCCGCCATCTGACTTACGTTCCAACCGGTAACCCCCCGGATAACCATCCGGTCGATCCCCAGTTTTTCTCGAGAGGTACCCTTCCATGGCCGATACGATTCACACCGCAGCCGAGCAGACCACCACCCCCGCCGCTGCCTTCCACCCTCAGAGCTCCGCCCCCGGCCTGCACTTCTCGCGCTACTTCACGAAGCCGGGTGTCAGCCCCTTCGACGAGCTCACCTGGGAGTTTCGCGATGCCATCATCCAGGACTTCAAGGGCCGCCTCGTCTTCGAGCAGAAGGCCGTCGAGGTCCCCTCGGACTGGTCCGTCACCGCGACCAACATCGTTGCCTCCAAGTACCTGCACGGCCAGGTCGGAACCCCCGACCGCGAGAAGGGTGTTCGCGACCTGATCTCCCGCGTCGCCGAGAGCATCCGCGACTGGGGCATGCGTGACGGCTACTTCGCCTCCGAAGAGGACGCGCAGATCTTCTTCGCCGAGCTCACCCACCTGCTGGTCAACCAGAAGGCCGCCTTCAACTCGCCCGTCTGGTTCAACGTCGGTTGCGACCGCCTCGAGCCCAACTCCGACGCGCAGAACTGGCACTGGGATGCCGAGCAGGGCAAGGTAGCCTTCTCGGTCACCGGTTACTCCAAGCCCGCAGTGCTCCGCCTGCTTCATCAACTCCGTGCAGGACTCGCTCGATAGCATCCTCACCCTCGCTAAGACCGAGGGCATGCTCTTCAAGTGGGGATCGGGTGCCGGCTCGAACCTGTCCGCGATTCGCGGCTCGATGGAAACCCTCTCCGGCGGCGGCACCGCCTCCGGTCCGCTCAGCTTCATGCGCGGCTTCGACGCCTTTGCCGGCGTGATCAAGTCTGGCGGCAAGACCCGCCGTGCTGCGAAGATGGTCGTCCTCAATATCGATCATCCCGACATCGAAGAGTTCATCCAGTGCAAGGTGAAGGAAGAGAAGAAGGCCTGGCACCTCATGGCCGCCGGCTTCGACGGCTCCGGCCCCGACTCCGAAGCCTTCACCAGCATCTTCTTCCAGAACGCCAACAACTCCGTCCGCGTCACCGACGAGTTCATGCACGCCGTCGAGACCGACAGCACCTTCACCACCCGCACCGTCAAGGGCAAGGAGCCCGTCAGGGAGTACCGCGCCAAGGACCTCATGCACCAGATCGCCGAAGCCACCTGGCAGTGCGGCGATCCCGGCATGCAGTACGACACCACCATCAACCGCTGGCACACCAGCAAGAACACCGCCCGCATCAACGCGTCAGCAATCCCTGCTCGGAGTACATGTTCCTCGACGACTCCGCCTGCAACCTCGCGTCCTTCAACCTCATGAAGTTCCTCACCCCCGGCGGCCAGTTCGACATCCCCGCCTACCGTCACGCCATCGCGATCGTCACGACCGCGATGGAGATCATCGTCGACGCGGCCGGTTATCCGACGGAGCAGATCAGCAAGAACTCGCACGACTACCGCCCGCTCGGCCTTGGCTACGCCAATCTCGGCGCGCTGCTGATGGATCGCGGCCTGCCCTACGACTCGGACGCCGGCCGCGCCTACGCTGCAACGCTCACCGCGATCCTCTGCGGCGATGCGTATGCCCAGTCCGCGCGCCTGGCTGCGACGGCTCCTGCTCTCGGCGCCGCCACGCCGCTCACGCAGCAGACCGAGATCACCGGCGGTGCCTGCCCCGGCTTCTACGTCAACCGCGAGCCGTTCCTCGACGTCATCCGCATGCATCGCGCCGAGGTCAACAACATCGACAGCTCACTCAAGCCCGCGGCCGCCGGCTATGAAGACGCTGCCGGCTTCGTCGCTCCGCAACTCGCCGAGCTCAAGTCCGCCAGCCAGGATGCCTGGGATTCCGCCCTCGCTCTCGGCGAGCAGTACGGCTATCGCAACTCGCAGGTCACCGTCCTCGCTCCCACCGGCACCATCGGCTTCATGATGGACTGCGACACCACGGGCATCGAGCCCGACCTCGCGCTGGTGAAGTACAAGAAGCTCGTCGGCGGCGGCATGATCAAGATCGTCAACAACACCGTCCCCGGAGCCCTCTTCAAGCTCGGCTATAGGGAAGCCGAAGTCGAAGCCATCGTCAACTACATCGACGCGACCGGCACCATCGAAGGAGCCCCCGGCATCAAGCCCGAGCACCTTGCCGTATTCGATTGCTCCTTCAAGCCAGCCAAGGGAACCCGCAGCATCTCCTGGACCGGCCACGTCAAGATGATGGCCGCCACCCAGCCTTTCCTCTCCGGGGCAATTTCAAAGACCGTCAACCTGCCCAACGACTGCTCGGTTCAGGATATCGCCGACGCCTACACCGAATCCTGGCGCCTCGGCCTCAAGGCTGTAGCCATCTACCGCGACGGCTCCAAGGGCACGCAGCCCCTCAACGTCACCGCGCAAACGGATGCTGACAAGAAGGGAACCAGCGTCTCGGCTGAATCCAAAGCAGCCGGCGCGTCTGCCGAGAAGGTTGCGGCACTCACCGCGGCCGTCTCGCTCGCCGAAGCCCATCTCGCCACCACCCAGCAGCAGCTCGCCGACACCCAGGCACAGCTCGCCGCGCACATTCACGCCACCACCCAGAACGCCGACGCGCTCGACGCCCAGGCCCCGCCCCGCGCCGTCCGCCACCGTCTCCCTGCCGAGCGCATGAGCATCACGCACAAGTTCGGCATCGGCGGCCACGAAGGCTACATCACCGTCGGGCTGTATCCGAATGGAGCACCTGGCGAAATCTTCATCCGCATGGCCAAGGAAGGCTCCACCATCTCCGGCCTGATGGACTCCTTCGCAACGGCGATCTCCATGGCTCTGCAGCACGGCGTGCCGCTCAAGGTGCTGGTCGAGAAGTTCGCCCACACCCGCTTCGAGCCTTCGGGCTGGACCGGCTCCGAAGAGCTCGGCTACGCCAAGTCCATCATGGACTACCTCTTCCGCTGGATGCAGCTCCGTTTCCTCAGCGGTCAGCAGCTGGACCTCTTCGCCAACATGAAGCAGCCCACCCTCGCCGCGAACAGCACCAACCATCTGGGTGCGCCATCTGCGGCGACGGCCTCATCGTCGCCTAAGGTGGGAACGGATCTTTCCGCCAGCTACCCCCGCCACCCACGAGTTCCACGGCGAAGCCTTCGACTACGCTGATCGCACCCCACCCCAGCAGGGCATCGCAAGCGAGCCGCAGGCGTCGATCTCCCGGGACCTGGCAGCCGCGAGCGGCCTGTCCTCCCAGAACTTGTCCTCCTTCGCTGAAGGCGGAGGACCTGCTTCTTCGCATCCCCTGGACACGGTCGACCGCAGCGTCTTCCACACGGCCTCGGCGATGAAGGCGATGTACGAGATGGGCGACAGCCCCAGCTGCAGCACCTGCGGAGCCATCATGACCAGAAACGGCTCCTGCTACCGCTGCATGGAATGCGGAAGCACGAGTGGTTGTTCATAGGAACTTATACTTACTTTTGCTCGAATTTGTGCGCGCACACTTAAAATGCAAGTCGCGATCACTTAGTTGCAAGTTCACGTTATTTTGCAAGTTCCGCCGCGCTTCACGCAAGAGTAACAAGGGCCCCGACATGAAGTTCGGGGCCCTTTAGTTTTGTAACTAATTCACTCCCCTGAGCATTTCGGAGGTCATGCAAGTATGGCAACCAGCGATGTCGATCGAAATCCCCGATCCAGGATCGGTACCCTAACTGTTCAAGCACCCCATATCCACATTTATCCATTCAGCCGTCTGATGGGGGCCCCAGTTGGCAAGTGGGAAAGGATGATCTCCCAGCTAGAGGAGATAACCAGCATAGGCTGAGATACGTTTACCTGTAGACGGTTACGAGTCCGATGCGGCATTCAGTAAGGCCTTTGAACGAGTGGTTGGAGCCAGCCCATGGGAATGCCTCAAACGTGGATTGGAAGACCACTGTCAGTCCCGACAGACGCCGTAGTGCCCGACTACCTGCCTCTGTGGAATGAGATTCCGAGACACTGGCCGACATATCGTTATTGATCCGGCGTCGGTGAGCGCATTGGGGATTTTGCGTGCATTGAGCGTGGCAGCGCTGTCATCACTTCGACAAAATTCCATTCTGTAGTGCCGATCGCCTTTCGCTACGATATCTCTGAGTGACAGCGCACCAATTTTTGTACTACGGCGTCGATCATTGTCGAGCCTTTGCGCGAGGCTCCTTCTCCGCCTTCAAACTCAATCCACCCCTCGTTGAAGCCATCGAGCATCTGAATTCTGGGCCCGGGATTCTTCATTCCCTGCGAGCGGAAGAGTGTGTCCCAGGTCTCGCGCGGCACGGCTTCCATGTGCACGGCGCGGCCGAGTACTCGGCTGAAGGCGGCGGCCACATCGTTTGGGCTGATGCGTACGGGTCCTTCCAGTTGAACCACGCGTCGTCCCTGCCAGTCCTCAAGGAGGGATCCGGCGGCGGTTCGGGCAACGTCCTCGGTGGCTACCATCGGTACGGGTTTATCCAATGGCTGAAGGAAGCTCGGAATCACTCCGAGGTCGCGGGCTGGAGCGACATCCCAACTGGAGTTCTCCATAAACCAGCCGGCGCGGAGAAAGCAGAGCGGCGTGGGGAGCTTGCCGATCTGCTCCTCCATCAGGTGCAGTTGGCTCAGCAGACTGGGCCTCTCCACCTGACCGCCGATGGTGGAGAGGAATACAAGTTTCTTCGGGCTGGCTGCGAGAAGGGCAGTGTACAGGCTATCGACCGCGGCGCGCGCTTCGGGAAAGCCGGGGGGCGGATCGAAGATCGGTTGCAACATCGCGAAGACTCCGTCCGCTCCCTCGAATGCCTTTTGCAGGGACTCCGGAGAGTCGGTGGACGCGACCGCGATTGCGCATCCGCGCTGCTGCCATGGAGCTCCTTTTTCGCTGCTGCGTACGATTGCGCGGACCTGCTGGCCCTTCGCCAGAAGCGTGCGTGCCAACTCTCCGCCAACCTGTCCCGTGACTCCCATGATTGCGAACATTGTGTTTCCCTCCCTGTGCCGAAAGGCGGCTACGGTCGATGGAGACGAAGCTGTTCTCCGCCGCTGTCGATATCAGTACCACACACGCCCTCGATAGATGAAGCTTGAGGTATGGGTTGCTTCTCCGGCCTGACGATCGTAGCCAGCCGATCCGTTCAAGCTTCCGTTGTAGGCGAAGCAGATATAAGGCGCATGCGGGACGATCTCCTGGCCGGCATATGCATCCTCGGTGATCAGCGCGGCTCCCGCCGTGGCCAGGGCGGGGCTTTGAATGAATGCACGCCGGCTCAGCCCGCCATGTAACGTCGATTCGTTCGCGCTGGAGTTGCTCGGCTGCTTTCGTTTGTCCATAGGAACACCTGCAAAATAGGGATTCCGAAATATCGAAGTATCGGAGTGATTCTCCAGGTTCAGTTCACAAAGACACCTTACTCACCGTTGCCGCGCGATACCGTGGGCCTGCCTGATCTTGTAGTACCACCTCGCGCATGCGAGCGCTATCATGCAAAGACATGAGGTGGGGATGCGATCGCTTGATTCAATCTCTCGCGGGATCGCGGCCAGCGTCGATTGCCGTTCCGCCAACCCTCATGGCTCTCATGCCAACATATGATTGCGTTCGGGCAGCGGCAGTGCTATCACCAAGTATTTGCGGCTGGTCAAGGTCCGAATGCGCGGCCGGCATATCGGCGGCAAGAGCGGTATTGCTGCGTCTTACCGCAATCTTCACGATAGGGCATCCATCCCTTTCGCTGACACGCAGCGCACGCGAATAGCCGACAGATCCTGCACGTCTGTTGCACCGACAGCCTGAGGAGGCGACGATGCACCGCGATCGACCCGTTGTAGCCATACAAGACCCCTCTGCAGGATGGTCGTCAACCCCGCTCATATTTACGGCGAGTCCGTCCACCACGGAACTTCCTATTTCTTCTGTGCCGCAGCGTGTAAGCGCGCATTCGAAGCAGACCTGGCCGATACATCGAGCAAGAAGGCGAAATCCACAAGGGTCCGACCAATGCCGATCGGGAGAGGCTCTCCAGTTCGAAATCCAAACTTCCTACGCCCTCGAAGGCCTCGGGCGTGGTCTCATCGAAGTACACCCGTCCCATGCACCCGGAGGTCAAGCAGCCTGGACCCGGAAGCTCTCCGAAGTGCGGTATGGCGCTTGAACCTACGACCATTGTCCTGCGGTTGCACAAACCGAATACACCTGCCCATGCGTCCCGAGGTGGTGCGTTCGCAGCCGGGCTCCTGTCCGATTCGCGGAGTGACGCTGGAGCCACGTGAGATCTCCAGGGACGAGGTCAATCCCGAACCGGCCGACATGTCAAAACGTTTCTGGATCAGCGTTGCGCTCGCCGCTCCGCTGCTGGCAGTCATGGTCTCGGAACTGCTCCCCTCCAAACCCCTGCAGCACCTGCTCTCGGCAACGGTTTGGGCCTGGATCGAGTTCGCGCTCGCAAGCCCGGTGGTGCTCTGGTGTGGCTGGCCTTTTTTGAGCGGGCCTGGCAGTCGATGGTGCATCGCAGCCCCAACATGTTCACGCTCATCGGACTCGGTGCTGGCGCTGCCTACCTTTACAGTGCGGTTGCCACCGCCACTCCGAAAGCGCTCCCTGCTTCCTTTCGATCAATGACCGGGGAGATCGGTCTCTGCTTCGAACCGGCTGCGGTCATCATTGCGCTGGTTCTTCTGGGACAACTGATGCAGCTTCGAGCGCGGAGTCAAACCAGCAGTGCATCCGCGCGCTGCTAGGGCTCGCTCCAAAGAGGGCGAGAAAGATTAATCCGCAGGGCGCCGAGATGGATGTACCGCTGGATCAGGTGCAGGTGGGCGATCGGCTGCGTGTGCGTCCAGGTGAGACGATCCCGGTAGATGGCCTCGTGCTCGACGGCCACAGTTCCGTCGATGAATCGATGATCACCGGAGAGCCGATTCCAGTAGAAAATGACGCGGGCGCGAAGGTCACTGCGGGAACGGTAAACGGCACGGGCAGCCTGGTCATGCGAGCCGAGCGAGTGGGCGCGGACACCCTCCTTTCGCAGATCGTAAAAATGGTCAGCGAAGCCCAACGTTCGCGCGCCCCGACACAGAAGTTGGCGGATCGAGTGTCCGCATACTTTGTTCCCGCTGTGATTCTGTCCGCCATTGTCAGCTTTATCGTTTGGTACGCCGTGGGGCCGCAGTCGCGCCTTGCGCACGCTTTAGTCAACACGGTCGCGGTGCTGATCGTGGCCTGTCCCTGCGCACTCGGTTTGGCGACGCCCATGGCCGTCATGGTCGCTACGGGACGATGCGCTCATGCCGGAATCCTGATTCGCGATGCGGAGGCGCTGGAAGTCTTCCGCAACGTGACCACGCTGATCGTTGACAAGACTGGAACCCTGACCGAAGGCAAGCCGCAACTCAGTTCAGCCCTGCCACTCCCGGGATTCAATGAGTCGGACCTGCTCCAATGGGTAGGCAGCATCGAGCGCTCCAGAGAACATCCGCTGGCGGTCGCGATTGTGGGGGGCGCAAAACAGGGGCATCGCCCTGGCGAATGTCGATCGCTTCGAATCCATTACAGGGAAGGGCGTGCTCGGAGATGTTGCAGGTCGACAGATCGCGGTGGGCAACCCGGAACTCTTTCGCAGCCTGCACGTTGATCCTGAACCACTGCAGCAACAGGCCGAAGCTCTGCGAAGGGAGGGGCATACCGTCGTGCCGGTGGCGGCGAACGGACAGCCGGCCGGCCTTGGGCACAGATGCGAAGCCTGAACGCCATGCGGACCAGTTCCGCGAAGCATCCAGCCTGCATCTTCCGCATCACATTACGACGATGAATCTGCAGCGTGATTTTTGCGATGCCGAGCAGCGACGCTGCCTCCTTGTTCTGAAAGCCGCGAGCAACGAGCGCAAATACCTCCCGCTCGCGCGGCGTAAGCCGGGAAAAGCAAGCCTCAAGTTTCTTTGACTCCTCATGCCGGCTTCGCTGTCTGCACTGCTGGGCGAACGCGGCTCGTACGGCGGCAATCAGGATCTCAGGATCAACCGGCTTCATCAGGAACTCGAGCGCTCCGAATTTCATGGCACGAACGACGGAGGCCGTGTCGCACGGGCCGCTGACAAAGATGACTGGGAGGCGCATGCCGGCCGCGACCTGCCGTTGTAATTCGAGGCCGCTGAGATCGGGCAGATGCATGTCCGCGATCAGGCAGTCGGCGGAATGGGTGCGCAGAAATTCGAGGCAGCACGCGGCGGAAGTAAAACTGGCTACGGTGACCTGCTGCGCTGCGAGCAGTGCGGACAACTCGAAACGGGTGTGATCTTCACCCACGACCAAAACCACCCGGTCCAGCGTCGGTTCGGCCGCTGAACGTTCGGAGTTCACTACACGGGTGAATTCGCGGACGGGAAGAGGAACAGCATCGGTTGATCGAAACGAAGCCTGCATGGGGAGTCCACCTTTTGCCTGAACATGGGAGCATTCAGGACGGGCCGCACGTGTCACCTAGTTTGCCGGGTCACGAGACGGAGTGAAAGCCCCAATGGGAGCGAAGCCGGACGCTCAAATCGGGCAGGGAAGACCTGCTCGTTCCAATCGGGAGCCGGCGGCAGCGGAGCTGCTGCGTTGCGGCCAGCGATACCGGGAAGGGAACTCAGATTCTCGGAGATACATTCAAGATACGACGTCCGAAGATCTTCGCATCGATGGAGTAGGCGCCCGGACCCAGAACCGCCAGGATACCGCTGTTGAGAATGGCAATACTCAGATGGAATCCATTCTCGCCCCGGGTAATTAGCAGGACTGCCAACTGCAGGAGGCAGCAGAAGGTCGAGATATAAGGCGTGAGGAAGCCGAGGCATAGAAAAAATGCGGGCATCAGAAAGAGCAGGGTGCTCCAAAAATAGAAGGATAGCGACCAGTGGGAAGCGCCGTCGACGATCAGCATGGCTGCAACCGAGATCCGCAGAAGAACGAGAGCTGCACCCGCCATGCCTGTCGGGAACATTGAGAACAGTCTCTGCATTGTTGCGAGGCTAGTTCGCGGGAAGCTAGCCGGCAACCTCACGCGGGAGGGTTCGCCAACCCTCCTTTAGGAGTGTGCCAGCCCAATCTCTTTGACATATGATGGGGCACATACTCTTCGGGACGCGTGCCTCCGATGCGCTGTGCACCGAATTCGACATGCAACCAACTAGCCTCCGCCGCTGTGTGGCTCGGGCCGCTATGCGCAATTCTACTGGTCTGTGGTTCGGCGAGTGCGCTCAACCCGCAACGCGGCATCTCGCAGTACGCGCACACGTCCTGGCGCATCCAGCAGGGCATTTTTCGCGGCTACCCAACGAGTGTGACGCAAACTTCGGATGGGTACGTGTGGGTAGGAACCATGTCGGGGCTGCTGCGCTTTGATGGGGTTCGCTTTGTCCCGTGGAACCCGACGGATGGGAGCCAGTTGCCGTCCGGAGAGATCCGCGCGCTGCTGGGAGCTCGTGACGGAGGCCTATGGATCGGCACGCGACGGGGGCTGGTGGAATGGAAGAACAACCACCTCATCCGCTTCCCTGCGGTGCCTGGACTGGTGGTCGACCTGTTGGAGGACAGAGAGGGGACGGTCTGGGCAACACGCGTTGGGCTCACCGATCGAATCGGACCCCTGTGCCGCATCGCTGCCGGGCGCGCGCAGTGCTTTTACGTCGCGCAGGGCATTCCTCTGGATGCCTGCTGTGCCGAATCGCTAGCCATCGACGCCCAGGACACCGTATGGTTCGGCACACCGCGACTGCTGATCCGCTGGCAATCCGGCTCACCCACGACGTACAGTCCGGCGGCGTTGCGATCCAACAACGCGGAAGGAGTCAGTGCACTGGCTGGGGCTGCGGACGGGTCGCTTTGGGTGGGGATGTCCGTACCGGGGCGCGGCCTGGGGCTGCAACACCTGGTGGGGGGCGTGCTACAACCGGCAATTGCTCCGGGGCTGGACTCCAGCAAGCTCGAGGTAACGGACTTGTTGACCGATCGCGAGGGCGCATTGTGGGTCGGCACCAGCGATCAGGGAATCCTCCGCATCGACCACGGCAGCGTGAAGCGATATCGCAGTGCGGATGGTCTCACGAGCGACTTTGTTGACAGGCTCTACCAGGATCGCGAAGGCGATCTTTGGGTCGTGACACCGCGGGGCATCGACATCTTCCGCGACCTTCGGGTGGCAACGTGGTCGGCACGTGAGGGCCTGACCACCGATAACGCCGTCTCGGTCGCGGCTGCCCGCGACGGCACCGTATGGGTGGGCAACGCCGGGGGGCTCGATGCCATCCGCGACGGCAATGTGTCATCGATTCGCACCGGCAAGGGGCTCCCCGGCAATCAGGTGACGTCGCTCTTCGAGGATCATGCGAGCCGATTGTGGGTGGGGATCGATAACGGACTCTTCGTGGAGCAGGATGGCCGCTTCCAACCCATACGCCGGAAGAACGGCAGCTCGACCGGCTTTATCGTGGGCATTACAGAAGATCGCGATCATGACATCTGGGCCGAGACCTCGAACCCAGGGAAGTTGCTGCACATTCGCGATCTCCGCGTGCTGCAGGAATTTCCAGCGCCCGAGACTCCCTCGGCGCGCCCCCTGGCTGCCGATGCCGCGGGAGATGTCTGGTTAGGTCTTCGCAGCGGCGACCTGGCACGTTTTCATGATGGCCAGATGCAGGTCATCCCCTTCCCTCACGAGGCCGATTCGATGGTGCGCCAGGTAGTAGTTTCTCCCGATGGCACGGTGATGGCTGCGACCACGCGCGCCGGCATGATCGCCTGGCGAAGAGGTCGGACACAAACGCTCACCAAGCGCAACGGACTTCCCTGCAACGAGATTAATGGATTTCTGTGGGACACCCGGCAGGATCTCTGGCTGCACACCGCTTGCGGCCTCATCGACATTGACCACGCCGAGATCGAACGCTGGTGGGAGAGTTCGAACACAATCGTCAGCTTCCGCAGCTTCGATGCGATCGACGGCCTGCAGCCAGGAAACGCCTTCTTCGATCCAGCCGCGAGGTCTCCGGACGGACGGCTGTGGTTCGCCACCGGGAGTGTCATCCAGATGGTCGATCCGGCTCACTTCGCATCGAATTCACTCCTCCCTCCCGTGCACGTGGAAGATATCGTTGCGGATCACAAACAGTATCTCCCCGAAGCCACAATCAATCTTCCGAAGCTGAGCCGGGACATTGAGATCGACTACACGGCGCTGAGTTTTGCCGCTCCGGAGAAGGTACTCTTCCGGTATCGTCTCGATGGACACGACAAGGACTGGCAGAGTGCTGGAACCCGGCGGCAGGCGTTTTATACCGACCTTCGACCGGGACCCTATCGATTTCGAGTCATTGCCTGTAATAACGATGGATTGTGGAACCAGGAGGGGGCAGCAATCTCGTTTGTCATCGAGCCTGCCTTTTATCAGACAGCATGGTTTGAGATCGTTTGCATTGCCGCGGCCGGAAGCGTGCTGTGGCTACTTTATCTTGCGCACCTGAAGCGACTAACCGCCCAACTGCAGGAGCGGCTCACCACCCGGCTGGAGGAACGCGAGCGAATTGCGCGCGAACTGCACGACACGCTATTGCAAGGATTCCAGGGGCTGATGCTGCGATTCCAATCGGTGCTGAAGAACATTCCAAAAAGCGAGTCCGCTCACGCGATGCTCGAAAGTGCATTGGATCGTGCCGATGAGGTGCTGGTCGAAGGCCGCCAGCGGGTTCGAGACTTGCGAGAAGGCGCCGCCGTCGGCGACCTGTCTCAGGCGCTTGCCGCCTGGGGGAATGAACTCGCGGTCGACAGTGGGACGCGCTTCAGCGCGGTCGTCGCGGGAACTCCCTTTGCGCTCGATCCCGCTGTAGCGGATGACATCCGGCGTATCGGTCTGGAAGCTCTGACGAATGCCTTCCGCCACGCACGCGCTGAGACGATCGAAGTGGAGATCACCTATGAGAAAACGAAATTGAGACTGACGGTACGCGACGACGGCAGCGGCATGGACGAAGATACCCTGCAGCGTGGCCGGTCAGGCCACTGGGGCTTGATCTGTATGCGCGAACGCGCCGAACAGTTGGGCGCGACGCTGACCATCTGGAGTCATCCCGGAGCCGGCACAGAGATCTCCCTGACCATCCCCACCCGCGTCGCGTGCCCACGACCCCGCCCCGGCGCGGGCTGGACAAGACTCGGCCGTATTGCCGGGAGAGATTCGGAGGCGCGCAAATGATGAGGCAAATCAGGATTCTGGCCGTCGACGATCACCCTCTCCTGCGCGAAGGAATCGCTGCGGTACTCCAGGGCGAGCCCGATATGGTCTTGATTGGGGAAGCGACGAACGGGGAGGAGGCTGTGAGGAGCTACCGGCAGCTCCGCCCGGATGTGACATTGATGGATCTGCAGATGCCCGGCATCAGCGGCATCGAGGCAATCATGGCAATTCGTACCGAATTTCCAGGTGCGCGCTTCATCGTGCTGACGACCTACCAGGGGGATGTGCAAGCGCTGCGCGCGCTGAAGGCCGGAGCATCCGGGTATCTCCTGAAGAGCATGCTGCGCAAGGATCTACTGGATACAATTCGCCTCGTCGACGCCGGGAAGAGAAGAATTCCTCCAGAAGTTGCGACTGAACTTGCCGATCATGTTGCCGACGATGCGCTTTCCGAACGCGAGCTCGATGTTCTGCGGCGCGTTGCGCTGGGCAACTCAAACAAAGTGATTGCAGCACAGCTAGCCATATCCGAGACCACTGTCAAAGGCCATATGAAGAGCATCTTGTCCAAGCTCGGAGCCAACGACCGCACCCACGCCGTGACCATCGCGTTGAAGCGCGGATTTATCGATAGTTGAACTGCAAGCTACCCTTTGGCGTTCACAGCAGTTCGGAAGGCAGATTACGCGGCGATCAGCAATGTGAAAGCGTCGTCAGTTATCTTCCTGCGGACGTCATATCCGTACCTCATTCGGTATCGAATGCGTCTAGCGCACGGGTGGTGTACACCAACGCCGCACCTGCATTAATGCTGATAGCGATTGCGAGAGCCTCGGCGACCTCTTCTCTGGTTGCCCCATTTTTCCGCGCAGCGGCGCTATGAACGGCGATGCAACCGTCGCAGCGGAGGCTGATGGCTACCGCCAGGGCGATCAGTTCGCGGGTCTTGGCATCGATGTGGCCAGTCTTTTGAGAAGCCCCGCTCAGTGTCACATATCCTTTGACGGCATCAGGGCTCAGCTTCGATAAATCTGATACCCCCTCGGCGAGTTGTTTGCGATAGGTATTCCAATCGTGCATATGCATCGGGATCCCTCCTCGGTAAACGGCATGGTTCCATCTCCGTTTGTACGAATTCTACAGCCCGAGCTCGGAAAGTCCCGGATGGTCATCAGGCCTTCGCCCTAGCGGCCAATGGTACTTGCGATCCGACTCCTTGATCGGCAAATCGTTGATGCAGGCATAGCGATGATGCATGATGCCGGCTTTGTCGAACTGCCAATTCTCATTGCCGTACGAGCGATACCAATTGCCGGAATCGTCATGCCATTCATAGGCGAAGCGCACTGCGATGCGGTCTGTGTCAAACGCCCAAAGCTCCTTGATGAGCCGGTAGTCCAGTTCGCGCTGCCATTTCCTGGTCAGGAATTTGATAATCTCCTCTCGACCCGTGGCGAACTCAGCGCGATTGCGCCATTTACTGTCTATCGTATAAGCAAGTGCGACCTTCTGCGGATCTCGCGAGTTCCATCCATCTTCGGCCTTCCGGACTTTTGCTCGGCGATCTCACGTGTGAATGGCGGTACCAGGTTCAATGCCTGTTGTGCGCTCATATCCTAGTTCCCTCCGTTTTCTGGCGTCAACGTTCCAACGCATCTCGAATCCTAGCGTGACTTCGAATGACTGCCAATTATGTTTTGGTATGAGTCTTTGAAAGCCGCTGCCGTAGCCACGCAGAATTCGATGTTTGCACCATTGCTTCCCGGCATCTCCCCAAATGTCGAATGGCCATCACTATGCCAAGGCGTGATAGACAGCGCTCAACCCCGCCACTACATTGTGACCGCAGAGAACGCATGCGTGATCGAACGCATGACAAAGCGTGAGCTAGATTCCACGAGCAGGGGCGCTTGGAGGTTCCGATTGACTTCCACCGCATGCATGCGACCAACGACCCGATAACAGATGTTTGTTGGAAGCACCCGAAGAGGGCTTATCGAGCTTACACAGTAGAAACTCGACCGACCCCCCAGATCGTGCCCAATGGTCAGTTGCTGATCCTGTAGCTTGCTCGCCCGACGTATTGTCATAGTGCTAAGCTTCTTCATTGCCGGCCTCCTTCTCTCGTGCGCCCAGAGCGCGTCGATAACTTGGGAACTTACCGCATCCCGCCGGAGACCTGCCTTCTCCCTCGAAAACAGATGAGTTGGTCTTCCTAGTTGGCTTCCTGGGGCAAGAGTGCGACCTTGGGACCCAAACCCTCCAATCGCCTGATGAGATAACGCTTGAGGCCGTCGGCATGCAAACGGTCGAAGTAATCGCCACCTAAATCTTGATAGTCACATTGATGCGACAGAAGGTAATATCCGATTGTCAGGATGGTGTGCGTCTCATCCCATGCACGAGGTGGATGGCGTCAGTCGTGCCGCCAAGGGCAAGGGCATCTGCCACGCCGGCCAATGCGACTTTCTCATCGCGGCCCCCGTGAAGTCCTTCCACACCGGAGACAGCAATCGCGATCTGCACATGATCGAGGTTACCCGCGGCGCCCAATTTCCCATGGTCGTCGTCTGCACCCAGTTTCCCGAATCAGAAATTGCGGGCACAACCATCCACGCCGACCTCGAAGTGCAGTTCGCCGGCCAGACCGCCCACTACAACAACGTCCCCTTCCAAAAGACGTTCACGGGAACCAGATCGAAATCACGGGTGTTATCCCAGCCACCTGTTCCGACTTCAAAATCGATCGCCCCTCCTTCCTCACCGTTCCCATCAAGAACGAAATCCCCGTGCGTGTCGACATGACCTGGCACCCCATGTGAAGCCGCGCGCTGCCTCTGTGTTCAAACGGAATGGTCAACCGATGCCACGCCACTCTATGACATTCTTGAAGCAGCATCGCCGCGCGCAGCAACTTCGCCTTGCCCGTTTCACCGCGATTCTCCTTGGCGTCCTCTCTGCGCCATCGCTCGCCTGCGCACATCTCGCCGCCCAGGAGCCTCAGCCTCTCTCCGCCACTGAGATCGTCCACCGGATGGTGCAGGCTGAAACGGCCGCCTGGAAATCTCGTCAGCACTTCCTCTATCGCAACCACGAACGATCCAGCCGCACCGACGGCCATCTCTGGGACGAGATCGTCGTCGAGACCTCGAACGGCTCGCTGCAGCGTCTCGTCGCCGAAGACGGCAAGCCGTTATCCGCCAGCCAGGAGCAAGCGGAGCAGCAACCCATCCTCTCTCTAGGAGATCACCCCGCCGAGTTCCGCCGTAAGTCTCTGCGACGTCAGGAAGATGAAGCACGCATGCCGGAGCTGCTCCGCGAGATCCCCAACATCTTCCTCTTCAACACCGTCGACTCCCGGGGAGGCTACTACCGCGTCACCTTTCTATCTAACCCCTCCTTCCATGAGCAGACCTATCAGGACCGCGTCATCCACGCCATGTCCGGCAGCATCCTCATCCATAAAACCAATATGCGTCTCTGCCAGCTCGATGAACATCTCGACCACAAAGTCGAGTTTGGTTTCGGCATCCTCGGCGAGCTCAGTGACCAGACCCGCCTATTCCTGGCCCGCCAGCAGGTCTCTCCCGGCCATTGGACTACCACCAGCATCCGCGTCCATCTCGACGGAAGAATCCTTCTCCTCAAGAGCTTCTCCCGGGACGTGGATTCGTCGCGCAGTGGGTTCAGGCCGGTCCCTCACGATTTGACTGTGGCGGAAGCAGCGGCCATTCTGCGTTCCAGCACCTTCTGAAACGTAGCCGTCGCTCACTACAATCGCGCTTTGGTTTTCAGGGCCGCACGAATGCGGCAGCATCGACTTTCCTCTCCGACCCACGCCGAACTAAGCCCGGGTCAAATCGGCTGATACGAATGCATCGAAACACCGTGGCGAGGCGGCGAAGACAAGGGCTATGGAACCGCCAACGGCCAATCCTTCGCGTCCGTGACCTGCTCATCGAAGGAGCGTTTATTCGGACGCAACGAGGTCTTTCCGCTGGGAAGATCCAACACGCGGCCTCGGGTGTCGCCGCGAAT
The DNA here is from genome assembly GCA_963762375.1 of uncultured Acidobacteriaceae bacterium. GTDB lineage: Bacteria > Acidobacteriota > Terriglobia > Terriglobales > Acidobacteriaceae > Granulicella. The sequence goes on from CAVXKP010000012.1 coordinate 564,765, forward strand.
TGCAGGTCCTCTTCGAGATCATGACGTTCGCCTGAACGGCAATGGTCTCGTACAGAACTTCCTTGTTCTTCGTCTGTACTCGTAATGTTTGTACATTTCAACTACTCGCCACTCGCTCCCGGATGAAGTCAGCTTTCCGGCAACTTCGGTCGCATTTCCACCAGGACCCGCTAGACGCGTTCGCTCGGCAGGGTCAAATAAAATATCGCTCCTCGTGGGGCGTTCAAGTCTGCCCACAGCCGACCGCCGTGCGACTCGATGATCGAGCGACTGATCGTCAAGCCCATGCCGGAGCCATCGAGCTTTGTCGTAAAAAATGCGCTAAAGATCTCGTCCGCCTTCTCTGCAGGTAAACCCATGCCGGTGTCACTGACGGCGATCAGGAGATGACCCTCGTCTGTGCTCCCCGATCTGATCGTAAGTTCGCCGCCTGTGTCTTTCATCGCTTCGATAGCATTGAGCATGAGGTTCAGACACACTTGCTGCAGCTGCACGCGATCTGCCCTGACGAAGGGAAGGTCGGAGGAAAGCTCGGTGCGCATCGAAACCGCATGCTGGGTGGCCTCACTGTGCAGCAAGGCGAGCATTTCACGGATCACCTCGTTCGCATCGAGCAACTCCCGTTCGGGTGTAGAGCCCTTCTTATAGAAGGCCCTCAGACGATCGATAATCTCGGCAGCACGATTTCCATCTTTCACGATTCTCATCGTTGCCTCGCGCGCCTCTTCCACATCCGGGTGGTCGCGCCTCAGCCAGCGCAGGCACGCGCTTGCGTTAAGAATTGCCGACGCGATGGGTTGCTTCAACTCGTGAGACAGCGACGCAGCCAGCTCTCCCATCCTGCTGATACGGTTAACGTGTGCGAGCTCCTCCTGAAGTTTGCGTAATCGCTCGCGCTCCTGTTCTGCTCGTTTGAGTTCTTCAATATCCGTCAGAGTTCCATACCACTTGAGGACGTGGTCATGTACGTCATGCAGTTGCACAGCGCGGACCAGGAACCAGCGGTATTCGCCATTGGCACTCCGATGCCTCGCCTCATTTTCGAATGGCTCACCGCTGGCCAGTGATTTCCGCCACTTTTTCACGTGTTCCTCAAGATCATCTGGATGAACCGTGGATCGCCAACCTGATCCGGCACTCGACTCCTCGGACAAACCTGAATATTCCACCCAACGTCGATTGACCCATTCCGTCTTCCCGTCAGGTGAGCTGGAAAACGCCATCGCCGGAATGGTGTCCAGCACATGTTGCAGCCGCTCTTCCTGGCGTTTGACTTGCTGAAGGCGCCGTTGATACAGCGACCAGAGTAAGGCCAGAAGGGCGACCAGACTGATTCCACGGAACCACCAGGTCTGGTACCAGGCGGCGGCCAGGCTGAAGGCCATGGTCGCGCCTGCTTCGTTCCAGATGCCGTCGTTGTTGCACGCGATCACACGGAATCGGTAGCTTCCGGGACGAAGATCAGCGTAGAAAGCTTGACGCCGCGTGCCGGGATCGTGCCATTCCTCATCGTGCCCCTCCAGCTTGTAACGGAAGCGCACCTTTTGGGGAGCCACGAAGCTGAGTGCCGTATAGTCGATTTCGAGATCGCGGGTCAGTGGGGGAAGACGAAGACCAGCTTGTGGCGCGTAGTCTTTGTGGTCGGCGATGATCTCTTCAACATGCACTGGAGGCGGTATACGATTGCTGTCCAGGTGAGCCGGGTCGATCATCTGGAGGACGTTTTGATTGGCGAACCACAAGCGTCCGTCCGGAGACAGGGATGCGTTCGGCTGGAACGGAGTCGACATGGGACGAGCGCCGTCAAACACATCAAAGAGTCTGGATTGCACGGTCGCGCTGGGCGATCTCCACCAGCGTTGCAGTTCCGTGTTTGGAATGGCGATCACTCCGCATGCGGCGTACAGCCAAAGGTTCGATTCCTTGTCGGCGATGAGGCTGTAGATGACGTCGCAAGGAAGGCCATTCCGCATGGTGAGCGTCTGCAAGGTCCCGCTTCGCCAACCGACAAGTCCCGATCGCGTTGCTGCAAGAATCGAAGCGTCGGACTTTACGAGGAGGGCGGAGACCGGGCCATCATAAGGTCTAGGGAAAGGGAAGACTTCGACGTGGCCATTGCGGACGCGGGCCAAGCCGCCGCTGGCGAGGCCTAACCAGACGCCGCCGTGCAGATCAGCAGCAAGCGCGTTTGCTGCTGGCACCTGAGTGGAGGGGATCTCCTCACGGACTCTGAACTCCTGAATGCGAAGCAACCGGCGATTGTTGCCGGTAACGTCGCCGGTCGCGGCCCAGATGCTGCCATCGACATCTTCGGCCATAGCGCGAACGCCGCCCAGGCGACTGCCATCCGGCGAGGGAATTTTTCGAAAGCTTTCCTGCTCATACACCCACAGATCTTCGTCGACGCCTACCCAAAGCCGGCCGGCGCGGTCCTCGAGCAATGATTTGACCGACCGCCCAGGTAAACCGTTCCGTGGCTGAATCGAAGTGATCTTGCCCGACCGGAGAAGGTCCAAATTGTAGTCTCCAATCCACACCGTGCCATCCCGTGCAGCGAGAACGGAGTTGACCTGATCCGAGCTCAGCCCCTGGCGCGTGGAAAAGCTCTCCACGCGAAGGTCATGGAACATATCGATTCCCCTGGTCGTCGCAATCCAGATACTTCCTTCGTGATCCTGGAACAGACCGGTCACAGCATCACCCGATAAGCCATCCGAGCTGCGAAAGTGATCGATGCTGTTTCCGTGAATGCGATAGATACCGTCGCTCAAGGTTCCGACCCAGAGCAAGTTGTCCCGGTCCAATAACAGCGCGGTGACCTCGAGCGCACTGCCATCGAACCCCGGAGTGACGAATGGTTTCCACTTCCCCTGCACAAGTTGCTGAAGGCCGCCGCCCTTTCCGGAGTAGACTACTCCCATCCAAAGAGACCCATCGGGTCTGCCCGCGAGCGCCAGCACACCGTTGGAGGTTTCGGCTGGGTCCAGATATGGTGATACGTAATTGTCGGTGGAACCTGTTTGCCAGCGCGAAACTATGGGACCACCGGCCACCCAGAGATTGCCGAGGTGATCATTGGCAAGCGCGACCGCGTAAGGAGCTGCGAGTCCATCGCGTCTTGCGTAACATCGGAGCCCGGTATCAGTGACTCGACACAGAGGACCCTGCGCATCCGAAATATTTGCGCGCGCGATCCATATGGTACCGGCGTGGTCCTCAAGGATCGCCATAATGCTTCCAGCGGGGTTCGTATAGTTGGTCAGTCTTCCATCCCGCCAGCGCGCGAGGCCCACGGCGGTTCCAATCCACAGGCTTCCATCCCGCGCCCCGAGCAGGGAATTGATGCGGGCTGAGGGCAATTCCTGTCCCTCAGGCGGTTTCCATGCAATGAACCGAACGCCGTCAAACCGCGTCAATCCCGACTGCGTACCAATCCAAAGATATCCGTCCGTGGTTTGGGCGATCACGTTTGGCGCCCCGGCAAACACCCCGTCCTCGATGCGCCAAGCGGTGTGCCCATATTGAGAGATCTGCTTGCTGATATCGAGTGCGTCGACTCGATGCATTGTGAAGAAGAGACAGGCGAAGCAAAGCAGCAGCATTCTTGGAGTCTTCCGCTTTGCATCCTTGGAACCAAGACCAGCGATCGGTCTTCCAACGGGCACCATATCGAATCCCTCAGCTGCTGTCGGTCAGATTATCGTTATAGGCGTTTTGTTGCCAAGCATCGCCTTGGTCCGGACGCGGGAAGACGCCTTCGACGCGGAACGGCGTGACCACTTTACCGGGCCACGCCCACTTGGAGAGGATGGCGTTGCCCGAGCCATGTGCGATCGAACTAGACGCGAGCGCTGCCGCAGAGCTCGTCGACAGCGACTGCGGGCGCACGAAGGGTCCCTGCAGCAGCAGGATCGGATAAAAATTGCCGCGTAATCCAAAGGCTTCGAGATATCGATTCCCTTGTTGTCGGCACCCTCAGTTCCTTGCGAGGCACTTTGCCGCGATCCCTGCCGAGGGAATCTTTGTCGACCGCAGGTCCTGTGGATCCTCACGGCACAGGGTTGAAACTGCCATCGGCGCATAGATTTGCGACGCACAACATCCGCCCGCCTAAAGTAAAAAATCGCTCTCTTGTTTCGGCGATTGCGTCCTCGCAGCATAGAGTGAAGGAGTCACCGCCTCATGAACTTTGCGGCCGTCGCAATGTCTTGGACGTTCGTGGTGTCGTTCACCTTTTCTGTTTCTGCATGATCCGGAATTCGAAGGTAACGCATGCTGGCCAGAGCAATTCCAGCGAACAGCGTCTGAATGCTTCCAAAGTACCGCGAATCGCTCCGGATGCATTTCTTCGAGCGATGCAACGGCAGCACGGCCGTAGTGCTGGTGCGGTCAGAGTATCGAACGGGCCTGCCCTCGGCATCGCCAACCACCCAGTCCGCAAGACGAACGATCGGCTGCCGTGGAACCTATCGCTGTCCTGTCAACCAGCCCTCTCATAATCCTGGCACCCACTCATCCGAACGGTCCAGACCACACGCTCAGGGGGAGGGGCCATCGAGAAGGATCGGCGGCCAGCGCAGCAGGAGCGCTTCCCGCCACGACGGTGCCGACCACAGCTCCACGGATGCCGTCGACCGAGTCCCGGTGCGCAGCTGTGATTAGCTGGCCTGTGAACGCCGGTTCAAGTTCAGGATCAGCTGAGCGATATGGTCGCGATGAATCACCGCTCGGCTCTTACCCGTTTGTTTGGCTTCGTACATGGCGGCGTCGGCCCGGGAGGCAAGCCGTTCCCACGTCTCCGTCTTTTCGCTTCGGGCAGCGATGCCAATGCTGACCGTCAGATCGGGCGGTCCGCACGGGATCTCACGCAGCCGCGACTGTATTCTTTCAGCAAACGCCAGGGCGGCCTCGACATCGGTCTCTGGCAATAGAAAACCGAACTCCTCTCCGCCAAGCCGCGCTGCAAGATCTCCCGCACGGCAGGTTTCAAGAAGAACTTCCCCAAGCAGGCGAAGCGCTTCGTCTCCGGCCGCATGGCCGAACGCATCGTTTCGCTGCTTGAAATTGTCGACATCCATAATCAGGAGGCAGAGTGGGCGATTCTTTCGGGTAGCAATCGAGAACTCGATGGCAGCCTGTGTTTCAAATACCCTTCGATTGGATAGCCCGGTCAACGAATCCGTCGTTGCCAGCAGCTCCAGCTTCAGGTTGGCCTCTGCTAACGCCTCCTGCTGCTTCACCTCTTCGGTAATATCGATTGCGACTCCTGCGAGCATCGTGCGCCCATCCGCGTCCTTATAAGTGAACCGGAGAGTCTTTAGGTTCAGAATCGCACCGTCGCTGTTTCGGCTCTGCTCCACGGCCTCGATCACCTCACCACGATCTAGCGCGAGGCGATCGCTCTCTCGGAACCGGTCGGCTATCTCGTTCGGCAACACATCGTGATCGGCTCTACCAATCCACTCCTTCTGACCGATTCCGTATTGGCTGGCAAACGAACGGTTGTAGAAGACGTATCGCCCATCCTGTGCCTTGAGGAAGATACGATTGGGACTAACATCCAGGAATTTCTGGAGAAGAAACTGGCTGGCCTGGAGCCCCTTCGCGAGCATACTCGTCTCTCGCAAAGCGGATTCCAGCTGCGCCTCTTTCTTTAAATCGCCGGTCACGTCGACAGAGATGCCGGCCAGCATAAGGCTCCCACTCTGATCCCTCAGCGGAAACTTATACGATTTCCAATGGATATCTTCTCCGTTCGGTCCTGGTGTTACCTCCGCAGACTCGACAGGATCGCCGCCCTGCAAGACGTTGATGTCGTTCTTGCGATACTGGTTGGCGACCTCCTCCGGCCAAAGCTCATGGTCCGTTCGCCCTATCCATTGCTGCTCCGCGACACCGAAGCGCTCTGCCAATTTCTTGTTGTAGAACACGAAGCGGCCTTCCGCGTCCTTGATGTAGCTGATGAACGGGCCGTTGTCCATAAACGCCCGGAAGATCGCGTTGCTGGCTGTGAGCGTTGCGGCGAGCCGCTCATTCTCCGCTAAGGCCTTCTTCAGATTATTCTTCTTTGCCCGAAGTTCCATCCGGGCCTGGACCTGCTTGCCAAGAATGGTCAGGGCTCTCTTTTTGACTCTCGCTCAGCACCCGAGGCACAGTGTCCATCACGCAAAGCGTTCCGATAGCGTAACCGTTGGGCGCCTGGAGCGGTATTCCCGCATAGAACCGGACCCCCATCTCCCCAGTTACCAAAGGACTATCGCTGAAGCGAGGATCCAGCGTCGCGTCCTCGACAATAAAGAGTTCCGGCTTCTGGATCGTATGCGTGCAAAAGGATATATTTCGAGCAGTCTCTTTTAGCGTCGTCCCAACCGCCGCTTTGAACCACTGCCGTTCCTGATCCAACAGCGATACAAGGCTGATCGGTGTCGAACAGACTTCAGAGGCCAGGTTTACAAGTTCATCGAACTCCTGCTCGTTTGGCGTATCCAGTAACGCGGAATCTTGCAGCGAGCGTAGACGGTCATCTTCGTACATATGTCTCAGTGAGTTTTGGTGGACGGGGTAGATCTGCGTGAACGTTAGCTGGCGGCTAAGAAGTCTGCTGTTGCTGCCCGAGCGAATGGTGCGAGCATCTCTAACTCGCTGGCAGGGAATGGCTTGCCATAGAGCCAGCCTTGGGCAAACGGGATACCGATTTCACCGACGATTCTAGCCTGAGCGCTCGTCTCCACGCCTTCGGCCAGCACCTGGGCGCCGTTGGAATGGGTTTGCCTGACAGCCTTTGCGACCTCGGTACGCACGTCTCGATGGTGTTCGATTCGACTGATCACCGTGATACAGAGCTTGACGAGATTGGCCTCGACGCTGGCCGCTGCATCCAGGTCGGCATAGCCGCAACCGGTGTCGTCCAGCGCAATCCGCGCGCCGAGTCTGCGCAAGCCCGTCAGCGTGGGGCGAAGTTCCTCGATCCGGCCCAGAGGAAGATGTTCGGTCAGTTCCAGCATCACGCGTGAGCCATTGATGCCGGCAGCAGACATGTGCGCATAGATGTCCGGCAAAGTCGCGGCCGAGGCGTTGACCGACATCCATAGCGGCTCGGGCAGGCGATCCAGATAAGTTAGCGCCTGCATCGCGCACGTGAGTTCCAGTGCATGGGTAAGACCCGAGCGGGCAGCTGCGCCGAAGAGCTGGTCGGCGCTCTCAAAGACGCTTCCCACCGGTCCCCGAGCCAAGGCCTCAACCCCAACGACACGTCCGTCGCCTACGCGCACAATGGGCTGAAACACGGTGCGCATCAGCTGCTGGTCAATGATTTCCTCGAGCGTTGTTCGCGATGCTGTATCCAGCCTGAGGTTGGCCACCTCCCGCATCTCTTTCTCCAGATCACCGCCTGCGTTGCGCGCGATGCAGGCAGCAGTCAACGCAGCCAGGGGCGCCGTCGCCGTTCCGAAGATCGCCTGGGCAGCTTCGTGCGTAAGTTCGTTGGCCGCCGCTGCAATCGAAACAACACGCTCCGATATGCCACTTTGGAGCAGTGAGTCACTGGATAACGAAAAGCGAGCACTCCAACAGCCTCGCTGGGATTCGATGGCTGGGTCGGTGACCTGCGCGAGGCTCAATACTCTGGTTGCCAGATCGGCCACACGCGGTGCCAGGTCGGCGAGCGCGGCATCCACGACCGCTGTTCCCAGAGTTTGATCCAAACTCTCCACACCCAGGACTTTGACCACTAACAAATACTCGTGCACCGAACCCGATTTCCTTCCGTCGCGCAAATGTCACCCGGTGGCGTCCATGCAATATAAGGCCCGTCCGCACACCCCACAATGGAGTAGACGCCCCTCGTGCGCAATTAGATTCTGAAGTTTACCGACGAGGCCTGCAATTGCTACCAGCGCGGCTATTCTTGATCCCCGGCAGTCCCTCGTCCCCGCGTTCTTAATATTGAGGGCTACGCGTCCCGTGTTGCAGGCGAACTTTCCCTCCCTCACGCACGCCCTGTGGTTGCCCGGAACAACAATCTGGACTTGCGCCAAAATGAATGTCCGCTCCCTCACGTTTGCGCAGCGCAGCAATAAGATCCAGCCGGTGAGGAAATGCGACAGGTCAAGCATTTCCACAATTGCAGATCACCATCGAGGATGGCTTATTTATCAAACTGTAAACCTAATCGGTTAAGGTAAGTTTTCCGGTGACGGGGTCGAGTCGAAGCGGACGCTTGACGAAACTCACAAGCACAAGAGAAGAATTCGGCTGGCTACCCACTGACATGGACACATCAGAAGATTGGTCCCGGGAAGCCGTCGCAACATCTCCCGTCAAACCGTAGTTTTGCCCGAAGAGAGGTAGTTTTTTTGATGCGCAAGGATAAGCTGCATGCCGTATCCAGCATGCAAACACAGAGTTGTGCGGGTCGCGCGTGGAGGACCACACCCATTCGTCGGAGAACCGCCTTCCGTACCGCTCTCTGCCTCCTCTCGCTGGCAATCGTACAGCTCCCGGCATGGGGCTGGGGAGAGGTGGGACATGTTCTTTCGGGGAAGGCTGCGGCGGAGTCCATGCCCGTTGCCATGCCCGAATTCTTTCGCAACGCTACCGATCAGCTTGGTTATCTGACCGCTGAGCCCGACCGTTGGCGTGATCGTAGCTCCCCAGCCGAAACGGATGCATTCAATCCAGACCACGCCATCAATCTGGAACTAGTCCCTCCCGGAGGGCTCGAGGCGAAGGATCGATTCGTTTACCTGGCCATGCTGGAGAAGGCTGGCGAAACATCCGCCGTAGGAATGGCTCCCTTTCGCACGCTGGAGATGTATCAGCGCCTGCGCCTGGAATTCCGTTTGTGGCGCAAGACCGCCGATCCTCAGACCCGCGGCTGGATTGAACAGCGGATCATCAATGACGCTGGTTTGCTGGGACATTATGTTACCGATGGATCAGAGCCTCTGCACACCACCATCAACCATCATGGCTGGGTGGGCCCAAACCCGAACGGATACGCAACGGATCCCCAGATCCATTCTCGATTCGAAAGCCAATACGTGGAAACTCATGTTGTGCTCTCGGATCTCACCTCCAAAATCAGCGGTACCCCCAACGTTGTGACCAACCCGCAGGCTCAGATCGTCGCATACTTTCGCGCGACCCACGAGCAGGTCGTTCCACTCTACGAACTGGACAAGAAGGCGCCGTTCAACAGCACAACGACGGCACCCGAAGACAAGGTATTTGTTGTGCAACGTCTCGTCTGCGGAGTGAACATGCTCCGCGATCTATGGTGGAGCGCGTGGAAAACGAGTGATCCTTCTCTGCCCACGCCGTCCCCTACACCTCCACCCGCGTAGCTTTTTGCTGAAAACTTTGAATCAACATGGGCTCGCAGTAGTGCGTCTGAGGCGTTCTCTCGTTAGTGAGTGAGAGCTGAAGGTGCGTTTGGAAAATACTTCAAAGCACGAGAAAGGTTTGAAATGTATCGATTTCGTTTATCGCCGTCCATCTTCGGATTGGCACTGCTCCTGGCCACATTGTGCGGCGCGACGGCCAGGGCCCAGACCGCTGTAGATGGTGCCATCGGTGGAACCGTCGAAGACTCATCGGGTGGTGCCATACCCGGCGCTTCAGTCGTGGTGCTCAGCAAAGCCACCAACGCTACGCAAACCGTCATCTCGGACAAGGCCGGTGTCTATCGTGTCATCCACCTCCAACCCGGAGAATATAGCGTCACGGTGAATGCCCCAGGCTTTGGGCCTTTCTCGTCGAGCGATGTCACCGTTCAAGTGGGATTGCTGACTCCGCTGCAACCCACCCTCAACGTGGGTTCCACCGCTGACCAGGTCGAGGTTTCAGGTGAGACGCCCTTGATCAATACCGTCAGTCCCGACTTCAATCAGGTCATTTCGCAGGTTGAGCTTAAGGAGATTCCAGTGGTCAACTACCGCTGGTCCGCCTATGCCCTGCAGGCTCCCGGCGTTGTCGAGGGCGGAGGCTTCGGTCTCTTGAGCTTCCGTGGTCAAAGCACTCTGCTCAACAATGTCACGGTCGACGGCGCGGACGATAATCAGGCGTTTTTCCCTGACGAGCGCGGACGCACAACGACCAACTACACCATCCCGAAGACCTCCATTCAGGAATTCCAGATCAACGTATCCAACTACAGCACAGAGTACGGTCGCGCCGGCGGTGGCGTCGTGAACTCGATCACCAAGAGCGGAACGAATCAGTTTCACGGCGAAGGTTACTTCTACGATCGCGACTCCGCGATGGCCGCGCAAAATGACTTCACCTCCAAGGCTGAACAACTCACCCCAGGCTCTCCGGTGTTCACCACCGTCCAGTTCAAGCCCACAGACATTCGCAAGCAGATGGGCTTTGGCGTCGGTGGTCCTATCATCCGCAACAAACTCTTCTTCTATTTTTCCCTGGATAACTACTACCACTACTTCCCTCTGACCCTCGTGGCGTCTTCACCAAACCTCTTCTTCGCCACACCTTCCCCCTCGCTGCCTGGCGCCAGCACGTGCGCCACGATCTCTTCCTCCTCAACGTCTCTGAACTACGACCCCAACTACACTGCGGACAGCGGTGCTTGCACCGTGCAAACGAATCTGAAGCTGCCAACCTACGCAGCTGGCGTAGCTGACTTCGACGCAGGTCTGAGCGGCCTGAACTCTCTTCTTGGCACCGTGCCTCGTTTTGCCAGCCAGACCCTCTTCTTCCCCAAGATCGACTGGCAGATCAACGCGAAGAACCATCTGAGCGGCGAAGTCAACCGCCTCCGCTTTGTTTCGCCGGGCGGTCAGCAGACCAATACCACTGCCAGCTACGGGCAGGAGAGCGTTGGCAATATCTATGTGCGCGATACGTGGGGCATTGCCAAGCTCGACACCTTCTTCACCCCGAACTTTAGCAACGAAATTCGTTACCAGTACGGTCGCGACTTCAACTTCGCCTACAACGAAAAGCCGACTCCCTATGAGCAGGCCACCTTGCTCAACACGTCGGCAGGGTATGTCAATCCGAATGGCATTCCGCCGGCAGTTGCCATCACCAACGGATTCACCTTCGGCACCGCTACCTTCCTCAATCGCCCTGCTTATCCCGATGAGCGCCGCTGGCAAGCCACGGATACTGTGAACTGGCAGCATGGCAACCATGCAATCAAGTTCGGTATCGATTACCTCCACACCTACGATCTCGCGATCAATCTCACCAGCGTCTTCGGCGATTACTCCTACTCGAGTGTTGCCAGCTACGTTTCCGATTACTACCTGTCGCAAAGTGCAGCAACCGCACCGCAGGCAAACCACTACAGCAGCTACGCGCAGGGATTCGGCCCGCTTGGTTTCCAGTTCACCACCGGCGACTATGCAGGTTTCATTCAGGACGACTGGAAAATAGCTCCGCGGCTCAGCATCACCCTCGGCGCTCGCTATGAGTATGAACAGTTGCCGCCTCCGCAGCTCCCCAATCCCCTGGTTCCACAGACGGTCACCTTCCCCAGTGATAAAAACAACATCGCACCTCGCGTCGGCTTCTCCTATGATCTTGCCGGCAACGGAAAGACCATTCTTCGCGGTGGATGGGGTATCTTCAATGCCCGTCTGGAAAACTCAACGATCTACGACGCGATCACGCAGACCGGTGTAGCTGGCGGCCAGAACGAAGCCTCGCTCACGCCAAGCAGCGCTGGAGCGCCGACCTTCCCAACGATTCTTCAGGTCGCGAAAGGTCAGGCCGCAATTCCTTCGGTCTACTATCTCGATCCGCACTTCCAGGAGCCGCAGATTCAGCAGTTCGATCTGTCCGTGCAGCGAGATGTCGGCTGGCACACGGTCGTCAGTGCTACCTACCTCGGTGCGCTGGGTCGTGAACTGGCGGACTTCGTTGACACGAACCTGCCGGCTGCGACGACCGTCACCTATACGGTGGTGGATAACAACGTAGCCAACTCTCCCTTGAAGAATGGTTCGGTCTACTCCATGCCGTTCTATGGCTACACCACGCTGAAGGGTGCTCCCGCGCCTACCGATAACGCACGGCCGGATACCCGCTTCTCCACCAAGACGGACATCTTCAGCGGCGTATCCTCCAGCTATCACGCGCTCGCCTTGCAGGTCGCCCATAGCTTCTATCACAACCTCACGTTCCAGGCGAGTTACACCTGGTCTCATGCATTGGACTATGGCGAAAACGACACGACCTTTGCGAGCACCGATGCTCTCCTCGATCCCAACAACTTGAGAGCGGACTACGGCAACTCCAATCACAACGTGCCGAACCGGGTCATTGCCACTGCGGTTGCAACGTCCCCATGGCATGCGCATGGCTGGCTCTCCTATCTGGTCAACGACTACACACTCTCTCCCAGCTTCTCCGGACAGACGGGTGCGCCCTACTCCGCAACCATCTCCGGAAGTCTTCCTAGCACTGCTTCTGGAGCTCTGGAAAATGCTACGGGAACAGGGCTGATCCAGGGTGTCAGTACCAGCACGCTGAATGGTTCCGGCGGAACAAACCGTCTGCCTGGCACCAGCCGTAATGAATTCCACTATCCCGACGCGTACATCCTGGATCTCAGCGGATCCAAGACGTTCGCAATCCACGGAGCCTATCAGCTGGAACTCAAAGCGAGTTCCTACAATATTCTGAATCATCAAAACGTCACGTCAACGAACACCGCCGCCTACACCGTGTCGAACATTGGTGGAGTCAATACGCTGACAGCGATCGCCGGAGCAAACTCCTTCGGTACGGTCGCCAACAGCAACAACAACAACATCTACGTTCCCCGGCAAATCCAGTTCGAGGCGCGCTTCACCTTCTGATTCGCAGCCTCCACACCCGCGGCAGCTTCGGCTGCCGCGGTTTTTTTTGCTCCGAATTCGGCAAGAGATTTATTCCTTGAGACCGATTTCTTCCTGTGCGGCACCAAGTCGCGGATCTTGACCCTGGCCGCGGCTCCGTGGAGATGCTAATCGACAAAGGCGTGGCCGAGATCTTCGTCGACGACGGAGCGCGGTACATCGTACGAGAGATACCCACCACCCCTGCGAGCCGCCGCCTGGAGCTTGGGCTTGGAATGAACACGAGCATCGTGAATCGCCTCGAGATCTACCCGATGCATTCCATCTGGGTAGATCTCAAGGCACCCCACAAACAAGCCCTCGATCAAGCCCACCGCGGTCAAGTCAGGCAGGCTTTCCGTGCCGATCCGCACCTTCGTGGAAGCTTACGCCTTGAACTTGCGCATATACTCCGCATCCACCTTCAGCGATTCCTTCCACGGCATGTCAAACTCCTCCTGCTCCACAAAGGCGTGCACAATATGCTGGGACTTCGCGGCCTCCGCAAAGATTGGATGGTAGTCGATGTTACCCAACCCCATCTCCGTAACCCTCGCGTCATGTATGTCTGGAGGAGAATTCTTCGGAAGTTTGAAATCCTTCACATGCAGCATGGAGATGCGATGCGGATGCTCCTTCATGAGCTCAACCGGATTCATACCTGCCACGACGGCCCACCCACAGTCGAGTTCGAACGTGACCTTCTTCGGGTCCGTCAGCCGCATCAGCTCCTTGTACGGAATCTTGCCGTCGGTCATGGCGAACTCCGGAACATGATTGTGATAACCGAAGCGAATGCCAGCGGCTGCCATTCTTTCGCCCATCTCGTTGAACTGCGCTGCGTTGTACTCCCAATCGTCGAGCGTGAACGGCGTACGCCCTCCCGGCGCCACTGCATTGCGATGCCCAGGGCTGGAGCAGATGATGAATCGCACCCCAAGCTGCTTGTCGTACGCGATAATCTCATCGAAGCGCGCATGCAGATCGTTGAAGGGATGATGCGCGCTTACGCAGCGCAGGCCCGACTTGTCCAGTGCCGAACGGATCTCCGCTGCGCTCTTCTGCGGCAGCGCGGCTGCTTCCACTTCGCTGTACCCGGCAGCGCTCACTGCCGCCAGCGCCTCATCCAGGTCCACCGCCATCTGCTGACGAACCGAATACAGTTGGATGCCGAGTGGCAGGCCCAGCGGATCGGCGAATGCGAAGCGTCCTGCGAAACCAACCGTCGCAACCGCCGCCATGGCGCCTGCAAATTCCCTGCGCGAGATCGTCCTCAATGTTCTTCTCCTAGATAATTTGTCTGTTCATTTCGCCTGCAAGATACTCTGACGCACGCATCGACAACGACAGGATCGTCATCGTCGGGTTCTGCCATCCGGAGCTCACAAAGCTCGCTCCATCCACCACAAACAGGTTCTTGTGATCGTGGCTCTGACACCACTTGTTCAGAACACTCGTCTTCGGATCGTCGCCCATCCGGCACGTTCCCACCTCGTGGATACTGTAGCCCGGAGGATTCGGAGCGGCGTTCTTCGAAAGCACTTCGAACCCCGCAGCCTCGGCGACCTCGCAGCAAACTTCCACTGCGTCCTTCGCCATGTTGAACTCGTTGTCCGTGTACTTCGTCTCGACATGCAGCACAGGAATACCCCAGGCATCGACCACGTCCTTGTCGATGCGAACATGATTCTCATACCGCCCCAGAACCTCTCCCATCACCGTCATCTGGAACGCGCTCCCATGATATTCGTCGAGCTTCTGCTGCAGCTCCGCTCCATAGGCCGCGAAGTTGCGCGGCTCCACAGCGCCTGTGCGGCTGGTGACATTCAGCGCATAGCCGCGCAGGAACTTGTCGCTCCTGGTCGTGATATTGCGAAAGCGTGGCACGATCGCGCCGCCGCCCATCAGCTTCTCCGACGCCCTGCCATTGCGAGCCTCCGGCACCGAGCAGATCACGCCTGGACCATAGATTTGATCCATCAGATAACGTCCGACGAGACCACTGGAGTTGGCGATCTTCGAGTTCAGTAGCAGGCGCGTCGTCTCCAGCGTTCCAGCGGCCAGCACCACCACGCGCGCCTTCACCTCCATCTCCCGCCGCGAGAGCCGGTCGACGAAGTGGCATCCGTTCGGCTGCCCGGTATGGCTATCGACCGTCAATTGCCGCACGACCGCATTGGAGATCGAGGTCAGCTTTCCAGTCCGCTCCGCGTCGGGCAGCAAAAGATTCACCGAGCTCGCCAGGCCGTCGCGACCCAGAGCGCGCCGCTGCTTGCACACCGGCATGTCGAAGGGCTTCGCTGCGGCGATGAACCGCTCCATCGACCCCGACCACGGTGAATTGTCCAGCACGAAATTACCATTCGGCATCTGCGGCGGACCATCCAACGCACCCGCCACCTGGAAGATCTCTTCTACGCGCGAGTAATACGGCGACAGATCCGCAAGACTGATCGGCCAGTCTTCTCCAAAGCCGTCGTGCGTTTTGGCTTTGAACTCGTAGTCGCTTAGCCGGAACGACTGGCGCGACCAGAACAGCGATCGCCCACCGAACAGGCGTACGCGTACCCAGTTGTATGGATTGGCCGCGTCGAACGTGTAGGGAACTTCCTGCTCGTCAACCCACACGTTTGCGTTGAACTCGCTCGCCTGGAAGACATGCTCCAGCCGGCCTGGCGGTTTGAAACCGCGATACGGCAACTCGTAGGCAGGTTTACGCTGGGCATCTCTCGCCACATCGGCCACTGGTCCCGCGTTCAGCATCAGGCAGCGGATGCCCTTCTCCGTCAGGACTTTGGCTGCCATGCCGCCAGAGTGGCCCGACCCAATAATCAGCACATCGAAGATCTCATCGCTCATAAGAATTCAAAGATGCAAAGTTCACTACCGCGGATAGGAAGGTATCGTGTGAGCAGCCTTCGGTGCCGCAACAACCGCAGCCGCTCTGTGGCCGCATGCTGCATGTTCGCAATAGAGATCAGGTTCAATCGGCGACCAGTAAAGCCCGCCCGTTACCCAGTCCTGTTCCGCAGCCGAGGCAGCATCGTTCCACGCCTTCGAGTTCACCGTCGCCGTGCGAATGTCCTCGTGCGCAATGTTGATAAAGTCAGCGTGGCGCTCCGTCGGAGGGTGGTCGGTCATCCACGTGCGCAGCCAGGGCTTAAGGAGTGCATCGGCCTGGACATCGCTGAGCCGCGCGAACGGCAACTTGTATTGACGCTCCGACTCGCCTTCCAGCCAATCCAGGCCACCGGTATAGACCCGTTGCCTGGCCTCCGGCGAACTGCCGATAAGGAAATCGAGGAACAGCGGCGTCCCCGCCTGCACGGCTCCTGGCCGGTTCCCAATCGGCGGCAAAAGTACATTGCAGAGACGTGCGAAGGTTCCCATCTGCACCTGAGTAAAGAAGCTGCCCTCGGTCTCCGCGATCTCGTCCGCCACTTCGGTAAGCGGCAGCGGTGTCTTGGGATTCAACCCCAGGGTCCACGGCACAGGCGCCGGCGGCGGTGGCGCGCTGGTGGCTCGCTGCTGAGCCAGCAATAGTTTCGGCGCAAGGCTGATCGAAATGACTGTACGCACAAAGTCACGACGCAACATGGGCACTCCTGGTTGGCCTAAAGAGTACACGCCGAATTGTTCTGCCGTCTATCGCGCTGCACTTCGCGCAATGGAGTGCAGCACATAAGTCCATGAGGCCATTCCAAATCCAGCACTCGCCTGAAACCGCTGAACGTTGCAACAAGTCCCCGAAGTTGCGAGATGATTGAACTGAGGCTCAGCGAATGAAGATTGCGATTGTTACCGGTGCGGCGCAGGGAATTGGACGACGCACGGCGGAGGTTCTGGCAGGAGCTGGATATGCGGTAGCGTTGCTCGATGCGCAGTCCTGTGCGGCGACCCTGGCTGCTCTAAAGACTGCGGGTGCGGACGCCGTGGAGTTGCTGGGCGACCTCTGTGATGAGGCCGTGGTAGCAAGGGCGGTAAAGGCCGTTCGCGAACGCTGGGGCAGGGCCGATCTCCTGGTGAACAATGCCGGCATCAGCCTGATCGAACCCGCTGAAACAACCGAGGGCAAGTCCTTTCGGCGAGTGCTGGAGGTGAATCTGCTGGCGCCGTTTCTCCTGGCCAAGGGCTTTGGCTCAATCATGCTGGAACAACACAGCGGCAGCATCGTCAACGTAGCATCGATCGCTGGGTTAGTGGGCATTGCCGACCGGTCGGCCTATAACGCCTCGAAGCATGGTCTGCTTGGATTGACCCGGACCCTGGCAGCGGAATGGGGAGGTCGCGGCGTCCGTACGAATGCCGTGTGCCCGGGATGGGTGAAGACGGAGATGGATGTGGCCGACCAGGCAGGCGGTTCGTACACCGACGCCGACATCGAGGGCGTAAACCCCATGGGAAGGTTTGCCACACCCGACGACATCGCCCAGGCAATTCTCTTTCTGGCAGATCGGGAGCGGAGCGGCTTCATCAACGGACAAGCTCTCGCCGTGGATGGCGGCTGGACCACGGATGGAAGCTGGCAGAGCCTGCGGATGCGAAAGAGGTAGGAGTATGTAGTTCAACTCTGCCCCAATGTGGCCCACGGGTTGAGCAACTTCGCACCTTTCTCTTCCCAGGTGATCTCCCAGGGAATAGAGTGCCTGCGGTAATCTCCTACGGCTGCCTTTGGAAACAGTGCAGGTCAATCCTTTGCACGTTCCGCCGGGCAGGCCGCACCATGCTCAGCCCAGACCTTCACGGCTTCGAGGAAGCGTTCCTTGGCATACGGAATCGGCGTGCGTCCTTCGCCCGGGTCCCAGCCCCAGAGCACCAGGGGTGTGTGCATGTGTTCCACAATCTGCGCAACGGTTCGATGCCCATTCTGCTGCGGGTCTTTCAGTAACTCGCAGAGCTGCCGATCGCTCAGGCCTTCCCAGATCATCGGCGTCGCGGGCGAGGGCAAACCCCACCCAGGCGCTCCCGGCGGCATGTGCATCCCGGGCAGGTTGTGGTCCTGATGACAGGTGCTGCACCGCACCGCGTTGACGCCATGCCCGTCCGGTCCACGCCGCACATTCATGATGTGCGGATGCGAGTCGTCGCCCTGCCTCGGAAAGTCTCCCGCCGAGTGACAGTTCATGCACCGCGGATACCGCAACACCGGGACCATCGCCTCGAAGGCCGCCGCGGATACCTCCCTATCCTTGGCCGTTGCATCTGAGCCGGCTTCCACACGCGATGCGCGCACAACAAATCCCAGGCATCCGATCAATGAACAGAACACAATCCCGTAGAAGCGTCGGCTCATGCGTTCGCTCCCCCCCGTTGACTCTTCCGAGCCGTAAGTGCAGCCTTCATGCGCGCCGCGGTGAAGGGCACATCGCGCAGGCGGGCTCCCGTGGCATCATAAATCGCGTTCCCGATCGCGGCCGGTGTCACGGTGATGGCGGTCTCTCCGGCGCCCGTGGCTGCGACACCCTCCGGCGTCACGAAGATGGTCTCGATGATCGGAACCTCGTAGTCGAGCCGCAGGCTGATGTAGCTCTCCCAGTCCGACGAAGTCACCCGCCGTTCGTCCCAGGTGACCTCCTCCACCAGCGAACGGCTCATGCCCTGCAACAGTCCGCCCTCTACCTGGTTCCGCAGTCCATCGGGATTGGACACAGGCCCGCAGTCAATCGCCAGGACGAAGCGGCGTGGATGGACGATACCTGACACGATGTCCACGTCGACCTCCGCAACCAGCGCCGCATAGCCGTTCTTTCCTTCATACGCGACACAAGCCAGGCCGCGCCCCTTGCGGCCCGCGCCTGTTTGCGCGGGCCGTGCAGACCTCGGCTCCCACTTGGCCGCTGCAGCTGCAGCTTTCAGCACCCCGATCAGTCGCGGCTCCTGTAGATGTTGCAGGCGGAACTGCAATGGATCGGCGGCGGCCCGCACGCTCAGCTCGTCCACAAAGCATTCGTTCGCAAACGTGTTTTGGATGCGCAGCGGCGAGCGTAGCGGCCCGGTAAAAAACGGGGCCCGCACTGTGTGGGTCAGCACACGCTCGCCGCGCACCAGGCCTCCGCCCTCGCACTTGCCCTCAACACAACCCGCCATATATCCAGGAACGGTGTTGCTGCCGTTGCGAAGCTCGCCGGCGGGCTCTGCCGCTCCGCCCCCCTTCAGCGGTTCCGCCTCGTAGCCCAGCAGCATTCCGGAGATCACATTACCCGGCCGATCATATCCCGGCCGATTCCCGAGCGAAGGAATCCAGCTTTCGCGATCCCACGCAACGATGTGCCCCGCATCGTCGAGCCCTGCGCGGTGCTCGACCAAACACGCGCTGCCATAGTTCTCCCAGGTCATCTCATCCTGGCGGGAATACTGCAGCCGCACCGGCCGTCCGGCCGCCTGCGACAGTACCGCAGCCTCAAAGCTGGCCGCGTCCGCGCCGTTCAAGCCATAGCAGCCGGAACCCCGCGTGTAGATCACGCGCACGCTCTCCGGCGGCAATCCCAACAGCATCGCCACACAGCTTCGTGTCGGATAGACCGACTGCGTCGCCGACCACACCGTTGCTGCCTTCGCCTTCACA
The DNA here is from genome assembly GCA_963762375.1 of uncultured Acidobacteriaceae bacterium. Lineage (GTDB taxonomy): Bacteria > Acidobacteriota > Terriglobia > Terriglobales > Acidobacteriaceae > Granulicella. The sequence goes on from CAVXKP010000012.1 coordinate 584,172, forward strand.
TCGGCTACCGCGCACGACGCCCCCAGCGATCCGTGCGATTGAAATGGATACGTGTATCGCGCCCGCACAACCTGCCTTGCCGCAGCCAGGCGCGCATCCACATCCTGCGAATCCACCTCCAACGCATCATGTGATCGTTGCTCCTTGAGCTGTTCAAAGTAGCTCACCTGTGGAGGCAGCTTCGGTCCCGGCGTCCAACTCGCCTTCAGTTGCCGGGCCGCGCGTACCGCCGCAAACTGCGTCTCGGCAACCACCCCTACGAAGTCTTTCCGCACCACCACCCGGACGAAGCCGGGGATGCTCTCGACCGACTGCTCGTCCACGCCGATCAAGGACGCCCCCAGAGCGGGAGGTCTCACAACTCGTCCGTGCAGCATGCCCGGCACGCGTACATAGTGCAGGAACTCAAACTGCCCGGTCATCAACGCAGCCCGGTCGAGAGACGGGACAGCCTTCCCCAGCACCTTCCATTGGGACTGCGGACGCCGTTTCGCCGCCGGATCCAGCGTCAGATGGAAGTGCCTTTCGCCCAGAAGTTCCTCATACCGAATCGTCTGTCCGGAAGCTCCAGTCACGATGCCGTTCGACACCGTTAGATGATCTACCGGTTCGCCAAGCCGCTCCGACGCCAGCTTCAGGAGCGCCTCTCTTGCCGTGGCGGCCGCAAGCGCGAGGTTCTGGTCGTTGAAGTTGGCTGGCGTCGACTGACTCCCCGAGGTGCTTCCCTGGTCCGGTGTAACTGCCGTGTCGCACTGGATCAGCTTCACGCGTTCCAGCGCCACACACAGCTCTTCTGCAACCAGCTGCGTCTGCGCCGTATACATTCCCTGGCCAAAGTCGCACTTGCCGGTGAACGCTGTGACGCTGGCATCGGCATGAATCGCCAGCCAGGAGTCCAGTGCCTTCGGGTTAACGTGCGACGTATGCGTTCCGAACGGACCTTGTCCGGCGCCCTCCGCAAAGCTCGGACGAGCGCTGAAGCGGACCACCAGCGCCCCTGCACCCTTGAGGAAGTCACGCCGTGACGGTTGGAGGATTCTTCGCGTCTGCATAGTTCCTGATCGCTCGCAACATGCGCGTATGGGTGAAGCAGCGGCAAAGCACTCCGCCTAATGCATCACGTATCTCCTCATCCGATGCACCGGGGTTCACGTCGAGCACAGCTTTTGCGGTGAGAATCACTCCGCTCAGACAAAAGCCGCATTGCGCCGCGCCTTCGTCAATAAAGGCCTGCTGAATCGGGTGTGGCTTCTCCGGCGTACCCAGCCCTTCCAGCGTAAGGATCTCCGCGTCTCCGACCGCTCCCACCGGCTTCACGCAGGAGCGAATCACCTGGTCGTTGAGGATCACCGTGCAAGCTCCACATTGGGCCATGCCGCAGCCGAAACGGGGTCCGCGCAGGCCAAGATCATCCTGCAGAACATAGAGCAGCGGCGTCTCCGGATCGACGCTGACGGAGTGCAACCGTCCATTCACCTTCAGGGTGATCGGCTCCATGGATTCAGTTTGAACGATTTTCACTCGCCCGCCAAGTTTCCAGCAAACGGCGATGCCATGCCTTTCCCGCCGCAGCGATCTTATCCAATCGCCTTAGCCCCAGATGAAGGAGCAGAGCCCACCCTTCAAGTTTGATGACCCCTCGCCGATAAACCTCCTATGACTCTCAGTGCTGCACTGCCCGCATCGCGGGCAGGCCCTGGGGGAGCGGTAGTGCCACGGTCGTATTCCCTTCGCCGACGTAGCGGAAGGGAAGCAGACGCGTTGCATGGGCCTGCCGTAAGTACCCGTTGGGGATGGCGCCGAGGCACGTATGAGATCGCAGAAACATATCGCGAAGACATCTATCTTGATCCTCACGCTTTTCGTGATGCTGATGGGCGGAAGGAGCGCGTCGGCCATGGACCAGGCTGCGATCGACAATGTCCAGGCCGCCATGCGGACGCTCAGCTTTCTCGAATCGCTCCCCAAAGACGGACCCATCGTTGTGGGGGTCGTCTATCCCTCCGACATGCCCAACGCGGAGGCGACCGCGGAGGCGATCGCGCAACTGATCGGAACACTTCACGGACCAAACGCGAGGCCGCTACGCCCGCTGCTGATCTCTACCAGTGAGCTCAGTCAATTTCAGGGTCATCCGGACGTGCTCTTCCTCACGGTGGGCGCCTCCAGCCACTCCGTGGCCATCTTGGACTGCGTTCGCCGCCACCATCTCGTGACCCTTTCCGACGACCCGCTCTGTGCCAATGCGCAATGCTGCGTGATTACGGTGCATGCCGGCCCTCGAGTGGAGATCTCGCTCAACACCGCTCTCGCGGACGCTGTGGGAGCCCACTTCTCACTCGTTTTTACCATGGTGGTGAAACGCAAATGAACCTGACTCTCTCTACTTCACAAAAAGCAACCCGCGCTCTGCCAATTCTTTCCGTCGCGCTCGCGAGCCTCTTGTCGATCGTCTGTGCTGCCCCTTTGGCTGCCCAGGCCGTCGACTACGGAGCCCTGCAGCAGCTCTTCAACGAGCCGGTCACCACCAGCGTCGATGGCTCGCCGCAGCGTGTCAGCAACGTGCCGGCCACCATGGAGATCATCACAGCCGAACAGATTCGCCGTTCCGGAGCCAAAGATATTCCGGGTGTGCTGCGCCACGTCGGCGGTCTCGACACCATGGAATGGGGCAATGATGACGTGGACGTCAGTGTCCGCGGATACGATCAAGCCCTCGCCGAGCGGCTGCTGGTACTGGTGGATGGCCGCCAGGTCTATGCGGATCACTACGGCTATACGCCCTGGAGCACGGTGCCGGTCGAGCTCAGCCAGATCCGTCAGATTGAGATTGTCAAGGGGCCAAGCTGCGCACTGTTTGGATTCAATGCGGTGGGAGGGGTCATCAATATCATCACGTATAACCCGCTCTATGATGAGCTGAACGCCATCCGTTTCTCCGGCGGCACGCAGGGAACGACGGCCGGGGCGATGACGGCCACCCACGTCCTGGGTGGTCGCGCGGTAGGCCGGATCGTTGCCGGCGGCAATCTCGACAGCGACTTTTCGACGCCGATCCCCATCACCGAGATCACCGGGCCACGGGTGCGGGAGCATCGCGGGGAACTCAACCTTACCGGCCTGGTTCATCTCAATCCGAAGACCCTGCTCGAAGCCGGGGCGAGCGGCTCTCTGGCGCAGATCAACGAGATGGGCGCCGACTATCAGATCCATGACGCGAAGTACACCACCGACTCCGTGCAGGTGAAGCTCACCGCGGAGAGTCGCTTGGGGCTGCTGCAGGCCACCGCCTATACCAACTGGTTGACGGAGACGGTCATCCCCGGCGTTGCTACCCAGAACTACCACTTTAGGAACCGGGTCACTGTCGCCGAACTACACGACATCTTCAAGCTGGGTGCTAACCATACGCTGCGCGCCGCAGCCGAATATCGCTACGACATTGAGAGCAGCACCCCCACTGCAGGAGCGAACATCCACTATAACGACTTCGCCGGTAGTGGCATGTGGAGTTGGAACATCACTCCATCCCTTTCCCTCACCAACGCCTTGCGTGTGGATCATCTCCTGCACGGTCGCGAGGGCGTGTTCCTGCCGGGCTCTCCCTTCAGCAACGCGAGCTGGCAACGCACCTTCACCGAGCCCAACTTCAACAGCGGCCTGGTCTGGAGGTCGAACGATGCGAACTCTGTTCGCATCACCGCCAGCCGCGGCACACAGATACCCAGCCTGGTGGCGAGCGGAGCGCTGCTGGTGATTACCCCTCAATTCATCTTCACGGGCTCACCCTTGCTCAAGCCAACGGTCGTCACCAACTACGAGATGGGATGGGACCACGGGTTCACTCGATGGAATCTGAAGTTCCAGGGCGCAGGCTTTCACCAGCACAATCAAGACCTCGTGGGCCTTTCCGGCGGATTCCTTATCACGTCCGCGGGCCCCTACTTCCTACCCAGCAATGTGGGCGACTCCGATGCCAACGGCCTCGATCTCGAGCTTCGAGGGATGCTGCGCAAGAGCTATCGCTGGGACCTGAACTACCGTCCCGAGTGGATCTCCGACCATCTCGTGCCTGCTGCGCAGAACGGCGTGGGGTATGTTGATTTCGAGCACACGACCCCCGTCGAACTGGTGAAGGCCGACTTCGGCTGGGCCCATGCGCGGTGGGAGATGGACGGTTATCTTCGCTACCAGTCCGCGACCAGGGGCCTGCAGCCGGCCAGGAACGCATGCACCACCCTTGTCCCGGTCGCAGGCTTTGTCTCGGCCGATGCCCGCGTCGCCTACAACGAGACCAACTGGCTGACTTGGTCGATCGCCGGCCAGAACCTCACCCATGCCAGCCAGGTTCAAACCGGCGGTCCTGCTGTCGAGCGCCGGGTGCTCGGCGCCCTGTCCTTCACCTTCTGAGACCCAGCGATGAATCTCTTCTGGCAAATCACGCTTGTCGAGTTCCTGCTGAACGTGGCAATGTTTGCCGGCGCGGTCATCCTCTATGGTCCCATCCGCCTTCTTGCCGCGCGCCTTGCCTGCGGCATGGAGTTTCCAGAACGCCTGGCCTCCGGCGTGCTTTTTGGCGTGGCTACCTCGGCGACGCTGTTTCTTCCCGTGCATCTGGAAGGAGGAGCGGCCGTGGGTTGCAGCACGATCCTGCTGGCGCTCGCCGGTCCCCTGGATGGACCGCTCGCCATCCTCGGTGGCCTTGTCTTTTCCATCTCGCTGGAACTGCTGCCCTGGGTCGCCAGGGATGAGTCCATGCACGCAGCCCTGTTCTCCCTGCTGGTTGCGGCGACGGTGAGTACGGTATGCTGGGGTGCCCTGCAGTACAACCCGCTGCGTCGCGGCCGCCGCCTGCAGTTCATCGATCTTCCCATCATCGGCGCGCTCTTCGCCATGGGCAGCGTTGCCCTGCTCGGAGTATCCGAAGGCAGAGCGGCTGCGCTCTCTGCATTCCTTCCTGCGCTGCTGTCCAACATCCTCGCGGCCTTTATTCTCGGAACCCTGCTGCTGCACGAAAAGCATCGCTCCGAAACAGAGCGAGAACTTCGCGAGAGTGAAGCCCACCTGGCTGGGCAGGCGATGGAACTGGCCCTGGCGCGCGACACGGCGGAGAGCGCGAATCGTGCCAAATCGACATTCCTCGCCAGTATGAGCCATGAGTTGCGAACCCCTCTCAACGCCATTCTTGGCTATGCGCAAGTGCTCCTGCGCGGCCGCACCCTGACTCCATCGCAGGCCGTCGCGTGCCACACCATCCAGCAAAGCGGGGAGCACCTGCTCACGCTGATCGTCGACATTCTGGATCTGGCCAAGATCGAAGCCGGCAAACTGGAGTTGCAGCCTGGCGCCGTCGACCTGCGCATGTTTCTACACGGCATCGCCAACATCATTGGCATCCGTGCGGAGAACAAGGCGCTCGACTTTGCATGCACGCTTGCACCCGATCTTCCGCCCTTTGTGCAGGTCGACGAAAAACGCCTGCGTCAGATTCTGTTGAACCTGCTCTCCAATGCGGTCAAGTTCACCGACCACGGACGCGTGGATCTGCAGGTCAAGCTTGTATCCCAATCTCCGCAAGAGGCGCGCCTCTCCTTTGCCGTCAGGGATACGGGCACAGGCATCCCTCCCGACCAGCTGGAACGTGTCTTCCGGCCCTTCGAGCAGGCGGGTGCCACGCAACATCGCGCGGCTGGAACCGGGCTGGGCCTCGGCATCAGCCGCCAGCTGGCTCAGTTGATGGGCAGTGAGATTCAGGTCGAGAGTACCTGGGGACAAGGCAGCTGCTTCTCGTTCGTTCTCTCGACCGCGACGATCGCTGCTGGATTCACCCCGGATGACGCGGGTGGCACCGTGGTGGGGTACGAGGGTCCACGCAGGCGCCTCCTGGTGGTCGACGACATCGAGGCGAACCGCGCGATGCTCTCCGAAAACCTGACCGCCCTCGGCTTTGACGTCACCCAGGCGATCAACGGTCTGGAGGCGCTGGCCGTCGCCCAAAGCACGGTCCCGGATCTGATCCTTACGGACGTGCTGATGCCGGACATGGGGGGAGTGGATCTGATGCTCCGTATGCAGGCGCTCCCGGCTGTGTGTCAGGTCCCGGTGATCGCCATCTCGGCCGGAGTAACCAGCGAGAAGCAGCGCGAGTGCATGGCGGCTGGCGCAAAGGCATTTCTGACCAAGCCGATCGACCTTGCGGCCCTGATGCAAGCGATCGGCCAGCTCCTCCGCTTGACCTGGATACGAGAGGTAGAGAACCAGGATGTGGCTTCCACAAACGAGGCGATCGATCCGTCCGGACTCCCGGAGCCGGAGCAGATCGAGGCGTTGCGCGCTCTGGCCATGACGGGCAACATGCGCGCCATCCGTAAAAAAGCGGAAGAAATCTCGGCTCTCAGCCAACAGTACCGCCCCTTTGCCAACCGGATTACCAGGCTGGCAACCGGCTATGAATCACAGGCGCTTCTCCGCCTGGTGAAGAAGTGCGCAGAACAGCAGCAGATGGAATCTATGCAACAGGTGGCGACTCATGAGTGAATCTCTAATTGGTAACGACGCCCGCACCATTTTGATCGTGGACGATGTTCCAGCGAATCTGGCGGTGGCGGTGGACTATCTGGAGGCCAACCACTTTCAGGTCATGGTGGCGCAGGATGGGGTTGAAGGTATCGAGCGGGCGCAATTGGTGCATCCCGACCTGATCCTCCTTGACGTGATGATGCCGGGAATCGATGGCTTTGAGACCTGTCGCCGTCTGAAATCGAACCAGGTTACGCGCGACATCCCCGTGATCTTCATGACGGCTTTGGCCGACACGCGGGATAAGATCGCGGGGTTCGCGGCGGGAGCTGTCGACTATATCGGCAAGCCGTTCCAGATCGAGGAGCTCCTTGTCCGGATCCATACCCATCTCGCACTGCGATCTGCGCAGCAACAACTGGAGGCCCAGAACAGGCAGCTCCGGGTTGCCGGGATCCGTTACCAAAGGCTGTTCGAGACCGCCAAGGACGGCATTCTGCTGCTCGACTCGGAGAGTGGACGGATCACCGACGTCAATGCCTCCGTGATCCGAATGTTGGGGTACGGCCGCGATCATTTTCTCGGCCGAAGACTTTGTGACGTTCTCCCCTTCGCGGAGATACCAGCCTGTCGGTCCGGGCTTGCCGCCCTGCAAACCGCACAGGCCGTCGCGTTTGATCATTGGTCGCTGGAGGCTCAGGACAAATCGCTCATCGACGTTGAGTTTATTGGAAGCACCTATCAGGTCGAGGGCTCGAGGATCGCGCAATGCAACTTGCGCGACATTACCGGCCGCAAGCATGCCGAAGCCCGCATTCACCATATGGCGATGCATGATGCCCTGACCGGACTCCCCAATCGCGTCCTGCTGCAGGATCGCTTGACGCAAGGAATCTCTCTGGCTCGCCGGAATCGCGAGAGCATCGCCGTTCTGATGCTCGACCTGGACAGGTTCAAACACGTCAATGATTCTCTCGGTCACCATTTTGGCGATCGCCTACTGGAAGAAGTGTCAGCGAGGATTAAGGCCTGTCTACGCGAAAGCGACATTGTGGCGCGTCTGGGCGGCGATGAATTCGTGATCGCACTTCCCTCGGTTGCGTGTGACCACGACATCGAGGAAGTGGTGCATAAGCTGCTCATCTCCCTGCTCAACCCGTTCCAAATCGAAGATCACGAGATTCAGATCAGTGGAAGCATCGGCATCGCTCGGTATCCGGCGGACGGAGACAGCCCTGGAGATCTGCTCCGCGCTGCCGACGTGGCGATGTATGCTGCCAAATCCAAAGGCCGCAGCACCCATTGCTTCTTTACGCGGGAGCTGGATGTCGCGACCCAGCGGCGCATCACGTTGACGGGCGACCTCCTCAACGCAGGTGCTCACGGGGAGTTTGTCGTCCATTACCAACCTCAGGTTTCAACAGACTGCGGAGCCATCATGGGAGTCGAAGCTCTGCTGCGATGGAACCATCCCTTGCACGGAACGATCTCTCCCGTCGAGTTCGTTCCTCTCCTGGAAGAGACTGGATTAATCGTCGAGGTCGGAACCTGGGTGCTCAGAACCGCATGCCTGCAAAATGTCGCATGGCAGAAGGACGGTATCCCGCCGATACGCGTATCCGTCAATGTGTCCGCCCACCAGTTTTATCGCGGCAATCTTGTGGCGTGTGTTGAAGACGCGTTGCGGGAGAGTCAGATGGATCCAAAATGGCTTGACCTCGAGCTCACCGAGACGCTGACCCTGGATGACTCTGAGACCACCCTCAACATCATGCGCGAGCTCAAATCGCTTGGCATCGCCCTGTCGCTCGATGACTTCGGAACGGGCTGGTCCTCGCTGTCCTGCCTGCGACGTTTCCCGCTCGACCGAATCAAGATCGACCGCTCCTTTATGCGCGACATCCTGTCGGAGCCCGCCGCCAAAGCCGTCGTGAGCAGCATCCTCGACCTGGCGCACAACCTCGGGTTTTCCTGCATCGCGGAAGGCGTCGAGACAGAAAAGCAGCTTGAGTATCTGGAAACGAAGAAGTGTCCCGAGATTCAGGGCTACCTCTACAGCCCCGCGTTGCCGGCGCAGGCCTGTGGCGAACTCATGCGCTCCGGAAAGTCCGGCTTCGCAACCTTCGCGGCGATGGCGGAGGAGGCGTGCGGCACAAACGGCAATGGGAACGTCGCTCCCTGGGCGTAACGATGTCCCATGCTCAAACTGGATGAGACTCGGGCCCGAGCCCTTCGCACACGCTGGGCGTAGCCGTGCAAGTGCCCGGTCCGACAGCGCAGAACATTAAGATTGCAGGGGGCGGTAGGAACGGCCTCGGCGGGATCGGCACGACGCGTATCTCCGTCGGACGTGAAACGAGCCGCCTGCTCCGATAGAGAGCAGGCGGCTCAGCTGCGTTGGGTTAGAACTGCACTTTGAGAACGAACTGAATTTCGCGAGGAACGTAGTTCGGATCGGTAGCCGAAATCGTGCCAAACGAAGCGTTCCCGAATTCCTGGTTCCCGACGTTGTTGTTCCCGATAAAGAAGTTCGGTGTGTTGGAGATGTTGAAGGCCTCCACGCGGAATTGGATGTTCACCTTTTCCGTAACCGGGAAATCCTTGAAGATGGAGGCATCGACGTGACGGAAGTGCGGCCCTGTCAGCGAATTGCGCTGGGTGTTTCCGATCGTGCCGAGGGGTTGAGGGGCAAACGCTGCCGTATTGAAAAATTCGCTCAGCGTCTTATGCGCCAGATTCGGGTTCCCGATGGTGTTGGGACGATCGGCTCCGGGGCTGTTTTGAGGAACCGCACGGTTATTGTAGCCATAAGCGGTTCCGGGAGATGCGGGATTGTCGCCAGTAGGATTGTCTGCGCCGCTGCCGCTGTTAACGACGGAGAAAGGTTTGCCACTCTGCCAGACAGCAATTAGATTTCCTTCCCATCCGGACAGGAAGGCTTTCTTGAGGCCCGTGAACTCTCTTCCCCACTGCACCTGGTAGTTCAGCGACGCGGCGAAGCGGTTATGAATCTCATCTTCCGAGGTGCCGTACTCCGTCTTCCGAATGTTGGTTGGAAGAGCGTGGGACCAGCCCTGATCGCCCTGCTGCGAGAAGCTGGAGGTATCGCTTAGCGCCTTTGCCCAGGTGTAGTTCACATCAAAATCGAGCCCCTTGGTAAAGCGGCGCTGTAACGAGGTTTGGAGGGAGTTGTAGTTGGAGATGCCTTCCGTTGCGAGGTAGCTGACGCCGCCCACGTTGGGAAGATTGCCGTCGGCCGTGAGCGGCCGCTCGCCTCCCACAGGATTCGCCGCACTCCCGAGTGTGGCGAAGGGATTATAGGGCAGCGGTTGGTTGATACTGTCGATCGACTCCGGCAGATGCTGCCCTATGTTACCCACGTAGCCGATCGTCAGTACGTTCGCTCCAAACTGCTGCTCCACCTGCAGATTGAACTGCTGGATGAGAGCAGACCGGAAGTCCACCGCATCCGCGACAAACGTAAGTCCAGGAATCGAAGCCAGGTTCGCGATCTGGGCCGCGGTCGGAGCCGACGGTGCCGGAATGGCCACCGTGCTGGAGATCGTTGCGGGTTGACCTTGCGTTGCGCAGCTCGGGTTCTGACCAGCCGGCAGCGTCCCGCCATTCTGGGCCGTTTCCAGTTGCACGGCGACAGCGGACTGGCAGGATGGCCCATAGGCCGACTGGAACGGGGCATTCTTCAGGTCGCCATTCGATGTGTAGTTGCCAGGGAAGTAGCTCAGTCCATAGCCTCCCCGAATCACCGTAGTCGGCGTCGCCGCATAGGCGAACCCAATCCGCGGAGCGACGTCGCGATGTTCGGTTGGAATGCCTGCTGTCGCACTGACACCGTTCACACCCGCGATCTTCAATGCTGTGCTTACGGTGGACGGCGTATCGGAGAGTGCCTGCAGAAAGTCGAAGTTGGAGATGTGGTTGTGCGCTTCCGTGAACGGAGTGAAGATGTCGTACCGAATGCCAAGCAGCAGCGTCAGCTTCGAGGTCGTCTTCCAGCTGTCCTGCGCAAAGCCACTCGGCTCCCAGCTGCGATAGTCAGGTGGATCGAGATCATAGTCGCGCACCTGGCTGGTGAACGCGCCTAACAGCGCTGAGGCGAGTTGATTGCTCTGCTGCTGCAGTTGGCTCGCGTTATTATCGCTCTCCGGATTGAACCCGTACGCTCCGACCGCCGACGCGCTCTGCACATTGCGTGCCTGCCTGCGGATCAGGCTGCCTCCGAATTTGAAGTTGTGATTTCCCTTCGTCCAGCTGACCGTACCAGCATACTGATAGGTGCTGTCGAGATCCTCCAGCGGAACATACGCACCGTCGCCAATGTCACCGAAGGGACCGACCGAGATCGGCGTCAGGGAGTTGGCGAAGGGGCTGAACGAGGTCATGCTTGCAGGGAAACCAATGTAGCTCTGATCGACATTCTTGCCGTAGTTCAGTGGAAGCGAGAGATTGCTGATGCGGGTGTACCCGGCCCGGAGGTCCATCAGCAGCGATGGGGTAAAGATATGGGTGTACCCCAACTCATACTGGTAGGCCTTGTTGGTCGCCGGACCATCGAAGTTGTACCGTCCACCGCTGACCTGCACGCCATTCACCGTTCCATAATTCGGTGGCGTGAAGGTGTTGACGTCGTTCGAGGAGAACCTCGCCAACAGCTGATTATTGGTATTGAAGGTGTGGTTCACCTGCGCGTCGTAGGTGTTGTAATTCTGCGTCTTGCTGGGGCTGATCACGAAGTTGTTGGTCAGGTTGCTATTGGTGGGCGCCGGAAACAGCTTCAAGTAATTCAGCATCAGTGGGTTGATGGGAGTGCCCGCAGCGTATGCCTGAGCCGTGCCGTTGGTCGTCGACAACAGTGCCTGCGGCGATCCTCCGTTTTGACTGTTGATGTCGTCCCACTCGGCGAGGGTGGGGACGGTACCCGTGTCGGTCTGGCCCGTCACCTGCCGGAATCCTTCATAGTCGAAGAAGAAGAATGTCTTATCTCTATAGATAGGTCCGCCGATACTTCCGCCATACTGGTTCTGGCGCAGTTCGGGCTTGGGCCCTTGTGCTACGGTCTCGAAGAAGCTGCGGCCGTCGAACACATCGTTGCGGAAGTACTCATAGGCCGAGCCATGGAACTGGTTCGTACCCGACTTGGTGATAATGCTGATTACACCGCCCGCCGTGCGGCCAGCCTCAGCCGCGTAGCTGTTGGTCTCGAGCGTGATCTCCTGAATCCCTTCGACGTTCGGCTTAATGCCGACGGTGCCGATCACGCGTTCGTTATCGTCGATGCCATCGACGATCCAGTTGTTGAGGCTTTCGTCCTGCCCGTTGACCGAGAGGCCGGCGGCGTTGGTGCGGCGATCATCGGGACGGCCGCCGCTGCTGAGCCCGTTGCCTGGCCCTTCGGTGGCGCCCGGCATCAGGGCAACCAGTTGAACGAAGTTGCGTCCGTTGAGCGGCAGATCCTGCATGGCCTTGGCCGTCACCGTCGAGCTGACGGTCGCGTTGTCGGCCTGGAGCAGCGGCGTCTGTGCCTCGACCGTCACCGTTTCGCTCGCCGTGCCCGTGGTCAGGCGAATGTCCGTTTGCGCATGGTCACCCGCCTCGACGGCCACACTGTCCGTGGTCGCGATCTTAAAGCCCTGAGCCTTGACGCTCACCGAGTAGCGGCCGACCGGCAGCAGCGTCACATCGTACTCGCCGCTTCCGTTGGTCGCTACCGTGCGCTCCGCCTTCGTATCCAGGTTGGTGACCGTAACGGTGGCGTTTGCAACCACCGCGCCGGTTGGATCGGTCACCGTGCCCAGAATGTCGGCTGTGGTGAGTTGGGCCACGGCCAGGGGCATGGAGCAGGCAAGAAGCGCCGCTACTGCGACCCATCGGGCGAGTCGCTTAATCTGTTGTCCGCACTGGCCAGTGCAAGTTGAAGCAATTCCTTTTGTGAATTCCATCATGATAGTTTCAGTTCCTATCTTTGAGTTATGGTCGCGGCTGGATAAGGCTTGCGGCATTCTTCGCTCTTGCTTCGCCGCATGCCAAAGGCACGTATGAGTTCGCCGCGGATGCTAGGCTTTCGATCCGGACCTGTATAGGCCCATCTGGTATGACACCGAAGGTAAAGAGCTTTTCCCGCCATACTCCGCATGTTCGTTACAAGGTAAAGACCTTGATTCTCCATTGGTTGCCAGGTAAACCGCAGAAGCCTATGCTGTTGGGGCAGTCCAAGAGGCCAACCTACATGCACTCAGTTTCCGGAGCAGTCCTGGTGAATGAGGAAGAGAGGGAATTGATTCGGCAGCAGCTGAATCGGATGCTCGAGAGCCACCTTTTCAAGAACAGCCGAAGGTATCCGACGCTCCTCAAGTTCATCGTCGAAGAGGCGTTGGATGGCCGGAGCGAATCACTCCGGGAGCGCCCTTTAGGTGTTCACGTCTTTGATCGCCCCGCAGATTACGACACCGCTTCGGATCCCATCGTGCGCGTTACCGTTGCCGAGATTCGTAAGCGAATCGCACAGTATTATCACGACGAAGAGCACGATGCCGAGATAAGGATCGAGCTGCTTCCCGGCCGATACACCCCCGAGTTTCACTTTCGAAGCCCCACGAACACCGCTCACGCCGAGTGGGCTCCGGCAGCCGGCACGTACCCTCTGTCCGGCGCGGTCGTGGGAGTACCAGCGGAATCCATGCCTCCCCCGCTGGTTTCATCTGTCGATGCAAAATCGAACGGCCATAGTCACCGGCGCTGGCTCTGGGTCACGCTGGCCTGCCTTGCTTGCACGTTCACTGCGATATCGATGGTGCACTGGCTCACTCCATCAGCGATCGACCAGATGTGGGCGCCACTGCTCAGATCGCCGCGCCCCATCCTCTTCTGTATCCCCACCGGCGCCGGCAAGAAGCGAGGCCCGCTGTCGGTGAATCCAGTGGTCACTCCCCCTAATCCTGCTATTGAAAGCAAAGATGCCAGCCCCGCCGTGCCCACCTTCCTGGCGTATGAGTCTCGCGGGGAGAATGTGGTGTACTCCGACATGCTCGGGACGCTAAGCGTTGCGAATGTTCTGGCAGCACATCATCACGACTACCATACGAAACTCAATGAAGCCACCGGCCTCGACGATCTTCGTCAGGGGCCCACAGTGTTGATCGGTGGCATGGATAACCAATGGACGATGCTCGCCCTTGCACCACTGCGCTTTCACTTCGCAGGTAGCGACGAGGATCGATTCTGGATTGCCGACCAGAAGAACCCAGGGAACAAGGAGTGGTCGCTGGATCTCAAGTTGCAATACGTTTCGGTGATGCGCGATTATGCGATCGTTGCGCGATTGCATAATAAAGATACTGGCCAGCCAGAGATGGTGGTCGCGGGCATCGGCATGAGCGGAACGGCGGCCGCCGGCGAGTTCGTCGCGGACGAAAAACGTATGGATGAGTTGCGCCGGCGCATCGGCCCTAACTTCAAAGACCGCGACTTCGAAGTGGTGTTGAGCACAGATGTCGTGAACGGAATCGCAGGCTCGCCGACCGTCGTCGCCGTCGCTCTTCTATAACGATCGCGACGAGCTTTCTGCTAGACGGTCGTGCCCGGAATTTCCGGCCACGCGTGCCGCGGATAACGCCGTTGAAGCTCCCGCCGCACCTGCGGGTACAGCCGCTCCCAGAACCCGGCTAAGTCCGTGGTGGTTTGGACGGCGCGGTGATTCGGCGCCAACAGGTGGACAACCACCGGTGTTTTCTTTGGCCCGATCGTCGGCGTCTCCATCATGCCGAAGAAGTCCTGAAGTCGAGAAGAGATCCACGGAGGCGCAGCCTGGTCGTAATGAACCTTCGCCTGGCGGCCGCCCTTGAGGCGAAGGCTCACCGGCGCGAGTTCATTCAGAAGCCTGCTATCCACGCCTTGTTCAAGCATCGGAATGAAGTTCACGGCAGCCGCCTTCAAATCGCTGAAGCTGTGACACCCCAGGCACACCTCGCGCATGGCCCGCGAGATGTCGGGAGCTTCCAGCCCTGCAAACGACAAACGCGCAAGGAAGTTGTCCAGCGTTTCCTTGTCCACGAACGTTTCGACGCCAACCTCCAGCGCCATTCGAGTCAAGAGATCGGCAGCTTCGACTTCGGACGCAGGTCCGCGCGTCTCGTCAATCACAAGCTTGTCGTACAGCAGAGCGCTCACCTTCTCCACTCGTTCACTCACGCGATGGAAGACAACGCTCGAGCTCTCCTGCATGCGATCCGGAAACAGGTCGAGTAGCCACTCAGGCTCAATGCGAGAGGTCAGGCGAATCAGTGGCAATGCGTTTTCGCGCCGGTCTTCGGCGTCGATCGCCAGCAGGAACTCATAGGCTGGCCGCTCCCCGAAGACCTCCGCCGACAGCCCCGTCGACAGCAACACCTGGTTGCCGCTGCGACGCCGAGCCACGCGGTCAGGAAACCCTGCCAGCAATGCGAGGAGCAGCGCCTGCTCGTCGTGCCTTGTTCCCTTCGGAGCTCGAGCGATACGCAGAAGCTGTTCCGTATGCTGGCGTTGTTTCTGGTCCGGGGGCAAGTCGAGCACCTCCAGCAAATCGCTCTTCTGGCTTCGGTCGCCAAGCCCAAGCACGGCAGCCACGCGGCACGCCTCCTCCCCAACACCCCGATCCAGCCCCTCCACGACGATGCGCGAAAGCCGAGGCGGCAACGGGAACCGAGCGAGCCGCCTGGCCATCTCCCCCGTCGCTCCGAGCATATCGAGCAGCCGATCCGCAGCCTCCACCGCGTCGTCCGCAGGCGTTGTCAGCCAATCCAGTTCGCCGAAATGTTCGATGTTCATCGCGCGGAGGCTGAGCAGGAGTTGCGATAGATCCGCGCGCGCGATCTCAGGAGCATCGTGTTCGGGCCGAAGCAAGAAGTCTTCTTCCGGATAAAGCCGCAGCACCTGCCCCGGCCCCGTGCGCCCGGCTCGCCCGGCCCGTTGCCTCGCAGAGGCCTTGCTGATCCGCCCAATCTGCAACGTCGACAGCCCCGTCCATGAGGAGTGCGATGCGAACCGCGCGACCCCGCTATCGATCACGGCCGTCACGCCTTCAACGGTGACAGAACTCTCCGCAACATTCGTTGCGAGAATCAGCTTCCGTTCAGAGCTCGGCAGAAGCACGCGATCCTGCTCCGCTGGCGAGAGATCGCCGTGCAGCGGAAGCACAAGCATGCCCATCTTGCTCGCGACCGCCTCGCACTCCCGCGCCGTGCGTCGTATCTCGGCGAGGCCCGGAAGGAACACCAGCACGTTGCCGGAGTGCTGCTCCGCGCCAAGCCTTTCCACCGCCTTTCGTACTTGCACCTGCATCGGCTCAGGCGAGTACGGCAGATGACGGATCGATAGGCTGAACAGCCGTCCCTCCGAACGAAGGATCGGGCATGCATCCAGGTACGCAGCGATGGGCCCGGCATCGAGCGTCGCCGACATCACGACGATGCGCAGCTCCGGCCGGCTCTTCTGCAGGCGTTTCAGCAGTGCCAGCGCAAGATCGCTCTCCAGGTGGCGCTCATGAAATTCGTCGAGAACGACCGCATCCACTCCTTTGAGCGTTGGGTCGCTGAGCAGACGTCGCGTCAGAATTCCTTCCGTGACGAACCGCAGGCGCGTCCTCGGACCGATACGTTCTTCAAAGCGAACCTGGTAGCCAACGGTCTCGCCAACTGCTTCGCCCATCTCTGCCGCAACTCTGCGCGCGGCCATGCGGGCGGCAATCCGGCGAGGCTCAAGCACAATCACTTCGCCGGACACAAGCCCAAGGATCGCTGGCGGAACCCGTGTCGTCTTTCCCGCTCCCGGCGGCGCTTCGATGACGAGGTTCGGCGAATGCTTCAGGGAGACGACAACCTCCGGAAGGATGGCATCGACCGGAAGTGCTTGCTTTAACATCACTGGGTTGATCGAAACACGAGAGCTGGAGGGCGGTCAATAGTGTCGAATCAATCCCTTCACCGTGTCCCTGACTGTCGTTGCAAACTTCGCCTGTCCCCGCTGCCAGCCTGATCCTATTAAAGCGGTTTATTTCTGTTGTCGAACGTAATTCCAGTTCTGTATAGTGCAGGATGCGTTCCGTTCATGACTCCGCGCGAAGCCGACAGTGTTTGACCACATCAGCCGCCATCTTTGCTTCCAGACGAGCTGCCAGTAGGCGGCGTTTTCAGACGAGCTGCCACCCGGCGGCCCCAACCAAAGGAGTAGCATGATCGTCCGCTTCCTTCGCCCCTCTCTTCGCGGGCTGACCGCCGCAGCCCCCGCGTCGTCCTTCCTCGCCATCTGCGCCGTACTCCTCTGTGTCGCTACAACTCCTGTGCCGTTGCGAGCGCAGCAGGAGTCCACTTCGATCGCTCCCTACCTCAATCCAGCGTTGCCAGCAGATGTGCGGGCCAGGGATATCGTCGGCCGCATGACGCTCGAGGAGAAGGCTTCGCAGCTCGTCAATCAGTCGCGCGCCATCCCTCGCCTCAAGGTCCCCGCCTACGACTGGTGGAGCGAATCGCTGCACGGTGTCGCTGTGAACGGCACAACGGAGTTTCCGGAACCCATCGGGCTCGCCGCCACCTTTGATGTCGCAGCGATTCACACCATGGCCACGGCCATCGGCATCGAAGGCCGAGTCGTGCACGCCCAGGCGCTGCATGACGGAGGCTCGTCCATCTTCCATGGTCTGGATTTCTGGGCCCCCAACGTCAACATCTTCCGCGATCCCCGTTGGGGCCGCGGCCAGGAAACCTACGGCGAGGATCCCTTTCTTACCGGTCGCATGGGTGTTGCGTTTGTCACCGGCATGCAAGGCGATAACCCCAACTACTATCGCGTCATCTCCACCCCCAAGCACTTCGACGTGCATAGCGGACCCGAACCGACACGCCACATCGCCGATGTCGACGTAAGCCGCCACGATCAGCTCGACACCTACGAGCCAGCCTTCCGTGCCGCCATCGTCGAGGGCAAAGCCGGATCGGTGATGTGCGCCTACAACGCCATCAATGGTCAGCCTGCCTGCGCCAACCAGTACCTGCTCCAGGATCTGCTGCGCGGCTCATGGGGATTCCAGGGATATGTAGTGTCCGACTGCGGAGCCGTTCGCGACATCTTCAACGGTCACCACTATCGCCCCACCCAACCGCAGTCCTCCGCCATCTCCCTCGAGCGCGGCATGGATAACGAGTGCGTCGACTTCACCTCCCTCGTAAAAGATGACCACGACTACAAGCCCTACATCGAGGCCGTCCAGCAGGGCTACCTCAGCCAGAGCGCGATGGATACCGCCCTGGTGCGCCTCTTCACGGCGCGCATCAAGCTCGGCATGTTCGATCCGCCTGAGAACAACCCTTACGCGAAGATCGACGCATCGGAGTTGAACAGCCCCGAACACCGCGCCCTGGCCCGCAAGCTCGCGGAAGAGTCGATGGTCCTTCTCAAGAACGACGGCACCCTCCCCATCAAGCCAGGCACCCGCAACATCCTCGTCGTTGGTCCTCTCGCGGATCAGACTGCGGTTCTGCTGGGCAACTACAACGGCACGCCCACGCATACCGTGTCTCTGCTCGAGGGCATCAAGGCACAGTTTCCAGACGCCACGATCACCTTCATCCCCGGCACGCAGTTCCTTCGTGAGGACGGTGAGCCCGTGCCGAACAACCTCCTTACCACCCCAGACAACAAGCCCGGCCTGCAGGCCGAGTACGTCGACCGGGCCGGCATCGATTTCGGTTCCGAGGTGAAACCCAAGCCCATCACCACCCGCGTCGAGCAGAACATCGACCTCAGCCAACAGACTCTCCCCGCCGCCATCTCGCGCAAGAACTCCGTCGGCGTGCAATGGAAGGGAACGCTCTCCGCTCCAACGACCGGCGACTACCTCATCGGCCTGCAGGCAGATGGCTTCGCGCGCGTGTCGATCGATGGCAAAGTGGTTGCGCTCCAGTACGGCTCCCAGGGAATCGAAACGCACCTCGGCCGCGTTCACCTCGTCAAGGGCGAGAAGGCTGCCTTGGATGTCCAATATCGCAGCGCGGACGACCGCAAACCCACCGCGAAGCTCATCTGGTCGCCCGTCAACGATGCGCCTTCGCCTGAGGCCGTAGCCGCCGCGCGCAAAGCCGATCTCGTCATCGCCGCCGTCGGCATCACCAGCCGCCTCGAAGGCGAAGAGATGCCCGTCAACCAGCCCGGCTTCCTCGGCGGTGACCGCACCAGCCTCGATCTGCCGCAACCCGAGGAGGCCCTCGTGGAGTCCGTTGCCACCGCAGGCAAACCGCTGGTGGTCGTGTTGATGAACGGCAGCGCGCTCGGCATTAATTGGATCGACAAGCACGCCAACGCGATCCTCGAAGCGTGGTACCCCGGCGAGGAAGGTGGCGCTGCCATCGCCAGCACGCTCGACGGAAAAAACAATCCGGCCGGCAGACTTCCCGTGACGTTCTACAAGGACGTGAGCCAACTCCCCAACTTCGAAGACTACTCGATGGAGAACCGCACCTACCGCTACTTCAGCGGCAAGCCGCTCTATCCCTTCGGCTATGGCCTCAGCTACACCACCTTCAGCTACAGTTCTCTCACCCTTCCTGAAACCGCCGTGAATGCTGGCGATCCCGTACTCGCTGCCGTGACGGTCACCAACACCGGGAAGGTCGCCGGAGAGGAAGTCGCGCAGCTTTACCTCAAGTTCCCCTCGGTCGCTGGTGCGCCGCGCATCGCTCTGCGTGGCTTTCAACGCGTCCATCTTGAGCCCGGCCAAAGTACTCAGCTCCACTTCGACCTCAAGAACCGCGACCTCAGCATGGTCACCGAGACCGGCCAACCCATCATCGCAGCAGGCGACTACACCCTCAGCATCGGCGGAGGCCAACCCGACACCGGCGCACCTGAGGTCACCGGGCACTTCCACGTCGACGGTCAGATCACCTTGCCGGAATAGCCCCTCTACACACGAGTCAACGAAAGTGCTGAAGCCTCGCGAGCTGTGGAAGCCTCAACGTCTCGCGTCAACAACGATCACCTTCGGCGGGCCGCCGTTCCAGGCCCGCCGACCAGGCTCCAAACCGCGGCCCTCATCCCGCCGCGTGATCTTCGCCAGCAGCATTTCACAGCAGTCGTAACAACCTTCGCCCGCTCAGCGCTCCCGCAGCAGCACATCGTGGATGAACCCGGAGGGGTAGACCGGAGTATCTCTGCTCCAATCCATCGCGGTTCGATTGTCCTTGAGCGTCTTCACGTAATTCCCCAGCGTAGTCGTGAGCCGAAGCCTAAACTCATTCTGTCCCTCGATCACCGCGTGGCTGATGTCGTAGGTCTGATTCCCAAACCACCGCACACCGAGCGAACGCCCATTCATCCACAGTTCAGATACGCTGTGCAGCACACCCAACTCGAGTGAGCATTCTCGCGCTGCATCGATCTGCACCTTGGTGGAACACGTGATCGTTCCGGCGAACCCGTCCAGCGCCGCGGTAAGTGCGGGGCCGTTCAAGTCTGATACGGTCAGAGTTTGTGTCTTCCCGTCTACGCGCTCAAGCTCCACCTGCCAGTGATCGGATAGGACACGGACAGTTCCCGCGGAAGCAATACCGCTGGAAAGACTAGGCCTCTCGTTGCCTTCAGCGCCGCGTTGTTCCAGCACGATCAGCATCGATGCCACCGGCCCCAGCGTCAGCGTGAGCGTGCCCGCATCCGGAGCCCACGGCAGCGGACGCCTCTCGCCCGTCTCCGTATCCCACAGCCACGCCGTGCGCCCGCGCCCCGCAGAAAACTGCGCCTCGAACGTGTGCGTTTCATCTCCGCTATAGTTGGCAAAAAAGAAGATCTCGCGCTCCGCCTGCCGGTAATGCACCTGGCTGACGAAGTCTCTCGGATCGCTCAACAAGACATCCGGCGTGAGGCTGAACCGGCGTTGCATCTCGCGAAACCACGTCAAGAGCGATGCCGCATCTACCTGTGTCAGAACCGCTCGCTGAGGATACTTCGCCTGCATCGCGCTGATCGTTGCAGCGACCACGTCGGCTTCATCCAGCTCCGCCATCCCCTCGCTCATCGTTGGAACTCGGTTAAGGAAGAGCACCGTCCCGCCGGAAGCGACGAAACGCGTGAGAGCCTCGGCTGTCTTCGGGGCGAGGCGTTCGACGTCCGGCAACAACAACGCCTTATACGACCGCTGCTGGTAGTGCAGCCTGCCGCCCTTCATCTCTCCCCGAACAATCATGTCCTCGGTCACGTAGTCGCAGCCACTCCCGTTCTGGTGGACAGCCTCCCACAGTTCATACAGATACGGCGGCTCGACCACCTGCGGAAACGGATCGCGTTGAAAGCCGAAGCGCGACGCAAGATCCGCCGTCGGCGGCAGGATCGCGATATCCGCCTGCATCACACTGTGCTGCAGCACGCTATAAATCCTCGCCTTGTACGCGGTCCACAAGTGGAAGTAGGGCCACCAGGTATTGTGTTCGCTGAAGTACGTTCCATAGCGCACCCACCCCGGGAACGGGATCTCGGGCGGACTATAGTTGAACCCGTGCAGGACACTCCCCGTCACACCGGAGAGGATGTTCTGATCTCCCGCGGCCTTGATTCTGTTGAGCGAAACCCCGAACGGATCATCCGTGTTCGTCATCTCTTCGCAGCTGATCAGCTGCTTGCCCGACAGGTGCGCCGCCGACGAAACAAACTTGTTGATCATCGTGTAGTTGCGTCCCACGCGGTAGTCCGCAGCATCGAATGGCACAATCGCCTCGGAGCGCAGCCATGTTTCGCACTCCGGGATGTCGAGCATTGCAGACGCCGTCATCACATCGCATTCGCTGCCGTAGGCCTGCATGCGCGACTTCACACCCAACCGCGTACACCACGCCGTGAACGTTGCGACAAAGTGTTCGTTGAAGATCTCGCGGCGCAGCGTCTGGAAGTCATACCGAGCCGCCTCCACGCTCTTCTCAAATCCTGCGCTAAAGTGTGCGCCGTAGTGCCCGGCCACGGCGTTCCCCATCTCGCCTACCTTGAACAGAAGGAATGGCAGCCAGGGCAGCAGGTCGTATCCGTGGCGCTCCTGGAATGTCGCGGCCATCCCATTGAACCAGTTCGCGCCCTCCAGCTCAATGCTGTCGGTGAAGAAAGCGCGCACGTAGGGATGCAGATCGCCAATCTTCGCAGTCAGCGCATCCGAAAGACGAGTCAGGTAGCGCTCCACCGCTGCCTTGTCGAGATGGTTCAGCACCGGCCCATTCGCTCCCGGAGCTCCGTTGATCACGGCCATGTATCCGGTAAGTTTCACCAAATAGTAGAGGACGTGTTTTCCTTCAGGGACTTCGACAACGATCCGTTCCTCCCCGATCTGTTGGCTCAGGTTCGTCACCTGCCCCAGAGCGTTGAGCTCGTATGGCACGAGCGCGAGGCTGAACAACTCCTTGAGTGCGCCTGCTTGCGGCGACACCAGTGCCGGACTAACATCCGCAAGCAACTCCGCCCGCGTTACTTCCAGACGAGCCGGCCCTGTCACATCCCGCGTCCCCAGCGCAACCATCTGGGACTGTTCCTCGCGGGTGAGAAACTCGCCGCCGAACGGCCATCCCGAGCCGACGATCATGTCGCACATCATGCCCCGCTCTCGTGCGCCCTTCAGCACCACCTCCAGGACATCGATCCATTCGCCACTCAACCACTGCAGCGGTCGAGTGTCCATCGCTGGAGCATCATGGGGAAATTTGATCGGATTGATCTCCACCCCGCCGATACCCGCCGCCTTCAGTACATCCAGCTCGCGCAGAAGCTCACTGCCCACCACGCGATCGCCGTTCCACCACCAGCGCACCATGGGCCGGTATTGCATCGACGGATCCGCAAACATCTGGAAGAGCGACTCGTCCGGCATCCCCGGCGAAGCCTCCGAATTCATGCTGCCCGCATGCAGCATGCTCGGGCCAGCTAGTGTGAAAGCACCGGATGTAAACGATGCCAGACGGAGGAACTCCCTGCGATGCATACCTTGCCCTCGAAATCTTTGGAATGAAAAACCGTGCGTTCACCATGATCCTATAACGGCAACTCGACAAGGAATGCGCGTAGGAGGACACGCAAAAGTGTGCCCCTCGCTAAACGCGTACCCCCTCCACAAGAAGCAGAATCACCGGACAGGCTCATCCATCCAGCGTTCGCGCGGCTCTCTCCTTGTATCTAGCGTTGTCCAGCCAGCACCTGCATTAGGATCGCCCCGCATAGCGCGGCAAACAGCGCGACCGGCATCGCAATGGCTCCAATCTTCAGAAACTTCCAGAAGCTCACATCGAGCGTCTCTCCGCCGTTGTCCTTGCGCAGCGCCAGCAGCCAGAGAATCGTAGCCAGCGATCCGGTGACGGAGAGATTGGGGCCCAGGTCCACCCCAATCAGAACCGCATTGGCCATCAGCCCCTTGGTGTGAGCGGCCTGGAGTGTGCCGCCCGCGATCAGTCCCAGGGGAAGGTTGTTTACGATGTTGTTCGCGATCCCGACAGCGAATCCAACAATCATGGCTCCAACATTCTGCCCCAGGCCGGATGCCCAGGCGAGCCACTGCCGCGTCACGTTCAGCGCCCCCTGGCTCTCGACAGCATCGACCAGGATGAACAGCCCCGCTACCAGCAACAGCGTCGCCCAACTGATCTCGCGAGCAAGCGTGATCGGATGGCTCCTCGCCTTGATGGAAACAACAGCTGTGATCACCAGCGCCGCGAGACACGTCGGCAGCCCCAGGTCCTGCTTGAACGCGGAAGCCGTCAGTAGAACGCCAATCATCAGCGCGAGCCCTGCGAGGACCAGCTTCCCATTGCCGGTCAGTTCTGCATCCGCGACGTCACAGTCGATGCTCTTGCAGAGATCCTTCCGAAACAGAATCCGCACCACCACGAACGTTGCGAGAATTGAAAGCAACGACGGCACACCGAAGTCTGCCAGCCAGCTTCCCAGCGGAGGCATTCCCGTATGGAAGACGACAAGGTTCGCGGGGTTTGAAATCGGCAGAACAAAGCTCGCCGCATTCGCAATCAGCGCGCAGGCAAACAGGTAGGGAAGCGGAGGAACCTTTGCCTTTCGCACCGCCGTGAGAATCGCTGGCGTCAACACGACCGCCGTCGCATCGTTCGACATAAAGATGGTGACAAGCGTTCCCGCACTATAGACCAGCAGGAAAAGACGCGAGCAGCTGCCATTGGCTCCGCGCACCGCCACCGATGCTACCCAGTCGAACACGCCCTGTTCCCGCGCGAGCTCACTCAGCAGCATCATGCCGATCAGGAACAAGTACACATCGCTGCCCTCGGCGACCGCCTGACCCGCCAGCTTCAGCGGCACCAGCCGCAGTGCAACCAGCAGAATCGCTCCGCCCGAGATCCACCAGACCTCTGCGATGCCGCGCGGACGCGTAAGCATCAGCGCGATGCTTACGCCGACAATCAAAGGCAAAACAACGTGCGCAGTCTCTGTCGGAATCATCCCCTCGTCTTTCCGTCCCCGTTGGTTCCGCGCTTCCCATCGTAACCTCTGCAGGGGTTGGCTCCGGAAATGACCTCGTCCTCCACTCAGGAATTGAACGATCCACGCCCCTCAACCAGCCGCTGGAATCCTGAGCTAACCTTGCCGTCGCGCTCGATTATCAGATGCCGTCCAGGACGCGGACACCTCCCGCATCATGTCCAGAAATTGCTCGCGCGCCAATTTATCTCGGGCATACCCCGCTCACAGCCCTGCCATCCATCGGCGCCTGCATCCTCCAAATGCTAGTAGGCGAGCGCCACGCCGTCCGCGCGCATCTCGCTCGCCGCCGCATACACCCGCTCCCCGTTCGGCTTGCGCAGCTCCACGCACTCATACCGCCCGAATCCGCCGTCGCTCTTGCCCATCGGCCATCCCATCGCGATCAGCGCCTTGCGCGTCTCTTCAGGAATTCCGGCCTCCAGCCGCAGAATGCCCCTCGGCCCCAACCCCGCCGGATCTTCACCCATGCTCTGCGACGATCCCTCATGATGCCATCGCGGACTATCCCCCGCCGCCTGCACATCCAGCCCAAAGTCCACGCGATTCAGCACAATCTGCGTCTGTCCCTGCGGCTGCATATCGCCGCCCATCACGCCGAACGCCAGCCATGGCTGACCGTCTTTCATCGCGAACCCGGGAATAATCGTCTGAAACGGACGCTTGCCCGGAGCATAAATATTTGGATGCCCATCCTTCAGCGAAAACAACTCGCCCCGATCCTGGAACATGAACCCCAGCCCATCGGCCACCAGCCCCGACCCCATCCCTCTAAAGTTCGACTGGATCATCGACACCATCATCCCGTCCTTATCCGCCGTGCTGAAGTACGTGGTGTCCCCATGACTCGGCGCCTGCCCCGGATACACCGGCTCCAGAATCCTATCCAGCTGGATCAGCTTCGCCCGCTCCTTCGCATAGTCCATTGAGTTCAGCCACTCCACCGGAATCTTCGCAAAGTGCGGGTCCGCGTAATACCGCGCGCGATCTTCATACGCCAGCCGCTTGGCCTCGATCTGCACATGCAGCGCCTGCGCGCTCTGGAACCCCATCCCCCGCACGTCAAACTGCGAGATCATGTTCAGCATCTGCAGCGTCGCCAGCCCCTGCGTATTCGCTCCCATCCCGTACACATCCACGCCGCGATAGTTCGTCACCAGCGGCTTCACCCACTCCGCATGCTGCCCGCGCAGATCTTCCGCAGACAGCCATCCACCAATGCGCCTGAAGTACGCATCCATCGTCTTCGCAATCGGTCCGTCATAGAACGCGTCGCGCCCACCCTCGGCAATCATCCGGTACGTCTTCGCCAGATCCGGATTCCGAAACACGTCATACTCGTTCACCGGCTTCCCCATCACCTGGTAGGTATGCACCGCGTTCGCCGTCTCCTCCACGCCCGACCCCGGCCGCACAAAGATCGCCATGTTGCGCTTGATGTAGTACCCGATAATCTGCGGCACCGGCGCTCCGCTCTCGCAGTAGTGAATCGCCGGCTCAAACAGCTCCGCCCACTTCAGCTTCCCGTATCGCTGATGCAGCGTCCACCACGCGTCCAGCGCCCCAGGCGTCGACACCGCAATCGCCCCCAGCGGAGGAATCACCCCATGCTTCGCCCGCGCCCTCACCGTCTCCAACGTCAGCGACTTCGGCGACCTCCCCGACCCCGCCAGCCCCATCACCGCGCCCGCCTTCGGGTCCCACAGCAGCGCATAGCAATCGCCGCCCAGCCCCGAGCTCGTCGGTTCCACCAGCCCCAGCAAAGCGTTCGCAGCCACGGCCGCATCTACCGCCGACCCACCCTTCTTCAGCATCTCGATCGCCGCCTGCGTCGCCAGCGGATGCGCCGTCCCCGCCGCTCCCGAACATCCCAGCGCCGCCGACCGCGTCGCAAAACTCGCACCCGCCGGCCGATCTCCCGCATGCACATCCGGCCGATCGAACTTGTCTTCGTCCGTCCCCTGAAACTTCGGCAGCGCCTCCTCTGTTGCCGCTCCGTGCCCCGCCTCACCCTTCATCCATGCGGCCGATCCCGCCGCAGCCAATGGAAGCGTTCCAAGAAATGTACGTCGACGCATAGTCAATCTCCTCGAATGAACGTGATCCTTCTAAATCAAGCTTCCTGCATGCCGCTACGTTTCACCGCGCAACTCCGCGTCCGGCTCCAGCGATCGCAGCAGCGTGTCGCGGACAAACAGAATATGTTCGTGCATCTCCCGTTGCGCTCGTTCCCGGTCTCCATCCTGCATCGCTTCATAAATCTTCTGGTGACTCGCCGGCGCTGTTGTCGCCGACAGATAAAACGTTGCCATCCGGCACAGCAGGCTCTTCTGTTGAATGTTGTCCAGTATCCTCTGAAACTCCGCGTTCCCCGTCGATCCGGCAATCAGTCCATGAAAGTGAATGTCTTCCTCGATATGACGCGCCTTGTCCCCCGCCTCCAGGTTGTTTCGCGTACGTTCAATGCTCGCCGCCATCTGCCCCATCAACTCCGGCGTGATCCTGGCAATACGCACCGCATGCACCTCCAGCAACGCGCGCACGTCATACAAGTCACACACCTCCTTTGCCGAAAACTTGCGCACATACGCTCCGCGCCTCGCCTCAATGCTGATCAGGCCTTCGCTCTCCAGCCGCATCAGCGCCTCGCGTACCGGCGACTTGCTGATGCCCAGCGCCCCCGACAGATACTCCTCGGTGAGCTTCGACCCCTCAGGGAAAGAGCCGCTCAGCAGCTGCTGCTTGACGCTCTGATACGCCTGTTCCGTAAGGTTGGGATTTCTTGTGAGTTTCAACATACCGTAAGGTCCACGTGGATTCCAGCTCATCGATTCGCCCGCTTGCTGCGCGGTCGTCCCATCGAAAAAGTGCGCCTCGCACACCCATCCGCGAGGCGCGCTCCCTTACGTCCATCTAGAATAGAAACTTCGCGCTGAGCTGCAGTTGCCGCGACGATCCGCCATCACTGGTCGCAAAGCGCGTAGCTGTGATCTGGCCAAAGGTCGAAGACTGCACATTGCCCGACGGCTGCCCGAAGTTCGGGTGGTTCAAAATGTCGAACGCATCCGCGCGCAGAATGAACGACACGCCCTTGATCAGCTTCGTCTCCTTCTCGCCTGACAGGTCGAGGTCCGCGAATCCAGGGCCCGTGCCAACGTTGCGCTGTACCGTGCCCAGTCCCGTATAGGCCGTTGGCGCCGTCGCTCCGGTTGCGCTCACCTGCGTTCCAACAATCTGGTAGACGCATGCCGGTGTTGCGTTGGTCAGATCGCACACCGAACCGCCGTATGCCAGTCCTCCCGGATTCGCAAAGTAGCTCACATTCGCCGCCCCCGCAATCTGCTGCTTGAACCGCGTAATCGGCTTCAGCAGGTTCGGACGAATCAGGCCGCTGTTGCCGTTATAGCCATCGCTGCTGGCGACGAGGTTCACCGGATTGCCCGTCTGGTACTGGAAGATGCTCTCCAGCCGATAGCCCGACACCAACCGGTTGCGCTTGAACGGGAGCGCATAGATCCCGTTCGCCGCAAAGTGATTCCGCACGTCGAAGTCCGACAGCCCATAGTTCTCCGATGGATTGTTGCTGTCCGGCAGCACCGCTCCGCCCTGCGAGCCAAGCGAGTTGATGTCCATCGACTTGGTCCACTCATAGTTCATATCGAACTGCAGCCCATTCGACATCACCTTCGACAGCGTCAGCCACATCGCGTTGTAGTTCGAGTGGCCGATGCTGTTCCGCTCCGCGATGTTCGATGCAATCGACACTCCCGGATCAATCGGACTGTTCGGCGCCAGCTTCAGAAACGGCCGCGGGCTCGGAGCATTCGTCGGCCCGTTGGCCTGGTTCGGATCCGTTACGATCAACAGATGATGGCCCGTCGAGCCGTAGTACCCGATGCTCGCCACCATGCTCCACGGCAGCGCCTGCTGCACATTCAGGTTGAAGTCCTCCACATACGCATTGCGGAAGTTCGGGTTCACCCAGCCCAGCGCGTATCCGGAAGCCGCCTTCGCCGAGCCATACAGATTGTTCAGCGGAATCGGCGCCGCGCTGTTGCTGTAAGACACCGCAGTGGTGAACGGAGGATTTCCCGTCAGCGCGCCAGCAACCCCGGCGACCGGCTGATCGACCAGCAATCCATACGCGCCCCGAATCACCGTTCGCGCATTATTGAAAAGATCGTAGGCAAACCCAACCCGCGGCTCCACGTTATAGTTCTGCTTGTACGCTCCATCTGCCGGCACGCCGTTGGTCCCGGCCCGCGTCAGCGTAATGTTCGCTGGATTGAAGATCGCCAGCCTGTTTTCGCCCTCCACCGGCGTTCCATTCCACTCAAAGCGAACGCCACCCTCCAGCGTCAGCCCGGGCCTCATCCGGTAGTTGTCCTGCACAAACGCCCCTGCCGCGTCGGCGTACAGACGGTAGTCGAAGATGTTCGGCTGAATGCTGAACACCGGCGTCACATCGGCCGCGAGATTCGCCGTCGATAGCGACATGCTCCCGATATTTCCCGCGAAGCTGTACTCGAGATAGCGCCGGAACTCGCCGCCCCACTTGATCTGGTTGTTGCCCTTCAACATCGTCACCGTGTCCGACAGCACACCCGTCGTCGTATCGCGGCCCTGCGGGAAACCAGCCGGCCCGCCAACCGTGAACCCCAGGTCCGTAATCGTCGTCTGCGGAATACCCACATTGCCCGTCAGTCCATCGACGATTCCCAGGCTCGTCGGGCTGATCGTGTTCGCCGGATCAAACGCAATCGCAATCCGGTTGAACCCAAACCGAGCTTCGTTCGTAACATTCGAGTTGAAGATATGCACGTACTGCAGCGTGCCAATCTGCCGATGCGCAGCCCGGTGGTCGCCCCACCCCGGCAGCGTGTCGCCCTGCAGCGCCGGCTCCGTGCGCACATCCTTCTGGAACGCATAGAAGCCGTGCAGCGAATCACTCTGCCCGATCTGCTGCAATACATCCCCCGTGTACTGGTCAATCTGCACCGGCCCGGGAGTGAACGACACATACGTGGTGCCGCTATTCGGCAGGGGAATCAGCGCCGCAAACGCCGCTGCAATCGGATCGGCCGTAGCATTCGCAGCGAATGCGTTCTGCTGCGCCTGGCTGAACACCGGGCTGTTCTGCAGGATCCCCTGGTGCTGGCGAAGCCCCTCATAGCTGAAGAAGAAGAACGTATGCGCCTTCCACACCGGCCCGCCGACCGACCCGCCGAAGTTGTTGCGCTTCAGCGGAGCCTTGGCGCCCGTGTCCCCCACCAGCGCAACGCCGGTGCTCGGGTTGTAGCTGCGATTGAAGTAGTTGCGCGCATCCAGCGCCTCATTCCGAAAGTAGTCGAACAGCTCGCCATGGAAGTGATCCGTGCCGGAGCGCGTCGCCACCGTCACGATCGATCCATCGCTGCGGCCATACTCGGCGCTGAACGTCTGGTTGTTAATCTTGAACTCGGACGTCGTGTCAATCGAAGGCTGAAACGTAATCTGGTTCTGGCTGATGTCGTTCAGGTTGATGCCGTTGATCTCGAAGTTGACCGAGTCTTCGCGATTGCCCGCCGTAATAAACGAGTTCGCCCCCAACCCGCGACTCGCCGCCGTCAAGCTTCCCGCCGCGTCCGCCACCACACCGCCAGGTGTCAGCACCGTCAGATCCAGAAAGTGGCGCCCATTCAATGGCAGCTCCTGCACCGTGTTTCGGCCGATGACCTCGCCCACGGTGATCGTGCTCGATTCAATCTGCGAGGCAGCGCTGCTCTCCACCTGCACCGTCTCACCCGCCGAAGCAACCGCCAGCTTCGGATTCACTGTGACGCTCTGCGCGACCTGCAGCGTCACCTTCTCAATCGTGTCCGCGCTGAATCCCGCCGCCGTCACCTGCACCTTGTAATCCCCCGGCTGCAGCGATGGCACCACGTACGCGCCCGCACCATCCGTCGCCACCGTCCGGTCCAGCCCCGTCGCCAGCGAGTGCACCATCACCTGCGCATGCGGCACGCCCGCACCCGTCGGGTCCGTCACCACGCCCGACAGCGTCGCCGTCGATTGCGCCCACGCCCCCGTTGCAACCAGGATGAGCAGCGCCAGCGCTACCAGCAAACTGCGATTGCCAGAAGATTTAAAAATAGTCATATCGCCTCCGAAGCTTGAAGAAGTAGGGGAGTGCATATACACGAAGGCCATGGCCTTCATGTTCGAGCTGGATGAGAGTTAGGTGAAAAGAGATATATCACATATCAGACGTGCGCGCGTAGAAAGATTTCTCCCCCCTCTGCGCTTCCTGCCGAAATCCTGTGCATTTCCCCTGTAAATTCCTCTGATCGTTCCGTGCTGCCAACCCGCACATTCTGTTGCGCCCTCGCGCGACGATCGCCTCCTCGCGTGCCCAAATCGCCAAAACCAATTAAGCTTGGCCCAGTACGCTCAAAAAGGGAGACACACGTATCGTGAGCAGGCCGTCCAAAGCGCAGCTAGTGGTTAATCGCAGAAATTTCCTGAAGTCCTCTGGCCTCGCAGCCGGCGCCGCCGTTCTCGGCACGCAAGGCATCGAAGCCAGCACCACCGTATCGCCCGCGCAGGATGCTGCCGCGAAACCACCGGCCAGCAAGGTCTCGCTCGTCAATCTGTTTCAGGGTACTGACTCCACCCCCATCTTCTCCCGCGGCAACGTTCTGCCCATCGCAGCCTATCCCTTCGGCATGGCCCATTGGACGCTGCAGTCGCGCGACAACACGCCCTGGATGTTCCAGCCCCACGAGCGTCGCCTCCAGGGACTTCGCTCCACCCACCAGCTCAGCCCCTGGCTCGGCGACTACGGCCAGGCCACCTTCCTCCCCTTCTCCGGCACCATTCACCCCGACGCCTCCGGCCGCGCCAGCTCCTACCGGCCCGAAGATTCAACCCTCTCGCCGCACTCCCTGCGCCTCACCCTTCTGCGCTACGAGATCGACGTCGAGCTGATCCCCACCGAACGCGGCGCCTTGATGTCGGCCCGCTACACCAAGCCCACCCAGCCCGGCTGGCTCATCGATATTCCAGGCGAGCATCCCCCCACCTGGCAGCCCGACGAAGCCCATCGCACCATCGCCTTCACCTCCTCCGCCAACGAAGGTGGTGTGCCCAAGGACTTCGCCACCTACTACCTCCTCCACTTCTCCCAGCCCTGGACATCGATCGAGCTCAAGCAGGTACAAGGGCACACCATCGGCATGCTCCACTTCGACGAGGCCGTCCGCAACGTGGAAGTACGCGTCGCCACATCGTTCATCTCCTTCGAGCAGGCGCAGCGCAACCTCGATCTTGAGCTCGGAACCCAATCCGCCGACACCCTGCGCCACAAGGCGGAATCCGTCTGGAACGAGCACCTCGATCGCATCGACGTCAGCGGCGGTACGCCCGATCAGCAGCGAACCTTCTACTCCTGCCTCTATCGCACCATGCTCTTCCCGCGCATCTGGCATGAGCCCGACGCCAGCGGAGCGATGCATCATCGCAGCGCCTTCAACGGCGAAGTCGTCCCCGGCGTCATGTATGCCGACCACGGCTATTGGGACGTCTACCGCGCCTGGTATCCCCTCATGAGCATCCTCTTTCCCGAACGCCTCGCAGAGATTCTGCAAGCCTGGGTCAACGTCTACAAGGAAGGAGGCTGGCTCCCGCAGTTCCCATGCCCCGGCTATCGCGCCTGCATGTCGGGCAGCCTCATCGACTCCGTCTTCGGCGACGCCGCCGTCAAAAACCTTCAGGGCTTTGACCTCGCAACCGCCTACGCAGGTCTCCGAAAGCACGCCACCCAGCCCGGCAATCCCGACGCCGGATACGGCCGGCAGGGAATCGAGCAGTATCTCAAGTACGGCTACGCGCCGGCAGATCTCGTCGACCAATCCGCCGCCGAAACCGCCGACGCCGCGTACGGCGACTTCTGCATCGCGCAGGTAGCGAAGAAGCTCGGTCACGCCGACGACTACCAGATGTTCATGAAGCGCTCCGAAAACTGGCGCCACCTCTTCGATCCCTCCACGCATTTCCTGCGCGGCAAGAAGGCAGACGGCAGCTGGCTCGAGCCCTTCGATCCCATCACCTGGGGCAAGTCCCTACGAGGAAGGCGGCGCCTGGCAGCATCGCTGGGATGTCCCGCATGACATGGACGCTCTCATCTCCGCCAACGGCGGTCCCGCAAATACCGTCGCAACCCTCGAAGACATGATCACCCGCAAGGCGGACTTCAACGTCGGCGTCTATGGATACGAGATCCACGAGATGTCCGAGATGGCCGCTGTCAACTTCGGCCAATACGCCCACAGCAATCAGCCAGTCCATCACGTCCTGTATATCTTCGCCGCCGCCGGCCGCCCCGACCGCACTCGCTTCTGGGTCCGCAAGGTGCTCGAAGATCTCTACACCCCCGACACCTTTCCCGGAGACGAAGACACCGGATCGATGGCCGCGTGGTACATCCTCAGCTCTCTCGGCTTCTATCAGCTCTGCCCCGGCAAGCCCGAGTACCATGCTCGGCCAGTCGTTCTTCCCCTCCATCACCGTTCATCTGCCCAACAGCAAAACCTTGCAGATTGAAAACTCTTCCTCGTCCGCCGAAGCCACCTCCGTGGCATTCAATGGCAAACCCATTCACGGAACGTCTCTATCGCACGAAGCGCTGATGGCGGGCGGACGCTTGAACTTCCGCTCCTAACTTCACCTCTTAACTTCGATTCCTGCCGTCTACCCAAGCGGTACGTCCCCACCGGACGTACCGCTCTTTCGTGCCCAGCCATCCCGCCGTTGCATCGATCGCGCGAAGCCATCGAGCGCACCTCCGTCTACGAACGCAGGTCGAACGCAAGTTGCACGCTCTCAAGAAGTTGTCGCCGCCTGGCATACCATCATGGAACAAGTTGTATACAAGCAGGAATAGTTGCTCTTACGCACCGGACAATGCCCGAGCGTGTCTTCCAAAAATTGCCTTGAAATAGTGGCAATCGGTCGTCTCAAAGCAATTTTGCAGAAAATTCTTGACAAGAATACAAATGGCGCATATAAACCGTGTATGCCGTCTCGGCTACCGCCTCAAAATTAATACAATCGAACGCGATTCTCCCCGGATTCGTCGCGAGCCCTACTCATATCTTTTGGAGGTAGCATGACCATCCTGAAGTTACGCAGAGGTATTCTTGTCGCTATAGCCGTGCTTGGTTGCCTGCATCTGGCTGTTCCCGCGTCCGCGCAATCCGGCCAGGCCGACGTCCAGGGTGTCGTCACCGACGCCTCCGGCTCGGTCATCGTCAAAGCCCAGGTCGTCCTCACCAACCGCGACAACGGCGAGAAACGCACCGTCACTACTGCCTCCGACGGCCGCTACAGCATCCCCACCGTCGCTCCCGGCCATTACTCCCTCACCATCACCGCCCCCACCTTCTCCGCCGAGACCATCGACGGCCTCGTCATCCAGCTCGACAATCACGTAAATCAAAACGTCACCCTGCAGGCCGGCAACGCCGCGCAGAGCATCACCGTGCAAGGCGCCGTGCCCGCAGTCGACACCACCTCGGATGACGTCGGCGGTGTCGTCGAGGCCGCCCAGATCCAGGACCTCCCCATTCAGAATCGCCAGTACCTGGCCCTCGCTCTGCTCACGCCCGGCACCACCCAGGCCGGCTCCCGCAGCTTCTACAGCAACGTGCAGGCCGGCGGCGGCTTGTACTACTACGCCAACGGCTTCTCCTGGGACGGCGTCTCCAACCAGCAGACCGAAGAGGGTGATCCCCGCCAGAACATTCCCGAAGATGCTGTGGCCGAGTACAAGACCATCACCCAATCCATGCCCGCCGACCTTGGCTGGGCCATGGGCGGCTACACCACCGTTGTCTCCAAGAGTGGAACCAATAAAATCCACGGCGATGCCTTCGAATTTTTCCGCGACACTCCCCTCACCGCCGACACTCCCTTTCAACAAGCCGCAGAGTTAGCCGAGCACACCGGCTCTCCTCTCTATCGCCGCAATCAGTGGGGAGGCTCCGCAGGCGGCCCGCTCTTCAAGGACCGCGTTCACTACTACGGCGCGTTTGAGCGCACCCAGGCGACCGCCTCCTGGACACTCTTCGAGCCCGCCGGCTCTGCCGCAGCCACCGACTTCGCGCCGCTCCTCGGCACCTTCCAGAACCCCAGCCACGACCAGCTTCTCACCGTCCGCATCGACGGCGACCTCACCCCCAAGCAGCAGGTCTTCTTCCGCTACTCGCAGGAGTGGCAGCTCTCCACAGCCAACGGCTGCGGCGGCCAGA
This sequence comes from uncultured Acidobacteriaceae bacterium, assembly GCA_963762375.1. Taxonomy (GTDB): domain Bacteria; phylum Acidobacteriota; class Terriglobia; order Terriglobales; family Acidobacteriaceae; genus Granulicella. Next base: position 618,497 of record CAVXKP010000012.1, read on the forward strand.
CCACGGCCTACTGCTACGACGGCGAGTTCCCGCGCAAGGCCTACGTCGCCGGCCACACCTGGGAACCAAAGCCCAACATGGTCAACGAGGCTCGCTTCCAATACGCCTACATCTCCTACGAGCTCGGCCCCTACGACACCCCCATCCCCACCAAGCCCGAGCAACTCGCCAATCCCGCGTACAGCCAGAACGTCTCGCTCGCGTATGAGTTCCCGGACCTTTTCTTCGGCCATAACTATGCCGCGGTCGGCGTCGAATCCCGCTGGCAGGTCAATGATTCTCTGACCATCCAGAAAGGCGCGCACTCCATCAAGATCGGCGGCGACGTCAGCTACATCCCCTACATCGATTCCGATGATCTCAACCTCAACGGAACCTACACCTTCACCACCGACCAGCCCTTCGACGACACGGCCGCCACCACCTCGAAACTCACCAACCCCTATCAGTTCACGCAGAACGCGATTCCGCAGATCTTCTACCTGCCCTCAACTCAGCAGTCCTACTTCATCGAAGACAGTTGGAAGGCCAAGCCCAACCTCACCATCAACGCCGGCCTGCGTTACGACCTCCAGCGCGGCGCCACCTTCCTCGATACCTACACGCCCAACACCACCACCGAGCCCGTGATTCCGCAGGAGGGCAATCCCCATGATCGCGGCGACTGGCACAACTTCGGTCCGCGCATCGGCGTCTCCTGGGATCCCTTCAAGAAGGGAAGGGACGTCATCCGCGGCGGCTACGGCATCTACTACAACTTCATCGAGACCGAGCTCATGGAGTCGGAAAAACTCAACTTCAAGAACTGCAACATCTCGCTCACCACCGGCATCGCGCCCGCCGGCACGCCGCCCAATAACATCCTGCCCTATCCCAATCCCTACAACGGTCTCAGCGTCACGAACTACTGTTCCACCACGCCGCTGACCGTGTCCATCCTTTCGCCGCACCTGCAGAATCCGTACATGCATCAGTTCACCCTCGGCTACAGCCATCAGCTCGCGCCGAATCTCTCCGTCGCCGCCGACGGCATCTATGAACGCGGTCTGCGCGACTACAAGGTCTACGACCTCAACATCCCCGCCAACTATCCTGCCAACAAAGTCCGGCCCGACCCAACCTTCTACCAGATCAATCAGAACGCCTCCACCTCCGCCAACGAGTACAAGGCCTTCTACATCAAGATCGACAAGGCCCTCAGCCATCACTACATGTACACCGCTTCGTACACGCTGGCTTCGGCGCATGACAATAACCCGCACGCCGCTCCCACCAACTACAACAACCTCGGCGAGGATTGGGGTCCGGCGCAGTTCGACCAGAGAAGCGCCCTCGTCTTGAGCGCCTCTGTCCAGCTGCCCTGGCGCATCCAGGTCGGCGGCATCTATCAGCTCCGCAGCCGCCTGCCCTTCAGCGTTACCACCTACACCACCAGCCCCAACGTCTTCCCCGTCAATCCCAATCCCGACGGCACCGCCCAGTATGTTCCCGGCACCACGCGCGACCAGGGCAATCGCGGCATCAGCTACGCCGCCATCAACGCCTATCGTGCCGACCTCGACGCCAACGTCGCTCCCTACTCCACCGCCTGCAAAAGCGGCGTCGCTCCTGGCTCCGGTAACTGTCTCTCCACCAACCTCGGTCCCAATTCCGTTGCCTCGACGGGCTACAACGACTTCGATCTTCATGTCTCCGTCATCGCCTACAAGCACAACGCGATGGAAGTGAAGGTCATCGGCCAGGCCTTCGACCTCTTCGGCACCGAAAATAACACGCTCATCAACACCTCGCCCACCACCAACAGCTTCGGTAAAGCCACCGCCAGCTACAACACCCAGATCGGCGAGCTCGCAGCGCAGTTCAACTTCTAAATCCGTCACCCGGCGCGGGCCGCGCGCATCGTCGCGGCTCGCAACCCTCTCCCTAACAAATTCCGATCAAGGACGAATGCATGCGAATTGTCACAGGGCTCCTGGTTCTTACCCTCGCTGGTTCTGTCAGCCTTCTCGCCCAGAACTCCGATCCAGCCAAGGTCGCCGAGTTTGCCAAGACGCTTCCGCCCGTCACCCCGCCTGTATTCGACGAGCAGCGCAAAGAGACCCTCGCCACCTACGCCATCAGTTGTTCCGATCACCCCCAGGAAGATACCGGCACCCACGATAACTTTCTCTGGGGCTACGAGAAGATGCCCACCCTCCTCGAAGGCTACGACCGCAATCGCGCCTTCTTCGGCTGCGCCAACTGGCACGATGCCGTTGGCTCTGTCTGGACGCTGATGTCCCTCTTCATCCAGGATCCCAAGATCCCCCTCGCCGGCGACATCAAGGACATCGCCACCACCCACTTCCGCAAGTCCAACATGGATGGCGAGTACTTCTTCTTCACCCAGCCCAAGCCCGCCGCCATGGCCATCATCGCCATGCCCAACTTCGAGGAGCCCTACGGCTACTCCTGGCTGCTCAAGCTCTACGGCGAAGCCAAGGCCTCCAACACCCCCGACGGCAAGAAGATGGCAACCGCCCTCGCGCCCCTCGCCAAGTGGATGTCCGAGCGCTACGTCTTCTATCTCTACAACCTCAAGTACCCCTTCCGCGTCGGCACCGATGCCAACACCGCCTGGGCCATGAGCCTCACCCTCGACGGCGTCAGCCTCTCCGAAGACACCACCCTCAAGACCGCCATCCAGGCCACCGCCCTCCGCCTCTTCGGCAACGACAAAGCCTGCCCCACCGGCATGGAGCCGCAGAACTCCGACGACGTCTCCTCCTGCCTCACCGAGGCCGCCCTCATGGGCCGCGTCATGGACCAGCAGGCCTACCTCAAGTGGCTCGATGCCTTCCTTCCCCCCGTCTACTCGCCGCTCTTCGAGACCTACGCCAGGAAGATCGACACCAGCCACACCAACACCACCGGAGCCGACGCGCAGGTTCAGCTCGACTACAAGTCCAACCTCATCGCCCTCAACTTCCAGCGCGCCACCGACCTCCTCGTCATCTCCTACGCCCTGCCTAAGGACGATCCCCGCGTCCCCATCTTCAAGACCCTCGCCGCCCTCAACGCGACCCACGGCTACGAAGAGCTCGGCGCAGCCGGCTACGAAGGCCAGCACTTCCTCGCCACCTACGCTCTCCTCTATGAAAACGCCGCGAAGGGACCTGCCCCGCTCGCCCCGCAGAAGCCCAAGGGCCATGACGCGCCGCCGCCGACTAACCAGGCCCGCGCGAATCGCAACCCATCATGCCAGCAGCCCTCTCCGATCAACGTAGATCAGCAACCCAAAGGATGCCCCCCATGCGCGCACTATGCACGGCCCTGATCACCCTCTGCTTCACCGCTGCTCCCTCCCTGCTCGCCCAGGCGCACCGACGCCACCGACGCCACCAGGATCGCCGACTACCTCAAGACCCTTCCCGCCGCCGATCCGCCCGAGTACACCGAGGTCCAGCGCCTCGCCCTCGCCGCCAACCCCATCGGCTGCGAAGACCATCCCCACGCCCCGCGCCTCGGCGTCGCCAACGACCCGCGCCAGGCCTACCTCTGGCAGCCGCAAGGCTCGCAGCAGATCCTCGAAGACTACGACAAGCATCGCGCCTTCTACGGCTGCCTCGACTGGCACTCCGCCGTCAACTCCACCTGGATGATGGTCTCGCTCATCAAATCCGATCCCACCATCGAAGTCGCGCCGGCCATTCGCCTCGAGCTCGAAACCCACATCCAGAAGTCCAACATCGACGGCGAGCTCGCTTACTTCAAAGCCCTCAAAGGCCGCGAGGCCGACTTCGAAAAACCCTACGGCTACGCCTGGCTCATCAAGCTCTACGGCGAAGCCAAGACCTGGGACGACCCTGAAGGCAAGCGCGTCGCCACCACCCTCGAGCCCCTCGCTACGTGGATGACCGCGCAGTACCTCGCCTACCTCCGCAGCCTCAACTACCCCGTGCGCGTCGGCCTTCACCCCAACACCGCGCTCGACATGAACTTCGTCCTCGACTCCACCACCGAGACCCACGACACCGCCACGCAAGCCGTCATCCGCGACACCGCCCTTCGCCTCTTCGGCAACGATCGCTCCTGCGCCACCGAGGCCGAGCCCGTCTTCGGCACCTTCGCCTCGCCCTGCCTCGCCGAGGCCGCCCTCATGGGCCGCGTCCTCGATCCCTCCGCCTACAGCAAGTGGCTCAACACCTTCCTCCCGCCCGTCTACTCCGACCTCTTCCAGGGCTACGCGAAATCCATCGACGACATGCATGGGGACAACATCGATCAGACCGGCACCGACGCCGAAGGCCTGCCCAACGCCCATCTCGTCGGCCTCAACTATCAGCGCGCCGCCGACTTCGAGATGATCGCCAACGGCCTCCCCAAGGACGACCCCCGCGTCCCCGTCTATCGCCGCCTCGCCAACCTCTCCGCCCGTCAGGGGTACGCCAAGATCGGTACCGCCGGTTACCTCGGCACCCATTGGATCGCCACCTATGCGCTTATGTATGAGAACCTTGTCAACGCTCCGGCCGCGCCGCCCGAAAACCAGCGCGCCGAGATTCGGAAAAAATAACATGACGCATGCTTTGGGCCCACGCAGACATTTATCTTCGAATACCGCTGCGCTACAGAATATTCACGAGCCGGGGATAGATTCGGTTGTATACACTTGGTGCATTGCAATGACGGAAGCACAACGGATCTACAAAGAACTCAAGCAGGACATCGTTACCTGCAAGCTCGCCCCCGGCCTTTCCATCTCCGAGTTAGAGATGTGCAATCGGTACGCTGCCAGTCGCACTCCCGTCCGCGAAGCCTGCCGGCGTCTCGGCGATGAGTCGCTCATGCAGATGACTCCCTTCCGCGGCTACAGCATCACGCCGCTCACCATCGAAGAGTATCGAAACCTGCGCGAGCTCCAGTCGGTCGTCGAACCCGCCGTCGCCGCCCTCGCCGCCGAGCGCGCCACTCCCGAGCAGATCAAGGAGATCAGCGGCTGGGCGACCTATGAATATCAAGTCGGCGAGAAAAATAGCTACTACACCTTTCTCGAGTGGAATAAGAACTTCCATATCTCCATCGCCGCCGCCAGCAGAAATCAGTCACTCATCCAGATCGTCACCAACGCGCAGACCCGCCTCATGCGCTACTACTACCTCGTCATCGTCATGGATAGCTACGGCCCGCAACTGGTCGCCGAACACCAGGAGCTCGTCCGCGCGCTGCGTTCCGGCAACGCCGAGCTCGCCCGCGCCCGCGCCAGCGATCACCTCGAGAACACGGTGAAGCGCAGCCTGAAGGTCGATCTGCTCGCCGTCAATCTCACCCGCGACACCCCCATGAACACCGACTATTCGGACTGGCTCCGCAACGCCCCGCCCCTCGGTGCCAAGCGTCCCAAGCGTCCCGTTGTTAAGCGCTCGCGGAAAATCGTCAAACACTAACCCACCCAACCATCGGCGGAACCACTTGCGTTCCCAGGGGAAGACTAGGTCTCAACAGCTATGCGCATAGCCATCGACACCGGAGGAACGTTCACCGACATCGTCTACTTCCAGGACGCGCAGCTCGTCGTTCTGAAGGTATTCTCAACGCCCGCCGACCCCGGCCGAGCCGTCATCGAAGGCCTGCGCAAGATCTCGCCCCATCCCGACGTCGTCGTTCGCCACGGCACCACCGTCGCCACCAACGCCATGCTCGAGCGCAAGGGAGCACGCGTCGCCTTCCTCACCACCAAGGGCTTCGAAGACACCATCGCCATCGGCCGCCAGGCCCGCCCCAAGCTCTACGACTGGTTCCAGCCCACGCCCGAGTGCCTCGTCCCCAAAGCCCTCCGCTTCGGCATCTCCGAACGCGTCAGCTCCAGCGGCGACCTCCTCCTCGCCATCGATCCCTGCGAGCTCGAAACCCTCGTCCACACCATCTCCGCCGCCAACGTAGACGCCATCGCCGTCTCCACCCTCTTCTCCTTCGCCAATCCCGACAGCGAACGCAGGATCGCCGCCGCCCTCGAAGCCCTCCACCTCCCGCTCTCCATCTCGCATCGCATCCTTCCGGAGTTCCGCGAGTACGAGCGTGCCTCCACCATCGTCGCCAACGCCTACGTCGCTCCCAAGGTCGGCTCCTACATCACGCACCTCGCCGCCAACATCGCCAAAGATTATCCAGCCAGCCGCCTCGAAGTCATGCAATCCTCCGGCGGCATCATCTCCGCGCGCATCGCCGCCGCCGAGCCCGTCCGCACCATGCTCTCCGGCCCCGCCGGCGGCGTCATCGGCGCCTACAAACTCGCCGGCCTCGCCGGCTTCGACCAGATCATCGGCTTCGACATGGGAGGCACCTCCACCGACGTCTTCCTCGTCGACGCCACCGGCCCCCACATCAGCAACGAGTCCATCATCACCGGCATCCCCATCGGCGTGCCCATGCTCGACATCCACACCGCCGGCGCCGGCGGAGGCTCCATCGCCCGCTTCGACACCGGTGGCCTCCTCCGCGTCGGCCCCGAATCCGCCGGCGCCGATCCCGGCCCCGTCTGCTTCGGCCGCGGCACCCAGCCCACCGTCACCGACGCCAACCTCGCCCTCGGCCGCCTCGACACCGACCGCTTCATGGGAGGCTCCGTCACCCTCGATCGCGCCCGCATGCTCCAGTTCATGCAGCAAGGGAAGGGAACCCTCGCCACCGTCGAAGAGTTCGCCACCGGCATCCTCCGCGTCGTCGAAACCTCCATGGAGAAAGCCATTCGCGTCATCTCCGTCGAGCGCGGCTACGACCCCCGCGACTTCACCCTCGTCGCCTTCGGTGGCGGCGGCCCGCTCCACGCCTGCTCCCTCGCCCACGCCCTGCAAGTCCCCCGCGTCCTCGTTCCCGCACTCCCCGGCGCCCTCTCCGCCGTTGGAATCCTGCTCGCCGACACCATGCGCGAGTACTCCCGCACCGTCATGCAATCCATCGACGCCGACCTCGAAGACACCTTCGCCGAGCTCGAGCAGCAAGGCTTCAACGAGTTCGCCATCGAAGGCCTCCAAGGCACCTCCTTCCGCTCCGTCGACCTCCGCTACCGCGGCCAGGGCTACGAGCTCAACATCCCCTACGGCCCCGACATGGTCGCTGCTTTCCACGCGCTCCACGAGCGCCGCTACGGCTTCGCCAACCACGACCGCCCCGTCGACATCGTCAACATCCGCGTCCGCATCGCCGCTCCCGCCGAGCCCTTCGACCCTCCCCGCCAGGAGATCATCGAAGGCGATGGCACTGCCGCCCTCGTCGGCACCCGCACCGTCTACTTCGACGGCGCGCCCCACGAAACCCGCCTCTACGAACGCGACTCCCTCCACGCCGGCGATACCTTCGCCGGCCCCGCCATCATCTCCGAATACAGCTCCGCCACCATCCTTCCCCCCGGCGACGTCCTCCGCGTCGACGCCTTCCGCAACCTGGTGATCGAGGTGCACGCATGAACAGCCCGCCGTCAGCTCCCCCGCCGTTAGTCCCATCGAACTCGCCATCTTCAAGAGCGCCGTCTACTCCATCGCCGAAGAGATGGGCGCCGCCCTTCGCCGCACCTCCATCTCCCCCAACATCAAGGAGCGCCGCGACTACTCCTGCGCCCTCTTCGACCGCCACCAGCGCGTCATCGCCATGGGCGACCACATGCCCGTGCACCTCGGCTCCATGTCCCACTCCGTCGAAGCCGTCGTCAAATCCCTCACCCTCCGCGAAGGCGACATCGCCATCCTCAACGACCCCTACGCCGGCGGAACCCACCTCCCCGACATCACCCTCGTCCTCCCCATCTTCATCCCAGGCGTCGAAGGCCCCAGCTACTACGCCGCCTCCCGCGCCCATCACGCCGACGTCGGCGGCATGTTCGCCGGCTCCATGGGCCCCTGCCGCGAGATCTTCCAGGAAGGCATTCGCATCCCCGCCATCCGCCTCGTCGTCGCCGGCGAGATCAACACCGAGATCCTCTCGCTCATCCTGCACAACGTCCGCACCCCCGAAGAGCGCGAAGGCGATCTCGACGCGCAGATCGGCGCCTGCCGCGTCGGCGAGCATCGCCTCAAAGAATTAATCGCCAAGTACGGCCACGCCAAAGTCAACGAGCTCTCCGACGGCCTCCTCGCCTACACCGAGCGCCTGGTCCGCGCCGAGCTCCGCAAGATGCCCGCAGGCACCTTCGCCGCCGAAGACTTCATGGACTCCGACGGCATCACCGACGACCCCATCCGCATCGCCGTCGCCATCACCTTCGACCCCTCGACCGGCTCCGCCGCCATCGACTTCAGCGGGTCGTCGTCGCAAGTCGCAGGCGCCATCAACGCCGTCTATCCCATCACCTACTCCGCCTGCCTCTACGTCTTCCGCTGCCTGCTCGGCGACGACGCTCCCGTCACCGCCGGCATCATGAACCCCATCACCGTCTCCGCGCCCGCCGCCACCATCGTCAACGCGCGCCCTCCCGCAGCCGTCGCCGGCGGCAACGTCGAGTGCAGCCAGCGCATCGTCGACGTCCTCCTCCGCGCCCTCGCCCAGGCCGCTCCCGGCCGCGTCCCCGCCGCCAGCTACGGGTCCATGAGCAACTTGACCATCGGCGGCTTCGACGACCGCTTCAACCTCCCCTTCACCTACTACGAGACCACCGCCGGCGGCATGGGAGCACGCCCCGGCAGCGAAGACCATCCCGGTATGGACGGCATCGACGGCATCCACTGCCACATGACCAACTCCCTCAACACCCCCATCGAAGCCCTCGAGTACGCCTACCCCTTCCGCGTCCGCAGCTACTCCTATCGCAAGCACTCCGGCGGCGCCGGCGAGTTCCGCGGCGGCGACGGCCTCATCCGCGAAGTCGAGCTCCTCGCCGACGCGCAGGTCACCCTCCTCGGCGACCGCCGCCGCTTCCAACCCTACGGCCTCTCCGGCGGCGAAGGAGGCAAGGTCGGCCTCACCCTCCTCATCCACCCCGACGGCACCTCCGAAACCCTCCCCGCCAAGTCCAGCATCTACGCCGCCAAGCACGACGTCATCCACCTCGAAACCCCCGGCGGCGGCGGCTGGGGAACCCCGCAAGTCCGTCTAGCCCTAACTCTCCCCAACCCGCTCCACAAAAGGTCTCCCACCATGAGTGAGCCAGGCATCACCGCATCGCCAACCCGCAAACTCTGGCTCCTCGACCTCTTCCCCGAAGAGCGTTCCGCCCTCGTCGCCACCTTCGCCGGCTGGATGCTCGACGGCCTCGACGTCATGGTCTACAGCTTCGTCCTCCCCTCGCTCATCCTGCTGTGGCACATCAGCAAAGGCCAGGCCGGCCTGCTCGGCACCTCCGCTCTTCTGCTCTCCTCCGTCGGCGGCTGGCTCGCCGGCCTCGCCGCCGACCGCTTCGGTCGCGTCCGCATCCTCCGCCTCACCATCCTCTGGTTCGCCTTCTTCACCTTCCTCAGCGGCTTCACCAACACCTTCGACCAGCTCTTCGTCGTCCGCGGCCTCCAAGGCCTCGGCTTCGGTGGCGAGTGGGCCGTCGGCTCCGTCCTCATCGGCGAAACCATCCGCGCCAAATATCGCGGCCGCGCCGTCGGCACCGTGCAAGGCGGCTGGGCCATCGGCTGGGGAATCGCCGCCCTCTTCTACACCCTCTTCTTCGCCGTGCTCTCGCCCAACATGGCCTGGCGCGCCATGTTCTGGATCGGCCTCGCCCCCGCGCTCCTCGCCGTCTACGTCCGCAAGCACGTCCAGGAACCCGAAATATTTCGCGAAGCCCAGGCCCTCCGCACGACGAACCGCACCACCCACCCCACCGGCGCCCACCCCAACCTCGCCTTCCTGAAAATCTTCTCCCCCGCCATCCTCCGCGTCACCGCGCCTCGCCTCCATCGTCGCTCTCGGCGCGCAGGGCGGCTACTACGCCATCAACACCTGGCTCCCCCTCTACCTCAACGCCCGCGGCCTCAACGTCACCCACACCGGAGCCTACCTCCTGGTCGTGATCCTCGGCTCCTTCACCGGCTACCTCGTCAGCGCCCATCTCGCCGACCGTCTCGGACGCAAGCTCACCCTCGTCCTCTTCGCCGCGCTCTCCGCCCTCACCGTCTTCCTCTACACCATCGTCCCCATCAGCAACACGCTCACGCTGCTGCTCGGCTTCCCCCTCGGCGCCTTCCCCTCCGGCGCCTTCAGCCCCATGGGAGCCTTCTTCACCGAACTCTTTCCCACCGCCATCCGCGGCTCCGCCCAGGGCTTCTCCTACAACCTCGGCCGCGGCGTCGGAGCCCTCTTCCCCGCGCTGGTCGGCTACGTCGCCATCCACATGCGCCTCGGCCACGCCATCGCACTGTTCGCCGTCACCGCCTACCTGCTCATGATCCTCGGCGTCCTCCTCCTCCCCGAAACCCGCGGCGCAGTTCTCGAGTCCTCCGCGGACGGCGAACCGCGCTTCGCGCAAGAGCAATAGCCCCTTCCGCGCGAAGCGCCTCCCGCCCGCCGCGCAGGACCGTTAGATCTAGATCCAGGCCTTCGCCCCCAGCGCCACATCCACCGTAATCGCGTACGTGCAATACAGCAGCCACAACCCGGTCAGCACCTGGAACAGACCGATGATGCGGATACCCGGGTTCCACACGAACAACCGCGTAGGCACTTCGGCGAGGTAGACCAGTGTCAGGCCAACGAAGATGATCATCACCGGGATGTCTCCGGCGCGATGGAAGACGCACACCCCCAGCAGGCTCAGAAACACGAACGCCATCGCCATCCAGCCATCCGGCTGCGCGCTGGCGCCGATAAATTTGCGGTGGCCCACCGCGAACCAGTGAACACCGAAGGCCGTGAACGCGAGCGCCGCCATATACAACGGAGCCGCGCCGCCGAAGACGTTGAACCATGTCAATCCAATCAACAGGTAAACGCCCGTGAGGAACTGCATGAAGCCCGGCATCCAGATCCCCCACAACCCCAGGCTCTTGTCCACCTCCGGGCTCGACTTCGGAAGATTAAACAGCGCCTGTCCACCCCAGACAAGGTATCCGGTAGCCAAGCCAAAGAAGCCAATGGCGATCGGCACAAACGGAGAGCTTGCCAACTTGAACACCTGCGGTTCCAACATCTAAGTACCTCTCTTAATTCAGATTTGCCTGCGCACGTCCGCGCAATATCCAGCCGCGGTCATGCGGAGCTGAATCCCCAGCTCCGCCGCAAGCGCGATCGCCGCCTCCTTTGAGATGTTTCCCGCCTCGGCTCGGTGGCATGAATTCGTCATCCGCCCTCGTCCCAGCAAAACAAAACGGCACCCTGCAAGGACGAAGTCCCTGCAAGATGCCGCTCTGGCTCTCCCCTCCATCCAGTGCGCAAGTTCGCGCACGCGATGGACGTATCCATCAACTGTCCACCACCTGCTTACGGAACCGCGACGTACCGTACCACGCCGTTTCCGATCAGGTCGTAGGTGGGATCCACGGTGTTCGCCGACGTCCGCGGAGCGCTCAACAGCGCCTGCAGATCGATCACGCCCACCCAGGTCGGGTAGCCGTAAGCCCAATCTGCGACCAGGCCATACGCCTTCCCGTTATTCGGGCTGGTGTACGCCGTGATCGTGTGCGGATCGTAGCCCGCTGAGAAGCCCACTCCATCTGGCGTACTCGGCATCACGGCTCCCACATAGTCCACCAGGTTCGGTGTCCCTGTGCCCGAGGTTGCCGGCAGTTTGAAGGCGACAAACGTGTTGCCGCCAAACTCACCCATCGTGATGCCCAGGTGCGTCGTTCCAGCCGCAACCGAGATGCCGCTCGTTCCCGCAGCCAGCCCATACGTATTCAGGTACACCGACTGGCTCGGCGCCGTCCACGTCCCCGCCGTACTCGGAGGCGCTGCCGGTGTAAACGTCGATTGCGTCAGATCCACGATGAACAGGTTATTGGTGAACTCCTGCGTCGACAGCGCAATGCCCGTCGTGCAGTCTTCCGCCGCCGAATCAAATTCGCCGCCGACCGCTCCCTGGTAGTTCGAGAACTCCGACAACGATCCGTCTGCATTGATCTTGAACAGATCGTAATAATCGCTCTCATCCGGCGAAAGAATCAGGTTGCGATTCGGATCGATCGAAACATTCTCCGACACCGTGTACTGCGACCCGAACGGAGACGCGAACGTGTTGTTGGCCAGGTTCAGCAACTGCACGCCATTGTTGGATGGGCTTCCCGAGAACCCGCCCGCGATCACCGCCGTGTTAGTCAGCGCGTCGATCGCCACACCGCAGTTCGTGCACCCTCCGCCGGAGAAGCTGCCGCCGCTGGTCAAACCGCTGGTCAGCGTGTTCGTAATTTTGTTGCCCGTCAGCTCGTACACTCCCGTGTAGTTGTCCACGCACACCGTCTCCCCGGTCGCCGAGTTGGACGAGCACGAGTTGATCTTGTTGGACGTAGAGATCGCCGTCGGCGTATCCGAACCTTCAATCGGCACCACCGAGATCCCCGTCTCGCCATAGTCCCACGCTCCCTTGGGAACATACGCGTCGACGTTCTTGCCCGTCAGCACCGCCAGCGAACTCGACGGCAAACATGCCGCCAGCGTCGTCGACGTATGCGTCACCTGGATCTCCGCGCAGTTCGAGCTCGTATACGTCCCCGTCGACCAGATGTAATACGTCCCCGTCGCCAGCGATGCGGGAACCAGCAGCGAAAGCCTCTTCGTTCCCCCGATCACCGTCGTCACCGAACTCGGAGACGTCGTCGCCGCTGCCGAGGTCATGCAGCTTGTCGCGAACGACAAGTCCACATCCCCCGCAGCCACCGCGCCCGTCGGAAAGCCGCTTCCCGTCAGCGTCACGATCGAGCTCCCCGATGCTCCCGTCGACGGTACCGTCCACGTGTTCAGCTTGATCGGTGACACCGCCGCATGAGCCCGCACCGCGAACAGCGACGTGCTGAGCACCATGCCCAGCCCAACCGCCGCTCCCATGGCCAGCTTCCGCAGCGGCAGAGCCTTCCGTGCCATGCCCAGCAGCCGGCGCAGCCGCATGCCGGCCAGTCCCAGCACACCCGTTCCTACCAGCAGGAACGGCTCTGGCTCAGGCACCGGAGGAGGAGGCCCCGTGCTTCCAGAGGTGCTGGCATAGATCACCGCCAGGTCCCCATCCGTCAGTCCCGCAGGATCCGTGATCGTTGCCGTAAAGCTCGGATCCACGGTGATCGTGCTGCTGTCATAGAGCGTCAGATCCGTTGTGCTGAACGTCCCCGTAAGCGTAGCTGCGATCGCTCCAGCCAGGCCGCTCGGTTGCCCCGAAAGGGTCGAGAGTACCGTCCCATCCCAGGAGATGCCATCCGCATTCAACGTAAAGTACGAGGACCCGAAGATCTCGTCCGGTCCGCTCGCGAACGATACGTCCAGGCTGAGACTCGAAAGCGATACCGACGTCGAAACCGGGAACGTCGCATCCCCGGACGAATTCGGTCCCGTAAGGTTGGTGATATCGAACTCTGCGACTCCCGTCCCGGCGGCGTTATAACTCACATAGCCCACCGGAACTGTATCCGCATACGACGCAGCGGTCGGTGACAGAATCATCACTGCCGCCAGCGACATCCAGATCAGCTTCTTCTTCTTCAAATCTGTTGCTGAAAACATGTTCCATCTCCTCGATAGCCAGGTTGCGTACAAGGTGGTTTGCAAGCCGCGCAGGGGCCTGCAGGACGCGATAGGCATAGGGGCACAAATGCACGTGGGAGAGTTGACAGTCTTAACCTGCTCCATTCGGCTGTCGTCGAATGCCGGTAAACCTATCTTCGGAACGCCGAAAACGACGGACGGACATTCCGTGAAGCATTACCCAGGGGGGAGCATTTGCTTAAGCGCAAATTGCGACGTTTGCGCCACATAGATGCACGCCGCTTGCCAAATTTGATTCATTAAATCGCTGAAATTAAAGGCTTTATTCTTGTTTTATTCATGGAGAAACTGCAAGAAATTGCGGGGCAACAATGGAAAAATTTGCCACCGCCCCAACCCATCGCGCCACCACCCACCATCCCTCCCACCGGCACCCTCGACGCCGCATGGCTTTCCAACCGGTGCGCCCCCGCCCCTGAGGCTCAAGACGGCTTCATCCCCCGGTTCACGCCACCCCCCGTCAACCCCCTCCGCCCCCCAAAAACCGCCAAACCCCTGTCAACGCTGGCGATTTGTATTTCCAAACCCTGGCACAGTCCCCCATCTCACTCCCTATAATAGAGATAGCCCCAAAACAAACAGGCTTGGCCGCGACCTCGTGCCGCCTAACTCCTGTACAGAGGTACTTTACCCATAACCCATTTCGCTGGAAGGCTTTAGCCGCATCTTCGATCTCTGCCAGCCGGGTACTTTCGCCGCGAACTGCCGCCTCCTCCGCCACTTAGCAGGCTTTTTCAGCCGCGAGGGGGAGGTGGCCCTCCCCCACCCGGCCCATACCTACCGCGGAGGTCCCCCGCCATGCGAACCGCTGCCGCCAGCACCAGCGGTTTCCATAAGGACATAGCGATCGTCTCCTTGTAGCTAAAGCAGGGCACTCAGATGTGGTTACCACGATGCCTGCACTCTTGCCCCCGCATCCAATTTCAAGGAGGCCCCATGCGTACTCCCATCCGCAGCTTCTCTCTCGCTCTCCTCCTCGCCGCCACCACCGCCGCATTCGCCCAGCAGCAGACCACCAACCCGCCGCCCAGACCCTCCACCACCGCCGGCGGCGATGTCGGCCACGGTGCCGGCGACCTCGGTAAAGGTGCCGGAGGTGCCGCCGGCAACGTCGCCAAAGGCACCGGCAAAGGCGCCGTCGACGTCGTCACCCTCCACCCCATCAAGGGTGCCGAAGACATCGGCAAAGGTGCCGGCCACGGAGCCAAGGACGCCGGCGTCGGCGCCGTCAAAGGCACGGGCAAGATCGCCAAAGGCACCGGCCGCGGCATCGGCCACCTCTTCCATCACCCCCACAGGGACAACCCCTCCGACGACGCCCCGCGCTAGACGACCTCCGTGCGCATCCGCCCCTCTCGAACCGCACGCCGCCGCGCCGGAAGAAACGGGTGAATCAGCAGTTGATACGCCGCCCCGCCCACCACGCCACCCACCAGCGGCCCCACAATCGGGATCCACCAGTAATGGCCTGGAGAAGGAAACGCCGCCCCTCCCCATCCCGCCAGGAAGCAGAACATCCGAGGCCCCAGGTCCCTGGCCGGATTGATCGCCCATCCCTCCAGGTATCCCATCGACGCGCCAATCACGGCGACGATCAAACCGATGATGACCGCGCCAAAGTTCGCCCCCGGAGCCTGCTCGTTATATTGCTCCGTCACCGCAAAGATCCCGAAGATCAGAAACGCCGTAAGAATCACCTGGTCGCTCAACGCATGCATCGGCGTGATCGCCAGCCCGGGATGCGTGAAGAACACCCCCGCCGCCCCGCCGCCCGCCCGCGTCATCTGATGCACGGCGTTGAAGTGATCGATGACCGGTCCGAACAGCACATACACGATCCCGGCCCCGAGAAATCCTCCCACCGTCTGCGCCAGGCAATACGGCACCACCTTCTTCCACGAGAACTTGCGATACAGCGCCAGCGCCAGCGTCACCGCGGGATTCGCATGGCATCCACTCACCGAAGCGGTCGTGTAAATCGCGATCGTCACGGCCAGCCCCCACGCCATGCACACTCCCCAGTACGCATTCAAATAGGGGCTTGGATCATACAGCGTATACATCGCCGCAACCGAATCCCCAAACGCGATGATGATGAACACCGCGACGCACTCGGAGATCAGTTCGCCCATCGATTCAAACTGCGGTGAGTCCATTGGATCGTGCTCCTTAGCGATTGCCTGCAGCTCGATCCTTCCAACAGGATCGTGCGCGAACGGCTTTTCGAGCGCGCAGCCATCATACCTTCGCTCCGCCACCTCCTCGCGTCCGCGTCACGAATTCGCCAGCCCTCCCGTGCCTGTGAGAGCCTATCTCCACCACTCCAGCCCACCACCCGAGGCTCTCCATGATCCGTCTGCCCCAACCGCCGGCCCCACTGCTCATCCTCATCCTCTTCGCCAGCAGCGCGGCCGCTATCGCCCAAACCACACCCAAACCACCCAGCCCGCGCCGCCGCCGCCTCCACACTTGGTCGGCTCCATCGCCGCACACCCCGGCTGGCCCGTCGCCAAGCCCGCCGACGTCAGCAGCCCCGAAGCCATCCTCAACGCCGTCTACAGTGTCATCTCCGGCCCGCAAGGCCAACCCCGCGACTGGGATCGCATGCGCTCCCTCTTCCTCCCCGACGCCCGCCTCATCCCCACCCTCCCCGCCGCCGATCACGCCGACGCCATCGCCCTCACCATCGACGGCTACATCGCCCGCGCCTCCGCCCGCATGGCCACCATGGGCTTCTACGAGCACTCCACCCACAACGAGACCGAACAGTACGGCAACATCGTCCAGGTCTGGAGCACCTACGAGTCCCGCCACGCCCCCACCGACGCCACCCCCTTCGCCCGGGGCATCAACAGCTTCCAGCTCCTCAAGGACGGCGACCGCTACTGGGTCGTGAATATCTTCTGGGACGCCGAAACCCCCGGCCACCCCATCCCCCCGCAATACCTCCCACACTAATCCCGAGGCCCCACCCGCCCGGGATCTCGTCGCCGCTAAACAGCCTTCCGCTGGAACGTCGTCTTCTTCGTGTTGGCAAATGAATTCTTCGCCTTCACCACCGCAGTCGACGCTCCCAGCCCCGGCTTCGCATCCGTCTTCACCGCCGCCGCCTTCTCGCGCAACGCCTGCAGCCGCTGTGCCTTCCGGCTCAGTCCGCCAACCTTCACTCCGCCAGCCTTTGGAAGAAAATCACTCATCCTGAAATCCTCTCACGCCCCAGCCGTTCACGACCACCCCACCCCTCCCACCACGCGAAGCCCCTCGCCATCCGCGCAGGACCGCAGGACACATATCCACAACCTGCAGGCTTGTGCCGCAATCCTGCACAAGATATAGTCGCAACATTCCACGGTCACTCCTTCACGGAGGGTGAAAAGGGAATCCGGTGAAACTCCGGAACTGCCCCGCAGCGGTAAGCAGGTACGAAAACCCTAACGACGACACTGGACCGCAAGCATCTGGATTCGCAAGCGACCGGGAAGTCAGGGCAAGTAGGTACGAGCCTGCAGAGTCCGAAGACCTGCCATGGAAACATTCGCTCGCGCCTCCGAGGGGAGGCGAGGTGGCAGCGTCCCGTCTTCCTCCCCGCGGAGGTCTACCCGCTGTTTCTTCGCAACACTTCAGAGGCCAAGGAGATTCATCCATGGCCGCTCAAAATCTGATCCAAGCTCAAATCCAAACCACTCTCTCCGACCTCGCGCCCGACTTTCCCCAACGCGACGAACCCTCCGTCATGCACGTCCGCAAGCGCAACGGCGCCCTCGAGCCCGTCGACGTCAACAAGATCGTCCGCGCCGTGCAGCGTTCCTCCCACGGCCTCCCCCACGTCGACGCCATCCGCGTAGCCTCCAAAACCATCGGCGGCCTCTACGACGGAGCCACCACCCGCGAGCTCGACACCATCTCCATCGACACCGCCGCCTCCCTCATCGCCGAAGAGCCCCAGTACTCCCGCCTCGCCGCCCGCCTCCTCCTCGCCACCATCGTCAAAGAAGTCTCCGCCCTCAACCTCCACTCCTTCTCGCAATCCATCGCCCACGGCCACGCCGAAGGCGTCGTCTCCTCCGCCACCGCCGAGTTCGTCCAGACCCACGCCCGCAAGCTCAACCACGCCATCGACGACACCTTCTCCGACCGCTTCGAATACTTCGGCCTGCGCACCGTCTACGATCGCTACCTCCTCCGCGACCCCCTCTCCCGCACCGTCATCGAGACCCCGCAGCACTTCTTCCTCCGCGTCGCCTGCGGCCTCGCCGGCTCCGCGCACGAGGCCATCGACTTCTATCGCCTCATCGCCTCCCTCGACTACATGCCCTCCTCCCCGACCCTCTTCAACGCCGGCACCAAACATCCGCAGATGTCCTCCTGCTACCTCCACGACTCCCCGCAGGACTCCCTCGACAGCATCTACGACACCTACAAGAACGTCGCGCTGCTCTCCAAATTCTCCGGCGGCATCGGCCTCGCCTTCCACCGCGTCCGCTCGGAGGGCTCCCTCATCCGCGCCACCAATGGACTCAGCAACGGCATCATCCCCTGGCTCCGTACCCTCGACAGCTCCGTCGCCGCCGTCAACCAGGGTGGCAAGCGCAAGGGCGCCTGCTGCGTCTACCTCGAGCCCTGGCACGCCGACATCGAAAGCTTCCTCGAGCTCCGCGAGAACACCGGCGACACCGCGCGCCGCACCTACAACCTCAACCTCGCCAACTGGATTCCAGACCTCTTCATGCAGCGCGTCGAAGCCGACGGCCTCTGGTCCCTCTTCGATCCCAAAGACGTTCCCGAACTCCCCGACCTCTACGGCGAAGCCTTCAACATCGCCTACGAAACGGCCGAAGCGAACAAGCTCTACCACCGCCAGATCAAGGCCCGCGACCTCTACCTGCGCATGATGCGCTCGCTCGCCGAGACCGGCAACGGCTGGATGACCTTCAAGGACGCCACCAACCTCAAGTGCAATCAAACCGGGGCTCCCGGCAACGTCGTTCACCTCTCCAACCTCTGCACCGAGATCACCGAAGTCTCCTCCAAAGATCAAACCGCCGTCTGCAACCTCGGTTCCATCAACCTCGCGCGCCACGTCACCGTCGACGAGCACAACAACCCCGTCTTCGACTTCCCCAAGCTCGCCGCAACCGTCCGCACCGCCGTCCCCATGCTCGATCGCGTCATCGACATCAACTTCTATCCCATCCCCCAGGCCGCCTCCTCCAACGCCAAGTGGCGCCCCATCGGCCTCGGCCTCATGGGCCTTCAAGACGTCTTCTTCCAACTCCACCTCCCCTTCGACAGCCCCGAAGCGCAAGCCCTCTCCACCAGCATTCAGGAAGAGATCTACTACCACGCTCTCCTCGCCTCCTGCGAACTCGCCGAGAAGCACGGCCCCCACGAAACCTTCGCCGCCACCCGCCTCGCCCAGGGCCACTTCCAATTCGATCTCTGGAACATTACCCCCAGCTACGTCGCCCGCTGGGACGAGCTCCGCGCCCGCATCGCCAAATCCGGCGTCCGCAACTCTCTCCTCATCGCCATCGCACCCACCGCCACCATCGCCTCCATCGTCGGCTGCTACGAGTGCATCGAGCCGCAAATCTCCAACCTCTTCAAGCGCGAAACCCTCTCCGGAGAGTTCCTGCAGGTTAACCGCTACCTCATCGAAGAGCTCCAGCTCCGCGGCCTCTGGACCGAAGACATGCGCACCAAGCTCAAGCTCTCCGAGGGCTCGGTGCAGGGAATCGCCGAGCTCCCCGACGACCTCAAACTCCTCTATCGCACCGTCTGGGAGATCCCCATGCGCTCCCTCATCGACATGGCCGCCGCCCGCAACGCCTTCATCGACCAATCGCAGTCCCTCAACCTCTTCGCCGAAAGCCCCAACATCGGCAAGCTCTCCAGCATGTACATGCACGCCTGGAAGCAAGGCCTCAAGACCACCTACTACCTCCGCTCCCGCCCCGCCACCAGGATCGCCAAGGCCACGGTCGCCAACACCAGCACCCGCTCCAACGCCGCCGCCTCCAACGCCACAGCCTCCAACGCCACCACAAAGGACGCCGCCGCCATCGCCTGCTCCCTCGAAAACCCCGCCACCTGCGAAGCCTGCCAGTAGCGCCCGTCATTCACTCGAACTGTTCTTTTTTTGTTGTCATTCTGAGCGTAGCGAAGAACCTGCTGTCTCTCGTTCTTCTCTAACCCCGTCTGTTCCATTCACTCGAAAGCGAGTTCCCCATGTCCGAACACACCCTCCACTCCTCCGTCGCCGCCCCCGTCCACATCCTCGACCCCGGCCTCTGCCTTACCCTCCGCCCCATGAAGTTCCCCGTCTTCTACGACATGTTCCGCGACGCCATCAAGAACACCTGGACCGTCGAAGAGGTCGACTTCCAGACCGACCTCACCGACCTCAAAACCAAAATCTCTCCCGCCGAGATCCACGTCATCCAGCGCCTCGTCGCCTTCTTCGCCACCGGCGACAGCATCGTCTCCAACAACCTCGTCCTCAATCTCTACAAGCACGTCAACAGCCCCGAAGCCCGCCTCTACCTCTCTCGCCAGCTCTTCGAAGAGGCCGTCCACGTGCAGTTCTATCTCACCCTCCTCGACAACTACGTCCCCGACCACGACGAGCGCGCCGCCGCCTTCGCCGCCGTCGAGAACATTCCCTCCATCTCCAAGAAGGCCGACTTCTGCATGAAGTGGATGGACTCCATCCAGGAACTCGACGCCCTCACCACCCGCGAGCACCGCCGCCAGTTCCTGCTCAATCTCATCTGCTTCGCCGCCTGCATCGAAGGCCTCTTCTTCTTCGCCGCCTTCGCCTACGTCTACTTCTTCCGCTCCAAGGGCCTGCTCCACGGCCTCGCCGCCGGCACCAACTGGGTCTTCCGCGATGAGAGCTGCCACCTCGAGTTCGCCTTCGAAGTCGTCAACGTCGTTCGCTCCCAGGAGCCCGATCTCTGGGACGCCGACCTCGAAGCCCAGATCGTCACCATGCTCCGCGAAGCCGTCGACTGCGAAGTCCAGTTCGCCGAAGACCTCCTCGCCGGTGGCGTCGCCGGCCTCTCCCTCCGCGACATGCGCGAGTACCTCGGCTACGTCGCCGACACCCGCCTCCATCGCCTCGGCATCGCCCCCGTCTTCAACGCCAGAAATCCCTTCTCCTTCATGGACCTGCAGGACGTCCAGGAGCTCACCAACTTCTTCGAGCGCCGCGTCTCCGCCTACCAAACCGCTGTCGAAGGAGAAGTAGCTTTCGGAGAAGATTTCTGAGTTACGGTCGCAATGGGCGTCTCTCTTTTCCGAGCCCCTAATATCACCTCGAGTGCGTCAAGCTCTTCCGCCCCGAGCGCGGTCGACCACTCGACTCCCGCACCACCAACTCCGGTTCAAGCTGTATCGTCGCCGGCAGCGTCTCATGCGCCAGCCTGCGCAACAGCGCCGCCGCCGCCGTGCTGCCCATCAACTTCAACGGCTGCCGAATCGTCGTCAGGCTCGGCACATGATACGAGGCGGACTCAATATCATCGAAGCCCACAATCGAAACATCCTCTGGAACCTGGAGCCCCACGTCGTGCAGCGCGCGAATGCTTCCCATCGCCGAAATGTCGTTGAAGCAAAGAATCGCCGTGAACCGCTGCCGGCTCTCCAACAGATCATGGATCCCCGGATAGCTGATCTCCGGCGACGTCGAATCCATCGCCAACTCGATCGTCAGGTGCTCATCGATCGCCAGCCCCAGCTCCCGTGCAACCTTCATCGTCGCCGACCAGCGCAGCTCCGTATCCGTGCTCACCATCTGGCCCTTCATGTACACAATCCTGCGATGCCCCAGATCGTACAGGTGCTTGAGCGCCAGGCGCGCAGCCCGCTCATGATCCAGCACCACGTTGGTCACATCCGGCAGCGTCGTGTGCCCCGCGATCAGCACCGCCGGCAGTGGCAGCGGATTCGTCAGCTTCGTATCAATCGCCAGGATCCCATCCACTCCCCGCGCCTGCAGCAGCGCCGGATACTCCCGGATCAGGCTCTCCATGTGCCGATGGTGCACCGTGAAATAAAAATATCCCTCTTCCATTAACAAGTCGCCAATACCCGACAGCACCTGCGAGTGATATCCCTCGCCCAGCACCGGCAGCAGGATCCCAATGCTGCGCATCGGCTTGCCCAGCAGCGATCGCGCAATCATGTTCGGCTTATAGTTGAACTCGATCGCCGCCGCTCGAATCCGCTCGCGTGTCGCCTCCGGAATCGATCGCCCCGGCGTGTCATTCAGAACAAACGAAATCGTCGACGGACTCAAATTCAGATGCGCGGCCAAATCCTTCAGGCTTACCCTGCGCGCAGGGTGAGCCTTTGGCCTCGCCGTCGAATCGTTCGCTCTCGCCTCTCGCATACACTCCAGCCCGCGCTCGTAACAGCATAGCAACCCCGTTCCACCCGCCCCGCGCTACCCCCGGAATCGAGCGGCGCTCTCCCTTCGCAACCTCCCCGCGCACCCCCGGCAATGCCTGCTGGACATTCGAACAAACGTTTGTCTAAAATGTCGAGACGCTATGGGTCGATCCGTTGCACTCCCTCCACGCAACGGTCTTCTTTCTAAGACGCGACGGACAAAACCTCTGCTTTTCGGAGATCGATGATGCGAGCACGCGCTATCCCATCCCTGCTGCTGTTCTCGGCCGTCGTCACCTTCGTCGGTCTGGCTGCCACCTGTCTCTCCCTCCCACTCGACAGCGTCTCCGCCCATCAGGTGCCCGCGCCCGCCTCCGACCAGCAAGCCCGCGCCTTCGCCGACAACCTCCTCCGCAAGATGTCCCTCGCCGAAAAAGTCGGTCAGATGACCCAGGTCCCGCTCAACACCAAACCCGATCGCCCCGCCGACGAGCTGGCCCGCAACGGCGAAGTCGGCTCCTTCCTCTTCATCACCGACGCCGCCGAGATCAATCGCCTCCAGCACGTCGCCGTCGAGCAGAGCCGCCTGCACATCCCCCTCCTCTTCGGCTTCGACGTCATCCACGGCTTCCGCACCATCTACCCAGTTCCCCTCGCGCTCGCCGCCAGTTGGGACCCGGCTGTCCCCGAAAAAGCTCAGTCCATGGCCGCTCGCGAAGCCCGCGCCACCGGCATCCAGTGGGCCTTCGCTCCCATGGTCGACATCGCGCGCGATCCCCGCTGGGGACGCATCATGGAAGGCGCCGGCGAAGATCCCTTCCTCGGCGCCCGCATGGCCGCCGCTCAGGTCAAAGGCTTCCAAGGCGCATCGCTCGACTCACCCGATCACATCATGGCCTGCGTCAAGCACTTCGCCGGCTACGGCGCCGCCTCCGGTGGCCGCGACTACGAAGAGTCCAACCTCTCCGACGAGCAGCTCTGGAACGTCTACCTCCCTCCCTTTCACGCCGCCATCGAAGCCGGTGCCGGCTCCATCATGAGCGCCTACATGGACCTCAACGGCGTCCCCGCCACCGGCAACTCCTTCCTCCTCCACGACGTCCTCCGCGACGACTGGCACTTCCACGGCATGGTCGTCAGCGACTGGGCCTCCGTCCAGAGCCTCACCACCCACGGCTTCGCCAAGGACGATGAAGACGCTGCCGTCCGCGCCGTCAACGCCGGTGTCGACATGGAAATGTCCAGCACCACCATGCGTGACACGCTCCCCGACGCCGTCCGCAAAGGCCTCGTCTCCCAAGCCACCATCGACGCCGCCGTCCGCGACATCCTCATCGCCAAGTACAAGCTCGGCCTCTTCCAGAATCCCTACATCGATCCGTCGAAGAGCGCCGCGCAGATGGTCACGCCCGAGCAGCGCGCCGCTGCCCGCCACATCGCCACCCAAACCGCCGTCCTCCTCCGCGATCAAAACAACCTCCTTCCCCTCAGCGACCGATACAAAACCATCGCCCTCATCGGCCCCCTCGCCAACTCCAAGCCCGACATCATGGGCTCCTGGTCCCTCGCCGGCCATCCCGCCGACTCTGTCACCGTCCTCGAAGGCCTGCGCAAACGCTTCCGCTCCGCCAACATCCTCTACACCCCGGGCGTCGAAATCGAACGCGCGCAGCCTTCCATCTTCGACAGCCAATTCTCCAGCCCCAAACCAACCCTCAAGACCGACGCCGAACGCGATGCCGAGTTCCATCACGCCATCGACCTCATCCACCAATCCGACGTCGCAGTCCTCGTCCTCGGCGAGCTGCAAAGCATGAGCGGCGAGCGAGCCTCGCGCTCCAGCCTCGCTCTCCCCGGCAAGCAGCAGCAGCTTCTCGAAGCCGCCGTCGCCACCGGCAAACCCATCGTCCTCGTCCTGCTCAACGGCCGCCCCCTCAACATCACCTGGGCCTCCGAACACGTGCCCGCCATCCTCGAAGCCTGGTATCCCGGCACCGAAGGCGGCGACGCCATCGCCGATCTTCTCTCCGGCGACGCCAACCCCGGCGGCAAGCTTCCCATCGCCTGGCCGCGCAGCGTCGGTCAGATCCCCATCAACTACGCGCGCAACCTCACCCAAATTCCGCATGACCCCGACACCCGTTATTGGGACGGCTCCAGCGCTCCCCTCTACCCCTTCGGCTACGGCCTCAGCTACTCCACCTTCACCACCAGCCACCTCCGCATCGCGTCGCCCTCCGTGCACGCCGGCTACATCGTTGCAAGTCTCCATCGATGTGCAAAACACCAGCAACCGCGCAGGCGATGAAGTCATCCAGCTCTACACCCATCAGCGCTCCGGGAGCGCCTCCCGCCCCGTCCGCGAGCTCAAAGGCTTCCTCCGCGTCTCTCTCCAGCCCCACGAAACCCGCACCATCACCCTCCCGCTCAACACCCAGGACCTCGGCTTCTGGAGCCCCCAAACCCACCACTGGTCCATGGAGCCCGGCACCTTCGACCTCTGGGTTGGCACCGACGAGACCGCCACCGGCCACACCACCTTCGACCTCCTCCCCTAACGCCCCACCACCACATCGAGTCCCTCCCCACTATCCGCCGGCCACGATCGTCGCCGACTCGCCCGCGTAGCGGAAGCTCGCCGTCTTCCCATTCACCGTCGCCGACGTCGGCCTCACCGCCAGCCCATTCACCTGCACCGCAATCTCCTTCCACCACGCCGGATAGCTCCCCTCATGCCTCCCCACGTGGATGCGCACCTCTCCACCCGAAGAAACCTCGCAGCGAAAATCCATCCGCAGAAACGCTCCCTGCTTGTACGCAAAGCTCTTTCCATCATCCTGATACAGCTTCCCGCTACAATCAGGCCCCGGAAATACTCGCAGCGTCAGCGGCCCCACCGGCGTCTCCTCGGTACTCTGCACCAGCGGCTCAATCGGCAGGATCGCTCCCGGCCGCACGAACACCGGCAGCGTCGCCAGCTCGCGATGAATCCGCACCGCCGGCAGCACCGGCCCCGCGGCCGACTCCGGCTGCACTCCGCCCGCCTGCACCTGCTCCTTATCCTCGCCCACCCGCTTACCCGTCCAGAAGTCATACCAACCAGGGGAGGGAAGTGTCGCCTCATAATCGCCGGCCTTATCCTCAAACGCCGGAGCCGCCACCAGCAGATCCGGCCCCACCATAAACTCCCCCGACGTATTCAAGTCCACATCCAGCGGATGCCGATCCGCCGCCGCATCCGGAAACTCCAGGAACAGCGGCCGCAGCAGCGGCAGCCCCGTATGCGTATCCTCCTCCGTCACCGTATACAGGTAGGGAAGCAGCCGGTACCGCGTCTCAATAAACCTCCGCCGAATCTCCTCCTGCGCCGGCCCATTCGCCCATACCTCGTGATCGCCCGTGCCTTTCTCCGCATGGTCGCGATCGATCGGTTGAAACGCCGCAAGCTCAATCCACTTCGTCAGCAGCTCCGGAGTCGGCGTTCCCGCATACCCGCCCACGTCCGCGCCCACCAGCGCAAACCCGCTCAGCCCCAGGTTCTTCAGCATCGACGTCGTCAGCCGCAGATGATTCCACGTAGCCGAGTTGTCCCCCGTCCACGTCGCCGCATACCGCTGTCCTCCCGCATACGAAGCCCGCGTCAGCACAAACGGCCGCACCTCCGGCTTCAGCGCCAGCTGTCCCTCAAACGTTGCCCGCGAGTTCTCCATCCCATACACGTTATGAATCTCACAGTGCGTCGCCGTCCGCGGCGCGAACCCCGGCTCCTCAATCCGATGCACCGTCGAGCACGGCATCGTCTTCAGCTCGTTGAACACCGAAGGCTCACCCATGTCATTCCAAAATCCATCAATCCCCATCCGCGTAAAGTTCGTATACAGCGTCCCCCACCACGCCCTCGTCTCTGCCCGCGTAAACTCCGGAAACACGCTCGGCCCCGGCCACACCTTCCCCACGATACACCGTCCCATCCGGATTCTTCACAAACTCATCGCCAGCCGTCCCACTGTTGAACGGCGCATAGTCCTTCCCCGGCAGGTACGCAATATGCGGATCCGTAATCGCGACCACGTGAAACTTCTCGTCATGCAGCGTCTTCACCATCCCCGGCATATCCGGAAACGTCTGCGTATTGATCGTGAACGGCCGATTCTTCACCTGGTAATCGATATCCAGGTACACCGCGTCCGACGGAATCTTATCCTTGCGCAGCCGCTCCGCCACCTCCAGCACTCGCGCCTGCGGTCATGTAGCTGTAGCGCGACTGCTGAAATCCCAGCGTCCACAGCGGCGGCAGCGGCGTCGGCCCCGTCAGCCACGCATAGCTCTTCAGCACCTCCTTCGCCGTCGGCCCATACAAAATATAGACATCCACCGGCCCACCCTCTGCGCGATACTGCACCGTATCCTCCCAGCGTCTTGCCAAAATCAAACGACGACGGCCACGTGTTATCCATCAGCACCCCCAGCGACACTCCCGCCCGATCCGTCACATAAAACGGAATGCTCTTGTACAGCGGATCGGTCGACTCCTGCCATCCATACGCATCCGTGTTCCACATCCGAAACGCCGCCTCGCGATGATCGAACGCCCCCGTCTTATCCCCCAGCCCAAAATAATGTTCATCGGCCGGCATCGTCTCCGCCAGTCGAAAGCCCTTGCCGTCGAACAGCATCGGCTCCGCATCCTGCCGCAGCACCTTCCCGATCTGCATCCGTCAGCGTCATCAATCCCGTAGCCCGCTCCACCGACACCCGCAGCTTCGCCGTGTGAAATCCCACCGCCTTCCCATCCCCATCCTGGCTCACTCCAACCGACGCACCCCGCGCCGCCGCCAGCACCGCCCAGCTCGCATCCTCCGGCAGCCTCCCCGTCGCCGACGCGCGCACCCGCAGCACATCCTCGCGCAGCGCCGTTATCTGCATCACCATCCCGCCATCCTGCAGCTCGATCCCATTCGGCAGCGGCGTCGCACGCGTCACCGCCGCAAACGAACCCCCAGCCGTCACCTGCGCCCCCGCACACACACCCGCCATCGCCGCACACACCAGCACGAAACCGAACGAGCCCGCGACTCTTCGTCCAAGCATTTGCTTCTCCATGAAATTCAAAAACAGAAAAGCCGCGGCGGCATCTGCACCACCGCGGCTTGCGCCCACGTTAGAAGTCGAACTTCAGCGATACTTCCGAAATCCGCCGCCCCAGCTTCAGCGGAGCCGACCCAAAGCCTTCGCTCGGGTTATAGGTTGCCGTTGCCGGCGACCCATTCGGTGACGTATCGCTCAACTGCAGCGTGGTCTGCGACGCATACCCCGTCCCAAAGCTGTTCAGCGCATGGTTGATGAAGTTGAACGCTGCATACCGAACCCGCAGCTTCCTCACGCCTCCCAACCCAAAGCTCTTCTCCAGCGTCAGGTCCGAGTCGAAGAACGCCGGTCCATGAGCGTACGGCTCAATGTACTGGCCATTGGTCCCAATCGCCGGCAGCGCAAAGCAGTTCGGGTTCAGGTACTGATGCGTCGCCAGCCCCTTCGCCGGGTTGCACGTCAGCACCGGTTGCAGATTCACATCCGGCGTTCCCAGAATCGACTGCGACTCCACCGGATACGCCTTCGCTCCCTGCCCGATATTTCCCTGCAGATAATATCCCGGCGAAGCGCTCACACCCGTCTGCATGTTCGGTCCACTCTGGATGTTCGTGATGCCCGAGATCAGCCAGTAGTTGATGAAGCCGCCCAGCAGCCGCGCGTCCGTCCACTTGCCCGTCTGGTACGAGTAGCTCAGGTTCAGCACCTGCGACCGGTCAAAGTTCAACGGCCCATAGTTGTTCTGCAGATTGAATGGATCAATCCCCGCCGTCCAGTTGAAGTCAGCCGACGATCCGAGAATTCCCAGCGCCTTCGAGAACGAGTAGTTCGCATTGAAGTTCAGCTTGCCGATCTGCTTGATCGCCTCGATCTGCAGCCCGTTGTAGTTCGCGTACGTGTTATGCCGCGGCACCAGGATCTGGCTGTAGTTGGGGAATGGCCGCGCCTTCTGCACCGCCTTGTCGCCCGTGTAGTTGTAGATGTTGTCCAGGCTCGCCGCCTGCGTCGGTGTGCAGCCCGTCGGATTGCAGGCGTTATAGCCCGCCGCCGCATCGATCGCCGCCGCCGCCGTCGCGTGTAAACAGCGTGCCCACCGGGATCGCGTTCACGTTGTCCAGCACCACCGCCTGCGTCGTTCCGTTATCCATCATCGAGTTGGTGTTGTTGCCGGCATAGGAAACCTGCAGTATCCACTGGCCCGGCATCTTCTGCGCCACGCTCAGGCTGTAGTTATTCGTTACCGGCTCCTTGTTATCACTCGGATCCAGTCCATAAATCGTCGACGGCGAAATATACGTCTCCGTGCTGCCCGGCCCCGTATCTCCATAGGTATGCGGGTTCAGGTGCAGCGTGTTCACGCCTTCCAGCGTGTTATCGCCAAAGCCCTGCAGGTCGGTGATACCGGACGTTCTCCGCCTCGCCAAACTGGCTCGTCACATCCACCACCGAATCATGGAAGCGATACATGCCCACACCGCCCCGCAGCACCGTCTTTCCGGTCTTGAAGACATCCAGCGAGAACCCGACCCGCGGCTCAAAGTAAACCGGCGGATTCCCGTACCCGAGTTCGGAACCGACGGCGTCAGCGCATGCCACGTAATGCCCGGCAGCGGATTCGTCGTCGCGTTATACGTTGTCGTGTACAGCGCCGGGTTCCAGATCGCCGCGCCAATCCCATGCGCATCCTGCCACGCGCCCAGCTTGCTGACCCGCGCGCCATACGTCACCACCAGGTTCGATGCGACGTGCCACGTATCCTGCGCATAGAAGTCCGTGTTCCAGAAGTACAGATCCGTATAAGGATTGAAGTTCTGCTGATGCCAGTCCTGGATCTGCCCTTCAAAGAAGTTCGCCAGCGCGTTGCCGCTGTTGAAGTGCGGATTGCCGTACGCCGGCGACCCATCCGGATACGTCCCGTTGTAGTCCGCAAAGTAGCTTCCCGCCGCGCCATAGTAGTAGTCCTGGATCGACGCCGTTGGTCGTCGGATTCGTTGCCGTCTGATTATTCGTCGTGCGCTGGCTGAAGATGCCGATCTTCACCACGTGCTTGCCCCACACCTTGGTCAGGTTATCGCCCACATTCGGTTGCAGCTTCTTCAGCTCCAGCGGGTTCTCCGAGTAGTCCGGCCACAATCCCAGCGGCAGGCCGCCATAAGCCGAATACGTGCTCAGCTGCGGATACTGCGTATCGTTATTGTTGAACGCGCCGTTATACGGATAATCAATCGCGCTCTTCTGCAGCGCGGCAATCTCTCGCGCGTCAAACCCCTCCAGGAACGACGTAATCGTCGCATACATCTCATTGGTCAGCGTCGGGAGTAAACTGCGTCACATAGTTGGCTGCGGCGCTATGTACCCACACATCGTTATCCACGCCGTAGCCCGGAGTGTTCACCCCGCCCAACACGCTCGAAGCCCGCCGGCGAGTAATACGGAACCTCCGGCTCCCCCTGCTTCTGCTTCTCAAAGCTGTACCGCGCAAAGAAGATATTGCGAGGGCTGATGTTGTAGTCCACCCGCCCCACAAACTGCGCCACATTGTTGTTCACCAGGTTCTGCGCATCGTAGTTGAATCCATCCGTGCCCGTCTGTTGCCGCGTCGGCAGCGGCAGCGTGCCATTCACCAGCGCCATCG
Source organism: uncultured Acidobacteriaceae bacterium (assembly GCA_963762375.1). Lineage (GTDB taxonomy): Bacteria > Acidobacteriota > Terriglobia > Terriglobales > Acidobacteriaceae > Granulicella. The sequence goes on from CAVXKP010000012.1 coordinate 648,255, forward strand.
CGCCCGGATTCAAATACGCCGCGATATTCCCGTTGGCCAGCGCCGTCCCGTTGTCACCCACCGTAGGCGCCACATTGAACGTCCCATAGTTCCCGTTGTTCGCGATCTCCGGTCCCAGGTAAGCCGCCAGCGCCGTCTGGCTGAAGTCGCCCGCGCGCATCGCCGCCGTCGGCACCAGCGCATGAATAATCGCGCTGCCCGAGCTGCCATACGCATAGATATTCCGCTGCGCGTCATACTCCGCGCCCGCAAAGAACGTCAGCTTGTTGAAGTGCGGTATCGGTCCGCTGATCGTTCCGCCCGGATACACATACCGATCGTTCGGCCGCGCAATTCCGTCATAGTTCGCCAGCCAGTCATTCGCATTCGAGCTGGTACGTGCGCGCGTACGTGTACAGCGAGCCGTGATACTTGTCCGTACCCGACTTCGTCACACCCGTAATCACCACCGGCCCATTCGACTGGTCCGCGCCGAAGTTCGACGTCTGTACCTGCACCTCGCTCACAAACGCGTCGTTGATATTCATCAGCGCCGCCCCAAAGCTTCCCGCATCCGTCAGGTTCGCGCCGTCCAGCTTCAGCGTGATGCCCGCCACCGGCGAGCCATTCGACGCATACGGCGTCGGCATGGCCGATCTCTACCTGCGTAAAGTCCGGCGGCCGCATTCGTCGACGACAGGTTGCGGATCGCAAACCCCGGCAGCACCTTCTCCAACTCCGTCGCATCGCGCCCCACCACCGACAACTCGCTCCAGGTCGCCGGACGAGATCGTCGAGCTCAGCTGCCCGCTGTCCAGCGGCAAGCTCGCCGTCGTCGTGCTCACCGTCACGCTCTCGCTCACATCTCCCACGCTCAGCTGCAGGTCCGTCAGCGCCAGGCTGTCGCCCGGATTCAAATGAACCGCCGCCCGCACCAGCTGCTTGAATCCCGCATGCTCCACCGTCACCTTGTAGTCGCCGCTGGCACCGCCGAGAACGTGAACTCTCCCGCGCTATTACTCTGCAGGTGCCGCTCCGCCCCGCTCGCCGTGTTCTGGATCGTTACCGTTGCGCCCGGAACGGCCGCTCCCGTCTGGTCCTGCACCATGCCGCTCAACGACGCCGCTCCCACCTGGCCCCGCGCCGGCCCGCACATCGCCACCAGCATGGTCAGGCAGACGAAAATACTGAGGACGCTCCAGCTCCTCCGCTTGCTCCGGGGCCCGCTGCGCCAGCCTTCCTACGATCTCGGTTCATGTTGCCTCCAAAATTTGGCCGCCTTCCGCGGAAGACGGCGTCACCCTTGTACCGAACGAATGCCGGTTTCGAGTGTCGCCCGGTTATAGGCACCCCATCGGCCGCTGTCTAGGACTTTGCGGTAAGGCACCCACCCCTTATCCCGATAAGAATCGCCAAATCATTGGAGAAATAGAGCCGTTTCCCCTCCGCGACAAAGCCGTTCCCAAACGGTATAATCCGCCCATGACGGGAAAATCTATCATGGACGATGGGAGTGTTTCCGACAGCAGTGTACGGCAATGCGGAGAAGGCAGGACATCCTCCGCCAGCTGGATCGCCTCCTCGAAAACCCCCACTTCTCCCACAGCAAGCGGTTTCCCAGCTTCCTCCGCTACATCGTCCAGGAAGAGCTCGAAGGCCGCGGCGACCAGCTCAAGGAACGCACCCTCGGCGTCGAAGTCTTCGGCCGCAACGCCGGCTACGACACCACCTCCGACCCCATCGTCCGCGTCACCGCCGCCGAGATCCGCAAGCGCATCGCCCAGTACTACCAGGACTCCGACAGCCCCGACCAGCTCCGCATCTCCCTCCCCCCGGCTCCTACATCCCCCACTTCGAGTGGCCCCGCGCCGCCGCCTTCCGCCCCTCCCTCCCGCCAGCCCCAACGGCCTCTCCTCCACCGCAGCCGCCCCTGAACCCCTCCCCCACTCCCTCCCCGTGCCCGCTCGCCTCCGTTGGTGGCTCCTCGCCTCCACCCTCCTGATCGCCGCCCTCGCCGCCGCCGCCTGGCTCACCCCGCGCCCCTCCACCCTCGACAGATTCTGGGCCCCCGTCTTCGGCGCCAACGACCCCATCGCCCTCTGCTTCCCCCAAAGCATGTTCACCGGCCAAACCCTCCTCGACGCCTCCACCCCCACCCAGGTCCGCCATCTCGACGAGCACATGCGCGGCGTCATCCTCGACGACCTCCAGCCCCTCATGAGCTTCTCCGGCCTCCTCGAGATGCGCCACCGCCACTACACCCTCCTCGGCGAAGACACCGCCACCCTCACCGACCTCCGCCAGGGCCCCACCATCTTCCTCGGCGCCTTCGACAACGCCTGGACCCTCCGCATGACCCGCGACCTCCGCTACCGCTTCGGCAACGATCCCGACATGGCCCACTTCTGGATCGAGGACACCCAGTCCCACTCCCCGCAGCGCTGGAGCATCGACCGCGAAGTCCAGCAGACCACCCACAACTACCGCGACTACGCCATCGTCGCCCGCTTCCGCGACGCCAACACCGGCAAGCTCGCCATCATCGCCGCCGGCATCGCTCGCGGTGGCACCGTCGCCGCCGGCGAGTTCCTCACCCAGCCCGGCGAGATGGACGCCATCAAGCCCGCACCTCCCCAGGACTGGGACCAGAAGAACATGGAGATCGTCCTCAGCACCGAGATCATCGACGGCATCTCCTCCCCGCCCAAGGTCGTCGCCACCTACTTCTGGTAAGCTTCATCTTCAGCTAAGCGCAAGCAGCGCCTCGCTCGCCGCTACGCCCGGCAGCTACCAGAGATAGATCCCCACCATCACGCCCATCGCCACCAGCGCCCCCACCACCGCCGCCAGGTTCCCATCCACCTGCACCACCCGGCCTCCCACCCGCACCGGCAATGGCAGAATCCCATTCGGATCGAACAGCGTTCCCCCAAACATCCTCCGCGTCGCGCACGACAGCAGGAACGCCACCGGCGACACGCCCGCCAACACCAGCGCCAGAACAAATCCCCGCTCCGCGCTCACCCACCCGCCCCACAACAACCCCAGCTCCACCACCGCCAGCAGCGGCATCATCAGCGTCTGCCACACCACGTGAAACCGCGCATGCCCCACCCATTCCGGATTCGTCGCATGCGTTCGATTCAGATCAATCGCAACCGTCGCCATCCCCTGGATCGCACACAGCAACGACAGCAACACCCGCGCAACCCATCGATGATCCATGCCCGCCACCCCCCAGCGTCACCACCATTACCCCACCAGCGCTTCCCACCGACAGGCATCGTTCCCTGGCCCGCCTGCGCTCTCCGCGCCCCAGCCAGGAGAGCACCGGAAGCTGATCGTCAACCTCGCTCCGCCCTCCGCCCGGTTCGCCGCCGACACCGTCCCTCCATGCGCCCTCGCCACCGCCTCCACAAACGCCAGCCCCAGCCCATGGCCGCCCGACGCCTTGCCCTTCACCCGCCGCTGAAACATCTCGCGGCTTACCTCCTCCGCGAACCCCGGCCCATCGTCTTCGAACACCACCCGCGCCATCGCCTCGTCGCGCTGCACCGAGATCACGATCGTGCACCCCGCCGGCAGATGCTTCAGCTCGTTGTCCAGCAGGTTCGCCACCGCGCGATGAATCAGCGCCGCATCCGCCTGCACCTTCACCGCTCCTCCGCAGCGCAACTGCATCCGCAGCCCGCGCTCGCTCATGCCCGGCTCATACAGGTCGATCATCGCCCGCATCAGCTCGTCCAGGTTGATCTCCGACCGCGTCAGCCGCAGCGCATCGGCCCTCGCCTCCGCCACGTCCAGCGACGTGTTCAGAAACTCCGTCAGCCGATCCAGCTCATCGATCGCCGACACGATCATGTGCTCCCCCCGCGCACTGTGCCTGTCCGCCGAAAGCGATACCTCCAGCTTCCCGCGAATCGCCGTCAGCGGACTGCGCAGATCGTGCGCCAGCGAATCCGTGATCGTGTGCAGCTGGTGCACCGAGCTCTCAATCCGGTCCAGCATCCGGTTCAGCGTCCGCGACAGCTGCCCAATCTCATCGTTGTGCTCCGTCGTCGGCACCCTCCGGCTTAGATCCGATTCGCCAATCCGCGACGCCACCCCCGTGATCTCGCGCACGTGGCCGAGCATCCGCCGCGTCGTGTAGAACACGATCCCGAACCCGAACAGCACAATCAACAGACCAAGGAACAGGAATCGCATCCGCAGATTCCGCAGCACGCGCAACTCGTCCTTTTCCGAGAGCCCCAGGTAGATAAAACTGCCGTCCTCCATCCGCGCCGCCACCACCCGGAAGGGAACCGCGAACCCCTTCACCACCAGGTGAAAGGGAACATCCGGCAACACCTTGCTGGAACGGATTGCCGCCAGGTTCGCTCTCCCGTCACCGGCTCCCACCCACAACTTCGGTGCCCCGGACGGCCCGGCCTGCAGAAAGAACACGGGGTTGCTTCCGTGGCTCGTATCCCGCGATCGATTCGGAACCTCTCGACTCGCCAGCTCGGCTACCTCGCCAACCACCCGATCGATACAAGTGGTCCTTCGGCGTGCGCTCCGCCACATCGCCCAGCGTTCCCACCTCGCCCGAAAGCCACGCATCGCTGCGCCGCTGAATATCATCCGCTACAAACTGGTGCAGCCCCGCGAACACCAGCGCCGTCCCCAACGCAAACGCCAGCGTCGCCCACAACGAGATCCGCCACGCCGCGCTGTGCAGCCGCCGTCCATCGCGCTTTTCATCGATCGTTGAGTACATACCCGACACCTCGCAGCGTCTTGATCAGCGGCTCGCGCCCTTCCGTATCGACCTTACCGCGCAATCGATAGATATGCACGTCCACCACATTCGTGTCCGGCTGGATCCGCATCCCCCATACCTCCGCCAGCAGCATCGACCGCGTCACCACCCGCCCCGCATGCCGGCACAGATACTCCAGCAGCACAAACTCCTGCGGACTCAAATTCAGCAGCTCGCCGTCCCGCACAGCTCTTCTCCGCAGCAGATCCAGCTCCAGGTCCCCCACCTGCAGCATCGTCGGGCTCGCCGCCGCCGCCGCATTCCGCTTCAGCAGATTCCGCAGCCGCGCCAGCAGCTCCGCCAGCGCAAACGGCTTCGTCAGATAATCATCCCCACCCTGCTCCAGCCCCGCTACCCGGTCGTCCACCGACCGCCGCGCCGACAGAATCAGCACCGGGCTGCTCACCCCCAGCCGCCGCAGCCGTAAAATCAGATCAATGCCATCCTGGTCCGGCAAGGCCAAGATCGACAATCAGCGCGTCATATACCTTCGCCGACGCAAACTTCTCCGCCGTCCCTCCATCACCCGCAACATCCACCTCATACCCCGCATCCGCAAGAGAGGTCTTCAAAAAGTTCTGGATCTCGAGTTCATCTTCCACCAACAGCAATTGCATGCACCGATGGTAAGCCATCCAAGTCATTGTGGGCATAAGTCGTTACCCTGCTTCACCTCGGATGAACGAATCGTCATCGCTTTCGAGCCGTCCAAGGTGCTATCAACGTAGAGAATGACACGTCTTATCTAAGCAAGATGTGTACGACGCAGGACAGGACGTGTACGACGCAACAAGATGCGTAAGCCGCAGCAAGACGTGCAGGCCACAGAGCCTGAGGGCATGCTCACCAACCACTGTTTCGGAGACGGCCAGGCCAAGCTTCTCTCCGGGAGGTCAACGCGGGGTACCCCCATGCATCATGAGCACCATAAGACTTTGAGAAACATCTTTACTGGCTCCTTCCCTCTGCCTGCCGACACCGAGCCGCACCTGCGCGCGTCGCTCGAGCATGTCCTGCACAACCCCGGCAGTCTCATTCGTCCCCAGATCGTCGCCCGCATGTTCGCCGCCTACGGCCTCCCCGACGCCCACGCCGCCGAGCTCGGCATCGCCCTCGAATACTTCCACACCGCCTCTCTCCTCTTCGACGACCTTCCCTCCATGGACGACGCCGTCGAGCGCCGCGGCCTTCCCGCCACCCACGTCGAGTTCGGCGAAGCCGGCGCCATCCTCTCCGCCCTCGCCCTCATCAACCGCGCCTACGCCCTCACCTGGAAGTCCGTCGCCGGCTGCAGCGCCCACGCCGCCGACCGCCAGGCAGAAGCCCTCGACTACGTCGAGCGCTACCTCGGCGTCGGCGGCCTCCTCAACGGCCAGAGCATGGACCTCAACTACTCCTCGCTCCGCCTGAAAAACCAGCGCAAAGATCATCGCCTCACCGAGGCCATCGCCCTCGGCAAGACCGTCTCCCTCATCCGCCTCACCCTCGTCCTTCCCGGCATCCTCGGCGCCGCCTCCCCCCGCGAGCTCCAGCTCCTCGATCGCGTCGCCCTCTCCTGGGGCCTCACCTACCAGATCGTCGACGACCTCAAGGACGTCCTCCACACCTCCGAAAAAAGTGGCAAGACCGTCTCCCGCGACCTCTCCATGGGCCGCCCCAACATCGCCCTCGCCATCGGCATCCCCGCCGCCGTCCATCGCCTCACCCGCCTCATCGCCATCGGCGATCGCACCCTCCAGCGCCTCGTCTCCCTCCGCCCCGGTGTTGCCTTCCTGCAGCAGTTGCGCGTCCAATTGGATGGAGAGGCGAACGAAATCATCGACCAGGCCACCGAACGTTCAAGACCCACCTCCCTCCAGGGAGCTGCATGATCTTCCTCAAGCTCATTCTCACCAATCTTCTGCGTCACCGTATTCGCTCCCTCATCAGCATCGCCGGCATTGCCTTCTCCGTCGCCGCCATGCTCACCATCGTCACCATCCTGCAAGGAGCCGTCGGCATGTTCTCCGGCATCCTCTCCAGCGATAGCCAGGTCATCGTCTTCGAGCGCAACGTCTCGGACCTCTTCTTCTCGAACGTCCCCGCCACCGCGCTAGCAGAAATTGCCAAGTGGAATATCGTCCAGCACGCCGACCCCGTCCTCTTCGGCGTCGTCGCCAGCTCCGACCACCCCATCATCACCTGCTTCGGCATCACCGCCAACGACGCCCGCCTGCGCAAAGCCACCTGGCTCGAAGGCTCCCGCTCCAACTTCGCCGCCCAGCTCCACGACGTCGTCCTCGGCCAGCGCGCCGCCCAGTTCCTCAACGCCCATCTCAACAGCACCGTCGCCATCGGCAACGGATCCTTCCACGTAACCGGCATCATTCAAACCGCAAACGGCTTCGAGGACGGCGGCGTCTTCATGCCCCTCGCCGCCGCCCAGGACTTCTTCCACAAACCCGGAGCCTCCTCCGTCATCACCATCAAGCTCACCGACAAGAAATTCGCCGACGCCTTCAAGCAAGAGGTCAAACAGAAGTTCCCCGACCTCATCGCCCTTGAAGACGCAGAGTTCAACCGCTCCTACTCCCAGTTCAAGATCCTCAAGGCCACCGCCTGGACCGTCGGCGGCTGCGGCCTCATCCTCGGCGGCCTCGGCGTCGCCAACACCATGATCATGTCCGTCTTCACCCGCATCCGAGAGATCGCCATCCTCCGCGTCAACGGCTTCTCCAACCTCCAGATCGCCACCATGATCTTCGGCGAGTCCGCAGTGGTCTCCGTCTTCGGCGCCGTCGTGGGTCTCTTGCTCGGCGCCATCCTTCTCTATATCCTCAAGCTCATCCCCGCCCTCCACGGCTACGTCGACGTCGCCATCCAGCCCCTCGTCCTCCTCCTCGTCATCGTCCTCGCCTTCCTCACCGGTGTAGCCGGAGCCCTCTACCCGGCCATGTACGCCATGCGCATCCGAGCGGTGGAGGCGCTGCGTTTCGAATGACTCCCCCCAACGCCAAACCCACCGAATCCCGCATCGTCCTGCGCGCCTCTGAAGTCTGGAAGAGCTACGACGACGGCGCCATCACCGTCCTCAAGGGCGTAGACTTCGAAGCCATCGAAGGCCAGACCGTCGCCCTCTGCGGCCCCTCCGGCTGCGGCAAGAGCACCCTCCTCCACCTCCTCGGCGGCCTCGACGAGCCCGACCGCGGCCGCGTCTCCGTCCACAGCGTCGAGCTCAATCGCCACCGCAGCCGCCTCCATCTCCTGCGCTACGACATCGGCTTCGTCTTCCAGCTCCACAACCTCATCCCCGACCTCACCCTCGAAGAAAACTGCCTCATCCCCACCGTCGCCGCCGGCATCAGCCGCGCCTCCGCTTCCGCCCGTCTCAAAGAGCTCGCCCACCGCACCGGCCTCTCGCACCGCCTCCACCACCGCATCCAGAAGCTCTCCGGCGGCGAGCGCCAGCGCACCGCCCTCTGCCGCGCCCTCATGAACCACCCCCGCATCCTCCTCGCCGACGAGCCCACCGGCTCCCTCGACGAAGCCACCAGCTCCACCGTCTTTCAACTGCTCCTCGACATCGCCGCCACCGAAGGCGTCACCCTCGTCATGGCCACCCATGACCGCGCCCTCGCCTCCCGCTGCGATCGACTCGTCGAGATGCACGATGGGAGGATCCGTGAGCCCCAACCCCTCTAGCCCCATAGTCATCGCCAACGCCCCGACTCCTGCCGCGCCCACCTCCGACCCCACCGCCGACCCCACCGCTATTGTCCCCACAGATCCCGTCATCCTGAGCGCAGCGAAGGACCCCTGTAGTTCGTCTCCCGGTGAACTCCCCGGCCAACCCACTCCCTCCGCGCACGTATACGCCATCACCGCCTTCCACTCCCTCGCCTGGCTCACCTTCGCCAACGCGCTCGGCGTCCTCCTCGCCGCCATGCTCCTCCTCCCCTCCATCAACCACCTCTTCGACACCTTCACCTACGGCCGCTGGCTCATCGTCCACATGAACCTAGAGCTCTACGGCTGGTCGAGCCTCCCTCTCCTCGCCTTCCTCTTCAAGGTCTATGCCGTAGACCAACAACCCGCCGCCCCCTGGGCCCGCCCCATCCTCTGGATCTGGTCCACCGCTCTCGCCCTCGGCGCTCTCTCCTGGCTCACCGGCCACTCCAGCGGCAAGCTCTTCCTCGACTGGACCGGCTACCCCCGCATCCTCTTCCCCCTCGCCATCCTCTCCGTCTGGCTCCTCCTCGCATACTCCTTCTCCCGCTCCCCCCAAACCGCACGCGCAGCCAAGCTCATCGGCCTGGCCCTCCTCCTCCTCGTCCCCATCCTGCTCTACCTCTCCGCCAGCCCCAACCTCTACCCTCCCATCAACCCCGCCACCGGAGGCCCCACCGGCGCCAGCCAGCTCGAATCCACCCTGGTCATCATTGCCATCCTCCTGCTCCTCCCCTTCGGCCTCACCCACCGCAAGCCCACCCCCTCCCGCGCCATCCAAATCTCCTGGCTCATCTTTGCAGCCGAGTCCCTCCTCTGCCTCGGCCTCGGCCGTGCCGACGTCAGCAATCACCGCCCCACCCAATACCTCGCCCTCGCCAGCCTCCTCGTCTGGATCCCGCTCATCCCCGCCTACTTCGCCGTCTTCGACTGGCACCCCGCCACCCGCCGCTGGCGCCTCGCCTTCCTCTGGTGGTGGGCCATCCTCGTCCCCACCGGCTGGACCCTCTTCCTCCCCTCGGTCCTCGACCGCTTCAAGTTCACCGACGGCCTGGTCGGCCACTCCCTGCTCGCCATGGCCGGCTTCGTTACCGCCCTGCTGCTCTTCGTCATGGCCCAGCTCCTCGGCGAAGGCGCCTGGATCTTCAACCGCACCTGGTCCTTCTACACCTGGAACCTCGCCGTCCTCGGCTACGTCGTCCTCATGTTCATCGCCGGCACCCGCGAAGGCATCGACCCCGCCTTCACCATCCTTCCGGGAACAGCCCGCAACCTCATCTACACCGGCCGCCTGATCGTCGGCATCCTCATGTTCGCCGCCTCCGCCGAGTGGCTCCTCGCCGCCTCCCAACTCCTCCGCGAGCCCGAGTACCTGCACGCCCCCGCCTACACCGCACCCGCCACGGAGCCCGCCCGATGACCCGCCGCCACATCCTCTTCCTCTACCAGCTCCTCATCGGCGCCTCCGACACCGCGACCGGCCTCCTCCTCCTCGCCGCCCCCGCCCTCACCCTCCGCCTCATGAACCTGGCGCCTCCCGCCCCCGCCACCCTCCCCTACCTCTCCTACATCGGAGCCTTCGTCCTCTCCACCGGCCTGGCCTGCTTCTACGGAGCCTGGCTCGCTGCTCGTCCGCGAGCAAGCCGCGCCCTCTCCGCCCCCAGGCTCGAAGTCGTCTGGCTCCTCACCGCCATCACCCGCGCCCTCGTCGCCTGCTTTGTCCTCACCCAAGTCTTCACCGGCGCGTTAGAACACGGCTGGCTCACCGTAGCCGCCTCCGACGGCGCTATCGCCCTGCTCCAACTCACCGGCCTCGCCCGCGGCTGGCTCACCCGAGGCTGGCTCGCCGATGTCCTCCCCTAACCCCTTCTCCACGAATCCGGGCAACGATCCGGGTGCCCCGCATCTCGCCTCTGAGATGTGGGATGTATCCGCCACCCCCGGCCCCACCCCCGGCTGGCGCGGCGTCGCGCTCATCGCCATCACCTACACCTACTTCCTCATCTTCGCGCAGTTCGCCTTCCTCCAACGCCTCGCCCAGCTCCACCTCGCCGACGCCCACCTCCAACCCATCATGGCCGCCATGGCCCTCGGCGGCATCCTCTTCAGCCTCCTCACCCCTCGCCTCGAACGCCTCGCCACCCGCCTCGCCACTCGCCCCGCGCCCACCACCCGCAGCCCCCTTGCATCCCCGCGCCCCCGACTCCAGCTAGCCCTCATCGCCTGCGCCGCCGCCGCCCTCCTCACCCTCCTTCCCCTCACCCTCCCCGCCGCCATCGCCGTCGCCTTCCTCATCGGTACCTCCCTCGGCACCCTCACGGTCACCCTCGTCACCCACCTCGCTCTCTGGACGGGCCACACCAACCCCCTCCTCAAAGTAGGTCTCGGCACCGGCCTCAGCTACCTCCTCTGCAACTTCCCACCCCTCTTCACCGCCGCCCCCACCATCCAGGCCCTCACCGCCGCCCTTCTCTGCCTCGCCGCCGTCTTCCTCGCCTCTCATACCATCCCCGCCCCCACCACCAACCCCGTCATCCTGAGCGAGCGTAGCGAGTCGAAGGACCCCTGTAGTCCGTCTTCCGGTGAACCCCACGCCCGCCCCACCACGACCTTCCCCCTCACCCTCCTCGCCTTCACCGCCCTCATCTGGCTCGACTCCGCCGCCTTCTTCATCATCCAAGCCACCCCCACCCTCAAAGCCGGCACCTGGCAAGGCACCACCCACCTCTACCTCAACGGGGCTCTCCACCTCCTCGCCGCCCTCCTCAGCGTAGCCCTCCTCCGCCGCCGAGGCTTCTCCACCACCCTCGCCGCCGCCCTCCTCTCCCTCGCCGCCGCCTGCCTCCTGCTCCTCGACCCTCACCGAGCCCTCCTCGCCTCCCTCTTCTACCCCATCGGCGTCTCCCTCTACTCGGTCGCCCTGGTCGCCTACCCCGCCTTCCTCTCCCCGGCCACCACCCTCGCCCAGCGCGCCCGCCAGGCCGGCCTGCTCTACGCCGTCGGAGGCTGGTTCGGCTCGGCGATGGGCATCGGCATGGGCCAACACCTCGGCCACATCCCACCCCTCTTCGTCCTCTTCGCCGCCGCCCTCATCCTCCTCCCAGCCCTCCTCCAAACCCGCCGCCGCGAGCTCCTCGCCACCGCCACCCTCCTCCTCCTCGCCGCCATCGCCTACGCCACCCAACGATCCCTCACCCCCGCCCCCACCCCCTCACCCAAGTCCAGCGCGGCCGCCAGGTCTACATCGCCGAAGGCTGCATCAACTGCCACTCCCAATACATCCGCCCCAACACCCCCGACGTCCTCCTCTGGGGCCCCGTCCAAACCCTCTCTGACCTCCGCGCCCAGCGCCCGCCCCTCATCGGCAACCGCCGCCAGGGCCCCGACCTCTCCAACGTCGCCCTCCGCCGCTCCCCCCTCTGGCTCCGCGCCCACTTCTACGCCCCCTCCCAGGTCTCCCACGGCTCCCCCATGCCCTCCTTCGCCCCGCTCTTCCGCGCCCAGCCCCAGCAGGGAACTGACACCCCCGCCACCCCCACCCGCGGCGACGACCTCATCGCCTACCTCGAAACCCTCCACCCCACCGACCCCGCCGCCGCCGCCCAGCACCGCGCCGCCGAGCTCGCCTGGCGCCCCGCCCCCACCCCAGCCGCCACCCCCTCCCACGGCGCAGCCCTCTTCGCCAACGAGTGCGCCACCTGCCACGCCCCCACCGGCGCCACCCGCACCCAGTGGCGCGCCAGCTTCCACCACCTCCCCACCAACCTCTCCACCGGCCCCTACTACGACCTCACCCCGTCCACCACGCCTCTCCAGCTCGCCCAGATCATCAAGTTCGGCATCCCAGCCACCGACATGCCCGGCCACGAGTACCTCTCCGACGCCGACATCGCCTCCCTCACCCTCTACCTCCAACAAATCCTCCCCCACCCCCTCACCACAACCAACAACCCTCACGGAGACACACGATGAAGACCCGCACCCTCCTCACCACCCTCACCGCCGTCCTCCTCTGCGCCCCCTTCGCCCTCGCCCAGCACCAAACCTTCCACATCGCTCCCGACGCCAGCACCGTCGCCTTCACCCTCCCCAGCAACCACGACACCACCACCGGCACCTTCCACGTCGAGAAGGGAACCGTTACCTTCGACACCGCCTCCCCCGCGCTCTCCGGCCTCATCGTCGTCTCCGCCGCCAGCGGCAACTCCGGCAACGCCAGCCGCGACAAGAAGATGCTCAACGACGTCCTCCAGGCCGCCAAATTCTCCGACGTCACCTTCGTCCCCCAGACCTACACCGGAACCCTCGCCCCCACCGGCGACTCCACCCTGCAGGTCACCGGCATCTTCACCCTCCACGGCACCCCCCACACCCTCACCGTCCCCATGCAGCTCCACATCGACGGCACGCACCTCACCGCCAAGACCACCTTCAAAGTCCCCTACGTCGACTGGGGCCTCAAAGACCCCAGCTGGTTCGTCCTCAAAGTAGCCAAAGAAGTCGACGTCACCCTCACCCTCACCGGCTCCCTCACCCCCACCAGCTAACCTCCCCGACTCTCGCCATCGCCGTTGCCTTTGCCCTTGCAGTCGCCGTTGCCGTTGTCGTTGCCCTTGCCGTTGCCCTTGCCGTTGCCTTTGTCGTTGCCGTTCTTTCTGTCATTCCCTCCGGGAATCTGCTTCTTCCGTTGCCGTTGCCTGTTCTTCCGTTGCGAAACTTCGCTCCCTTCGCGCCCTTTGCGTCAAAGCCCTCGCCGTTGCCGTTGCCTTTGCCTTTGCCCTTGCCCTTGCCGTTGCTAGTTTTTCGCCGTCATCCTGAGCGGAGCGAAGGACCCCTGTCGTCGTCCTTGCCGTTGCTTCACCCCCCACCCGCCCCGCATGTTTTACCATCAACTCACCCGGCCGCATCGGCCCAAACCAAGGAGCAGGGAACACATGGCATACGTCAGCTTCATCGCAGAAGGTCGTCCCACCTACGGCATCGCCCGTCCCGACGGCGTCTTCGACCTCGGCCGCCACCTCGGCGCCGCCTTTCCCGACCTCCGCTCCCTCCTCACCGCCCAGTCCCTCGGCCGCATCGCCTCCCTCCCCGAGCCCACCTCCACCGACTACGCCACCGGCCAGTTCACCTACCTCCCCGTCCTCCCCAACCCCTCCAAGATCCTCTGCGTCGGCCTCAACTACGAAGACCACCGCGTCGAAACCGGCCGCAAAAAGGCCGACTACCCCACCCTCTTTACCCGCTTCGCCGACACCCTCACCGGCCACAACACCCCCATGCTCCTCCCCGCCAGCTCCTCCGCCTTCGACTACGAAGGAGAGCTCGCCGTCATCATCGGCAAGCCCGGCTTCCACCTCTCCGAAGAGAACGCCCTCGACATCGTCGCCGGCTACTCCGTCTTCAACGACGGCTCCCTCCGCGACTGGCAGCGCCACACCGCCCAATTCACCCCCGGCAAAAACTTCCCCTCCACCGCCGGCTTCGGCCCGCATCTGGTCACGCCCGACGAGGCCGGCCCGCTCGCCGGCAAGTCCCTCCAGACCCACCTCAACGGCCAGCTCGTCCAGTCCGCCCACCTCGGCGACATGATCTTCTCCATCCCCCAGATCATCGCCTACATCACCGCCTTCACCCCTCTCTCCCCCGGCGACGTCATCGCCACCGGAACCCCCGGCGGCGTCGGCTTCACCCGCGAACCGCCCCTCTTCCTCAAGGCCGGCGACACCGTCACCGTCACCATCGAATCCATCGGCACCCTCACCAACACCATCCATCCCGCACCCTAAGAACCGAGAGGCGAGAGGCGAGAGGCGAGAGGCGAGATTCGAGATCCGACAACTGAGAACTGAGAACTGAGAACTGAGAACTGAGAACTGAGAACTGAGAACCTAACCCTAACCCCTACCCTCTCCGCTCCCCCGGAGGTCCTCCATGCCCACCTACATTCTCACCACCGCCGCCTCCCGCCTCACCCCGCGCCAGAAGACCCGCATCGCCCAGGACATCACCCGCATCCACACCTCCGTCACCGGAGCCCCCGCCTTCTTCGTCCAGGTCCTCTTCGCCGACCTCGACCCCGCCAACCACTTCATCGGCGGCAAACCCCTCCAGCACGACCACCTCTTCCTCCTCGGCCACATCCGCTCCGGCCGCACCCCCGAGCAGAAACAGGACCTCCTCGCCCATCTCCTCCAAGCCCTCGCGGATGCCGCCGCCGCTCCCCGAAACGCCCTCTGGATCTACCTCAACGAGCTCCCGCCCACCCACATGGTCGAGTTCGGCCACACCCTCCCCCAGCCCGGCACCGAGACCGCCTGGTTCAACGGCCTTCCCCCCGAAGATCGCGGCCTCATGGATCGCATCGGTCGTTAACCACACATAAAACGGCACTTGACCCGTATCGAGTGCACTATTGACTGTCTAGGTCACTCAGCGGATTTATCCTCCGGAACCAGCCTTGATTCCCCCGGCCTTTACTACCATGGGCTTCTACCCTTCGCAGAGTACGACTTCATGGATCTTGTAACGGTGCCGATAAACCTCCTGTCTCACCCGGCCGACCAACGCCGGGCAGGAGTCAGCGCCGCCGGAGGAATGCGAAGTCCAGATGACGAATCCCCAATTGAATTCCCAGCCGAACCCCCAACCGAACTCCCCCATGAGCCCTGCCCAGCCCGCCACCAGCACCTCCACCGCTCTTCGCCTCATCCCCTCCGCCGAAGCCCAGCTCAACGCCACCCTGCAGGATGAAATCCGCCTCCTCCGCGAGCGCGGCCTCTCCGACGAGTGCATCCACGGTCTCTTCAGCGGCTTCCAAATCGATGCCCGCCCCGAGCCCGCCTCCCACCACTGGACCCTCCCCCTCAACAGCCAGCTCATCGGCCTCATCTGGGGCAAACCCGGCGCCAAACCCATCATCCTCGACTAAACCCGGCGCCGCCCCTGGCCCCTAACCCCCTCGCCCTACCGGTTCTCCGGATGGTTCCGCTCGTAGAACTCCCCTGACCCGAAGTGATGCCGCCGCATACTCACCGCCAGCAGCAGAAACAGCAAAGTCAGCACCGCCACCACCAGGAACTGCACCGCCGGCGGCCAGCGTGAGTTGGGTCCACCTGGCCTTCCCGGCCCGCCCGGCCCGTTATCCTCAGCCATCGCCACTTCCTCCAGACGCTTCCGCCGCACCGTGCGCCTCTGCGAGCGCCCGAATGTATCCCATCCTTGTATCAGGTCTCCTCTCCTTTAGCGAGACCTAACGCGATCCCCCATCCCTCCCCGGACGAACCTCCCCTCCTATCTCCCTCAAAACGTGTCCCAAGGCGCAACAGCGCATGGAATCCCTTTTTTCGCCGATAGGGTCTCTACGGATGTTCGTGGCCGCGCCTCATCGCCGCCACCCTATCCTGGACCGCGCCAAGGGAGGAGCCCATGTTCACCTACGAGAAGACCTACTCTCCCGACCCCATCGCCATCTCCGCCGGCAAACTCCGCGAAGCCCTCTATGGACCCGCTTCGCCGCATTCCGCCCCCGCTTCGCCGCAGCCCCATCTGTTACCGCTATCCCATTCGCTACCCCATCCCAGGAGGGATCCCATGTCCACCCCCGAGAAGACCTACACCATCGACCAGATCGCCGTCGCCGCCCGCGAACTCCGCGAGGCGGCCGGCGCCGATCCAGAGCGCTTCAGCAGCGGGGAAGTCGCCTCCCTTCTGGCCGGAGAGATCGAGATCCTCCGCCAGCGCGGCTTCACCGACGATCGCATCGCCGACCTCATCTCCGGCTTCGAGATCGAAATCAAGCCCCGCCAGATCGAGCGCCGCAGCCGCACCCCCTTCAATCTCATCCGCCGCCTCCTCTGGGGACGCCTCCGCAGCAACAAGGAGCGCTACCGCCTCCAACCCGAGTAGCCCCAACCCGGCCCCCCAACCCGGCTCACGGGCCCACCACCACGCGAAGCCTCCCGCCGTCCGCGCAGGACCTTCACCGCGCCGTCGTATACTCATCCCCACGATGACCAGCGCCTGCCGCCTCGCTCTCTCCCTCGCCGCCCTCGCCGCCACCCTCGCCCCCGCGCTCTCCGCCCGCACTGCCGCCGCCCAGACCGGCAGCACGCCCGGCCCCTACAAAGTCCTCTCCTCCACCCGCCTCGGTGGCGACGGCGGCTGGGACTACCTCGCCGCCGACCCCGCCACCCGCCAGCTCTTCATCGCCCGCTCCGGCCCCTCCGGCAACCTCCGCGTCTATAACCTCGACACCCTCGCCCCCATCGGCGAAGTCCCCACCGGCACCGCCCACGGCGCCGCCATCGACGACACCAACCACCACGGTTTTGCTACCAGCAATCCCGTCACCATGTTCGACACCCGCACCCTCAAGGTCATCAAGACCATCAACACCGGCGGCCATCCCGACGGCTACCTCGCCGACACCTCCGCCCACCGCGTCTACATCCTCTCCCACGCCGAGCCCAACGTCATCGTCCTCGATACCAACGACGGCTCCATCCTCGGCACCCTCAACCTCGGCGGCGAGCCCGAGCAGTCCGTCCTCGACGGCCACGGCCATCTCTTCCTCGACGTCGAAGACAAGGACCGCATCGCCGTCGTCGACACCGCATCCCTCAAGCTCACCGGCAACTACGACATCTCCTCGGTCAGCGGTGGCTGCGCCGGCCTCGCCATCGACCGCGACCACGGCATCCTCTTCGCCGCCTGCCGCGACAAGAACAACATGGTCATCCTCCGCTCCTCCGACGGCCACATCCTCACCACCCTCCCCATCGGCGTCGGCTGCGACGGCGCCCTCTTCAACCCCGCCACCCACGAGGTCTACAGCACCCAGGGCGACGGCACCCTCACCATCATCAAAGAGTCTTCCCCAACCGACTTCGCCGTCGAGCAAACCCTCCCTACCAAGCGCGGAGCCCGCACCATCACCTTCGATCCCACCACCGGCCACCTCTTCACCGCCACCGCCGACTTCGGCCCCGCCCCCGCCGCCCAACCCGGCCAACGCTCCCGCCCACCCATGATCCCCGGCACCTTCACCCTCCTCACCATCGGCAAATAACCCAAGCTCCTCCCAACACCCTCCCCTCGGCACCGCCGTGGCGGCCTTTGCGTGAAACCTTGGCGACCTTCGCGTCAAAGCCCTTGCCGTTGCCGTTGCTCTTCCCTCACCACCACCCCCGAAACCGATCGCCCCCACCCCGCATCTCACCCTGCATACGCGGCCGCCAGGCCGCGCCTGCAGGGAGACACCCCATGGAACGCAGAGACTTCCTCAAGACCGCCGCGGCCGGCATGGCCGCCACCACCGCCTCTCTCGGTCAAACCCCCGCCATCGCCAGCTCCTCCACCCCCACCGGCAAGCGTCCGCAGTCCCCCGACATGATCTACCGCCAGCTCGGCACCACCGGCGAAACCGTCTCCGCCATCGGCCTCGGCGGCTACCACCTCGGCAAGCAGGCCAACCCCGGCGACAGCATCAAGATCATCCACACCGCCATCGACCACGGCATCACCTTCATGGACAACTGCTGGGACTACAACGACGGCCTCTCCGAGGTCCGCATGGGCCAGGCCCTCCGCAACGGCTACCGCGAAAAAGTCTTCCTCATGTCCAAGATGGACGGCCGCACCGCCGCCGAGTACAACAAGCAGCTCGAGCAATCCCTCGGCCGCCTCCAGACCGACACCATCGACCTCGTCCAGTTCCACGAAGTCATCCGCTTCGAAGACCCCGACCGCATCTTCGCCGACGACGGCGCCATCCATGCTGCCATCGCCGCCCGCAAGGCAGGCAAGATCCGCTACATCGGCTTCACCGGCCACAAAGACCCCGCCATCCACCTCCGCATGCTGGCCATCGCCAAGCAGCACGACTTCCACTTCGACACCGTCCAGATGCCCATCAACGTCATGGACGCCCACTTTCGCTCGTTCACGCATCAAGTCATGCCCGTCGCCCTGGAGCAGGGCATCGGCGTCCTCGCCATGAAAACCTTTGGCGACCACTTCATATTGGAAAGCAAAACGGTCGAGCCCATCGAAGCCCTCCACTACGGCCTCACCCAACCCGTCTCCGTCGTCATCACCGGCATCGACTCGCTCCCCATCCTCGGCCAGGCCCTGCAAGCCGCCCGCACCTTCAAGCCTCTCTCCGAAGCCCAGGTCGAACTCCCTCCTCGCCCGCACCCAGCAAGCCGCGATGACCGGCAAATTCGAGCTCTTCAAAACCTCTCCCCACTTCGACGGCACCGCCGCCAACCCCAAGTGGCTCGGCTAACCACAAGCGGCTCGGCTCAGCTGCACCCTCCCTTCGCCATCTTCCGGTCTTCGATTCGATAGACTCTGTCATCCTGAGCGAAGCGTAGCGTAGCCGAAGGACCCGCCACCCAGCGGGCACCCCACCATCGCCCGAAGCTTCCCGCCTCGCCTCTCTCATCGTGTCAGTACAGACCCCTCGAAGGGGCACGGGTTCAGCCGTGCCATCCACCGCGGCGTCGCAGAAGCCTACCGCCCGGCCCACCCCCGTCCCTCCAACCGTGCGAAGCCCCCCGCCCTCCGCGCAGGACCAGAACCCTGTCAAGCCCCCAAACCACCTAACCCCAACAAACCAAACCAAATAGACTTGGCATAGTTACCCCACCCAACTCGCTACAATAGAGATAAGGCCATTTTCTGGCCATCAAGGGCTGCATGCGGCGACCAACGCCACAGGCAGCCCTTGGCCATTTAATGCCCCAAAAGGAGAAGAACCTATGTCCGAACCATTCAAAATCAGTCGAGTCCTCCCACCGCACGAGCTGAACGCCCGCCGCGCCCGCAAGCGCGTCCTGCCCCAGCTCCCTCCCATCGACCACCTGCCGCTCGCGGCGGACAACTTCCACGAACCCAAACCCTCCCCCAACGACCACGTCTTCAACCACGGGGCGGACCGCATCACCGCGCACGAGTAACCGCCCACGACCGGGGCATACTTTGCCCGTAACTGCTCTCGATGTAATACTTTACGAGCGATTTTGCCCATGCTGTCAACCCTAACCCCTTTCCTTCGTTGCGTTTACGCCGAAAAAGCGACCGGGAGGGGGGAGGGGGTACCCCATCCGGGTGCCCCTCCGCCACGAGGAACAACATGCCCACCAGATTCTGTCGCCACATCAAAGTCAACGGAGAGCGCTGCGGTTCGCCCGCGCTCACCAACGAGATCTTCTGCTACTACCACGTCGAGCTCGAGCGCCGCCATCGCCGCTGCAGCCGCTATCGCGACGAGACCCCCGCCATCCTCCACCCCCTGTCCCTGCAGAACGGCTCCCAGCGCGATCCCATCCTCGCCGAGCCCATCCCCCCAGCCTTCCAGCTCGACTTCCCGCCCCTCGAGGACTGCCAATCCATCCAGGTCGCCCTCTCGCTCCTCATCACCGCCCTCGCCCAGGGCCGCATCGACCCCAAGCGCGCCGCGCTCCTCTTCTACGGCCTCCAGATCGCCAGCGCCAACGCCCGCGGACTCTACCCCCTCAACGACCAGCAGAAGCGCACACCCAAGGTCCGCGAGACCGTCCTCCACGAACCCTCCGGCGAGCTCATCGCCCCCGACCAGGATCCCGAAGAAGACACCTCCTCCTTCGACCGGCCCGTCAACTCCGCCGACATCCTCTACGCGAAGTTCGTGCGCGAGCGCGAGGAGCGCGAGGAGCGCGCAGAGAAAGAACGCCTTGCCGCCGAAGCCAGATCCATCAGCGAACAAGGCCTCGCCTTCTTCCCGCCCCCCAGCTAACGTTCGTCTCCCACAGCTTTCAGCCTCCTGCGCAGCAACTTTCTGCGCCGGGCTACGTTTGACCCCAGCAGCAACATCATCCGCAGCAAGGAGCTGAAGCTTATGACAAGGAAGAACAAGATGCTCGCCATCGCCGGAGGCCTCATCCTCTCCGCGTCGCTCGCCGCCGGAGCCCAGGTCGTCGTCCGCATCGGACCTCCGCCCCCGCGTCCCGTCGAAGTCGTCCCGCCCCGCCCCCATCCCGGCTGGGTCTGGCAACCTGGCTTCCACCGTTGGGACGGGGCGCGCTACATCTGGGTCGGCGGCCACTGGGCTGAACCCCCCTACGGCGGCGCCCACTGGGTCGAAGGCCACTGGCGCCGCGGTCCCGGAGGCTATGTCTGGGTCGAAGGCCACTGGCGCCGGTAAGACAGTGGTCAGTGGTCAGTGTGAGTGGTGAGTAACAGCGATCAAACACCTCTCACCACTCACTCCTCACTCACTCGTCCAAGTATCATCAACCCATGGCCGAACCCCTCTCCCCCGAAGACCGCGCCCGCCGCATCAAGGTCCTGCTCTACGACGTCGACGGCGTCCTCACCAACGGCGACATCACCATCATCCCTCCCCTCGACGGCAACCCCGAAGGCCGGGCCACCGAGATCAAAGCCTTCTCCGCCCACGATGGCATGGGCATCAGCATCGCCCGCCTCGCCGGCCTCAAGATCGGCTTCGTCACCAAGCGCAACTCCCAGGTCGTCGCCATCCGCGCCCGCGACCTCAAGATCGACCACGTCTACCAGGGCCAGTCCAACAAACTCGACGCCCTCAACCAGATCCTCGCCGCCGAAGGCTGCACCCTCGACGAGATCGCCTACGTCGGCGACGACATCATCGATCTCCCCGTCCTGCGCAAGGTAGGCTTCGCCATCGCCACCGCCAACGCCCGCCCGCAAGCCAAGGCCGCCGCCCACTACATCACCCCCAACCGCGGCGGAGACGGCGCCGGCCGCGACGCCATCGACTTCATCTTCACCGCCAAAGGAATCCTCGACCAGACCATCGAGCGCTACCTCGACCCCACCAGCGCCGAGGCCAAATCCGCCGACATCGGCGTCGGCAACATGTAGCCGCATCCCACCCTCAGGAGATTCATCATGGACATCAAACGCGCCGGAACCCAACCCTCCGGTAAAGGCCCCGCAGACTGGTTCACCGGCACCGTCCGCATCGACCCTCTCTTCCAGGCCCCCGACCCCGCTCTCGTCGCCGGCGCCAGCGTCACCTTCGAGCCCGGAGCCCGCACCGCCTGGCACACCCATCCCCTCGGCCAGACCCTCATCATCACCGCCGGCTCCGGCTACGCCCAGCGCTGGGACGGCCCCATCGAACCCCTCCACCCCGGCGACGTCGTCTGGTTTCCCCCCAACGAAAAGCACTGGCACGGCGCCACCCCCACCACGGCCCTGACCCACATCGCCATCCAGGAACGCCTCAACGGCAAAGTAGTCGACTGGCTCGAACACGTCACCGACGAGCAATACACCCCAGTCTCCCCACTAACCCACGGTCTTTGCCTGTTCTCCTTTGCGAAACGTGGCTCCCTTCGCGCCCTCTGCGTCAAAGCCGTTGCCGTTGCCGTTGCTCTTGCCCTTGCATTTGCCGTTGCCCTTGCCCTTGCATTTGCCGTTCTTTCTGTCATTCCCTCCGGGAATCTGCTTCTTCTTTTGCCGTTGCTCCTCGCCCCCGCTTTTCTTTCCGCCATTCCCTCCGGGGATCCGCTCGACCCCCTACCCGCCGCACTCTTCCTAGGCGAAGAAACCACGAACAGCTACAATACCTCATGGCGGTCGAAACTCTCCCCACCGATCCCGCGCTCGAAGCCCTCGCCTGGGCTCACCCCATCGTGCAGGAGTGGTTCCTCACCAAGTTCGGCTCGCCCACCGAACCCCAGATCGCCGGCTGGCCCGCCATCCTCCGCGGCGAACCCACCCTCATCTCCGCGCCCACCGGCTCGGGCAAAACCCTGTCTGCCTTTCTCGTCTGCATCGACAAGCTCCTCCGCGCCGCCATCGAAGGCCGCCTCGCCCCGCACACCCACGTCGTCTACATCTCGCCCCTCAAAGCCCTCTCCAACGACATCCAGAAGAACCTCGACGCACCCCTCGCCGAGATCCAGCAGCTCGCCATCGCCCGCGGCTATCTCTGTCCCGAGATCCGCACCGGCGTCCGCACCGGCGACACCCTCGCCAGGCACCGCACCGCGATGCTCAAGCATCCGCCCCACATCCTCGTCACCACGCCCGAGTCCCTCTACATCCTGCTCACCGCCGGCAAGTCCCGCCAGAACCTCACCCGCGTCCAGACCGTCATCGTCGACGAGATCCACGCCCTCGCCGACGACAAGCGCGGAGCCCACCTCGCCCTCACCCTCGAACGCCTCGACGCCCTGGTCTGCGGCGAAAACCCTCTCGCCCCCGGCTCAATGCTCACTGGCCGAAGCTCCTCCCCGCCCGAAACGGGTGCCCCACATCTCGCCTCTGAGATGTGGGTTCGCAGGATCTCCGGCGCACCCCAACGCATCGGCCTCTCCGCCACCCAGAACCCCATCGAGCTGGTCGCCAACTTCCTCACCGGCGTCGACCGCACTTCCCCTATACCCTCGACCCTGAACCCGAAGCCCTCGCGCTCCACCCGCCACCATCATCCAGGTCGGCCAACGCCGCACCCTCGACCTCGCCATCGAAGTCCCCTCCGCCGAGCTCACCTCCATCACCTCCATCGCCATGTGGGAGGAGATCTACGACAAGCTCGCCGCGCTCGCCCAGCAACACCGCTCCACCCTGGTCTTCGTCAACACCCGCAAGCTCGTCGAGAAGATCAGCTTCGAGCTCTCCAATCGCCTCGGCGAAGACGCCGTCGCCGCCCACCACGGCTCCCTCTCCCGCACGCTCCGCTTAGACGCCGAGCAGCGCCTCAAGTCCGGCCAGTGCAAGATCCTCATCGCCACCGCCTCGCTCGAACTCGGCATCGACATCGGCACCGTCGACCTCGTCTGCCAGATCGCGACGACCCGCGCGGTCGCCGTAGCCATGCAGCGCGTCGGCCGCGCCGGCCACTGGCGCGGCGCCATCCCCAAGGGCCGCTTCTTCGCCACCACCCGCGACGACCTCTTCGAACAGGCCGCCCTCCTGCGCAAGATGGCCGCCGGCGAGCTCGACCTCCTCGAGATCCCCGAAGCCCCCATCGACGTCCTCATGCAGCAGATCGTCGCCACCGTCGGCGCCGAGTCCTGGCACGAAGACGCCCTCTACCACGTCCTCCGCCGCGCCTGGCCGTACCGCAACCTCACCCGCGAGCAGTACGAAGAGGTCCTCGCCCTCCTCCACAACGGCATCGAGAACTCCCGCGGCCGCTACGGCGCCTACATCCTCCGCGACCGCGTGCAAGGCCATCTCCACGCCCGCCGCGGCTCGCGCTCCATCGCCATCTCGAACGGCGGAGCCATTCCCGACACCTCCATCTTCGCCGTCATGCTCCAGCCCGAGAACGTCCAGATCGCCACCCTCGACGAGCACTTCGCCGTCGACAGCTCTCCCGGCGACGTCATCCTCCTCGGCAACACCAGCTGGCGCATCCAGCGCGTCGACCCCTCCGGCAAGGTCCTGGTCGAAGACGCCCACGGCGCCCCACCCAGCATCCCCTTCTGGGAAGGCGAAGCCCCCCAACGCACCTCTGTCCTCAGCGATGGCGTCAGCGACCTCCGCCACGAGATCGACCTCCGCACCCGCAATCTCACCCCCGCAAATCTGGGTGCCCCACGTCTCGCCTCTGAGACGTGGGACGGATGCGCACAGCAACCCAATGGAGCGCAACACCCCGAAGTCGCCGACACCCTCGCCTTCCTCCAGCGCGAGTGCTTCCTCAACCACTCCGCCGCCCTCCAGCTCATCACCTACATCGTCCACGGCCGCGCCGTCCTCGGCGCCGTCCCCACCAAAACCACCCTCATCGCCGAGCGCTTCTTCGACGAAGGAGGAGGCCAGCAGCTCATCCTCCACGCCCCCTTCGGCGGCCGCCTGAACAAGGCCTGGGGCCTTGCCCTCCGCAAGCGCTTCTGCCGCGGCTTCAACTTCGAGCTCCAGGCCGCCGCCACCGACAACGGCATCAACATCTCCCTCGCCGAGCAGCACAGCTTCCCCCTGGCCGACGTCTTCCACTTCCTCACCACCCTCACCGCCCGCGAGCTCCTCGAGCAGGCCAGCATCCCCTCGCCCCTCTTCAAGAACCGCTGGCGCTGGGCCGCCGGCCGCAGCCTCCAGCTCCTGCGCATGTCCAAGGGCAAACGCATCGCCCCCCAGATCCAGCGCACCCGCTCCGACGACCTCCTCGCCAGCGTCTTCCCCCACGCCTCTGCCTGTCCCGAGACCATGACCGGCGACATCGAGATCCCCGACCATCCCCTCGTCCGCGAAGTCATGAAGGACACCCTCACCGAGGCCATGGACCTCGAAGGCCTCCTCGAAGTCCTGCAGGGAATCGCAGCGGGTACCATCCGCTGCATCGCTATCGACACCCCCATCCCATCCGTCTTCGCGCATGAGCTCATCAACGCCATGCCCTACGCCTTCCTCGATCCCGAGGACGCCGCCGCCCGCCGCACCCGCGCCGTCGCCACCCGCGGCAACCTCCCCGCGCGCCTCCCCGAATCTCCCGGCCACCTCGACCCCGCAGCCATCGCCACCGTCCGCGCCCAGCTCTGGCCCGACCTCCGCGACGAGCACGAGCTCCACGACCTCCTCCTCCAACTCATCGCCCTCCCCCTCTCCTCATCCAGCCGGGTACCCCAAGTCCGCTCTCTCGGACCACCACAGAACCGGGTGCCCCATGTCTCGCTTCTGAGACATGGGTTTCCAAACCCGCGACAACCTCCCGCACCACCCAACACTGGCCCCTCTTCTTCACCGCCTCGCAGAGCAGGGAAGAGCCCACTGCATCGACATCGACGGCACACCCTTCTGGATCGCCACCGAACGCCTCCCCGAAGCCGCCCTCCTCTGGCCTTCAGCCCTCGCTGACCCCGAAGGCAATGGCGACGCATCGCTTCTAGGTACCCCAAGCCTTCAGGCTTGGGCCTCCCCCGCCCCAGAAGATGAAGGGGCTTTAGCCCCCGGAGTTTGCCCTCCTTCCTCCGCCCCCACCCCGGCCGCAGCCCACCTCGCCCTCACCCAGGGCTACCTCCAACTCCTCGGACCCACCACCTCCACCCACCTCGCCGCCCTCACCCACTTAGCGCCATCCGCCATCCACCAGTCCCTCCTCACCATGGAGATGCAAGGCCTCGCCCTCCGCGGCGTCTTCGAGCACCCGGCCCCGCCCTCCGACGCGCCGCACGAAATAGAGTGGTGCGAGCGCCGCATCCTCCAACGCATCCACCGCCTCACCCTCGGCACCCTCCGCAAGCAGGTCGAGCCCGTCACCCCCGCCATCTTCATGCGCTGGCTCCTCGACTGGCACCACCTGGCACCCAACACCCAACTCACCGGCGAAGAAGCCGTCCTCGCCGCCATCGAGCAACTGGAAGGCTTCGAAGCCCCCGCCATCGAGTGGGAGCGCACCCTCCTCCCCGCCCGCGTCGCCAACTACCAGCCCCAATGGCTCGACAACCTCTGCCTCGCCGGCGTCCTGGCCTGGGGCCGCATCTCCCCCCACCCCGCCTGGACCTCCGGAAACCCGACAGCAGGGGAGGGAACCGCACCCCGCCGCGTCATCCCCACCACCGCCGCGCCCATAGGCGAGCAACCAGCAGCAGCCCGGGGCCCCCGCTGCGTCATCCCCACCACCGCCGCGCCCATAGGCGAGCAACCAGCAGCAGCCCGGGGCCCCCGCCGCGTCATCCCCACCACCGCCGCCCCCATCACCTTCTACCTCCGCGACTCCACCGACTTCCTCCACCACGCCCTCGCCTCCAAGTCCATCGACGAGTCCGTCCTCACCCAATCTCTATCCCCCGAAGCCCAAACCCTCCGCGCCCTGCTCGCCACGCAAGGCGCCGCCTTCACCGCCGACCTCCAGCGCCTCTCCGGCCTCA
Organism: uncultured Acidobacteriaceae bacterium; assembly: GCA_963762375.1. Lineage (GTDB taxonomy): Bacteria > Acidobacteriota > Terriglobia > Terriglobales > Acidobacteriaceae > Granulicella. The sequence goes on from CAVXKP010000012.1 coordinate 674,586, forward strand.
CCAAGCTCCAAACCACCACCGCCCTCTGGGAGCTCGCCACCGCCGGCCTCGCCTCCGCCGACGGCTTCGACCAGCTCCGCTCCATGATGGATCCCCGCCGCAAGTCCGCCGCAACCTCGCCCGCCCCCGCCACCAGCCTCCGCAAACGAGCCGCCGCCCGCACCACCGCCGGCCGCTGGTCGCTGCTCGCCACTCCGGGTGCCCCAGGTCTCGCCTCTGAGACCTGGGGCACGCAGGATCTTCAATCCGCACAAGCCGCCGCCATCGCCCTCGCCCGCCAGCTCGACGCCGCCCTCGACGCCCACGCCCGCATCCTCCTCTGCCGCTACGGCGTCCTCTTCCGCGAGCTCCTCGCCCGCGAAGCCAACGCCCCCAGGTGGCGCGACCTCCTCCCCATCCTCCGCCGCCTCGAAGCCCGCGGCGAGATCCGCGGCGGCCGCTTCGTCAGCGGCCCCTTCGGCGAGCAGTACGCCCTCCCCGAAGCCGTCGACAGCCTCCGCACCGCCCGCAATCTACACGCCTCGCGCGCGGCTGAACCCCCCATCACCGTCTCCGCCGCCGACCCCCTCAACCTCGCCGGCATCCTCGTCCCCGGCGACCGCATCCCCGCCATCCCCGGCCGCACCGTCCGCTTCCAGCACGGCGTCACCGTCGAAGAAAACCCCTCCCCAACCGCCACCCCCAAACCACCGAAGGCGCCCCGCACCCGCAGCATTCCCGACATGCTCCGCGCCGAAGCCCTCACCCCCCGCACCCCAACCCCCACACCCTCCCCCGGCCTCTTCTCATGAGCGATCGCCCACCCGCCAAACCCTCAGGCGCAACGCCCCAGCCGAGCGAAAGCAACACCACCCGCGAGCCCCTCCGCCCCGAAGACTTCTACATCGAAGGCCCGTACGTCGTCTTCACCGCCGCCTACCATCTCCGCCGCGGCTACTGCTGCAACTCCAACTGCCGCCACTGCCCCTACAAGTAGCCCGCCCTGGCAAGCAGCCCCACCGCAGCCACCGCATCACGGCTGCCCGTAATAGCCCATCCGCGTCCGCGCCACCAGTCCGCTCTGCGCCACCTTCACCTCAATCTTGTGATACGTGTTCGGCTTCTCATCCGGCACGGGATTCAGCACGATCCGGTAATACGCATCCGCATCGGCAACGCACTGCTGCAGCATCTTCACCGCATCGTTCGAGCTCAGCACCAACCCTCCGCTCTGTGCCGCCAGCACCTGCAGCGCCAGGTTGCCCCACTCCGCATTCGACGGCCCCTTCAACCCATTCAGAAAGCTCTGGTAGTAGAACTCCCGCTCCACGCTCTCCGTCGCACCCCAGCTATTCACGCTGTACAGCGTGATGTCCGCCTTGCGCAGCTCCCTCGAGAACGTCACCGCGTTGTGATACACCTCGTCGGCCTGGCCTCCGTCCAGGTCCATCTCCGGCCCCGAAAGCAGCGGCCAGCCCGGCGACACCCATAGCACCAGCTTGCGTCCCGGCTGCCGCTCTTCCGCCACCGTCAAGCTGCGCAGCGCATTCAGCGACAGCGTCATCCGGTCCGCCGCTCCCCAGAACCCCTGGCTCCGGTTAATCTCCCGCAGCCCGATATCGGTGTGCTCCAGCTCCGTCGCCACCGCGTTGCCGTTCGTGCTCGCCCCTTGAAACAACTGGAAGCTCGTGTCGGTCAGCACCGCAAACGTCGTCGGATACGGCAGCGCCCCGCCGTTGCTGCGCAGGTACTTCACAATCTGGTCCCGCTGGTATCCCAGGTACGTAAACGGCGTGTTCACCGAATCAATGACGATCACCACCTGGACCCGCGCATCCTTGCCCTCAACCGGTGTAAACGACGCAATCGGGCGCGGCCTCTTGTTGTCCAGCACCGTAAAGTCCTTCTCCCTCAGCCCTGCCACCGGCCCGCCCTTGGACGCCGTCACCTCAACGTCCAACTGGACCTCTCCCGGAGCTTTGCTCGCTCCCGTCGTCTGTTGGGCAAGCACGCCTCTCGCTGGAACGATCCAAAGGCCGCACGCAATGGCAGCGACAACGCAATACCGCTGGATGTACATGGAACGCCCTCCTCCAGGCTCCTTCGGACTCGTCGCGCGCTCTACACACAGCGGAGCCAAACCATCGGCGAGTCCAGCAGCTTCACTTATAGGACGTGGCCCACGCCTCCCGCGAGTTGCCTTTCTGCGGCATATCCTTCCCACGCCCACAAATCAAGCATCTCCGGCGCCCCAGCCATACCCCCAATCCCTGAACCCTGCCCTTCAGCGCGCCGCCACCGCCGGAGCCGCACTCGCCGCCGGCACCATCACCTTCAACGCCAGCCGCGGAAACATGAAGCTCCCGCCCGCATCATCAATCACATTCACCTGGCAGATGTACGTTCCCGGCTTCAACTGCGTCAGCGGCACATCGAACTGAAACACCACCGCATCCTGCTCCGCGTCGTTCACCGCATGCGCCGTCACCAGCGGCGTCTCATACACCTTCGTCCCGTTGTTCACGAACTCGATATTCGTCAGCAGCCTCACCGGATTGCCCTTCACGCTCTTGTCCCTCGCCGGGTCATACACCACGTACAGAAAATAAAGATGCTGGTCCTGCCGAAACACATGCGCAATATTCGGAACCCACTGCAGCCCATCCCGCACCAGCGGGCTCGTCGGATGCTTATCCGTATCCGGAGACCTCTGGCTCGCCACCACCACCGAGCTCATCTTCAGCGGAGACTTCCGCAGATCCGGCACCTGGATATCCGTCTCGAAGCTCCCCATGTTGCCCGTCTGATTCTCGCGCACCACAAACTTCACGTGATACCTGCCCGGCGCCAGCGTAAAGCCCGTCGAGTACTGAATATTCTTCCGCTGCACCTGCTGGCTCTCGTCCACCGCCAGCTTCACCGTCTGCCGCACATTGCCCACCACCAGCCCCTGCGCGTCCTTCACCTGCCCCATGATGTCGATGGTCGCCTTGTCCCGATCCCCTCCCTTCACAAAGGGAATCTGCGACCCCGGCACAATCAGATTCACCGGAATGAAGTACAGGTTGCGCGGCTCCATAAAGTACAGCGCCTGCAGATACACCGCCACATCCGTCGCCGGAAGATCGCTGCGCATCTGTTCGGTCAGCGCCTCCTCGCGATCCTCGCTCTTCTGATGCTGGAAGTCCGCCGCCGCGTAATACCCTGGCCGGTACTCCAGCTTCACATCGTCGCGATCCACCTTCACCGTCAGATGCCGGTACGACCCATCCTTGCGTTGATCGGTCGACCGGAATCCCAGCAGGTAATACGCCTCCGTGTCATGCTGTATCTGCTGAAACGCCGGAGCGAAATCATTGGAGTCGAAGAACGCCTTCCCGCCCGTATCCATGCTCAGCGTATCCAGCGTCTCCTGCGACCCGAAGTTCGACGTGAACTGCGCCGTCGCCGCCGCTCCGCTGTACGTCGAGTTCCCGCGCAGGCTCCCCGTGCTCGCATCCCCCACCGGCGGCAGCGCCTGCAGCCCTCGCGAATCCACCGCGTAGATCGCCATGTTCGCCTTCGCCGCCTCATTCGTCGCGGCCCGCAAACTCGCCTCGTTCTCAATCCCGTTCCGCGTCAGCCCGCCGGAAAAGTACAGCATCGACTTCCGCTGATCCACCCTCTCCAGGCTCTTCGCAATCGTTCGAATCGCCAGCAGCTCCCGGTCCGTATTCAGGCTGTTGTACTCGGTGTCATCGGCGGCAAACGCGCTCGTGTCATCAGCGGTTCCACTGGTGGACCCCGTCGTCCCGTTCGTGAATCCCGTCTCATCCGTCGCCGTTATACTTCGCCAGCCCGCGCAGCAGCGCGTCCTTGTTCGACGTGAAATCCTGGTCCATCGTCAGACCCGTCGACATGCTCACCAGCGCCACCAGATCGGCCGGCTGCATCTCCGTCTTCACATACTTCTCCGCCGCATCCACCGCCCGATCGATATCCTCATCCTGCATCGAGCTCAGATCGAAGAAGATCACAATCAGCCGATGGTCCTTCAGCTCCTCCGGCCGCGCCGCAAAGTTCCTCTCCAGCAGATCCGCAATGCTCGCCTTCCCCGCCGCCGTCGACTTCTCCGCCAGCACCGCCGCCTCATCCACATTCTGGTAGTCGAAGCTGATAATCCTCTGCGGCTTCTTGTCCTCATAGATCGTGAAGTCGCTGGCCTTCAACCCCTTCACCACCGCTCCCGTCTTCCTGTCCCGCACCACCACATTCGTCAGCACGATGTTCGCATTCAAATTCAAATGAAACGTCGACTGCCCCGTCTGCTGCACCCCCTGCGCGTCCTGGCCTCGCGCAGCCACCGCCGCACCCACCCCCATCACCCCGCTCATCACCGCCGCCACCAATCGCCGCATCGCTATCCTCTACCCTCTACACTCTGCTCTTAAAACCGATATCTCGCCTGCACCAGCACCGACCGCATGCCCGCCGCGCCCGTCACCTCGCCAAAGTTCGCCGAGTTCTCCGTCGTATTGATCCCGCTATACTGCACCGTGTTGAACACGTTGGTCGCCGTCACCCTCGCCTCGAACGACTTCGTCCCGCCAAACTCCAGCGTCCGCGACAGCGACGCACTCACCAGCACCGTCCCCGGCCCCTCAATCGAGTTCCGCGACGCCGTCCCATACTCTCCCGCCGGCGCCACAAACGCCGCCTTGTTGAAGAAGTCATCCACCGTCCCCGCACCCTTCACCGGCTGCGTAAACACCCGGTCCGGCCGCAGCGTAAACAAGTTGCCCGACGCCGCCTCCGCCTGGCTCCCCGAGTACGACGGCGTAAAGTAGTTTCCCGTCGAGAACGTAAACGTCCCGCTCAACGAAAAATCATCCAGCGCATGCGACCAGAATCCGCCCTTGTTGAAGTACGCACGGTTCGGCCCGAACGGCAGCTCCAGCAGCCAGTTGCCCGTCGCACTCTGCCGCACATCAAACGCCGAGTTGCCCTCCTCCAGATCCAGCCTCTGGAAGTTCTGCGGATACTCCACACTCGCCCCGCCAATCGACGACGCATTATCGATCGCATGCCCGTACGTATACGTGATCCCCAGCGCGATCCCCTTCTGCTGCCGCTTCTGCACACTCACCACCAGCGAGTTCGCATGCGATCCCGCCACCGACGTCTCATACGAGAACGGCGCCACCCCCGGCGTCGTCACCCCCGCCGGCGTGCTGTTCGGCGATCCCACCACATCCAGGTCGCTGCCCTTCGCTCCCGTATACCCGATGTTCAACACGATCCCCATCGGAAACGTCCGCTGAATATTCACGTTGTACGCCTGCACCATCCCCAGCCGATAATTCTTGTCCACCGAGTAGTCGTTCTGAATCGTCTCCGCCGTCGAGCAATTGAATCCATTCGCCAGCGTCATGTTCGCCTTCGAGGTCGGCGTCGTCGTCACGCATCCCGTCGACGCCGGATTCGGATTCGCCGCGCTCGCGACCGCAAGATCATTGGTCTGCGTCACCGCAAACGGAGGCTGGAACGACAGCGACTTCGCCATCGTCGCAAACTGCCCCGTGTTGTAGTTCACGCCATACCCCGCCCGCACCACCGTCTCCTTCGTCCACTTCGACGCCGACTTCGGCCGCCACGCCAACCCGAATCGCGGCGCGTACATCGCCCGGTCCGGATTCACCAGGCTGCTGTTGAACTTGCCCTCAAACTGTCCCGTCTGCCCCGGCTGCACCGGATCCACTTCGGTGAAATCCGCATTGTGATCCAGGTTCACCAGCCGATTATTCTTCTCCGTGTACGGCGCGAAGTACTCATACCGCACCCCATAATTCAGGGTCAGATTCGACGCCACGCGGAAGTCATCCTGCGCATACCAGTCATACACATTCTCGCGCAGATAGATCTTGTACAGCCCCGCCTGGATCGCCGTGCTCTGCGGCAGCCCCAGCAGGAAATCCGCAAACCCCGATCCGCTCGTCGCCGCCGTTCCCGCCGCCTTGTCGCTCGGGCTCTCCGTCGCGTATCCCGTAAACGTGAACTGCCCCAGCGGATCGTTCCCGCCAATCGAATCGGCATGCACCCGCCGAATATCCAGCCCTAACCGGACGTTGTGCTTCTTATGCCGATACGCCACGAAGTCCGAGAAGCTGATCGTCTGATTGATCAACTCGCTCGGCGTCGTATTCGTGAGCCCCGCAAAGTTGCTGATGTTCAGCGCCGGCAGCCCGTTATAAAACCCCGGATCGGCAAACCCTCCACTCTCATTCGGAATCGTCAGCCCCGCCGTCACCGTCGGATCATTCGCCGTGTTCGTAAAGTAATTCCGCGTCTGCGAGTTCAGCCGGTTCCACGTCACCGTCGCATGGTTCGACAGCCTTCCATACGAAACCACGTAGCCCGCGCTCAGCGCATTGCCATCGCTCTCGCTCGTCCCTCCCAGCGGCAGAAAGATATTCCTCAAATCGCTCGCCGAGTGCGAGTAGTTGTACCCAATGTTGATATTCTGCTGCAACGACGCCGGCAGATTCGACGAGCGCCCTCTGCCAAACATCGCAAACGGCGACCCCGCATTCCCGCCCAGCGTGCGTACATACCGCGTATTCAGCGCCACCACGTTGTTGCCGGCGTTCGTGATCGTCTCGTAGTTGTACCCCTGCGCGTTGGTCGGAATATTCGGCGCCGGATAATACTGCAGCAGCGCCAGCGCCTGCGGAGAGATCGGCGTCGCCGCATTCGCCAGGTTATCCCCCGCTACCGCCTGCCCCGTCGACGGATCGTAGATCGTCACCGGCATCGTCACGCCGTTCACCACCTGCGTCGACTCCGAAAAGTTTCCCTCGCGCTCCAGCGCCGTCGGCACCCGCTCCGGCCCTCCCAGAAACGCGTTCAGATTCTTCTGCCCCGTCAGGTTGAAGAACAGAAACTGCTTCGGGTTCGGCTTCGTCAGCCCCGGAATATACGGCGACTCCGCAAACGTCACACCATACTTGTTCGTGTACGACGACGGCTTGGTCTGCGGCTGCAGCGTCGGCGACCACTGCGCCGAATTCAACGCCCCATTCGTTGCCTGGTAGAAAATGCTGCCATGCGGCTGCGACGGATTGAAGTTCCGAAATCCTCCACTCCCAAATCCACCACCACCACCACGCCCGCCGCGTCCGCCGCCGCCAAATCCACCACCGCCAAACCCTCCACCCCCCATCATCCCGCCGATCGCTCCCACAATCGCATTCGTCGGATCGCCGCCCTGCGGAATCATTCCACTCGCCCGCGCCCGCGCCACCGCATCCTCCACCCGCTGCCGAATCTCGTCCTCGCTGAAGTCCGCCAGCCCGTTCGTCGCTCCGCTCTGCCCGTTCACCGTCACCGAGTCCGCTGTCTCATCGCCCAGCCCCGACAACGTCGGCAGCGCCGCCCCTATATTGCGAGTCCCCGTCGTCGCATCCGCCGCATCCTCGCCCGCATTCAGGCTTAGCCCCTGCACTCCCGCCCCCAGGCCCGCGCCACCCCCCTTCCTGCCTCGCCTCTGCCGCTTCCACCCGGCTCGCCAACTGCAGCCCAAAGTCCGTCGCCTTCGGCACAATCGTGATTCCCTGGTTGGCCGCCTGCGACTCCACCCCGCTCAGCACCACCTCCTCGGTCACCTCCGCAAACCCCGCCAGCTCTGCCCGCACCACGTACCGTCCGTTGCGGGGAATCGCCATCGCGTACCGTCCGTCGATATCGGTCGTCGTCGCATACTTCTTTCCCGTCAGCGAATTCATCGCCGTAATCGCCACACCCGGCAGAGGAACGCCCCCAGCTTTCCCCACCGTCCCCGCAACCACCCTCCCCTGGATCGTCCCACCCTGCGCCGTCGGCCGTAACCACCGCCGGAGCCTGTACCACCCCAGCGCTCTGTACCGCTCCTGCGCCCGGTACCATCCCCGCAGGCTGTACCGCCACCGGCGTCTGCGCCATCAACGCGCCCCCGCACACCATCGCCGCCACCGCCACCACCCGTCCTATCGCCCGACCCTCCACGTACACCTCTCCCTCCACCCGTTCTTGCCCTTGCTGTTCTTTCTGTCATTCCCCCTGGGAATCTGCTCCGCCTCTACTGCGGAGCAGGGTTCGGACTCGGCCGCGCCTTCCCGCCCGATGCCGCATCGCCAGCGCCCCGTCCGCCCCGCTCCATCACCACCAACTCCGTCGGCACAAAGACCCCATCCTTCACCGACCCACGTCCGCTCACTCGCTCTCCCACCTTGATATCCGCCAGCGTAATACTCTCCCCGCCAGCCTCCGGAGCCTCAGCCTCACCTCCCGCGCCCCCACCCATCCGTCCCATCCCGCGCCCGCCCCTCCGGAACGACGTCGTCTCATCGAACCCGATCGTCTGCGCCACATGGTCCGGCCGCTCCACCGTCATCTTCGCGTTGTCCATATCGATCGCCGTCACCCGCCCCACAATGTACGTCTTCCCCAGGTTCGCCTTCATCGCCGCCACCTGCGCCGCATCCTGCGCCATCACGAACGCCGCATGCAGCGTCTTGTTCGGAGCATCCAGGATCCCTGCCGTCATCACCCCATCTCCCACCTTCAACTCCGCCACCTTCACCGTCACCCCGCGCCCCTTCATCACCCGCGTATTGTCGGTCGTCACAATCTGCATCGTCGTGCCGTCCTCGGTCTTCACCGTCAGCGTCGACCCCGAAACCGCCGTCACCTCGCCCGCCACCCGCTGCATCCCCGCAAACGCTCCCCGCCCCGGCCGATCCCCCTGCATTCCCCCGGCATCCTGGCCGCCCAAACCCTGCGCCCGCGCCACACCTCCCGCACCCACCACCACTCCCAGCATCACCGCCGCCACAACCGCGCTACGACGCATAACCCGCTCCTTCGCCCACCGATAAATCTCTACAGCTTCGCTACACACTAAAGACGGCATCGCCGCCCCGAAGACGCGCCTGCCCCCCAATTAATTCTCCGCCCAACGCTCCCCCATTGTCTTTCTCCCCGCTTGGGTTTACCGTCAAACAACGGCCAGTCTCCCCCCGTATCCGAGCCCCAACCCAAAGCGAAATCTGAGCAACAATCCCTGCTTTGTGAAGCATCTAAGCGCCAGAAGCATCGAATCCCCACTGGAGCGCACCATGCTGACGCAGCCACATCTCTCGCCCAAACTGTCCCCGACCGCTGCGCTGCTCGACCGTTTCCGCACCGTGCGCGCCGCCACCATGGCCTTCTGTCTTCCCCTCACCCCGGAAGACATGATGGTCCAATCCTGCCCTGAAGCCTCTCCCGTCAAATGGCATCTCGCCCACACCTCCTGGTTCTTCGAGACCTTCGTCCTCTCCGAGTTCGTCGCCAACTACCAGCCCTTCGACCCCACCTTCCACTGGCTCTTCAACTCCTACTACCGCGCCCTCGGCGAGATGCCCGAGAAGAAGCTCCGCGCCTCCTTCTCCCGCCCTCCCCTCGACCAGGTCCTCGCCTACCGCCAGCACGTCGACGCCGCCATCGAGCGCCTCCTCTCCCTCATGCCCGAGGACGAGTCCCAGCGCCGCATCGTCCTCGGCCTCGAGCACGAGCAGCAGCACCTCGAGCTCGCCGCCACCGACATCAAGCACGCCTTCTTCACCAACCCCCTCCACCCCGCCTACAGCGCCGCCCCGCCCCCTCAGCCCGACGCCATCGCACCGCCCCTCAACTGGATCAACTACGTCCCCGGCACCACTCAGCATCCCGGCATCGTCGGCATCGGCACCACCCCCGACCCCAACGACCTCTACGCCTTCGCCTTCGACAACGAGACCCCCCGCCACCCCATCTATCTCCCCCCCTTCCAGCTCGCCTCCCGCCTCGTCACCTGTGCCGAGTACCTCGCCTTCATCGAAGACGACGGCTACGCCCGCCCCGAGCTCTGGCTCTCCGAAGGCTGGGACACCCTCCAGGCCGAAGCCTGGCAAGCCCCCCTCTACTGGACCCGCGACCCCGCCACCCCCTCCGGCTGGAGCATCTTCACCCTGCACGGCTTCCGCCCCCTTGGCGAGCTCTCCGAAACCCCCGTCTGCCACGTCAGCTTCTTCGAGGCCGACGCCTTCGCCCGCTGGTCCGGCCACCGCCTCCCCACCGAGTTCGAGTGGGAGTTCGTCGCCGCCCAGGTCCCCAGGGAATTGTCATCCTTCGCTGAAAGAGAAGGATCCGCTGCCTCCCTTCCGACCGCCAACATGCTCGAATCCGGAGCCCTCCACCCCCAGGTCGGCAGCGCCACCGCCCCCACCCCGCAGCAGCTCTACGGCGACGTCTGGGAGTGGACCCAGTCCCCCTACACCGGCTATCCCGGCTACAAGCCCCTCCCCGGCGCCCTCGGCGAGTACAACGGCAAGTTCATGAGCTCCCAGATCGTCCTCCGCGGAGGCTCCTGCGTCACCCCCGAGTCCCACATCCGCCCCACCTACCGCAACTTCTTCTCCCCCTCCACCCGCTGGCAATTCAGCGGCCTCCGCCTCGCCCGCGACGGAGCCTAGTTCCAACCGTTACGGTTGTTCGTCGTTCGCCGTCTCCTGAGCGAAGCGAAGGACCCCTGTAGTCGCCGTCGCCCTTGTATTTGCCGTTGCCGTTGCCCTTGCCGTTGCCGTTGCATTTGCCGTTGCCTTTCTTTCTGTCATTCCCTTCGGGAATCTGCTTCTTCTTTTGCCGTTGCCGTTGCCGTTGCCGTTGCCCTTGCCGTTGCCGTTGCCCTTGCATTTGCCGTTGCCTTTCTTTCTGTCATTCCCTCCGGGAATCTGCTTCTTCTTTTGCCGTTGCCCTTGCATTTGCCGTTGCCTTTCTTTCTGTCATTCCCTCCGGGAATCTGCTTCTTCTTTTGCCGTTGCCGTTGCCTTTGCCAGTTTTCCCCGTCATCTTGACCCTGAGCGGTGAAGGGGAAGGACCCCCGCATAGGCCCTTGCCGTTGTTCGTTTTCCCCAAGCCGCCTCCCGTCCGTCTCCAAGTTCGGCTCCCCCAGCCACGGACTCCCCTCATCGCAACCGCCAACCCCTCAACCCGCCCCCACCCATCTCCGCAGAATCCTGAACCGCCAACCCCTTACCCCGCATCCAAGCCCGAAGCTACTGCGCACGCGACCTGAAGACCCACGAGGCCCCTCTTGACCACCGCGACCCCTGTCTCTCCCAACGAGGCCGTCTTACACGAAGCCCTGGCCGGACTCACCGCCAAGCCCCAAAAGACCCTCCCCCCCTGGCTCTTCTACGACCAGCGCGGCTCCCAGCTCTTCGAGCAGATCACCGAACTCCCCGAGTACTACCTCACCCGCACCGAGCGCGCCCTCTTCGCCTCCCACGCCGACGACATCCTCCGCGAGTTCCTCTCCCCCGGCTCCTCCGCCAGCCCCGCCCACCCCCAGGCCTTCGCCTCCCCCGACCCCTTCACCATCGCCGAGCTCGGCGCCGGCACCGCCTCCAAGACCGGCCTCCTCCTCCACGCCGCCACCCGCCTCCAGCCCCAGCTCCTCTACCAACCCATCGACGTCAGCGCCTCCGCCCTCCAGTCCGCCGCCGGCAACCTCTCCGCCACCCTCCCCGGCCTCACCGTCCACCCCCAGGTCGCCAACTACATCACCGAGCCCTACACCCTCGCCCACCCAGCCCTGGCGCCCACACATCCGGGTGCCCCAGGTCTGGATCCTCAGGCCTGGGATCCGCAGACTGCCCGCACCGCCAGCAGCAACGGCCACAGCCATTCCCACAACGGCCACCACCCCGCGCCCGCCCGCAGCCGCATCCTGGCCCTCTACATCGGCTCCAGCATCGGCAACTTCTCCCCCGACGAAGCCATCGCCATCCTCCGCCGCCTGCGCTCCCACCTCCAGCCCGGCGACGCCCTCCTGCTCGGCGCGGACCTCGCTCCCAGCGCCACGAAGCCCATCGCCACCATCCTCGCGGCCTACGACGACGCGGCCCACGTCACCGCCGCCTTCAATCTCAACATCCTCCGCCGCCTCAACCACGACCTCAGCGCCAACTTCAACCTTGACGCCTTCGCCCACCGCGCCCGCTGGAACGCCGCCGACAGCCGCATCGAGATGCATCTCGAAAGCCTCATCCCTCAAACCGTCCAGATCGGCGGCCATCGCATCCTCTTCGTCGAAGGCGAGACCATCCACACCGAAAACAGCTACAAGTTCTCGGACGCCGCCCTCGACGCCCTCCTCACCCGTTCCGGCTTCACCCCCACCCGCACCTTCCACGACCCCACCCGCAGCTTCGCCCTCACCCTGGCCCACACCCTCTAACTCCGACATCCCGATCCCGACACCATCGCCGCCTCCGCCCTTCTAGTTGTCATCCCGCAGGGATCTGCTTCTTCCTTTGCCTTTGCCCTTGCTCTTGCCCTTGCCTTTGCCCTTGCCGTTCTTTCTGTCATTCCCTCCGGGAATCTGCTTCTTCCCTTGCCGTTGCCTGTTCTTCCGTTGCGAAACTTGGCTCCCTTTGCGCCCTTTGCGTCAAAGCCCTTGCCTTAGCCCTTGCCCTTGCCCCTGCCCTATGAGCCTCGGCCTCAGCCCACCCGCCAGCGAAGACCCTCGCCGTCGACCATCAAAAATAATTTCCCCAACACACCCCAAAAACAGCCCAAAATCCGCATGTCAACCCCCCACGCACCCCCAAATCCCACAAAACCCTTATCCCCACTGCCGATTTCCCATTCCCAAACTTGGCATAGTTCCCCCCACCGAACGCCTACAATTGAATTAGCCTCACCATGAACCCAGCCACACCCTGCGCGCACCCCGGGAGGGGGGTACTTTGCCCCTTAACCCGCCTGAATGGAATACTTTACAGCCAGTTTTCCCCTCTCGGGGAGGTGTACTTTGCCACCTAACAGCAATGCAATGAGCAGCTTGAGAGGAAAAACCGCCACGGAGGGGGGAGGGGGGTACCCCTACACCGCCCGCGTATACGTCCCACTCTTTCCGCCGGTCTTGGACAGCAGCACAATCTCCCGAATCCGAATCCCCTTATCCAGCGCCTTGGTCATGTCATAGACGGTCAGCGCCGCCACCGCCGCCGCGGTCATGGCCTCCATCTCGACCCCGGTCCCCGCCACGGTAGCCGCAGTCGCCCGAATCTCGACGCCCCCGGCAACGACCGTCGCCTGCACATCGACAAAACTCAACGCCAGCGGATGACACATCGGGATCAGTTCCGACGTCCGCTTCGCCGCCTGGATCCCGGCAAACCGTGCCACCTCCAGCGGATTGCCCTTCGGATTCTGCGGCAGCGCCGCCAGCACCGCCTCATTCAACTCGACGAACGCCGCAGCCACAGCCTCCCGGCGCGTCTCCGCCTTCGCGCCGACATCCACCATCCGCGCCTGCCCCGCCTCATCAAAGTGCGACAGCTTCTCACTCATGCATTGGCCCTACCAGTCTTCCAGGAGTCGACGATGCGTTGGAACGTTTGCCAAACGATGATGGGCCCTAAGAGTAGCCAAAGCCCCCCCACGAAACTCAGGCGACGCCGTCCCGTACAAACATCAAAGAGAATCAATCCCCACGCGGCTGATCCAAACGCAACCCCGAGGAAATCGCTCCACCACCTTAGAGATCGCATGTTGTACGGCCGCGAGGAACTCATAGCGGCAATCCTATCGTAGCAGCACACGCACCGTCAGCCCGGCAGGGAAGTGCTCCACCCCCGCCGGCAGCACCACATACCCATTCCCGCGAGCATTCGCCACCACGTCCCCCGAACCCTGCCAACCCACAAACCGCACGCTCACCCCATCCCAACCGCCCGCAATCTCCGCCGGCAGAAACCGTGTCACCTTCGCCCCACCCTTCACCGCCTCGGCCAACCGCGCCTCCGCAAACACCGGCGCAATCGCCGTCCTCCCCGCCAGCGCCCGCAGCATCGGCGCCACAAACAAAGCAAAACAAACCTGCGTCGAAACAGGATTTCCCGGCAACCCAAAGAAATACGTCCAGCCCTTCTCTGACGGCAACCTCCCAAACACAATCGGCTTGCCCGGCTGAATCATCGCGCCCGTAAAGAAGAACTCCGCGCGAAACTCCCGCAGCACCTGCTCGACGAGATCGTACTTGCCCATCGAAACCCCGCCCGTCAGCAGCAGCAGGTCCGCCTCGCGACCTTCCGCAACCTGCGCCCGCAGCTCACCGAGCGTGTCCCGCGCAATCGCCAGCCGCTCCGCGATTCCTCCGGCTGCGCTCACCAGCGCCGCCAGCGCATAACTATTCGAGTTCCGAATCTGCCAGGCCTCCATCGGCTCATCCAGCTCCACGAGCTCATCGCCCGTAGCAATGATCGCGACCTTCGGCCGCTCGTACACCTGCACCTCGGCCAGCCCACAGCTCGCCGCAACACTGATCTCGGCCGCCCCCATCACCCGCCCCGCAGGCAACACCACCTTGCCCGCCAGCGTCTCCGCCCCGCGCGGCACCACATTCTCCCCCACCTTCAATGAGCGCCCGGCCTCCACCCGCAACACGCCATCCACCAGCGCCGTGTGCTCCACCATCACCACCGCATCCGCACCCGCAGGCACAGGAGCTCCCGTCATGATCTCGATCGCCTCATCCTCGCCGACCGCCTTTCCCGGCCAGCTCTCGCCCGCCCTCACCGAACCCACCACCCGCAGCGCGCTCCCCACATCGCCCGCCCGCAGCGCATACCCGTCCCGCGTCGACCGGTCGAACGGAGGCTGATCCCGATCCGCCACCACCGCCTCGGCCAGCACCCTCCCCGCGCCCGCCAGCAACTCCACCCGCTCCGACGCGCGCCGTCCGCTCACAAGCGATCCAGCCTGCGTCAGCACCTCCTCCAGCGCCTGCCCGAAGGCCAACACTCTTTCGCTCATCAGCCGTCTCCTCGCTGGCAGAAACGCGAAAGCCCCGGTCAGATTCTCCCGACCGGGGCCTCGCACACTGCAGACGATCTAGTGCTTTCTGCCCGCCCTGTAGGTTGTGTCGATCGTCTCGCCCAGGCTTGCCAGGACTGCCTTTACCTGGGGAACCTTCGGATCGTTCGGAGCAATCTGCAGGAACTTCTGGTACGCATCCACGCATCCCTCCGGCGCCGTCAGCTTATTGGTCTTCGGATCCACCACCGACTTCGTCACCAAAGCCTGACCCTTGATGAAATAAGCGTCTGCCTGGTTCGGATCGGCCGCAATGGCCTTGTTCGCCGCGTCGAGTGCGCCATCCATCTGTCCGGCGTTGTACAGAACAGCCGCCGCATTCTTGTAATAGATGCCTGCCTTGGTGGGATCGGTCTTCGCCGCATTGCCAAACGCAACAATCGCATCGTCGGTCTTGCCCTGCGCAATCAGCGCGTTGCCCAGCTGGTTGTAGTCAGCCGCCAGACCCGCGACGTTCGGCTTGGACTCCGCAGAATCCAGAGCAACGGCCTTCTGGTAGGCGCTCACGGCATCGCTGAAGTCCTGGTTCGCCTCGGTATCGGCCGTAGGCGATTTGCCCGCCTTCTTGTCCGCGTCCGCCAGGTGCTTGCCCTGCGCCAGCAGCGTGTCGCCGTAGGTCAGCCACAGCAGGCCGACATCCGCCTTCGCCGTCACCGCCTCCTTCATGCTCGTCACGTCTTTGCTCACGTCGTCCCGGTTCGGCGCCGCCGCTGCCAGGTCCGCGCGCACCGTCTTCAGCGTCGCATTCAACTTCGCGATCACCTGGTTCGCCGACACCACCTGGGCATTCTTCTTCTTGTACTCTTCCAGCGCCTTCTGCTGCTCCGGAGTCATCGCCTTGATGTACTCCGCGCGCGTCATATCATCGTCCAGCGGTCACATCCGTATCTTCGGGCTTCACCTTCAGATTCAGCTGGTCCACCACCTTGTCGCCCTGCACAACGTACACAAAGTAGTCCCCGGGCGCGATGCCCGTCGCCTTGTAGTCTCCGTTGCCATCGATCGGCACGGTAGCGACAAACTTCGCATCCTTGTACGACACCGTCTTGTCCGTCGTGAACTTCACATCGCCCGGGGTAAAATTCTGCCCTGCGGGATTCGTCACGTGACCATGCACGGTCGCTCCCGGCTTCTGAGCAAGCGCTGGTGCCATCGCAAGAATTGCCACACCCACCACGCCTGCAAACTTGGCAAATAAAGAGCCTGTGTACGCTTTCTTCATGTTCGTCGCCTTCTTTCGGGTCAGCCCGGAGCCTCGATCTGCTAACGGGCGTTCGTATAATCTCTTGCCTTGATGTTCGGTGCGTAGAGGATAGGATCGGCTACCCCGGCTGCTGCAAATGCCCGCAACCGCAGATCGCAGCTTTCGCACACTCCGCAGGCCTCGGCTTCACCTGAGTAGCACGACCAACTTACATGCAACGGAGCGCCCAATTCAACTCCCAGCTTCACAATCTCATGCTTTCGTAGTTCGATAAGCGGCGTAACCACCCGGATCTCGCCCTCTTTGGTACCCTTCTGGATCAACTCGTTGAACGCCTCATAGTACGCCGGCCTGCAGTCCGGATAGCCGGAACTGTCCTGCTCCACAGCCCCAATGAACACCGCCTTCGCTCCCAGTACCTCCGCCCAACTCACCGCGGCGCTCAGAAAGTGCGCATTGCGGAAGGGAACATACGTCACAGGAATCTCTTCGCCCCGTCGATTCGACCCACCTTCCGCAATCGCAGAGCCTGCCTCAGGTACCGCAATCGCCGAATCCGTCAGCGCCGATCCGCCAATGCGCCGGAATAGATCCGTCTCCAACTCCATCAACTCCTTCAGCCCAACTGCCTTCGCCACATCGCGCGCCGCCTGCAGTTCCCGCGCCTGGGTGCGCTGCCCGTAACTGAAGTGCAGCCCGAAGCTGTCATAGTCTCGCGCTGCCAGCGTCGCGCAGACAGTGGAATCCATGCCGCCGGAGAGGCAGACCACGGCCCTCGCCCGGCTCACTGCGCTGTGTCCTCCGCAGCAATCTCCGCGGCGGTTACAGACTCCAGCGACTCAGGAGCATCGTTCATCGCATCCAGCAGGCCGCGCGCCGCCGCTTCGTCCTTCGTCTGCACCTGCAGCTGCGACTCGAACGCTACCGGAATCATGCTGTTGGCCGTCTCCCCCACAAGAAATACAGGGATTCCGGCCGCTTCCAGTGCGGACCTCGCCATGTTGGCCTCCATCGGCTCCGGAAACGTCGCGATGGTCACTAACTCATCTTGCTGATCGTACGTTTTGTCTGATCGACGTTCGCTTCGCCGCTCATGTTGATCGTCTCGCTGTCTCCGCTTTCGCGGTTGTCCTTCATTCTCCGCGCTCCGGCTACTTGAAATCAACCGATTGCAAGTGGAAGGTGATCGTGCCCCAGAAGAGCCGAGCCTCCATCTGTACCGGTAGATGCCGGGCATCGTCCGTGTACCAGATCCAGATGCTGCCGCGGTTTTTCACGACCCCCTCTTCAGCGGTCGCTTGCACTTTGATGGTCTGAAACGTCCCAGCGGGTGTCTTGATCTCTTCGCGATCTTCCACTTTCATGCCCACGCTCACCGTCCGCATCGCGTCCGCCAGCGGAAACTCCACCGTCTGCCCCGGTGTCAGCGTCTGCGACTGGGTATAAAACATTCGCCGACAGCGAATCCGTCACGCACGCCGGAATGTTCGTCACGCTATGCGTCGCCGTGCCCTTCACCAGGTTTCGCTCGTTCCTCGTCTGCTTGCCGTGGGCATAATCGAAGGTCAGATCGCTGGCGATCTTGCGCCGGCCCTCCTGCGTCTGCTTGTCGAATCCCGTCGAGCAGCCGGTCTTCAGATCAAAGCCGGACTGGAACCGGTCGATCACCGGGAAGAGCATATTCACCGCACCGATCGTAGTCCGCGGTCGCCGAGATCTTGAGCAGATTGCCCACCTGGTCCAGATGGAATACCGCCGTGCCGGTCGTAAACACCCGCCAATCCACCGTGTAGGTCAGCGTCTCATGCTGCGGATAATCAAAGCTTGCGAGAGGCGGCTGCAGCACCGGAATCGGTCGTTGCACAGCCGGCGTCTCCGGCTTCGCGAACAGTTGCGCACCGCATCCGGCTCGGCTGCACAAAGCCACGACGACAGCCACAGCGAAGGCTGTCCTCCCCATGACCACCGCCGACGAGTCTATCCAGACCCGCAAACGGGCCATCCAAACGGCCTTCAAATCAGCATCTCCCGTGGGTTTAGACGCACCTGCGAAGCGTCAATGTCTGAGAAGCATTCGCAGCACCAATGCCGCATAGATCGCGACTGCGCCCATAGTTGCATTGTACTCGCGATGATGCCGGTAGCGCTCCGCGGAGAACCGGCCGCCGCCCGGCATCCGCATCCGCAAAACGCGCCGCCGTCACCCTCGGCAGCAGCCGCGGAACCTTCCCCGCATACTCATCAAACGACGGAAACGCGCCACGCAGAAATGTCTCCTCCGACAGAATCGTCGGCACATAGATCGCCAGAAACATCACCACCAGCAGCAGCCCCAGCCACAACTGCCCGGCCGCCACCGCAAAGCCCGCCGCAATCCCCATCGACCCTAGATACAGCGGGTTACGCGTATACGCATACGGCCCCGTCCGCGTCAGCTCCGCATTCTTCTTCACATAACCGGCCGCATACCCGCGCAGCCACAATCCCGGCAGCACCAGCAGCAGGCTCCACGCCAGCGTCTGCCAGCTCGGCCGGGCAAACACCAGGAAGATCGCCGCCACCACAAACCCCAGCGGCACCCGCACCCTCCGCGCGATCTTCTGCCAGCCCGTCCTGCCTTGCGCTTTCGTCACCGATTGCCGAACCCATCCCACCATTCTCTCAAATGAGCCTATCCGCCGCGATCAATTCCGATCAGACCACGGATCGCCTCCATCACCGCCTCCACCGAGATCTTCTCCAACCCGGCATCCTCCGCGTCCACGCGTTTATAGCTGGTCACCGACGCCGGATCGCGCAGCACCACCTTCGCTCCCGGCCCCCACGGCCCATTCCTCTCCGGATCGGTCGGCCCGAACAACGCCACCAACGGAATCCCCAGCGCCGCCGCCAGATGCATCGGCCCCGAATCACCGCCCACCAGCAGCGTCGTCCGTCGCATCAGCGCGATCAACCCCGTCACATTGCACACCACCACCCGCGCCGCGCCCCCGCTCGCCTCCACCACGGCTGCCGCCAGCGCATCGTCCTTCCGCGGAGCATTCACCACCACATCCATCCCCATCGCCTTCAGCTCGACCGCCAGCGCGCCATACTTCTGCACCGCCCAGCATTTGGCCGCCCATCCAGCGCTCGCCGCCAGCAGGCACACGCCGCCGATCGCCCACCACCTCCGCAGCCCAGTGGTCCGCCCACTCTTCGTGCGGCAACTCCACTCCGCCCGGCTCCAGCGCCACGCCGCACGCCTCACCCAGCAGCGCCGCACCCTGCTCAATCACGTGCCTGCCCCTGCGCTCGAGCTTCGTCTTATAAAACTTCGCCGCCAAAGGCTCGCGCGGGTCGCTGTAACCCACCAGTCGCGTCGAGCCCGACATCCGCCCAATCACCGCCGACCGCAACGTCCCCTGCATATCGACAGCAAGATCATAGCTCTCTCGCTCGCAACGCACTCCGCAGATCAGGATCGACCGCATCGTCGCAGGCGACGCCGGAGCCTTCGACCACAGCTTCGTCTCCGCAAGGTGCACCCGCCCAACCACCGGCCCCTTTCCCTCTCCATTCACCAGCAGCGGAGCCCAATGCGGATCCACCACCCAATCAATCTCCCACTCCGGCCGCGCCGCCGCAGCGCAGCCACCGCCGGCAGCGCATGCAGCACATCGCCCATCGCCCCCACGCGAACGATGAGGATCTTCATCCGGCCTTCGCCTCCGCGCTCAACAGCTTCGCTTCCAGCGCGCGCAACACGGCCGACTGGATCCGCAAACTCCGCCTCCAGCCCGACCACCATCAGCGGCCCATGCTCCTCCAGCCGTTCGCGCATCGCCTTCGTCAGTTTCACCGCATCCTTCTCCGTCGTCACAAACCCCGATCCATTCAGGCTCTTCGCCACCTCAATCACCCGCTCCATATCGGCCTTGGTATAGCGGTGATGGTCCGGAAACGCAACCGTCTCCACCACCCCGCATCCCGCCTCCTGCAGCATGGCCGCAAATCCCTCCGGCCGCGCGATGGCGCAAAACGCCACCGGTCGCAGTCCCGCCCCAAACACGCGCAGCGGAGCAGGGAAGTGTAGCCTCCTCCGCACCGTCCACATCTGCCCGCGTTCGCGAAGCATCTGCCACGCGCGCTTGTTCACCGATGTCAGCTCCCGCACCGATCTCGGCGCCTACCTCGTCCTCCCGCACCACCACCACGTCCGCACGCTGCAGCGCCGACAGATCCTCGCGCAGATTGCCCGCCGGCAGCAACCCGTCATCCAAATCCTCCGCCGTCAACAACACGATGTCCACGCTCCGCGCCAGCCGCCGATGCTGAAATCCATCATCCAGCAGATGCACTCCCCGCTCACCGTCCTCAGCCGCTCTCTCCGCTCGCCTGCCCGCGGCAAACCGGTCGCCGCCCACCCACACCGGCACCCCGGTCTGCTCTGCAATCAACACCGGCTCATCCCCAAAACGCGTTGCCGCCCGTTCGTCCTCCGTCCGCACCTGTTCAACGCCGCGTCCCTCGCGCCCATACCCTCGCGACAACACATCTACCGTCCATCCCCCATCACCTAGCACCTTCGCCAGCGCGATCACCACGGGAGTCTTCCCCGCACCTCCCGCCGACAAGCTGCCAACACTCACCACCGGCCAACCGAGCCTCCGCGTTCGTGACCAGCCCATACTGCGCAAGAACTCCTTAAGCCGGATCACCGCAGCATACAGCGGGACCAGCGGCCGCGCCCATGACCTCTGCACATTCATGACGCATCCCCCACGATCACCGCAACGATCGCCCTTACCGACCGCGCCGTAGCCCCCTGCTGCTCCTCAAATACGCGCCGCCCAGCTTCGCCCATCACCTCTGCTTCTTCGCGATGTGTCATCAGCTCAACGATAGCCGCACCCAGTTCGTTCTGATCCTGCACAATGCGAATGCCCCCAGCCTCCTGCATCTTCGCAACCACATCTCGAAAGTTCTCAAACGAAGGCCCCATCACCACCGGAACGCCAAACTGCGCCGGCTCCAGAGGATTATGGCCGCCCTTCTTGATCAGGCTACCTCCAACAAAGGCCACATCTGCGATGCCATACACCGCAGCCAGATCGCCGATCGTATCGAGCACCACAATCTCGACGCCTCCTGCTGGAACCATCCCCTCATCGCCCCCCGCCGCCCACTCGCTCGCTTGACGTAGCGAAACTGCTGAAGCAACCCCTCGACCGCTTGAAACCGCTCGGGATGTCGCGGCGCCAGCACCAGCAGCGCATTCGGCGTAACACGCAGCGCCTGCTTCCAGGCTGCAATCACCAGTTCCTCTTCCGCAGGAACTCCCTCCACCGTGCTTCCAGCGACGAAGATCGCTCGCCCCTCCGCCACCGCACGAATCAACTCCGGCATGCGGCTCTCCTTCGGCGCACGAATGTCATACTTCATATTCCCCGCAACCTTCACTGACCCCGCCCGCGCCCCCACTCCGACAAATCGCCGCGCATCTTCCTCGCTCTGCGCCAGCCACAACGCAGGCTTCCGCATCACGCGTCCCCAGATCCATTGCACCCGCATCGCCCGCGCAAACGACCGGTCACTCATCCGCGCATTCGCCACCACCACCGGCACACCACCTCGCCCACACTCACTCAACATACGCGGCCAAAGCTCACTCTCCATCAGAACCAGCGCTGCCGGCTTAAGCGCCCGCAAATAAGCCCGCACCGAAAACGCAAAATCCAGCGGCATATAAAACACCCGCTCCGCTCGAAACCGTTCGCGTGCCAGCGCCTGTCCCGTCCGCGTGGTCGTTGAGATCACCACCCGAAACCCCTCCCCCAGCGCTACCTCCAACTCCCCCACCAACTGTGACGCCGCCAGCACCTCGCCGACACTCACCGCATGGACCCACACCACCCGCCTGCCTTGCACTGCCGCCACCAGCCGCGCCGGCACCGCCCCAAGCCTCTGCCGCAAGCCCTCACGATATCGCTCGGTGGTCGCCATCCGCACCAGCCACCACGGTGCACTCAGCACCAGCGCCAGCGTCAGCAACGCGCTATACGCTAGCATCGACATGGCTCCCACGCCGTCGTGTTTTGTTTTCGCAGCATCCTGAAGAGGATAATTGAACCGAGAGAAGATCACGCATTCATGAACGAATCCGCACTGAACATCCGTCCCGCCACGCCCGACGACGTCCCCACGATTCTCCGCTTCATCCGCGAGCTCGCCGAGTTTGAGCGCGAACCCGATGCCGTCCTCGCCACCGAGGCCGACCTGCTACGCGACGGCTGGGGATCGCCTGCTCGCTTCACCGCCATCATCGCCGACTACGACGGAGCGCCGGCCGGCTTCGCTCTCTACTTCACCACCTATTCCACCTGGCGCGGTCATCACGGCATTCGCCTGGAAGACGTCTACGTCACTCCCTCACTGCGCGGTCACGGCATTGGAAAGGCCCTTCTCGCCCGCCTCGCCCGCATCGCCGTCGATCAAGGCTGCCCGCGCCTGGAGTGGGATGTCCTCGAGTGGAACGAGTCGGCCATCGCCTTCTACCATCGCGTCGGTGCGAAGATGTTGACCGAATGGCGCATCATGCGCGTAGCCGACGACGCGCTCGCCGCGTTGGCTTCTGAGGACGTCGACTCTCGAACTCCGCAGAAGAACGTATCCTAAGCAGTGATGAAGAGAATTCATGTAATCGGTGGTGGGCTCGCAGGTCCCGAGGCGGCATTGCAGGCCGCAAGCCTTGGCTGCGACGTAGTCCTCTCAGAGATGCGGCCCATCCGCTCCACCGAAGCTCACCAGACATCCGACTTCGCCGAACTCGTCTGCTCCAACTCGCTCAAGAGCGAGAGCGAAAACACCGCTCCCTGGCTGCTCAAACAGGAGATGCGCCGCGCCAGCTCCTTCCTCCTGCAGGCGGCCGACGCCAGTGCCGTTCCCGCCGGCCACGCCCTCGCCGTCGACCGCATCGAATTCTCCCGACGCGTCGCCGAGCTCATCGCCTCGCATCCCAGGATCGAAGTCCGCCGCGAAGAAGTGACCCATCTCGACGAGCACGATCCCGAAACCATCACCATCCTCGCCAGCGGCCCCCTCACCAGCTCGCCCCTGGCTGCGGAGCTCCAACGCCTCACCGGCGCCGAGCAACTGGCCTTCTACGACAGCATCTCCCCCATCGTCGACGCAACCACCATTGACATGGACAAGGTGTACTTCGCCGCCCGCTGGGACAAGGGCACCGCCGACTACATCAACTGCCCCTTCACCAAGGAAGAATACGAAGCCTTCCTCGACGCCCTCACCACCGCCGAGATCGTCGAAGCCAAGAGCTGGGAAGCCTTGCCTGCCGACGGTGCGGTCGCCGCCGCCAAACAAACCATGAACTACTTCGAGGGCTGCCTGCCCATCGAGGAGACCGCCCGCCGCGGCCGCGATACCCTGCGCTTCGGCCCCATGAAGCCCGCAGGCCTCACCAATCCGAAGACCGGACGCTGGCCCTATGCGGCCGTGCAACTTCGTCAGGAGAACCTGCGCGCGGACAGCTACAACCTCGTCGGCTTCCAGAATCACCTGAAGTTCGGCGAGCAGGCGCGCGTCCTCCGCATGATCCCCGGCCTCGAGCACGCAACCTTCCTCCGCTACGGCCAGATCCATCGCAACACTTACATTCACGCACCCTCCTTGCTCAACGAAACGCTCCAGTTGCGCGCCCACCCCACCATCCTCATCGCCGGCCAGCTCTCCGGAGTCGAAGGCTACACCGAATCCATTGCCAGCGGCCTTCTCGCCGGCCGCTATGCAGCCGCGCTCGCGAACAACACGGATCCCATCCCCGCCCCGCGCATCACCGCCAACGGCTCCCTCACGCACTACATCACCCACGCAGACCAAAAGAAGTTCCAGCCAGCGAACATCACCTTCGATCTCCTGCCTCCGCTCGAAGAAGACCTGCGCAAAAAGATTCGTGACAAGAAGGAACGCCACAAAATCCAATGCGACCGAGCGCTCGCCGCGTGGGATGACTGGCTCGCAAAATAAATCCTGCCACCTGCCCCGAACTGCGATACGCTTCCAGCAAAGACATTCGCTCGAGGTGCAGCATGCGGCCACTCTCCGCAACGGACGCCATCGGACCTGCCTGGAGGCACACCAGCCGAATCCTCGTCGCGCCGCAAAACTGGCGACTGGCTCTCAAGATCGGCGCCGTCGCCTTCTTTGCTCAGATGGGAGGTTGCAACAGTTCCTTCCGCTCGCCCGGCCACTACACGCATGCCGCTCCCACGGCTCTCATCGCGGGCATCGTCGCGTTCGCTCTCCTGCTGATGATCGTCGGCCTTGCCATCGGCTTGGCCTTCTTCTACCTCAGCTCTCGTCTTCAGTTCGTTTTGTTCGAGGTCGTGCTGCGCAGCGACACCACCGTCGCCCCCATCTGGCGGCGCTACGGCCGTGCCACCTGGCATTGGATGGGCCTCAAGATTCTCTACTTCCTCGCCGCGTTGGCTTGTGTTGCGCCGATTCTCATTCCCATCATCATCCACTTCATCCACGAGATGGGTCCGTCCTTCCACGGCCTCACACCCCAGGATCCCCTGGCCCTGTTTGTCGCTATCTTCGAATTCATCAGTGCCGTCTTTTTCATCGTTGTCTGCATCGGTGTCGGCTTCGCGCTGCTCTACGACTTCGGCCTGCCCTCCATGGCGCTCGAGAGCACCCCCATGTCGGTCACCGTACAACGCGTCTGGAGTCTCATCCGCAGCGAGCCGGGCCCCGTCGCTTTCTATGTGCTGATGCGATTCATCTTGAGTATTGCCGGCTCCATCGCCGTCGACTGCATCCTTGTCGCCGGAGCGATCCTTGCGCTCATCCCCCTCGGCGGCGTCGGTCTGCTCGCCTGGCTCGCCCTGCGCCACGCAGACTTCGCCGGTCACGTCCTCATGATCGCTATCTGGGTCGTGCTCGCTCTTGTGTTGCTCGTCCTGCTCGCGCTCGCGGCCGTGATCCTCTTCGGCTACGTCTTCACGTTCCTGCAGGCCTACGCGCTCTACTTCCTCGGCGGCCGCTACCCGCTGGTCGGCGCCTACCTCGACCCCTTCCTTCCGCCACTCTACGCCTATCCCGGTACCATCCCCGGTGGCCCCGCCGATACCACCCATGCAGCCTCCGCCTCATTCGGCGTAGCCGCAGAGCACCGCCTACTCCGCCTTCTTCTTGTTCCTCGCCTTCACCTTGAACCAGATCGGGCTGCCGATAAACTTGAACGTATCGCGAATCTCATTCGCTAGAAACCGCTCATAGCTGAAGTGCAGCTTCACATCGCGATCCGTGAACAGCACAAACGTTGGCGGAGCCACCGCAGCCTGCGTCATGTAATAGATCTTCACCCGCCGATTCATCGGCACGCTGGCCCGCTGAAAATCAATCTTGTCCAGAAAGCGATTCATCGCGCCCGTCGACACCCGCTTGCGCCGCTCACGCGCCACCAGTTCGACCTTCTTGAATACTTCCTCAATGCCCTTCGACTCCGCCGCCGACACAAACAGCAGCGGCGCATAGTCCAGGTACTTCAGCGAGTCGCGCACCTGCTGCTCATACAGCTTCTTATCCGCAGGTGCACTGCCGTCAAACAGCGTCTTCCCATCCGGCCCAACCTTGGTCACCAGGTCCCACTTGTTCACCACGATGATCACGCTGCGCCCACTCTCGTGCGCATAGCCGCCAATATTTGCGTCAGCCGCAGCCACGCCCTCGGTCGCATCGATCACCAGCAGCGACACATCCGCCGCCTCCAGATGTTTCCGGCTCATGATCACCGACAGCTTCTCCGCCATCAGCTTGGTCTTTCCCTTGCGCCGAATGCCCGCGGTGTCGATGAACCGGAAGCTGTGCCCATCCCGCTCCACCACTTCATCCACCGCATCCCTCGTCGTTCCAGCAATCGGCGAAACAATCGCGCGATCGCTGTCCGTCAGCGCGTTCAGCAGCGTGCTCTTCCCCACATTCGGCCGTCCGATGATCGCAATCTTTGTCTCCCGCGCAACATGCTCGCCATGCGACCGCAGTCGCCGCCCCGGACCCGCGGGAGCTTCCTCGTCCGGCGGTGTCTGCGCCTCCGGCAGCGGATCGCCGCCGCCATCCATATCCTCTTCAAACTCCTCTTCCACGCCCTCGAACCGTTCTTCCGGCTCCTCCGCCACGAACTCCGGGGGCAGCGCCGCCCACACCTCATCCAGCAGATCGCCGATGCCCGCGCCATGTTCCGCCGAGATCGGGCAGACGTTCTTGAACCCGAGTTGCCGAAAATTCTCCGCTGCCGCATACATATCCGGCGCGTCCATCTTGTTCACCGCAAGAAACACCGGCTTTCCACCCCGCAGCAGCAACCTCGCCAACTCCACATCCGGCGACGCCAGTTCCGTTCGTCCATCCACCACCATGATGATCGCGTCCGCCTCTTCCAGTCCCACCTTCGCCTGGCGAAAGATCTCCGACGGAATCAGCGCCTCATCATCCGGAACCACGCCGCCCGTATCCACCAGCCGCACATCGCGCCCAGCCCACTCCACCTCGCCATAGATGCGATCGCGCGTAATCCCCGGCTCATCGCCCACAATCGACCGCCGCGTCTGCGTCAGCCGATTGAACAGCGTCGACTTTCCAACATTCGGCCGCCCGCAGATCGCCACCAGCGGCAGCCGCGCCGGCTCACGGTGCCCCACCTCCGTCGCCAGCGTCAGCCGCGCCGCCAGCGCCTCCGCCTCTTTCCAATCCCTCTGTTCCGCCGCGCTCTCCGCATCCGCCTGCGCCCGCGGCGCGCGCTTCGGCGTCTCGCTCGCATGCCCGCGGCTGCCCGCCTCCTCGCGATTGCGCACCACCACCTTGCGCTCCCGGTCCGGGCTCTTCGTCGGAGTCTTTGCCAGCTTCGTCGCAGCAGCCTTCTTCGCCGCCAACTCCTTGCGCTTCTTCGGCGACACCGCTCCCGTCGTCGCCGTCCCCCGCGGAGCCGTCCTGCCCAGCTTCGGCCGCGTGCTCGCCTGCCGGTGCTTCTTGCCTAGCCGTTTCTTCTCGGTCCGCTTCGGTGCCATCGCTCGTAAACCTCTGTCTCTTTTATGGTCGCACGCATCCGCCACAGCACGGCGAACAAACGGCGGATATGATCAACGTAGCCCGATGCCTTCCTTCACCCCACTGACCGTGCTCGCCGACGCTCCGCCCGTCCAGAAGCTGCCCTCGCTGCACGACTTCTTCCATCCCGGCGGCATCCTCGCGAACTCGTCGCTCGCCTTCGAGCATCGCGCCGGCCAGTACGTCATGGCCAAGGAGATCGAGCAGTCCTTCGCCGACCATCGCCATCTCATCGTCGAAGCCGGCACCGGCACCGGCAAAACCCTCGCCTACCTGCTCCCGGCCCTGCGCCGGGCCCGCGAGCACAAGCAGCGCATCATCATCTCCACCGGCACCAAGAATCTGCAGGAGCAGCTCTTCTTCAAGGACGTCCCCTTCCTCGAGTCCCTCCTCGGCCCTCTCCGCGTCTGCTACATGAAGGGCCGCGCCAACTACATCTGCAAGCAGAAGCTCTACGCCCTGCGCGACAACCCCCTGCTCTCCGGCCTCGAAGAGATCTCCCAGTTCCACTCCATCCTGCAATGGGAGCGCACCACCGAAACCGGCGACCGCGCCGAGGTCAACGACCTCCCCGAAAGCTCTTCCCTCTGGCACAAGCTCGACGCCCGCAGCGAAGTCTGCCTCGGCCAGACCTGCCCCAACTGGGAGAACTGCTTCATCACCTCGATGCGCCGCAAGGCCCTCGAGTCCGACATCGTCATCGTCAACCACCATCTCTTCTTCGCCGACCTCTCCATCAAGCAGCAGGCCGCGGGCGCACCGGACGCCGGCATCCTCCCCGAAGCCGCCGCCGTCATCTTCGACGAGGCCCACGAGCTCGAGGACATCGCCAGCCAGTACTTCGGCATCGCCCTCTCCAACGCCCGCTTCGACGAGCTCGCCCGCGACACCGAATCCCTGCTCCGCGCCAAAGCCGTCAGCACCTCTGCCATCGAGAGCGCCACCCAGACCGTCCGCGAGCGCTCCAAGCTCTTCTTCGCCTCCCTGCCCGTCGGCCCCTCCGACCTCGGCCGTCTCGAATTCATCGACCGCGCAGATTTTCTCGAAGCCCGCGGCGACGCCTACATCGGCGCCCTCAACGCCCTGCAGCGCCTCGAAGGCGAGCTCGAGCGTCTGCGCGAAGTCGACGAAGCCGCCGGTCTGCGCAAGCGCACCGCCGACATCCGCCATCACATGAAGTTCCTGCTCGAGTCCACCGACCCCAACACCGTCTTCTGGATCGAACGCCGCGCCACCAGCGGCCTCCGCAATGCCGCTCGCAACGCCCGCGACACCCACGCCCCGCAGTCCTTCAGCACCCACCTCCTCGCCACCCCCATCGACGTCTCCACCCTGCTCGCCGACACCCTCTTCACCCATTACCCCAGCGTCATCCTCACCTCCGCCACCCTCGCCGTAGCCACGCAGGACGGCAAGCCCGGCTTCGAGCATCTCAAGCGCCGCCTCGGCATCCCGTTCCCCAAAGAGCTCGTCGTCCCCAGCCACTTCGACTACGCCAAACAAGCCCTCCTCTACCTCCCGCCCGGCATGCCGCCGCCGCGCGACCCCAACTTCCTCCCGCAAGCCACCGAACGCATCCGCCGCGTCCTCGAGATCACCCGCGGCCGCGCCTTCTGCCTCTTCACCTCGCACGCCCAGATGCGCGAGCTCCACGACCGCCTCCTCATGCAGCTCCCCTACCCGCTGCTCATGCAAGGCTCCGCCCCGCGCCACGTCCTCCTGCAGCAATTCCGCGACACCCCCAACGCCGTCCTCTTCGGCACCAGCTCCTTCTGGCAGGGAATCGACGTCCAGGGCGAGCAACTCAGCTGCGTCATCATCGACAAGCTCCCCTTCGCCGTCCCCTCCGACCCCATCATGAAGGCCCGCACCGACGCCATCACCGCGGCCGGCGGCAACGCCTTCAACGACCTGCAAGTCCCGCAAGCCGTCATCGCCCTCAAGCAAGGCTTCGGCCGCCTCATCCGCTCGCTCTCCGACCGCGGCGTCCTCATGCTCCTCGACCCCCGCATCCGCACCACCCGCTACGGCGCCACCTTCCTCGACAGCCTCCCCCCTACGCCCGCACCGACGACATCACCGATGTAGAAAAGTTCTTAATCGGTAGAGCTCACATTACCTCAGTTTTTGCACTTGTCTTTCTTGCTGTCATTCCCGAAGGAATCTGCTTCTGCCGTTGTCGCCGCCCTCTCAGACAGGTTCGGGCTTAAGTCCGGGACTGTCACTTTCGTCCACTCAGGTTGAGCAGCGACTCCTCGTCAACGCCCCCGGGCGGGTCATCGGCCGTTCGTTTGGGAGGATACGCATTTGGATTGCGCCGTCTCACGCGGATTGCAACATAAATCAGAAAGAGTCCGATCGCTATTTGTATTTCTGCCATAAAAGGGCCAGTGTCATTCAAATGGCTTCCAGCATTCGCGCCGGACAAAATATCTATCCGGACGATATGTGTGTTGAATGTCATCCAGGTCGCCTTGATATGCTCGCCAAGGTAAAGTCGGTCGCAGGAAAAGTCGCCAGTCAATCCTGCATGGTTGTCATTAGAGCCAGCCAGACCAATATCGCAGTGTGGATTCTTGCCACCATGGTTTTTCAACGCGTCGATGTCACCTGTAAGGGAGAACCGTGGAGCGATAGCCCTCGTCGCAAGAAAATCAGAGCCGCCTAGCAAGAATACGCACCCGAACAAGACGGTACTAAGAAATTTGTAGCGTCCCCTAGCCTTTCCTGGTTCATTGAGAAGCGTAACGACACCGAACCCGACTCCAGCCAAGACACAAAGAGCGACGACAACATCCAGCCATCCCAACGGTACGCCTGCGAACATATTTGCCCTTTCAGGTTTCGCATAATCGAACGCTTCCACCACGCTCCATCCTATCCACGCTATCCTGAAACTGTAACGCACATCGCCATCATGGGACGCAACCTCTACATCCTCGCCGCTACACTCGGAGCGCTCTCGCTCCTGTCGATCGGCCTGTCCTTCACCAACATCGCGGACCAGCCCGGCTCCCCCGGCGACGCCTCGCTCTGGCGTATGACCAGCATCGCCCTCCTCTGCGTCGCCCTCATTGTCACGCTGCTCGGCGTCCTCAGCTCGCTCTTCGAACAGGCCGAGCGCCGCCACGACCTCGAACGTCAGCACAGGCGCCGCAACCACCCCGAATAGCACTTCCAGTCGCATTCCCCGGTAGAATGGTAGATGGCGCGAATCTCCCGCCGATTGGAGCCCCACACCCCATGTTCGAAGTCACGGTACAGGCCGGTTTCTCCTCAGGCCATTACCTCCGCAACTACCGCGGCAAGTGCGAAAACCCGCACGGCCACAACTACCGCGTGCTCGTCACACTCGTCGGTGAAGAGCTCGACGAGGCCGGCCTCTTGCTCGATTTCAAGCTCCTCAAACAAGTCCTCCGCCCCACCGTCGAGTATCTCGACCACCAGATGATCAACGACCTCGAGCCCTTCACCACCCTCAACCCCTCTGCCGAAAACCTCGCGCGCTACTTCTTCCAGAAGACCGCAACCCAGCTGCGCGAGATGACCGAAGGCCGCGTCCGCGTCAAAGACTGCACTCTCTACGAAACCGACACCAGCTTCGCGCGCTACTACGAGCCCGAAGCAGGGAAGTAGCACCCATGCATCTCATCGAGCTCTACAAAAGCGTCCAGGGCGAAAGCTCCTTCGCCGGGGTCCCCTGTATCTTCGTCCGCCTCGCCGGCTGCAACCTGCGCTGCTCCTGGTGCGACTCCGAGTACACCTTCACCGGCGGCAAGCCCTTCACCGCCGACGAGATGCTCGCCCAGATCGAAGCCCTCGCCCCCTGCCGCCTCGTAGAGTTCACCGGCGGTGAGCCCATGCTCCAGGCCCGCGAACTTCTGCCCTTCATGGACCGCCTCCTCGCCAACAACTACACCCTCATGATCGAGACCAGCGGCGAACAACCCCTCGCAGACGTCCCCCGCGCCGTCCACAAGATCGTCGACGTCAAATGCCCCGGCGCCGGCGCCGCCGCCAACACCTTCCGCCTCGAAAACCTCGACGCCCTCACTCCCAACGATGAGGTCAAGTTCGTCCTCTCCGATCGCGCCGACTACGAGTTCGCCCGCGACTTCATCCACACCCACGGCCTCGCCGTCCGCTGCGGAGAAATCCTCCTCTCCCCCGCCTTCCTGAAAAATCCCACCGACCTTCGCTCCACCGACAACGCCGCCCTCGACCCTCGCCTCCTGGTCGAGTGGATGCTGGCCGACGGCCTCCCCGCGCGGCTCAGCCTGCAAATCCACAAGTACATCTGGGAGCCCCGCAAGAAGGGCGTCTAACCCTTCCGCGACTACGAAATCTCTTCGCCCGTCCCGCTCGAATAAACCCGCGCCCGCCACTCCACCGGCCGTCCCAAGCCCTGCCGCACCAGCGCATACCACTGCACCCCCAGCAGCATCAAAATCCCCACCGGATGCAGCACCGCCGACACCCTCGGCTGACTGAATCGACGCACCGCGATCACCCTCGGGAGATAACTCGCCACTACCGCGCCCGCCAGCAACAAGCTCACCATCACCGCCATTCGCCGATCATCAAACGTAGCTCCCACTAGCGCATTGCTCACGCACAACGCGACCCATAGCCCCGCCGCGATCACCGGCAGCACCTGCCCCATCAGCAGCAGCACCGTCACCGGCACAATCCGCGACGGTGCCCCTAATCCCTCCGTTGCATTCTTCGCCAGCCCCATCCAGACCTCGCTCGCTGAACCATACATCCTCACCTCGGCCAGCTCCGTCAGATCGACCAGATCCGTCCGCAGCCCATGCTCCCGAAACAAGCGCGGCAGCCGAATCCCATCATGCCGCGTACTCCGAATCGCCGCATGTCCCCCACACGCAAAATAAGCCTCCCGCTCCGCCAGAAAAAACTGCCCACACCCAGCCGCGTACGCTGCCTTCGTCGTCTTCCGCATCCTCCCCATCGGCAGCAATCCCAGCAGCACAAAGTGAATCAGCGGCAGCAGCATCTTCTCCACCCATCCACGCATCACCTGCCGCGGAAACCCCGACAGCAGCGCAACCCCGCGCGCCCGCATCTCCCCCGCGCAACGCGCAACCGTCTCCGGCATCACCCTCACATCGGCATCCAGAAACAGCAACAGCGGCGCGTCCGTCTCACTCGCCAACACCCAGCACGCATGTTGCTTCCCGTTCCATCCCTTCGGCAATTCCTGCGCCGCAATCAGCCCGAACCCGCGCATCCCGCAACGCGATCGCCCGCACAATCTCCGCCGTGCGATCCGTCGACGCATCATCCAACACCAGCACCTCAATCTCTACCCCCCGGCTGGCCAGAACCCTCTCCACGCACGCCCCAATATTCCGCTCTTCATTCCTGGCCGGAATCAGCACGGCCACGCGCCCCTCACCCTCCACGCCCGGCACGCGATACCCTCGCACATTCAAAACGAACATCACCGCCGGCACAGCTGCAAAGGCACAAAGCAACCCCGCCAAGACTGTCAGCACCATCGCAACCGTCACATCCGTAGCCGCATGCATCATGGCTCGTCCTGCCGCTCACGACGTGCCGTGTGGTCCAACAGCAACGTCTGCCTCGCAAACAAACCACGTAGGCGCCGTCCAATCCCATACACCCCACCCGTCCCGCGTCCCCCGCGCAACAGCACCCGAAACGAACGCGCATCCCGCGTCATCGACGCCACCTTCAACTCATCCATCGTCTCCACCAGTGCGCCTTCCAATATTTCTGTCACCGCATCCGCGCTCATCCCCTCTTCTGTATGCACCGTCCTGCCAAACCGCAGCAGCGTCTCTGGCAGCCGCTCATCCCAGAACGTATATTCAATCGCCAGCGGAATTATCTCCACCCCTGGATTACGCCCCGCCAGCGCCCCGAGCCCCGGCTTGAATCCCAGTGGCCTCTCACGCGAATCCGCGAATCGTCCCTGCGGCGTAATCCACACCACGCCTCCGCTCGCCAGGATCGCCTGCGCCACCCGCAGAAACTGCGCCGCCCCGCGCCCCGACGTCATCTCCACTGGAAAGATCCCAATCCTCCCCAGAATCGGATACCGCTTCAGCGCCGCCGCATCCATCGGCGCATAATGCTTCCGCTCAGGCAACAGCGTCTCCGCCAGCAACACCGACACCATCGGATCCCACCACGACGAGTGGTTCGCATACACAATCAGCGGCCCCCGCGCCTCCGCCAGTTCTTCGCCCCCCTGCACCATCACCGACCGAAAGTGCCTTCGGAAATAAGCCCGCACCACCCGCCGGAAGAAGCGCAGCGTGACCTCAGACACGGCCGGAAGATCGCGCACGGTAGGCGCCACTCGCATCGCTCCTTGTGGCGCCCCGTCCTTCATCACGCGGCACGATTCGCGGCCGCGCGTCGGGAAAGTCGCGATCCCTCGGCCTTCGCATCCGCATCCAGCGAGTCCGCGGCAATCCATCCAGACATCATCACCATCGGCATCCCCGGCCCCGGGTGCGCCGCCCCTCCCGCAAGATATAGTCCCTCGACCTCGCGGCTGCGGTTCGCCGGCTTGAACGCTCCCAAGAATCTCCCATGCGACGACAGCCCATAAATCGCTCCGTTCAGCACCCGATAGCGGTCGTGAATATCCTGCGGCGTTAATGCCCGCTCAAAAACAATCCGCTCTTCAATATCCGCGCATCCCGCCGTCCGCTTCAACTTATCCAAAATTACCTGCCGATACGCCGGCAACATCTTCGGCCAGTCATGATGCGGCCGAAGGTAAGGCGTATGCACCAGCACATACATCGCCTCTCCACCCGCAGGCGCGCTTGCGGGATCGCTCATCGCCGTGCACGCGAGATAGCATGTTGGGTCGGGCGCAGGTTCGCCAAGATCGTAGATGGTATGAAACTCCTCATGTGGATCGCGCGAAAAAACGAAATCATGATGCGCCAGGTGCTCATACCGCTTCTTCAGTCCCAGATACAGCACCACCCCCGAGCAAGCCGGCTCGTATGTGCGCTTGTGTTCGAACTCCCTCGCAGCAGCCGTCATTGCCAGCAGTTCGCGATGCGTGCGCACCGCGTCCTCATTGCTCACAATCGCATCGAACCCACGCGTCCGCCCATCCGCCGTGACCATTCCCGTAACCGCAGCATGCTTCCCCTCGCTGGTGAGAATCTTCACCACATCCGTATGCGTATGGAAGACCACGCCGAGTTCACGCGCAAGCTTCACCAGCCCCTCCGGAACCGCCCGCGTCCCGCCCATCGGATACCAGATCCCCTCCTGCGCCTGCATGTGTCCAATCGCCGTCAGAATCGCCGGCGAAGCGTCCGGCGACGACCCCACATACTGCACCATGTGATCCAGCATCTGGGCCGCATTCGGCTCCGCAATAAACTCGCGAATCGTTCCCGCCACCGTCTTTCCCATGCGCATCTTCAGCACATCGCGCAGCACCTTGATATCCAGCGCGCCGCCCACATCCAGCGTGTCCTTGATTGAGCCCACCGACTTCCAGAAGAAGAACTTGTCGCTGATCGTATGCAACTCTTTGGATAGGTCCATCAACTGCGCATACTTCGTGCCCATGCCCGGAAACCGTCCCTCAAGGTTCGCTGACATCGCATGGACATCATCCACCAGGTCAATCGTCGCTCCATCCTCGAAGAAGCATCGCCACTGCGGATCAAGCCGCACCATGTCGACATAGCTCTCCAGCTGCTTTCCTGCCTCCGCAAAGATCTTCCGCAGCACCGACGGCTGAATCAAAATCGTTGGCCCCATGTCGAAGCGAAACCCGTCCTCACACAACTGTGCGGCCTTCCCACCCAGCCACGCATTCTTCTCGAAGACCTCCACCGAATGCCCGCGCGCAGCCAGCGTGCAGGCTGCTGCTAGCCCGGCCAGTCCTGATCCAATCACACCAACGCGCATGGATTCTCCCGTTCGTTCCGTTCAATTTTCTTCAGTTCGAACTTCAAGACCGCAATGCTTTGATCAACTGCTTCAGTGCCGTCCACCGCATCGCCAAGCCCTTTCCATGCATCGCCCGTATGAGCCCCGCGAACTTCGCCGCATCCTTGTCCTGGGTCGGCTCCAGATGCAGCATCACCCCTCCGCGTCGGACCAGCACGGTCTTCACCGCCGTCATCTCGAGCAATCCTTCGGCGCCCCGCGTCACTCCATAACCGCTCGCTCCTCGACCGCCAAACGGTACGCGCGGATCAGCCGTCGGCGCGATGATGTCGTTGATCAGCAACGTCCCCGCACTCAGCATCGACCCCAGCATGAGCGCCTTCTTCTCCTTGCCTCGCTCGCAAAAGATCGATACCGTCAAGGCATACGGGCACTGCGCATAGAGTTCAGGCACATGTAGCATCGTCTCAGCCTCAATCAACGAAATCACCGGAGCGAATATATCGCTGCCTGCAACCGACATATTCGCCGTCGCGCGATCAATCACCAACGGCCCCTGCGCGTCGGGCGCGAACCTACCCTGCACCTCTGCCCCGGCGCCTTCTGCCTCATCCAGCATCACCCGCAATCGCGTCGACGTTCCCGCGTCCAGTGCCACCGCTGGAATCTTTGCCAGCTCCGCACGCAACAGCGGCCGCAGTGCAGACATCGTCGTCGGCGTTGCAAACAGGCGCCGCGGCGACATGCATACCGAGCCCCCATTCAGCCGCAATCCAAACGCCACCACACGCGCAACCTGTTGCAGGTCCGCTGTCGGTGTCACCACGATCGCGTCCGCGCCGGAGAGTTCCAGCACCGCCGGCGTCGACGTCTCGGCCAACTCCGCAAGAAGAATCTGGCTGGTCTTCGAGGAGCCCGTAAAGATCACCTTGTCCGGCTTTGCCGCCAGCGCCTGCCGCGCGGCGTCGACACTCTCTTCCGTTACCGTCAAAGCGCTCGCAGGAAGTCCTGCTTCTATCAGCATCCGCGCCATCAACTGTGCGACCGCTCCTCCGCCCGCGCCAGGCTTCCACGTCACTCGATTCCCCGCAGCCAGCGCCTGCAACACATGCGACCCCGGAATGAAAAGGGGGAAGTTGGATGGCCCGATCACCAGCACATGGCCCAGCGCCACCCGATGAATCTCCGCAGCCACCCCCGTCATCCACAAAGGCCGGCCGCTGGTCCCTAGCCTGCGCGGAGCCAGCACGCGTCCCGCCTCACGCTCGAGAAACCTGCATCCGGCCAGCAGAGGCAGTACCTCGGTTGCTAGCGTATCCGCCTTCGTTCGCGCCAGCCGCGGAGAAATTGCTTCGGCAAACTCTTCCGCGCGTGCCGCCATCAACTGTCGCGCCGCACGCAGAATGCAAAGCCGCCCTTTCAATGACATGCTCGCCCAGCGCGCTGTTTCGCCCGCCGGCGTCCCGGTGTCTGAAGCTCCGCAAAGGCCAGACAGCAGCGGGCACGGTACGCCATCGATCCGTGCGCTCTGAAGCTCCTCAGCCGCCGTTTTCACGACGCGACCTGCATCATGTCATTCTGCATCGCAAGCTCCGAAGACCTCGACCACTGCGGTTGAATGTCCAGGTCTTCCAGCAGCAGCTTCGCACTGATCCGCGCTGACTGAAAGATCACCGGCAATCCCGAGCCCGGGTGGGTTCCACCGCCCGTCAAGTATATGCTGTCTATGTCTTCGAAACGGTTATGTGGGCGTAGATGCAACATTTGGTCCAGCGAGTGCTTCATCGAAAACGTTGCGCCCTTCCACAATCCAAACTCGTCTCGCCAGCCCTGCGGGGTCACAATTTTTTCCGTCCGGATGCGCCGCTCCACGTCCTCAATGCCGATCAGCCCCATCTGCTGGACCGCCAGTCTACGGAATCGTGCCGTCTCGCGCACCCAGTCCACCTTTCCGCTCTCGTGCGTCACCGGCAGCAGCACATACAACGTCGATTGCCCCTTCGGCGCCAGCGTTGCATCTGTCACGGAAGCATTCTGCACATAGAACGATGGGTTCTCCGACAACTCGTGCAACTCCTCGATATCGCGAAGATTCTGCCGATAGTTCTCCGCCAGATAGATCGTGTGGTGCGCCACATCGTCGTAGCGTCCCTCGATCCCCAGGTACATCATGAACGTCGAGCACGAGTATTTCTTGCTGGCAATCTTCGTGTCACTCCACTTAAGACGGTGTTTATTTGGAATCAGCTTACGCATCGCTTCCGCAAAATCCGCATTCACCACCACCGCATCTGCTTGCAACCGTCGCTTCGACGTCCGCACCCCCACGGCCTTGCCGCGCCTGCAATGCCTGCCTGCGCTGTCGATCAATATCTCCTCAACCGGTTCCTCCCTCAGCACCTCCACGCCCATCTCCTTCGCAAGGCGCGCCATTGCCATCGTCACCGCCCCGCACCCGCCAATCGGATGAAACACCCCATGCTCGTACTCCAGGAACGAAAGAATCGAAAATAGCGAAGGGCAGCGGAACGGGCTCATCCCCAGGTACTTGGACTGGAAGCTGAAGCCGAGCCGGATGCGCTCATCCTTGAAGTGCGTGCGTAGATCTCCATCGAGCGACAGCCACGGCTTCATCAGCGGCAGCAACTTCAGCATCTCCGGTCGCAGCAGATCGCTCCACCTCTCGAACGGCGTCTCCAGCACGGGCATAAAGCTCGCAAGCTTTTTCCGATTCCGTGTGAGAAAACTCTTGAACTCGCTCGCATCGTGAGGTGAGATCGCCGCGATCTGCTGCTCCATCCGTTGAACGTCAGCGGTCGCATCGATCTGTCCGCCGTCCCCGAACACCAGCCGATACTGTGGGTCCAGACGCTTCATCGGAACCTCGCGCTCTAGGTCATACCCGGCGTCCGCAAAGATCTCCCGCAGCACCCGAGGGTACAGAAAAAATGTTGGCCCAATATCAAACTTGAAGCCGTCCTGTTCGAGCGTCGCCGTGCGCCCGCCCACACGCGCACTCTTCTCAATCACCGTCACCTGAACGCCGGATCGTGCCAGCAACATCGCCGTCGCGAGTCCACCGGGTCCAGCTCCCACGATCACTACCCGCTTCGGCTTTTTCTCTCTGCTGGAGCTGCGATGCATCGTCAAAAGAACTCCGTCCTATCCGCCAGGCCACGCACGAATACTCCGGAGTCTAGTTCGATTGGTGTTCCGCTCCCTACTCTTAAACTCTGCGAATGCTATCCCATGAATCAATGCTCGGCGATCGTTTCACACCACGGAAACGATCGCACAAACCCCTCACAACAGCCTTCGAACGAAGCTTCGCACCCGCTCCGCCACCAGCCCGTACACCAGGTGGCTCGAAGCTTCGCTGGTACGCTCGCGCGTCGTCTGCTCTTCAACGTCCTCAGCCAAACCCATCGCTGGCAGCGCCGTCTCATGGGTCAACGTCATCAGCGCCAGCCCGAACGCCGCACCTTCCTTGTTGGTCGCTGCCGGATAATACTCCGCCAGCGCACCATACGCTGCTCCTGCCGCAGCGCCAAACCCCCAGTGGATCGCCTGGCCCGCATGTGTCTTCGTCTCGCGATCCAACGCGTGGCCCGCAACCTTCTCTGCAAGCACCTCCGGCGGCTCCGGCTCGCCATGCACTCGCGGAGGAAACAACGCCTCCACACAGGACTTCGCCGCCGTGGCCACCAGCCCCGCCACCAATCCCGCTACTATACCCTTTGCCAGCGACCGTCCTGCACTCGTCTCACTCACCCGTCTGCTCTCTCCTCTTCCCGCGATCATAGCCACCCCGACTAGGCCATGCCTCTCAGGTTGGCAGCAAATTCGCTTCCAACCGCTGCCAGCGCGCTCATGCGCAGCGCCGCATCAATCCCCGGTCGACCTTCGGATCATCGCCGTCCGGTTCCGTCTTCGTCAATAGATTCGGCTTCGTCCTCGTCCCGGGTCTCTTCTTCCATCTCTTCCAACTCTTCTTCAATATCAGCGCGATCATGCTTGCCGGGTCCGTGGACATTGATCGGCTCTGCCATCTGCAGCACGTCGTTATCAATCTCCTCGTCATCATCCTCTTCGTCGTCCTCCTCGTCTTCATCGTCGTCTTCCTCGTCCTCCTCGTCGTCGTCTTCGAACTCTTCCTCCTCCTCTTCTTCGCTGTCTTCGGTATCGTCCGTGTCGCGCAGCATGAAATGGTTGCTGGAGCCGCTCGCACCCCCATCGGAGTCGATAAAGTTCTCGATCGCTCTCAAAGGTCGCGCTGGCGTCATCGCCGATCAGGTCGCGCAACGTTGCGTCGCTGTCGGTGGAAATAGGGTTCTTGTTCGTAGCCATGGAACATCTCCTTTGCTCGGCAGATCGACCCTCGCGGATCACCTGCCTGCGCCGTTAGATGCGGGAAATTTGCCCGCGTGCACCGAAATCATCGCTGCTTTTCGTCGCTGCCGTTCCTTGGATCGCTTCCGCCATCCAGCACGAACACAACAGAGAGCGAGCCCCATCCAAAGAGCCCGAGAACCATACCGGATCGGATCAAGCGTGCGCCAATTCTATCGGAGCCGGACTCTCTCGGTCCCGCGCGTAAACTTAAACCAGCAGGAACCTGCTTCGAGGAGCTCTCTTCATGTCGTTGTTTCGCCTCATCCCCCTGGCCGCCCTCTGCGCCGCCACGCTCTCTGCCTGCGCCCAATCCGGGGTCCCCGGCGGGCGTTCTTTGCCCGCTGGGGTGGAAACCGGGACGGAATCGGCTCCCATCACGCTCTCCGTCGACCTCACCGACGCTCCCCGCAAGATCCTCCACGCCACCGAGACCATCCCCGTCCAGCCCGGCCCCCTCACCCTCGTCTACCCCGAGTGGATCCCCGGCGAGCACGGCCCCACCGGCCCCATCATCAACCAGGCCGGCTTCATCATCACCACCCCATCCGGCCAGCCGGTCAAGTGGGAGCGCGACCTCGTCGACATGTACAGCTACCACGTCACCGTTCCCCCGGGAGTCACGCAGCTCAACATCAAGATGGACTTCCTCGCCACCGGCGGCGCCAACTTCACCGAAGGTGGCTCCACCAGCGCCAACCTCGCGCTCCTCAGCTGGAACACCGTCCTCGTCTATCCCCTCAGCGGCCCCGCCGGCACATCGCGCACACCAACGTCTCCGACATCCTGGTCTCCCCCAGCATCACGATTCCCGAAGGCTGGCACTTCGGCACCGCGCTCGATCCCATCAACGGCGCCACGGAAGCCTCCACCACCGCCTCCTTCCAGACCGTCTCCCTCGAGCAGCTCATCGACTCCCCCGTCCTCGCCGGCCGCTGGTTCCGCGAGATCGACCTCGCCCCCGACGTCACCCCCAAGCACTACCTCGACCTCGCCGGCGACGGTCCCGAGGACATCGCTCTCTCCCAGCAGCACATCGACCAGTTCTCCAAGCTCGTCCGCGAGACCGGAGCCCTCTACCAGTCGCGCCACTACGACTCCTACCACTTCCTCGTCACGCTCTCCGACCAGGTAGCCCACTTCGGCCTCGAGCACCACCAGTCCTCCGACGACCGCGTCCCCGAGAAGACCTTCATCGACGAAGGCTCCTTCACCGAAGAAGGCGACCTCCTCCCCCACGAGTTCACCCACTCCTGGAACGGCAAGTATCGCCGCCCCGCCGGCCTCGCCACGCCCAACTACCAGGAGCCCATGAAGGGCAACCTCCTCTGGGTCTATGAGGGCCTCACCAACTACCTCGGCGACGTCCTCGCCGCCCGCTCCGGCATCTGGAGCCCCGAGGTCTTCCGCGACCGCCTCG
Source organism: uncultured Acidobacteriaceae bacterium (assembly GCA_963762375.1). Classification (GTDB taxonomy): domain Bacteria; phylum Acidobacteriota; class Terriglobia; order Terriglobales; family Acidobacteriaceae; genus Granulicella. Next base: position 715,520 of record CAVXKP010000012.1, read on the forward strand.
CCACCATCGCCGCCGACTTCAACGACGCTCGCCCCGGCCGCACCTGGCGCGATCTCCAGGACACCGCCACCGCCGCGCAGATCCTCTACAACGCCGGCGGCCCCTTCGATAACTGGCGTCGCGACATCGACTACTACAGCGAAGGCGACCTCCTCTGGCTCGAGATCGACGAGACCATCCGCGAGAAGACCCACGGCAAGAAGAGCCTCAACAACTTCCTCGCCGCCTTCGAAGGCCTCGGCGGCAACACCCCGCCCAAGGTCGTGCCCTACACCTTTGACGACATCGTCCCGGCCTCAACGCCGTCGTCCCCAACGACTGGGCCACCTTCCTTCGCACCCGCCTCGACTCCAACGAGCTCCACGCCCCCGAGATCGCCGGCATCAACACTCTCTCCGGCTACCACCTCATCTACACCGACAAGCCCAACTACTGGTCGCAGCTCATGGAAGGCGACGGCCTCAGCGCAACCTACTCGCTCGGCTTCACCGTCGGCTCCAGCCGGCACCGTCGGCGACGTCATCGTCGGCAGCATCGGCTACAAGGCCGGCCTCGCTCCCGGCTTCCAGATCATCGCCGTCAACGGCCGCGCCTTCACCCCCACCCTCCTCCGCGCCGCCATCGACGCACGCCAAGGGCAGCGGCCCCGCCATCAACCTCATCGTCGAGAACACCGGCTACTTCAAGACCATCTCCATCGACTACCACGGTGGCGAACGCTATCCCCAACTCGAACGCGTCGACGGCACCCCCGATCGCCTCGACACCATCCTCGAACCCCTCACCAAGTAATCCCACCACCCATCCGGGTGCCCCAGGTCCGGACTCTCGCGACCAGGTTGCAGGTAGCTCATCCCGCCGCAATCTCCGGCTCTGCCTCCACCTCCGGCTGGAAGCACCCCACTCTCCTTCAGCTTCTTCTCCGCCACCGCCGCCTGGATCTCGCTGTTCACCTCCGCGCCCAGCAGCAGCATCAGCCCGGTAATGTAAAACCAGGTCAGCAGAACGATCACCCCGCCCAGCGACCCATACGTGACCGTGAAGCTGTTGAAGAAGTGCAGATAGATCCGCAGCCCCAGCGAACAGATCACCCATCCAAAGATCCCGATCACCGCTCCCGGCGTCACCCAGTGCCAGCGCTTCACCTTCAGATCGGGCGCAAAATAATAGATCGTGCTGAACTGCAGCATCAGCAGCGCGCTCGCCACCGTCCACTGCACCACATGAATCACCAGCGCCGTCCCGAACGCCAGCCGGTGATGCCAGATCCACACGTACATCAGCCGCGCCACCAAATCTCCGCCCAGCAGCACCGCCAGGTTCGCCGTCACCATCACCGACAGCAGCATCGTCACCAGGATCGCCGCTCCCCGCGCCTTCCAGTACGGTCGCGACTCCCGCACCTTGTACACCGTGTTCATCCCATCCTGGATCGCCGCAAACCCCACCGAAGCCGACCACAGCGCCGCCACCAGCCCAATCGTGATCTTTCCCGTCGTCGCGGCCGCCGCCGTCTGGTTGAACGTCTCGATGACCATCGTGTACGCCCCACCCGGCACCACCAGCGCCAGGTAGTGCAGCAGCTTGTCGTAGATGTGCGAAGCCTGCCGCGCCGCCAGCCCGAGGATCGCGCTCGCCGACACCAGCGTCGGAAACAGCGCGAACAGAAAGTAGTACCCCATCTCCGCCGCGCGCGAAAGCAGATCATCGCTCAGGATCGCCCGAAACGTCCGCTTCCACACCAGCTCCGCGCTCGCCCCCTGGAAGTCCCACATGCTACGCAGCGGCGATCGCGCCACCAGGTCCCAGATCTGCTGAGCCAGCGGGTCAATCGCGGTGAGCCTGTGGTCGGTTGCGCGCACGGGAGCATTTCCTTCTTCGCTCACTCAGATGCGTCCAGTGCCCCTCGCCGTCATCACCCCACTCGCCATCCTGCGATACCGCTCAAACTCTCCGCCCACCACTCCGCATCTGGTACGCCATCGACTCCAGCGCCCGCTCCGGATTTCCCTCCGGCACCCCCACCCCCATCTTCGCCGTCATCTGCGTCACCATCCGGTACGCCACCGCCGCCCGCGTCTCCATCGGCAAATCCAGCATCCGCGCAAAGAACGTCTCAATCACCACCAGGTCCTGCGCGTCGAGCTTCGCCACCGCATCGGCAGGGAACATCGCCGTCACCGCCTGCCCCCACGGCAGCACCGCCTCCTGTGACAGCAACTCCTGCCGTAGCCGGCTCCGTACAGCAGCGACGGCTCATCCAGCCGCTCATGCACCACCATCGTTCCCGCCACCAGGTCCCCCAGCCGCTGGTTGCGCTTGTTGCACAGCATCGTAATCACGCCCACCAGGTAGAAGCTCGGCAGGTAATCCACCACCCGCACCAGGTTCCTCGCCAGCGCCTCAAACAGCGTAATCTGCCGTCCCGAGTCCTTGATCACCCGCAGCTTCATCGCCCGCTTGCCCGGCGTCTGCCCATGCCAGTACGCCTCAAACAGCGCAAAGTATCCCCACACCATCGCGAAGTTCACAAAGATCACGAACGCGATAAACCATTTGCCGGCAGTCTCCGCCACCGCCCCAGCCGCTGGAGTCACGCGTCGCCGCGGCTCCAATCATCACCACCGCCAGCAATCTCCAACAAAGAAGAACGCGCCGATGATCAGCCCATCCAGCAGCGCCGCCACAAACCGGCTGCCCACGCCCGCCACGCTGTACGCCAGCTCCACCTGCTCCGGCGTGTCGATATAATGCGTCTCAGCCCGCCCCGCAGCCGCTTCGTCCGTGAAGTTGCGTTGCTCAAAACTCGACATGATCGCGAACCTCTGACTCCAACCCTATCCCCTACTCTCTACCCTCTGCCTCTATGCTCTCAAACCTCTGGATCGACTCCCGCAAGCATAACTGGAACCGCCTCGACGCGCTCGTCCACCAGGTCGAATCCAGCGGCGTCAAGTCCCTCCCTCCCGCCGACCTCCGCGATCTCGGCCTCCTCTACCGCCAGGCCGCCGCCGACCTCTCCGCCGTCCGCGCCGACCGCTCCTCCCAGCAACTTAGCCCAATACCTCAACCGCCTCGTCTGCCGCGCCCACAACTACGTCTACTCCGGCCGCCGCATCTCCCTCGCCAGCCTCTGGCAGTTCTTCGCCCACGGCTATCCGCGCCTCCTCCGCCGCATGTCCGGCTACCTCCTCGCCGCCACCCTCATCAGCGTCGCCGCCGGCCTGCTCGGCGCCCTCATCGTCATGCTCCGCCCCAACTTCGGCGTCATGTTCCTCGGCGCCCAGACCGTCGCCAACCTCGACCAGCACAAGATGTGGACCGACAGCGTCCTCAGCATCAAACCCCAGGCCGCCTCCGGCATCATGACCAACAACATCACCGTCTGCTTCCTCACCTTCGCCGGAGGCATCACCGCCGGCCTCTTCACCCTCTACTCGCTCTTCAACAACGGCCTCATGCTCGGCGCCATCGCCGTCGTCTGCCGCCAGCACCACATGGCCCTCAGCCTCTGGAGCTTCGTCGCCGCCCACGGCGCCCTCGAAATCCCCAGCATCATGATCTCCGGAGCCGCCGGCCTCCGCCTCGCCGCCGGCATCCTCTTCCCCGGCATGCTCCGCCGCCGCGCCGCCCTCGCCCAGGCCGGCCTCGAAGCCGTCCAGCTAGTCTCCGGCCACCATCCCGCTGCTCATCGTCGCAGGAACCCTCGAAGCCTTCCTCTCCCCCACCCACGCCCCCATCGCCCTCAAGTTCGCCGTAGGCGCCGTCCTCTTCACCGCCCTAACCCTCTGGCTAACCGAAGGCGGCCGCAAAGCAACGAGTAGTGTAGAGGGTAGACAGCACAGCGGAGACCTATCTCGCCACGCAATCCGCCTCCTCTACGCTCCTACACTCACGCTCTACACTCCCCCTCCGCCTTCACCTCAAGATACTTACTCACCGCCCGCACCCCCACCTCCGCCGCAGTCGTCTCCACAATCAACACCCCCTGCCGCTCCAGCTGCGCAATCGTCTCCCGCCGCCGCTCCAGCATCTCCTGCGCCGCCGCCGAGTGAAACATCTCCTCCTTGGTCTTCGGCTCCCGCGCCGCCAACTCCTCCAGCTCCGGATGCTTCAACAGCACCAACACCACCAGATGCCTCCGCACGAGTTCGCTCGCAGCAACCACCAGCTCCGGCCTCCCCACGCTATCCACCAGCTCCGTAATCCAGACAATCAACCCCCGCCGCCGCTGCGCCGTCTTCAGCCGCGCCACCGCATTCAGATGATCCGCCTCCGCCGCCTCCGACTCCGCGTCTGGCTCAGCAGATCAATCAGCAGCCGCACATGCGCCGCGCCCGCCCCCGGCGGCAGCAGCTGCTGCACCTCCCGCCCATACGCCATCATCGCGAACTTATCGCCCGACCCCTGGATCACCTGCGCCAGCATCGTCGCCGCCGTCGCCGCCTGGTCCAGCTGCGTCACCGTCAGCACATGCGCCGCCTCCCGCTCGGCACTCGTCTCGTTCGAATCTCTCCACGCCACCCCGCCGCAGCTCAAACGCCGTCCGCGACAGCCTCCCCGCATCCAGCATCATCCAAACCTGCTGCGACCGCTCCACCGTAAACTGCCGCGTCACCAGCCTCCCTCGCCGCGCCGTCGCCGTCCACGAAATCTTCCGCAGCTCATCCCCCGGCTGATAATCCCGCAGACTCTCAAACTCCCGCCCCACCCCGCGCAGCTGCAGCTTGCGTTTCTCCAACTCAATCTGCCGCGCCCGCAGCAAATAAAACTGCGTACTCTCCCGGCTATCCTCATGCGCCGGAAACACCCTCACCCTCTGCTGCCGCGCCCGATCCTCAGCATTGGCAGTCTCCGACCACCGGCTCCGCCGCCGCCCACCGCTCCACCAACCGCAGCGCACCGCGATACCGCAGATACACCCTCCCCAACCCAAAGTCCCCACGCTCCCGCGGATAGATCGTCGCCACACTCACCGCATCCTCCCGCGGAAACGCCTCCACCCGCTGCTCCACCGGCATCGCCACCAGCGCCGCATGCAGATCATCCACCATCCGCACGTCAACAACACCATCCGCATCATGCGCACAGAAAGCTCCACCCGCGTAGCCGTCCCCAACTGCGGCGAATCCAAAAACGTCCGCGTCACCACAAACGCTTCAGGGCGGGGAAGCCGCACCGCATCCACCACCACCAGCAGCGCCACCAGCCCATCCCACCCCAGCATGAAATAAATCTGCCGCGCATGAAAGAACGCCGGCACCGCCATCACCAATCCCACCGCAAACAACCCCAGCGCCAGCGGCGTCAGCCCAAACCCCACCACCCGCCCAGCCTTCCCCAAAGGCTTAGCCCGTCCACTAGCGGATTGTGGAATCAATGTCTGCATAAGTACCAGTGATCAGTGGTTAGTGGCTAGTGCTTGACGTCGCGAGTGAGCCAAAGCCATCGGCTAGCCTACGTATCTCACTAACCACTAGCCACTAACCTACTTCTGCTCTACTTCGGCACCTGCGTAGCCGCCAGCACATCCCTCACCACGCGATCCGTATCCAATCCTTCCAGCTCCGCCTCCGGCCGCAACACCAGCCGATGCCGCAGCACCGGCAGCGCCGCCTCCTTCACATCATCGGGAATCACAAAGTCCCTCTGCTCCCGCGCCGCAAACGCCTTCGCCACCAGCAACAACCCCGTGCTCGCCCGAGGACTCGCCCCCAACGCAATCGTCGGCCACGCCCTCGTCCTGCGAACGACCGCCAGCAAGTAATCAAAGATCGCCGGCTCAACGCGCACCGCACGAACCTCCCGCCGCGCCGCCGCCAGCAACTCAAACGGAACCGCCTCAATCGCCGTCTCCGCCAACCCCGCCCCGCTCGTCCTTCGCGTCCCGCCGCATGATGCCGCTCCAGCACCACGCGCTCCTCCGCCAGCATCCGGATACTCCATCCGGATCTTCAGCAGAAACCGATCCAGCTGCGCCTCCGGCAGAGGATACGTCCCCTCAAACTCCACCGGATTCTGCGTCGCGAACACCGTAAAGAAATCATCCAGCCCATGCCGCTCGCCATCCGCCGTCACCTGCCGCTCTTCCATCGCTTCCAGCAGCGCCGCCTGCGTCCTCGGCGGCATCCGATTAATCTCATCGGTCAGCAGAAACTGCGTAAACACCGGCCCCTTATGAAAGCGAGAACTCTCCCGTCTTCGGCGAGAACACACTCGTCCCCAAAATATCCGCCGGCATCATATCCGGCGTTCCCGACACCCTCCGAAACTCCAGCCCCAGAAACCTCGCCAGCGTCTTCACCGCCAGCGTCTTCGCCACGCCCGGCACGCCTTCAATCAGCGCATGGCCGCCGCACAGCATCGTCATCAGCGCCTGCGCAATCACCTCCTGCTGCCCGGCAATCACGCGCCCAATCTGCTCCTGCCCTCGCGCGAACAACTCATTCGCCGCCGCCACTCCCAAACTCTCTTCGCTCACACGCTCTCCTCGTTCAACGCCTCTTCTACTCTCTACGCTCTACTCTCTACTGTCTGGCGCGGCGCCAGCTGCGCCCTCACCCTCTTCGCATCCTCGCTCAACGCGCGCACCAGCGCCAGCGCACTGCCCATCGCAATCGCCTCATGCTGCGCCCGCTTCGCCTCCTGCAGATGCTCGCTCACCACCGACCAATCCCCACCCAGCCGCGCCCGCAGCGCCTCGGCAATCGCCTCCGGCCCTTCCTCAATCGTCCCTTGCGCCACGCCCGCCTCGCGCGTCAGCACCCGCAGCAATCTCCTCTTCGCCGCCTCGGTCGCCGCGCTGCTCGCCGCCGCCTTCTCATACAAATCGCCCATCGACGCAGCAAACTCTACCGGCGAGCTCCGCGGCAACTGCACCGGCGCTCTCACCGGCCCGCGCCTCCTGCTGAAGCTCACCACCAGCAGCCCAAACAGCAGCGCCGCCTGCAGCGCCAGCCAGCTCAGCGGCAGCCCCTTCGCCTCATCCCACAGCGTCTTCACCGCCCCATACAACGACTCCTCAAACACCACCTCCCGTCCCGCCCCCACACACGCCAGCAGCAGCTTCAAATCCGCATCGTTCTTCAGCTCCCCATTCTCCAGCGGCGACGCCGAGCTCCACCACACCGCCTCGCCCTTTCCCACGCCATACCGTCACCACCACCGCATCCTTCCCGCACCTCTGCTCCACCACAAACTGCGGCCCCTCCTTCGCCCACTGCACGCGGTTGGTCATCTCCACCCGGCCCGCCTGCGCCAGCACGCCCGGACCCTCCGGCGTCGTGTGGCATAGCCCACCCTCCAGCAATCCCGCCGGCGACACCTCTCCCTCCGGCAGCAGCAGCGCGCCCGCCTGCCCCGTCGTCACCACCCGTCCCCCGCGCTCCAGAAACTTCTTCACCTCCGCTGCCAAGCCCTTCTGTTCCGTCGCGTCATACTCCGGCTCTGCCACGATCACCGTCGTGCGCGCCACCTGCGCGTCACTCAAATCCCCATTCAACTCCCCCAGCGAACGGTCCCACCGCGACGTCTTCACGCCCAGAGCCTCCAGCGTCAGGTACGCCGCCTTCGCCCCATGCGGCCCAACGTTCGTCACCGTCGGCCGCGGATCATTCTCCTCGCGCGAAGGCGCCACCACGCACACCACCACGATCATCGCCGTCATCACGCCGCACACAGATCAGCAGCCGTCCCGCGATCGCCGGACCGGCATCCCGACCCCTTCCCGCTCACAGCCGCCAGCCTCTCACTCGTCGCGTCTCGACCCCTCGGCCGCGCTCGCCTCCAGCCGCTCATACAGCGCGCGAGCCTCCGCATACTCGCTCTCATCCGCATCGCGCAGCCCATACCACACGCGCTCAAAGATCTGCGTCAGCCTGACCGCAGTCCCTGCTGCTGTGCCGACCCCGGCTTCAACAGCCGCACATACTCCCTCGGCGTCCGCGTCGGATTATGCCGCCACGCCCGCCGCGACTCCAGCAGCACAATCGCCGCCCAATACAAGCAGTGCACCGCCTCCCGCCACTCGCCCGCCTCGCATGCTCCGCGGCCCACTTCGCCCAATCCTCCGCCTCGCTCTCCCACGCCGACTTCTGCAGCGCCTCTCCTCCCAGCGCCACCCTCAGCCGCTGTCGCGCCAAATTCCGCAGCAGGAAGAACAGCAGCCCCACCGCCGCTCCCACAAAGCACACCCACTCCAGCAGCGTTCCCAGCCACGGCGCCGCCGTCCCCACCCGCACCACGCCCTCAAACAGCCGCTGCAGCCACTCCAGCATCTTCATCTTCGCGCGGTCCCACCAGGTCACCGACCGTCTCCGCTCTGAAACTGCGGCTGCTGCCAGCACCGCATTCGCCACCGCTCGCTCGTGCCCAAACTCCTTCGCCGCCCCCGCACGCTCGCCACTCTCCTGCCCCATCGCTTCCAGACGCTCGCCGGCCTCCTGCAGCAGCGTCGTCCGCTCCGCCGCCTTCGCCGTCTTCGCATCCTTCAGCGCATCGCGCAGCCAGTCCCAGTGCTCCTCAAAGCCGCCCTTCTCCGCATCCCCCACCCGCACATCATCGCCCACCGCATCCGCACTGCACGCCCTGGCCGACGCCGCACACGCCGTCACCACCCCCTGCAGTCGCACCACCTCCGCACGAAACCCATCCACGCGAAAGTTCCTTCAGCCCCGCCGCATGCACCGCCGGCGTCATACCCCAACGCCAGCATCGTCAACGCAGCCGTCAAGCCCGCCGCTTCCTAAACCTGGCCATCACTCCCCACAGCCTCACCCGCGCCGCCATCGCTCGGACACCGCCGGAGTCAAGGCCCTCGCCTCACCCGCACCGCCCAGCAGCATCACCAGGTCAAACGCCTCCATCCGCACCCGCTGATCGAAGTACACCAGCGTCAGCCCGATCAACGCCACCGGCGACACCAGCGTATGCGACACAAATCCAATCAACAGCACCGCCGCCTGCGCCATCACATGCTCCTGGAACGGTGTCCGCGCAATCAGGAACAGCATCGGCGCATCAATCGCTCCCGCCACCATGTACAGCGCGAACGCGATCAGCAGCACCACAAAGATCCGTCCCTTGGTGCCCGTCGCCAGCGTCTTGCTCCTCCGCATCGACGCCCGCACGCCCATCTGCTCCATCAGCGCCGCCGGAATCGCCAGCGAGTTCCGGATATACGCGATCACGCCGTACACGCCGCCGCCCACAATCCCCGCAAACAACACAAATCCCCCCAACGCGACCAGCCCCACCCCGCCTCTCGCTCCCAGCGTCATAGGAACCGCCCCGGAATCGCCACCAGCAGCATCACCCACACCGCGCTCCATCCCTGCCATATCGCGATGCCCACATACCTCAGCCATCGTCCAATCGTCGCCTGCAGCGCTGCCTTGGCCGTCGTACCCCGGCCCAGGTACACCTCGCACAGCGCAAACACCGACGCCGCATACACCACCGCCTCCACCGGCAGCAGCAGAATCCCCGTCACCCCCCCGATATCTGCTGCTCAATCGTCGCTATCCGAATGCCATGATGCAGCAGCAGCACATGGTGCACCACCAGTTGCACCGCGCTCAGCATCAGGCTGAACGCTCCCGCCAGCGACGCCAGCCCCGCAAACAGCCAGAAGTTCGCCCGATAGATCGCAAACGCCCGGTCCAGCACCTCACCCGTACTCAGCGGCCGCAGCCCATAGACGGCCGCTGCCTCCGAACTCCCCGGGCTCCCGAACTCCGCCGCCGACCCCGCCCACTCCCAGGGCATGAAATCCATTCGGCGACTCCCAATCCTGTGGCGTCATCTCCCCATTCTCCTCTGCATCCGCAGGCCTGTCTCCACCCGCGTCGCCAGACTTCTCTCGCACCGATTTGGGGAAGAATAGCATCTGCCACCCTTCGGCACGATCTCTTCACCGCCTTCCACCCCGCAGACACTCTCCTGCGTCGTCGTACTCCCCTCGTCGCGTTTTCCACCGCCGGCCATCCCTCGGGCAGCATTTCATTTAAAACGTATCCACTATGGTTCTTTCCCGCGCACCACTTCCTCATGCATGGTGGAGACACCCGTTTCTGCTCTGAACCCACTGGATCGCACGCATCAGCAGCAGTACCCCCTCGGGATTTATTTACTGAGCTACTTGGTTTTGAGATGGTATTCTTGGCGCGTCACCACAAGTTTTAACTTGATCCTCAAGCTCTGCAGAAAGTGCGCAGAGTCATTGAATCTACTATGGGTAGGAGATTGTCCACCGTCCGAGCTTCGGCGCTGAGCGGGACGCCACCGGACCACACCCTCCTACCGATCCGGGTAACCAGCTTGTCCTGTGCATTGTCGGCCCTTGTTGGAGGAATGATGTCTGTCTCGCCGCGTGAAGCTCACTTGAGCAAGCACCGAATCTCGCTCGCGGCAGTACGCTCCCTTCTTCTGCTGCTTCTCCTCGCCCTCTTCGCAGCCTCAGCCTTCGCCCAGGGATTGCAGCCAGCCACCTCCTACGAATTCAACCCAACCGGTCTCCAGCAGAACACCGCGCCCATACCCTCACCTCAACGGCCCCGTCGGCGGAGTCTCCATCCAGTCCATCGATGTCGTCACCGAGGGCACTCTCGCCAAGGACTTCAACCTCGTCTCCACGCCCACCCAGTGCAACGGCACGGTCGGCTACCTGGTGCCATGCACCATCAGCATCACCTTCACGCCTTCGCAGATCGGCCTTCGCCTCGGCGCGATCATCATCACCAACACCAGCAACCAGGTCGTCAAACCATCTACATCTCCGGGGTCGGCGTCGGTCCCCAGTTCGTCTTCCAGCCTGCCACCGCCACCGCCCTCGCCACCGCCGGCTCTTCCCTCGGCAGCTTCACCGCGGGAGCCGCCGTCCAGGATCCCAACGGCGACATCTTCTTTACCGACGTCGCCAATAATCGCATCCTCGAGGAAGCCACCGCCGGCCCCACCCCCGTCTTCTCCGTCGCCTACGCCGGCTCCCCACTCGCGCTCACCAGCACCTCCGGCCTCGCCATCGACGGCACCGGTAATCTCTACGTCTCCTCTGGCGCCAACGTCTACGCGCTCGCGCCCGGCGCCACCACCCTCACCACGGTAGCCACTCCCGGCGTCACGCTCACCACGCCCACCGGCCTCGCCGTCGACCCGTTCGGCGATCTCTATATCGCCGACTCCACCGCCAACGTCGTCTATCAGGTCCCGTCCCGGCGGCGGTACCGCCGTCGCCCTCGCCTTGCCTGGCCTCCCCGCGCCTGTACTCTCCGGCCCCACCGGCCTCGCCGTCGACGACAACAACACCCTCTACATCGCCGACTCCGGCCATAATCGCATCGTCGAAGTCCCCCTCACCTCCAGTTCACCCGTCGCCACCGTCTTCCCCCTCACCACCCTCACCCTCAGCAATCCCACCGGCGTCGCAGTCGATCCCGCCGGTACTGTCTACATCGCCGACACCGGCAATCACCGTATCGTCGAAGCTACCACCCCCGGCGTCCAGTTCGTCCTCACGACCTCAAACGTCCCGGCCTTCACCCTCGACAACCCCACCAGCATCCTCATCCAGGGCAGCGGCGACCTGGTCGTCAGCGACACCACCCTCGGCCTCGTCACCTACGTTCGCTCCACCGCGACCGTCAACTTCCCCACCCCCACCATCGTCGGCGACCTCGACGCCACCGACGATCCCGAGTCCCTCACCGTTCAGGGGACCGGCAACATCGTCAGCACCCTCGACGCCGGCGCCGACCCCAGCTTCTCCGGCACCAATCCCACCGCCTTCCTGCTCGCCCCCGAATCCACCCAGCTCTTGCCCCACGCCTACCGGCACCTTCAGCATCGGCGAGATCTGCTTCTATGACCTCGACTTCCAGCCCACAGTCGTCGGCCCCAACACCGCGAGCCTCGTGTTGGCCACCACCGCAGCCGGTGGTCTCGCCTCCAGCAACTCCGCCACGCTCACCGGCATCGGCTTATCCAAGGTCGCCTACTTCAAGCTCGTCGCCATCCCCAGCGTCATCAATCTGGGGCAGTCCGTCGAGCTCATCCTTACCGCCTACCAGTCCGACGGCAGCATCGCCACCGACTACTCCGGCACCGTCACGTTCACCTACACCGACGTCACCACCGGCACCAGCGCCAACGGCGTCTACCTGGGTCGGCACCAGCCTACACCATGACCCGACGGCGTCCTCACCATCCCCGCCGCCTCCGGCCTCCAGTTGAACGCCTACGGCATCTTCACCGCGACGGCGACGGTCGCCTCCACCTACCTGCAACCCGGCGTGAACCCCACCGCCACCAGCAACAACATCTACGTCGTCGAGCCCGACACCCTCTCCCTCACCAGCTCCATCAACCCCTCGGCCGTCGGCCAGACCACTACCTTCACCCTCACCATCACCACGACCGGGCCCCACCGCTCCCGGCGGCTCGGTCAGCTTCTACAACGGCGCCACCCTCATCGGCACCGAGCCCGTCACCGGCTCCGCCACGACCGGCACCGCCAGCATCCCCGACAGCTTTCCCGCGGCCGGCGCTTATCCCATCAAGGCCGTCTACACCAGCAACACCTACACCCAGGACGGCAGCGCCACCCTCACCCAGCTCGTCGGCAACACCACCTCCCTCACGCTGACCAGCTCCATCAACCCCTCTCTCCTCGGTCAGTCCACCACCCTCACCGCGACCATCTCCTCGCTCGGCACCTTCGGCGCGCCCACCGGCACCATCCAGTTCTTTGATGGCGGCAACCTCTCTCGGCACCGCCACCGTCTCCGCCTCTGCGGCCACACTCCCCGTCAGCTTCTCCACCGCCGGCACCCACATCCTCACCGCGGTCTTCACCAGCACCAACCTCGATCTCACCAACGCCACCTCCGCCCCCTACGACCAATTCGTCCTCAATCCCGCGTCGTTCGCCCTCACCAGCTCGGTCAATCCCTCGCTGCCCGGGCAATCGACCACCTTCACCCTCAGCATCACCACCTCGGCCGCGGCCACCAGCCCCATTACTCCCGGCGGCTCCGTCAGCTTCTATAACGGCACCACCCTCATCGGTACCTCCACGGTCTCCGGAACCGGCAACACCGCCACCGCGAGCATCGCGGACAGCTTCCCCACGCCCGGCTCCTATCCCTCAAGGCTGTCTACACCAGCAATACCTCCACCGAGAATGGCATCCGCCACCCTCACCCAGGTCGTCCTCTACACCACCTCCGCCACCCTCACCAGCTCGGTCAATCCCGTTGACGTCAACGCCAACACCGTCCTTACCGCGGCCGTGAAGTCCAGCACCGGCACGCCCACCGGCACCGTCACCTTCAAGAGCAACGGCATCACCATCGGCACCGGAACCCTCAGCGGCGGCGTCGCCACCCTCGTCACCAGCTTCAAGCTCTCCCGGCGTCTTCACCCTCGTCGCGGTCTACGGTGGAGACGCCAACAATCAGCCCTCCACCACCAACACTGTTCTCGAGACCGTTCTCAACCCGGTCACCATCTCGCTCACCAGCTCGGTCAATCCCGTCTTCCTCGACAACCCGACCATCCTCACCGCGACCCTCACCTCGGCCGCCGTCGGCATCACTCCCACCGGCACCATCAGCTTCTTTGACGGCAGCACCCCCATCGGCACCGGCACCCTCGTCAATGGGGCCGTCAGCGTCACCGCCAGCTTCGTCTACGCCGGCTCCCACTCGCTCACCGCCGTCTACTCCGGCGACGCCGCCAGCGCCCCCGCCACCTCGCCCGTCTACACCCAGACCGTCGCTGACTTCTCGCTCGCCGTCGCCTCCGGAGGCTCGGCCACCGGTTCCACCATCGCCGGCGGCACCGTCACCTACTCCCTGGCCGTCACCCCGATCATCACCACCACGCTCCCCGGGCCCATCACCCTCACCTTCTCCGGCCTGCCCACCAGCGTCACCGGAACCCTCACCCCGGCCACCATCGCCACCGGCTCCGGCGCCACGCCCGTAGCCTTCGCCGTGACCGCCGCCCCCCTCTCGCTCACCTCGCAGTTCCAGCGTCCCGCGCGTCCCTCCAAACGCTCGGCTACGCGCCCGTCACCCTGGCGCTCCTCGCGCTTCCGCTCGCCTGGTTCCGCCGCCGCAAGCGCTTCGCCTCGCTGGTTGCCTCCATCTGCTTCCTCTTCGCGATCACCGCAGGCCTCTCCGGCTGCGTCTCCGCCCCGGACACCGGCTACTATGGTCAGACCCCGCAGACCTATAACCTCACGGTGACCGCGACCTCCGGCAGTCTCTCCCGGTCCACCTACCTCACGCTCACCGTCCAGTAACAGGAGTACCTCTCGGCATGCGTCAGACCGCTTCACCAACCCGGACCGCAACCAACCGCTCGGCAGCGCCTGCGGCCATCGTTCGTCCCGCGGCCCGGCGGCTCTGCGCCGGCGCGTCGCCGCGCTTCGTCTTCCTCCTGCCTTTCGCCGCCTTCCTCCCCTCCGCCCATGCCCAGACCCCCATGGATCTCGGCATGACCTACACCCAGCAGCGCTCCAAGTTCGTCGGCGACTCAGCCTCCGACAACTTCTACATGCGCGGCGCCACCGTCGACTTCGCCTACAGCCCCTTCCACGGCATCGGCCCCGTCGTCTCCCTCAACGGCCTCGCCGTCACCAACCTCCGCACCGAGATCGACATCCACCAGGCCAGCTTCCTCGGCGGAGGCCGCTACACCTACAGCTTCGGCCACATCTCCCCCACCGTCTGGAGCCGCCGCGGAAGCATCTTCGCCGAAGGCCTCGTCGGCCTCACCCACGCCACCGACGGCTACTACCCCAGTGGGCAACACCCTCGCCAGCACCGCCAACGGCTACACCTACGCCCTCGGCGGCGGCATCAACTACAACCTCTATCACCGCTTCGAGCTCCGCGTGATGTCCCACTACTTCACCACCGAGCTTCCCAACGGCGGCACCAAGCAGCAGCGAAACATCCAGGTAAGCGCCGGCGTCAACTGGCACTTCGGCAACTAACCCTCCCCGGATCTCCGCAGCACGTCTCCTCTCCCCAGGAACGCCGAAGCCGCTCACTTCGCCGCCGGCAAAGCCCGCCGCAGCCCGGTGCCTTCCCCCCTATAGTCTCCCGGGAATACGATTACCGGGCAGCCATACTGCTGAATCCGAATCCCCTTGCATCCAAGTAGGTCGATGGGAACCGACTCTCCGCAGGCTTCACCGCCTGGCGGCTCACAAACCGAAAGGCAGCTTCGCCTCCTGGTCGAGACGGGCATCCTGCTGGCCTCCGAGCGATCCCTCGACGTCATCGTCCAGGCCGCCCTCGATGCCGGCCTCCATCTCTGCGACGCCCGCTTCGGAGCCTTTTTTTACAGCAACCAGGACGACAACAGCGAATCCTATCGCCTCTACAAAGTAGCCGGCCCCGACATCAACATCTTCGCCGCCGCCTCCACGCCCGCCAGCTGCCGCGATGCCCAGGGACAGCTTCCTCAGCCAGCAAATCGTCCGCTCCTCCGACATCACCCTCGATCCCCGCTACACCCAGGATCTTCCCTTCGCCGGCCGCTCCCCCGCCGGGCTCTCTCCCGAGCGTCCGCCCGTGCGCAGCTACCTCTGCGTCCCCGTGCGCAGCCGCGCCGGCGACGTCCTCGGCTGCCTGCTCTACGGCCATCCCGATGCCAACGTCTTCACCGCAGCCTGCGAAGACCTCGTCAGCACCATCGCCTCCCAGACCGCCGTCGCCATCGATAACCTTCGCCTCTCCGAAAACCTTACCCACGAGATCGCCCACGTCGACGCCGCCCGCGCCCTCCAGCGCCAGACCGCCGACCGCCTCCGCCAGGCCCTCGACGCCGCCCAGCTCGGCACCTGGACCTGGGATCGCGCCTCCGACCTCCTCGACCTCGACGAGCGCGCCGCCCGCCTCTTCCACGCCGAGCCTCACGTCCCCATCACCCGCACCGCCCTGCGCCAGCGCATCGTCGCCACCGAAGACCAGTCCTACACCGCCGAAACCCTGCAGCAATTCCTCGAGTCCGGGGGAATCTACAGCGCCGAGTACCGCGTCGACTCCCCCGACGGCATCCAGACCTGGGTCTCCGCCAGCGGCAACGCCAACTACGCCCCCAACGGCAAAGACATCATCGGCATGGTCGGCACCATCCAGGACATCACCACCCGCAAATCCCAGGAGAACGCCCTCCGCCAGAGCGAAAAGCTCGCCGCCACCGGCCGCCTCGCCGCCACCATCGCCCACGAGATCAACAATCCCCTCGAAGCCGTCACCAACCTCATCTACCTCTCCCGCACCGATCCCGATGTCCCCGCGCCCGTCCAGCTCCTCCTCGAAACCGCCGACACCGAACTCGCACGCGTCGCCCAGATCGCCCAGCAAACCCTCGGCTTCTACCGCGACACCACCCGCCCCATCGGAGATCGACCTCAACGAGCTCCTCCACAGCGTCGTCGACCTCTTCGCCCGCAAGATGACCTCCCGCAAGATCACCTGTACCCTCGATCTCGAACCCAAACTCTGCATCAACGGCCTCCAGGGCGAGATCCGCCAGGTCTTCTCCAACCTCATCGTCAACGCCATCGACGCCTTCACCTACGCCCCCGTCCCCAGGCCCGGCAGAATCCACATCCGCGGCCGTCATCTCCGCGGCCGCTCTTTCCCTGATCGCTCACTCTCCAGCCGCGCTCTCTCCAGCCGCCCCGAAGCCGTCTCCATCCTCATCTGCGACGAAGGCTCCGGCATCTCCCCCTCTGCCCGCCAGCGCATCTTCTCTCCCTTCTTCACCACCAAGCTCGCCGTCGGCACCGGTCTCGGCCTCTGGGTCACCCGCGGCTTCGTCGAAAAGCAGGGAGGTCACATCCACTTCCGCTCCCGTACCGGCAACCCCTCCGGAACCATCTTCCGCGTCGTTCTCCCCGTGCACATGCCCTTCACCGATTCGGGCGCCTCCCGCCTGCTCGTCTAGGCTCTCCTTCCCCCTTCAATCAGTCTTTTCTATCGCTTATCGATATAAAATCCCGGCCCGTTTTTGATTTGGCCCACTGAGTCCGATAAACTCATGCGAGCAATCAAAACAGTAGTACAGGGCCCCCATGCATCTCAATTTTCTCTCCAGCGACTCGCGCGAAGACCTGCTCCCGACCGCCTCTCACGCAGACGGTGATCCTGCGCGAGCGGCCGCCCCTACGCGCATCCTCGTCGTCGACGACGAGCCCCTCATCGCCGACACCATCGTTCAAATCCTCAACCGCAACGGCTTCATCGCCCAAGCCGCCTACGGGGGCAGGGAAGCCATCGACACCGCCCGCCGCATCAACCCCGAGCTCATCCTCTCCGACGTCCTCATGCCCCACATCGACGGAGTCGAAGCCGCCATCGCCATCCAGAAGTTCCTCCCCGAAACCCGCATCGTCCTCTTCAGCGGCCAGGCCGCCACGGTCGAGATCCTCGCCCGCGCCCGCAAACGCGGCTACCACTTCGAGCTCCTCGCCAAACCCCTCCACCCCACCCAGCTCATCAAGCACCTCCGCCAGGAATAGCAAAGCGGGAAGCAGCAAGTGAGGAAGTCGAGAAATCCGGCGTACCCATACCTATGGGTGCCCCAGTCTTCGGCGCGCTCTTTCGTCGAAGGTGGGCCGCCACCAATCCCCCGCGCCCACTCGAAGTTGACTCCCGTCGTCCGCCGCAGGACTATCCTATAAGTCCATGCCGACGACAAGCGCCACCCTCCCCATCGCCATCTACTACGAGCAGCCCCACTGGTTCAAGCCCCTCTTCGCCGAGCTCGACCGCCGCGGAACCCCCTACGTCAAGCTGTATGCCCCGGATCATTTCTTCTCCCCCGAAGACCACCCCGAAGAAAAGTACTCGCTGGTCTTCAACCGCATGAGCCCCAGCGCCTGGAACCGCGACCACGGCGACCAGATCTTCTACACCCTCAGCTTCCTCGAGCACCTCGAGAGCCGCGGCGTCAAAGTCATCAACGGCTTCAAAGCCTTCTCCTCCGAGCTCTCCAAGGCCGGCCAACTCGTCCTCATGGACAAGCTCAACCTCCCCTACCCCAAGGCCCGCGTCATCCACCGAGCCGCCCAAGCCGAAGAAGCCGTAGTAGGTCTTCGCTGGCCGATCGTCGTCAAGCCAAACATCGGAGGCTCCGGCGCCGGCGTCAAGCGCTTCGACGGCCTCTCCCAACTCCAGGCCGCGATCGCCCAGGACCCCACCTCCCCCGACGCCCTCCAGTTCGGCCTCGACTCCACCGCCCTCGTCCAGGAGTTCATCCCCGCCGAAGGCGCCCACATCGTCCGCGTCGAAGTCCTCAACGGCAAATACCTCTACGCCATCAAGGTCCACATCACCGGCGAAACCTTCGACCTCTGCCCCGCCGACATCTGCCGAACCACGACCGGCACCGACCTCAACCGGGGCGCCTGCGCCATCGACGCCCCCAAGTCCGGCATCACGGTCGAAGCCTACACGCCACCCGCCGACGCCATCGCCGACGTAGAACTCCTCATGCAGCCACTCCGGCATCGACATCGGCGGCATCGAATACATCACCGACAGCCGTGACGGCCAACGCTACTACTACGACGTCAACGCCCTCAGCAACTTCGTAGCCGACGGCCCCAACGTCCTCGGCTTCGACCCCTTCGCCAAACTAGTCGACTGGCTCGAATCCGAAGCCAACATCACCACCACGGTCTAGCTCCGCAGTAGGTTCTCCTACCCTAACCCCTGTACCCTATACCCTATGCGCTACGGCTTCTGGCTCCCCGTCTTCGGCGGCTGGCTTCGCAACATCGACGACGAACAAATGCCCGCCACCTGGGACTACGTCTCGGACCTCACCCTCCGCGCCGAAGACCTCGGCTACGACCTCACCCTCATCGCCGAGCTCAACCTCAACGACATCAAGGGTCCCGAATCCCCCTCGCTCGACGCCTGGTCCACAGCCGCCGCCCTGGCCGCCGTCACCAAGCGCCTCGAGCTCATGGTCGCCGTCCGTCCCACCTTCCACAACCCCGCCCTGCTCGCCAAGCAAGCCGCCAACATCGACCGCATCTCCAACGGCCGCCTCACCCTCAACGTCGTCAGCAGCTGGTGGCGCGACGAAGCCACTCAAGTACGGCATCCCCTTCGACGAGCACGACGACCGCTACGCCCGCACCAGCGAATGGCTCGACGTCCTCACCAACTGCTGGTCCCAGCAACACACCTCCCACACCGGCCGCTACTACACCATCGAAGACAACCTCCTCTCCCCCAAGCCCTTCCCCCGCAGAACCTATTCGGGTGCCCCAGGTCTCGCTTCTGAGACCTGGGATAGACCGGCGACGAATACCCATCCCACCCTCTACGCCGGAGGCGAATCCGAAACCGCCAAGAACCTCATCGCCGCCAAGTGCGACGCCTACCTGATGCACGGCGACAACCCGGCAACCATCGCTGACAAAATCGCGGACATGAAAAGACGCCGCGCCCAGCACCCCCACCTTCCTCCCATGATCTTCGGCGTCACCGGCTACTGCATCGTCCGCGACTCCGAAGCCGAAGCCAACAGGGAAGTGGACCGCATCTGCCAGCAGCCCGACCCCACAAAATCCCCCGCCGGCTTCGCCAACTTCCAGCAGTGGATCTCCGGCTCCCAGCTCGAAAAGAAGATCTCTCTCCGCGACTACTCGGTCTCCAACCGCGGCCTCCAATCCGGCCTCATCGGGACCCCCGAAGCGGTCGGCCCAGCGCTTAGCCGACTTCGAAGCCGCCGGCTGCTCCCTCGTCCTCCTCCAGTCCTCCCCGCAGCACACCGAGATGGCCCGCTTCGCCGCCCAGGTCATGCGCCGCCAGTAACCACCCGCGGCCCTGCCCGCGCACCCTCAACATTTCCCTGCCGTGGAATCCCTCCCCATGCTTTAGGATGAACCCCAAGGATCATTGCCCTCACCGTCCCATGGAGAACGACTTCGCGTCCCCCGACTCACCGAAGCAATCCACCCCGGCCCCGACCCGCGACCCGCTGATTCGCTACAGCGTCTTCGCCGCTCTCGGCTGCGCGGGCGTGTGCATGATCTTCACCATCCTCTACGTCTTCAGCTACTCGCTCGACTCCACCCTCTCCTTCGAGCGCCACTTCGACTCCTACCTCGCCGCCGGCAACTCCGCCAACCTCTCCACCGTCCTCGGCCTGCACATGGCCCAGAACCGCATGTTCCTGCAGTCCTGCGGGATGGTCGCCGGCATCTTCTTCGCCTTCCTCGGCCTCGCCCTCTTCCTCGTCGGCATCCAGGGCACCGTCGATGCCCACGGCAACATCCGCGACTACTCCTCCAGCGTTCGGCGCCTCGCTCCCGGCGGAGTCATCCTGCTCGCCTCCATGATCTTCGTCGGCGTCTCGGCCATGCACCCCATCGACTTCCAACTCGGTCCCATCGCCGCCCCCGCAACGATCGTTCTACCCACCGCCACCGCCGCCCCCGGCAGCCCCGCCCACCCCCCAAACCCTCTCTCCCACCGCGATCCCTCCTGCAACGCAGTCGCAGCTCCAACCCGCGCCGCCGCCCGCCTCCACCCCGGCTCACGTAGCCCCGCAGTCCGCGACCCTCCCGGAAACCCGCACGGCCCTCCAGCCCACCGTCTGCCCAGCCCAGCCATCCACACCCGCTGCACAGCACCCAGCCCAGCCACCATCCGCGCGTCCCGCCCTGGTCACCGTCAATCAGAACGCCGCCGCCCCCGCACGCCCCTGCCCAGCACCGCTTCCAACCCTGACTCGCGTCCTTCCTCAAGTAAGCAGGTGCGAGTGCGACCACCCGCCTTCGCTAGCCGGTTCTTAACCCGCTACGGTATCCTTCCCTGCATGAAATCTCCCGCGCGTTTCTCCACCCCTTTGATGGACCGCCGCCGCTTCCTCCTCGCCACCGCCGCCACCGCCGCCCTCCCCACCCTCAAGTCCCTGGGCCAGGCCCCCGTCACCTCGACCGCCACCCTCAAGCTCCATCCCACCGAGACCGGCCCCCGCATCCCCAACAACTTCATCGGCCTCTCCTACGAGACCAACGAGCTCACCAACCCGACCTTTTTCTCCCCCGAAAACACCGACCTCATCGAGAAATTCCGCACCCTCTCCCCCAACGGTGTCCTCCGCATCGGCGGTAATACCTCCGACATCGGCTACTGGAAGCCCACCCCCTCCACCCCGGCTCCCAACATCCAGGTCCGCAACACCGGCATCGGCGAACCCAACTCCGCATTCGCCTACCCCATCACGCCCGAGGCCATCCACAACCTCCGTGGCTTCCTCCACGCCACCGGCTGGACCTGCATCTACGGCATCAACCTCGGCACCAACACTCCCGGCCGCGCAGCCCAGGAAGCCGAGTACGTCGCCAACACCCTCGGGTTCACCCATGACCGGAGCAAGCAACCAGGCAAGCTCGAATACTTCCAGCTTGGCAACGAGCCCGACCTCTTCAAGACCCACCTCCGCGACCCCAAAACCTGGTCGCCCGAGCTCTACATGAACGAGTGGCTCGACGAAGCCAACGCCATCCGCGCCCTCGTCCCCAGCGCCCGCTTCGGCCTTCCCGATACCGCCGGCGCTCCCGACTGGTACGCCGCCGTCGTCTCCCGCCTGCTCACCCTCTCGGACCCTCCCGCCGTCGCCGCCCTCTCGCACCACTACTACATCGGTGGCCCTCCCTCCAACCCGCAGATGACCATCGACCGTATCCTCGCACCCAGCCCCCAGGTCGCTCTGCTCGCGCACAACATCCGCGCCGCCGCCGCCCGCCTCAGCGCAGGTGAGCATCACCCCGTGCCCTACCGCATGACCGAAGGCAACACCTGCTACCGCGGCGGCAAGCCCGGCGTCTCCGACGTCTTCGCCGCCTCTCTCTGGGCCGCCGACTACTTCCTCTACCTCGCCTCCCAGGGCTATGCCGGCGTCAACCTCCACGGAGGCACCGGCCAATACATCAGCAACGGCCTCGGCGGCCACCTCCCCGGCGACGACCTCGTCCTCGCCGCCCACGGCGACCCCTCCAAACACCCCCATCCCTACTACACCCCCATCGCCCGCATCGGCGACAACTATGTCCTCGAACCCGTAGCCTACGGCATGCTCTTCGCCGGCCACTTCGCCGGAGCCACCAGCCTCCCCCTCGACTTCAACCCCATGAATGGTGCAAGCCCCGTCAACGCCACCGCCTACGCCGCCACCCTCCCCACCGGCCAGCGCATCGTCGCCATCATCAACAAGGACGCCCACCAGTCCCTCAACATCGATCTCCCCGGCTACCGCCAGGGCCCCACCCTCTCCGCCCCCTCCCTCGACTCCACCCAAGTCTCGCTCGCCGAACCCTCCGGCGACCGCGAACTCTCCACCGTTCCCCCCGCCACCGCCGTCCTCCTCTACGCTGCCCGCCCGTAGTGGGACGCGCCACAATGTCGGGTGCCCCATGTCTCGCATCTGAGACGTGGGTTCGCCGGGCGACCCATTCACGCCGACAGCTTCATCATCGGCTAAGGTGGGCCGCCACGGATCTCGTTGATCACCTTCGCCAACCCCTTTCCGCATCCCTCGCCACGACAAACCCTCGCCCCGCGCGCAATAGCCATCTACACTGTTCACTATGTGTGGAATCGTCGGATACATCGGTCCCAAAGCGTGCGTTCCTGTGATCATGGAGGGCCTTGCCCGCCTCGAATACCGCGGATATGACTCCGCCGGCATCGCCGTCGCCGGCGGGGGCCACCCCCTCCAGCTTCGCCGCGCCCCTGGCAAGCTCCGCAACCTCGCTGACATCCTCGCGAAGGACCCGGTCCAGGGCACCTACGGCATCGGCCACACACGCTGGGCCACTCACGGCCGCCCTACAGAGGAGAACGCCCACCCCCACCGCGATGGCACCGGGACCCTCGTCGTTGTCCACAACGGCATCGTCGAAAACTATCTCCAGCTCAAGACCGCCCTGATCGCCAAGGGCCACAAGTTCGCCAGCGAAACCGACACCGAAATCATCGCCCACGTCATCCAGGACGAGCTCGAACTCGCCGCAGCCACAAATTCGGGTGCCCCACGTCTCGCCTCTGAGACGTGGGCGGCCACCGAATCCAACTCCGCCGAAACCGTCCTCACCGCCCCCTCCTCCCTCCCCCTCGAAGAAGCCGTCCGCCGCGCCGTCGCCCGTCTCACCGGAGCCTTCGCCATCGGCGTCCTCTCCGCCGCCGAGCCCGACAAGCTCGTCGCCGCCCGCATGGGCCCTCCCGCCGTCCTCGGCATCGGCGACGGAGAGTTCTTTCTCGCCTCCGACGTCCCCGGCATCCTCCACCACACCCGCCTCATCCACTTCCTCCAGGACGGCGAAGTCGCCACCCTCACTACCTCCGGCATCACCCTCACCGACTTCCACGGCGCCCCGCGCTCTCTCACCCCACAGCGCATCTCCTGGGACCCCATCCAGGCCGAAAAAGCCGGCTACAAGCACTTCATGCTCAAGGAAATTAACGAGCAGCCCCGCGCCGTCCGCGACACCACGTTAGGCCGCGTCTCCCTCGACACCGGCCGGGTCTTCCTCCCCGATATGACCATCACCCCGGAGGAGTTCCGCGCCACCACTAGCATCACCATCGCTGCTTGTGGAACAAGTTGGCACTCCGCGCTCGCTGGCAAATTCATGATCGAACGTCTCGCCCGTTTGCCCGTCGACGTCGACTACGCCAGCGAGTACCGCTACCGCGATCCCATCCCCGACGCCACCTCCCTCGGCCTCCTCATCACCCAATCGGGCGAAACGGCCGACACCATCGCCGCGCAGCACGAGCTCATCGCCAAAGGCTCCAAGACCCTCGCCATCTGCAACGTCGTCGGCAGCGCAGTAACGCGTCTAGCCGCCGGAACCATCACCACCAACGCCGGCCCCGAGATCGGCGTCGCCTCTACCAAAGCCTTCACCGCCCAACTTACCGCGTTATTCACGCTGGCCCTCTACCTCGCTCAAGTCCGCAACACCATCGACGACGCCACCAGCCTCCACCTCGTTACCGAGCTCAGCAAGATCCCAGCAAAACTTGAAGAAGTTTTGCGGACTGTTGACGACCAATGCCACGAACTCGCGAAACATTTCTCCACCGCCCGCGACTTCCTCTTCCTCGGCCGTGGCATCCACTACCCCATGGCCCTCGAAGGGGCTCTCAAGCTCAAGGAGATCTCCTACATCCATGCCGAAGGCTACCCGGCCGGCGAGATGAAGCACGGGCCTAACGCGCTAATTGACGAGACGCTCCCCGTAGTCTGCATCGCGACCAAAGACCCCGACGATCCCTCCTCGGTCCTCAAGTACGAAAAGACGCTCAGCAACATTCAAGAGGTAACGGCCCGCTCCGGCCGCGTCATCGCCATCGCCGTCCAGGGCGACGACCACATCGCCCAGCTCGTCGAGCACGTGATCCACATCCCCCCGACGCACGAGCTCCTTCTCCCGATCCTCGAAGTCGTCCCCCTTCAACTCCTCGCCTACCATATCGCCGTCCGCCGCGGCTGCGACGTCGACCAACCCCGAAATTTGGCCAAGTCCGTCACAGTGGAATAGCGATTAGTCTTGCCGCAACGGCATGATCCTGTACATCAATTTCGGCCACTGTGCACCATTGTTGGCCACTGTGCAAAGCTCTAGCCAGTTTGGCATGGGAGTGATTGCATCGGCTGACATAATCTGAGGCGTTATTCGCAGCTTTCACTGTGGGCGACGCCGTAGTGCCTTACCAAGCCACCTGGGAGATCATCGACCACTTGTCGAATGTTTTGACATTCCCCCTGAAACAAGGCGGGTAACGCTTGGCCGTCCTTGGTCTTCAAGGGCGACAACTTGGAGATTTCAATGCTGGGATTTTCTTTGAGGAAGTCCGCCCGATCATCTCTGATGAGAACTGCCAGAGAAGTTGTTTCGGGGTTCCTAGGCTTGTACAGAGCTCTCGCGTAGATCACGGTTTGCGCGTTGGAGAACGTGAAGCCATCCGGGACCTGAACGTTGGCGCTGTCTGCAAAACTCGCCTCGTCTTCATGATGCCATCCGGCAACGGAATCGAGCTTCGGTCACCACGCAGGGCAAATGCCATTCCCGCACACCCGTCCAACCTTTTCGATCTCCGACACGGCTGTGACGGAGGCCAACAGTAGAACGCTCGCTAGCAGACCCAGCCGTACCTTCATGCATCTCTTCCTCAGCGTCCTTTGTGTACGCTAATTGTCAGAACTCACCATAAAGAATTGGCTCACTTCCACAGGATGCCCGGTGTCCTCCGCACTGTAGAGCGTGCGGCGAATCACTCGATCTTTGTTGAACTCCAGCTTTGCGATATACGCCTCTGAAGCGTCGCCGCCCCTGATCGTAAGCACGAAGATTCCGTTACCCATTGCCAACTCGGCACTGAATATATCGCCCAGATCGGCATATGCGCCCCTCGGGACAAAAACCTCGTTTGCCCCATCGAGAAGTTTAATCTCGGAGGTCAAGACGCACGGAGTGCGACTTGATGTGCACTGAGCGAAGTGCCTCTCAGGCGAATTGGGAGGCGTCTTCGGAGCAACCATTGTTTGGATCAACGCCTTCAGCATCTTCCCATTGGCCGACATCGTGACTGTCGTCGTTCCGTTGGAAGAGACCGGCGTGGGATGCTGTTGAGCAACGCATGTTTGGCACAGTAAGACTGTCGATGCAATAACGAACAGACGCAATTTCATGGCACCACCACCAATATGTGATCGCTGCTTCCTCCGATGGTATTTCTTGCGGGCCGACGAAGGATGATGCACCCGTTTGAAGCCGAATGACCGCCGCGCGAATTATCCCCATGGATTAAGAAGCCAGCCCTACCGTGAGTGTTGGTATCGGGAGTTGGATCCAAACGCATAGAGCCGGGGACCTTGTGACCTGCTCCGGTGACATTGTCACGTTGCTTTTCGATGGTGTATGTGCCCTGTGGAATTGGTCCAGTGTTGGGCGTGTACTGCTCGTCTGGGTTATCTAACCCATCGCCTTTTCCCGAATATCCAGTACCGACTTTCGCGCGAGAGCCATCAGGAAGCACATGCGTCATCTGACCGGTCTTTTGGTCATATTCAAAGTGTCCTTGCTGTGAGGAAGAGGACGTTGTTGAGTTCTGTTGTTGGGCCGATGATGCTCATATCAACTCAATTGAAGGTTCTACCCGTACCATAAAGAGCCTCCGATCAAGAATATAGACACTAGAAAATACATCGCAACCACAAACCAGAACTCACTCGGGTCTTCGGCCCGACGAATCCATCGACCGGTGCGTGCAGACGTCCTTCCGGTACAAATTGAAGCCACACCTGCGATGAGCAACAGGATGCCAAATATCAATAAGCTATGCGACGACCACCACTGTGAGTTTTCAGGCAGCATCGACGATGTTTCTTCCCTTTCTTTCTGAGTGACCCATTAATTGAGTTATCAGTCAATCGCTACATGGTCTTTCGCATGTCCACTTCTGCAATTACTCGGTAACGAGTCTCACCCTTGTGTCCAAAACACGATTCAAGTATGGGTCCGAGGCGACTGCTTGTCGTAGACCAGCCGATCTTTCTCGTCTGGATGCTGTACCCCCCACGATTCTTGCACGAGTGTCCGGTCGGATTCGCTGATCCTAATAGTACCTTCCCGAATGACGCGTCCGGAAAGTATCGTCTTAGTGTCAAACTCCAACGGACTGATTTCCCTAGTAGAGATCGCAAGCTTCGGGGCAACGCGCAGTCCTTGCACCGGGACAACAGAACCATCGATTGGCGAATCTGAATATTCGCCGATATCAGGATAAGCAAGATGAAGACGGGTCCCGTTGAGCTCGATCTGTAAAACAGTGTCTAGGGAGTCAAGAGGTGTTGGTTCCTGCCAACGTCCAGGGAATCCTACTGTCCCAGCCTTCCGCGTGAATATCTTTTCGCTAAACGTTTGAGTTCCGTCGGGGTGAAGCCTATTTGTACGGGTCGTGAACGTTTTGCCGTCTAATGAAATGTTCCAAAAAGATGTTTGGGTCTCTTTTCCATTCCTTCTGCCAATCATCTTCCACTCGCTGCCATTCACGGAGGAACAAACAGTAGTTTGGTTGATACCCATTTGGAAGGCTTCCCTGCCCTTGCATCGGAAGTTGAAGCTGGTCGTCTCGTTTGTAAAACGACCACTCCATCTGAACCAATTTCAATGGTGAAGTATCTGTAAGATCGACTCTTAGAGCGTGTTTCATAAATAGGTTCAGCCTCAAGCTGGGGACTTCTGCATGAGGCGGGTGGTTTGATGAACTTCTTGCATGAGCAAGAAGCGGTTCCAGTTATTGAGTGAGGCGCAGTGGGAGTTGATCGAGCCTCTGTTGCCAGAGCCGAAGCGGCGCAAGGACAAGCGAGGCCGTCCGTGGGCTTCCAACCGGGCCTGCCTGGAGGGCATTTTGTGGGTGTTGCAGACCGGTGCGGCATGGAGATTTTTGCCCGAAAAGTATCCGTCTCCTGCGATCTGCTGGCGGCGGCTGAAGCAGTGGGAAGAGCAGGATGTGTGCCTGGATGCCTGGCGAGCACTGCTGGGTGCGCTCGATGGGGAAGGCCTGCTGCAGTGGGAAGAGGCGTTCATGGACGGCAGCTTCGCTCCGGCGAAAAAGGGGGCGCCGCAGTCGGTAAAACCAAGCGCGGCAAGGGAACGAAGTGGATGGTACTGGTCGACGGTGGCGGTCTTCCGCTGGGAGTTCGGCTCGAAAGTGCCTCTCCGGGAGAAGTTACGCTTGCGGAGGCCACGCTCGCCGAGGTCCAAGTCCCCCGTCCCAAAGGGCGGCCGCGGCAGAAGCCCAAACGCATAATCGCCGACCGCGCCTACGACTCCGATCCACTGCGCGAGCGGCTCGCAAAACGTGGTATCGACCTCATCGTTCCCTATCGCAAGAACAGCAAGCACCGGCGCTACCAGGACGGACGAAAACTCAGACGCTATAAGCGCCGCTGGATCATCGAGCGCACCAACGCCTGGCTTGGTCAGTTCCGCAGACTCCTCGTCCGTCATGAGCATCTCCTCGCCACCTATCGTGCCTTCTTCTATCTCGCTTGCCTCTGGATCACCCTCAGACGGTGTTTATGAAACACGCTCTAGACATATTCAACTTCCATGTGCCATTCCAAACGGATTCTCTATCGCGCCCCTTGCAGCCTCCGATTGCGAGGGCAGCAAAGCATATCGCTGCACACAACAGATTACGCCGATTCAAGTGGCGAGATGGGAGTGTCGTGGCGGGATAATCGTGTCAGGTATGCCGCCATGGAACTTAACCGCAATCACGCCAACTCGCCCCCGCGACCATCAATTTGCGTCTCGCAGCTGTCAGGCGGCTCGCGTATACGTCTGCAATTTGGCTCCGACGGACATGGTGGAGTATGGGCATGTCCTCCCATTACCAGGGAAAGAGAAGGAATGGTTTGAACATCTTCCTGATTCGCTCCAACGCTATCTCGACAGCCTTGGCACTACCAGGGAAAACTTCACGCTCTGAAGATGCATGATTCTGTGGCCATTCAATGTTGCGAGTTCGGGATTGTCCACGTCCCGCAAAACCGAGGGAACCTACATCATGCTTCCAGGAACACCGTGGGCTCACATCCATGTGATCGGAGCGCCGTGACAAGTTGCCAACCGAGCGTGGACCGCCGTAAATTGAGGATATGAACCTGAGCGATCTCGAAGCGTTCGCGGCGGTTGTTGAATCGGGGTCGATTGTCGGGGCCGCGGGTCGACTTTATCTGACCCAATCTGCAGTGACCAAGCGCATTCAAAACCTGGAAGGGGCATTGGATGTGATCTTGTTAGACCGGCAGAGCCGTCCGATGCGCCCCACCCATCTCGGCAAGAAGGTTTATGACCATGCCGAAGCGATTCTCTCCTCGGTGGCGGCGATGAAAGCAGAAGTCGTCCCGAATGGTGAGGCGTCCGGCGAGTTCAATCTCGGGGTGGCTCCGGGGCTTGGAGAAGCTGTGGTCACGCCTTTGTTCGAGACGCTTTGCCGTCACTTTCCCAAGCTGGTGCCGCACGTATTCGCTCAGAGCACAAAGGTGCTTGTGGACAGGCTTCTTGGCGGTTCGATCGTCGCGGGCGTTCTGCTCTGCTCTGAGGGGGATGATCCACCGGACACTCTGATCGCAAAGCTTATCGGAAAGCTCCCCTATGTTGTCGTGGGCGGTGCGGCGTTTCCTTCCGACCATCCACTGACGATGGGAGATCTGGCACGGCAACCGTGGGTAGTTGGCACGGAGCGCTGCGCGGCTCGGCACTATCTGGATAGGACCTTCAAGAATCACGGCATCCCACTTCGAATCATGGTGGAGACCGAGAGCAAGGAAACGCAGTTGCTTCTTGCTGCGCAGGGAACGGGACTGGCAGTCGTCCCTTCCTACCTGATGGATGCCTCTCCCGCAGCATCCGATCTACGGGTGATCGAGGTCGAGGACTTCGATGCCTCGCAGAATGTCTGGATGGCTTATTCGAGATATCTCGGCAGCCAGGAAAAGACAATCCCGTGTATCCGGAAGACAATCGTCGATCATCTGGAGAGCTTGGGAGGCTGAGAGGCCTCGCCGGGATCGAACACCTGTTCGGTTTGAAAGCCTCTGTCGATTGAAAATCCTTCATAGCGACTATGAAATCTTTGCAGCCGAGATTCGATGTGCATCTGCATCGAATCCCTAAGCGCGTAATCGTTTCGTGGAGGCACTATATGAGCCAGCAGCCTGAACTCTCGGGCACGCCCTTGAAGACCGAGCATGTCGCCCTGATGGCGATTGGCACAGGCAGCATCGTAGCGAATATTTACTACATCCAGCCGCTCTTGTCTCTGATCGCATCGCACTTCTCGATATCTGCGACGAGCGCCGGCACATTAGCGATGTTGACTCAGCTTGGAACCGCGCTTGGAATGTTTTTCTTTGTGCCGCTGGGGGACACGAAAGAGCGGCGCGGCCTGATTGTGAAGCTTCTTCTCGCCGCATGCATCTGTCTGGTCGCGATGGCGACTGCACGAAACCTCTGGTGGCTCGCGACCGCCTGCTTCGGTATCGGACTCACCGCAGCAACCGTCCACGTAATTGTTCCGTATGCTGCCCATCTTGCACCCGAGGCCCGCCGAGGCAGTGTGATTGGAACGGTAATGTCTGGCCTGCTGCTCGGCATCTTGCTTGCGCGTACAGTGAGCGGACTGCTGGGAGCGTGGTTCGGATGGCGGCTGCCGTACCTGCTATCCGCGGTTCTGATGCTCGTCATCGCAGCCCTCTATCGGTCTCGGCTGCCGCGCAGCGAACCGTCTTCAACGTTGAGCTGGCTCCTGCTCATTCGCTCCACCGGAACGCTGATCCGCACCCAGCCCGTTCTGATCGAATCCAGTCTCATCGGCGCGTCCCTCTTTGGAGCGTTCAGCGCCTTTTGGACGACCTTGGTATTTTTCCTGCAACGTCCTCCCTATCACTACGGCAGCGGCGTCGCCGGATTATTCGGTCTCGTCGGTGCCGTCGGTGCCGCGGGCGCCCCATTGATTGGACGAAGAGCCGACCGGCATGGAGCACGCAGCAATATCACCTTCGCTTTGCTCATCGTGCTCAGTGCATTTGTTGTCCTTTGGGTATTCGGCGGCCGCATGGCGGGCCTGATCATTGGAGTGATCCTTCTCGATTTCGGAGTCCAGGCCGGCCATGTCTCCAACCAGACGCGAATTTATGCTCTCCTCCCCGAAGCGAGGAGTCGGCTCAACATGGTCTACATGATCTGTTATTTTTCAGCCGGCGCAATCGGTTCTTACGCTGGGACGGCCTGCTGGCAGCATCTCGGGTGGAAGGGCGTGTGTGCCTTGGGAGCAAGCATGATTTTATTCGGCGCGGTCATTCACACCATGTCAGCGCGCTCTGAGACAAGCGGAGTTGGTCGGCGCAGCGCTTCTCTGCCGCCTGCGGAAATGACCTCTGTCGAGAAGTACGAACAATAGCCAAGGAGGATTTGAAATGCCATACCTGCAACTGGACACGCCATTTGAGTACACCACGGAACAAAAACAGCAGCTCGCCAAGCGCTTGGGTGAGATCTATTCAACTACCATGCATTCAAATATCAACCGTCTGACCATCGCCATTCGCGAGCTCGGTACCGGGAGCATGTGGCGCTGCGGCGAAGGAGCTCCCCGGCCAGTCGCATTGCTGATGTGCGACATCCGGCGGGGACGTTCTGCTGCTCTCCGTGCCGAACTCGCTCGCAAGCTCATCGATGCGTGCATGGAAATCGTCGGCCTTCGAGAAGACAATCTCAATCTGGAATTTACGCAGCACGACGGCGACGAGATGTACCACACGCTGTACGGTGGCCTCAGCGATGATTGGGCTCCAGGCAAGACAGATTCCATAGACCAGTTAGTCTCCGGCTAGAAGAAATACTGGGCTGTTCACCAGAGATTTTATATTCAAGACGCATCGTACTTTCCGCTCATCTCGCCTTTCATGGAGCTGCTATGAGTAAAGCAGCACAACCCGACACGCTTGGCACCGCGGTCGATACGGGTGCATCGTTCCTGACTTCCATGTTGGGCTGGTCGCAGCGTCATCGAAGGATTCTCGGGCAGTGGACCTCAAGAGCTTTTCGTATCCGTGGGTACACCCGAACGGCGGGACAGATCACCTGCAATGGATGAGCTTACGACTGAAGCAACACACGAGTTGGTGAATGGAAGATGGGATGAACCCGATGCCAATGAAAGAGTGTATGGCAGTTCGCATCTTCGATCCTAAGTTACAGGAGGAGACTGCTCCTCCAGCAGATATCTTAAACTATCAGTTTCGTTGGAATGGGCAGGGGTTCGAGGCAATCGAGATCCCATGCCAGGACGGTCAGACTCGGTGTCGCGGCGTCCCTTCTCCGTGTTGGCCTTCGAACAGATCAACGCTAGAGTCCGCGCCGGCGCTTTCTCTTCGGTCGTTTGAGGGCAATCAGGCGAAGCTCCTGCACAGTCGGCTTTTGACCTAGTTCAGCTTCCCGGTTGCCTGAACGGAGACCCCGACCCTGACACTTCTCCAGCGGCGATGACGTGGGTAGAGCGCCGGCTGAGGAGTGCGCTGCTCCATGTTTGATATCGGACGGAACACAGCAACGAGGCAGTGCTAGCATGACGCGGTGTGATACGAGTTGCGCCAGTCTGCACCATGTTCTTAGTTGGCTCCGGGCCGCTCAACCCTATCGACCACC
This sequence comes from uncultured Acidobacteriaceae bacterium, assembly GCA_963762375.1. GTDB lineage: Bacteria > Acidobacteriota > Terriglobia > Terriglobales > Acidobacteriaceae > Granulicella. The sequence continues at coordinate 747,783 of CAVXKP010000012.1, forward strand.
AAGACATCTGCAGGTGCTTTCACCGCTTGCAGCTTCAGCCCCAACTGCTCCTGAATCGCCGTAAATAGTCCAGGAGGCGCATCCGTGTCCGTTGCGTGGTCATCGTCCGTCAGCCATTTCAATTGAAAGTCATACCGTCCGGGCAACCCAGTCTGGTCCACGATTGGGCGGTCCACATAAGACAGCAGATCCAGCGCCAGCACCGGCATCGACGTGTTCGTGTAGGCGTACATCTGCCAGCCTGCGCCCGCCGCCCTGCGATGTTCGTTAGGTTGGCCGTCCGGACTTCTAGTATTGAGTGTTAGCTTCGGCCCGCCCTTCGACACCGTCAATGCAAATACCGGCAGCTGGCGCTGCACCCGGTGAAGTTTGAGTCCGAAGCGCTCCGCCAACACCTTTCGTGCCATCCCTTGCAACTGCATTACATTCGGCTCACCGTTCGTATCAGCGATACCGTCCACATCCCAATGCTCGGTCTTCGCCCACCCCGGCACGTCGACCATCTGGTTTCTCTGCACGTTGTATCCGAACGACAGCAGACTCTCAACTGTCTGGTTCTCAAGAGTTACATGCGGGCCGTGGACACCGCCGTGGTCGCCTCTGTCATTTGGATCGCTCGGCTTGACGGTGACTACCTCCCAATCCGGATCAGCATCCTTTGTCATCATTTGAGGTTTTCCTTGATCTGGAGCGGCTTGGGCTCGCACTGCCGCTGTACCTCCTGCACACATCAGATGAACGATTATTAAGGCCTCACATAGATGACTCCGCATAGACATTGACCTCGCTCTTCTTATACACAGGAGCGCTCAAAAGCGGACGCAAAAATGCGATAAAAGAGCTCCGCGAGCCCTGAGCACGTTCCTTTTGGCGTAGGCTGCGTAGTGAGGAAATAAGCCTTGACCATACTCACTCGCTGCATCCTCCTCTGCCAGAGAGGTAGGCAGCCACGACTATTGCATCCCATCTGTCTCGTTTAGCTGTTCGCTATGCTCTTCTTTTCCATTCGTGCAGCAACCGCGCAGACCCCACTCCCGACCTTTGAAGTCGCTACCGTCAAGCCATCCCCGCCGCAAGCCGACCCGAACACCGGCAGCTGGAGCATTCCCGGCATGGGCCGATTCACCGCAACCCACGTTTCCCTAGCGCTCCTCTTACAACTCGCTTATGGAGTCGATGACAGCCAGATCTCCAATACGTCCGATTGGCTCGAAACCAATCTCTACGACATCGTTGCCAAGCCCGAAGACGGTATCCAGCTCACCCGCGATGCGCTCAAACCCCGTTTACAGAATCTGCTCCACCAGCGCTTCCATTTGCAGCTCACACCGAAACACGCCTAAGCCGCGGATACGCTCTGGTCGTCGCCAAAGGCGGCCCGCACCTCACCCCCATCAAGGGAGATCACTTCCCCGGACTCCGCATCAACGTCAGCCCCGGCCAAATGCGCGGAGCCAACTGGTCCATGCCTCAGGTGGCCAAATACCTCACCCCTGCGGCCGGTTTCCCGTCGCCAACCAAACGGGCATCACTGGTAGCTATGACATCGACTTCAGCCACCAGTCCAACCCAGAAGTCGACAGCACCCTCCCTTCACTCGACGTAGCCCTCAAACAGGCAACAGGCCTTCTGCTCAAGCCGCAAAAGGTCCCCGTCGAAACCCTTGTCATCGACTCCATCGACAAGGTACCGACCGCAAACTAATCCAAAAGAGTGGGTCCGCCGCCGCAATCCGGAACGAAGATTTCGAATGACCGCAACTTCAGTGGGGTGATTTCACTCTATCCCTAGCGCTACCAATTTTGACCCGGATCAGCCAAGCTCTCGTGAAGTGATGGTTTTCACCAAGGTCACGCTCCAGGGAGTCCAGCCCGTCGAAGTTCGTGAAAACGCCGTTTTACAGCAGCCAGCTACTTCATTCCGAGGCTATGAACTCGGCGGAGGGAGCAGCAGCGTCAATTCGGCGTAGGCTCGCTATCCGCATGATCGACGAGGAGCGTGTTGACGGTGACTTTTTGCGGCTGGAGCTTAAGACCCAGCTGCTGCTCGACGGCCGTAAAGAAATCAGGCAGATTGGAGTCTCGATCTTCTTCCCTCGCGAACTGAAGGTCCACATCGTAAACCCCGGAGATCCCCGCCTGGTCGACAACAGGAGCGCGCACCTGCGCAGATAGCTGCGTGGCGATCTCGTTTAGATCGGCACCCCGGCCACGAATATAACCTGGAAAATCTGAGTTGACGTAAGGTTGACCCACCTGGTGGCCCTGAGGTGCGGCATCCTTGGCTGGCTTCAGCTTCGAACCGCCTTTGGCGACGACCAGGATGTACCCGGAAACCTGCCTTGTGCCCGGATGAACCGCGACATGGAACCGCTCCGTGAGCAGTTGGCGCAACATCGGTCGAATACTGTCGTAGGTCTAGGGCTGGCCGCCGGGAGTAACGGCAGAGAGCTCGTAATTTGTCTCGAGCGCCTGCGAGTCGGCACCCCGAATGTTGTCCGGATGGATCTTCCAGGCCAGGGCAATCAGTTCGCGTAGCGAAACGCAGTTGAGGACGTAGTGGATACCACCGGGTGCAGACTCTCCGTGGCAGCCTGGAGTAAAGTGCTCTGGCCGTATGGACGCAGCCTCAAAGGCAGTGTCAGGTGTCGCGGGCTGCTGCGCACGGACGAAACTACAGCTGGCCCCAATAAAGCAGATCGCCACAAAGAGATGCATAGAGAATTGAGACATGCCACCGAAACGCAAGGTCAAGCCTCCGAGTAATCAGCTAACGACTATACCAAGTGCAGCACGGGGACCGAGACCGAAATAGCGTTCATACCTGAACATCGGGGTGTCTAACCAGCGCAACGCAATACTCGTTAAGGTCTGCGCGTGTTGAAGTTGTACACGAGGCTGATGGTAGGCTCGCTGGTGACGGTGAGGTAGCGGGGGAGGGCGTTGCCGTAGTCGGCGAATTTGTAGAGCTGGCCGCGGTATTCGGCGCGGATGCTCAGGTTGCCGGTAAGGCAGTAGTCGATGCCGAAGCCGGCGACGCCAAGAGGGCGATAGTTAACGTTCGGGGCGAGGGCGCGGTTGGGGGCGTCAGCGATGGTTGCGGCACCGCTATGGAAGGGGAGGAAGGCGAGCATGCCGGCACCGACGTCGGCGAAGGCGGAGAGGCGAGGGGTGACGTGCCTTTCGGCGAGGTAGGAGAGGCTGAACTCGTACACATTGGCGGGGATAGTGAAGTTGCTGGCGGTGTTAGAGGAATCGACGCCTGCGTTGTCGGTACCGCGTTCGGATGCGCGGGTGTAGCCCATGTTGACGGAGTAGCCGAGCCAGGGGCTGAAGCTCTGGCGGACGGTGCCGAGGACTCCGGCGGATGGGGACAAGCTTTCGGTGATGAAGTTGTAGGGGGAGGTGACGATGCGGGTGGCGGTGAGTTGCGGGAAGGCGCCGAGGGAGATCGAGGTTTTGGGGTACAGCTTTTTGCGGCAGGGGGCGGGTGTTTGTGGGGGCACGGAATTGAGCTGGGTTGCGGCGGGGGTACAAGGTGGCATGAGCGGCTTGGTGGTTTGGGAAAGACAAAAGGAGTGAAGGAGGGTGAAGGCTACAGCGGAGGTTGCAATGTTGAGGGTCTTGGACACAATGGGGCTCACTGGAATCTCCGGGGGGCGGTTGTTGAGAATAGGAAGGCGTCTATCAATGCTCACGGGTAGCGTGGAAGTGATAGGTGATGCCAATGGATGGGTTGCTGCTGACGACGATGTTGCCGGGAGGTGTGGGAATGTCTGAGCCGTATGCAAAATAGCTGCCGGGTGCCGTGAAGAGAAGGGCACGATACTCGGCATGGAGGGACAGATGCTTGGTGAGGGCGAACTCGGCAGCCACGCCGACGAGAGCAACAGGACGCTCAGCGTGGCTGACTGGCTGACTGGATTGATTTGGACTTACTGGTTGAAAGGCTAGAAGGCCAGCGCCAGCTTCGGCGGAGGAGGTGATGCGGCGATGGCGGGGAGCTTGCACGACGTAGCTTCCAGAGAGTTCATAGAGCCGCTCGTTGACGATGTTCCCGACGCTAATGTTAGGGGATGCTGCGTAGGTGTATTCGTAGGTGGGCTGGGAATAGGTGGTGGTGACGCGATAGCCGAACCAGGGGTGAAGCTGCTGATGAAAGGACAGGAGCGCGCCAACGGAGGGGGTGGCCGTCTGCGTGTAGGACGCGGTGCCGGATGTGACCTGAGTACCGGCGATGATGGATCTGTCGGGCGTGAGGTTGCCGATGACCGCAAGGGTGAGATCGGTGGTGCGCTCGAAACGGGCGAGAGAGGATGGCCGCACCTTGCTGACAGCGGAGGGGGACGGAGGTGGGAGTGTCGCGGAGGGGAGGGTGGGCTGTTGGTTCGTAGCGATGTTGGTGTTCGCTGGAGATGCTACGGCTGGAGTTGGGGCTATGACTGGTTGTTGGCCCGGCTGGGTGTGAGTGGGCTGAACTTGGACTGATGTACCTGGTGCTGAGATTTGTGGCGCTTGCGACCAGGGGTGGCTGACCAATAGTGAATGTGGGGTTGAGGTGATGGGTGTCGAACTTGAAGAGGAGGCCGCGTCTGAAAGTGGCGAGGTGGGGACGGAGAGCGATGGGATGGGGATGGTGGCAGGATGTGGAGCAATGGTTGCTATGGTGGACGCTGTGCCATGCGGATGGTGATGCAGCGAGAGGATGAGCGCCGCCGCGGCCACGGCAGAACCTGCCAGTGCGGCGAAAGCCCAGCGCGGGAACAGGCTGCGGAGGGCTATTGCGCGAGGAACGTAGACAGGAAGCGAGCGACGAAGGGCGAGCCAGTGGCGATCTCGACTAGCGGCGTCGAGGGGCAGTGAGGCCTCATGCTTGGGGAACGCACGGAGGGTAGTGGCGATGGCGATGGATTCGGATTGGAGCGCGGGGTTGTCTCGAAGGACGCGATGGATAGCACGCTCCTGCTGGGGCGAAAGCTCGTCGAGATGGAAGGCGATGAGATCGTCTTTGTCGATCGTGTGGCCAGCGTCGTTGTCGATGTTTTGGTCGAAGGGGCTCATTGGTGATCCTTGCTACGCCCCACGGTGGCGAAGGCTGCGGATGATTCGGGAGGCGCGGGAGCGAGTTCGCGGCGGAGCTTGGCGACCGCGCGAAAGATGGCCTGCTTGGCTGAGCTTGCGGGTACGCCGATGGCGTCGGCTATAACTTGGATGGATTGATCTTCCATGTGGCGGAGGATGAAGGCGGTGCGTTCCATGGGAGTAAGGGTGAGCATGGCGTGTTCACGACGACGCATAGCTTCGTTGTTGAGAAGTTCGCCTTCTGGGTTGAGGCGCGGGGAGACAGCGATGTTTTCTGTGGGCGAACCGGGCTCGATGGTGACGGCGTCCCACGCGAGGTCCCGGGATCGGCGTTCGACGAGATTGAGGGAACAGTTCATGGCGATGCGATAGACCCAGGTGCCGAAGGCGGATTGTTCGCGGAAGTCAGAGAGCTTTTTGTAGGCGAGGAGAAAGGCATCCTGTGCTGCCTCCTCGGCGTCGACGGCATTGCCCGTGACGCGGTAGGTCATGCGAAGAACAGTGGGTAGATGACGATCCATGAGCACGCGAAATGCGTCTCGATCGCCGGCGAGGATGCGCCGGATCGCTTCTTGCTCCAGATTTCCCATTCGCGAGGTTAGACAAGCGGATGTCGGAACGGTTAGGTTCCAGCAGGAAAATAAAATTCCCGTGCTGGAGGGAGGGTCGGTAGGGCTGATTAGGCTGAGGTGCCTGCAAAGTCGGGTTTGACTAAGTTCACGCTCCAGGAGTCCAGCACATCGAAGTTGGTGAAAACGCCGTTTTGAGGGAGCCACAATTGACTCTGCTTATTATTCGCCCATCGGCCCGTGTTTCTGTCCTTTGAATAGTGCGACAGCGAAAACGAGCCAGCATACCGCGGCAGGACACAAGGTTATGAAGATCGAGAATGTGATGCCAGCACGGAAAGCTCTCACCGCGAACGCGGCAGCATCTTCCGCTGTCCGAGTTGCTCTGATGAGCAGTTCGGAAATCCAACCCGCTGTGTAGCAAACATTTGCGAGTAGAGCGAACGGAACGATCATAAAGATTCCGAGCAGCGGACCATCGGTCATGCCAATCGGCTCGCCCACCATTGAATCAGCTGTAAACGCACAGACGATCAGCAACGCGCATGTAATTAGGCCTGTAAAGCCAACAACCAGATTGAAGAACAAGCGGCGGCTTTCCCACCATCGAATGACCTCGCCTGCTCGGACAGCGGTTTGGCTGCGCTCGAAAACCGGCCGTTTGTACAACATCCTGATGCGGTTGCCGACCATAGTGAGATTCCTTAGACTCGCATTCTACTAGTGAGCCCCCGTTGTGCCGGAAAAGTCGGCTTACATTGTCCAAGGTCGACTGTGCCGCTGGGCGGCCTGTTTCAACATAGATAAAAGCCCGTTTTCACAGTCCTAACGTCCCGTGTACTCCGCTTTAGAAATCCATGTAAAGCTGTCTGGCGCTCCACCGCGAAGCTCCCTCGCCCCTTTGTATGCCAGAACGGCGAAGCCTCCAATCAGCGCCAGCATGCCACAGACCCACAGTAGGAGTGGAACGTGACCGTTGAGGCTCTTGGCCATCATCCACCAGCCCAGAGACCAACCGAATACGCTGCCAATGCCGCCCGAGACAAATGCGGCATAGATCCGGAACAAAGCAAAGGTAAGCCGTCTCACCAACGCTTGATGTATCCAAGCTGCGGCTGTCGCAACGAGCAGTGTCAGCGAGCGCCTTCGACAGAGCGCGGCCATAGCGCAAGATGGGGATTGCCCAACAGTGTCTACTTGTTGTGCTTTAAGGCTGCACGTTGCTCAACGCTGCAAGTGGCGTGTCTTCACCGGCCAACGCGCCAAGATTCTTGTTGACAAAGTGTCTCAAGGACACCAATATAGTGTTAGCAAGACACTAATGAGGTGCCCACGATGCTTCTCTCCTACGTAAAGATTCCCGCTACTCACTATGCTCTCCACTTCCAACAGGGCCACATCCGGCGCGAAGGCCTGGGGTTATCCTTCTTCTACTACTCACCAAGCGCGACTATTGCCGCCATCCCAATGGGAAGCACGGATGCGCCATTTGCCTTTATCGAAAGCACTGCGGACTTTCAGCAGGCGACGGTGCAGGGCCAGTTGACTTACAGGGTTGCTGATCCGAAGAAAGTTGCGTCGTTGCTCGATTTCAGTATCGGTTCAAAGGGCCAGTATCTCGCTGATGGGCCGTTGAAGCTGCAGGAGCGGCTAGTGAAAGAGGCTCAGGTCGCCGCTCGGGCTGTTACGCAGCGGTTGACGCTTCCCGAAGTACTGATCAGCGCAACAGCGATCGGCGCCGAGGTTTCGGAGGCTCTGAAGACCTCGGAGTCGATCACGAGCCTCGGCGTCGAGATCATGAACGTGGCGGTGATCTCCATCAAGCCGACGCCGGAGATGGCGAAGGCACTGGAAGCCGATGCTCGCGAGGTACTGCAGCGCAAGTCAGATGAAGCCATCTACGCACGGCGGAATGCGGCCGTGGAGCAGGAACGGCGCATCAAGGAAAGTGAACTGAATACTGAACTGGCCGTGGAAGAGAAAAAGCGCCAGATTCGTGAGGCGCAGATGGTAGCGGATATAGCGATCGAAGAGCAACGGGCGCTGCTGATGGATCAGAAAGTGGCGAACGAACGCAAGGACGCTGATAGCCGAGCCTATGCGATGGAAGTCACCGCAAAGGCGATCGAAACAATGGACTGGAAGAAGCTCATGCTCATCTCGCCTGGCGGATTCGACGCCGGATACCTAATCGCCCTTGCCTTCCAGGAGCTTGCTGGCAATGCTCAGAAGATCGGAGCGTTGAATATCTCTCCTGACCTCTTGCAGGGACTGATGAGCAAGACGAGGAACTAGCGATGTTTGAAAAGGTCTTTGTCGTTACCCGCAAAACCCGGCTCGCGGAGCTTGTTGAACGATTCAACACCGTTGGACAAGCCCGGTTCTATATCGAGCACGCCGGTGGGGATTTCGGGGAATATGAGCAAGAGGATGCCGTGTACCGCGCGGCCGTTGATGTGACGCGGCGATCTCTTCCATCCGAGCTCAAAGTCCACGCACTCGATCGGAGCCTCGTGCCCACAGTGCTCTTCACTGAGAAGGATTTGATCGTCACTCTTGGCCAAGACGGCGTCGTTGCCAACACTGCAAAGTATGTCAAAGGGCAGCCAATCATCGCGGTCAACCCAGACCCTCAGCGCTTCGACGGCGTTCTGATGCCGTTCTTGCCAACAGATGTCCGCGACGCAATCACGGCTGTGCTGGAGGGAAAGGAGCGTAAGCGAGAGGTGACGATGGCCGAAGCCCGATTGCAGGATGGCCAGCGCATCCTGGCTTTCAATGACCTCTTCATCGGCGCGAGCAGCCATGTCTCGGCCCGGTACAAGATCACACTTGGCGGGAAGACGGAGCATCAATCGTCGAGCGGCGTCTTGGTGTGTACGGGCGCCGGCAGCACGGGTTGGATTTCATCGGTCTTCAATATGGCGGGCGGACTAGCGACGGCGATGGGAGGTCGGCCACCCGAACGCGTTCACATGGACTGGGAAGATTCAAGATTGTTTTTTGTGACGCGGGAGCCCTTCATCAGTCGGCATTCTACGGCTGATTTGCTGACCGGCTGGATCGGGGTTGGAGAGGAACTGCTGGTTGAATCAACCATGCCATCGGGCGGATGCGTCTTTAGCGACGGCATCGAAGCGGATTCGGTAGAGTTTAATTCAGGCGCAATCCTCTGCGTTCAACGCTCAGTAGAAAAGGCTAGGCTAGTTATGGCATGAAGCAGCAAACAATCCAGGTCACGGTCGACATCGTTGTCTTTACGGTTCATGAGCAGACACTACAAGTGCTTCTGATTGAGCGAGGCATTGCTCCCTACAAAGGGCGCTACGCCCTTCCGGGCGGTTTTGTGCTGGCCAAAGAAACGCTGGAACAGGCAGCATTTCGCGAACTCGTTGAAGAAACGGGAACCAAGGACGTCTACTTGGAGCAACTCTACACGTTTGGCGATCCAGACCGCGATCCGCGAGGCAGAGTGGTAACCGTGGCGTATTACGCCCTGGTACCAAACGACAAATCGCCCCTGCTGGCAGGAACGGATGCTGCGGCAGCAGGGTGGTATCCGGTGTCGGCGTTGCCGTCGCTCGCGTTTGATCACGGAGAGATCGTGGATTATGCCGTGGCCCGGCTGCGGAGCAAGCTTGAGTACAGCAATGTCGGCTTTCAATTGCTACCGGAGAAATTCACCTTGAGTGCGTTGCAGGAGCTCCACGAAGCGATCCTGGGTAAGCCACTCGACAAGAGAAACTTCCGAAGGAAGGTTTTGGGGCTCGGCCTCGTCAAGCCTTCGAAAGAAATGCAAGCTACCGGACGGAGGCCAGCTCAGCTATTTTCCTTTCGACACATAAATTAGAAAATCCCGTTTTCGCTGCCAATAGTCGTAGGACAGCGGAGATTGACCATACCGCACGGAGAAATCCTCCGGTTGCATCTATAGATTTACCGTCGTCTAAGTGGCTGATTTACTAATGCGTTACGTAATAGTGGTGGGAGATCTCGAACAAGTTTCGATGCGCGATAAACTCCACCTGCCTGTAGTGGTGAACATTGGCCTATGGTGGGTCTCAACACACCACAAAATTGCCCGAAAACCGAGTGCCAAAGTGGTCGTCATTGGATGACGGAATCAGGCATGAAAGTACAAGCGAGCGACGTCCGAGGACGGCCTAAGCAATGTAGCTGACCCGCAACCAGGAATGAGGAAGGGACGGAACAGGCGGCGGAGTCCGCTACCACATCAACGGCATCAACCAGTTCAAGCCCTTCATCTGTTGCCAGCGCAGCCCCTTCCTCAGCAATGACCACGCCCGCACGGCCTTCGATCAAATCCTCGAGCGCGTCCCACTCACCCAGCAATTCCACGTCTTCGGCTACGTCTCATGCCGGAGAACCTACCCCTCCTGCTGTCCCCAAAGAGCAGGGCGAACCATAGAATAGTTCGCCCTGTCAGGTGCGTCCTACGATCCAACGCTAGTGCTTCTTCTGAATGATGCTTGTTTCCACCGCGGGCGTTGTTCCCGCCGTGGTATAGCCGTCCGTCAGCGTTTTCAGGAAGGCAACGATGTCGTCTTCTTCGTCGCTGGTCAATCCCAGGTTGCCCAACTGCGTAGTGTTCAACGTTGCCGGATACTCTGGTGGCGGCCAGCACGTCACCTTCTCCCCCCGCGAGCCCTGCGCGCAACGCGGCAGCGCCTGCGAGGTGTTATAGAAGTGAACCACTTCCTTCAGACTCTTCAGATATCCGTTGTGCATGTACTCCTTGATGAAGTCGGGCCGCGGCCTCATGTCGACGTTGCGCAGCGTCGCCGTTTGGAATGTCCCATTGAACAGGGGAGCGAGCTGTTTCCACTGCAGCGTATTTGGATTGGGTGCGGCTCCCGTGTTATTCAGAAATCCGCCGATGCCCAGATCGATATACGCGAAGCCCATGGGATTCGCCGTGTAACCATACTGATCCGGCTTGCTCTCACAGTAGTACGGAAGAGCCAGATTCTTCGGCAGACCGATATTGTTTGCGGTGAAGTCGCTGAACAGCGGAGCCACATCCGCCGCCGTCTGCATAACCGAAGGCGAGTCTGCACCAAGTCCACTCAGATGGCATTGATTGCAGTGAGCCTTCCCATTGAACAATTCATAGCCCGCCAGCTCTTGCCCGGACAACTCCGCATTTCCGGCCAGGTAGGCATCGAACTTTGAGGAGAAAGCGCTCACAGCCGCTGAAGATTCATACGTTGCCATGGCCATCGTCATGTGATCGAACGTCGAGTTCGATGTTCCCCGATCGATTGGGCTGAGATGCACCGGGTATGGATCAGCTGGCTGGAGCTGGACCTGGCCGGGCGCATATCGTGGCGACATTGCTCGGCCAGTGAATCGCAAACGATTGTGGTCCCCAGATCGTTGTGATCAACGTGGCGTATCCACTCAGGGACGCCTTCCACACGACGCACGCACTGTCGATATCTCCCATCTCCACGGGATTCAACGGCGGTCCTTGCGCCTGTTCTGCGGCCGGATTGGTCAGGCGAATTCCGGTCGCGCGCATATCCCAGAAGTTGCCGCCGTAGAAGCTCGCCTGCGTTGCGTTGTAATGCAGGATCCCGGAGTACGGTGCATAGGCATACGTCTGGGGATTTCTTGAACTGAACCGATAGTTCGGCTCTGGCGGCGTCGCATTCGTGATCGCCGTACCTCCAGGCTGAGAGGAGGTTGTCGCGTTGAAGATGCTCGACGAGCCCCTGAATCCTGTGTAGGGCACATGGCACGTTGCGCAGGCGATGTCCTTTGCCGGGGACAGATTTACATCATAAATCTCCGTCTCCCCGAGCAGCGTGATCATGTGGTACTGATCCAGCGAAGACGCCTGTTCGACTTGCTGCAGCAAGGTTGACTCCGTGAGCGTGATAAACGCGCCCGCCGCGGCCACATCCGAGTCTTCGTGAGCTCCGCCGGGCAGCAGGGAAGCCACATTTACATTCCCGCTGCAAACAGCGAAGGGCGGGATGGGCGTCGGGGTCGTTGGACGCTTGTCCATGCACGACATGATGGGGGAAACATATGACGGTGGCGACCGTCACGCAGACAGTAGCTAACTGTAGCAACCGATTTTGTTTCATGGGAAGCCCCTACTTCACCGAGTTGGGGTTCGGGCAGGACGACTGGCTCGCCCAAGCCAAGCGATCTTCACGTCGTTCGCGGATGCTATCAATTGTTCTAGTGGCGTACCCGAACAGGGATTTAACCTTGGGAAATATATCGCGTTTTTCTCGGCGCCAGAGCGCGATCCAGTTACTCAATCGTACGAATAAGGACTAACCCGAAAGGATTCGTCGAACTTAAATTCACACAATGAATTACTTGGAGAAGCAACAATACGAAAAACCACGAGTCAAATCTTAGGGCGGCCATCGGAAAAATGTCAAGCACTGGAAAATTAATTAACCTTCATCGATGCTGCCACTTAGATGACGCACTTATGATCCTTTGTTGCAACATATATCTCTAACCAGTCGTTACTCGCGCCACACCAATCCCCACCCTTCCATTGCGCAGCACGTTCCCCGTGCAGGACATCGCGTGTCTACGTGTCTATCAGCGAGTCATCGCCCCATCGCGCGACCGCACCCGCATCCCGCCCACCATCTAAAAATCTCGCCCTTCGCGCAGGACACAACCATCCGCAATCGCCTACACTCTCAACACCTGAAGCAAATAACAGGAGAGAGAACCACATGGCTCACAGCATCCTTGGCTGGATCGTCATCGGCATCGTCGCAGGCTGGCTCACCGGAATAATCATGAAAGGCTCCGGCTTCGGCTGGCTCATGGACATGGTCATCGGCCTCATCGGCGCCGTCATCGGCGGAGCCATCTTCCGCGCCCTCGGCTACGGCGGTCCTGGCGAGCATGGCCTCATCGTCAGCATCCTCATCTCCACCATCGGCGCCGTCATCCTCACCTTCCTCATCCACCTCTTCACCGGCCGCCGCTCCACAACCCTCTAGCGCCCTCCCCCAACCCTCACCGTCCGCCCAGGACCTCATGCCCGACGACCTCCCGCAAGAACTCACCCACATCAAGGACGCCCTCGCCCTCCTCGGCGCCCGCCCCTGCTGCAACTGCGGAAGGTTCTATCTCACCGCCAACCCCGGCAACCTCTTCAACTCCGGAACCGAGCGCGTCTGCTACACCTGCATCTCCACCTGGTGGCGAGCCCGCTGCCCCACCCTCACCGTCCCCGAGCGCCAGGCTATCGAGCCCAAACTGATGCGCTGGCTCATCGAACATCACGGCGCCAAGGTCTTTCGCGAACTCAACGATCTCCCTCCCGCCGACACCCAGGACATCCACCTCACCGTCGGTTGTGCCGAATGTGCCGGCACCGGCATCCTCGCCGGCGATCGCTGCCGCCACTGCCTCGGCAACCGCAACGTCTGGGTCATCACCTTCAAAAAGCCTTCCCAGGACTAACCAATCCCAAACCTAATCATCCCAGCCCTAACCATCCCAGGCCGACCCTCACAGACCAAGCCACATCTTCCATCCAGCTACGCGGAGCCTCTCGCCGTCCGCGCAGGACCGCAGGCCTCTACGCCGGACACCCCGCGTCCATCCACTCCTTGAACTTCGCCACCGTCTCCTTCCCCCACGGCGCATCCGGAGGCATCGTTCCCGCCGCCACCGCTCCATACACCAGCTCGCATTCGCCGGCACGCACATCCACGCAGCCTCGTCCAGCGCAATCCCGTCCGGCTTCATGCAAGCCACATCCCCATCCCGAAACAGCGGCCGAATATCCGTAGCAAAACTCAACGCCATAAAGCCTCCTTGGATGTTTCCGAGTCCACCACTTTACTCCAAAAACCTCGCCGTCCGCGCCCGGCGTCTTTACTCCCGCCGTCCGCGCAGGGCCGCAGGTCCGCAAGACCTACGGTAGTCTCTTCAGCCACACATCCCGTACCGAGACCTTCGCCGGCGTACCCTCCAACTCGATCCCGATCTTGCCCGGCAGGTTGTTCGAGAAGCCGGATCGTCATCAATCAGTACCGCCATCACCTGGCCATTCACAATGTGCATCATCACCCCGCCGCGCGCAATGATCTCGTACTGGTTCCAGTCGTTGATCTTCACATAGCCGCCAAGCGCCTTGCGGTCGCCGAGCGTCCCCACCAGCGTCGGCGGCAACCTGGCCGCATCTCCACCACCTCCCCGCGCCACGCCACGATCCCCAGCGGCGTGTTCTCCGAGTAGAACTGGCCGGTGTAATACGCAGGCTGCGGATTCACCGGAAACCAGAAATCGGCCTGCGGCCCTGTCATCATCCAGTCCAGATTCCGCGGCTTCTCGCCCGGATGCAGCGGCCTTCGTCCACGGCAGTCCCGTCTGGCTGCGGTACTGAATCCCACTGCCGCCGGCAATCTCGCACTTGATCTCCAGCTTCAGATCGAAGTCCTTG